>NZ_JAFIQY010000096.1 GCF_022271435.1 Streptomyces monomycini | reverse complement strand
ACACGTTCTTGTCGCAGGCCGGTGACCACGCCAGCGGTTTTCAGATCTACTACTCCAAGACCTATGACAAGTGGGTCTTCAACCGTCACGCCGCCGATACCGACGACACGAAAATCGTCCGCGCCATAAGCAAGAACACGGCCCGTGCGGGTGTGTGGACGAATGTGACCGGTGTGTACGACGCAACAGCCAAGAAGATCCAGCTGTTCGTGAACGGTGAGCTGCAGGAATCGGTCGATTTCACGTCTCCGTGGCAGGCCAAGGGCGGTCTGCAGATCGGCCGAATCTACTACAAGAGCTCCTGGCAGGAGAACGCCGCCGGGACCATCGACGACATCCGCATCTGGGACCGCCGAATCGGTGCCGATGAAGCCGTCGATTACGGCCTGCGGATCAGCGACTAGCGGTTACTGAACCATTTCCCCATCTCATCGGGGTCCTGCCCGGCAAGACCTGCCGGGCAGGACCCCGATTCTCATACGTGCCAGCAATTCGCTGAGCGCGTCATCATTGATGAGCGAGGACTACAAATGAAACGGCACGGCAGACCCAGGCGGTCACTGCTCCTGAAGTCGACCCTGGCGGCGACGCTGCTGACCGGCGCAACCTGCGGCCTTCCCGGTATATCGCCCGCAGCGCGGGCCTCCGCAACGGAACCCCCCGAACTCGTCGAGAAAGCTTCCTTCTCTTTGGATGAGGGTGTTGGTGCGGGGCGTGTGTCGGGGGGTGTTCCGGGGGAGTTTATCGCGGAGTTGGGTGGCGGTGCCGAGTTGGGTGCCGCGGGGAAGTCCGGTTCTGCGCTGCGTCTGAACGGGTCGTCGGGGTTTGCGGCGACGGCCGGTCCGGTGGTGGATACGACGAAGTCGTTTTC
>NZ_JAFIQY010000095.1 GCF_022271435.1 Streptomyces monomycini | reverse complement strand
GGGGACGCGGCCCGGAGGGCGTGGCGGGACGGAGGGCGTGGCCGGCCGGAGGGCGTGGCCGGCCGGAGGGCGTGGCCGGTGGGGGGCGTGGCCGGTGGGGGGCGCGGCCGGTGGGGGGCGCGGCCCGGAGGGCGTGGCGGGACGGAGGGACGCGGTCGGCCGGCGTGGCCGGTGGGGGGCGCGGCCCGGAGGGCGGCACAGGCCGGAGGGCGTGGCCGGAGGGCGTGGCGGGACGGGTGACGGCCTACGGGGCGAATCGAACGTGATCGTCCCCCCGGCGGGGGGATACCCGCACCGGGGCGGCGGGAACCGTGACGGTCGGGCTTACGGGAAACGCCGTGCCCGGGCAGTCACGGTGGTGGGGCACCGCGGGCCGCCTTCGCACGGGCAGCCGCGTACCGGGCTGCCGTGGAGGGAATGTCCAAGGGAGCCTGCCGTTCCGCCGGTTGCCCCGTGACGAGCTTCCGCAAGGGATTCCAGGGCGGTGCGCAGGAAGCGGATCGCACTTCGCCGCGGTCCGTACCAGGCAGGCTCCGGACCTCCGCACAAAAGATCAGTCCTGGCGGCCCTCTTGTGCGGCGAGCCGCACAAGCGTCAAGGTCCTCAGCGAGGTTCACGCTTCCGCCACGCACCATCCGTTCCTATGGAGGACCGATGAACGAGGCACCATCGCAGAACCACGAGCCCCACGAGAACGACGGCCACGAAGCGGGCCCCGGGCCCGACGGCACCGGTCCCACCAGGCGCTCCGTTCTGTGGACCGCCGGAGCGGCGGGAGCCGGCCTCGGCATCGGCGGGCTGGGGACGGGCAGCGCCGCCGCGGCCGGCGCGGGCCAGGGAGCGGCGGCGGCCGCCGCCCGGGCGGCGGCTCCGGGCGGCC
>NZ_JAFIQY010000094.1 GCF_022271435.1 Streptomyces monomycini | reverse complement strand
CGCCGTGCGCGGCGCGGAGGGCGACGGCCTCCCAGCGGCCCCCGGGCGCATCGTGACGCCGGAGCCGCTGCCCGTCAGGGTGTGCAGGGTTGCGGCCATCGAAGGCCGCCTTAACCGTCAGAGTGTGCGACCGACCGCGCCGGGCCCGTCACATCCTGAGATAGAACAATGCAGTCGCCGACCCCCAACTCGCAACCTTGCAACCGAGATTGGCAGAAGAACGAACCCGCGTTCTATCGACTTGCGAACCCGGCGAGTGCCAAGCTGCACCTGCGTCGTCTTGTCCGGAACCGCGGAGGTGGCAAAGCGCACCATGCCGAATGTGAAAGCAGCACCCACACTGCGCAGACGCCGGCTCGGCAGCACGCTTCGCTCCTACCGCGAGGAAGCGAAGCTGAGCCAGGAGCGGGCAGCCGAGGCCATGGGCTGGGACGAGAGCAAGCTCTCACGCATCGAGAACGCCAAGGCGCGCATGCCATATAAGGACGTTCCCCGACTGCTGGAGCTGTACGGCATCACGGATCCGGAAGTAGTTACTGCCCTGGAAGGGCTGGCCAAGGACGCGGGTAAGCAGGGCTGGTGGCAGCCGTACGGGGATGTGGTCGCGGCCGTCTACCGCGACTACCTCACCCTGGAATCGGACGCCGAATCCACCCACATCTGGACACCGAACCTCATTCCCGGGCTCCTGCAGACCGGCGCGTACGCGCGGGAGATCATCACCGCCACCGCGATCACCCGCACCCCGGAGGAAGTGCACGCCTTGGCCGAGGTCCGCCGCACCCGCCAAGCCGTGCTCACCGCCCGCCCGGACGGCCCGCTCAAGCTGTGGGCGGTCATCCACGAGGCAGCTCTCCACCAGCGCTTCGCCCCGTCCTCCTCGGTGATGCGCGAGCAATTGCGGCACCTGCTGGACATGGCCGGCCTGCCCAACATCTCCATCCAGGTCATGCCGCTGACCGCCACCCCGCACCCAGGGCTGATCGGCCTGTTCGAGATCGTCAGGTTCCCGCCCCCCTGGCCCACCGTGGTCAGCCTGGAGAACCTG
>NZ_JAFIQY010000093.1 GCF_022271435.1 Streptomyces monomycini | reverse complement strand
GTGGTGACGGTGCCGGGGGCGGGCAGGAAGTTGCGGCCGGGGTCTTCGCCGTTGATGCGGAATTCGAAGGAGTGGCCGCGTACCGGCGGGTCGTCGTAGCCGAGTTCTTCGCCGTCGGCGATGCGGAACATCTCGCGGACCAGGTCCAGGCCGGTGACCTCTTCGGTGACCGGGTGTTCGACCTGGAGGCGGGTGTTGACCTCCAGGAAGGAGATGGTGCCGTCCTGGCCGACGAGGAACTCGCAGGTGCCTGCGCCTTGGTAGCCGGCTTCCTTGAGGATGGCTTTGGAGGCGCGGTAGAGCTCGGCGTTCTGTGTGTCGGTGAGGAACGGTGCGGGGGCTTCCTCGACCAGTTTCTGGTGGCGGCGCTGCAGGGAGCAGTCGCGGGTGGAGACCACGACGACGTTGCCGTGTTGGTCGGCCAGGCACTGGGTTTCGACGTGGCGGGGGCGGTCGAGGTAGCGCTCGACGAAGCATTCGCCGCGGCCGAAGGCGGCGACGGCCTCGCGGACGGCGGAGTCGTAGAGCTCGGGGACTTCTTCGAGGGTGCGGGCGACTTTCAGGCCGCGGCCGCCGCCGCCGAAGGCGGCCTTGATGGCGATGGGCAGGCCGTGTTCTTCGGCGAAGGCCACGACCTCCTCGGCGCCCGAGACGGGGTCGGGGGTGCCGGCGACCAGGGGGGCGCCGGCGCGTTGGGCGATGTGGCGGGCGGCGACCTTGTCGCCGAGGTCGCGGATGGCCTGGGGCGGGGGGCCGATCCAGGTGAGTCCGGCGTCCAGGACGGCCTGGGCGAATTCGGCGTTTTCGGACAGGAAGCCGTAGCCGGGGTGGATGGCGTCGGCGCCGGAGTCGGCGGCGGCGGTCAGGACCTTGGTGATGTCGAGGTAGCTGGTGGCCGGGGTGTCACCGCCCAGTGCGTAGGCCTCGTCCGCCGCGCGTACGTGCAGGGCGTCGCGGTCGGGGTCGGCGTAGACGGCCACACTCCCGATTCCGGCGTCCCGGCACGCCCGGGCAACGCGGACAGCGATTTCGCCTCGGTTGGCGATGAGCACCTTGCGCACGA
>NZ_JAFIQY010000092.1 GCF_022271435.1 Streptomyces monomycini | reverse complement strand
GGGCGGCCAGCTCACGGGCGCGGGCGCGCGCCCAGGTTTCCGCCTGCAAGACGTCCGCGACCGTCAGGGAGGTTCCCCGGGCCGGCGTACCGTGCTCCGCGACCACCTCGGCGACCGTATCGACAATTCCTGTGAACGGCAGCCCGCCCTTCAAGAAAGCGTCGACGCATTCCTCGTTGGCGGCGTTGAAAACGGCCGGCGCGGTGCCGCCCAGGTCGCCGACGTGACAGGCCAGCGGCACGGACGGGAACGCCTCGGTGTCCAGCGGCAGGAAGTCCCACTGGTGGGCCCTGGTCCAGTCGATGCCGGGGGCCGCGTCCGGGACGCGCTCCGGCCAGCCGATGCCCAGCGCGATGGCCATCCGCATGTCGGGCGGGCTGGCCTGGGCCAGGGTGGAGCCGTCCGTGAACTCCACCATCGAGTGGATGTAGGACTGCGGATGGACGACGACCTCGATGCGCTCGAACGGCACGTCGAACAGCAGATGCGCCTCGATGACCTCCAGGCCCTTGTTGACCAGGGTCGCCGAGTTGATCGTGACGACCGGACCCATCGCCCAGGTGGGGTGCGCGAGCGCCTGCTCCGGCGTGACGGACACCAGTTCCCGCTTCGTACGGCCGCGGAACGGCCCGCCGGAGGCGGTGACGACGAGCTTGCGCATCTCCGTGCGGGGACCGCCCAGCAGACCCTGGAAGAGGGCGGAGTGCTCGGAGTCGACGGGCACGACCTGGCCGGGGCGGGCCGCGGCCTTGACCAGCGGGCCGCCGACGATCAGCGACTCCTTGTTGGCGAGCGCCAGCACGCGGCCCGCCTTCAGGGCGGCCAGGGTGGGCGCGAGGCCGATGGAGCCGGTGATGCCGTTGAGGACGGTGTGGCAGTCGGACGCGGCCAGCTCGGTGGCCGCGTCGGGCCCGGCGAGGATCTCCGGCAGCGGCTCCCCCGCCCCATAGCGGGCGGACAGCACCTCGCGCAGCACCGGCACCACGTCCTCGCGGGCCACCGCCACCGTACGGACCCGCAGCAGGTGCGCCTGCTCGGCCAGCAGCTCCACCCGGCCGCCGGCCGCGGACAGCGCGGTCACCCGGAAGCGGTCGGGGTTGCGCAGCACCAGATCGACGGCCTGGGTGCCGATGGAGCCGGTCGAGCCGAGGATCACGATGTCGCGCGGCCCGTCGCCGCCGCCGGTGAGCGGGGCGGGGGTGAAGCGCAGATGCGGGTCAGCGAGGGTGTCCGTCATG
>NZ_JAFIQY010000091.1 GCF_022271435.1 Streptomyces monomycini | reverse complement strand
GGGAAGGTGCCGCATTCGGGTGCGGCGGCCGTGGGGCAGGACACCGACGGACGCGCCGTGCTGGCCGTCCTCGGCAACGACGGACGGCTGCATGTGGTGCGGCAGCGGGACGCGGGGGCCGGCGGCGCGTTCCAGGAGTGGCGCACTCAACCCTCCGGCTGAAGGGCCTCACATCACCCGCGTACGTTGCGCGGTGTCGAGGAGGCGGCGTAGGCGGTGGCCGTCCGGCGCGGCGGCGGTGACGAGGGTGGCGGGTCCGGCGAGCGGGGCGAGGACCGCGTGGCCGCCGTCCGGTGCGAGGCCGACAAGGCGGGGTACGGGAGGCGCGTGCTCGTAGGCCGGGTCCACGGTGAGGACTTGGCCGGTGGCTCGGTAGTCGGCCAGGACGGCGGGGCCGTCCCAGCCGGGTGCGCCCGGCCCGTAGGCGGCCTCCTGGTCGAGCAGCGTGCGTCCGCCGCGCCGGACAGTGAGCCGCGTGGTCACCTGGCCGGAGGGCTCTCCGGTACGCCCGAGAAGTTGTTCTTCACGCAGGACGAGGCGCGCGGTGGAGGCGAGGTCGATGGTCCAGGTTTGCCGCAGGTTGCTGCCGGCCGCGCAGATCAAAGGCTTCGGATTCCAGCGGAGTTCGGCGTACTCACCTACGGTCAGGTGGACGTCGTAGGTGGCGTGGTCCGCGGTGGCGCCGCGCAGGGCGAGGGTCGCGGCGGCGGAGGTGATGTGCAGCGTGGTGCCCCGACGGGCGGTGGCCTCGATGCGCAGCCGGTCGCCGCCGAGCGGGGCGCTCATGGCACCGATGACGCATACGCGTGCTTCGGTGCTCCGGGAACGGAGGCGCCGCAGTTCGAAGGGCCCGTCGCCGTCGAGGACGGGCAGGACGGTGGTACCGCCCTCGCAGGCTGCCGAGATGCGGGCGGTCGCGTGGACACCTCCGGCAGCCGCCGTGGAAACGGGCGAGCCGGTCAGGGTCATGCGGGGTCCGTGGTCCAGTCGGTGAGGCGGGTGCGGACCCAGTCGGTGACCGGCTGGACGCCGTTGGCGGTCTTGAGGCAGGTGAAGGTGACGGGCAGGTCGCCGCGCTGGTTCTTGGCGTCGCGGGCCATGCCGTCCAGGTCGACGCCGACGTAGGGGGCCAGGTCGGTCTTGTTGACCACCAGCAGGTCGGCGGTGGTGACGCCGGGGCCGCCCTTGCGGGGGATGTCGTCGCCGCCCGCCACGTCGATCACGAAGATCTGGGCGTCCACCAGGCCCTT
>NZ_JAFIQY010000090.1 GCF_022271435.1 Streptomyces monomycini | reverse complement strand
GCGGACCCAGTCGGTGACCGGCTGGACGCCGTTGGCGGTCTTGAGGCAGGTGAAGGTGACGGGCAGGTCGCCGCGCTGGTTCTTGGCGTCGCGGGCCATGCCGTCCAGGTCGACGCCGACGTAGGGGGCGAGGTCGGTCTTGTTGACCACCAGCAGGTCGGCGGTGGTGACGCCGGGGCCGCCCTTGCGGGGGATGTCGTCGCCGCCCGCCACGTCGATCACGAAGATCTGGGCGTCCACCAGGCCCTTGGAGAAGGTGGCGGTGAGGTTGTCGCCGCCGGACTCCACCAGGATCAGATCCAGCGGGCCGAGGGCGTCCTCCAGGTCCTCGACGGCTTCGAGGTTGGCGGAGATGTCGTCACGGATGGCGGTGTGCGGGCACGCGCCGGTCTCCACGGCCGTGATCCGCTCGGCGGGCAGCACCGCCTCACGCAGCAGGAACTCGGCGTCCTCACGGGTGTAGATGTCGTTGGTCACCACCGCCAGGGACAGCTCGTCGCGCAGCGCCCGGCACAGCGCGGCGACGGTGGCGGTCTTGCCGGTGCCCACCGGCCCGCCCAGCCCGATCCGCAGTGCACGCCGGGTGCCGTCGGGGCGCCGGGGGGACGCGGCGCTGTAGCTGTGCCGGTGCGGGAAACGGTCGTCGAGATCGTGATCGAGATGCATGGGCTGCTCCGTGATCGTGTCGGGGACAGGAAGCGGTACGAGCGGCGGGGTGCCGAAAGGTGAAGGGTCAGGAGGCGAACAGCCGTACCGGCCAGGCCGCGTGCTGCTCGGCGGTGATGTCCAGCAGCGGCGCGGACGCCGCCGGCAACGCGCCCAGGCCCTCCAAGGGGACCCGGCGCGCGGCCTCGACGGCCCGCTCAGCGACCTGGTCGAGCGGCCCCGCCAGCCGGGCCAGCACCGCGCTCGCCTCGAACGGGTCCAGGCTCAGCAGCCGGACGGCGGCGGTGGCCGGGCCGCTGACGTTCTCATACGCGGCCGCATGGGCGGCGTCCGACGGCGCCAGCCCCGCCGACCGGGCCGCCAGCCCCAGCACGACGGGCTGATGCGCACCACGCGGCCGCGCGGCCGCCAGCGCGTCCAGCGCGGCCGAGGGCCAGGCCGCCCGGGCCGCCCGCATCATCTGCCGCCCCAGCCGCCGCGCCGTGTGCCGCAACGCCGGCACCGGCGTGCGGGCATCGGCCGCCGCATCCAGCTCCAGCGGATCGCACCCGGCCGCCGCCGCAGCCGCCAACGCGGCCGCGACCAGCCC
>NZ_JAFIQY010000009.1 GCF_022271435.1 Streptomyces monomycini | reverse complement strand
CGCCCCGTACCGGCGCCGGCCGACCCGCGGCCGCCGCTGCCGCCGGCCGCGCGGCACCGGCTCGCACTGCTGCTTGCCGACCGGACCGGCACCGGCGGCGGCCACCGCCGCGGCACGGCACCCGACCTCACCGAGCTGCTTCCGCAGTGGCTGGCCACGGCCGCCCAGTACGGCTACCGCGCCCCCGAGGCGCTGCTGCCCGCGCTGCTCGACGCGGCCCGCGCGCGGACGGACCTGCGCGCGGCCGCACTGGCCTTCGCCGGGCCGCGGGCCCTGTGGCTGGCGCGGCTCAACGACGAGTGGAAGTTCGCGCTGCGCGGCGTCGGGAGCACGGCCGCGCTGCCCGGCACCGACGAGCCGGAGGCCGTCCACACGCTGTGGGAGGAGGGGCTGTTCGCGGAGCGGGTCTCCCTGCTGGCGGCGCTGCGCCGCCGTGCCCCGGCGGCCGGGCTCGCCCTTCTGGCCACCACCTGGCCGAGCGAGCGCGCCGAGGACCGGCTGATGTTCCTCGACTCGCTGCGGGAGGGCCTGTCTATGGCCGACGAGCCGTTCCTGGAGCAGGCGCTGTCCGACCGCAGCCGCAATGTCCGCGGGACGGCCGCCGAGTTGCTGTCGGCCCTGCCCGGCACCGCGCTCGCCGCCCGTATGGCGGACCGGGCCCGCGCCTGCGTCTCCCTCGTCCGCACGGAGGGCGTCGCGGACCCGACCGGCACGGGCCCGTCCGGCACACGCCCGTCCGGCACGGAACCCTCCGGCACGGAACCCTCCGGCGCGGCCCCGCCCGGCACGGACCCGACCAACACGGACCCGACCAACACGGACCCAACCAACACGGCTTCAACCAACACGGGCCCAACCAGCCCGAACCCGACCGACACCGCCGGACACGCGACGCACCCGCCCCGTACGGAAACCACGGGTACCGACGGCGCCTGGGCGCTCGCCGTCCAGGCCCCGCGTGCGTGCGACGCGGCGATGCAGCGCGACGGCGTGGTGCCCAGGCCACCGAGCGGCCGGGGCGAACGGGCCTGGTGGCTGAGCCAGCTGCTGGAGGCCGCGCCGTTGGAGTGCTGGAGCGGGTGGCTGGGCGGCCGGGAGCCTGCGGAGATCGTCGCCCTTCCGGTGGCGGACGGCTGGCGTACCGAGTTGCACGACGCCTGGTGCCGGGCCGCCGTACGCCAGCGCGACGTGGCCTGGACACGGGCCCTGCTCGGCCCCCCGGCCACCGCTACAACCACAACCACAACCACAACAACCACCGCCACCGCCACCGCCACAACCACCACCACGTCCGGCTACGCCTCCCCCGACAGCCCGGCCGGTTCGTCACGTGACCTGGCACGGCTGCTGACGGTGCTGCCCGAGGACGAACGGGCCCGGTGGGTCGCGGAGTACATAGCGGCCCACGGCTTGTCCGACGCGTTCCGGATGCTCGGGGTGTGCGCGGTGCCGTGGACCGAGCCGCTGGGGCGGGCGGTGGTGGACGCGCTGGACATCGCCCGGGACGGGGGCAGTTATCCGTGGAGTTTCAGCGGCGTGATGGGCCTGGCCGAGCGCTGTCTGGATCCGGACGCCGCGGACCGGCTCGCCATGCTCACGACGCTGACGGACGAGCCGGCGGACGGCTCCCCCGGTGCGGTCGGCTACTGGTCCGAGGCGTTCCAGCGCCTGGTGGGCACGCTACGGCTGCGCGCCACGATGCGGGCGGAGCTGGCCCCGTGACGCCGCCCCGCCCGGTCGGTGTCGCGTCAGGCTGCCAGCTGGCGGACGTTGGCGCGGACCCACTCCACGATCGACGTGGTCGTCGCTCCGGGCGTGAAGATCTCCGCGACGCCCAGCTCCTTGAGGGGCGCGATGTCCGCCTCCGGGATGATCCCGCCGCCGAACACCTTGATGTCCGCCGCGTCCCGCTCCTTGAGCAGCTCTATGACCTTGGCGAACAAGGTGTTGTGCGCACCGGACAGGATGGACAGGCCGATCGCGTCGGCGTCCTCCTGGATCGCGGTGTCCACGACCTGCTCCGGGGTCTGGTGCAGCCCCGTGTAGATGACCTCCATGCCGGCGTCGCGCAGCGCCCGCGCGATGACCTTGGCTCCCCGGTCATGACCGTCGAGTCCCGGCTTGGCCACCACCACGCGGATCGGACCCTGCACACCCATCACTGCCTCCCAGCCCTGCACGGCACGACACGGCTCCTGCACGGGGCAGGGCCGCCGGACCGACATCCGAATGGCGGCCGCGCCGGCCGCCCCAAGCGTGAACGAACGTTATCGCCAGCATCCCGTACCCGGCCGTTTCGTAACACGGAGGGAGGGGGAAATCACACGTTGGGACACGTTCGCTACGCGTTGCGTTCCGCGGTGGTTCACCGGCGGGGCGGACGCACGGGGAGCCGCAGTGAGGTCGCCGCGCCTCCGCGCCGTCAGCCGCACGGCACGGAGGCCCGGCCGTTGAACGCATCCGTCTTCGTATCCGTACGCCCGGGCAGCAGCTCGTTCACGTACTTGTACGTTGCCGGAAGCGGCTGCCCACGACGGGCTACGGGGGACAGAGTCGTCTCCCGCGTGCCATTCGGGAGGTCGGCCATGAAGGCCTTGCCCTTTCTCTGCTGTCTGGCCCGCCCCACCGCGCTGCTGCGCGCGACGGTGATGGAGCTGGCGATCCTCGTCGGGCATCTTCTGCTGTACCCGACCGGCATCCAGCAGGAACAGCACAGAGCCCTCCCCGGCACGCCCCCGGACCCCGGGCCCGGGCCCGACGCCGGCCCCGGGCCCGTCCCCACCACCGACCCGGAGATCGCCCCCGCCCCCTCCCCCGTCCCGGCCCTTTCCCCCGTCCCCTCCCCCTCCCCTTCTCCCCGAGCCCCCCTGCTGCCCACAGAGGGCCGCGCCCATCCGCCGGTGCTCCTGCTGCACGGCTTCATCGACAACCGTTCGGTGTTCGTGCTGCTCCGCCGCTCACTGCTGCGGCACGGCTGGCGCCACGTGGAAGCGCTCAACTACTCCCCGCTCACCTGCGACCTGCGCAAAGCGGCCGAGCTGCTGGGCCGTCACGTCGAGCAGATCTGCGAGCGCACCGGCCACAGCAGGGTCGATCTGGTGGGGCACAGCCTCGGCGGTCTGATAGCGCGCTACTACGCCCAGCGCCTCGGCGGTGACCTCCGCGTGCGCACCCTGGTCACTCTCGGTACGCCGCACGGCGGCACCCGCGTCGCGCCGCTGATGTCGGCCCACCCCCTCATACGGCAGATGCGCCCGCATTCCGACGTGATCGAGGAGTTGGCGCGGCCCGCCCCGAATTGCCGTACGCATTTCGTCTGCTTCTGGAGCGACTTGGACCAGCTGATGGTCCCGGTCGAGACCGCGCGTATCGATCACCGGGATTTGATCACCCGCAGCGTGCGGGTATCCGGCGTCGGGCATCTCGCGCTCCCGGTCAACGGCGCGGTGGCGGCCGGAATACGGGAGGCGCTCGGCGCCGAGGAGGTCGCGGAGGAGAGCGCGAGCGCCACGTCGGTGGCCTGACCTCCACGGAGCCCGGCCGCCGCCCGCCGCCGCCTCGGGCGGATCTTCGCCGCGGGCACTTTCCAAGGTCGCGTCCGCCCATTCGATCTTCTGGCGCGCACACCAGCAGCCCCACACCACCTCGAACGCGCTTCGAACGCGGCGCCAAGAACGCGCATAGTGTCCGCCGAAAGGCGGCCAAATGCCCGTTGCCGAGAAGCCCGAAACCTGCCGAAGATTGTCGCCGTCACGTACTGCCGGGTACAGTCGCCGCTAATTCTCCTGCTGCCGAGGCGAAAGAGAAGTGGTGGTGAACGACCGTCACTCGCCGGAGTCCCCCGCTCCGGCTGTCCCCTCTCCCGACGCCTCGTATGCGCACTACCCGGCCTACGGGTCCTACGGACACCAGGACACCCAGGCTGGCCATGCCGCATACGGCGGCGGCGACCCGTATTTCGGCGCGCTCCCCGGCCACCAGGCCACCGGTGCGCACGACGCCGCGCCGTACGGCACCGCCGCGTACGGGACCGACGCGTACGCCGCGTACCCCGCCGATGCCCAGAACGGCGGCTACGACCCGGGTACCCACCCCGCGGGCACCTATGACACCGGAACGTTCAACTCCGGCGCCCAGGCCACCGGCCCCCACCCGGACGCGGCCTACGACCCGTACTCCCACACCGCGTACGACACCGCGTACGGCACCACCCACGACACCTCCTACGACGCCGCGTACGACACCGGCGGCTATCGAGCCGAGGCCCCGGCCGGGCCCGACGGCTACGAGGCCACCGCGGTCTGGGGCGTCGTCGGCGAAGGCCTGATTCCCGGCATCCCCGCCCAGGCGGGCCCGCCGGAGCCGGGTGTTCCGTACGGCGCCGACGCCAGCTCCCAGTGGGAGACCATGACGTGGGCCGGACCGGGCATTCCGGGCCTGGGCCGGACCGGGAACGATCCGTACGACCCCGGGCAGCCTTACGGTTCCGAGCCTTACGGTTCCGATGCGTACGCGAACACAAACGATCAGTACACGTCCGCTTACGGCGGATACGAGGCGTTTTCCGCCGCCGACCCCGCGGACAACCGATTCGCCGAGGCTCTCACCCAGACCACCCCGGCCATTGGCCCGGACTTCGACGGCCTCAAGCCTGTCGACGACGGCGAGCCCGTCGACGGCCCGGACGACCTCCACGGCCCCGACGGCATGCCCACGGACGCCGCCGACATCACGCCCGACGACAACCCCGCCGCCTCCGCCGCCGTCTCCCCCGCTTCCGTCCCCGGCGCACGCGCCTCCCGCTCACGCCGGGCCGCACCGGGCGGCGGTACGTCCGGCCGCGGCCGCCGCCGTACCGCGAAGCGTTCCGCGCTGCTCACCGTCGCGGTGCCCTCGGTCGCCGCGATGGGCGTGTGCGCCGTGGCCGCCGCCTCCGTCACCAGCGGTGCGGAGAACGGCGCCAAGGACAACACGACGGCCCGGGCAGCCGGGGAGCCGGCCGTACAGCCGGCCGTGGCCAACAACAAGCTCGACACCCAGCTCGCCAGCCTGAGCGCGGGCGCCGACGACTTCGCCAACCGCGCCAGCCGTACGCAGGAGCGCATCGACCTCAAGGCCCGGCAGGCCGCCGAGAAGCAGCGCAAGATCCAGGAGGCGGCGCGCAAGGAGGCCATGCGCCCCAAGTTCGCGCTGCCGGTCGCGCAGCACGGGCTGAGCGCGCTGTACGGGCAGGCCGGCCTGAACTGGATGTCCGTACACACCGGTATCGACTTCCCGGTCGACTACGGCACGCCCGTCATGGCCGCCACCGACGGCACCGTACGCACCCAGTTCAACGTCGCTTACGGCAACATGGCGATCGTGACCGCCGCGGACGGCACCGAGACCTGGTACTGCCACCTGAGCACCACGAAGATCCGGTCGGGCAAGGTCAAGGCCGGGGACCAGATCGCCTACTCGGGCGACTCCGGCAACTCCACGGGACCGCATCTGCACTTCGAGGTGCGCCCCGGCGGCGGCTCGGCCGTCGACCCGCTGCCGTGGCTGCGCAGCCACGGCCTCAACCCGAACTGACCGGCTGACCGTCCGGCGTCCCGCTCCGGGACGCCGGACGGCCCCGGAGCGCCGGACGGCCCCGGAGCGCCGGACGGCCCCGGAGCGCCGGACAGCCCCGTCAGAGCCTCAGAGCTTCTCCACCGGCGCGTACCGCAGCAGCAGCCGCTTCGGCTTCTCGCCGCCGAAGTCGATCGTCGCCTCCGCGTTGTCGCCGCTGCCCTTGACCGCGACGACCGAGCCCAGCCCGAAGCTGTCGTGCGTGACGCGGTCGCCGACCGCCAGCGAGACCACCTCGCGGTCCTTGGCGCGCCGGGTCGCGAAGCCGCTCGGCCCGGCCTTCGTGCGCGAGGAGGACAGCCCGGAGCCGAAGCCCCCGCCGCCCGTGCCCGACATCGCGCCCATCGAGGCGGAGGGCGTCGCGGGCCCGGTGCGCCGCCAGTCGAGGTACTGCTCCGGGACCTCCTCCAGGAAGCGGGACTGCGGGTTGTACGACGGCTGGCCCCAGGCGCTGCGCATCGTCGCGCGGGTCACGTAGAGCCGCTCGCGGGCGCGGGTGATGCCCACGTACGCCAGGCGCCGCTCCTCCTCCAGTTCCTTGGTCTGGCCGAGGGCGCGCATGTGCGGGAAGACGCCGTCCTCCATGCCGGTCAGGAAGACGGTGGGGAACTCCAGGCCCTTGGCGGTGTGCAGCGTCATCAGGGTGATGACGCCGGAGCCTTCCTCGTCCTCGTCGGGGATCTGGTCGGAGTCGGCGACCAGCGCGACCTGCTCCAGGAAGTCGGAGAGGGTGCCCGGGTTCTCCTCGCCGCGGTCCTGCTCGAATTCCAGGGCGACGGCGGCCAGTTCCTGGAGGTTCTCGATGCGGGTCTCGTCCTGCGGGTCGGTGGAGGCCTGCAGCTCGGCGAGGTAGCCCGTACGCTCCAGGACCGCTTCCAGGACGGTGGCGGGGCCCGCGCCGGACTCGACGATGGTGCGCAGCTCTTCCATGAGCGTGTTGAAGCGCTTGACGGCGTTGGCGGAGCGCGCGGCCATGCCGTACGCCTCGTCGACGCGCCGCAGCGCCTGCGGGAAGGTGATCTTCTCGCGGGCGGAGAGCGCGTCGATCATGGCTTCGGCGCGGTCGCCGATGCCGCGCTTGGGCACGTTCAGGATGCGGCGCAGCGGGACGGTGTCCTCGGGGTTGCTCAGGACGCGCAGGTACGCGAGGACGTCGCGGACCTCCTTGCGCTCGTAGAAGCGCACGCCGCCGACGACCTTGTAGGGCAGGCCGACCCGGATGAAGATCTCTTCGAAGACACGGGACTGGGCGTTGGTGCGGTAGAACACCGCGACGTCGCCCGCCTTGGCGTCGCCCGCGTCCGTCAGCCGGTCGATCTCGTCGGCGACGAACTGGGCCTCGTCGTGCTCGGTGTCGGCGACGTAGCCGGTGATGCGGGGGCCTTCGCCGGCGTCCGTCCACAGGTTCTTGGGGCGGCGGTTCTCGTTGCGCTCGATGACGGCGTTGGCGGCGCTGAGGATCGTCTGCGAGGAGCGGTAGTTCTGCTCCAGCATGATCGTCGTGGCGTCCGGATAGTCCTCCTCGAACTGGAGGATGTTGCGGATCGTGGCGCCGCGGAAGGCGTAGATCGACTGGTCGGCGTCACCGACCACGCACAGCTCACCGGCGGTCTCGGCCGGTCCCACCAGCTCCCGGACCAGGGTGTACTGGGCGTGGTTGGTGTCCTGGTACTCGTCCACGAGGACGTGCCGGAAGCGGCGGCGGTAGTGGTCGGCGACATCCGGGAACGCCTGGAGGAGGTTGACCGTGGTCATGATGATGTCGTCGAAGTCCAGGGCGTTGGCCTCGCGCAGCCGGGCCTGGTACATCGCGTACGCCTCGGCGACCGACTTCTCGAACCCGTCGGCGGCCTGCTGGGCGAAGGTCTCCTCGTCGATGAGCTCGTTCTTGAGGTTGGAGACCTTGGCGCTGAAGGACTTGGGCGGGAACCGCTTGGGGTCGAGGTCCAGGTCCCGGCAGACCAGGGCCATCAGGCGCTTGGAGTCGGCCGCGTCGTAGATCGAGAAGGACGAGGTGAAGCCCAGCTTCTTGGACTCGCGGCGCAGGATGCGCACGCACGCGCTGTGGAAGGTGGAGACCCACATGGCGTTCGCCCGCGGGCCGACCAGCTCCTCGACGCGCTCCTTCATCTCGCCCGCGGCCTTGTTGGTGAAGGTGATCGCGAGGATCTCGCCCGGGTGCACACCGCGCGCGCCGAGCAGATGCGCGATGCGGTGCGTCAGGACGCGGGTCTTGCCGGAGCCGGCGCCGGCGACGATGAGCAGCGGGCCGCCGGTGTGGGTCACGGCGGCCTTCTGCTGGTCGTTGAGCCCCTCCAGGAGGGCGGCCGGATCCACCGCGGGGCGGGGGGCGCCGTCGCGGTAGTACGGGTCGCGGCCCGGGCCGACGGCGTGCGGGATGCCGCCGGGCACGTCGAAGCGCCCGCCGAACAGGTCGGCCGGGATCTCCTCCGGTGCCGGACCGTCCTCGTCCTCGGGAGGCGGCGGGGGCCCTTCACCCGTGGGTTCGAGGTCCGCCAGGAAGCTGTCGTCAAAGAGGCTGCTCATCGCCCACCGAGTCTAGGCCGCCGCACTGACAGCCCGGCCCGTACCGGCAAAACCGGCCGTGTGAGGTGGCCCGCCCCGCCCCGGCCCCGCAGCGGACGGTCACGGCCGGCCACCGCCCCCGTACCGGACGGGTACGACAGCCACCGTCCCCGTACGGTCACAAGTGACTCAGAACACGCCCCGGACTCGACAAGATAACGAAAAGGTTTCGGGCATATCGAACATCAGCCTTCACAGGAGCCACACGGGTTGGCTACCGTGCTCGCTCGGGCAGCCCGCGTCCCCGCGGCCGACAGCGTCCGCACGGGCCGCCCCCGCCGAGTCCGGCCCTGCCGCCAGGCACCCGGAGCCGGGGACCCACACGTACCACCGGGGTGAATCGGCCGGTACGGCACACGGCGGGAGACGGAGCGGAGTGCACCTCCGAAGCCGCTCCCGCAGCCGTACGGACCGTAGGGCAAACCTTCCGACGCGCCCGAACCCGACAGCTAACCCGGTAGGCGGTCCACGGAAGGAGTCGCCGGCCTTGGCGTCGCACCGCAAGCCGCGCACCCGCATACTCACCACCCCCGGCAGCCGCCGTACGGCCGCCGGGCTCACCACCGCCGCCCTCGCCTCCGTCACCCTGCTCTCGCAGACCGCCGAGGCCGCGCCGCGTCAGCCCCGGCAGTCCGTCGAAGAGGTCAGGCAGAAGGTCGACGACCTCTACCGCCAGGCCGAGGTGGCGACCCAGAAGTACAACGGCGCCAAGGAGCAGGCCGACCAGCAGCGCGGCACCGTCGACCGGCTGCTGGACGAGTCCGCCCGGCGCACCCAGAAGATGAACGACGCGCGGCGTGAGCTGGGCGTCTACGCCTCGGCCCAGTACCGCACCGGCGGCCTGAGCCCCACCGCCCAGCTGCTCCTCGCGCAGAACCCGCAGCAGTTCGCCGACCGCAGCCACCTCATGGACCGGCTGACCGGCCGGCAGCAGCAGGCCGTCACCGACTACCAGGAGCAGCAGGCCGCCGCCGTACGGCAGCGCGCCGAGGCGACGCGGAGCCTGGAGCGGCTGACCGAGACCCAGGCGTCCCTGAAGGAGTCCAAGAAGGACGTCCAGGACAAGCTGGCCGAGGCCCGGCAGCTGCTGTCGCGGCTGACCGCCCAGGAGAAGGCGCGGCTGGCGGAGCTGGAGCGCAAGAAGGAGGCCGAGGCCAAGCGCAAGGCCGAAGAGCTGGCGCGCAAGCAGGCCGAGAAGGAGCGCAAGGAGCGGGCGGACCGCGAGCGGCACGACGGTCCTGGTCAGGGCACCGGTTCCGGGTCGCCGGGCAGCGGTACCGGCGAGGGCTCCGGCCGCGGGACCGGGGGTGGCTCGGTGGACGACGGTACGTACGCGACCAAGGCCGCCAAGGCGCTCGCGTTCGCCCGCGCGCAGACCGGCAAGCCGTACGTCTGGGGCGCGACCGGCCCGAACTCCTACGACTGCTCCGGCCTGACGCAGGCGGCCTGGAAGGCGGCGGGGGTGTCCCTGCCGCGCACCACCTGGGACCAGGTGAAGGCCGGCGACCGGGTGGCGACCAAGGACCTGAAGCCGGGTGACCTGGTGTTCTTCTACGACGACATCAGCCACGTCGGGATGTACATCGGCGACGGCAAGATGATCCACGCGCCGAAGCCCGGCGCGAGCGTACGGGTCGAGTCGATCTACTACATGCCGATCTACGGGAGCGTCCGACCGGCATGAGAAGAGGGCCGCGGGGCACGCGCCCCACGGCCCCTGGCAGGCCCTCGTCAGCCGTCGCTCACGTCCACAGCAGGGCGATGAAGATGTTGACCATCGTCAGCAGCCCGACGGCCAGGAAGAGGGGCTTGTCCACCTTCTCCTCGTCGCGCTTCACGTAGACCAGGCCCAGGATCACGATCAGTACGCCGAGCTTGACGCCGAGCTTGACGTTGTCGAGCGAGTGGTCCTGGGCCTGGTTGAGGCCGACCAGGGCGATGCCGGTCACCAGCATCGTCAGCGCGCCGTGCAGCATGGCCGGCGTGAAGCGGGCGGTGCCCGCGCTCATCGGCTTCATCTGGGTCAGGAAGCCGCCGAGCAGCGAGGCGATGCCGATGATGTGCAGACCCACGAAGACCTTGGTTACTACGTCCATAGTGGTGGATCGTAGCCCTGGCCTCGCGCCGCTCCTCACTCAGGTCCGCCTCTCCTGGCGTTCCGGTCCGGCGTTCCGGTCCGGCGTTCCGATCTGACGTTCCGGTCACAGCCCGCACTCAGCCCGCCCCGAGGCGGTACGGACCCGGACACCGGCGCCCATCGTCGGACCGAAAACGAGCAATACCCGGCAACCGGCCGCCTTTCCGGGGCCCCGAGGTTTAGCGTCCTTCATCAGGCGGCCGACTCCCCACCGCCGCCGGATTCCGCCCCGGCGGTCGTCGGCCGTCCCCGCCGAGAGGAAGGGCGGCGGCCCGCTCCCCCTGTTACGGGCCGCCGCCTGACCCAGCCGGGACACCATGTGCGTACGGGGCCGGAACGTACGGCGCGCAGTCGGCCGGATCAGCCGGAACGTACGGCGTTCGAACGGCCGGGACGGTGATGTACAGGCGCCGCGCAGCGTCCCGTCTTAAGATCGGCCGCATGAACCTCCCTATAGACAACCCCCCTATAGATACGACCGGTTCACCCCTCCCCTCCCTCGCCTCCCCCGCGCCTCTCCCACCCCACCTCCCGGATCTCGTCCGGGTCTGGGTGCACGGCTGGACGCGCTGCCGCGGCACCGCCGCCCCCGTCGCCACGCGAGGCGGCTTCCACGTCGAGATCGGCCGCCCGGGCCAGCCGGGCCGTTACGTCTTCCCCGTCGCGGACCCGGACGTCCTGCGGAGCCTCACCGCCTCGATCACCGCCCCCAACCTGTGGGTCAAGGTCTGCGCCCCGCGCGCGGTGGTCGCCCCCGTACTGCCGTCGGGCTGGGAGTTCGACGAGCCGCAGTTCCTGATGTCCGTCACGCTGGCCGCCCCCGGCGAGCCCTCGGCCCGCCGCCCCCGCGCCCCGGGCGGCTACACGGTCGAAACGGTCGACAAGGACGGCAACGGCATCATCGACTGCCGCGTCCTGCACACCGCGACCGGCGACCTGGCAGCCCGGGGCCGGGCCGCGGTCACCGACGCCGGGACGCCTCCGGCCGCGATATACGACATGATCAACACCAGTGCGGGGCACCGCCGCCGCGGTCTGGGCGGCCTCGTCATGAACGCGCTCTCCGCGCACGCCGTCGCACTGGGCGCGGCCCACGGCCTTCTGGTGGCCAGCCCGGAAGGCCGGGCCCTCTACCGCTCGCTGGGCTGGCGGCTGCACGCCCCGGTCACGGCCGCCCGCATCCCGCCACCGCCTGGCAGCGGGCCCGGTGCCGCCCCGCCGCCCGCCGGGACGTGATCACGTCCTGCGTCAGGACGTGACCACACCGCTGAGCCACCGGAAGACCTCCGGTATCTGGTTCTTCCACACGGCCGTGCCGTGGCCGCCCGCGCCCGGCGGGATCAGCTTCACCTTGACCGTGGTCGGGTTCTGGGCGAGCTGCTTGAGGGCGAGCCCGGCCTCGTAGCCGTCCCCGGACGCGCCGGAGACGTAGAGCGCGGTACGCGGCGGCTTGCCCGCCTTGTTGGCGGACTTGAGGATGGTGACCGGGTTGCTCTCGACGCGGAGCTTGGGGTCCTTGCCGGCCAGGGAGGCGGGCTCCAGCTTCGGGTCGTTGAAGCCGGAGAGGCTGACGGCGGCGCGGTAACGGTCGGGGTGGGCCAGCGCGAGCTTGGTGGCGCAGTGCGCGCCCGCCGAGTAGCCCGCCAGCGCCCAGGATTCGGCCTTGTCCTCGGCCCGGAAGTTGTCGATCACCATCTGGCGCACGTCGACACTGAGCCAGCTGTCGGCGTTCGCCTTGCCCGGTATGTTCACGCAGCCGGTGTCCACGCTGCCCAGGAGGGTGGTGCGCGGCGAGACGAGGATGAAGGGCTTGATCTTGCCCCGTTCCATCAGCGACTTCAGCTGCTCGGGCGCCTTGAGCGTGCCCATCCAGGACTTGGCGGAGCCGGGGAAGCCGGGCAGCATCTGCACGACGGGGAACTTCTTGTCCCGGTACGCCGGGTCGTCGTACTGCGGCGGCAGCCACACGTACACCTCGCCGCTCACACCCGAGATCCGCCCCTTGAACTCGCCCTCCTGGACGCCCGGGCCGACCACCGAGTCCTTCGGCGGCCCGAACGCCACCCGCTGCTTGGGCTCGTCCTTCAGCTTCAGCCCGCCCAGTCCGTCCGGTCCGAGGTCCTTGGCGGCTTCGACGTGGTCGGACGTGCCGAGCAGGTCGTCCCAGTTGTCGTAGAGGCTGTTGGCGTTGTTGACGGCGACGAACACCAGCGTGATCGCGGTGGCCTGGGCGAACAGCAGCATGCCCAGGCGCGCCAGACCCCGTACGAACTGGGGACCACGGACGCGGCTCCACAGCGCGAACGGCAGCACGACGGCGACGACCAGCAGCGCGATCGCAGTGAGGAAGAAGGGCGTACCCGTCAGACTCATCGGGGATCTCGCTTCCAGGGGACGGTGCGGCGTGGGCATGGTTCTGGCCCTGCCGTCGGCAGCGAGCCTCTCCGCAAGATTAGATGGTCATCCGACAGCGCTCGGTTGCCCCCCTTGGAACCTTCTTTGCACACCTCGGCAGACGGGTGTCCGCGCGGGATAAACCTGACAACCGTCATACGAACGTGTGGGCGATGCAGTACTAAAGACAGATGTGCGGGGGCGTTGCGGCCGGGAAGATCGCAGACAAGCCGGAAACCCGGCGGTCCGAACACCGGCAGGGGCTCGCCGGAGCCCCCCGGTCACGACCAGACGGAGATCACCATGCCCCTGCACCCTCCGGCCCGCCCCAGCCGCCGACGGTTGAGACTGGCGGCCACCACCACGGCCGCCGCACTGGCCCTGCTCGCACCGGCCCTCCCCGCCTCGGCCGTCGGGACGGCCACCCCACCACGCCCCACGCCCGCCGCGGCCGCCTTACCCACCCTCGTCACCGCGCCCACTCCTCCCGCAGTGCCGGCCCCGCCGCACCACACCGGCTCGGACCGCACGACGCTGGACCGCAATGCTCTGGACCGCGAGGCTCTGGACCGCACCTTACGAAATCTGCACGACGTAGGCATGTACGGCGCCTACTCCGCCGTCCGGGACGGTGACGCGTCCTGGCAGGGCGCCTCCGGCGTCGCCGACGTACGGACCGGCCGCCCGACGACGCCGCAGCTCCAGCACCGCATAGGCAGTATCACCAAGACGTTCACCGCCACCGCCGTGCTCCAGCTGGCCGGGAAGGGCCGCATAGACCTGGACGCGCCGATCGGCCGCTACCTGCCCGGCCTCGTCCCCGGGGCACGCGGCCAGGCGATCACGGTACGGATGCTGCTCAACCACACCAGCGGCATCGCCGATTACGGCTACGCCATCTGGCAGAAGCCGGAGGACCTGGAGAGGCAGCGTTTCCACCGGTGGGACCCGCGCGAGCTGGCCAGGCTGGGCCTGGCAGCGACACCGACCGGCAAGCCAGGCGAAACCCATCACTACGCCAACACCAACTACGTGATAGCCGGGTTGCTGCTCCACAAGGTCACCGGCCAGACGCCGGAGAGATACATCACCGACCACGTCATCCACAGGGCCGGACTCCAGAACACCTACTTCCCGACCTCACCCTGGATCGCCGGACCGCACTCCAAGATGTACGAGGGCCTGAACGGGGAGTTCGACCCGCCGCGTGACTTCAGCGTCCACGACATGTCCTGGGCCGGTACGGCCGGCTCGCTGGTCTCGACGATGGACGACCTCAACCACTTCTTCCGGGCCCTGCTGACCGGCAAGCTGCTGGGCCCGGCGGAGCTGCGCGAGATGCAGACCACGGTGCCGACGGAGAGTCCCCGGCTCCGGTACGGGCTCGGCATCTTCTCACTGGATGCGACCTGCGGCCGGTTCTGGGGCCACAACGGCCTGGTCTCGGGCGCAGCGACCGACTCCCTCTCCAGCCCGGACGGCCGGCGGCAGGTGTCCCTCGGCACGAACCTGGTGCGCTACTACGGCATAAAGGCGGACGGCACCGAGATACTGGGCCCGATAGACGACGCCAAGGCCATGCACATAGGCCAGGCCCTGTGCGGCACTCCCTCCAAGGGGACGGAGGGCTAGGCAGGGCCAAGGGCCGCCGCAGGCACATCGGCCGGGGCGAGGGGCTCGGGCCAGGGGCCGGGGCGAAGGGGCCGGGGCGAGGGGCTGGGGCCGGGGTGACGGGCCGGGGAGCCCGGTCAGGCGCGGCGCTCGCGGCTCAGCCACAGGCCGGTGCCCGCGCTGAGCGCGCCGACGCCGCAGGCCACGCTCAGCAGGATCTGTTTCACACCGTCCTCGACCATCATGTTGACGAACACGTTGGCCAGCAGGCAGACGGCGAGCAGCAGCCAGAGCAGGGCCTTCATGGGGGTTCCTCCGTGGCGGTGGCGATGAGCGTGACGGTGAGGCGGTACGGCTTCGACTCTTCCGGACGGAGACCGCGCCGACGATGGGGCCAACACCCCGACCGGGGTGTGGCCAGCACCCCGGTCGGGGACGGGCGCGGGGCCCGTATGAGGACGGGCGCGGGGGCCGGTACGGGGACGGACGGGCCGGTACAGGACCGGCCGCGGGGCCCGTACAGGACCGGGCGCGGGGCCCGTACAGGACCGGGCGCGGGCTCTCCCTCCCCGGAACCAGTTCGCCAGGTTCTGTCCGCTCCGTCAGTGGGGCCGGTCCAGTCGCGCCCGGTGACGCTGGAGATCGGCCTCGGCGACCTTCACAGTGATCAGTTGGCCTTCCTCGGCCAGCTGATCCGGGGTCTCGGCCGGCTGGTCGGTCAACTCGAAGAGAGGAAGGAATCCCTCGACGTCGGGAGCGAGCCGCACGGCCACGCCAAAAGAAACGATCTTGACGACCGGCCCGGTGAGGACCCGGCCGACCTGATCCGCGAGCCGATTGAGCGGATCTTCCTGAGGAGCCTTCAAGGAGAGCGCGACCTGTCCGGCGCGCGTCACCGTGATCAGCACTCAGCGGTGATCCGCTGGCCGGCTTCGACTGCCTCGGAGGGGAGGTCGATCCCGCCCCCCGTCAGTTCCGGCACCCAGACACCCGGGCACCCGGGCACCCGGACGAAGCCGGTGCACAGGCCGTCCGGTTCGCCGTCGGCGTGCACGAAGACCCCGAAGTTGTGCACCCCGGAGACCGTTCCGGTGACGACCTGCCCTCGTTCGAGCGTGAGGAGGAACGCTCGCAAGGCCGGTATCTCGCACGCCCTGGCTGAGAGTTGCAGCTGACCTCCGCACCAATGCCCGATCTCTTCGGCATCGATCTTCTGGCCGACTTCAAACAGCTCGGATGGATGCCCCGTCCGGCACATCGACGCTTCCTGCTGAGAAATCGGCCCTGGTGTCCTAGCCCAGACACCAGGGGGCAAGTAACTCGCCGGTAGGGTTCTTCGGCTCGGATTCGCCGGTGCCGGGCGCCGGGCGGCTCGTTGGGCCGTCTGGGTGAACGCCTGGATTGTCGACGGCGAAGGGGCGGGCGTGCGACAGGAGTGGTCGCCGGAAGACGTGGTGGCGTGCTGGACCCTGGTGGATGGCGACTGGGACTTGGTGGCGAACAAGTCCGGCCCGACTCGGTTGGGCTTTGGCCTGATGCTGAAGTTCTTCGACGTCGAGGGCCGCTTCCCGGAGTTCGTCGAGGAGTTCCCGCAGGCGGCGGTGGAGTACGTCGCCGGGCTGGTGAAGGTGCCGGCGGGCGAGCTGGCGAAGTACGACCTGGCGGGGGCGAAGCGGCACCGCAAGCAGATCCGTGAAGCGCTCGGCTTCCGGCCGGCGACCTTGGCGGACGAGGAGACGCTGACGGCCTGGCTGGCGGCGGATGTGTGCCCGGTGAGTTGATGGAGGAGCGGCAGCGGGAGGCGCTGCTGGTGGAGTACCGGTCCCGGAAGATTGAGCCGCCGGGCCCGAGCCGGGTCGAGAAGATCCTGGTCGCCGCGCGCGGCCGGTGGGAGAAGGAGTTCTGCACCAGGACGATCGAGCGCCTGGGGCCCACCTGCGGCGGCCGCCTGCTGGCGCTGGTGGCACAGGAAAACGACGAGGGCGCCACGCTGTTGGCCGCGCTCAAGCGCGATCCGGGTGCGGTGGGGCTGGACTCGCTGCTGACGGAGATCACCAAGCTGACGGCCGTTCGGGAGCTCGCGCTGCCGGACGGGCTGTTCGCGGACTGTTCGGAGAAGCTGCTGGCCGCCTGGCGGGCGCGGGCGATCAAGATGTATCCCTCGGATTTCCGCGACACCGCGGAGGACGTACGGATCACGCTGCTCGCGGCCTTGTGCTCCTCCCGCAAGGCGGAGATCACCGACGCGCTGGTGGAGCTGCTGATCGCCCTGGTGCAGAAGATCAACGCCCGTGCCGAGCGGCGGGTGGAGCGGCAGCTGACGGCGGAGCTGAAGAAGGTCCGCGGCAAGGAAGGCATCCTGTTCAAGCTCGCCGACGCCGCGATCGGCAAGCCGGACGAGGTGGTACGACGGGCGCTGTTCCCGGTGGTCGGGGAGAAGACGCTGCGCGACCTGGTCGCGGAGGCCAAGGCGAACGAGAAGGTGTTCAAGGCCAAGGTCCGCACCACGCTGCGCTCGTCCTACAGCTCGTACTACCGCAAGATGCTGCCGCCGCTGCTCGCGACACTGGGCTTCCGCTGCCACAACACCGCCTACCGGCCGGTGATGAACGCGCTCGCGCTGCCGGCGAAGTACGCCGAGGTCGACGGCAAGACCCGCTTCTACGAAGCCGGCGAGACGGTGCCGATGGACGGCGTCGTACGGCGGGACTGGCACGAGGCCGTGGTGGACGAGCGCGGCCGCGTCGAGCGGATCCCGTACGAGCTGTGTGTGCTGGTGCCGCTGCGGGACGCGATCCCCCGCCGGGAGATCTATGTCCAGGGCGGGCAGCGCTGGGGCGATCCGGAGGACGATCTGCCCGGCGACTTCGAGGCCACCCGCGCCGTGCACTACGCGGCGATCCGCCAGCCGCTGGACCCCGAGGAGTTCATCGCCGACCTCAAGCAGCGGATGACCGCCGGCCTGGACCGGCTCTCCACCGCGCTCGCCGACGGCTCCGCGGGCGGGATGAAGGTCACCACCCGCAAGGGCGAGCCGTGGATCACCGTGCCAAAGCTGGACAAGCTGCCCGAGCCGACCGGCCTGGAGGCGCTGAAAGAGGAGGTCGTCCGCCGCTGGGGCGTCCTGGATCTGCTGGACGTGCTGAAGAACGCCGACTTCATGACCGGCTTCACCGACGAGTTCGCCTCTATCGCCGCGTACGAGCGCATCGACCGCGCGACGCTGCAGCGCCGGCTGCTGCTGGCGCTGTTCGCGCTGGGCACGAACATGGGCATCCACGCGATCGTGGCGACCGGCGAGCACGGCGAAACGGAGGCGGCGCTGCGGCACGTGCGCCGCTACTTCATCACCGTCGGCAACCTGCGCGCCGCGGTGACGAAGCTGGTCAACACCACCTTCGCCGCCCGCGACGCGGCGTGGTGGGGGCAGGGCACGGCATGCGCGTCGGACTCGAAGAAGTTCGGGTCCTGGTCCTCGAACTTCATGACCGAGTACCACGCCCGCTACGGCGGCAACGGCGTGATGATCTACTGGCACGTCGAGAAGAAGAACGTCTGCATCTACTCCCAGCTCAAGAGCTGTTCGTCGTCCGAGGTCGCGGCGATGATCGAGGGCCTGCTACGGCACTGCACGGACGCCGAGATCGAAGCCAACTACGTCGACACCCATGACGCGAGCGTGGTCGGCTTCGCGTTCACGGAGCTGCTGAACTTCCGGCTGCTGCCCCGGTTGAAGAACATCGGCAGTATCCGCCTGTACCGCCCGGACGACTGCCCGCCGGGCTGGCCGGCCCTCGGCGCCTCGCTCACCCGGCCCATCAAGTGGGAGCTGATCGCCCAGCAGTACGACCAAATGGTCAAGTACGCCACCGCGCTCCGCCTCGGCACGGCGGAGGCCGAGCAGGTCCTGCGACGGTTCACCCGCGGCGGCCCCAAGCACCCCACCTATGCCGCCCTGGAAGAGCTGGGCCGCGCTGTGCGCACGATCTTCGCTTGCGACTACCTTGCCAGCCCCGAACTGCGCCGCGAGATCCACGGCGGGCTGCAGGTCGTGGAGAACTGGAACAGCGCGAACACCGTGTTCCATTACGGCAAGGACGGCGCGCTGACCGGCCCGGACCGGGAACACGCCGAGACCTCGATGCTCGCCCTGCACCTGCTGCAGTCCGCGCTCGTCCACGTCAACACGCTGCTGGTGCAGCAGGTCCTGGACGAGCCGGCCTGGGCAAAGAAGCTGAGCGATGAGGACCGGCGCGGCCTGACCGCGCCGTTCTGGTCGAACGTCAATCCGTACGGCACCTTCCACCTCGATATGGACAAGCGCCTCGACCTGGGCCTCACGGTGCCCCGTCCGCGCACCCCGGCGGATGCCGCCGACCGATCGCCCACGAAGGCGCGATGACCGAGGCGTTGAGCAGCGAGGCTGCTTCACCGAGCAGGCGATCACCGGTCTTGAGGTGCAGATTGTCGGCAGTGGACTGATCCGCCGTCCCCGACGCGCACGTAGCGCGAGGCCCACGGATTCTCTCGGGGCGGCGTCGCTGCGGAACTCGCTGATATGGCACTGATG
This sequence comes from Streptomyces monomycini, assembly GCF_022271435.1. Classification (GTDB taxonomy): domain Bacteria; phylum Actinomycetota; class Actinomycetes; order Streptomycetales; family Streptomycetaceae; genus Streptomyces; species Streptomyces monomycini. Next base: position 214,367 of record NZ_JAFIQY010000009.1, on the reverse strand, counting down.
GGCGGTGTCAGGATGGCGTGACGTTCCCAGCTCGGATCTGCTCGGTGGCTTCGCGGAAGGCCGGGGCGGCGTGCTCGAAGTAGTCGAACAGCACTGCCCGCTGCTCCGGGGTGTAGCGGTCGAGGACCGCGGCGATGGTGCGGCGGGCGGGTGCGACCAGGCGGGCGATGCCGCCCAGGGCCTCGGCTACCGGCTTGACGATGACCTTGCGGCGATCTGCGGCGTCGGGGGTCCGGCGCACATAGCCGGCGCGTTCCAGGCGATCGATCAGGCGGGTGGTCGCTCCCGTCGTCAGGCCGGTGCGCTCCGACAGCTGCCCAGAGGTGAGCCCGTCGGCAAACGTCAGCTGGCTCAGTGCGTACCACTCCGTGGCCTGCAGTCCGGCGGCTGTGGCTGCGGCGATGCTGTGCAGGCCCACCGCGTCCAGGTAGGCGCGATAGATCTCCCCTTCGCGAGGATTTTCGCGGTTTGCCACGTTTCCCATCCATCTCTTACAGTCATACCTGCACACATGCAGATACTTACTCCGTGCAGATAAATTCAGCCTACCAGGGAGACGCCATGACCACCGCACAGGACCGACAGGCCGTCACCGACGTCATCGACTCGCTCATCGACGCCTGGCGCCGCCACGACGCCGACGCCTACGCGGCGCCCTTCACCGATGACGCGACCTACGTCACCTTCGTCGGCACCTACTACCAGGGCCGCCAGGACATAGCCGACAGCCATCGCGTCCTCTTCGCGAAGTACCTCAAGGGCACCCGGCTGGCGGACGAGATCCTCGACGTCCGCTTCCCGGCACCGGGTGTCGCCGTGGCGACCGGCCGCGGCGACACCTACAAGGGCAAGCACCCGGAGAAGCTCTCCAAGGTCCAGACCTACACGCTGGTCCGCCAGGCGGACGGCCAGTGGCGCATCGCGGCGTTCCAGAACACCAAGCGCAAACCGCTGATGGAGGCGATCTCCTTCAAGACCGCGCCCGGCCTGATCCCGGCCGCGCAGAGGTAATCCCGGCTGCGCACAGGAACCGGCCGGACAGCCGCAAGGCGGCCCGGCGGTGTTCCGAATACACCGTCGACCAGGCAAAACCAACCCACAGAAAGCTAAGCGAGCACCCCCATGACCACTGAACACATAGCCACGCCCGCCCACGACACCATCTCCCCCACGCCCTCATCCCGGCCGCGCCGACGGCGCCTCAAGCGAGCGCTGGGCATCTCGGCGCTGACCGTGGCCGTGGCCGCAGGAGGCGGCTACCTCTGGCCAAGACCACCTCGGATGTGCACGAAACCGGCCAGGCGGACTGCACGAAAGTCACGCCCACCGGCAGTCACGCCACGCACCAAGACCATGCCGCCGTCTGCGCCGTCATGGACTCCCTCATCGAGGCATGGGACCGCAACGACGCCGACGCCTACGGCAAGCAGTTCACCAAGGACGCCACCTACACCACCTTCGTCGGCAGCCATTACGAAGGCCGCAAGGACATCACCGACTCCCACGCGGCCCTCTTCGACGACTTCCTCGAATGCAGCAAGCTCGCCGACACCTACCTCGACGTCCGCTTCCTCACCCCGGACACGGCCGTGATCACCGGCCGCGGCGACGACTACACCGGCGACAAGCCGGACGAGCTGTCCAAGGTCCAGACCTACACGCTGGTGCGTGACGCAGACGAGCAGTGGCGGGTGGCAGCCTTCCACAACACCCAGCGCAAGCCCGTCATGGAACGCATCTCCTTCATCTTCTCGCCCGACACCAAGCCGCAGGCCGAACGATGACCGGACCGCGCAGGGCGCTGGTGACCGGCGCCAGCGAGGGCATCGGAAGGGCGTTGGCACGCCGGCTCGCCGCGAACGGATACACCATCACCGCGGTGGCCCGCAGCCAGGAACGCCTGGACGCGCTGGCTGGTGAGCTCGGTCCGAGGCACCACGCACTTGCCGCGGACCTGGCTACCGAAGCGGGATGCCACCGCGTACGGCAGGCGCTGCAGAACACCCGCTACGACCTGCTGGTCAACAACGCGGGCGCGGCCACTGCCGGACCGTTCGCCGAAGTGTCGGCGGAGCAGGCCATATCCATGATCCGGCTGAACTGCGATGCCCTGGTGACCTTGGCGCACGCCTTCCTCGGTGGTGCCCGATCGGGCGATGCCTTGATCAATGTGGCCTCCACGCTCGCGTTCGCGCCCATGCCGCAGCTGAGCGTCTACAGCGCCACCAAGGCGTTCGTGGCCTCGTTCTCCGAGTCGCTGTGGGCCGAGCAACGGCCGCGCGGGGTCTATGTGATGGGGCTGTGTCCTGGCATGACGGCCACGAAGTCCCAGCCACATACGGGCGATCAGGTGCCGGCCGGCATGGTGCAAACCCCCGAGCAGGTAGCGGCCACCGCCGTGGCAGCCCTGGAGCGCCGCCATCGTCCCACCGTCATCTCCGGCACGAAGAACACCGTGTTCGCCGCTGTAACCCGAACCATGCCGCGCAGACCGCTCCAGCGGATGCTCGGCAACGGCCGCACCTCCAGCACGCCACCGCCGCCTCACGCGACAGAGCGCACATGACCATCTGTAACGCACATCCATGCACACCCGAAGGGACAAGCCTCATGAACAACCGCAAGATGCTGGCCGAGGCCACCGGATATGTGGAACTACCGCCCGCACAGGTACGACGAACGTTGGTGGCCAAGTTCTCCGACGGCTACGTCGCCGTCGATGAGTCGGACACACACGTCGGCGCACAGGGCTCCTGGTGGGCCCGCCAGGAGTACGCGCTGCAGCCCGAGCGCCGGGGCACCCGAGTGACCCTGCGGGTCTACAACATCGCCGGCAAGGCACGCTGGGCCGTCCCCCTGGTCAACAAGTTCTTCATCGGCTTCCCGCACGCCATGCAGACCGAACTCGACACCCTGCTGGCGGCGATGCCCGCACCGTCGCGCCGCTGATCGCGGCGTCGGCGAAGTGTCGGCAGACGATCGAACGACGACACCTGCCGCGTGTGTCCAATGAACCCCGAATTTCCGGGCCTCGGGGCGGTACCGACCCAATGAGATCCATTGGTGATTGATGACAGGTTTTGGCGACAGATAGGCCTCCGATCCTCATCACGCACGGGGCCTTCGGTGGCAAACCTGGGCTACAAGCGGGTCTCGACAGACCAGCAGTCGACCGCCCGGCAAGACCTCGTCCTGGCCGAGGCCGGCATCGAGGACCCCGTCATCTTCGAGGAGGAGGCCGGCACCTCCAGCCGCCTCCACCCGCTGCAGCGCCCGAAGTTCGGCGAGCTGCTGACGTACGCGCGGCCGGGCGACGTCGTGCACGTCTCCGAGATGTTCCGTCTCGTGCGCGGCAACCAGCACATCCTCGACGTGCTCGACGTCCTGCACCGCGACCGGCTCGCGCTGCGCATCCACGACGGCGCGTTCTCCGCCATGGACCTCACCGCCCGCCACCCGCGCACCCGCGAGCTGCTGTCCACCGTGAAGTTCATGGTCCAGACCCTCGCCGCCGCCGGCGAGCTCCAGCGCGACCTGCAGCGCGAACTGACCTACGACGGACTGCGCGCCGCCGAGGCCAAGGGCAACAAGGGCGGCCGCCGCCCGGCCCTCGCCGGCGAAGCCGTCGCCGCCGTACGCGCCGCCTACCTCGACGGCCGAACCATCGCCGCACTGGCCCGCGAACACGCCGTCAGCCGCGGCGCGATCCGTACGGCCGTCGCCGACCTCCTGCCCGAGCACGTCGCCGCCGACGAGCCCGCCCTGGCGCCGGAGCCGTCGGTCACCCTCGACATGCCAGGCAAGGTCGCCGACTTCCTCCGCAAGCTCGAACTGGACACCGCCGAGCGTGCGGCCATCGACCAGGGCGAGAAAGTACGTCGCGGCCAGGGCTACACGCTCCGCATCACCGCCATGCCCGCGGTCCACCGCGATCTGCTCGACCGTTGCCAGCCGCTCAACGGCACCACAGCGATCCCGGCGCCCGCAAGGCCCGCCGCGAGTACGCGAACCGCGTCAACGCCCTGCCCGAAGCGGCGAACGAGCGCCCCTGAACCTACCGGCGGGTTACTTGCCCCTGGTGTCTGGGCTAGGGCTCCCAGGCCGGCCCAGAGCGCTCGGCGGCGCACACAGGCCGGCCAGGGGGGTCAAGGTTCGGCGGCACAGGACACCGGGCGCGGGCCGGTGCGGGGCCGGGCGGGGGGACCGGGGAACGTCTGCGATGATCACGATGTGAACGCGTTCAAATCGGGGGTGACCGGGTGAGTGTCAGAACGATCCGGCCGGGGGCCCGGCGGGAGCTTGCGGAGTGGTGGCTGCTGGACTGCACGCTGCGGTACGTGGTGATCTTCTGCGCCGGGTGGGTGGCCACATGGGTGACGCTTCCGATGCATGTCGGAGAGGCGACCGAGATGCGGGTTCAGCTGGAGCGGATGTCGATCGGCGGCGTTTGGGCGTTCCTCTTCTTCGGGCTGCCTTCGCTGCTCATCCTTGTGGGCCTGTCGGCTCGCAGGACGCTGCGGGAGCAGGACGAATTCCGGGTGCTGACGTGCCTGTTGTTCATGATTCCGATGGCTCCCCTGCTGTTCAGCCTCCGCTATGGATACGCGTGGTTCTTCCTCCCCGCCGCTCAGGTGGTCTTCGCCTTCGCGTTCTTGCCGCTGCCCACGCGCTGCATCGTGTCGTGGGTCGAGCCCGGACGCGAGAAGGAGCGGGCGAGGTGGGCGAAGTGACGGGTGCGTTCGGCGCGGAGGTGTTCGGCGGCCGGGTCGGGGGGCGGTGAGTCGCCTCGGCAGGGGCGGCAGAGACCGCCGGGGAGGGCTTCCGGGCGGCCCGGCACACCGCACTCGGTGCATTCCAGGAAGCGGGTGCGGGCCGGGGCGCAGCCTGAGGCGGGGGTGGTTCCGCCCTGCGGCGGGAGGGGCGGCGGCGGGGGGAGTTTGTCGGTGAGGCGCCTACGGGCGATGGCGCCTGCGGAGTACACCTCGGGCGGCAGGCCGGCGGTGAGGGCGGTGACGAGGTGGACGCTGGACACGCCCCGGGCCAGCCACTCGGCGGCGCGGCCTTCGAGTGCGGCGCATTCGGCGGCGGAGAGCATCATGCGGGGGTCGGCGGTGCCGAGGGTGGCGAGGGCCGCGTACGCCGGGGAGGGGGCCGGTGGGGCCGGGCGGGGGTCGGCGGGTACCACGCGACGGGAAGGCTGCGGTCGCTCGTCCGGTTGAACCTGCGGAAGGGACGGGGGCGGCGGCAGTTCTGAGGGCGGGGTCGCAGGTGGAGGTGGGGGCGGGGGCGGGGGCGGCGGTGACGTTGACGGTGCGGGCGGGGGTGACGGTGCGGGCGACTGCGCGGGAGATGGTGCGGGGGGTGGTGCGGGTGTGTCGACGGCCAGGTAGTCGCGCCACCAGGTGTCGTCGCGGGCGGTGCGGGTGAAGTACGTGCGGTAGACCCACTGGGAGCGGCCGTTGCCGACGGTCTCCTGGACGCGGCGCAGGTGGCCTGCCGTGGAGAGACCGGTGAGGGCGGAGCGGACGGCTTGCTGGCCGTAGCGGGGTTGCGCGGCGGCGAGCGTTTTGACGTCCATCGCGGCGCCGTCCGGGAGCCGGTCGATGAAGGCGCCGAGGTACGCCTCGCGTTCGGGGAGGTGGGCGAAGTCGTCCCTACGGGGACGTGCCTGGTCGGGGGCGCTTCGCTTGCCGTAGCCGGTGGCGGCGTTGGGGTGCGGGGGTACGGGCGCGCAGGGTGCCGTAGTAAGTTTGGCGTCAGCCACGGGATCGCCGTTTCGATCTTGGAGGTCAGACCCCGGTTCGGTGTTGGCGCACCTGCCGGGGTTGCTTATTGCTCGCAACGCGCAACCGCTGCTCGCTGTCGCGACGGTAGAGCCTTGCGACGCTCGGTGGCAAGCCGGTCACGAGAAGTCATTCGCGCTGGTATGCGCGGGGGTTGGGAGGGCGGGTGGGTTGTCCCAACCCACCCGTTCCTTACATAAGGAACTCGACGCCCGACGCCCGGAGCTCGGGTCTCAGGCGCCGGAGGCGACCAGCGGCGCCTTCCGCGTTGCCGGGACGCTTACCACTCCTTCGCCACCTGCCGGATGAACTCGTCGCTGTCCTCCACACTCAGCGCTTGCATGCGCACCATGCCGAATGCGCGACGATGGCGGCTCACATCGCTCGGATCGGATTGCAAGACGCTGACCCCCTGCCCAGTCACGTAGGCATACGTCTCGTGCTCGACGGTTTCGATCAGCACGACCGGACCGGCGAGCGCGCAATAGGGAGCGCGATCGACCGGCAGAATCTGCACGCACACGTTGCGAATCCGCTGGATCTCCAGCAGGTGTTCGAGTTGTCGCCTCATCACTTCGGCATTACCCACCCTCGCGCGTAACGCTGCCTCATAGATGACAAAGGCGTAGTGCGCATCAGGCTTACCGTCCAACAACTGCTGCCTCTGGAGCCGAAAAGTGATGCGCTCCTCCACCGTCTCGTCGCTCAACGGCGGGAGACCGCGGTTGATCAGGTCACACACATACTCCTCCGTCTGCAACAAGCCCGGAATGTAGAGCGGTTCGTACCAGTACAGCCCGATGGCGGTCTTTTCGAGGTCCATGTACTCGGCGATGCGCCTGGTGCACTTCTCCGGCTTCAGGTACTCGTGCGCCGCCTCCAGGAAGCCGTGCGTACCACACATCTGGTCCGCGACCTGGAGCATGCGCAGGGTCGGCCTCCGGCGGCCCTGTTCCATGGACTTGACGTACTCGGCGTCGTAATTCGCCTCGTCGGCGAGTTCCTCGCGGGACAGGCCCGCTTGGGTCCGCCACAATTTCAGCTGGTTACCGCAGTAGCGCCATGTCGCCGGCGGCTGTACGGATTCCTCGGGCACCGCGCCCCCTTTCCTCGGCACGACCGGTACAGCCTGGTGCGTACCCTTGTCGCGGCTGCTGACGGTACGCCCGCGCCGACAGGCTCGGGGTTGTGAACGACGGAAATTCCCCCCTCCAGAATGAATGGTGGCTGCCGCGCCACCCCCGGAGCGCGCGGCGGGCGCGTAAGTACCTGCGTGAGCTCGCTGAGGTATGGCAGTTGCAGTCCGAGGCGACCGATACCGCCGTGCTCATGCTCAGTGAGCTGACGGCCAACGCCTGTGTGCATTCACGGGCTCCGCGCGGCCGCTACGTACGGGTGCGATGCCTGCTCCACGGCGAGCGGCTGCGTGTCGAGGTGTCCGACGCCGGTTTCGCGATGCCCGAGCCCCGGGTGGCGGGCTGTTACGACGAGGACGGGCGCGGCCTGGCGCTGGTCGCGGCGTTGGCGGACGAGTGGGGGGCGTCCCCGCGCCCGTATGGGATCGGGAAGGTGGTGTGGTTCGAGCTGAGTCACTGCATCAGCTCCCCCGACCCCAGCCCCAGCCCCGGCCCCAGCCCCGGCTCGCTGCTCCGGGAATGACCACGGTCCGGCCCGCGCCGAAGCGCGGGCCGGTTCTTCGCCGCCCCCGAAGGCGGAGCCGTGGGGCGTGCGTACCGGGGCGGGTACCGGTGGATGTTTTCTGCCCGCGCACGCCACGTTCACCGTCGCCGGTGGTTTTGCCCGTGCTGCCGCTTCTGTCGCCAGTGTCCGGGAAGGGTGCCGGACATGGCCGATGCTGAACCCGGGGACGCGCACCAACCGCGCCCGTCCCCGTTCCCCATGCCCCCACCGGGCAGTATGGGGCCGCCGCCGGAGTACGCGGCGCTGCGCCGCAGTTGCCCGGTCGTCCAGGTCACCACGCCTTTCGGTGCTCCGGCGTGGTACGTCACCCGTTACGACGACGTACGCGAGCTGCTCGCCGACGGCCGGTTCGTCCGGCCGACCATCAACGACTGGCCGCTGGACGCGGACGCCGCTGCCCGTGGGCCCGGCCTGGTCACCATGATGGAACTCGAAGGGCCACGGCATGCGGCCCTGCGCCAGGCGCTGGCGGAACCGTTCAGTGTCCGCGCGACGCGGCAACGGCGGCCGGCCCTCCGCGCCACCGCCGACCGCCTGTTGGAGCCGATCACCGCCGACGGGCCGCCCGGCGACCTCGTGACCGGCTTCTTCGAGCCCTTCCCCCTGCTGGTGATGTGCGAACTGGTGGGCATTCCCTACGAAGAACGCGCGTCCTTCCTCGCCGCGGCGGACGCCGCGCTCGGCGCGCTGGTCACCCTGGAGGAAGGCCGGGAGGCCACCCACCAGCTGCGTTCCTACATGACCTCACTGCTGGAACGTCACCGTCGCGCGCCGGGCGGGACCATCCTCAGCTCGCTGGTCGAGGCGAGTGACCACGGAACGGTGGACGAGGAGAGCGTGCTGGCCTTCGGGCTGTCGATGCTCGTGGCCGGTTACCGCGCCATCACCATGTTCCTGGCCAACGCCGTACTGACCCTGCTGACCGAGCCGGACCGGTACGGGCGGCTGCTGGACGACCGCGCGTTGCTGCCCACCGCGGTCGATGAACTGCTGCGCTTTCTCCCCGTGCAGAACGGCGTCGTCGTCCTCCAGGCCCGGCAGGACGTCACCGTGCACGGGCGCACCATCCGCGCCGGAGAGGCCGTACTGCCCGTGCTGGCAGCCGCCAACCGCGACGAGCGGGCGTTCCCGGAGGCGGACCGGCTGGTGCTGGGCCGGCAGGCCAACCCCCACCTGGCCTTCGGGCGGGGTCCGCACAACTGCATCGGCGTTCACCTGGCACGCGCCCAGTTGAGTGTCGGCCTGGAAGCTCTGCTCGACCACTTCCCCCGGCTCCGCCTCACGGAGCAGTCCCCCACATGGGAGGACGACTCGCCCATCCGGTCACCGCTCACCCTGCCGGTGACCTGGTAACGCCCCACCCGCCCCCCACACACCACCACCGCACCGACAGAAAGGGCGTGCGCCTCATGCCGGATTCCGCGAGTCCCGAGGAGTTCGATGTCGTCGTGGCCGGTGGCGGGCCCGGTGGCTCCACCACCGCCGCCCTGGTCGCCATGGCCGGACACCGCGTCCTGCTGCTGGAACGGGAGCATTTCCCGCGCTACCAGATCGGGGAGTCCCTCCTGCCCTCGACCGTCCATGGCATCGGGCGCCTCCTGGGCGTGGGCGACGCCCTGCGCGAGGCCGGCTTCACGCGCAAGCGCGGCGGCACCTTCCGCTGGGGCTCGTCCCCCGAACCGTGGACGTTCTCCTTCGCCGACTCGCCCGGCCTCGGTGAATCCACGGGCTACGCCTACCAGGTGGAGCGGACGCGGTTCGACGAGCTGCTGCTGGACCACGCCCGGCAGGTCGGGGCCGACGTACGCGAAGGGTGTACCGTGCGGCGCGTCCTCCGCGCGGACGGCCGCGACGACGGCCGTGTTCACGGCCTGGCCTACCGCACACCGGACGGCGCGGAATCCGAGGTCCACGCCCGTTACGTCGTGGACGCCTCCGGCAACACCGGCCGCCTCCACCGCGCGGCCGGGGGCGAGCGGGTGTACTCCCCGTTCTTCCGCAACATCGCGGTCTTCGGCTACTTCGAGAACGGACGCCGGCTGCCCCCGCCGAACCAGGGCAACATCCTGTGCGCCGCCTTCGACGGCGGCTGGTTCTGGTACATCCCGCTCAGCGACCGCCTCACCAGCGTCGGCGCCGTCGTCCACCGCGAACACGCCGGCCAGGTGCAGGGAGATCCCGAGCAGGCGCTGGCCAAGCTGGTGGACCGGTGTCCTCTCGTACGGGACCACCTGGCCGACGCCCGGCGTGTCACCGAAGGGACGTACGGAGCCGTGCGGGTCCGCAAGGACTACTCCTACTGCGACACGCGGTTCTGGGCGCCGGGAGTCGCGCTGGTCGGCGACGCCGCGTGCTTCATCGACCCCGTCTTCTCCTCCGGAGTGCACCTGGCGACGTACGCCGCCATGCTCACCGCCCGCTCGATCAACACCGTACTGGGCACCGGGATGGACGAACGCCGGGCCTTCGACGAGTTCGAAGCCCGCTACCGCCGCGAATACACCGTCTTCCACGACTTCCTCGCCGCCTTCTACACCATGCAGGCCCCGAGTGACACCTACTTCCAGCAGGCCCGCGAGCTGACCGGCGGGCAGGCGGGCGCGGTGGCCTCCTTCATCAACCTGGTGGGCGGACTGGCCTCCGGCGACCGGGCGCTCACCGACGCCGGGCAGGTCACCGACCTGCTCGGGACCGCCGCACAGGTGCTGGACAAGTCCGTCCGCGGCTACCAGCCGTCCACGGACGGCGATCCGTGGGACGAGAGCCCCATGCTCGGCGAGACCTTCGCGCAGAGCGACCTGCTCGCTGAGCAGGGCACCGCCGGCGGCGGCTTCGGGGAGACGGCCCCGCAATTCCCGGGCGGCCTGGTGGCCACCGAGGACGGCCTCCATTGGGCGGAGCCGACGGGACCCGCCCATTCTTGAACGATCGGTCAGCTATCTCCTAGGGTGCCCGCATGGGCAGAACCAAGGAGTTCGATCCGAGCGCCACCCTTCAGGCCGCCCTGGAGCTGTTCTGGCGCAAGGGGTACGAAGCCACCTCGATGCAGGACCTCGTCGAACACCTCGGCATCAACCGGGGGAGCATCTACGCGACGTACGGCAGCAAGCACGAGTTGTACCTGCGCGCGCTGGATCGTTACTGCGAGAACGAAGGGTCGGTGGCGCTGGAGCGGCTGAACCAGCCGGGCCCGGCACTGCCCGCCGTCCGCGCGTTCCTGCGGGCGTTCGCCGACGAGGCCCTGGCGGACCAGGACCGCAAGGGCTGCCTGGTGACGAACACCGCCGTGGAGCTGCTGCCGCGGGACGCGAAGGCGGAGCGGCGCATCGAGACGGCGTTGCACGAGGTGGAGTCGGCCGTCACCGGGGCGCTGATCCGAGCCAAGGCACAGGGCGAGCTGGCGGAAGGGGCGGACGTGCGGGCGCAGGCCCGTTTTCTGGTGACCTTCATCCAGGGGCTGCGCGTCATCGGCAAGACGGGCGACGAGCGGCGGATCAACGACGCGGTGGAACAGGCGATGACCGTCCTGCGCTGACGGCGGCGGCCCCGTACTGACACGCTGGCCCACCCCCTCTCCCGCCGCTGTATGACGGAGGGGGTTTCTTCCGCCCATTTTCTTGAACGATCGGTTGGGAAAAGAAGGGGATCATGCGCGCACCACGCGCCGTGTACGTCCTGGCCCTGGGCATCTTCTCCATGGTGACCAGCGAGTTCGTCGTCGCCGGGCTGATGCCGCAGATGGCGGAGGGGCTGGGCGCGAGCGTGCCGCAGGTCGGCTGTCTGATCACCGCGTTCGCGGTGGCCATGGCCGTCGGCGGGCCGCTCCTGACGGTCGGTGCCATACGGCTGCCGCAAAAGCGCGCGCTGGCAGTGCTGTTCGCGGTGTTCCTGGTCGGCAACGTTCCGCAATCCCCGGCTGTGGCCGGCCCTGTCGACCAGCACGCTGATCATCGGGGCGACGTTCTCCGCCTTCAGCTACTTCAACCCGATCCTCACCGAGGTCACCGGGTTCGGGACCGGGACCGTACCGCTGCTGCTCGTGGCCTACGGGGCGGCCACCGTCGTCGGGAACACCGTCGTCGGACGGCTCGCCGACCGGCACACCATCGCCGTACTGCTCTGCGGCCTGGTGCTGAGCCTGGGCTTCCTCGTGGGCTTCGCGCTCTGCACCCATCTCGCCGTCCCGGCGGTGGTGTTCATGATGGGGATCGGGCTGGCCGGGGTCACGATGAACCCGGCGATGGTCACCCGCGTCCAGCGCGCCGGCAACGCGCGGGCACTGGTGAACACCGTGCACGCGTCGTTCATCACGCTGGGCGTGATCGTGGGGTCACTCGTCGGCGGGCCGGCCATCAGCGCGTACGGGCTGCGGGCGCCGATCTGGCTGGGGGCCGGGCTGGCCGCGCTCGGGATCGTCTCCCTCGTGCCGGAGTTCGGGCGGTGGAAGCGTCGCCGTACGAGGCGTACGAGGCGTACGGGACGCACGAGGCGTACGGGACGCACGAGCCGCGTGGTCGCGGGGGCGAGCGGCACCGGGGGCGCCACAACGGCCTCGGCTGTCTCGACCGTCTCGGCTGCCTCGGCTGCCTCGGCTGCCTCTGGCGCCCCGATTGCCCCGGCCGCCCCCGAAGCCGCCCGCGTCAGACCAGCCGCCGGGCCGTAGCCCACCGGGTCAGCTCGTGCCGGTTGGAGAGCTGGAGTTTGCGCAGGACCGCCGAGACGTGCGACTCGACCGTCTTGACCGAGATGAACAGCTGCTTGGCGATCTCCTTGTACGCGTAGCCACGGGCGATCAGGCGCAGTACCTCGCGCTCGCGCTGGGTCAGCCGGTCCATGTCCTCGTCCACCGGCGGGGCGTCCGTGGAGGCGAACGCGTCCAGTACGAAGCCGGCCAGCCGCGGGGAGAAGACCGCGTCGCCGTCGGAGACCCGGAAGATCGCGTCGACCAGGTCCGTACCGGTGATGGTCTTGGTGACGTAGCCACGGGCGCCGCCGCGGATGACACCGATGACGTCCTCGGCGGCGTCGGACACGGACAGCGCGAGGAAGCGCACCGGGCGCTCGGGGTCGGCCATCATCGAGGCGGAGCGGCGCAGCACCTCGACGCCGCCGCCGCCCGGCAGGTGCACGTCCAGCAGGACGACCTCGGGGCGGGTGGCGGTGATGACCGTGACGGCCTGGTCGACGTCGGCGGCCTCGCCGACGACCTCCACACCGGTCTCGTCGGTGCGGCCGATCTCGGCCTGGACGCCCGTACGGAACATCCGGTGGTCGTCGACGAGGACGACTCGCACCGTGCGGGCGGGGCCGCCGGTCTGGTCGTCCTGTGCGGCGTCGCTGTTCATCTCGTCCGTCCGTCCCTCGTTGGCGTTGGCGCCGGCGTGCGCGGCGGTGGCGTCGGGGCCGGCGTCCGTTGCCCGGGGACGCCGTGCCGTCCTCTCATCATCCGTCATCCGGCAGGCGCTCCGCCTCCAGCTCGACCACGGTGCCGCCGTCCGGCGCGGAGCGCAGCCGGGCCGTGCCGCCGTTGCGCTGCATCCGGCCGATGATCGACTCCCGTACGCCCATGCGGTCGCCGGGGACCGCGTCCAGGTCGAAGCCGGGGCCCCGGTCGCGCACCGAGACGAAGACCGTACGGCCCTCCACCTCGGCGTACACCTGCACGGCGCCGCCCTCGCCGCCGTACTTGGCCGCGTTGACCATCGCTTCGCGCGCGGCCTGCAGCTGCGCGCTCAGCCGCTCGTCCAGCGGGCAGTCGCCGACCACCACGACCTCGATCGGGACGCCGTGGTGGTCCTCGACCTCGGCCGCGGACTTGCGCACCGCCTCGGCGAGGGTGTCCGGCTCCTGCTCCTCGTCCTTGCCGCGGCCCTCCGGCTTGTAGAGCCAGGCGCGCAGTTCGCGTTCCTGGGCGCGGGCGAGGCGGGCCACCTCGCGCGGGTCCTCCGCGTTGCGCTGGATCAGGGTGAGGGTGTGCAGGACCGAGTCGTGGACGTGGGCGGCAACTTCGGCGCGCTCCTGCGCGCGGATCCGCATCAGGCGTTCCTCGGAGAGGTCCTGCGTCATGCGCACCAGGTACGGGCCCGCGAGCAGCGCGATACCGACCAGGACGGCCAGGGCCGCCTGGAGCACCGAACCGAGATGCCGGACCGAGCCCTGGAGGACGACGATGCCGGTCACCCCGACGCCGACCAGGACCACACCGGCCGCACCGCGCACGACCGGCAGCACCCCCTTGCGGCGGCCCATCTCCAGCCACTGCGCGCGCCTGGCGTTGTCCGCCTGCCGCCAGACCAGCGCGACACCCGCGGCGATCAACAGGATCGGCCACACGTAGGCGTTCGCCCGGCCCAACTGGAAGCGGGACGCGACGGCGGCCGCACCGGCGAGCAGGGTGAGCAGCGCGAATATCTGCCCCTTGTCGGCCTTCCGGCCGCCCGCCGCCCGGCCCTTACGGCCCCACGCCAGGCGTCCGGCTGTGGTGGTGGACGCACTCGCGCGCGCCGCGTCCACACCGCCTACACCCAGCGGCACGATGAACCAGAAGGCCGCATACAACAGCGCGCCCATGCCCTCGGCCATGAAGAGCGCGATGAACACGACCCTGACCCAGGACACCGGCAGCCCCAGATGCCCGGCCAGCCCGCGCGCGACACCGCCGAGCATCCGCCCGTCGGCGCTGCGGTAGAGCTTGCGCAGGGGCGGGTCGTCGGGGTCGGGCACCGGGGCGTAGCTCGCCTCGGGCCGGGTCGGCGCGGTGGTCATGACACCGATCGTCACACGTGGGACGGCTGCGGGGCATCAGGGTGGACCCTGACTGCACCCCTAACCGTTCGCAACTTTGGATGTGGACGGGCCGGAGCTTTCGATACGGGGAGCCGGTGGCAGGGCACCCCGTACCCGGCCTGCCCCCGTCTACTGCTTGGCGTCCTCGGGCAGCCGGAGCCCGGCCAGGACGTTGTCGAAGACCTTCTTGTACCGCTCCCACTCGGCGTCCGGCGCGGAGAGGTAGACCGCGTACTCCTTCTCGCCGGGCCGGCCGAACCCCAGGTCCACGGCACGGAAGTCCCGCTTGCTCCCCGACCACCGCCACTCCCACAGCGCGGCGGGCCGCTCGCGGAAGACCGTGCCCTGCATCCGCAGCTGCTGGTATCCGGGGAACTTGCCCTCGCTGATGGCGTTGCGCTCGTTGTCCTTCCAGTGCTGGAGCGGATCCGAGCTCGCGAAGTCGAGGACCTCGATGCGCAGCCCCACCAGCTGGTTCGGGTTGAGGTAGGTGGAGCCGTTGCCGTTCGCCTGCCGCTGGCGCGTCCACCCGTCGGGCAGCGGGAAGGTGACGTCGGCCGCCGGGTCCTTGACCCAGTGGTAGCCGTCGGGCAGGGGCCGGGGGGTGGGCTTCGCGCTGGGCTTCGAGGGGGCGGGCGACGGCGCCTCGGTCTGCGGGGTACCGCCGTCGGACGCCTGCGCGTCCGTGCCGCCCGGGCCGAAGCCGAGGGCGTACAGGGTGCCGCCCGCGACCACCAGTGCGGCGACCACGGCGACGGCGCTCAGCAGCAGCGTACGGCCGCGCTTGCGCTTCTTGCCGGAGACGGGAACGGCCGGGTCGGCCGACGTGCGGTGGACCGGGGAGGTGGGGCCTTCCGCCGGGACCGCGGCGGCCGCGCCGCCCGTGGTGGCCATGCTGCCGGTGGCGGCCGTACCGTCCGCGGCGGGAGACGCCAGGGGGTACGCGCCGGAGGGCGGGGTCCGGGCCGGGCCCGGGGCCGGAGCCGCGTACGGGTTGTTCGGGGCCGGCTGCGGGGCCGGGCCCAGGTGCGGAACCGCGGACGAGGGGCCCGTGGCCGAACGGGGGCCCTGGGCCGGTGACGCCATGCCGCCCGTCGCCGCGGTGCCGCCGTCCCCGGCGGTGTCCCATTCGCCCGCCGCGCCCTGCGCACCCGGATTGCCGCCCGACGCACCCGACATACCGGGTGTTCCCGATACGCCGGATGTGCCCGACATGCGCATCCACGCGGTGTCCGTGTACGCGGTCGGTGTGCGCAGCGCCTGTTCCACGGCCTCGGCCGAGGGGCGGTCGGCGGGCTCCTTCGCCAGCAGCGCCTCGATCAGCGCGGTCAGCGGACCGGCGTTGCGCGGCGGGTCCAGCGGGTCCACCGCGATCGAGTACGCCGTCTCGACCGCCGTGAGCTTGCGGAACGGGGGCCGGCCCTCCAGCGCCTGATAGAGCGTGGCGCCCAGCGCCCACAGGTCGGCGGCCGGGCCCGGCGTATGGCCGCGGACCCGCTCGGGGGCGAGGTAGTCGATGGAACCGACCAGTTCGCCGGTCTTGGTGAGGGTGGACGTGCCGGTGGCGACCGCGATGCCGAAGTCCGTGAGGACGACCCGGCCGTCCTCGCCGAGCAGGACGTTGCCGGGCTTCACGTCGCGGTGCAGGACACCGGCGGAGTGCGCGGCCCGCAGCGCGGTGACCATGCCACGGCCGATCCGGGCCGCCTCGCCCGGCGGCACCGCGCTGTTCGCGAGCATGGCCTCCTTGATGACGTCGCCGAGCGTCACCGACGGCACGTACTCCATGACGATGCAGGGCAGGCCGGCGTCGTCGACGACATCGTGGACGCTGACCACGTTGGGGTGGTTGATACGGGCGGCGGCCTGCGCCTCGCGGCGGGTGCGCTCGTTGCGGCGGGCCAGCTCGTCGGCGTCCAGTTCCGGGGAGACGTGCAGCCGCTTGACCGCCACCTGCCGGCCGAGCAGTTCGTCGTGGGCCCGCCAGACGGTGCCCATACCGCCCCGGCCTATCTCCTCCACCAGGCGGTACCGCCCGGCGACCAGTCGCCCGTCGTCCACCGCCGCCTCCGTCACCGCGCCGCGCCCCTTCGGTTCCCCCCGTACACGTGTCCGGCGCAACGATAGTCGTCCTGCGGCCGTCCGCAGAGGGGCGGGGCGCGATCATCGGACGCGTACCGGGACATCCGTCCCCCAACCGGAACCCAACCGGAACCGAGCCGGTACCGGGCGGAAACCGAGCCGGAACGCAGGCGGTACCGAGCCGGAACCGGCCCGGACTCACCCGCGAATCCAGCGGGGCCCACGACGCCGGAACCTCAGCCGGGCTCCGGGCCGACCTCCACACGCCGGCTCTCACCGTCGGACAGGAAAGCCGCCGTCGCCTCCCCCTCCTCGCCCACGGCCGCGCGCTCGGCCCGGGAGAAGCCGCGCAGCGGGGAGACCGTCACGGTGCCTTCCCTGGCCGTCCAGGTCGCGGCGGCCCGGCCGTCCACCAGGACGACCCGCGCACCGGCGACCGACAGGCCGCGGTGGGCGTCGTCGATGATCCGGCCGCGGTCCTGGTAGCCGAGGATCGCGTTGTCGAACGCGGGCAGGAACCGTACCGGAGCAGGCGTTCCCGGGTCGGGACGCGGCGCGCCGGGCAGGTCCAGCAGCTCCCGGCCGCGCTCGTCGCGGAAGCTGACCAGCTCCTCGCGTACGGCGGCGATCGCGCGCGGCAGCCCGGCGAGACCGCACCAGGCCCGCAGGTCGGCGGAGGCGGCGGGGCCGAAGGCGGCCAGGTAGCGGCGGACGAGGGCTTGGCCCACGGGGTCGGAGGCGTCGGGCACACCGGGGGCGGGCCGCTCCGTGCCCGCGCCGTTCGGAGCCGGCGGAACGGGCCGCTCCGTACCCGCGCCGTTCGGAGCCGGCAGGGCGGGCTTGCGGCCCAGCCACACGGCGAGCGGTACGTTCCGTACGCCTGCCTTCGTGCGCCACAGCCCGCGCGGCGGCAGCTGCACCATCGGAATGAGCGCCGCGACCAGCATCTCCCCCAGCGGCCGCGGCCCCGGCTCGGGCCAGCGGCCGGCGACGGCACGGGCGAGCTCGGACATCGAGCGGGGCTCGCCGTCGGCCATGACCGCGCGGCCCGCCGCGGCGAGTTCTTCGAGGTCCACCCCTGCGAGCTCGCGGCGGTAGGTGCCGAGGACCCGCTGCCGCAGCATCGCGTCGTGACGGCCGCGCCAGGCCAGAACGTCGTCGGCGGTGAGCAGGTGGACCGTGCGGCGCATGAGGTGGGTGCGCACGACGTGGCGTCCGGTCAGCAGGTCGGAGAGCTGCGCCGGGGCGAACCCGGACAACCGCGACCAGAGACCGACGAACGGCTCCTGCGGTTCCTGCGCCTGGAGGCCGCACAGGTGCGCCACCGCGTCGAGAACCGGCAGTTCAGCGCGGTCGAGGAGCAACTGCCGGGCGAGCGTGGCGCGGTTGAGCGCCCGGGTGTCGAGAACGGTCATCCGCTTCCTTGCCTACTGCCTTCCGGGCCGCGCGACGTCCAGGCCTGCCCGGCCGGTGCGAGCCTTCGGGGCTGCGATGTCTGCACGGCTTCTTGGCCCTGCGGACACCACATTCCCGTAAGTAGAGGACAGGGTGTGTCCTCTACCCGAGGCAGGATGGACACCATGCAGAAGACATCGGCGCGCCTGCTGTCCTTGCTCTCCCTCCTCCAGGCGCGCCGGGACTGGCCGGGCGGGCTGCTTGCCGAACGCCTGGACGTCAGCCAGCGCACCGTACGCCGCGACATCGACCGCCTGCGCGAACTCGGTTACCCGATCGCGTCGACCAAGGGCCCGGACGGCGGCTACCGGCTCGACGCCGGCTCGGAACTCCCCCCGCTGCTGTTCGACGACGAACAGGCCGTCGCCCTCGCCGTCGCGCTCCGGATCGCCACCACCAACGGCGCCGGTGTCGCGGACGCCGCGGCGCGCGCCCTGCACACCGTCCGGCAGGTGATGCCCGCACGGCTGCGCCGCCGGATCGACTCCCTCCGGGTCACCGCCGTCGAACCGCCGGCCGCCCGGCCGAACCCGCAGGTCGACAGCGGCGTCCTGATGGCGCTCGGCGCGGCGGTGCACGCCTGCGAGGTGCTGCGCTTCGACTACGCGCCGGTGGATCATGCATCGGTGTCTCACGCGCCGGGGGATCACGCGCCGGGGGACCACGCATCGACGGGCCCCGCTCCGGTGGGCCACGCTCCTGCGGGCCACACACCGGTGCCGCCGCCGGAGACCGCTCAGAGCGCCCCGGCCCCGCCGCGCCGGGTGGAACCGCACCACCTCGTCACCTGGGCGGGCCGCTGGTACCTCGTCGCCTGGGACCTCGACCGCGCGGACTGGCGTACGTTCCGCGCCGACCGGATCGCGCCGCGCACCCCGACCGGCCCCCGCTTCACCCCGCGCGAGCTGCCCGGAGGCGATGTCGGCACCTTCGTGCTGAACAAGTTCCAGGGGGCCGACGGCTCGGGCCGCCTGCCCTGCCAGGGCGAGGTGATCCTCGCCCTGCCCGCGGCCACGGTGTCCCGGTACACCCGGGACGGCATCGTCGAGGAGTTGGGCCCCGACCGCTGCCGGCTCGTACTGGGGTCCTGGTCGTGGCCCGCCCTGGCCGCCTCCCTCGGCCGGTTCGACGCCGACATGGAGATCGTCGGTCCGGACCGGCTCAGGGAGGCCTGCGCGCGCCTGGCCCGCCGCTACGCCGAGGCCGCGGGCGGGGCCGGGTAACCGCCTGCGCTCACGGGAGCGGCCCTGGGAGCGGCCCCAGGACAAGCCCCCGGGCCTGGACCAGGAAGCACCGGGCCGGGCACCAGGGTGATCTCAGGGACCAACCAGGGTTCCCACGGATGCCGCCCGCCCGGCCCGCTTGCCACCATGGGCGCATGAACGATGCCGCGCCCGCCGAGGAGACGACGGGCCCCGCCGGGGCCGCGTCCGCCTCCGCAGGCACCCCGCCGCCCGCCGACGCACCGGGCCGCCAGGTGCCGCCGATCCCGCTGCGCCGCAGCCGGCGGCACAAGGTGGTCGCCGGTGTGTGCGCGGGGCTGGGCCGGCACTGGGGTCTGGACCCGGTGATCTTCCGTATCGTGCTGGCCGTGCTGGCGGCCTCCGGCGGCATCGGCCTGATCGCGTACGGCTTCGCCTGGCTGCTCATCCCGCAGGACGGCGAGGACGAGAACGAGGGCCGCAAGCTGCTCTCCGGCCGCGTCGAGGGCACGGCGCTGACCGCGCTGCTGTTCGCGCTGGTCGGCTGCGGCTACTTCCTGACCTCCCTCGCCAACCGCGGCGTGCTGACCTTCACCGTCATGCTCGCGCTGGCCGTGGGCGGTTCGGCCTACTGGTCGCGGCAGCGCCGCGCGGAGGGCACGGACGGCCCGGGGACCACCGGCCCGGCCGCCGCACCGACCGTCGTGGACGCGCCGCCCGAGACGACGGCGCCGCCCACACGGAACACCCCGTCCTGGTGGCGGGATCCCCTGTCCAAGGAAGGGACAGCCGGCGTGGGCTACCTCTGGGGACCGAGCGACACTCCGTACGGACACGAGCAGGCGCACGCCGCCCCCGGGACGGCCGGGGCGGCGGGACGGCCCTCCGGCGCGACCGCCTGGGCCGGACGCGGCACGCCACCGCCCGCCCCGCCGGCCCGGCGCCGCCGGACAGGCCGGCCGATCGGCGGCTGGACGTTTCTGCTGGCGCTCGTCGCGGGCCTGGCGACGGGCGGGGCCGTCGCGGACGCCCACCCGCTGAACACCTCCCTCGTCGCCGGGCTGTCCGCCGCACTCGTCGTCTTCGGCCTCGGCCTGGTGCTCAGCGCCTGGTTCGGGCGGACCGGCGGCGGCACGGTCTTCATGGTGATCCTGACGTCCCTGCTGCTGGCGGGCGCCACGGTCCTGCCGGACAACATCACCGCCGACTGGCGCGACCGCGTCTGGCTCCCGATGGACGTCGCCTCCGTGCGGCCGAGTTACGAACTGGGCGCGGGGCGCGGCGAGCTGGACCTGCGCCACGTACCGTTCAAGGACGGGCAGACCGTACGGACCGAGGCCACCGTCGGCGCCGGACAGCTCAGCGTGACCGTGCCCGACGGCGTCACCGCGCGGCTGCACATCGACGTGGGGCTCGGCGACGTCCGGCTGCCGGGCGAGACACCGGAGGACTTCAACCTCCAGGCCCACCAGGAGCAGACCGTCACGCTGCCCGCGAGGGGCCTGAAGAAGGGCGAGAAGCCGCACGGCACACTGGACCTCGACCTCAAGGTGGGCGCGGGACAGGTGGATGTGCAGCGGGCCGCTCCGCAGACGGGAGAACAGCAGTGAAACGCCACCGCTTCGAGCCCGCCCGGCTCCTCACCGGCCTGACCGCGTCGGGCGTGGGCGGCGCCTACGTGGGCGAGGCGGCCGGGGCCTGGGACCTGCCCGGCGCGCTGCCGGTGCTGGCCGTGCCGGCGGGTCTGTGTCTGTCGGGCATCACGGCGGCCGTCTGGGCCGCGGTGCGCCGCCATCGGGAGGCGTCGGCGGGAGGCGGCCAGGAGTAGCGGGGGCAGGAGCTTTTCCGTCGGCCGACATCCCATGTACGGGCGCCTACGGGCGGCCACGGTCAGCTGCTGGGGGCCCGTTCACCCGAACAGCTGCCTCCCCTGCCTGCTGCGCCGCGCCGCCAGGGCCGCGTCCAGGGACAGCATCGGCGCCCCGGCCAGCACCAGCGGCAGCCACGCCATCAGGTACGCCAGGTCGTTGCCGTAGTAGTAGGGCTCGGCCGACCAGCTCACGGTGAGCCACAGGCTCAGCGAGATCAGCGCGCCGCCGAGCGCGGCGACCCGGGTGAACAGCCCGGCGAGGGTGCCGATGCCGACGGCCAACTCCCCGGCGGCGATGGCGTAGCCGAAGCCCGCCGGGTTCTTCAGCGCCAGGTCCACCAGGGCGGGCGCGGCCGAGGTGCCCCGTACCTGCCGCATCAGCTCGCCGACCGAGCCCGTACCTGCGGAGGCGAAGAAGGCCGGGTCGGTCAGCTTGTCGAGGCCCGCGTAGACGAAGGTCACGCCGAGGAAGATCCGCAGCGGCAGCAGCGCGTAGCGCGCCATCGCCTGACGCGGGCCGCCGCCCCGGCCCGCCCCGGCCCCGCCCAGGCCGCTGCCGCCGACCGCACGCTCCGCATGAGCCATGGCGTCCCGCCTCTCCGTCGCCGCCGGACGCGGACGATGGTGTGCCCGCGGCCAGGTGTTCCACAAGGGGTACGGACCGTGGCGCGCCCGGCGTTCAACGCGGCGCGCCGGCCCCGTACGCCGGTGCCGTACAGGCGCCGGTGCCGTACAGGCGCCGACCCGTAAGCCGGCCCGTGCACCGCCCCGTACACCGGCCGCGGGCCTCAGTCCTGGACGTCGATCGTATAGGCGTTCGTCTCCGCGCCCGCCGCCGTGACGACCCTGACCTCCACCCGGCCCGGTTCGACGTCCGCCGGGACGGGCACGGTGAGCACGCCGTCCGTCGGATTGCCGAACCCGCCGGCGACCGGCACCAGCGGTACGTGCACATGGACCGCCCCGATCCGTACGACGGTACGCGCCAGCAGGTCCGCGCCCTGCGCACCCGGCGGTACGAAGCCGGTGCCGCGGATCTCGATGTCGTCGCCGATACGGATGGGCGCGGCCAGATCGCCCGGCTCCCGGGCCCGGACGACCGACAGGACGACCGGACGGCCGCCTTCCGCGTACTTGCCCGCCACGTACATCACCGCGCCCACCACCACGACGACGGCGAACGCCCACGGCAGGTCCGGCAGCCGGGACGGGTCGCGGGCCAGCCGGACCACGGCGAAGGAGACGGCGGCCACGTTCAGCAGCAGGAACTGCGTGTCGGTGAGGCTGCCGCGCCCCGCGTCGTCCGTGAGCAGGTCGGCGGCGCGCGGCCGTTCCGCGCGCACCTTCTGCAGGCGCCGCCCCTGGATGCGTACGGCGACGACCCGGCGCACCAGCACCGCCACCGCGCAGGTCACCGCCAGGACCGTGAGCAGCCCGGCGCCGCGCGGCAGTTCGAGTCCGTCCACCAGCGCCTGGCGGGCGTCCGCGTCCGTCACCAGCGTCAGGTGGACGGCCTGCACGAGGACGGCGTACGCCACCAGCAGCAGCCAGCCCGCCGCGACCGTGCGCGAGGTCGAGAGCCGGTTGTCCTCACCGATCAGCGGCGCGAGCAGGCCGCCGCGCGCCCGGTGGCGCCACCCCGCGCCCGTCAAGGCCAGCGCCATGATCACCGCGGCGGCCAGCCCCGCCGTACGCGGCGCCGTCCAGCCCGTGCCGATCGCGGTGACGGCCTGCATGATCACCAGCACGGCGATCCCGGGCCACAGCACCAGCAGCGTGCGCCGCCACACCGCGTCCAGCCAGGCCGCGCCCTCGGCGGCGGCGCGTTCGGCGACCGCGCGGGCCGACAGCGCCAGTTCGTCCGACACCCACTGCCGCGCCGCGCCCGCCGAGTGGGCCAGCGCGGCCGGCACGCCGCGGCCCGCGGCGTACTCCTCGCGCAGCGCCACGAACGCGGCGACCGCCCTGCGGTGTCCCTCGCGTGCGCCGCGCGGGCACTTCCCGCAGGTGCAGTCACCGCCGTAACCACCCGTCCCGGCCGCCCCGGGCGCTCCCGCCGCCGCTCCAGGCGCCGGAAACCCTTCAGTCCCTGCGGGCGATCCGGACGCCCCCGTCGCCCCGCCCGCCGTCTCCACCGACACGTCCGCTCCGCCCAGCCACCAGTCGCCGCCAACTCCACCGTACCGAGAGGAAATTGTGCCGTAAGTGGCGAGGGCGAAAAGCCGGGCGGGCGGCTTAACGGGCGGTGACGGGAGATGTGGAACGGTGACGGGCGGTCCCGCATGTTGACGCGGGGCCGTACGGCCACCCTGGTGGCGGCGTCCGGGCGGCCGGTCCGGGCTCAGCCGAGCAGGTCCGGTTCACTGCGGGTGATCTGCTGGTACAGCGGCTGATAGTTGATCCACGCCACCAGGTCGTTGCCCAGCTGCTCCCGCGTGTGCACGGCGTTCTCGTGGTCGATCAGTACGGGCCTGCCGGCGGCGCGGGCGGTCAGCTGCACCTGGCAGGAACGTTCCATCGTGATGAACCACCAGGCCGCCGCGTCCACCGAGTCGCCCACCGTCAACAGGCCGTGGTTGCGCAGGATCACGGCTTTGTGCGGGCCCAGCGCGGCCGCGATCCGGCGGCCTTCCTCCTCGTCCACCACGACGCCGGTGTAATCGTCGAAGAGCGCGTGGTCCTCGTAGAACGCGCACACGTCCTGGGTCATCGGGTCCAGCAGCTCGCCGAGGGTGGACAGGGCGCGGCCGTACACCGAGTGGCTGTGCGCGGCGGCGACGACGTCCGGGCGGGCCCGGTGGACCTGCGCGTGGATCGCGAACGCCGCCTGGTTGACGTGGTGACGCCCCTCGACGACCTTGCCCTCGTGGTTGACCAGGATCAGGTCACCGACCGTGATGTGCTTGAACGACATTCCGAACGGATTCACCCAGAAGCAGTCGGTGAACTCCGGGTCCCGGGCGGTGATGTGACCCGCCACCCCCTCCTCGAAGCCGAACCGCCCGAAGAGCCGCAGCGCCGCCGCGAGGCGTTCCTTGCGGTGGCGGCGCTCCTCCTCGACGGTCGCGTGCTGCGGCGGCAGGGCGAAGTGCAGCTGGTCGGTGGGTACGGGGGCGGGCGGGGTTTTCGGGTTCATCGGGGAGGCCTGAGTGGTCGGGGTGTTCGGGGAGGTCGGGGTGGACGGCGTGGGTCCGGGCATGGGGGCTTCCTCCTGACGCGCGTACAGCTCCCAGCGGAAGCTACCTGCCGGTAGTAGTGGTGAACAGGGGTGTACCGCCGTTTTCCCCGGACTGAGCCCGTCCGCATGGGCGTTAGCCGGGTGTTAGCGGTGCGGCAGTACGGCGCCAAGGCCGCCGGACAGAGTGGTGGACGTACCGAGGAGAGACCGACACCGACCGCCCTGGGGGGACCCGAGATGACCGCCGAGACCAGTGCCCGTACCGCCCGTCGCCGTACCCTGCGCATCGCCGCCGCGACGCTGACCGCCGTCGCCGGACTGACGCTGACCGCCTGCACCGGCTCGGACGCCGATGGCGCGAACCGGGCGGACTCGGGTGTGGCCGCCGCGGAGCCCGATGGCGCGGGTTCCTCCGCGTCGGTGCAGGGCTCGGAGCCCCAAACGCCGACCGGGGGTCAGTCCGGTTCCGAGGCGAAGGCCGGCAGCGGCACCGGCGGCAAGACGGGCGGCGCGGGCAAGCAGGCGGGCGGCTCGCACGCCACCGGCGGCGGCAAAGCCGCCGCAGGCACCGAACGCTGCCACACCTCCGGCCTCACCGCCGTCTTCGCCACCGGCGAGGACGCGGTCCCCGACCCGGACACCGACGGACCCACCACCACCAGCATCGTGCTCACCAACAAGAGCAACCGCTCCTGCAAGATCGGCGGCTTCGCCGGCATCGACCTCAAGCCCGACGCCGGCGGCCCCGGCTGGTCCCTGACCCGCTCCTCCGCCCAGCACTCCTCCCTCACCCTCGCCCCCGGCGAAAGCACCGACTTCACCCTCAACCTCGGCATGGCCAAGGAGAACGCCGAAGACTCCTGGCTGCCCCGGACCGTAACCGTCACCCCGCCCAACGAGACCACCTCCCTGACCCTCAAGTGGCCCTGGGGCCCCCTCGTCGACCAGCGCGGCGCCACCCACCCCGCCACCTTCGTCAACCCCATCGGCTGACCCGGGCCGGCCAGGAAAATCCACTGCGGTAGCGGCGAACCGGCCGCTACCGTGCCCCCATGGCTGCCACGACCGGTACTCCCCTGAGTTATGACCGCTACTGCGCCGAAATCGTCCACCAGGCCGACCAGCTGCGGTCCACCGTCCAGGGCACGGACCCGGCCAGTACGGTGCCGACCTGCCCCGGCTGGGACCTCGGCCAGCTGATCCGCCACGTCAACGGCGCACACCGCTGGGTCGAGACGATCGTCGGCACCCGGTCGACGGAGCCCGTCTCCGACGAACTGGTCAACGAGACGCCGAAGCTCGCCGACGAGGACCCGGCCGTGCTGGGCGCCCTGCTCGCGGAGGGCGCCGGCCGGCTGTCGGACACCCTGCGGGCCGCCGGGCCCGATGTGCCGGTGTGGACCGTGGCCCCCGGCGGGACCCCGGTCTTCTGGGCCCGCCGGATGACCCACGAGACCGCCCTCCACCGGGCCGACGCCGCCCTCGCCGCCGGCCGGGAGTACGTCCTCGACGCGGACGTGGCGCGCGACGCCCTCGACGAGTGGATGGGATTCCACGCCGTCGAGGAGATCGCCGAGGAGCAGCCCGGCGCGCCCGTCCTGCTCGGGCCCGGCCGTACGCTGCACTTCCACGCCACGGACACCGAGGCCGAGTGGTTCGTCGACCTCACCGGCGAGGCCCCCGTCTGGCGCCCCGCCCACGAGAAGGCCGCGGTCGCCGTCCGCGGCACCGTCACCGACCTGGTGCTCTTCCTCTACGGCCGGCCCGCCGTCGCCGGGGGCGTGGAGACCATCGGCGACCGGGAACTGCTCGACGTGTGGCTGGAGCGGACGCGGTTCTGGCTCCGGTGAGATCGGCGGGGCCGCTCGTGGCCGCTGCCGGGCGTCGCGCGTTACGCTGACGCGGACGTAAACGGAACGGCGTTCCATGGCAGCGGAGGGGCGGGATCGTGAGCGAGAGCACGCGGCAGAAGACCGACACGGCCCCTACGACTGTGGGCTCCGCGGACACGGACGCCACGGCTGCGGGCCCCCTGGGCCCCGATGCCACGGCTGCGGGCCCCCTGGGCCCCGATGCCACGGCTGCGGGCTCCCCTGACGCGGACGCCCCGCCCGCACGCCCCGCCAAACGCGTACGCGCCGACGCCCAGCGCAGCACGGACGCCCTGCTCACCGCCGCCGCGGAAGTCTTCGCCACCTCGGGGGTCGACGCCCCCGTACGGCAGATCACCGCCAAGGCGGGCGTGGGCGCCGGGACCCTCTACCGGCACTTCCCGCAGCGCGCCGACCTGATCGCCGCGGTCTTCCGGCACGAGGTCGACGCCTGCGCCGACGCCGCCCCGTCCCTCATGGCCGAGTACGGACCGGTCGACGCGCTCGCCCGCTGGCTCCAGCGCTTCGCGGGCTTCATCGCCACGAAGCGCGGCCTCAGCTCCGCACTGCACTCCGGCGACCCGGCCTTCGACAGCCTGCCCGGCTACTTCCAGCAGCGCTTCGTGCCCGTCCTCAGCGCCCTCCTCGACGCCGCGGCGAGCGCCGGGCACATCCGCTCCGACCTGGACCTGGACTCCGAAGACCTGCTGCGCGCCGTGGCCAACCTGGCCCTGCCCGCCGCCGAGGACGACAACGACCCCGCCCAGCAGATGGTCACCCTCCTCGTCGACGGCCTCCGCTACGGCGCGCGCACGTCGGCCCCGTCCTGAGCAGACGAGTCCTACGCGAACTCCTCATACCGCTGAGCCGCCGCACGCCGCGCAACAGCTCCGAGTGATCCAGCTCGCCGTCACCGCACGCACGCGTCAACGTTCACCAGCGATCGATCGCGGTGAGATCGATGTCGAGGGCGAAGGGGGCACCGAGCGTCACCCGCTCCCGAAAGGTGCCGACAGGGTGGTACGCACGCGCCTCGGGGTCCAGCTCGAAGGCGTACGCCACCAGGTGATCGTCAGCACCCGCCGTCTCGACCCGCCAGAAGTAAGGGATTGCCGCTTCGGCGTACGTGCGCGGCTTGGTGTCACGGTGCCGCGCCCCGGACACCGGGGAGACCACCTGGACGGCGAGCAGCACATCCCGCACGCGGAAACGCAGCTGGTCTGCGCCCCGCACCGCCGCGGCCCGCACGACCGTGACGTCCGGCTCGGGAGCGTTGTGCTCGTCGATCACCACGGTCATCTGACGCCGCACCCTCAGGGCGGGCGGCGCGGTACCGCGGAGCCCGGCGGTCAGGAGGCCGGTCATGACGCTGTGGACGAGCTGCTGCGGTCCGTCGGACCACAGCCATCCGTCGATCAGTTCGATGTGTGCGGGGGTGTCGGGCGGCGACAGCAGGTCGTGGACGGTGCAGCCGTCCGGCGGCGGTACCGGCGAGGGCCGGGAGGGCCTGGGGTCATGGTCATCGGCGCGGGCCGATGGCGGTGAGGTCGATGTCCAAGGCGAAGGGCTCGGTGAGCTTGAGGCGGTTGTGGTGGATTCCCGTGGGGACGTACGCCCGGGTGGCGGGGTCGAGTTCGTAGACGTACACCACCGGGAAACCCTCACTGCCTTCCTCCACCCGCCAGAAGTGCCGGATGCCGTGGGCGGCGTACTTGCGGGGCTTTGCGTCCCGGTCACGTGCGACGGAGTCTCGCGAGACGACCTCCACCGCCAGGATGACGTCCTCCGGCCGCTTGAGGTAAGTCTGTCGCGGCCCGACCTCGGCGCCGAGCGGGACCACCAGGACGTCAGGCTCCGGACGGTTGCGCTCGTCCAGTTTCACGCTGAACTCACGCAAGACGTCAAGACCGTCCGGCGCCTGGGCCACCAAGGCCCACTCCAGGAGTCGCATGGCTCGCAAATGGAAAAGGGTTTGCGGACTCACGAAGACGAGACTCCCGTCGATCAGCTCAGTGTGCCTGGGCAGATGGGGGAGCTGGTCAAGGGCGTCCGCAGTCCAGCCTCCGGGCGGCGGAACGGGATAGGTGCACTGCGCGTACCGCTCGTAGTCCCAGTCCTGCTCGTCTTCGGATGCGGCACTCATCATGCTTGCTCCCATGCGACGGAGTCTCGCGCGTACGGCCAGCGTACCCACCGACAACGCCGCAGCCGCCGCTCAAACTGATGAGCGACGGCTGCGGCGTTGACCTGGTGCGGGGGACCTACGAGGGGGTCACTCCCACTCGATGGTGCCCGGGGGCTTGCTGGTCACGTCGAGGACGACGCGGTTGACGTCGGCGACCTCGTTGGTGATGCGGGTGGAGATGCGGGCCAGGACGTCGTACGGCATACGGGTCCAGTCCGCGGTCATCGCGTCCTCGGAGGAGACCGGGCGCAGCACGATCGGGTGGCCGTAGGAGCGGCCGTCGCCCTGGACGCCGACGGAGCGGACGTCGGCGAGGAGGACCACCGGGCACTGCCAGATCTCACGGTCCAGGCCGGCCGCGGTCAGTTCCTCGCGGGCGATGGCGTCGGCCTCGCGCAGCAGGTCCAGGCGCTCGCGGGTGACCTCGCCGACGATGCGGATGCCCAGGCCGGGGCCGGGGAAGGGCTGGCGCTGGACGATCTCGTCCGGCAGGCCCAGCTCGGCGCCGACCGCGCGGACCTCGTCCTTGAAGAGCTGGCGGAGCGGCTCGATGAGCTCGAACTCCAGGTCCTCGGGGAGGCCGCCGACGTTGTGGTGGGACTTGATGTTCGCGGTGCCGGTGCCGCCGCCGGACTCCACGATGTCCGGGTAGAGCGTGCCCTGGACCAGGAACTTCACGGGCTCGCCTGCCGCACCGGACTCGGCGACGATCTCCGCCTGGGCCTGCTCGAAGACCCGGATGAACTCGCGGCCGATGATCTTCCGCTTCTGCTCCGGGTCGGAGACGCCGGCCAGCGCCTTCAGGAAGCGCTCCGAGGCGTCGACGACCTTCAGCTGGACGCCGGTGGCGGCCACGAAGTCCTTCTCGACCTGCTCGGTCTCGCCCTTGCGCATCAGGCCGTGGTCAACGTAGACGCAGGTCAGCTGGTCACCGATGGCCTTCTGGACGAGGGCGGCGGCCACCGCGGAGTCCACGCCGCCGGACAGGCCGCAGATCGCCCGCGCGCTGCCGACCTGCTCACGGATGGCCGCGACCTGCTCGTCGACGACGTTGGTGGTGGTCCACACCGGCTCGATGCCCGCTCCCCGGTAGAGGAAGTGCTCCAGGACCTGCTGACCGTGCGTGGAGTGCATCACCTCGGGGTGGTACTGCACGCCGTACAGCTTCTTCTCGTCGTTCTCGAAGGCGGCGACCGGGACCATGTCGGTGGAGGCCGTGACGGTGAAGCCCTCGGGCGCGGCGGAGCAGGCGTCGCCGTGCGACATCCACACGGGCTGCTCGGCCGGGGTGCCCTCGAAGAGGGTCGAGGCGTTCTTGGAGACGTGCAGGTCGGTACGGCCGTACTCCCGGGCGCCGGTGTTGTCGACCGTGCCGCCGAGGGTGGTGGCCATGAGCTGGAAGCCGTAGCACATGCCGAAGACCGGGACCCCGGCCTCGAACAGGGCACGGTCCAGGCTGGGCGCGTCCTCGGCGTAGACCGACGACGGGCCGCCGGAGAGGATGATCGCCTTGGGGTTCTTGGCGAGCATCTCGGACACCGGCATGGTGGACGGGACGATCTCGCTGTAGACCCGGGCCTCGCGTACGCGGCGGGCGATGAGCTGGGCGTACTGCGCGCCGAAGTCGACTACCAGGACGACGTCGGGGGCGGCAGCAGGTGACGCTGATGGCACTTCGGCGGCCTTCCGGCGGTGGTGGTGCAGGGGTTGGACTTTCGATTCTAACGGGCTCATACTGAGCGCCATGTACAAGCAGCTGACCTTCATCTTTACCTATGGCACCGGCCCGTCCGGCTGCCATGGTCGTGCTGCTTGATCAACTGACGAGCGACTTCCCAGGCGCCCCGGGCCGGTACAGGCCCGGGGCGCTCGGTTTTTTTCCGTGGGCGGCGGGCCGTAGGCGGTGCGGACGGCGGCTGCGGGGTCATGATCCGTAGGAGTGACGGACATGAGCGGTATCCAGGCGGTCACGGACCCGGCGGCGGTTCCTGTGGCCAAGGCCACGGCGGACAGGGCCATGGGCTCGGGCTCGGGCTCGGGCTCGGGCAGGGCCACGGTGAAGCCCGACACCGGCGCGCGCACCGAGGCGGCGGCCGGGGTGATCACGGACGCCCGCGGGCGGATCGACGATCTCGACGGCCGGATCATCGGCCTGGTCCAGGAACGGATGGCTGTCTCGGCCGTGATCCAGCGCGAGCGCATCGGCTCCGGCGGGCGCCGGGTGAACCTGTCGCGCGAGATGGAGGTGCTGGAGCACTACCGGGGGCAGCTCGGCCGGCCCGGCACCGCCCTCGCCATGACGCTGCTGGAGCTGTGCCGCGGCCGGGTCTGACCCGTGGGCGGCGACTCACCCGTACGGCGCCGTGACGGCCCCCGCCGCACTTCGTTGTTCCGGATGCCACGCCAGCCAGGTGCGGTCTGCAGGACTACGCGTAGACGCCGCCCGTGGGCGGATCCACCGGAGCGATGAGACGCCGACCGACTTGGAGCGGTCCGCGTCGTGGGACCTCGCTACGGTGCCGTGACCGGTCAGCAGGGGACAGCAGCCCGGTCACATCCGATGGGGCGGTCGGTCCTGGGGACGCCCGGGGCCGACCGCATCCGGTCGAAACGGTTGCGCCGGATGAGGCGCGTCCAGCACGATGCAGAAGAGCGGCACACCGTGCCCGGAGCGTGGCGGTGAAAGCGGCACGCCGTGCCCCGAGCGGGAGACGGCAGCCGTCGGCGGTCCGGACCGCCGTACGGCGTACGGACGCCGGAGCCACCGGCGCCGGCAGGCGGCCGAGGCCGCGATCGTGGGGTTCCCCTCCCCGGACAACTTGAGAGCCAGCGGCGCCATCCCCCCCCCCGGCGCCGCTTCCTCGGCGCCGACGCTGCCCTGACGCCGGCGCCGAAAGCCAAGGGCCCCGCGGCCGTCCGCACCCCCCTCGCGGGCGGCGTCCCGGGGCCCTTCGCTGTGTACGGGGACAGGCGCCGCGCGAGGATTCCGGCGTCACTCGCGGCACTCGGGCCCGGGCGTGCAACCTTTTCCGCTCATGGCCGGTCAGTATCTGCAACCGCCCGGCCATCCCGCGCCCCACCGCGACGGCCCGTCCCGAACCGGTGCCGTGCTCACGGCACTTCGGCTCCGAGAGGTCTTCACGATGAAGCTCCGCCGTGCCCTGGCCGCCGTCGCCGCGACGGCCGCCACCGCCCCTGCCGCCCTGCTGGCGGCCCCCGCCGCGTACGCCGCCGAGACGCCCGGGCAGGCGCCGACGGCCAGCGCGACCACCGCCACCGCCACCGCCACACCGACCGCGACCGCGACCGCGACGCCGACGCCCGGCGCGTCCGAGACCTCCGGCTCCCCCGCGCCCGGTGAGAGCGGCAAGCCGCCGCAGGGCGAGGGCGGGCCGAAGACCGCCGCACCGGCCCCGCCCGAGGGGGCGCGCCCGGGGAAGAACGCGGAGCCGGGCACGCCGGCCACCCCTTCCGCCACCCCGGAGTGCAAGGACTGGTCGAGCGAGCGGTCGGTCAAGGCCGAACTGCGCGGCCTGCCCAGCAAGCTCGTCGCCGGGTCCGGGTGGGTGGACTTCACCTACCGCGCCACCAACACCTCCACCGGGCACATCCTGTCCGTACAGGCATTCGCGCAGGTCTTCGCGCTGGACGACGAGACCGGCGACGATGTCTCCCAGCACCTGACGCTCGAATGGTTCGACGCGGCGACGGGGCAGTGGAAGCCGGTCGCGGGCCCGGAGGAGGGCGACGGCTACTTCGCCTCGATCGGTGACGCCGACGGCCTGCGGCCCGGAGAGTACGCGGAGGCCAAGCTGCGGCTGAAGGCGGACGCCGGGACGCCCGCCGGCTACGGCGGCGCGGTCAGCGTGGGCTGGTACCTGAACGCGGACTTGAAGTGCGGCTTCTCCGAATCCGCCGACTACCCGTTCGACATCGTGCCCGCCGGCAGCACCCCGCCGGGACACGTGCCGGACGCCCAGGGGCGGCCCGGCACCCGCCCCAACCATCCCTCCCCGCAGGGCTGGTCGAAGAAGCAGCAAGCGCAGCTGCCGGTCACCGGGAGGCTGGCCGAGACCGGCGCGTCCTCCGGGCTGCCGGCCCTCGCGCTGTCGGGTGCGGCGGCGGTCGCCGTCGGTGCGGGCGCGGTGTTCACCGTTCGCCGACGCAAGGGCGCCGACGCGGCCTGAGCCGGGGAAGGGGACGGCACGAAACGTGGGTCAGCTCTCCGCCGGGGCCGTGAACTGCGGCTTCGGCGGGACGGCCGGTACGGGCAGCAGCGGCAGCCGCAGCGCCGCGAACGCCTTCTCCGGCACGGCCGGGCGGTGCGGCGCCACCGCGGACAGCCGCTGGTAGGCGCGGCCCGGCGCGGGACGGGGGTCCGCCTCGCCCTTGTTCGGCCACAACGACATGGCGCGTTCGGCCTGTGCGGTGATGGTCAGCGACGGGTTGACGCCGAGGTTCGCGGAGACCGCCGAGCCGTCGACCACCGAGATGCCGGGGTGCCCGTACAGCCGGTGGTACGGGTCGATCACGCCGTGGTCCGCGTCCTCGCCGATCGGGCAGCCGCCCAGGAAGTGCGCGGTCAGCGGGGTGCCCATCAGTTCGCCGACGTTGCTGCCCGCGAAGCCGTTGATCTCCTGGGCGAGCAGGGTGGCCGCCGCGGTGGCCTCGGGGATCTGCTGGGGGTTGGGCGCGCCGTGGCCCTGGCGGGCGGTGAGCAGGCCTTTGCCGAGGCCGCCCGGTTTGCGGTACGTGGTCAGGGAGTTGTCCAGGGACTGCATGACCAGGCCGATGATGGTCCGCTCGGACCAGCGGCGGTTGGACAGCGAGCGCAGCAGCAGGAGCGGGTGGCGTACGCAGTTGGCGGCCCAGGCGAGGGCGCGAGGCGCGCGGGTCGCGATCGGGACTTGAAGGATGGAGAGGCTGCCCATCGCGTTGGAGCCCTTACCGTAACGGACCGGCTCGATGTGGGTGCTGTCGTTCGGGTGGATGGAGGAGGTGATCGCGACGCCGCGGGTGAAGTCGGCCTTCGGCGCGCCGTGCGCCTTGCGGTAGCGGCGGTCGTCGGTCTGCGCGCCGACCAGGGCCTCGGAGTTGGTGCGGGTCAGCTCGCCGAGCCGGCCGGAGATCCGGGGCAGCAGGCCGCTGTCCTTCATCCGGTGCAGGAGCGTCTGGGTGCCGTACGTGCCCGCCGCGACGACCACCCGGCGGGCGGTGAACGTGCGGCCCTTGCCCTTGCGCTTGTCGTCGGTGGGCAGCGTGCCGACGGCGAAGCCGCCACGGGAGTCCTCGGTGACGGTGACCACCGAGGTCATCGGGTGGATGACGGCACCGGCCCGCTCGGCGAGGTGGAGGTAGTTCTCGTTGAGGGTGTTCTTGGCGCCGTGCCGGCAGCCGGTCATGCACTCGCCGCATTCGGTGCAGGCCGTACGGGCGGGGCCCGCGCCGCCGAAGTACGGGTCGGGGACCTCGGTACCGGGGGCGGTCCGCGCCGTACCGTCGGCGTCCCGGCCGTCGCCGAAGAAGACGCCGACCGGCGCCAGGTGGAAGGAGTCGCCGACGCCCATCTTCTCGGCGGTGGCCTTGAGGTGGACGTCCGAGGGGGTCATGGTCGGGTTGAGGCGGACGCCGAGCATCCGCCGCGCCTGGTCGTAGTACGGCTTCAGCTCGTCCTGCCAGTCGGTGAGGTGCCCCCACTGCTGGTCCTCGAAGAACTGTTTCGGCGGTACGTAGAGGGTGTTGGCGTAGTTCAGCGAGCCGCCGCCGACGCCGGCGCCCGCGAGGACCATGACGTTGCCGAGCAGGTGCACGCGCTGGATGCCGTAGCAGCCGAGGGCGGGCGCCCACAGGTAGTTCTTCAGGTCCCACGAGTTCCTGGGCAGCGTGGCGCGGGTGAAGCGGCGCCCGGCCTCCAGGACGCCGACGCGGTAGCCCTTCTCGGTCAGGCGGAGCGCGGAGACGGAGCCGCCGAAGCCCGAACCGATGACGAGGACGTCGTAGTCGTAGCCGTCGTCGTGGCCGTCGTCGGAGGTGACGCGCTGTTTCTGGGCAGGGTGGTCCTGGGGCACTGGCACTCCCTTGCTTCTCGGGCGGGCCCGCGGGCCCGTGTCACGGCGGCGGCTCAGCGGAGGCGCAACGCCTTCATCGCGCGCAGGCTGCGGGTCATGAACGCCGCGTACTTCTCGTCGTCCATGCCGAACGACGGGGCGAGCGGCATGAGGCGCTGGTGGGCGACGGTCTGCGCCTCGGTGTACTTCAGGATGCCCTCGGAGCCGTGGCGGCGGCCGAGGCCGGAGTCGCCCATGCCGCCCATCGGGGACTGGACACTGCCGTAGGCCGCGGCGTACGCCTCGTTGACGTTGACGGTGCCGGTACGCAGGCGGGCGGCGACGGCGCGGCCGCGGCGGCCGTCCTTGGTCCAGACGCTGGAGTTCAGGCCGTACGGCGTGGCGTTGGCGCGCGCCACGGCCTCGTCCTCGTCGGTGAACCGGTAGACCGAGACGACCGGCCCGAAGGTCTCCTCCTCGCAGACGGCCATCGGGGACTCGACGCCGTCCAGGATGGTGGGCTCGTAGAACAGCGGGCCGATGTCCGGGCGGGCGCGGCCGCCGGCGACCAGGGTGGCGCCTTTGGCGACGGCCTCGTCCACGTGCCGGGTGACGGTCTCCAGCTGGCGTTCGCCGACCAGCGAGCCCATGTCGGCGCCGTAGGCGAGGGCACTGCCCAGGCGCATCGCCTTCGTGCGGGCGGCGAAGCGCTCGACGAAGGCGTCGGCTATGGACGCGTGGACGTACAGCCGCTCTATGGAGATGCACAGCTGGCCCGCGGAGGAGAAGCAGCCGCGTACGGCGCCCGCCGCGGCCTTGTCCACGTCGGCGTCCTCCAGCACCAGCATGGCGTTCTTGCCGCCGAGTTCGAGGGAGACGCCGACCAGGCGGGCGGCGGCGCCCTGGGCCACCTCGCGGCCGGTGCGGGTGGATCCGGTGAAGGAGACGTAGTCGGCGTGCTTGACGACCTCGGGGCCGACGACCGGGCCGTCACCGAGGACGACCTGCCAGACCTCCGGGGGCAGCCCGGCCTCGATGAGCTGTTCGCGGGCCCAGAGGGCGGTCAGGGCGGTCTCCGTGTCGGGCTTCATGACGACGGCGTTGCCGGCGGCGAAGGCGGGCAGCGCGTCGCCGACGGACAGCTCGAAGGGGTAGTTCCAGGGTGCGATCTGCCCCACGACCCCGCGCGGCTGCCGCAGTTCGGTGACCTTGGTGAGGGTCGGCACGACACCGGTGTGGCTCCGGGGACGCAAATACGCGGGTGCCTTGCGGCCGTAGTGGCGGGCCGCGACGGCGACGGCCTGGATCTCCTCGTGGGCGTGCAGCCGGGCCTTGCCGGTCTCCAGCTGGATCAGGTCCAGCGCCTCGGCCTGGCGGCGGAGCACCAGGTCGTGGAAGCGCAGCAGGACGGCGGCGCGCTGCCGTACGGGCACCTCGGCCCAGGCGCGCTGGGCGGTGCGGGCCCGCTCGAAGGCGGTGGCGACGTCCTCGGGCGTGGACTCGGGCAGATCCGCCAGCTTCTCTCCGGTGAACGGCGTGTGGTTGGCGGTCCGGCCGCTGCCGGTCACGCCGCGGGTGAGGCGGGTGACCAGGTGCGGGGTGACCACGTCGGCGGCGGTACGGGTGCCGGCGGCGGCGCGGGCGACGGGGTTGCCGCCCGCGGGGGCGTCCCGGTCGGCGGCGGGCGCGGCGCCGACGGGTGCGGAGGAGCGGGTTCCGGTGTCCTGCGAGTCCGTCATGCGGGCGAGCGTATGACGCGCCGGACGCTTTGGGTACCCACCGGTAACGAGTTTTCCCGCGGTGGGCACCATCGCGCCAGTGTTTGCTGGCCACAAGGGCGCTGTGCTGGGGGGTTGCGGGTGCGGGACAGTACGCGGGCGGTCCCCGAGCGGTATGTGGGCGGTGCGGCGGAGTACGGCAGGGACGGGCCCCCGTCACCGCGCCGGGGAGCCGACGCCTACCGGGTGGAACGTCCGCAGCGCGACCGTGAAGTGCCGTTTCGCCCGGTCGCGTTCGGCGAGTGGCGCCGAGACCAGGACGTCGTACGTCCTGCCGCTCTCCTCCCAGAGGAGGCCGAAGGTGTGCCGGGGGCCGCCGTCCTCCGGCCCGCCGTCCCAGGTGAACTCCCACCGGGCCGCGGGCAGGCCGCGGTGCGTGGCGCGCGTGACCGTGCCGTCGCGGTACCCGGGGTACTGGTCCGGGCCTTCCGCGTGGGCCCGGCGCAGAGTGTCGAGCGGCCCGGCGGGGGACGCCTGCCGGAGGCGGACGCCGAGCCGGTAGCGCCTGCCCTCGGAGGAGTAGAAGACGCGGGGTTTCTCGTACGAGCGGGTAAAGCCTTCGGGGACGGCGAGGGCGAAGCCGAGCGGGTCGCGCACCATGACGTAACCCGGTGGGGCGGTGGCGGTGGTGGCCGTACCAGGGGTGCCCGAACGTTCCTGCGACGGCGACAGCGACGCTGATGGCGACAGCGATGCTGATGGCGCCGGCGGCGACTGCGTCGCCCGTTGCCCGCCGCCCTTGCCGTCCCCGCCCTCACCCCCGTCCCTGAGAAACAGCGCCGCGAGCCCCACCCCCGCCCCCGCCAGCACACACACCGCCAGCCCCACCAGAAACACGGTGCGCGCGCGTCCGGTGTGCGGGCGGGCCGCGGCGGCCAGCGCGCGGTTCGCCAGGGCGTCCGGTATCGGGACACCGTGCGCGCGGCCGGGCTCCGGCGCGGGTGCCGGGCGCTCGGGTGCGGCGGGCGGGGACGGCGGGGTCTCGGGCGCGCGGCCCGACTGGAGGTAGCCGCGCAACAGCCGTTCGGTGCCCGGGATGTCCAGCCGCCGCTCCGGGTCGCGTTCCAGCAGGCCGCGGACCACGGCCAGGAGGGGGCGGGCCGGTTCCGGCAGCTCGATCTCGTCGTGCACGACCGCGCTCAGCACGCCGCCCAGCGAGTCGCGGTGGAACGGCGACCGCCCGCTGAGCGCCGCGCACAGCAGCACTCCGACCGACCACAGGTCCGCCGCCGGCCCGGCGTGCCGGCCGGCCATCCGCTCGGGCGCGGTGTACTCGGGTGAGCCGACGAAGCCGCCGGCCTCGGTCAGCGTCGGGCTGCCGGGGAGCTGGGCGACGCCGAAGTCGGTCAGGACGACGCGCCCGGTGCCCTCCTCCAGCAGGACGTTGGCGGGTTTGATGTCGCGGTGCAGGACACCGCGCGCGTGCGCCACGCGCAGCGCGCCGAGCAGGGCCAGGCCGATGCGCGCCACCTCGCGGGGTGCCAGCGGGCCGCCGCCGGACAGCCGGTCGTCGAGGGAGGCGCCGTCGACCAGCTCCATGACGATCCAGGGGCGCGCGTCCTGTTCGACGACGTCGTGCAGGACGATCACGTTCGGGTGCTTGATCCGCGCGACGGAGCGGGCCTCGCGCATCGCGCGCGCCCGTTCCGCTTCGGGGTCCGCGCCGGCCGGGCCGTCGTCCAGGTGCAGTTCCTTGACCGCGACCTGGCGGCGCAGCATCTCGTCGGTGGCGCGCCAGACCGTTCCCATGCCGCCACGGCCGAGCCGTTCGCCCAGGCGGTAGCGGCCGGCGATGAGCCGGCCCTCGCCCCGCAAGCTCCCCATGGGGTCATCTTGCCCCAACGGCCGGGCGCAGGCGGTGGATGGCGGGGGGACACGGGGTGGACGAGAGGCGCACGGGTCGGTTGCGCACGATTGGGGCGCGCGCCCGCGGGCAGGGAGTGGGAAGCCTGGCCGGACGGTGTGCGGTGGGGCGCGGTGACCCCGTGTACGGCAGTGCCGCACGACACACGCGGGGGAACCTCCGCCGCCTCTGCCGCCGTCCTTGACACAGTGAGGCGGCAGCAGCACACAGCAGTGGCAACAGGCCAGCGGCAACGAGGCAGTCGGCAGCATCCGGGCTCTGAGCACGGCGCGGCGGATCGGGGGTCGGACATGGTGATGCAGGACGGCGGTGCGGCGGACGTCCGGCCCGGTGCCGACCCCGGACGGGCGGCGGCCGGGCACGAGCGCGCGTACCGCACGGCGGGGGCCGCCCTCGCGGTCTACGGCGGCGCGCTGACCGCGTGGACGGTGTACGGCATCGTCCAGGGCGACGGGAGTGTCTGGGACTTCTTCGAGGGGCTCTTCAACCCGCGCGCCTCCTTCTTCATGTGGACGCTAGGGCCGGGCGAATGGGCCCTGGTCGTCGCGCTGCTGGCGGTCGCGGCCGGGGCGCTGGCCCTGCGGCGGGTGGCGCGTACGGGCGCTCTGCTGCTGGGCTGGGTGATCCTCGCCCAGTCCGCGCGCGAGATCGTCGGCCTGTGCCACGCCGGGTACCGGCACGTGTACGCCCTGGAGCCGCTCGGCGGCTGGGTGCTGGCGACCCGGGCCCTGGGGCTGCCGACCGCCCTGATCGTGATCGTGGCGCTGCTCCGGGCCACCGAACGGCCGGGGGCGGCCGGGGCCGCCGCGCACGGCGGGGAGGACGGCGCCCGGGCAGCGGCGGCAAAACGGTCGTGCGCCGACGCCGACTCCTGGTGGCGGCGCCGGCTCTCCCGTATCTGCGGAGTGCTCTTCCTCGTCATGGGCGCGACCCGGCTCGTCTGGGCGGCGTGGGGCACGGCCGAGGAGCACATCGGCCTGGCCACCTATCTGCGCCGGGCGGTGGACGGCTCCGCGACCGGCGACGTCGTCCAGCTCTCGCAGTCCGGCGAGTTCACCACGCTCTCGTCGGTCACCGTCCTGCTGGTGCTCGGCGTGCTCGCCGTCCGCAGCAACCGTGACGTGCGCGGCGCGCTCCTGGTGTTCGCCGCGGTCGAGCTGTACCTGACCGTGCGGACGGTGGTCCTGCTGACCGTCACCGGGTTCTTCGGCGGCCCGCTCGTCACCGGCGAGAGCGCGGCGTCACTGGTGATCACGGCGTACGAACTGGCCGCCACGACCTCGGTGGTGGTCCTGGCGACCGGCCGCTCGTTCAGTGCCTACGGTGCGTACGAGACCCGGGTCAGCGGCCCGTATGGCGGTGGAAGCCGTCGATCATCGCCTGACGGCCGGGCAGGTTGAACTCCCGGCCCAGGGTCCGCATGATCGAGTTCTCGGTGGGCCGGTTGAGGCCGCGCGGGTAGTAGCCGCCGCCCTCGAAGGCGCCGACCTTGCCGCCGTCCGGCGAATTCTGGCCGAGGTAGCGGTACCACTTGGCCTTCTTGGCCTTCATCTCCGCGACGCTCATCCTGGTGACGTTGGGCGCGGCCGGCTCCGGGCCGCTGTACGTGCCGTTGGTGTCGTACACGTACTCGTCGGCCAGCTTCCCGAGGGAGTGGCCCGTCTCGTGGACCGCCACCTGCGCGGAGTCGCGGTGGTCGGAGGAGGCGGTGGCGATGCCGTCGTAGCCGACGGAGGAGGTGATGCCGTTGTAGCCCGCGCCGCCGTACTTGGCGGAGTTGCCGAGGACGAGCACGAGGTCGGCGTCCGGGGCCTTGGAGGCGTACGACTCGACCTTGCCGGTGTCCACGCACAGCAGGCGCTCGATGTCGTCGCACCAGAAGCGGGCGTCCAGCGCGGTGTCCTTGACCACGCCCTTGGCCGGGTCGCCGGAGACGCCGGACTGGTTGGAGACGGCGTCCACGGTCCAGACGTTGAACAGCGAACGGTTCGAGGCGTACGGCTCGACGGCGGAGACCTGCGCCCACTTGGCCTTCGCGTCGGCGTGGAAGTCCTTCTGCTGGGCGAGCGTGTAGCCGTCACCGATGATGACGACGTCGACCTTCTTGTCGGTGGGGCCGTTGCGGACGACCGAGGTCACGGTGCCGTCGGCGGCCAGCTCGGTGGCGGAGCGCGCGCGGTGGGCGCTCAGCAGGCTCTTGGGCGTGGCGACCGGGACGCTGGTGTGCCGGGGGTGTCCCTGCGGGGTGAAGTACTCGACCTGCTGGGTACGGGCGGCCGCGGGCGGGGGCGCCGGAGCGGCGGCGGGGGAAGCCGACGCGGCGGGGGCGGTGGCCGCCATGCCGCCGACGAGCGCGAGTCCGGCCGCGGCGGCGGCCGCGCGGACACCCGCACGGCGTCGGGTGGCCGCCCGGTTCCGTATGCGGGTCCGTATGGAGGTGCCGGGCGGAGTGGGGGTACGCCGGGGTCTGTGCACGAAGAAGCCTCCGAAGCGATGCCGAGCCGTGCCCCGGGGGGGCCGTGCTCCGAGGGGGTGGTGGCCCGCGCGGCGCCCAACAGGCAGGCGTACGGCGGATCGCGGCCAACCTAGAGGCGGCAGTGACGGGAGGCAACGGGCGGGGCGGAAGTTGTCCGGAGGTGAGCGGAGCCGGGCCGGTCACCGGCGCGGACCGGGCCTACGGGCTCGACGGCGACGGCCGCCACGTGTGGGGGTCGCGGCGGCCGTCACTGTGAGCTGCGCCGCCTCGGCGGCTCGTGGCCTCCCCGGTGGTGCAGCATGAAAGGCACTCTGCCCGCGGGCGCCACCTCACGGCATCCTCCGCAGGTCGTGCACCGACCCCCGCCGTCCGGCGGGGGTGGGCCACGGTGTGCGGCGGGCAGGCCCATGGACGCGATGCAGAGAGGGGCGGCCGGTGATCCGTGTCGCGGTGGTGGACGACGAGCGGCTGGTCAGATCCGGGCTGCGGATGATCCTGGGCACCGCCCCGGACATCGAGACGGTCGCGGACTGCGGCGGCGGCGAGGCCGTGGACACCGTGCTGGAGAGCGCGGCGGACGTCGTACTGCTCGACATCCGGATGCCGGACGTGGACGGGCTGACCGTCCTGCGCGGTCTGCGCGCCGCCCCCGAACCGCCCGCCGTGGCCATGCTGACGACCTTCGACGCACAGGAGTACCTGACCGCGGCGCTGCGCGAAGGCGCGGCCGGTTTCCTGCTCAAGGACTCCGACCCCGGACAACTCGTGCGGGCCGTGCGGACCCTGGCCGAGGGCGGCAGCGTGCTCGACCCGGGCGTCACCCGGGCCGTGATCGGCGGCTTCCTCACCGCCGAGGACCAGGCCGCGGCGGTCCGCGCCGTAGGGGCGCTGACGCCGCGGGAGTCCGAGGTGCTGGCGCTGCTCGGCGAGGGCCTGGGCAACGCGCAGATCGCGGAGCGGATGGGCCTGGCGCCGAGCACCGTCAAGGACCATGTGCGGGCGCTGCTCGGCAAGCTGGGCGGACTCAACCGGGTCCAGGCGGCGATCCTCGCGGACCGCGCGGGCCTCGTCGCGGGCGGCCCCCGGTGACCGCGGGCGGCGGCCTCTCCGGCGGCATACGCCGGGCCGTACCCGCGGTCGTGCCCCTGGCCGTGCCGATGCTGCTGTCCATGGTGGACGCGTTCCTCGTCAACGGTCTGGACCTGGGCCTGGAGTTGGGCGTCTCCCTGGTCGCCGCCGCCGCGCTGCTGCTGCGGCGCCGGCTGCCGCTCGCCGTCTTCCTCGGCACCCTCCCCGGCCTCTACATCGGCTACATCTGGTTCGCGCCGATGATCGCCCTCTACACCCTCGCCGCGCTGCGCCCCGGCCGCGCCCGGCTCGGCGTCTGCGCCGCGCTGCTGATCGCCGCGCACTGCCTCCCGTACCCGCTCTCCGACCTGGACCCGGGCGCGTACCGCGAGAACATCCAGGTGCTGATCGACGCGACGGTGACCTCGGCCGCGCCCATCGCGCTGGGCCTGCTGGTGCGCACCCGCCGCGAACTCGCCGCCCGAGTGGACGACCTGACCCGCAGCCTGCGCCGCGAGGACCGGCTGAACGCGGACCGGGTGCTGGCCACCGAGCGGGCGCGGCTGGCCCGCGAGATGCACGACGTGGTCGCGCACCAGGTGAGCCTGATCAGCCTCCAGGCCGGGGCAGTGCAGGTGAGCGCCGGGGAGGACGCCGTACGGGAGTCGGCCCGGACGATCCGCGAGCTGTCCGTACGGACCCTGGAGGAGCTGCGGCACATGGTCGGCATCCTGCGGGCGGCCGGCGGCGGCAGCGCGGACGCGCGGGAACCGGCACCGCAGCCGGATCTGGCCGAACTGCCGCGGCTGATCGAGATGAGCGCCCTGGACGTCGTGTACGAGCACGAGGTGCCGGACGGGGCGGCCGGGGCCAAGGCCGTGGAACGGGCGGCCTTCCGTACCGTCCAGGAGGCGCTGACCAACGTACGCAAGCACGCGCCGGGCGCGCGGGTACGGGTGCGGGTCGCGGCGGTGGGGGCGGAGCCGGACGCCCGCGACGGGGAGCCGGTGACCCCGCAAGGACTGCGGGTGGAGGTGCGCAACGGGCCGCCGGACGCCTCCGCGCCGGCCCCGGCGCTGCCGGGCGGGGGCCACGGCCTGGTCGGCCTGCGCGAGCGCGCCCAGAGCCTGGGCGGGCTGCTGGAGGCCGGGCACACGGCGGACGGGGGATTTCTCGTGCGGGCGGAATTCCCCCGGGATGCGGGGTGAGGGGTGAGGGCTCGGGAAGAGGCGTGGGGAGAGGATGCGGGGTGAGGATGCGGGGTGAGGATTTCACCATGTTTATGGCGAGTTGAATTGATCAGGAGGAGGAAAGGCGGTTCCCGATCCACTTTTCATCACGCTGGGTAATTCATGCGTAACTCTGCGCCATGGGCGATCGGCGGGTCCCGCCGTCAGGCGCCCCGCCCCCGGCGGGCCTCGCGGAGTTACGCGGACAGCGGGGCCGCCGCCTCGTCGACCGCCGTGTCCAGGTCCGGGTAGACCTCGAAGAGACGGCGCACGCCGAGCGCCGCGAGCACCCGGTTGACGTGCGAGCCGTCCACCGCGCCCTGCGCGGGCAGGATCAGCCGCAGCCGCCCCTGGCAGGACCGCATCAACCGGCGGGCGGCGATCAGTACACCCACGCCGCTGGAGTCGCAGAACTGGACCTCCGAGAGGTCGAGCACCACGCTGCGACGGCCCTCCGCGACCGCGTCGTGCACGTGCTGGCGCACCGCCGGCGACGTGACCAGGTCCATCTCGCCGGAGACCTGCAACACGGCCCAGCGGCCCTGCTCGCCTTCTGCCACCTTCAACGACACGCGCTCGAAGCCTTTCGCTCGCTTGCGGACGGGACACTTCCCGATACCCACCGGAATGCGCCCTTCCCGCCTCGACTGCCCGGCCGTTCTCCCCTGAAACTCTTCAGAATTCTGTGCGCAACGGGCCGTTCCTCTCCAAGGCTATGCCCAGTGAGCGGGGAACTTTCCCCCGGAACCGGTCACACACGGGTAACACATCGGCAGATACGGACGTGAACGGTTGCGCTTCGATCCACTGTGAGCGGGCAATACCACCAAAAGTGACCGTCTCCATACCATCCGTGGACCACCGGCAGGGCGGGTTTGCCGCAAAGGGGCAACAATGTCGGACCGGACCACTACATTCGATGGCACGGTGGAGTGCGGGACCGCGGGGCACGGCGGCGGCGAGGGATGGGGGCCGGATGGGACATGACGCACCACCGCGCTGGGACAGGCGGATGCAGCAGCGGCTGGCGCGCGGCGAGGCGGCCGCGCTCGGCGAGCTGTACGACCGGTTCGCTTCGCTTGTGCACAGCCTTGCCCGCCGGGTCCTCGGCAGCGAGACCGCCGCCGACCGCATCACCCGTGAGGTCTTCGGCTACATCTGGGAGAACCCCGACTCCTACGACCCCAAGCAGGGGTCGCTGC
Source organism: Streptomyces monomycini (assembly GCF_022271435.1). Classification (GTDB taxonomy): domain Bacteria; phylum Actinomycetota; class Actinomycetes; order Streptomycetales; family Streptomycetaceae; genus Streptomyces; species Streptomyces monomycini. The sequence continues at coordinate 170,590 of NZ_JAFIQY010000009.1, read as the reverse complement.
GCTCCTGGGTGGCCCAGCTCGCCCACCGCCAGTCCGTGCACCGGCTCCGGCAGGCCGGGGCCGCCTCGGCCCGGGACCGCGGCGAGGACGCCCCCGAGCCCGCCGAGCTGGAACGCCAGATCCGCGCCGCCTCCACCGCCGCCCGCGCCGACTACATCGTCACGTCCATGCCCGCCCCGCTGCGCGCCGCCCTGGAGCTGGCCTACTTCCAGCGCCGTGACTACCGCCAGACCGCCGCCGACCTCGGCGTCACCGAGGACGAGGCCCGGCGGCGGCTGCGGCTGGGCCTGCAGCTGCTGTCCACCGCGCACAACCACCAGGCCCTGCCGCCCGCGCGGCCGGCGGAGTCCCCGCCGAGCGGCCCCGGACCCGGACGGCAGCCGTGAACGGCCCGGAGGAGTGGGACCGGCGCGACCCGGACGATCCGCACGACCCGGCCGCCCCGAACGACCGGCGCGACGCGGACGATCCGCACGACCCGGCCGCCCGGCGCGCCCCGAAGGACCCGCACGACCCCGGTGTGCCGCACGGGCCGGGCACCGGCGGCGCGTCCCGCTCCGGCGGCCCGCCCCGTATACCGTCCCCGCGCACCGCGGCCGAGGACGACGGACCGCTGCCCGACGCGACCCCGCCCGCGGCGGAACCGTCCCCCTCGGAACCGCCGACGCCGGAATCGGAACCGGAACCGGAACCGTCGGAACCGGAAGCGAAACCGGAACCGTCGGCACCGGAACCGGCGACCGCCCCCGCGAACGCCGGGAGCACCCCCGCCCCCGCGCCCGCGCCGCCTCCCCACCGGGTCCTGAAGTCCCTGCTGGGCGCCTGGGCCCTGGCCGCCTGTTCCGCCGAGGAGACGGCCGCCGTGGAGGACCACCTCACGGACTGCGCGCCCTGCGCGGACGAGGCGCTTCGCCTGCGGGACGCGGTCGGCCTGCTGCATCCGGCCGACCCGCTGGACCTCGACCCACTGCTGCGCTCGCGGGTACTGGAGGGCTGCCTGGGGCGGCGTCCGGCCCGTATCCCGGTTCCGGAGTGGGCGGCTCCGTACGACGCCGAGACGGCCAAGCTGGACGCGCTGCTCAGCGACATGGGCGAGGCGGAGTGGCAGGCTCCGGTGCGGCTGCGCTGGTTCGAGGACGAGCGGGCCGCCGAGCGGCGCACCACCGTGGCCGGGGTCATCGGGCATCTGATGGCGGTGGACGGCCTGGTCGCCACCGCGCTCGGCCTCGGCGACCCGCTGGGCGCCGCCGCCCCGCACGGACCGGCCGGGCCCGACGACCGTACGGAGGCCTGCTGGCAGGCGATCGCGGACGGCCGCGCCCCGCACGCCACCCGCATGCCGTGGCGCGACCAGAGCCACACCCTGATCCGGACGGTCTCCTTCGCCGGCCACGGCGTCACCGAACTGGCCGTGCCGTACGGGGGCGGCGCCCGGCTGCCGCTGCGCGACGCCTTCCTGGACCGCGCCTTCGAGTTCTGGGTGCACGCGGGCGACATCGCCGAGGCGGTGGACTATCCGTACGAGGCCCCGGCCGCCGGGCATCTGCACCTCATGGTCGATCTGGCGGCCCGGCTGCTGCCCCGCGCGCTGGCCTCCCGGCGCCGGGCCGGGCTGGCACCGCCGCCGCAGCACCTGGTCGAGGCGGGCGCGCCCGGCCGTACGCTGCACCTGGAGGTCGAGGGCTGCGGCGGCGGGCACTGGTACATACCCCTGGACTCGCCGGGAGCGGTCGGCACACCGGACCGTACGGTCGCGCACATCGCGCTGGACAGCATGGAGTTCTGCCAGCTCGCGGCCGGGCACGTCCCTCCGGAGGAGACGGCCGCCGGACAGCACGGCGAGCCGGAGGCGATCCGCGACGTCCTGTTCGCCACGGCGTCGCTCTCCCGGCTCTGAGCGTGAGCGTGCCCGTGCCCCGCCGGGGGCACGGGCAGCGGCCGCTCGTTACGCGAAGACGACCGTGCGCGAGCCGTTGAGCAGGACGCGGCGCTCGCTGTGCCACTGCACGGCGCGCGCCAGGGCCCGGCACTCCACGTCCCGGCCGACCGCCACGAGCTGGTCCGGGGTGACGCCGTGGCCGACGCGCTCGACCTCCTGCTCGATGATCGGGCCCTCGTCGAGGTCCGCCGTCACGTAGTGCGCGGTGGCCCCGATGAGCTTCACACCGCGCGCGTGCGCCTGGTGGTAGGGCTTGGCGCCCTTGAAGCTCGGCAGGAAGGAGTGGTGGATGTTGATGATCCGCCCGGACAGCGCCTTGCAGAGGTCGTCGGAGAGCACCTGCATGTAGCGGGCCAGTACGACCAGCTCGACGTTCTCCTCGCGCACCAGCTCCAGCAGCCGCGCCTCGGCGGCCGCCTTGGTGTCCTTCGTCACCGGGATGTGGTGGAAGGGGATGCCGTAGGAGCCGGCCAGCTCGGCGAAGTCGGTGTGGTTGGAGACCACGGCCGCGATCTCGACCGGCAGCGCGCCGATCCGGGAGCGGAAGAGCAGGTCGTTGAGGCAGTGCCCGAACTTGGACACCATCAGCACGATGCGCATCTTCTCGTCGGCGCGGTGGATCTGCCAGTCCATCTGGAAGGAGTCGCCGACCGCGGCGAAGCTGGCGCGCAGCTTCTCCACGCTGACCGTGGCGTCCGCGCTGAAGTGGACCCGCATGAAGAAGAGCCCGGTGTCGTGATCCCCGAACTGCTGACTGTCCTCGATGTTGCAACCGGTCATGAACAGGTAGCTGGACACCGCGTGCACGATGCCCTGCTTGTCCGGGCAGGAGAGGGTGAGGACGTACTGGTCGGGGCTACTGGGCTGCGAGTCGCTCATGACCTCATAGGGTCGCACATTCCCGGCCGTGGTCCGTCCCGCGCCCGCGCGCCCGGACCGGGACCGGCGACCTCAGACGCCGGCGCCCTGGCCCCGCGTCATGATCGCCAGGACTTCGAGCGAGTGCGGCGCCACGTCCGGGTCCTCGCCGTCCGCCGTCGCCATCCGTACGTGTGCGTCGCGCGCGGCCCGTACCGCCTCCGGCCAGCCGTGGTGCTCCAGGTAGGCGGTCACCGGGGCGTCCGGGCCGACCTGGTGCATGATGCGCAGCACCCGCAGGACGGCGACGTCGACCAGGGACGCCTCCTGGGAGTCGCGGAAGATCGTGCCGACGTACTTCTCGGCGGACCAGTTGTCCAGCCAGGTGTCCTCGACGAGCCGGTAGACGGCGTCGGTGACGTCCCCGTAGCCCGGGAGACCGGCCAGCCAGGTCTCCCGCTGGAAGACGGGGTCGGAAAGCATGTGCAGCGCGGAGCGCACATTGCTGCGCCAGCGCCACCACGGCATGTCGGTCAGCGGCATGGCGCCCATGGTGGTCGAGCGACGGCCGCGACGGGAAGACTTCTCCGAACCTTGCACAGTATTCGATCGTACGTTCTCCGCCGATGATCACCGGCGGCCCCCCGGAGTTCACCCCGCTGTCACCGCTCGTTGCACCGGCGTCACTCACGCGTTCCGGGCGAAGCGGAATGCTCCGTGCACATGACCGGACGGCGACGCCCCTCCTCCCCCCGCCCCTTCCCCCGCGTCCTCGCGGCAGCCACCGCCGCGACGGCCTGCACGGCGGTCCTGGCGTCACTGCTCTCGGCCTGCGGCTCCCTCCCCGGCGCCCCGGAAGGCTCCGGGGAGAAGGAGCCGCTCACGGTCATGACCTGGGCGCCGGTGGACACCAAGGCGACCAACATGCCGGGCATGCCCGCCATGGCCGAGGCGTACGCCCGCTGGGTCAACTCCCGGGGCGGCCTCGACGGCCACCCGCTGAAGGTCGTCACCTGCAACGAGCACAACGACTCGGTCGCCGCCGCGCGCTGCGCGCAGCGCGCGGTCGACGTCAAGGCGGTCGCGGTCGTCGGCTCGTACAGCCAGTTCGGCCGCTCGTTCATCTCGCCCCTGGAGCGGAACGGCATCCCCTACCTCGGCGGCTACGGCGTCTCCGACGAGGAGTTCGCCAGTCCGCTGTCGTATCCGGTCAACGGCGGCCAGGCGGCCCTCCTGGCGGGCAACGGGCGCCAGCTGGCGAGCGTCTGCGACCGGGTCTCGCTGGTGCGCCCGGACACCATCCAGGGCGACCAGATGCCGGCCCTGCTCAGCGCGGGCCTGGCCGACGGCAGCCGCGCCGCCGCGAAGGACGTCCGCGCGCCCGAGGACGGCACCGACTACGCCGACGCGGCGCGGCGCGCCCTGGACGGCGTGGACGCCGCCTCGGGCGGAACGGGCCCGGCGGGCGGCACCAAGGGGGCCAGCGGCTGTGTGACGGCCACGCTCGGCGAGCGCACCGACACGTTCTTCGACTCCTTCCGCCGGCTCCAGCCCGACGGTTCCAAGGTGCGGATCGCCTCGGTGCTGGGCAGCGCCGGCCAGGCGCTGGTGGACCGTACGGGTGGCCGGGCCGGGCCGCTGGAGGGGGCGTACCTCACGGGCTGGTACCCGGTCGCGAGCGATCCGCGCTGGAACCCGATGCGCAAGGTCATCAACGACCACGCTTTCGGCGACAACCGCATTGACCCGGCCGACCCTGGCGTCCAGACGACGTGGATCGCCTACACGGTGCTGCGCGCGGTCGTCGAGCGGCTGGGGAAGCAGGGTGTCCAGGACATCACGGCCCACACCGTGCAGCAGGCGCTGGACCGCGGCGAAGAGGCCGTGGACACCGGCGGCCTGACGCCGAAGCTGCGCTGGCGCTCCGAGGACATGCTCGCGGTGCAGGACTTCCCGCGCACGGTGAACGCGCTGGTGACCTACCAGGCCGTACGGGAAGGGCAGCTCGTGGCGGCGAAGGAGGGCTTCGTGAACGTCGCGGGGACACTGGAGAGGCCGCGGGCGGACAGCTGAGGAGCGTCCGTAGCCGCGCCCTGAGGGGACGCCCGTAGCCCGTCCCTCAAGGACGTCCGTAGCCGTCCCTTTAGGGATACCCGTCGCGCCCCGCTAAGGGGTACCGCCCGTCGCGTCCCCGTCGCGTCCCCGCCGCCCGCCCGTACGGCCGTCCCCTCAGCTCTTCTTGGCGAGGGCCTTCTCGACGTCCGTCAGGACCGCCTCCGCGGCGAGCGGACCGCCCGAGCTGTTCCACGCCGAACCGTCGATCACCACGACATGGCGCTTCTCGACGGCCTTGAGCTTGCCGAAGTTCGGTACGGCCGTGGCCTCCTTCAGCCCCTTCTCCCCCGCGGCCTTGTCACCGAGCGCGCCGAGGAACAGCCAGTCGCCGTCGATGGTCTCCAGACGCTCCAGGCTCACCGGCTCGCTGTGTCCCGAGCTCTCGCCCTGCTGGCCCTGGGGCCGCTTCAGGCCGAGCGCGGTGAGGGTGTCGCCGACGTGGCCCTTGCCCTTGCCGACGACCGAGGGCGCGCCGTTCTGCCAGCGGATGACGCTGGTGACGGCCCCGGCGTTGTCCCCCAGCTCGTTCTTCACGGTCTTCAGGCGCGCGTCGAAGGTGTCCAGCCACTTCTGGCCGTCGGCCTTCTTGCCGAGGGCGTCGGCGGTCGCGGTGAAGGCGTCCCGCCAGGGGGCGTTGAGCTTGGCGGTGAGCACGGTGGGCGCGATCCGGCCGAGCTTGTCCTGGACGCGCTTGGCGCCCACCGTCTCGTCGAGCAGGATCAGGTCGGGGCGCAGGGCGGCGAGCTTGTCCAGGTCGGGCTCGGCGACGTTGGCGACGATCTGCGCGTCCTTCGCCTTCGGCGCGAGATAGCCGGCCACGCCGTTCTGGCCGCGGCCGCTGGTGGCACCGACAGGGTGGGCACCGAGGGCGAGGGCGGCGTCGAGGGTGGGCTCGCTGAGCGTGACCACCTTCTTCGGGGCGGCGGGTACGTCCACCTTCTTGCCGTTGGCGTCGGTGACGGTACGGGTGCCGGAACCGGCCGCCTTGGCATCGGCGCCGTCCTTGCCGCCGGAGTCGCCGTCCCCGCAGCCGGTGAGGGTCAGGGCGCCGGCCAGGGCGACGGTGAGCAGGGCGGCGGGTCGGCGGTAACGCATCGGAGGTGCTCCTCGGGGGTGCGGAAAGGTACGGGGAAGGTCAGCGGGTGCCGGTGGCCGGGGGCGCGGTGGTGTCCCGTTGGCCGGGTGGCGTGCCGGGGCCGAGCAGGGTGATCAGGCCCTGGGCCAGGCCGACGGACCAACAGGCGTAGTCGTGACCGCCGTTGAAGTCGGTGCCGGTGACGGTGTGGCCGCCGGCGCGGAGCGTCCGGCGCAGGTCACGGGTCTGTTCGAGCATGCCCCACTCGTGCAGCCCGACATCCAGGTGCAGCCGCAAGCCGCGCGGTGCGCCTTCGGCGTAACGGCGGGTGATCCAGGCGGTCTCCTCGGCCGGTTCGCCCGGGGGCCGCCACCACATGGAGGGGGACTGGGCCAGGACGTTGCCGAAACGATGCGGCGCTGTGTGGCCCGCGTACAGGGCGGTGAGTCCGCCCAGGCTCTGCCCGGCGACGACCGTACGCGCCGGGTCCGTGCCGGCCGGCAGCCGGCCGGCGGCCCAGGGCAGCAGCTCCTCGGCGAGGAAGGCGGCGTACTCGGGGTGGCCGCCGAGTTCCCTGGCGCGGGTGGCGTTGTCGACGGCGTGCGGCGCGAGCACGGTCAGCGGCGGGATCGCGCCGTCGGCGACGAGGCCGTCGAGCGCGTCCTCCAGGTGCAGCTGGCCGAACCACATGTCGCCGTCGAGCAGGACGAGGGTGTCGGTGCGCCCGCCGGGGCCCGTGGCGGGCACCGGCGGCTCGTACACCCACACCTCGCGTTCCGCGCCGAGCGCGGCGCTGGCCACCTGGTGGCGCCGTACCGTGCCGCGCGGGGCGCCGGGTCCCGTGGGGTGGGTCCACGGGTGGGCCGGGGCGTGCGGGAGTTCGAAGACGGAGCCGGGCGGGCCGTGCCAGCGGGTGGCGATCGTGCGGGGGTTGAGAGGGTCGCCTACACCGGTGGCGGCCAGCGCGCCGAGGTCGTCCGGCGCCCGGCCCTCCGTGTCGGGGGCGATGCGGTACGAACCGCGGTGATCGCCTCGCAGGCGGTAGGTCAGGTGCCACACGTCCGTACCGGGCAGGTGGCGCATCAGGCCGGCGGGCAGGTCGGAGCGGTCCATCAGCCGGTTGACCATCAGCAGCACCTGGCGGGTCGCGGTGTCGCCGCGCCACAGGAAAGTGACGCCTCGGTGGTCGGGGTCGGCGTCGAGCGGTTCGACCAGCGGCGTGCCGCAGGCCTTCACCTCGTCCCAGAACCGGTCCAGCACCGCGGCGCGCGCCTCCGCCGAGCCGGCCGCGGCCCGTTCGGCGGCCAGGCGCCGCACCCGCGGGCTGTCCGTGGTCTCGGCCGGGTGGGGCCGGGGGGTGCGGGGCGGCCCGACGGGAGCTGCCAGGGCGGTGGCGGTGCGGGCGCCGACCGCTGTGGTGCCGTCCGCGTGGGTCATCTGTTCACTCCTTGGGAGAGGGCCAGTTCGACGAGCCGGGGCACGGCGTCGGCGGGGCTGGGCATGACGGCCATCTCCTCGGCCGTCTCGCGGGCGGCGGTGGCCAGCGCTTCGTCCTCCAGGAGCCGGCGGACCAGTTCGCGCCCGGGGCGGTCGGGTCCCGCGAGGGCGGCCGGGTCCTCCGGCACCAGCCCGCAGCCGCGCCTCCGGACCGCCGCCGCGTTGGCCGGACGGTCGGCACCCTCGCCGAGGACGAGCTGCGGCAGGCCGGCGTCCAGGGCGGTCAGGGTGGTGCCCGCGCCGCCGTGGTGGATGGTGGCGTCGCTGCCCGCGAGCAGCGCGCCCAGGGGCGTCCACTCCACGGGGCGGACGTTGTCGGGGAGCGTGCCGAGCGCGGACAGGTCGGCGCCGCCGAGGGCGAGGACGAACTCGGCGTCGGTGACGCGGGCGGCGTCCACGACCCACTCGACGGGCGAGACACCGTCCACGACCGGCCGGACCGTGCCCAGAGTGACCGCGATCCGGGGGCGCTTGCGGTCCTCGAAGAGCCAGTGCGGGAGCGCGCCGCCGCCGTTGTACGGGACGTGGCGCAGGTAGCGGCGGTGCGGTTCGGCGGTGACGCTCATGGCGGGCGGGGTGACGTCGAGCCAGGCGGCGACCGGTCCTGGGCCGGTGAGGCCGTGGCGGGCGTACCCGTCGGCGAGGGCGTCGTTCATCATCGCGACGTGCCGTCCGGTGTGGCCGAATCCGACCGCGTGCACGACCGAGGGAATGCCGAGCGCGGCGGCCACGAGCTGGCCGACGACGCCGTTGGGGGTGTGCACGACGAGGTCGGGCCGCCAGTGGCGGGCGACGTCGACCATGGTGTCCGCCATCTCCTCGCTGAAGAAGGAGAAGCCCTTGCCCTTGGGTGCGGTGCGCTGCTCGCCCGGGGCCGGAGGCTTGCCCTGGCGGCCCTTCTCCATGGCCGTGTAAAGGGCGTCGGGGTCGATGCCGGGCGCGCAGTCGACGGCCGGCAGTCCGGCGGAGACGGTGTGGCCGACGGCCCGTCCGCAGGTGGCGACGAGGACGTCGTGGCCCGCGGCGCGGAACGCCTGGGCCAGCGGGACCATCGGGTAGAGCAGCCCGAAGAAGGGAGGCCCGGCGAACAGGACACGCATCGAACTACCTGCTTTCTTTCCCGACGGTCCGTCAAGACGCTTTCGGGTCACGGGTGGTACGGCGGGACGGCTGAAACGGGTGGGACATGCGTACATGTGTGCCAGGTCACACACCCCGAGTGACGACCAGGCACTTAGGCAAGCCTAAGCTAACCACGTGCTCAGCAGGTCAACAACGTCCCCCGGCTGGATACGCAGGCTCGGTGCCGCGTGCCGGCACCATCCCCGACTCCTCCTCGCGGTCGCCGTGAGTTCCGTGTTCGGCACGGGACTTGAAGCGGTCGGGCCGCTGCTGGCCCGGCTCGGCGTCGACGACGCCGTCGCAGGTCACACCGGCCGCATCGGCTGGCTCGCCGCCGCGCTGGCGGGCCTCGCGCTCGTCCAGTTCGGCGCCGAGTTCACCCGCCGCTACGCCGCCGGAAAACTCGCCCTCGGCGTCCAGCACCGGCTGCGCACCCAGGTGTTCGACTCCCTGCAACGCCTGGACGGCGTCAAACAGGACGCGCTCCGCACCGGCCAGGTGGTCTCCCGCGCCAACAGCGACCTGACCCAGGTGCAGATCATGCTCGGGATGCTGCCGATCCCGCTCGGCACCTCGGCCCTCTTCCTCGTCGCCGTCGGCGCGATGCTGTGGCTGTGCGCCCCGCTCGCCCTGGTCGCGCTGACCGTGGTGCCCCTCACCGCGTGGGCCGCCGCCCGCAGCCGCGCCCGGCTCGTCCCCGCCACCCGCGCGGCCCAGGCAGGCGCCGCCCAGGTCGCCGAGCAGGTCGAGGAGGCCGTCACCGGCGTACGGGTGGTCAAGGGCTTCGGCCAGGAGGACCGCGAGACCGACCGGCTGGCGCGCGCCGCCCGCGGCCTGTTCGGACGGCGCATGCGCGTGGCACGCATCCAGGCGGGCGCCACCGCCACCCTCGCGGCGCTGCCCGCGCTCGGCCAGGTCGGCGTACTCGCCCTCGGCGGCTGGCTGGCGCTGCGCGGCACCATCGGGCTAGGCACCTTCCTCGCCTTCGCCGCCTACATGGCGCTGCTGGCCGGACCCGCCAGGCTGTTCGCCAGCTTCCTGGTCACCGCCCAGCAGGCGCGCGCCGCCGCCGAACGCGTCAACGAACTCATCGACGCCCGGCCCGAGATCACCGACCCGGCCGATCCGGTGGCCCTGCCCGCCGGTCCGGTCGGCCTGGAACTGCGCGACGTCCGCTTCGGGTACGCGCCCAGCGACCCGGTGCTCGACGGCGCGTCCCTGACCGTACGGCCCGGCGAGACGGTCGCCCTGGTCGGCCCGTCGGGCTCCGGGAAGTCCACCGTCGCGCTGCTGCTCCCCCGCTTCTACGACCCGCAGGCCGGCTCCGTGCACGTCGGCCCGCCCGGTGCGGCCCCCGACGTCCGCGACATGTCGCTCGCCGACCTCCGCGCCACCATCGGCGTGGTCTTCGAAGAACCCTTCCTGTTCTCCTGCTCGGTCCGTGACAACATCGCCTACGGGCGTCCGGACGCCACGGACGAGCAGGTCAGGGCCGCCGCCGAGGCCGCCGAGGCGCACGGGTTCATCGCCGCGCTGCCGGACGGCTACGCCACCGAGGTCGGCGAACGCGGACTGACGCTCTCCGGCGGGCAGCGGCAGCGCGTGGTGCTGGCCCGCGCCTTGCTGGCCGACCCGCGCGTGCTCGTCCTGGACGACGCGACCTCCGCCGTGGACGCGGCCACCGAAGCGGCCATCCACCGCACGCTGAGCGCCGTCACCGGAGACCGTACGACCCTGCTGATCGCGCACCGCCGCTCCACCCTCCAGCTCGCCGACCGCATCGCCGTCCTCGACGAGGGCCGGGTGGTGGACACCGGCACCCAGGAGGAACTGACCGAGCGCTGCGCGCTGTTCCGCGAACTCCTGGCCGGGCCCGGCGACTCCCTCGACGTACGCGTCACCGCCGACCCGCACACCACCGACCGGGGCGTCACCCCCGACCTCTGGCCCGAGCCCCCCGCCGAAGCGGACCGGAGCACGGCCGAGGAGACCGCCGAGGACCCGCGCCTGGACGAAGCCCGGCTGCGCGCCCCCGACCCCGACGCGCGCTTCCGGCGGCTGCTCGCCCCCGTACGCGCCGCCCTGCTGCTCGGCCTGCTGCTCGTCGCCGCCGACTCCCTCGCCTCCCTCGCGCTGCCCCTCCTCGTCCGGCACGGTCTGGACGCCGGGGTCGGCGCGGGCGACGGCGGCGCGCTCGCCAGGACCGTCCTGACCGCCCTGCTCGTCGTCGTCCTCGCCTGGGGCGTGCTCACCCTCCAGGCACGCATCACCCGGCGCGCCGGGGAACGGGTGCTGTACGGGCTACGGGTGAAAACCTTCGCCCACCTCCAGCGGCTCGGCCTGGACTTCTACGAACGCGAACGCGGCGGCCAGATCATGACCGCCATGGTCAACGACATCGACGCGCTCTCCGCCTTCCTCCAGACACACCTGCTGACCTCGGTCGCCGCGCTGGCCACGCTGTGCGGCGCCGTGATCGCGATGCTCGCCGTCGATCTGCCGCTGGCCCTGACCGCGCTCGCCCTCGTGCCTCTGATCGCCGTCGCCACCGCCGTCTTCTGGCGGCTGTCCTCCGCCGCGTACACCGATGCGCGCAAGCGGGTCGGCGAGGTCAACTCCAGTCTCCAGGAGAACGTTTCGGGCCTGCGCGTCGCCCAGTCCCAGAGCCGCGAGGGTACGACCGCCGAGGCGTTCGGCAAGCTCTCGGAGAGTTACCGCGCCGCCCGGCTGCGCGCCCAGCGCTACGCCGCCGTGTACTTCCCGTGCGTCAACCTCACCGCCGAACTCGCCAAGGCCACCGTCCTGCTGTCCGGCGCCTACCGGGTCGCGGACGGCGGCCTCAGCCCCGGCGTGCTGGTCGCCTTCACCCTCTTCCTCGGCATGTTCTTCTCGCCGATCCAGCAGCTCTCGCTCGCCTTCGACAGCTACCAGCAGGCGTCCGTCGGCCTGCGCCGCACGATGCAGCTGCTGCGCGTCGAGCCGTCCGTACGGCCCGCCGCCGACCCCGCGCCCGTACCGGACCGGCTGCGCGGCCCGATCGAACTGCGCGACGTCACCCTCCGCTACCCAGGCACCGAGCAGCCGTCGCTGGACCGGGTCAGCCTGCGCATCGAGCCCGGCGAGACGGTCGCGCTCGTCGGCACGACCGGCGCCGGCAAGTCCACCGTCGTCAAGCTGCTCGCCCGCTTCCACGACGCGACCGAGGGAAAGGTGCTGGTGGACGGCGTGGACGTGCGCGCCTACGACCCGCCCGGGTACCGGCGGCTGCTGGGCGTCGTCCCCCAGGAAGCCCACCTGTTCACCGGCGACATCGCCGACAACGTCCGCTACGGACGGCCCGACGCCACCGACCAGGAGGTCGAGGCGGCCGTGCGCGCCGTCGGCGCGCTGCCCGCGGTCGCCGCCCAGCCGTACGGATTCCGCCAGCCCGTCGGCGAACGCGGCCAGCGCCTGTCCGCGGGCCAGCGCCAGCTCGTCGCCCTGGCCCGCGCCCACCTCGTCGACCCCGGCCTGCTGCTTCTGGACGAGGCCACCGCCGCCCTCGACCCGGCCACCGAACGCACCGTGCTGGACGCCGGGGACCGGCTGGCCGACGGCCGCACCACCGTCCTGGTCGCGCACCGCCTGGCCACCGCCGCGCGGGCCGACCGAATCGTCGTCCTGGACGCCGGGCGGATCGCCGAGCAGGGCTCCCACCAGCAGCTCCTCGACGCCGACGGCCCGTACGCCCGGCTGTGGCACCACCACACCCCGACCGCCGCCGAACCCGCCCCCCTCACCCAAGGATGACCCGCTCATGAAGGCACTTGTCCTCTCCGGAGGCACCGGCAGCAGGCTGCGGCCCATCACCCACACCGCCGCCAAGCAGCTCGTCCCCGTCGCCAACAAGCCGGTGCTCTTCTACGGCATCGAATCCCTGGTCGCGGCGGGCGTCACCGACATCGGCATCATCGTCGGGGACACCGCCGCGGAGATCCGTACGGCCGTGGGCGACGGCTCGCGCTTCGGCGCCCGTGTCACCTACCTCCCCCAGGAACAGCCCCTCGGCCTGGCGCACGCCGTCCTGATCGCCCGCGAATGGCTCGGCGACGACGACTTCGTGATGTACCTGGGCGACAATTTCGTCGTCGGCGGCATCGCCGAACTCGTCGACGAGTTCCGGGAGACCCGCCCCGACGCCCGCATCCTGCTCACCAAGGTCCCCGACCCCAGCTCCTTCGGTGTCGCCGAACTCAGCCCCGAAGGGCGCGTCGTGCGCCTGGAGGAGAAGCCGAGCGACCCGCGCAGCGACCTCGCGCTGGTCGGCGTCTACCTCTTCACGCCGGGCGTGCACGACGCCGTACGGGCCATCGAGCCCTCCGCGCGCGGCGAACTGGAGATCACCGACGCGCTCCAGTGGCTGGTCGACGCCGGACGCACCGTCCAGTCCACCGTCATCTCCGGCTACTGGAAGGACACCGGCAACGCCACCGACATGCTGGAGGTCAACCGCACCGTGCTGGAGGGCCTGCCGCCCGCCGTCCTCGGCGACGTGGACGACGCCAGCGAACTGGTGGGCCGGGTCCGTATCGAGGCCGGGGCCAGCGTCGTACGGTCCCGGATCGTGGGACCGGCCGTCATCGGCGCGGGCAGCGTCGTCCGCGACTCCTACATCGGCCCCTCCACCTCCGTCGCCGACGGCTGCCTGATCAGCGGCAGCGAGGTGGAGTTCTCCATCGTGCTGGGCGACTCCCGCATCGAGAACGCCGGACGGATCGAGGGCTCGCTCATCGGGCGCATGGTCCGTATGAGCGGCGCCGCCCGCGCGCCCCGCGCGCACCGCCTGGTCCTCGGCGACCACAGCCAGGTGCAGATAGCGCCCTGACCGCGTCCTTCGCCCGACCGCACCCCTTCCTCCCTGGACTGACGCCTTGAGAATCCTCGTCACCGGCGGAGCCGGCTTCATCGGCTCCCACTTCGTCCGTACCCTGCTCACCCCCGAAGGCCCCGGCGAGAGCACCGGGCCGCACGTCGTCACCGTGCTGGACGCCCTGACCTACGCGGGGGACCGCGCCAACCTCCGGCCCGTCGCGAGCGACCCCCGGTACACCTTCGTGCACGGCGACATCCGCGACCAGCCGCTGGTGGACGACCTGCTGGCCGACCACGACGCGGTGGTGCACTTCGCCGCCGAGTCGCACGTGGACCGCTCCATCGCGGGCGGCACCGACTTCGCGTCCACCAACGTCCTGGGCACCCAGGTCCTCCTGGAGTCCGCGGTACGCCACCGCATCGCCCGCTTCGTGCACGTCTCCACCGACGAGGTGTACGGCTCGATCGCGGAAGGCTCCTGGACCGAGGACGAGCCCCTGGCGCCCAACTCGCCCTACTCCGCCAGCAAGGCCGGCTCCGACCTGCTCGCCCTGGCCCACCACCGCACCCACGGCCTGGACGTGTCGGTGACCCGCTGCTCCAACAACTACGGGCCGTACCAGCACCCCGAGAAGGTCGTCCCGCTGTTCGTCAGCCGCCTGCTGTCCGGCGGACGCGTCCCGCTGTACGGCGACGGGCTCAACGTCCGCGACTGGCTGCACGTCGACGACCACTGCCGGGCCCTGCGCCTGGTCCTGGAGGGCGGCCGGCCCGGCGAGGTCTACAACATCGGCGGCGGCACCGAACTCACCAACAAGGACCTCACCGAACGCCTCCTCGCCGCCTGCGGCGCCGACTGGGACCGGGTCGACCACGTCACCGACCGCAAGGGCCACGACCGGCGCTACTCCGTGGACTGGACGAAGATCCGTACCGAACTCGGCTACGTACCGCGGCACTCCTTCGACGACGGGCTCGCCGAGACCGTCGCCTGGTACCGCGACCGACCCGGACGGTGGGCGCCCCCGGCCGACGGCCGTACCGCCGCACCGGCCACCGGCACCCCGGCCGCCGACGGCGCCGCACCGGCCCTCGGGGGTGCCGCCCGGTGAACCGCTGGCTGATCACCGGCGCGAGCGGGATGCTCGGCCGCGAGGTGTCCCGTCTGCTGGCCGCCGAGGGCGTCTGCGCGCTCCCCCTGGACCGCCGGACCCTGGACCTCACCGACCCCCGCGCCGTGGAGTCCGCGCTGCGCCGCGTCCGCCCGGCCGTGGTCGTCAACTGCGCCGCTTACACGGACGTGGACGGCGCCGAGTCCGACGAGGAGCAGGCGCACCGCGTCAACGCCGACGCGGTGCGCGGCCTGGCCCGCGCCTGCGCCGGAACCGGCGCCCGGCTGCTGCACGTGTCCACCGACTACGTCTTCTCGGGTGACGCCACCACCCCGTACACCGAAGGCGCGCCGACCGGGCCCCGTACCGCCTACGGCCGCAGCAAGCTCGCCGGTGAACAGGCCGTCCTGGCCGAACTGCCGCACACCGGCACCGTCGTCCGCACCGCCTGGCTCTACGGCGCCCACGGCCGCAACTTCGTGCGCACCATGGCCGAACGCGCCACGCGTGGCGCCACCGTGGACGTCGTCGACGACCAGACCGGCCAGCCCACTCCGGCCCGCGACGTCGCCGGCCAGCTGCTCGCCCTCGGGCGCGGGCCCGCCCGCCCCGGCGTCTTCCACGCCACCACCCGCGGCACGACCACCTGGTACGGACTGGCCCGCGAAGTCTTCCGGCTGGCCGGCGCCGACCCGGACCACGTCCGGCCCACCGACAGCACCACCCTGGACCGGCCCGCCCGCCGCCCCGCCTGGAGCGTGCTGGGCCACGACCGCTGGGCCGCCGCCGGGCTGCCCGCACCCCGGCACTGGCGCGACGCACTCGCCGCCGAGTACACCCGGGTGACCGCCGCACTGGAAGGAGCCGTCTCATGCGCCCGCTGAGCATCGAAGGAGCCTGGGTACGCGAACCGCTCGTCCACCGGGACGACCGGGGTTCCTTCCACGAATGGTTCACCCAGCCGGAGTTCACCGGCGCCACCGGGCGCGCCCCGATACTGGCGCAGGCCAACTGCTCCGTCTCCCGCCGCGGCGTGCTGCGCGGCGTGCACTTCAGCGAGGTGCCGCCCGGCCAGGCCAAGTACGTCACCTGTGTACGCGGTGCCGTCCTGGACGTGGTGGTGGACCTGCGGACCGGCTCCCCCACCTACCGCGCGTGGGAGGCCGTACCGCTGGACGAGGACGGGCTGAGCGCGGTCTACCTCTCCGAAGGGCTCGGCCACGCCTTCATGGCCCTGTCCGACGACGCCACCGTGGTCTACCTCTGCTCCACCGGCTACCAGCCGCGGCGCGAACACGGCGTCCACCCGCTGGACCCGGCCCTGGGCATCGACTGGCCCGCCGGGGTCACCCCGCTGCTGTCCGCCAAGGACGCCGCCGCGCCCACCCTGGAGGAGGCCGAGCGGCGGGGGCTGCTGCCGTCGTACGAGGAGTGCGTACGGCATCGGGCGGCTGTCCGGGGCGCCGATCGGGGCGCTGCTGGGGGTATCGAGCGGACTGCTGAGCGGGCCGTTGATCGGGCCACTGACCGGACCGCTGACCGCGCCGCCGCTCGGGAAGGCAGCGCGGCGTGACGACTACGGCGACCGCCGTCGCACCCGCCCCGGAAGCCAAGCCCGCACCGCCCGCCGGGCGCCGCGTGATGCGGGCCGGCGGGCTGCTGCTGGGTTTGGCGCTGCTGGCCGTCGTCGTCCTGGTGAGCATCGCCGTGGGCGCCAAGGCCATCCCCCTCGACCAGGTGTGGCACGGTCTGTTCGGGTCGACCGGCACCGCCGACGACCGGATCGTGCGCGAGCTGCGGCTGCCCCGTACCGCACTGGGTGTCGCGGCGGGCGCCGCCCTCGGCCTGGCCGGTGCCGTGATGCAGTCCCTCACCCGCAACCCGCTGGCCGACCCCGGCCTCCTCGGCGTCAACGCGGGCGCCTCGGCCGCCGTGGTCACCGCGATCAGCGTGCTGGGCATCACCTCCTTCACCGGCTACCTGTGGTTCGCGCTGGCCGGCGCCGGGGTGGCGGCCGTCCTGGTCAACGCCCTCGGCGGCAGCCGGGCGGCCACCCCCGTACGGCTGGCCCTGGCGGGCACCGCCGTCAACGCCGCCCTCTTCGGCTACGTCAACGGCCTGCAACTGACGGACCTGGGCGCCCTGGAGACCATGCGGCACTGGTCGATCGGCACCCTCACCGGCCGCCGCGGCGACCTGCTGCTGACCGCGCTGCCGTTCCTGCTGGCCGGCGCCGTCCTCGCCATGGCGGTGGCCCGCCCGCTGAACGCGGTCGCCCTGGGCGAGGACACCGCCCGCTCCCTCGGCGCCCGGCTGGGCCGCACCCGGGTGCTGTCCATCGTCGCCATCACCCTGCTGTCCGGCGCCGCGACCGCCGTGTGCGGGCCGATCGGCTTCATCGGGCTGATGATCCCGCACGCCGTACGGGCGTTCTGCGGCCCCGACAACCGGTGGCTGTTCCCGTACTGCGCCGTCTTCGCGCCGGTCCTGCTCCTGGGGTCGGACATCATCGGCCGGGTGCTGGTACCGCCGTCCGAGATCGAGGTCGGGGTCGTCACCGCGTTCTTCGGCGGCCTGCTCTTCATCCACCTCGTCCGCCGCCGGAAGGTGGCCCAGCTGTGACCGCCGTACGCACCTCCCCCGCGCGCCGCACGGCGCCCCGCCCCACCGTCCTGCGCACCCGCGGCGGACTGTCCCTGCGGCTGGGCCGGCGCGCCCTGCTGGTCTGCGCGGCACTGGCGCTGACCGGCATCCTGGTGGCCGTCCTGTCGCTCGGCATGGGCAGCTACCGCCTCAGCCCCGCCGAAGTCGTCGCCACCCTCTTCGGGGACGGGCCGCCCGGCGCGGACTTCGTCGTGGTCGACCTGCGGCTGCCCCGGGTGCTGGACGGGCTGCTGGCCGGCTTCGCGATGGGCATGAGCGGCGCGGTCTTCCAGTCGCTGGCCCGCAACCCGCTCGGCAGCCCCGACGTCATCGGCTTCGGCAGCGGCGCTTCGGCCGGCGCGCTCGTCTCCGTCATCCTGCTGGAGGCCGGGACCGCGCAGATCGCCCTCGGCGCGGTGGCCGGCGGTCTGGCCACCGCCGCCGCCGTCTACCTGCTGGCCTGGCGGCGCGGTGTGCACGGCTACCGCCTGGTGCTCGTCGGCATCGGCGGCTCGGCGGTCCTCGGCTCGCTCACCAGCTACCTGTACGTACGGGCCGACATCGGCAAGGCCGCCGAAGCCGCCACCTGGATGATCGGCAGCCTCAACGGCCGCGGCTGGCCCGACGTGAGCGTGGCCGCACTCGGGGTCGTCGCCCTGGCACCCGCCGTCCTGGCGCTGGCCCGGCGGCTGTCCCTGCTGGAGATGGGCGACGACACGGCGGCCGCCCTCGGCGTCGCCCCCGAACGCAGCCGCCTGGCCCTCCTCGCCACCGGCACCGGCCTGACGGCGCTCGCCGTCGCCGCCGCCGGACCGATCCCCTTCGTCGCGCTCGCCGCGCCCCAGCTGGCCCGCCGCCTCACCCGCTCCCCCGGCCCCAACGTCCTGCCCGCCGCCTGGATGGGCGCCGTCCTGGTCACCCTCGCCGACTGGTCGGCGCAGCGCGTGTCCGGTACGGGCATCCTGCCGGTCGGCGTGATCACTGGCGTGGGCGGCGGCGTGTACCTGGCGTGGCTGCTGTTCCTGGAGCGGAGGTCGGGCAAGCTGTGAGCGGCCATGTCCCCCGCAGGAAACGGTTCCTCACTGCCGCGGGACGTCGATGCCGGCCGCACGCAGCTCCGCCTCGACCAGCGTGTTCAGCCGGGCGACGGCCGGTCCCCCGGCCTCCCGGTGGTGGTTGACCATCCCGTAGCGGGAGGCGGCGTCGGACCGGTTCCGGAAGCCGTCCGGCATCGTCAGCGTCGCACGGTCGGCCAGCAGCTTGCCGGCCAGGGCGGACGCCAGTTCCGCGATCCGCGGGTCGTCCGGGTCCCAGGAGCGCGCCGCCCAGCCGCGCTGGGTCAGCTCGACGTGCTCGGGATCGTCCATGAGAAGTTCGAGACGGGTCAGGAAGCTGTCGAGGATCTCCGGGACCAGCGCCCGGGTCAGCACCAGGGCCTCCCGCTGGGCGGCCACGTAATCGGGACGGAAACCGAGACCGGCGAGCCGCTCCAGGACGGCGCAGGCCCGGTCGGGCAAGAGGGCGCGGTCACCATGGGTGAGCCGGTGCAGGGTGTCGCGGCGCGCGGTCAGGTCGTCGATCTGTTCGGTGAGCCGGTGACGGACGTCGTCCAGGGCGGCGGAGAACCGCTCGGGCCCGGCGTCGAGCAGGTCACCGATCTCCGCCAGCGGCACGCCGGCCCCGGCCAGGGTCCGCACCTGGATCAGCCGGAGCAGGTCGGCCGACCCGTAGCGCCGGTAGCCGGAACCGTCCCGCTCCGGCTCGGCGACCAGGCCGAGCCGGTGGTAGTGCCGCACGGTCTTGACCGTGACGCCGACGAACGCCGCCGCCTGACCGATCGTGAGTCCGCCCGCCATCGGTTCAGCACACCTCCGCGTCGTGGGCGGCCGGTCCGCCGGCGGACCGCGCGCTCACTCCGGGGTACGGCGTGCGGGCGATCACAGGGGCGAGGGTAGCGCGCGTCCGCCATTCCTCCGGAGCCGGGCCGCGGCCAACGCCTGTTCAGGGCCCGGGCACTCGCGGTCGCCTCCGGTCATCTCGCGCCCGTACGGCGAAGGTTGACCTTGACCTTGGGTCAGGGTGCACGCTCGGCACATCGCCGCCTCGGAGGGACCGGTGACCACCACGGTCACCACCGCGCATCCGAGTTGTGCCGGGCATCTGCTTCCACGGAATGAGGAACGACCATGGGTGAGACCCTCCGCACCACGAACACCACCGCCGCCGGGCCGGACCGCCCGGAACTGCGGAAGGCCATCCAGGAGATCGTCGACTCCGGGATCACCGGACTGTCGCTGCGCGTCCACGACGAGCGGGGCCAGTGGTCCGGCAGCGCCGGGCTGGCCGAGCTGGGCGGAACCGTCGCTCCGCCGGTGAACGGGCACGTCCGGATCGGCAGCAACACCAAGACCTTCACCGCGACCCTGGTGCTGCAACTGGTGGCCGAAGGAAAGATCGGACTCGACACCCCGGCCGACGCCTGCCTGCCCGGGTTCGGACTGGACCCGCGGATCACGGTACGGACGCTGCTCCAGCACACCAGCGGGGTCTTCAACTTCACCGGCGAGTACTACGAGGACGGAACGGTCGTACCGGGCATTCCCTGCAACATCACGGGCAAGGAGTGGGTGGACAACCAGTTCACGTCCTACCGGCCCGAGGACCTGGTACGGCTCGCGCTGTCCAGGCCGGCCCGGTTCGAGCCGGGGACGGACTGGAGCTACTCCAACACCAATTACGTACTGGCCAGACTGCTGGTCGAGGAGGTCACCGGCCGCTCGTGCGCCGAGGAGACGCACGCACGGATCCTGGAGCCGCTCGGCCTGACGGACACCGTGGTGCCGGGCACCTCACCGGAGATCCCCGCACCGCACGCCCACGCCTACTACCGGTACGAGGACGCCGGCCGGCAGGAGACGGCCGACGTCACCCGCCTCAACCCCTCCTGGATCTCCGCCGGGGGCGACATGATCTCCACCCCCCAGGACCTCCACACGTTCATCTCCGCCCTCGCGCGCGGCGAACTCCTGCCGGCCCCGCTGCTGGCCGAGATGCGCAAGCCGCACCCCAAGAGCGGCTTCGGCCTGGGCCTGCGCGTGCAGGACACGGGCCCCGACGGCGGCACCGTCCTCTTCCACAACGGCGGCGCGGGCGGCCACGCGGCGTTGATGTACAGCACGCTCGACGGCGGCACGACCCTGACCGCCGCGCTGAACTACGTGGACGACGCCGCGCTGTCCCTGACCGGAGCGTTCCTCAAGGCGCAGGACAGGCTCGTGTCGGAGGTGTTCCGCGGCGGGCGGGCTTGAGCGGCCGGGGGCCGAGCGGTTCGGAGCCGTACGCCGTTCAGAGCTGCTCCGGACGGCGTTCGGTCAGGCCGTACTTCTGCGCGATCGGGTTCCACAGCTTCGCCGCCTGCTGCTTGGCCTTCGTGGCGCGGCCGCTGTCCGCGTTGCCCTGGGCGGGCTCCTTGCCACCGCGGGCCTTGCCCTTGGGGCAGCCCTTCTTGTCCTTGACCTGGTCCGCCCATGCCGCGTAGTGGTTGTCGGCGGAGGCGGAGGACTTCCACGCCTCGTTGAGCGACGCGGTCAGCTCGCCGCTGCCGGGCAGCTTGTCGACCGGGAGCCCGGCCAGCCGGCTCACCAGGTCGTTGCGCTGCTTCGCGGCGTCCCGGAGGTCCTTGGCCGCCGCGTCCAGGTTGTCGCACGACTTGATGCTCTTGACCGCGCCGATCACGGCGGCCCGGCTGTTGTTGCTGTCCTTCAGGAGCGCGTCGAGACCCTTCGCCTGCGCCGCCACCGGGTCGGCGGACGGGGACGGCTGCTTGGCGTCCTTGCCGTCCGTGTCGTCCTTCGCGGCGCCGGACGTCCCGCCGGACTCCTGCTTCTTCTTCGCGGAACCGTCGTCACCGCCCCCGCTGAGCGCCCAGCCGACGCCGAGCCCGGCGCCCGCCAGGGCCACCACCGCCACGCCGATGATCACGGCGGGCGCGAAGCGACGGCGCCGGCCGCCGCCGTCCGGCTCGTGGTCCGGTGCGTACTGGTCGTACCGCTGGTGCCCGTAGGGCTGCTGGTGCCCATGGGGCGGCTGGCCGTACGGGCCCTGCGGCTGCTGCCCCGGCTCGTCGAAGCGGGGCAGCTGGGCGGTGGCGTCGGGGACACCGCCCTGCGACCCCACCGGTGCGGCCCCGGCAGGGCCGGAACGGAACAGGCCTTCGAACTCGGCCGGTGTCGCGCGGTCGCCGGGCGCGCCGGGCGGCACACCGAAGGGCGCACCGGGCGGCGCGGGGGTGCCTGCGCCGATCGGCGGTATGAACTGGGTGGCCTCGGAGTCGGCGCCGGGCTGCGCGGGGCGGGAGGTGTCGGGCCGGGGGCCGTTCGGCGAGCCGTGCTGCGGGCCGTTCGGCTTGATCGCGCGCAGGGTACGGGTGGATTCGCCGGGTGTCTCGGGACGTACCTCCGCGGGGCCGCCGCCCGCGGGCCCGCCGGCCTCCGGGGGCATCGGCGCGGCGCCGGGCATGGGGCCGGGCCGGCCGCCCTGTGTGCCGCCAGGCGTCTGGGACCGCTGGTTCTGCTGGTTCTGCTGGTTCTGCTGGGCGCCGATGGGGCGGAGCAGTGCGGTCGACTCCGGGTCGCCGGCGGCGGGCGGCATCGGCGCACCGGTCTGCGGCGTCGCGGGGACGAGTTGGCCGGGCCGGCTCGGGTGGCCGGGGTGAGGGGGCTGGCTGGGCTGGCCCTGCTGGCCACCGGGCTGGCCCTGCTGGCCACCGGGCTGCGGGTCGGACGGGGGTATCGGAGATATCAGCGCGGTCGCTTCCATGTCCGGGGCAGGGCCCTGGCCGGGCTGCTGCCCGGGGTTCTGCGGGGGCTGCGCCTGCGGAGGCATGGGGGCCGGGGGCTGGTGCTGCTGGAACGGCGGCTGCTGCGGCGGCTGCGCGGGCGGCGTCGGCGGCATGCCGGGAGGAGTCTGGGGCGCCTGGGGCATCGGCTGGGCAGGGGGGTACTGGGCGAAGGACTCCTGGCCGTACGGCTGCTGCTGGGCGTGCGGTGGCTGCTGAGGGGCGTGCGGTTGCTGCTGGGCGTGCGGCTGCTGACCGTAAGGCAGCGGCTGTTGGCCGTGCGGCTGTCCGGGCACCTGACCGGGCATCTGACCGGGCATCTGCTGGCCGCCGTACGACTGCCCCTGCCCCGCTTGCCCCGGGACCGGCTGCCCGGGAACCGGCTGCCCCTGGGCAGGCTGTCCCGGAATCGACTGTCCCTGCACCGGCTGGCCCTGCACCTGCTGCCCCTGCACCTGTTGACCCTGTACCTGCTGCCCCTGGGCCTGCTGGCCTGGAAGCGGCTGCCCTTGGACCGGCTGCCCGCCCGGTGCCTGCTGCTGCCCCGGCCCCCAAGGCTGTCCCCAGGGCTGGCCCGCGGGCGGTGCGGCCTGCTGGCCGGGGACCCACGGATCGCCGTGAGCGGGCAGCACAACGCCCTCTCGCGCGGGCTCGCCCGCAGGATAGTGCGGGTCGTTGCCCTGTCCGCTCTGCGTCACCGGGACTCCTACGATCTGCTGACTTACGGAAGCGTCGGCTCACGCTACCGGGTCGCCGTCACGTTCGACCATGTCCCCTGGTCACCACCCACCCGCAACGCCCCACAAGGGCCTTCCAGGCCCTTCTGGGACCCTTGTGGGCGCGCGGAAGGTCCCGCCGGGCGGGCCCTGCGCGGCCCGCCCGGCGGACAAGGACGAGGCGGCCCGGGCGCCGACCAGCCCTCCCCCGGCTGCCACGGGCCGCGAATCCGCTACGCGGCTGCCCGCAATTCCAGCCGGGCACCGAACTCCCGCACCACCGGCTCGTCCCGGTACGGCTCCAGCCTCAGCTGGAAGTCCTCCAGATACTCGGCGCCGCGGTTCGACCGCAGCCCGCTCAGCAACTCCATGGCCTGGGTGCCCGTGTGGCAGGCCTGCTCGATCTCGCGCTGCTGCACCTGCGCGCTGGCCAGCAGCACCAGCCCGATGGCACGGCGCCGCGCCCGCCCTTCGGGGTGCCCGTCCACCGCTTCCTGCGCGCGCTGGCGCGCCGCGCCCGCCTGCCCCAAGTCGCGATGGCAGTGTGCGAGTTCGTCGGCCAGGTACGCCTCGTCGAAGTGCGAGATCCACACCGGGTCGTCGCCGGTACCGGACGAGCCGGCGGCACGCTCCATGGCGCCCACCGCCCGGCCCGCCACGACCTGGAAGGCGCGCGCGTCGCCCATCAGCGCGTGCCCGCGCGCCTCCGCCGCGAAGAACATCGCCTCCGCGCGCGGCGTGACGTGCCCCCGCGCTCCTTCCTGCGCGGCCTTCGCGAGCTGCGCGATCTCCCGTGGGTTGCCGAGCGAGGCGGCGAGATGGCTCATGCTGGCGGCGAGCACGTACCCGCCGTAACCGCGGTCGCCGGCCGCCTGCGCCAGCCGCAGCGCCTGGATGTAGTAGCGCTGCGCCAGGCCCGGCTGGCCGGTGTCGACGGCCATGTAACCACCCAGTTCCGTCAGCCGGGCGACCGAGGCGAACAGTTCGCGCCCGACCGATTCGCGGTACGAGCCGGCCAGCAGCCCGGAGACGACGCTGTTGAGGTAGTGGACGACGACCGGCCGGACGTGGCCGCTGCCGTAGCGGTGGTCCAGCTCGCCCAGGGCCGTGGTCATGGCCCGTACGGCTTCGACGTCCGAGATGCCCACCCGCGCCCCGGCGTTCCGCGCGACCTGCGGGTCGGCGCTGGTGATGAGCCAGTCCCGGCTCGGTTCGACCAGCGCGGAGGCGGCCACGGTGGAGCCGCTGAGGAAGTCGCGCCGGCCGACGTCGCTGCGCCACAGCTCGCAAACCTGTTCGATGGCGCCGAGGACGGTGGGTGAGAACTGCAGTCCCACACCGGACGCGAGGTTCTTGCCGTCGGCCATTCCGATCTCGTCGATGGTGACCGTCCGCCCGAGTTTGCGGCCCAGCGCCTCCGCGATGATGGCGGGGGCCCGGCCGCGCGGCTGCTGGCCGCGCAGCCAGCGGGCGACGGAGGTCTTGTCGTAGCGCAGGTCGAGGCCGTGTTCGGCGCCGCACATGTTGACGCGGCGGGCGAGTCCGGCGTTGGAACAGGCGGCTTCCTGGATGAGCGCCTGCAGCCGTTCGTTCGGCTGCCGCGCGACGAGTGGCCTGGCGGCCATGCTGCACCCCCTGATTACTGCTGCGCGTTCACCAGCGAACGCCGTACCCGTGGACCAATTCCCCACGCATATGCCGGATATCCGGGATATCTCGGATGTGCGTCATGTCCGCCGAAGCCTTGACATTCCCGAGTAGTGGCGGTCGGACCGGCCGGCCGGCGGATCGCTCCGCCGGATCGCGGTGTTCCGGCAGCTCCTGCCGCTGTGCTCCCGGGCCCTGCCGTACGGGCTCGGCTCCTGCTGCGCCGGTCTTCGGTGGAACGGTGTGCCGGTCTTCGGTGGAAAACGGTGTGCCGGGGAATCGGCCGAACCGGGGTACGCCGTGCGGTACCCGCGTCCTGCTCGCGGTGCCGCCGCGCCGTACGGACCCGGCGTTCGCTCCGGGGCCGTGCCGGCTGTGCCGCGGCCTGCCGCCGGGCGGCCTCTCCGCCCGTCACGCAGGTGGCTACCCGTTCTCCCGGCGCTGCCCCGCACGCGCCCCCGACCATGCATCCATGCGCCCCACGTGCGGGAACGATGCGCCGGGGTGGTGCACGTGTCGGCCGTAACCCTTGGTGACGGGGAAAGTTGTCCACCACGTGGAAGACACCATCGGAGTCACAGGAGCCTCTCAGGTCCCCGCGCAGCGTGGCGAGCTGTTGATCGAAACTGCGGTGCGTTACGCGGAAGAACGGCATTGGGACGTCTTGCCCGGCGCATGGCTGGAGGACGAGGGCGAGGTGCCGCGCTGCTCGTGCGGCGCGGCCGACTGCGCCGCGCCCGGCGCGCACCCCGCCGTCCCGGGCTGGACCGGCCACGCCACGGGCAGCGCGACGGCCGCCCGCCGCCTGTGGAGCAGGAATCCGCGCGCCTCGATCCTGCTGCCGACGGGCCGCACGTTCGAGGCGCTCGACGTGCCCGAGACGGCCGGCTGCCTGGCCCTGGCCCGGATGGAGCGGATGGACCTGCCGCTCGGGCCGGTGACCCGCACCCCGGGCCGCCGGATGCTCTTCTTCGTCCTGCCCGGCGCCGCGGTCAAGGTGCCCGACCTGGTACGGCACCTGGGCTGGCCGCCCGCGTCGCTGGACCTGGTCGCGCGGGGCGAGGGCGACTACGTCGCCGCGCCCCCGACGCGCGTGGGGGCGCACGGTGCGGTGCAGTGGGTGCGCGAGCCCACCGCCGCCAACCGGTGGCTGCCGGACGCGGACGAACTGATCAGCCCTTTGGCGTACGCCTGCGGGCGGGAGGCCGCGGCGGCACGCGAACGGTGAGGACGGGGCGGCGGGGCCGTACGGGGCGCACCTGCCGCCCCCGCCGCTCCGTCGTCCCGCCCCCGTGCCCCGCGCGTGTGCGCCGGGCGCTCGCCGCGCCGCGCACGCCCCTTCACAGGTCCGTGCGCCCCGCCCTCCCTACTGCACCCGCAGCTGTCGGACCTGCCCGTCCCGTCACACACCCGCACGTATCGTGTGATGAACGGACGGGGGCAGGACCAGCCCCCGCGGGGACGTTGAAGGGCAGGCCCGGTGGCCAACGAACCGGAAAACATCGACCAGACGGCAAGAACGCTCACTCCACCGGACGGTCCGTCCGCCCGGGCAGACGGCACGGTTCCGCCCGCCGTGCGCATCCAGGGGCTGTGGAAGAAGTACGGCGAACAGATCGCCGTGGCGGGGATCGACCTCACGCTGCCGGCGGGCCGGTTCATCGGCCTGGTCGGCCCGAACGGCGCGGGGAAGACCACCACCCTCTCGATGGTGACCGGCCTGCTGCGCCCGGACGCCGGGCAGGTGGAGATCGGCGGCCACGACGTGTGGCACGACCCGGTCGCGGTGAAGTCCCGTATCGGCGTACTGCCCGAAGGGCTGCGCCTGTTCGAGCGGCTGTCCGGCCGCGAACTCCTGGCCTACATCGGGCGGCTGCGGGGGCTGCCCGGTGCGGAGGTCGACAAGCGCGCCGACCAGCTGCTTCAGGTCCTGGACCTGGCCGGCGCGCAGAACAAGCTCGTCGTCGACTACTCGACCGGTATGCGCAAGAAGATCGGGCTGGCGGCCGCGCTGCTGCACAACCCGGAGGTCCTCTTCCTGGACGAGCCGTTCGAGGGCGTCGACCCGGTGTCCGCGCAGACCATCCGCGGCGTACTGGAGCGCTACACCTCGTCCGGGGCCACCGTCGTCTTCTCCAGCCATGTCATGGAGCTGGTGGAGTCGCTGTGCGACTGGGTGGCGGTGATGGCCGGCGGGCGTATCCGGGCGGACGGCCCGACCGCCGAGGTGCGCGGCGACGCGCCGTCCCTTCAGGACGCCTTCCTCGAACTGGTCGGCGCCAACGGCCGCGCGGCCGGGCAGGACCTGGACTGGCTGGGCGGCGGGGCCGCCCGATGAGCGCCTCCGCCACCTCCACGGCGTCCGCCGGGGCGCCGTCCGGCGCTCCGCAGGCGGCCCCGGCGACGTCGCTGACGCCGGTCTTCGTACGCCTCAAGCTGTCCCTGTTGCGCAACGGGCTGCGCCAGTCGTCCGGACGGACGATCGCCTATGTGGCGTCGCTGGTCCTGTCCCTGCTGTTCGCGGCAGCCGTACTGCTCGGCCTGATCGCCCTGCGCGGCGTCGACCACGCGGGCTCGCTCGGCGTCCTGCTCGCCGCCGTACTGACGCTGGGCTGGGCGGCGATGCCGCTGTTCTTCCCCTCGGGCGACGAGACCCTCGACCCGACCCGGCTGGTCATGCTGCCGCTGCGGCCCCGGCCGCTGATCGTCTCGCTGCTGATCACGTCGCTGGTCGGCATCGGCCCGGTCTTCACCCTGGCGCTGGCCGTCGGCTCGGCGATCATGCTGGCGCACACCGCGGGCGCCGCGGTCGTCGGCGTCCTCGCCGTCGTCCTGGTCGTCCTGGTGTGCGTGGCGCTGGCGCGAGCCGTGGCCACCGCCAACGTACGGCTGCTGACCAGCCGCCGGGGCCGTGATCTCGCCGTACTGAGCGGCCTGTTCGTCGCCATCGGAGCGCAAGGCGTGAACATCGGCGCGCAGAAACTGTTCGGTTCGGGTGCGGGGCTGTCCGCCCTGGAGCCCATCTCCGACATTCTGCGCTGGGTGCCGCCCGCCTCGGCCGTGGACGCGGTCCGCGCGGCGAGCGAAGGCTCGTACGGGCGTGCCGTCCTGGGCCTGGCGCTGGCCGCCGTGGCGCTCGGCCTGCTGCTGTGGTGGTGGCAGCGCACCCTGACCACGCTGATGACCTCGCCCGACTCCTCGACCCTCCAGGCCGTCGAGAAGGACAGCGCGCGCAAGCAGCGCTCCTCCGGCGGCGGCCTGCAACGGCTGCTGCCCGAGAGCCGTACGGGCACCGTCATCCTGCGGATGATGCGCTACGCGTGGCGCGACCCGAAGTCCAAGATGTCGTGGGCGATGGCGTTCGCCGTGGGCCTGCTCGTCCCGGTCATCTCCGCCCTCCAGGGTGGCGGCAGCATCTACACGGCGTTCTCGGCGCCGGCCCTGCTGGGCATGCAGATGTACAACCAGTTCGGGCAGGACACCTCGGCGTTCTGGATGGTCGCCTCGACGATCTCCTCGCCCCGCGACGCCTATCTGGAACTGCGCGCCCGCGGGCTGGGACTGGCCCTGGTCGGCGTGCCGTTCGTGACGCTGGTCGTGATCGGCTCGGCCGCCTTCCTCGGGCCGTGGTCCGCCTTCTTCGACGTCTACGGACTGGCCCTGGCCCTGCTCGGCTGCCTGGTGGCGACGGGCGCGATGGCCTCGGCGCTGTTCCCGTACTCGATCCCCGCCGAGAGCAACAAGAACATCGCCGCCGGACAGGGCGCCATCGCCTGGTTCAGCCTGTTCGGCGGCATGCTGGTGAGCGGCGTCCTGGCCGCACCGATGGCCGGGCTGCTGATCTGGCTGCACGTGGCCGACCTGCACGGCCTGCTGTGGCTGCTGCTGCCGGTGGGAGCGGCGTACGGGGTCGGCATCGCGGTTCTGGGCATGCGGGTGGCGGCACCGCTGGTGGCGCGCCGGCTGCCGGAGATCCTGAGCGCGGTCAGCAAGGGGTGACGGTCGCGGCGGGGGCTACGGGCCCCCGCCGCGAACGGAGTTATCCACAGGCTCCCCCACGGCACTCGCCGGGCCGGTACCTTCGTGGAACGCGGCGACGAGATGATCGCCGCGACGACACACGCGTCGGCACGGACATCGCCACGGCCGTCGGCGCAGCCGTCAACGCAGCCACCGGCGCAGCCGGTGAACGGGGGTGGGGAAGCATGTGGCTGACCGGCGGAACGACCGCGACCACGACAGCAGCCCTCCACACAGCCCTGTCCTCCCCCTCCGCAGCCACCGCCACCGATCCTTCCCCTCTCCGTTTTCTCTTCCTCGCCGCAGGGCCGCTCCTGCTCGTCGCGGCGGCCGGCCTCTTGCTCCGGCGCCGCTCCCGACTGCGCGACTTCGCGCAGCCGTTGGCGATACCCCGGGCGGTCTTCGCCGCCGCGCGCCGCGCCGACGAGGCCGATCTGCGGGAGCGTGCCGCTGAGGAGGCCGTCCGCCTGGCCGGACACGCGCAGAACGCCGGAGCTGCCCCGGCGGCCGCGGGGCGAGCCCGCGAGGCCTGGGCCACGGCCGAAACCCTCTTGCAGCGAGCGCGCGGAGTCCCCGACCTGGCCGGCGTGTTCGCCCTCCTCCACGAGGGCTGCGCCGCCCTCGACCGGTCGAAGGCGCCGCTCCCCCTGTGCTTCTTCCACCCGCTGCACGGCCCCGCGGCCCGGCGCATACCCTGGCGCCGGTCCGAGGACGGCGAGCGCTTCCAGGTCAGCGCCTGCGCGACCTGCATACGGGCCCTCCGGGCTCACCGGAAGCCGGACACCCTCACCGACCAGCAGGACGGCCGCCCCGTCCCGTACTTCGACGTCCCACCCGGCCACAGCCTGTGGTCAGCCACCGGCTACGGCTCCCTGCTGACCGGCACCTCGCTGGCCACCCACGTCCAACGCGAACTCGACCCCTCACGATGACTCGTCCCCGGCTCAGACACCGCTGGGCCGCACTGCCGGTGTGGGCACGGTGGGTCGCCGCCACGTACGCGACCGCTTTCACCCAAGGGGCCTGCGCCGCGCAGGCGCCTGGCTGGTGTGCGGCGTGATGGTCGCCGATGGCACCGCGCGATCGGCGGAACGGGAGGGGGCGACGTAACGGGAGCGGACGGCCCGGTTCGGTACCGGCTGAGCCGGGCCGTGTGCTGGGGGTTCTGTGTTGTGCTGTTGGTGGGGGCGGCCGTGGGAGCCGCGTGGCTGGGGCCCGGGGGCGACGGCAGACGCCGGGCGGCCGGCCGGAGAGATGCACTGACGGATCGAGCCGGGTGCCTACCTGACATCTGGGTCCACAGATCGCGGTGGTGGCGCCGGAGGGGGCTCCATCGTGCTGGACGTGAGCAGCGACTGCTCCGAGGGCGAGGGGCACGCCCACCGGGATGACGAACGGGCGAGGGTCACCATGCCGGTGCGGGTACCCCCTGAGGGCTGGTGAAATCGAAGAACCGCCGGCTGACCGGTGCATGAGAGGCGAGCGAGCGTTCGTTCAGGCTGGGGTGGGTGGGGGCGGGGCCGGAGACAGGGCAGCGAGGGCGGCCTGTTCCTCTTCGGGGGTGTAGCCGAGGGGGAGCGGGGGCGCGCCCCGGGCGCGGTCCCAGGCCAGGACGTCGGCCGCCGTCACCTCCAGCGGTGTCGCGGGCAAGCCTGCCTGCCGGGCGCGCGCCGCGCTGCGCTGCTGGGTCGTCCAACTCGCGCGAACCAGCGGGAACATCATCGGCGCGCCTTCGGGAGGTACCGGCACGACGTCGACACGCGTGCCCGCCGCTCGCGCGCAGGTCTGGATCAGTTGACCGAGTGTCGTCGGCTCGGCCGGGCCCACCGCGTGGAAGACGCCGGGGCGGTCGTCGGTGCACAACTGCACCACCAGGCGCGCCAGGTCGCGCGAATCGACGACCTGCACCGGCTGCGCGGGGTCGCCCGGCAGCGCCACCCGGCCGCCTCGCGCGGCGCGGCGTACCCAGTACGTGAAGGTGTTCATCGAGTCGTGCGGTCCGGCCACCGTGCCCGGCCGTACGATCGTCGACCGCGTGCCGTACCGGGCGATCACATCGTCCTCGCAGGCCACTTTGAGCGGGCCGTACGTGGCTTCGCTCAGCTCTTCGGTGTCGCGGACGGGCGGGCGGCGCGGGGTGTCCTCGTCGCTGCCCGGGGCCACGCCCGTACGTTCGTACACCGCGTGGCTGGAGATGAACAGGTACCGGCCGACGCGGTCGCCCAGGGTGTCCATCGCCTGTCCGACGTGCCGCGGTACGTAGCCGCTGACGTCGACGACCGTGTCCCAACCGCCGCCGCGCAGCGCGCTGTAGTCGCCGGTGTCGCGGTCGCCGATGAGCCGGGGCAGTCCGGGGAACAGCTCCGGGTTGGTGCGGCCCCGGCCGAAGAGGGTCACCTCGGCACCGGTGCGCAGGGCGTCCTCGACGATCGCGCGGCCCACGAAGGACGTTCCACCAAGAACGAGAAGGCGCATGGTCGCCGAGACTACCCAGGCAGGGGCAGGCTCGGCACGGGTTACGGGGCGGGAGTGACGGCAGGGGAGGAAGTGGGTGAGGGAGGGGGAGTGGAGGTGGGTGCGGAGGCGGGTGTGGATGTGATGCGGGTGCGGGTGCGGGAGTGGGGCGGGTGGCGGTGGGGGGTCAGGCCGGGAGGACGGATTCCAGGAAAGGGCCCAGGACGCCGCGCCACTCCTCGGGGGCTTCCCAGGGGAGCCAGTGCCCGGCGTCCGGTATCTCGGCGTAGACGCCGTGCGGGAGGACGCGGACCATCTCCTGGGCCTCGGCGCGGCCCAGTTCGCCGTCCAGACCGCGGACCACGAGCGTGGGACACCGCACCAGCGCCAGGTCCTCCCAATGGGCGTCGTGGACCCAGGTCTCGCGTGCGGTGAGCATCTGGTGGCGGGAGAAGACCGGGCGCCAGCCGTCCGCGCGCTCGGCCATGATCTCGGCGAAGAACTCGCCGCGGGCCGGCTTGGACCGCTCCAGGGTGGGGTCGTCCTCGCCGAACCACTTGCGTACGTCCGCGAGGGTGGCGAACGGGACCGGCCAGGAGCGGAACCAGTCCGCCCACTCCTGCTGCGAGGCCGCGCCCAGGGCGGAGGCCCGCATGTCGCAGACGACCAGCGCGCGGACGAGGTCGGGCCGGCGGGCGGCCACCTGCCAGGCCGTCAGGGCGCCCATGGAGTGGCCGATCAGGACGGCGGGGGCCAGGCCGAGCTGCTCGATGGCGGCGATGGCGTCGGCGATGTAGGTCTCGCGGTCGTACGGACCGTCCTGGGGCTTCTCGCTGCGGCCGTGACCGCGCTGGTCCAGGCCGACGGGGCGGCAGCGGGAGCCGAGCCAGCGGGCGGTCTCGGCCCAGTGCGACGCCCGGCCCATGAGGCCGTGCAGGAGCAGCACACCGGGGCCGCGCTGCCCCTCCTCGCCGCCCCGGCCGGCCTTCGGCGGGTCGGTGAACTCCCAGGCGGCGAGCCGGACACCGCCGGTCCCCGTCACGTCGATACGCCGCACCATGGGCCCTGGCACCCCCATTCGGTCCTTGAGCAGCCCCACACTATCGAACCCCTATTCGAATAAGCTGTTTCTGCGCCCAATAACCCTCGTTCGGGTGACCACACCCAAGGATTGCCGGTCCTCGCCGAGGGGAGACACGTAGCGGGAGGCGGGCCCCACCGGGAAGGGGGCCCACGGGGAAAGACCCTGAGAGCTCGGGGCTCCGGGTCTTGGCGGGGGGACGTGGGGAGGCGGGGCCCCGGCTGCTCGCAGCGCCGGGGCCCTGGTCGTGCACCGGGCCACGGCCGCCGCGGCGTCGCCGGACGGGCCGCCGGTCACCACCGGACCGCCTCCGGGCCGGCTCACGGCGCCCGGAAGCGCCCATTCCGCACCCGCGACTTCCCGAAGTCGCCCCGCTCATCGATCTTTTCGCGCACTCGGCGACCGAACACTCCGGCGCCCGGCAATCCGGGATCCGGCACTCCGAGACCCGGCACCCCGAGACCCGGCACCCCGACGCCCGGCACTCCCGGACGAGACACTTCAAGGCCGGGCACCCCGAGACCGGGCGCCCCGAGGCCGGGCACCCCAAAACCGGGCGCTTCGAGACCGGGCGCTTCGAGACCGGGCGCCCCGAGACCGGGCGCCCCGAGACCGGGCGCTTCGAGACTGGGCGTCCCAAAACCGGGCGCCCCGTGACCAAGCGCTGCGGGACCGAACGCTTCGGGGTCCACCGCTCCGAGGCCGGGGACGACTGCCCCCGCAACCGGGCCGGGGGTCGCGGCGGACTGCTCCTCACCCGAGCCCCCTCCCCGACCCGGGCCCGCGGCGGCAGGTGCGGTCGTGCCGTCCGTCGTTCGGCCGCCTCGTTCCGGGTCTCCGGCGCCACACGTCATGAGCCCGCTGTCGTGTCCTGAGCCCGCTGTCGTCGCGTGCGCGCACGCCTGCCGGGGCCCGTACGGCATCGCCGCGCGGCCCTCGGCAAGCCCCCGCGCTCACGCTCAGCGTCAGCGTGACACGCCACCGGCCGCTCCGCTCGCGTTCCGCCAACTCCGTCCGGTCGTACAGCGGTTGAGCGCCCCTACGGAGCGGACGTCGGGCCAGGTCAGGCAGGCGGAGCGGGGCGGACGGAGGTCAGCGCTTGGCGACGAAGACGTGCGCGGCGATCTCGGACTCCAGCTCCGCCGCCTCGCCGCTGCTGCCGACCAGGACGCCCGTGGAGGACTCGGTCACGCTGACCACCGCGCCCGGCTGCACACCGGCCCGCCGCAGCGTGTACATGAGCTGGGCGTCCGCCTGGATGGGCTCGCCGATCCGGCGCACCACGACCGTCTTGCCGTCCGTGCCGGCCTCCAGGTCCATCAGGCTCACCAGCCCGGCGTCCAGGAACGGGTCGGCCTCGGCCTTCTCGCCCAGCTCCTCCAGGCCCGGGATCGGGTTGCCGTACGGCGACTCCGTCGGATGCCGCAGCAGTTCCACGACGCGGCGCTCGACCGCCTCGCTCATCACGTGCTCCCAGCGGCACGCCTCGGCGTGCACCTGCTCCCACTCCAGCCCGATGACGTCGACGAGCAGACACTCGGCGAGCCGGTGCTTGCGCATGACGCGGGTCGCCAGCCGGCGGCCCTCCTCGGTCAGCTCCAGATGGCGGTCGCCCGCGACCGTGAGCAGGCCGTCCCGCTCCATGCGCGCCACGGTCTGGCTGACCGTCGGACCGCTCTGTTCGAGCCGCTCGGCGATCCGGGCGCGCATCGGGACCACACCTTCCTCTTCCAGCTCAAGGATGGTGCGGAGATACATCTCCGTGGTGTCGATCAGTCCGGACATGCGTGCCCCTTGATGTGTCGTGCGGTGGCCCTGAACTCAATTCTGACGCATCCCACTGACAACGGATCCGCGTCCGCTCCGGCCGGACCCTCCCGAGACCCCGGTACGGCGGCGCCCGTCCTGCGGCGGGACGGCAACCGGGCGACGCCCGGGCGGCCGGAAGGTGTCCGTCCGGTCGCGAGCGGTGGCGCACACCGTATTGACAGGGCACTGGTCCAGACCGCAACGTGATCCGCGCCACGGCCGTCCCGCCAGGGGCAGGCACGCGGCACCCCGGCCGGCTCGTACTGCCGGATGCGTCAGAACGTAGGACAAACGTACGAGGACCAACGTACAAGACCGATGAGTACCGACGAGAGGGGCCCCGCGGCGATGGGCGAGAGCAACCGGTTGGCCGGGCAGTACTTCGACGCCGCGATCGACCTGCTGCGCCGGGTGCGCGACGAGGAGGACGAGCGGATCGGCGCCGCCGGGACGCTGATCGCCGACACCGTCGAGGCCGGCGGCCGGATCTTCGTCTTCGGCGCCGGGCACTCCTCCCTGCCCGCGCAGGACACCGTCTACCGGGCCGGCGGCCTCGCCCTCATGAACCTGCTGACCGTCCCGGGCGTCGTCGGCGTCGACGTACGGCCCGCGACGCTCGGCAGCGCGCTGGAGCGGGTGGACGGGCTGGCCGGGGCGGTCCTGGACACCAGCCCCCTGGAGGCCGGCGACGTACTGATCGTCATCTCGCTCTCCGGGCGCAACTCGCTGCCGGTCGAGATGGCCGTGAACGCGCGGGCGCTGGGCCTCAAGGTCATCGGGCTGACCTCGGTGGCGTACGCGGAGGAGACCAGGTCGCGGCACGTCTCCGGCACCTACCTGCGGGACCACTGCGACATCGTCCTGGACAGCAAGATCCGGGTGGGCGACGCGGAGTTGACGCTGCCGGGCATCGAGGCGCCGTTCGCCCCGGCCTCGACGGTCGTCACCAGCGCGGTCATGCAGGCCGTCGTCGCGACGGCCGCGGGTGTACTGGCCGACCGCGGCATCGACCCGCCGCTGCTGCGCTCCGGGAACGTGGACGGCGGCCACGACTGGAACGGCCGGGTGATGCGGGAGTACGCGGACCGGATCTACTACCGGCAGTAGGGGGCGGGCTGCGGAGGCGGGGACGGGGCACGGGCGCGGCGGTCGCCACCGGCCCCCACCAGTCCCTCAGGCCCCGCCAGGCCCCCCCGAGGCCGCCAGGCCCCCCAAGACCGCCAGCCCCCAGTCCCGCCGGCCCCTCCGCCCGCGTCAGCGCCCGGCCACCCCGCCCGCCAGATCCAGCGCCGCGGCGATCCGGGAGGCGACGTCCTCCGCGTACGCCGCGTCCGCGCGGTCGAAGGGGCGCCGTGAGGGCCCGCGCAGGAACGTCACCACGCCCAGCGTCCGCCCCCGGCTGCGCAGCACCACGCACAGGCCGTTCACGGTGCCGTCCGGCCACTTGCGGGCCGCGGCCCAGCCCTCCGCGACCGCCGGGCCCGCGCCGGCCCGTACCGAGCCGCACCGTTCCAGCGCCTGCGCGGCCGGGTGGCCCGCCCCGTAGGCCACCGGGATGCCGGTCGGCGGGACCGCCTCGGAGGGGCCGGGCGCGCCGGCGGGTGAGGCGATGGCCCGTACGAGGGCGGTCGCGCTGTCCGGAGGGGCGCCGAGCCCGCTCCCCTCCCCGGCTCCGCCGTCCTCGCCGGTCCCGCCCCGCACCACGTCGACCAGCCCGTGATCGGCGAACCCCGCCAGGGCGAAGTCCAGGTGGACCGCCGCCGCCTCCGCCGCGTCCTCGCACTCGCCCGCGGCCCGGCCCGCCCGGTGCAGCTGCTGGGCGCGGAAGCGCAGCAGGGCGCTCTCCTGTTCCGTGCGCTTGGCGTCGGTGACGTCCTGGAAGAGCCAGCCCACGCCGAGCGGTACGGGCTCCTCCGCCAGGGGCGAGGCCAGCCGTACGAAGCCGCTGCGCCAGCACCGGCGGGTCGCTTCGGCCTCGTCGGACCGGAGGGTCACCCACAGTTCGGCGGCGGCAGGCGGGGTGCCTTCGGCGAGGACGTGCGTCAGGGCGCTCTCCAGCTCCTCCACGCCCTGGGTCAGCAGATCGCCCAGCGGGCGCCCGAGCACGGCCGTACGGCCCATGCCCAGGGCGCGTGCGGCGTGCGCGTTGACGACCGCGGGCCGCAGGTCGGCGTCGACCAGCACCACGGCCCAGGAGGCGTCCACGAAGAGCGCCTCGCTCAGCGCGATGGAGCGTTCCAGGTCGATCTGGGTGTGCACCTCGCTGAACGCGCAGTACACGCCGGCCGCCCGGCCGTCGGGCCCGAGCACCGCGGAGGACTGGGTGCGGACCAGGACGCGGCGCCCGTCCTTGGTCAGCAGCGCGAACTCGTGGACCTGGCGCCCGGGCGAGCGGGACGCCGCCAGCAGGCGGGCCTCCACCTCGTCGGCGTCCTCCTTGCGGACCGCCCAGCCGGCCAGTCCCGGGCGGCCGACCGCCTCGTCCGCCGTCCAGCCGAGGATGCGTTCCGCCTCGCGGTTCCAGTGCGTGACCGAGCCGTCCGCGCCGAAGGCGCACAGCGCGGCGTCCATCCCGTCGAGCAGGGCGGCGAGCAGGCCGGAGTCGTCACTGTCCGGCTGCGGGTCCTGGTCCGCGTCGGAGCACCCGTCCGCGCACCCGCCGTCCGGCGGCGGGCCGCCCCGGTCCGCTCCCCCGCCCGGCCCGCCGGGCGGTACGGGCTCGAAGCCGCGCGACGAGGACGACGACGAAGACGATGACGACGATGAGGACGAGGAGGAGGACGACGAAGACGAAGCAGCCACTGGCACCCCCTACGAACGCGGCCGTACGTGCTGCACGCCGGATCATTCAACTGGAACGTGACGCGGACCACACCCCATTCGGGGAAATCCCTCAAATCCCTGCCGCCGAAATTCGGTTGTGCGGCCGCCGGACCGGTTCCTAGGGTGTGAGGCACACGAGAAGGGAGGTGGTTCGGCAGATGATTTCGCACCGGACGCGTGAGGTGACTGCGGGCTAGCGGCCCGTCGTCGCACTCAGTGTGCAGCGCCGGACCAGCACAGGAACCAGCTGTGCAGCCGGCCAATTCCCAGCAGTCACCCGACCCGCGGGCTGCCGGTTCGTCCGACCGGCCCCTTCGCGCCCCAGGCGCGGGGGAAGCAGCCCGCGGGTCGTCTGCGTCTCCGGGCACGGACGCGCGGGCCCGTTCCCGCCGCTCCTCAGGGCGCGGGCACGGACGCGCCCCCGTACCCGCCGCTCCTCAGGCGCGAGCCGTACGGCTCCTCAGGGCGCGAGCCGTACGACGGACCAGCCCTCCCCCGCGCCCTCCCGCTCGTACCGCAGCCGGTCGTGCAGGCGGTTCTCCCGGCCCTGCCAGAACTCGACGGTCTCCGCGGCGACCCGTACGCCGCCCCAGTGCGGCGGCGCCGGTACCTGCTCGCCTTCGGGGTAGCGGGCCGCCAGGTCGTCGTAGGCGCGTCCCAGTTCGGCGCGGGAGGCGACCGGTGTGGACTGGTCGCTGGCCCAGGCGCCGAGCTGGGAGCCGTGCGGGCGGGTACGGAAGTACGCGGCGGTCTCGTCGCGGCCGATCCGGGCGGCCGTCCCGGTCACGATGACCTGCCGGGCCAGCGGGTGCCAGGGGAAGAGCAGCGCGACGTACGGGTTCTCCGCCAGGTCGCGGCCCTTGCGGCTGCCGTAGTTGGTGAAGAAGACAAAGCCGCGCTCGTCGAACCGCTTGAGCAGCACGGTCCTTGAGCTGGGGCGGCCCGCGGCGTCGGCGGTCGAGACGACCATCGCGTTCGGCTCGTGCAGTCCGCTGGTGGCCGCCTCCTTGAACCAGCGCGCGAACTGGTCGTAGGGGCTGGGGGCGAGTTCTGTCTCGGTGAGTCCCTCGGCGCGGTACTGCGCCCGCATGGCGGAGGGATCGAGCGGGTCCGGGGTGGGCGTGTCGGCGGAGTGCACGGCCACATCTTGCAGCATGCGGGCCTGTTGGGGCAGCCGGGTGGCAGGGAAGTCTGCCCTTGGCCGCCGTGCCGTAACCCTTCCTTCAGCGAATCGTCCGGTGTGCCGGATCTCACCCTTCCCGGTACGTACCGGACCGGCCAAAATCGTGCCGCGCACCACTGTGGCGCACGGGCGGCGCGGGATATCGTGTCCGCCCTGAAGTGATCGAAGTGACGTGCTCCGGGCGGGAAGCCACGGGTGCCGGTCGGGTGACCAACGCCCGCGCGGGGCATGACGGGAGTGACCGGTACGGACCGCGAGCCGCAGGGACGGCCGCGTAACCGGACCGGCGCCCGGACCCGTCGTCCGACGCCCGGAGCGGCCCGCGGAACCGGTGATCCCACCGGCGCCGTCCGCCGGCCGGCCACCGCGGCGGACTTCCGGACGGCGTCCACCGCACCGCCGGCCCGACCCGCCCGAAACGCCCGACCCGACCAGCCTGACCTGACAGTTCTCGCCCGCACGGCATCTTGGTCATGAGCCGCATGTCGTCCACATCTTGAGGAGCCGCCTGATGTCCGACTTCGTACCCGGACTCGAAGGAGTCGTCGCGTTCGAGACGGAGATCGCCGAACCGGACAAGGAAGGCGGCGCGCTGCGCTACCGGGGCGTCGACATCGAGGACCTGGTCGGCAAGGTCTCCTTCGGGAACGTGTGGGGACTGCTGGTCGACGGGTCGTTCAACCCGGGACTGCCCCCGGCCGAGCCGTTCCCGATCCCGGTCCACTCGGGTGACATCCGGGTGGACGTCCAGTCCGCGCTGGCCATGCTCGCGCCCGTCTGGGGCCTGAAACCGCTGCTGGACACGGACGTGGAGACCGCCCGCGACGAGCTGGCGCGGGCCGCGGTCATGGCGCTGTCGTACGTCGCGCAGTCGGCGCGCGGGCAGGGCCTGCCGATGGTGCCGCAGAAGGAGATCGACAAGGCCGGCACGATCGTCGAGCGCTTCATGAAGCGCTGGCGCGGCGAGCCGGACCCCAAGCACGTCGCGGCGGTCGACGCGTACTGGACGTCGGCGGCCGAGCACGGCATGAACGCGTCCACCTTCACGGCCCGCGTCATCGCCTCGACCGGCGCCGACGTGGCGGCCGCGCTGTCCGGCGCGGTCGGCGCGATGTCCGGGCCGCTGCACGGCGGCGCGCCGTCCCGGGTCCTCGGCATGATCGAGGAGATCGAGCGGACCGGGGACGCGACGGCGTACGTGAAGCAGGCGCTGGACCGCGGCGAGCGGCTGATGGGCTTCGGCCACCGGGTGTACCGGGCCGAGGACCCGCGCGCCCGAGTGCTGCGGCGCACCGCCCGTGAGCTGGGCGCGCCGCGCTTCGAGGTGGCGGAGGCGCTGGAGAAGGCCGCCCTGGAGGAGCTGCACAACCGGCGTCCGGACCGGGTCCTGGCGACGAACGTGGAGTTCTGGGCCGCGATCGTGCTGGACTTCGCGGAGGTCCCGGCGCACATGTTCACGTCGATGTTCACGTGCGCCCGCACGGCGGGCTGGAGCGCGCACATCCTGGAGCAGAAGCGCACGGGCCGCCTGGTCCGGCCGTCGGCCAAGTACGTGGGCCCCGGGCCGCGCGGGCCGGAGGCCGTGGAGGGCTACACGCTGCCCGCCTGAGGGGCCGGGCGCTCCTGGCGCCGTACGGCGTCCTCGGTGACCGGGGTGAAGAGGTTGACCAGGTTGCCGTCGGGGTCCCGGAGGAGCAGGGAGCGGTTGCCCCACGGCATGGTCGTCGGCTCCTGGACGAACGTGCAGCCGTGGGCCGCCAGTCGCCGGTGTTCCGCGTCGACGTCGCCGACGCGGAACTCGGTGATCACCGAGTGGTTGGCGGCGGCCCGCGCGGTGCCCTCGCCGAACAGGGCCACCGTGCGGCTGCCGGCGATCGCCAGCGTGCCCGACTCCGTACGGAGTTCGGCGAACTCGGGGGCCGACCAGGCCGCCGGGGTGCCGGTGACGCGCTCGTAGAAGGCGACGAGGCGGGCGACGTCGTCGGTGATCACGCGGAGGGAGACGAAGTTCATGGTGCGGCTTCCTGGCTGGGCGGGAGAGGGGCCCGGATCGACGGGTGTCGCCGGGCATCGCCCACGCTAGGAGCAATACCGGACAGGTTCCGCCCGGTATAGGCGCCAGACTTTCGGGTGTGACCACTTCGACCACCGCCCGGGTGCTCGCCCTGCTGGAGATCCTTCAGGGCGGCGGCACCCGTACCGTCCCCGACCTCGCCGCCCGCCTCGGCGTCGACGAGCGCACCGTCCGCCGCTACGTCGCCCATCTGCTGAATCTCGACATCCCCGTCGACGCGGTGCGCGGCCGCTACGGCGGCTACCGGCTCGCCCCCGGCTACCGCATGCCCCCGCTGATGCTCACCGACGAGGAGGCCCTGGCCGTCCTGCTCGGCCTGCTCTCGGGGCGGCGCGGCGGGCCGGGGGCCGTCCCGGGGGCCTCCGCGGCGGCCGGCGAGAGCGCCGCGGCGAAGGTGCGGCGGGTGCTGCCCGTGGCGCTGCGACAGCGGCTGGAGGCGCTGCTGGAGACGGCGGACTTCACCGACCGGCCCCGTCCCGCCACCCCTCCGCAGGCGGCGGTGCTGCTCGAACTCGCCGAGGCCGTACGCGGGCGGCGGCCGGTGGCGTTCGCGTACACCGACCGCAAGGGCGGCGACAGCGCCCGTACGGTCCTGCCGTACGGGCTCGTGGCGCACTCCGGGCGGTGGTACCTGACCGGGGCCGGCCGGGACGGCGGGGAGATGCGGATCTTCCGGCTGGACCGGATCGCCTGGGTCCGCCCGCTGTCCGGTTCGTTCGATGTCCCGGACGGTTTCGACCCGGCGGCGACCGTTCTCGACCATCTCGCCCGCACGCCCTGGACCCATGACGTGTCGGTGCGCGTCCGCGCCGGCGTCGAGCACCTTCGCGACCGGCTCCCGGCCGGGATCGCCGCACTGTCCGAGGACGGAACCGGTTGGGTGCGCGTCCGTGTCCGGGCCGAGCGGCTGGACTGGCTCCCGCCCGTACTGGCCGCGCTGGACCGCCCGTTCGTCATCGAGCGCCCCGATGAGCTGCGGGATCTCGTACGCGCGCTGGCCCGCCGCCTCACCGCGTACGCCGATGCCGACCCCGCCCCCGACGGGCAGCCCTACGACGGCGGCTGACCGCCCCCGTTCAACACCGTGTCCAGAATGCGCGCCCACTGCGTCACCACACGGTCCCGGCGCGCCTTGTCGTCCGTGAGGAGCGTGGCCAGACCGAGCCCCCGGGACATGTCGAGAAGTCCCTGCACGGTCTCACGGACGCCGGAGACCGACTCGTCCGCGCCCAGGAGCCCGACCGCCGTACGGTGCGCCTCCCGGCCGACGCGGGCCTCCAGGGCGGTGACCCGGTCCCGTAGCGGCTCCTCGTCGGAGGCGGCCACCCACAGGTGCAGGGCGGCGCGGAAGAGAGGGCCCGTGTAGAGATTGACGATCTCCTCGACGACGATGCGTGTACGGGCGGCGGACCCGGCGGGCGGCAGGTCGTGCGCGACGGCCTTGAGCGCGCCCTGGCGCTTCTCCGCGACGTGTTCGACGGCCGCCGTGAACAGGTCTTCCCGCGTACGGAAGTGATGCTGGGCGGCCCCCCGCGAGACGCCCGCCCGTTCCGCGACGACGGAGACCGTGCTGCCGCTCCAGCCCCGTTCGGCGAGGCAGGAGACGGCCGCCTCCAGAAGCGCGCGGCGGGTGGCGCGGCTGCGTTCCTGCTGCGGTTCCTTGGGGTCGCGCGCGCGGGTCACCGTGCCCATGACGGTTCCCTGCGCTGGAGGAAGGCGGTCATGCCCTCCCGGGCCTCGTCGGAGGCGAAGAGACGGGCCGAGGTGTCCGCGAGGGCCGCGGTGTCACGGTCGAAGACGCGCAGCACCTCGGCCGTGACCAGGGCTTTGGACTCCGCCAGGCCCTGCGGGGAGCCCTTGCGCAACCCGGCCAGGACCGGTTCCAGCGCGGCCTCCGGATCGTCGGCGGCCAGCGTCACCAGGCCGGTACGGGCCGCCTCGGCGGCGTCGAACCGCTCGCCGGTGAGGTAGTAGCGGGCGGCGGCCCGCGGGTCCATACGGGGCAGCAGCGGCATGGAGATGACGGCCGGTGCGAGGCCGAGGCGGGCCTCGGTGAAGGCGAAGGTGGCGCCGGGGCCCGCCACGGACAGGTCGCAGGCGCCCAGAAGGCCGAGGCCGCCGGCCCGTACGTGGCCGGTGACCTTGGCGACGACGGGCTTGGGGAGTTCGATGACGGTACGCAGGAGACGGACGAGGCCGAGGGGCCCGGAGGCGGTCGCGTCGGTGCCGGTGGCCGCCTCCTCCGTCGCCTCCGAGAGGTCGGCGCCCGCGCAGAACGTCGTCCCGGTGTGCGTGAGCAGCACGGCCCGGATGTCGTCACTGGCCGCCGCGGCCGCCAGCGCCGCGTGGAGTTCGGCCACCAGGCGCCGGGAGAGCGCGTTGCGGTTGTGCGGGGAGTCGAGGGTGAGGGTGGTGACGCCCCGCTCGTGGGTGCGCCGTACCAGCGGTGCGGCAACGGGCGGGGCGTCCGGTGAGGCGTCCGGTGTGGCGTCGGTCATGAGGCCGTGGAACTCCTTTCCCTGGCGCGCAGTTCGCGCCGCAGGATCTTGCCGGTGGCGGCGCGGGGCACGGTGTCCGTGAACTCCACCCGCCGTACTTTCTTGTACGGGGCGACCTGCCCGGCAACGTACGTGATGACGTCGTCCTCGGTGAGCCGGGCCCCCGGCTCACCGTGCCGCCGTACGACGTACGCCTTGGGGATCTCGTTGCCGTCCGCGTCGGTGACGCCGATCACCGCGGCGTCCGCGATGCCCTCGTGGGCGAGCAGCACCGCTTCGAGGTCGGCCGGGGCGACCTGGTAGCCCTTGTACTTGATCAGCTCTTTGACGCGGTCGACGACGTACAGCCAGCCGTCCGCGTCCACCTGCCCGATGTCGCCGGTGTGCAGCCAGCCGTCCGCGTCGATCAGCGCGTCGGTCTCCGCCGGACGCCCGAGGTAGCCCTTCATGACCTGCGGGCCACGGATGAGGATCTCGCCGCTCTCACCGGTGCCGAGATCCTTGTCGGCGTCCAGGCAGCGGATGCGCATCTCGGTGCCCGGCAGCAGCTTGCCGACCGTGCCGGGCGGCACGTCCACGGCACCGAGCGGCACGACATGAGTACCGGGCGACAGCTCGGTCATCCCGTACGCCTGCATGACGGGCGGGATACCCAGGCGGCGGGCGCAGGCCTCGGCCAGCCGGGCGTCCAGCGGGGCGGCCGCGCTGACGACGTAGTCGAGCGAGGACAGGTCGTACTGGACGACGGACGGGTGCTTGGCCAGGGCCAGGACGATGGGCGGAGCCACGTACACCGCGTTGACCCGGTACTTCTCGATCGTGCGCAGGAAGTGTTCGAGGTCGAAGCGGGGCAGCACGACGACGGTGGAGCCGTTGCGCAGCGGGGCGTTCATCAGGGACGTCAAACCGTAGATGTGAAAGAACGGCAACACCGCCAGCACACGCTCACCCGGGCCGCTGCTGACCAGCCGGTCGAGCTGGGCGAGGTTGGTGGCGATGGAGCGGTGGGTGAGCATGACGCCTTTGGGCGTTCCGGTGGTGCCGGAGGAGTACGGCAGGACGGCCACGTCGCGCGCCGGGTCGATGGGCACGGCGGGTTCGGGGGCGGTGGAGGCGAGCATGTCGCGTACGGAGCGGTGCCCCACGGCGCCGTCGCAGACGAACACCTCGGTGATGCCGCCCGCCTGTTCGGCGGCGCTGCGGGCCGTCTCCAGCAGCGGGGACACGGTGACGATCCAGTTGGCGCCGGAGTCGCGCAGCTGCTGGGCGAACTCGCCGGAGGTGGCCAGGGGGTGGACGGTGGTGACGGCCGCGCCGCAGCGTGAGGCGGCGTAGAAGACGGCCGGGTAGGCGATCGTGTTGGGGCTGTGCAGGGCGAGCACGTCACCGGCGCGTACTCCGGCGTCGGCCAGGGCGGCGGCGATCCGTCGCGTGGCGCCGTCGAGTTCGGCGTAGCTGACCGTGGTGCCGTCCTGGCCGTCGATCAGGGCGGGCAGCGCGGCGTGCTCGGCGGCCGACCGCCCCAGTACGGCTTCGTGGATCGGCAGGTCCACGGGCGCGACATCGGCGTACTCACTGTGAAAGACCATGGCCATCCCCTCAGCAGCGGCGCGCGTCCGGGCCGGTACGGGTCGCGGGCGGGCGCCTGTCCGTGTGCGTGCAGCATCGCGGTTGCCGGTGCGGTTGTCAGTACGGCGACCGCGATGCCGCGCCCGGCCCGGTCAGTAGGACTTCGGCAGTCCGAGGCTCTGGTGGGAGACGTAATTGAGGATCATCTCCCGGCTGACCGGCGCGATCCGCGCCACCCGGGCCGCGGTGATCAGTGTGGCGAGGCCGTACTCGTGGGTGAGGCCGTTGCCGCCGAGGGTGTGCACGGCCTGGTCCACGGCCCGCACGGCCGCCTCCGCCGCCGCGTACTTGGCCATGTTGGCGGCCTCGCCCGCGCCGATGTCGTCGCCCGCGTCGTACAGGTGGGCGGCCTTCTGCATCATCAGCCTGGCCAGTTCCAGTTCGATGTGGACCTGGGCGAGGGGGTGGGCGACGGCCTGGTGGGCACCGATGGGCTCCTTCCAGACCTGCCGGGTACGGGCGTAGTCCACGGCCCGCTCGACCGCGTACCGGCCCATGCCGAGCGCGAACGCGGCGGTCATGATGCGCTCCGGGTTGAGCCCGGCGAAGAGCTGGAGCAGCCCGGCGTCCTCGTCGCCCACCAGGGCGTCCGCAGGCAGCCGTACGTCGTCCAGCGTCAGCTCGAACTGCTTCTCCGGAG
The DNA here is from genome assembly GCF_022271435.1 of Streptomyces monomycini. Classification (GTDB taxonomy): domain Bacteria; phylum Actinomycetota; class Actinomycetes; order Streptomycetales; family Streptomycetaceae; genus Streptomyces; species Streptomyces monomycini. The sequence goes on along the minus strand of NZ_JAFIQY010000009.1, from coordinate 125,967 downwards.
CAGCCAGTTCCATCGCGATCCGGCTGCGCCCGAACCCGGGGGCGTCGCGCGGGACGATGAACAGGCACGCCTTGAGCTTGCCGGTACGGGCGTCCTCGGTGCGGCCGACGATCAGGGTGGCGTCGGCGATGTCCACCCCCGATATGAAGACCTTGCGCCCGTTGAGGACCCACTCCCCGGTGTCCGGGTCCCGGCGGGCGGTGGTGGTGATGCGGTGCGAGTTGGAGCCGGCGTCCGGTTCGGTGATGCCGAAGGCCATCTTGCGGGAGCCGTCGGCGAGGCCGGGCAGCCAGGCCCGCTGCTGTTCCTCGGTGCCGAAGCGGGCGATGACCGTGCCGCAGATGGCGGGTGAGACGACGAGCATGAGCAGCGGGCAGCCGGCCGCGCCCAGCTCCTCCAGCACGATGGAGAGTTCGGCGATGCCGCCGCCCCCGCCGCCGTACTCCTCGGGCAGGTTCACGCCCAGGTAGCCGAGCTTCGCGGCCTCGGTCCACAGCTCGTCGGTGTGCTTGCCCTCGGCGACGACGCGCGCGAAGTACTCACGTCCGTAGCGCCTGCCGAGCGCGGCGACGGACGCGCGGAGGGCGCGGTGTTCCTCGGTCTCGATCACGGGGTTGCTCACGGGGACTCCTTCGGAGGGGGAGGAGGACGTCACGCGGGGACTTCGGCGCCCGGATCTCAGATCGCGGACCGCGGCTCTCACTCGGTGACGACGGCCAGCGGCGTGCCGACCTCGACCTGCTGGCCGGCCTTGACGTGCAGGGCGGTCAGCGTGCCGGAGACGGGCGCGGTGATCTTGTGTTCCATCTTCATCGCCTCCAGCCAGAGCAGCGGCGCCCCGGCTTCGACGCGGTCGCCCTCGGCCAGGCCGTCGGCCACCCGGACGACCGTGCCGGGCATCGGGGCGAGCAGCGACCCCGGTTCCGTACGGGCGGTGGGGTCGGGGAAGCGGGGCCGGGCGGTGAGGGCGCGGGAGCCCGCGGCGGAGTCCACGAAGACCTGGTCGCCGTAACGGCCGACCGTGAACTCGCGACGCACGCCGCCCACTTCCAGCACGACCCGCCCGGGCGCAGCCGACAGCAGCCGTACGCCAGGGAAGTCCTCGGCGTGCAGCCCGTCACGCTCCACCGCATAGCGGATTTCGTGCTCGCTGCCGCCGCAGGCGTACGTCCTGGTCTGCGGCTGCGACGGTACGTTGCGGAAGCCGCCGAAGCGGGACCGGCCGTGCGCGTCGGCGAGGGCGGCGGCCAGCGCGCACAGGCCGGTGACCGTGGCGTCCGGGGCCTCCGTCAGCCCGCCCAGGTTGCGGTCGTAGAACCCGGTGTCCAGGCCGGTCGCGGTGGCGAACTCGGGGTGCCGCAGGGACCGTACGAGCAGGTCGCGGTTGGTGACCGGGCCGTGCACACGGGCCCGTTCCAGCGCGCCCGCCAGCTTCCGTACGGCCTCGGCGCGGCTCGGCGCCCAGGCGATGACCTTGGCGAGCATCGGATCGTAATGGACGCCGATGACGCAGCCGTCGGCCACGCCCGAGTCGAGCCGCACGCCGCCGGGCACGGACAAGTGGTGCAGCGTGCCGGTCTGCGGCTGCCAGTCCGCCGCCGGGTCCTCGGCGTACAGCCGGGCCTCGACGGCGTGCCCGCGCGGCGCGGGCGGCGCCTCCGGCAGCGCCTCCCCCTCGGCCACCCGTACTTGCAGGGCGACCAGATCGACGCCGTACACGGCCTCGGTGACCGGATGCTCCACCTGGAGGCGGGTGTTCATCTCCAGAAAGTGAGCGTGGCCAGTACCGGAAACGAGGAATTCGACCGTGCCCGCGCCCCGGTAGCCGATGGTCCTGGCGGCATCGGCGGCCGCCGCGTGCAGGGTGGCGCGCAGCTCGTCGGAGAGGCCGGGAGCGGGGGCCTCCTCGACGACTTTCTGATGCCGACGCTGAAGAGAACAGTCCCGCGTACCGAGCGTCCAGACGACCCCGTAGGCATCCGCAAGGACCTGCACCTCGACGTGCCGCCCGCCGACGACGTACGGCTCGGCGAACACCTCACCGTCCCCGAACGCCGACGCGGCCTCGGCCCGCGCCGCCGCCATCGCTCCCGGCAGCTCGGCCAGTTCCCGTACGACCCGCATACCGCGCCCACCGCCACCAGCCGCCGCCTTGACCAGCAACGGCAAGTCGGCAGCGGTCGCCCGCTCCGGATCGACGGGAGCGAGCAGCGGCACCCCGGCCGCCGCCATCAGTTCCTTGGCGCGCGTCTTCGAGGCCATGGCCTCGATGGCGGCGGGCGGCGGACCGACCCAGACCAGGCCCGCGTCGGCGACGTCCGCGGCGAACCCGGCGCTCTCGGAGAGGAAGCCGTAACCGGGATGGACGGCGTCGGCACCGGCGGCGAGCGCGGCCTTCACGATCAGGTCGCCGCGCAGGTACGTGTCGGCCGGGGCGCTGCCCGGGAGGCGTACGGCGGTGTCGGCCTCGCGGACGTGCGGCGCGTCGGCGTCCGCGTCGGAGTAGACGGCCACCGTCGCGATGCCCAGCTCCCGGCAGGTGCGGAAGATGCGGCGGGCGATCTCGCCACGGTTGGCGACGAGGAGGGAAGAGATCACTGGTTCCTCACATCCGGAAGACGCCGAAGCCGCCGCGCGCGCCCTCGACAGGGGCGGTGTGCAGGGCGGACAGGCACAGGCCGAGGACGGTGCGGGTGTCGCGCGGGTCGATGACGCCGTCGTCGTACAGCCGCCCGGACAGGAACATCGGCAGCGACTCGGACTCGATCTGCTGCTCCACCATGGCGCGCAGCCCGGCGTCCGCCTCGTCGTCGTACGGCTGCCCCTTGGCGGCGGCGGAAGCACGCGCCACGATCGACAGCACCCCGGCCAGCTGCTGCGGCCCCATCACGGCGGACTTGGCGCTGGGCCAGGCGAACAGGAAGCGCGGGTCGTAGGCGCGGCCGCACATGCCGTAGTGCCCGGCGCCGTAGCTCGCCCCCATGAGCACGGACAGATGCGGCACCCGCGAGTTGCTGACCGCGTTGATCATCATCGCGCCGTGCTTGATGATGCCGCCCTGCTCGTACTCCTTGCCGACCATGTAGCCGGTGGTGTTGTGCAGGAAGACCAGCGGGATGTCACGCTGGTTGGCGAGCTGGATGAACTGCGCGGCCTTCTGCGACTCTTCGCTGAACAGCACGCCCTGCGCGTTGGCGAGGACGCCGACCGGGTAGCCGTGCAGCTCGGCCCAGCCGGTGACCAGGCTCGGCCCGTACAGCGGCTTGAACTCGTCGAAGTCCGACCCGTCCACCACACGGGCGACGACCTCGCGGGGATCGAAGGGCGCCTTGAGGTCACCGGGCACGATGCCCAGCAGTTCCTCCTCGTCGTACTTGGGCGGCTCGACGACCCCCGGATCGGCATGCGCCTTCCGCCAGTTCAACCGGGCGACGACGCGACGCGCCTGGCGCAGCGCGTCCGGCTCGTCCACGGCGAAGTAGTCCGCGAGCCCGGAGGTACGGGCGTGCATCTCGGCGCCGCCCAGCGACTCGTCGTCGCTCTCCTCACCGGTGGCCATCTTGACCAGCGGCGGCCCGCCGAGGAAGACCTTCGCCCGCTCCTTGACCATGATCACGTGGTCGGACATGCCCGGGATGTACGCGCCGCCCGCCGTCGAATTGCCGAACACCACGGCCACGGTCGGGACACCGGCCGCGGACAACCGGGTGATGTCCTTGAACAGCGCACCCCCCGGAATGAAGATCTCCTTCTGACTGGGCAGATCCGCACCCCCGGACTCCACCAGCGACACGACGGGCAGCCGGTTGGCGAACGCGATCTCGTTGGCGCGCAGCGCCTTCTTCAGCGTCCAGGGGTTGCTGGCCCCGCCCCGTACGGTCGGATCGTTGGCCGTGACCAGGCACTCCACCCCCTCGATCACCCCGATGCCGGTGACCAGCGACGCGCCCACCGGATAGTCGCTGCCCCAGGCGGCCAGCGGCGACAGCTCCAGAAACGGCGTGTCCGGGTCGAGCAGCAGCTCGATACGCTCACGGGCGAGCAGCTTGCCGCGCTTGCGATGCCGCTCGACGTACTTCGCGCCACCCCCGCCGATGGCCTTGGCATGCTCGGCCTCGACTCCCCTCAGTTTGTCGAGCATCGCCTCCCGGTTCGCCACGTACTCCGGCCCTGACGGGTCCAGCCGGCTGCCGAGCACGGTCACCACAACACCTCCGGTATGTCCAGGTGGCGGGCGCGCAGCCACTCCCCCACGGCCTTGGCCTGCGGGTCGAAGCGGGCCTGCGCGGCGACGCCCGCGCCGAGCAGGCCGTCGATCACGAAATTGAGCGAGAGCAAGTTGGCCAACACGTGACGCGTGACCGGCAAGCCGGCCGTCTCCGGCAGCAGTTCCCGGAGCCGCTCAACGGTCAGCTCATGCACCAGCCAACGCCACGCCGCGTCCGTACGGACCCACACCCCGACGTTCGCCGAACCGCCCTTGTCCCCACTGCGAGCACCGGCCACCAGACCGAGCGGCGCCCGGCGCGTCCGGCCGCCGTGGACGAGGGGCTCGGGCAGAGCGGGGCCGGGCAGCGGCACCAGCCCACACGTCTGCGCAGGCGGCGGCACCTCGACACGACCACCATCAGGCAGCACGGCGACATGCGGCACACCAGCCGCGTCCACGTACTCCGCCTCGAACACACCGTACGGCTCCCCCTTGCCCGGCGGCGCCGTCACATGGAACCCAGGAATGCTGCCGAGCGCCAGCTCGATCGCCGCCCCGCTGACCACCCGCCCCACGGCGCCCTGATCGGCGTCCCGCACCACCAGCCGCAGCAGCGCGCTCGCCTCCTCCTGAACGGCGGCATCCACATGATCGGTCCGGGCCAACGTCCACTCCACGGAAGCCGGACGGTGCCCAGCAGCTGCGAAAGCCGCTTCCATCTGCCCCTTGACCAAGGCGGCCTTGGCCTCGATGGCCAAGCCCGTCAGCACGAACGTGACCGCGTTGCGCCACCCACCGAGCCGGGTCAGCCCCACCTTCACCGTCGGCGGCGGCGCCTCACCCCGCACCCCGTCGATCCGCACCCGGTCCGGCCCGACCTCCGTCAGACACACCGTGTCCAGTCGCGCCGTCACATCCGGCCCCGCGTAGCGCGCGCCGGCCGTCTCATAGAGCAACTGCGCAGTAACGGTGCCGACGGTCACCGCCCCGCCCGTACCGGCATGCTTGGTGATCACCGAGGACCCGTCGGCGGCGATCTCGGCGACCGGAAAGCCGGGCCGGCGAAGGTCGTGGGCGGCGAAGAACGCGTAGTTGCCGCCGGTGGCCTGGGTACCGCACTCCAGCACATGCCCCGCCACGACCGCGCCGGCCAACCGGTCGTGATCAGTGGGCGCCCAGCCGAAATGCGCCGCTGCCACCCCGCTGACCAGCGCGGCATCCGTGACCCGGCCGGTCACGACCACATCGGCACCGGCCCGCAGACACGCGGCGATGCCCTCGCCGCCCAGATAGGCATGGGCCGTGACCACACCCGCACGCCCGGCGTACCGGGCCATGAGATCGTCACCCTCCACATGAGCCACCCGGACCGTCACACCCAGCCGGTCCGCCAACTCCCGGACACCATCGGCCAGCCCGGCAGGATTGAGCCCTCCGGCATTGGTGACGATCCGCACCCCACGCTCGACAGCCAGCCCCAGGCTCTCCTCCAACTGCCGCAGGAACGTCCTCGCATAGCCGCGCGCGGGGTCCTTGAGCCGGTCGCGGCCCAGGATCAGCATGGTCAGCTCAGCGAGGTAGTCGCCGGTCAGCACATCCAACGGCCCGCCGGTGAGCATCTCCCGTACGGCGTCGAAGCGATCCCCGTAGAAGCCGGAGGCATTGCCGACCCGCAACACCTCCCCACCGGCGTTCACCGCCCACTCCCCCTGCCGCCCGGCTCCCGCCCCTTACCCGGCGGACCGGCGAACGCCTGGGCGATACCCAGCCAGCGGTCGGCATCCGCCCCGTCCGCCCGTACGTCCACATCGTCACGGTGGGCGCGCTGAGTCACCAGCAAACAGAACCCGAGCGCGTCCCCACTCACCCGCTGAGCCGCGTCCTCCGGCCCGTACGCCCAGACACCACCCCCGGGCGCACGCAACTCGACCCGGAACTCCTCCTCCGGAGCGGTCAGCCCATGCGCCGCGTACGCGAAGTTCCGCGCCCGCACTCCGATGCGGGCCACGTGCCGCAGCCGCGCCGTGGGTTCACGCGTCACCCCGAGTGCGTCGGCGACGTCCTGGCCGTGCGCCCAGGTCTCCATCAGCCGCCCGGTGGCCACCGAAGCGACGCTCATGGGCGGCCCGTACCAGGGAAGTTTCTCCCCCGGGGGCCGCGCGGCAAGCACCTCTCGCAACTCACCCCGCCCCGCCCGCCAACGGGCCAGCAGGCGATCGGGCGGCGCCTGCGCTTCCTCCGCCGCCCCCTCGTCGACAAAGGTCGCGGGAGCGGCCAGGGCCCGCTGAACGGCGTCCTGAAAGGCCGCAGGATCCGTCGCGGACAACAGCGCCTGCCGATCGGTCCAGGCCAGATGCCCGATCTGGTGGGCGACGGTCCACCCCTCGGCCGGGGTCGGCACCGCCCACCGCTCCGGCGCGAGCCCGCCGACCAACGCGTCGAGCGCGTCCCCTTCGTCCCTCAGATCGGCCAGTACGGCCTCGGCGTCGGACACGCGGCACTCCCCTCGTCGGCCATCTGCCGTGCGGGCAGGGCACGTTGACTCATGCGGTACGCGTTGCGGGTCCGAGCGTGACAGTGCGGCCAGAAACAATCAAGCACGCCTGCATGATTTTCTGAGCTTGGGGGTTGGTGGGGGCTCGCGTCGTGCGCGGTAGGGCCGGTGGGTGGGGGCTCGGGGCCCCGCAGGGGTCACTCTCCCCCAGCCTCCGGCCGGGGGTGCCCCCACGGCACCGTGTACGTCACCCAGGATCTCTCGGTGAACCGGGGGCTCCCGGCTGCCTGCGGGGAGCCCCCTACGTGACCCCGAGCCCTGGCCGGAGGGCGACGATCCCGCGCGATCGGGCCGGGTACATCACCAACCAAGCCAGGCCAGGCCAATCCCGAGCCCATGGCATACGGCCAGGCCAGCACAGCCGCCTTACCGCCATCCACCCCGTGCGCCTCTCCACCAGGAGGGCGGACACCAGGGTGATCGAAGAACTCCCCCCACCGACCCCGGCTCGCCAATCCGGCCGGAGGGGGCGTGTAGGGGGCCATCCCCGCAGGCAGCCGGGAGCCCTCGTTCACCAACACACCCTGGGCGACGTACACGGTGCCGAGGAGTTGGCCCCCTGCGCGCCCCCGCCACCACAACGAACCCATGCGAGCCAAACGTCAACCACAAACCCGCGCGCGCAGCGCGCAGCGCGTAAGCCCCCCGACACCGGGACGCGCCAGACACCCCTACCGCCCCCATACGGCTCCGCGTGGGGGGCCACAGACTGGCGAATCTCCCGCTGGGCGACGTCCATCCGAGGCCCGGAACCATAGAAACAGGCCCGGGCCTTGCCATACGGCACCAGCCACCCCAAGCGGACCAGTTCACGGATGTCGCGAATGGCCTGCTGATCGGAGAGCGGCGTCCCGCTGGTAGACGGTGCGGCGCACCTTCGATCCCCAGAACGCCGACAGCAGCGCGAAGACCATGCGCTCGTCCAGCCCGGACCGCTCGCCTCCCTGGTCGGGACAGCTGCGGCGGAACCTGACCGCGCGGGCGATCGCCGGATCGAACACCATCGAGGGCTACGCCGCGACCGTGGACGACGCGACTGGCTCAACCACGGTGACCTCGACGCCCCGGTGCACGTGCGTGCCTCGATGGCCCACTTGAACTTGGTCAACATCCACCCGTGGAAGGACGGTAACGGACGCATGTCCCGTTCTGTGTCCACGCTGGTGTTCGCCCGCGAGGACACGGTGATCATCGGCGTCCAGAGACGGAGACCTGTACAGCATCGGCATCACGCGCCCACGCACTCCGATGTGGCAGCTCCCCTGGCCGCCGCCCGACGAAACCCGTGCAAGCCGCGCGTCGGCGCAACCCCCGCGCGAAGCGCGAAAACCTCACCCCTCCCCCGCCCCACCCGCACTCCGCACAGCCCCCACACTCGCCAGCACCACCAGCCCGATAGCCACCACCTCAGCCCAGCCCAGCGACTGGTGCAGCACCAGGAACCCCGCGAGCGCACCGGCGGCCGGTTCCAAGCTCATCATCACCGCGAAGCCGGAGGCCGGGAGTTTGCGCAGGGCGAGCAGTTCGAGGGTGTACGGCGTGACCGAGGAGAGCAGGGCGACGGCGGCGCCCAGGCCGATCGTGGCCGGGTCCAGCAGGGCCGTACCGGCGGTGTAGATGCCGAGCGGCAGGCTCAGCAGCGCCGCCACCGTCATCGCCAGGGCCAGCCCGTCCGCCTGCGGGAAGCGCTGTCCGGTACGGGAGGACAGCAGGATGTACGCGGCCCACAGGGCACCGGCCGTGAGGGCCAGTCCGGCGCCGAGCGGGTCGAGTCCGTCGAAGCCCTCCCGGCCGAGCAGGACCACTCCGCCCAGCGCGAGCGCTGCCCACACCAGGCTCAGCGCCCGGCGCGAGGTGACCACCGACAGGATCAGGGGGCCCATGAACTCCAGGGTGACGGCGGCGCCCAGCGGGATGCGGTCGATCGCCTCGTAGAAGAGGGAGTTCATGCCGACCAGCGCGACGCCGAAGGCGAGGACCGTGGCCCAGTCGCCCCGCGAGTAACCGCGCAGCCGCGGGCGGCAGGCGATCAACAGGACGAGCGCGGCGACGACCAGCCGGAGGGTGACCACGCCGAGCGCGCCGGCCCGCGGGAAGAGCAGGACCGCGACCGAGGCGCCGAACTGGAGCGAGATGATGCCGCCGATGACCAGCGCCACGGACGTCAGGCGCCCGCCCGCCGCCGCGTCCTGCTCGGCGGCCCGGACCTCGGCGGAGGCCGGGACCGCCTCGGAGGCCGGGACCGTGACCGGCACCGGCTCCGGGACCGGAGGTATGGGCGGGAGGCTGCTGGACTCGTGGCGCGACTCGTTCACACGCACACGCTAAGGCCCGTCTCCCGCGCCGTGAAATGTGATGTCCACCTGCCGATGTACCGGGCGGGCAGTCACCTCGGACCATGACGTTCCGTACCGTCAGGGCCGCGACGGCGGCTCCTCCGCCGGCTCGCCGGCCAGCCCCTCCGCCAGCACCTCCGCCAGGTGCCGCGCACGCCGCCCGGTGAGCTGGCCGATCTGGGTGCGGCAGGAGAAGCCGTCCGCGAGCACCTCCGCCCCCGGTTCCGCTTCCCGTACGGACGGCAGGAGCTGTTCTTCCGCGCAGGCCACGGACACGTCGTAGTGGCCGCGCTCGAAGCCGAAGTTCCCGGCCAGTCCGCAGCAGCCGCCGCTCAGCCCGCCGTCCAGCCCGGCACGGGCGCGCAAGCGCTGTTCGGCCGCCTCGCCGAGTACGGCGTGCTGGTGGCAGTGGGTCTGGCCGACGGCCGGGCGGTCCACGCGCGGCGGCTCCCAGGCGGGTGCCTGTTCCTCCAGGGTCTGCGCGAAGGTCCGTACGGACGCGGCCACCCGCGCGGCCCGCGGGTCGTCGGAGAGGAGTTCGGGCAGGTCGGTGCGGAGCGCGGCCGCACAGCTCGGTTCGAGGACGGTCAGCGGGGTGCCGTCCGCCAGCAGCGGGTCGAGGGCGTCCACCGTCCGGCGCATGACCGCGCGCGCCTGATCGAGCTGCCCGGTGGAGACGTACGTGAGGCCGCAGCACAGCGACGCCCGGCGGCGGCCCGCCGCGGGCAGGCGGACGTCGAGTCCGGCGGCCTCCAGGACGTGGACGGCGGCGCGGCCCACCTCGGGGACGAGGTAGTTGGTGAAGGTGTCCGGCCACAACAGGAGCGCCGGCCGTTCCGGGGCCATGCCCACGCCCACCGGCCCCTCCGGGGCCCTCCGCTTCGACCACCACCGTACGAACGGCTCACCGGCCAGTTCCGGGATCGCCCGCTGCGGTGCGATCCCGCCGAGGCGTTTGCCCGCTCCGGCCAGCGGTGTCCTGGCCAGCGCGTTGAGCAGCGGCGCGACGGGAGCCGCCGCGCGCAGCCAGCGCGGCAGGCGGCCCATCGAGTAGTGCGCGGCGGGCCGCAGCCGTCCCGCGTAGTGGTGGTGCAGGAACTCGGCCTTGTACGTGGCCATGTCCACGCCCACCGGGCAGTCGCTGCGGCAGCCCTTGCAGGACAGGCACAGGTCCAGCGCGTCCCGTACCTCCTCGGAGCGCCAGCCGTCGGTGATCACCTCGCCCGCGAGCATCTCGTGCAGCAGCCGGGCGCGGCCCCGGGTGGAGTGCTGTTCCTCGCCGGTGGCGCGGTACGACGGGCACATGACGGCCGATCCGCCGGGGACGCTGTTACGGCACTTGGCAACGCCGACGCAGCGCCGGACGGCCGCCGAGAAGTCCCCGCTGTCGTGCGGGTAGCCGAACTCGACGTCCACCGGCTTCCGCGGCAGTGGCGCGAAGCGCAGGTTCTCGTCCATCCGGTCCGGCCGGACCAGCATGCCGGGGTTGAGGCCGCCCGCCGGGTCCCACAGGTCCTTGAAGCGTTCGAAGAGGCCGACCAGTTCGCCGCCGTACATCTTGGGCAGCAGTTCGGCGCGCGCCTGCCCGTCGCCGTGCTCGCCGGAGAGCGAGCCGCCGTGCGCCACGACCAGGTCGCCCAGGTCGCAGGAGAACTCGCGGAACCGGCGGATCCCGGGCGCGCTGAGCAGGTCGAAATCGATACGGACGTGGATGCAGCCGTCCCCGAAGTGCCCGTACGGCGTGCCGCGCAGGCCGTGCTGGGCCAGCAGGGCCCGGAAGTCCCGCAGGTAGGCACCGAGCCGCGCGGGCGGCACCGCGCAGTCCTCCCAGCCGGGCCACGCCTCGGAGCCGTCCGGCATGCGGGTCGCGGTCCCGGCCGCGTCCTCGCGCACCCGCCACAGGGCGCGCTGCCGTGCCGGGTCGGTCACCACCGTGTGATCGGTGGTGGCCGCGCCCGCGCTCCGGCACAGTTCCTCGGCGCGGGCGAGCGCCTCGGCGGGCGTCGCGCCGCCCATCTCGACGAACAGCCAGGCCCCGCCCTTGGGCAGGCCGGTCGCGTCCCCCACCAGGTCGGCCGCCATGCCCTCGACGGTCAAGGGGCCTCCCCCACTCTCGGCTTCGCTCGACCGGGGGGACCCCCATGGGAGCAGCGTGTGCGCCGCCTCGGCGGCGTCGCTCTCGTCCGCGTATCCGAGGACCGCCAGTGCCTTGGCGGCGGGCGGCCTGACCAGGCTGACGGTGGCCTCGGTCAGGACTCCGAGCGTGCCCTCGCTGCCGGTGAGCGCCCGTGCCAGGTCGCTGCCCTTCTCGGGCAGCAGGGCGTCCAGCGCGTAACCGGAGATGCGGCGCGGGAGTTCGGGGTAGCCGGTGCGCAGCAGCGCGAGATCGCCGTTGACCAGGGACCGTACGCCGTCCCGCAGCCGCTGCGGGAGCGCGTCAAGTGCCGCCGCGCCCCGCCCGGCACGCAGCCGCTCGCCCCCGTACGTCAGCACCTCCAGCTCGCGCACGCTGTCGGCGGTGGTGCCCCACGCCACCGAGTGCGAGCCGCAGGAGTTGTTGCCGATCATGCCGCCGAGGGTGCAGCGGCTGTGGGTGGACGGGTCGGGCCCGAAGGTCAGGCCGTGCGCGCCGGCCGCCGCCCGCAGGTCGTCCAGGACCACGCCCGGCTGGACGACCGCCGTAGCCGCCTCGGCGTCCAGCGACACGATGCGCCGCAGGTGCCGGGTGAAGTCCAGCACCACGCCGACGCCGGTGGCCTGCCCGGCGATGCTCGTCCCGCCGCCGCGCGGCACCACCGGCACGCCGTGCTCCCGGCACACCCGCAGGGCGGCGGCGACGTCCTCCGCGTCCCGTGGCGCGACCACCGCCCGCGGCACCCGGCGGTAGTTGGAGGCGTCCATCGTCATCAGCGCCCGGTCCCCGGCGGCGAACGAGACCTCGCCGCGTACGGCGTCCGCCAACTCCCGGGCCAGTTCCCGCGTACCGTCCGGTGTCCCGGGTGTCTTCGTAAGATCAGCCATGCCCCCAGCCTGCCCACTCCGCCGGGGGCGCGCCCTTCCGTTTTCCCGTCCTGTGTCCGGGTGCCGCCCGGTTACGCGCGGAACAGGTTCTCCGGGTCGTACGCCGCCTTGGCGGCGGTCAGCCGCCGGTACACGTCCTCCTCGTACGCGTCGGCCACCGCGTCACCGTGATCACCGAACAGGAAGTTGACGCTGCGGCCGACCGCCCTGGGCGCCAGCACCGCCCGCACCCGCGCGTGCAGGGCCCGTACGGCCGCGACGTCCGTGCCGTCCAGCGGCGACAGCAGGCGCAGCAGGTACCGCGCGTCCCGGTGGCCGACCGAGCCGCCGCCGGTGGCGAGCGCGCCACCGAGGTGGTTGAGCTGCACCACGGTCATCATCGGGGCGTCCGGCCCGGTCAGCGCGGTCACCTCGCGCAGTTCCGCCGCGTCCAGCCCGCTGAGCAGAATGCTGTCGCCGTCGTAGGCGTGCGGCGTCTCCGGGTCCTGGTGGATGGTGTGCGACTCGGCGTACGGCATGTCGCGCAGCGTGTCGGCCACCCGCGGCCCGACCGCGCACAGCGGCGCGACCAGCCGCTCGCCCTCGGCCTCCGGTCCCGTGCAAGCGATCCGGATCTGCGCGAGGTGGCGGCCGCGCAGATGGCCGGGCACCGCCGGGACGTCCGGGTACGCGATCAGGCCGACCGACGAGGTCAGCGCGTCGGGCAGGTCCTCGGTCCAGGCCAGGTACGCGGCCAGCGCCTCGTCCATCAGGTCGGCGCCGAAGACCAGTTGGCCGCCGTACACCCGCTCCACCGGCACCAGCCCGAACTCCAGGCCGGTCACCACCCCCAGCCCGCGCCCGCCGCCGAGCAGCGCCCGGAACAGTCCGGCGTCGCGCTCCGGCGTGACCCAGCGCAGTACGCCGTCCGCGGTGACCACTTCCACCAGCCGCACCCGGTCCGACGCGTAACCGAACTCCCGGCCCAGGATGCCGAGCCCGCCCCCGAGCGTGTAGCCCACCACCCCCACGCCGGGCGACGACCCGTTCACCGGCGCCAGCCCGTGCGGCGCGGCCTCCTCGATGACATCGGCCCAGAGCGCGCCCGCCCCGGCCCACACGGTGCGCGCCTCGGCGTCGACCCGCACCTCGTCCATCCGGCGCATGCTGACCAGCACACCCCCGTCGGAGGCCGCCGACAGCCCGTGCCCGGTCGACTGCACGGACACCGGCAGCCCGTTGGCCCCGGCGTACCGCACCGCCGCCACGACGTCCGCCGCCGTGTCCGCCCCGACGATCACCGAAGGACGGTGGACATGCCCGGTCTGGAACCCGGCCCGTTCCGCTGCGTACCCGTCGTCACCGGGGACGAGGACGACGCCGGTGACGCGGTCGGCCAGCTCGGAGAGCGTGTACGGAGCGGGCACGCCAGAGGAGGCGGACGCGGAGACGGAGGCGGATACAGAGGCGGATGCGGCATCGCTGTGCGTGGTCTTCATACCGCCACGGTCCCGCCATAACCTGACACCGGCCGTCAGGTTTTCCACCAGGCCCCCGCCAGCTCACCCGCCACGCTCACCCTCCCCTCCTCCGGAAGACTGAACCGCGTGAAATCCGACCGCCTCCTCTCGATCCTCCTGCTCCTCCAGACCCGCGGCCGGGTCCCGGCCACCGAGCTCGCGACGCGGCTGGAGGTGTCCGTACGGACGATCTACCGCGACGTCGAGTCCCTGTCGGCGGCCGGCGTGCCCGTGTACGCGGAGCGGGGGCGGCACGGCGGCATCGCGCTGCTGCCGGGATTCCGTACGGACGTGACCGGGCTGACCACCGACGAGGCGCGGGCGCTGTTCGTGCTGGCCGCCGAGGGGGCGCACCACGCGCTCGGGCTGGACGACGCGCTCGGCTCCGCGCTGCGCAAGGTGATGGCCGCGCTGCCCGCGCCGCACCGGCCGGCCGCCGAGCTGACCAGCCGCCGCATCCTGGTCGATCCCGGGCGCTGGCTCTCGGGGCCGCAGCCGGCCGTGGAGCTGGACGCCCTGCACACCGCGGTCTTCGCCGACCGGCGGCTGCGGCTGCGGTACCGGCACAGCGGCGAGACCGACCCGCGTACGTACACCGTCGATCCGTACGGGCTGGTCTCCAAGGCCGGGACCTGGTACCTCGTCGCGGACCGGCGGCGGCGCGGCCGGCTGTTCCGGGCCGACCGGGTGGTCGCGGCCACCGTGCTCGACACGCCCGTGCGGCGCCGCGACGGTGTGGAGCTGGCCGACGCGTGGGAGGCGCTGCGGCAGCAGGTGGAGACCCGGCAGGCCGGGCTGCGGGTGACGGCCCGGGTGCTCCGGTCCCGCCTGGACCTGTTCGTCCGCATCATCGGTACGGCGCTGGCGGAGCCGCCGCAGGACACCGGCGGGACGTGGGTGACGGTCGAACTGGCGTTGCAGGAGCTGCGTGCGGTACGCCAGTTGCTCCAGTTCAGCACGTCCCTGGAGGTGCTGGGCCCGCCGGAGGCCCGGGCGGAGCTGGCGCGGGCCGCCGCCTCGGTCACCGCCCTGTACGCGGACGTCGGGCAGCCGGACCCGTGCCGGACGGCGGCACCCGTTCCGTCTCACCCGGTGGACCCTGGTCCTGACCGGACCCCGTGACGGATTACGCTTCGCCCGTGGCTGATATCCAGATTCCCGCTGACATCAAGCCCGCCGACGGTCGCTTCGGCGCGGGCCCCTCCAAGGTGCGTACGGAGGCGCTCGACGCCCTCGCCGCCACCGGAAGTTCTCTTCTCGGTACGTCCCACCGCCAGGCACCGGTCAAGAACCTGGTCGGCAGGGTCCGCGACGGCGTACGTGACCTGTTCCAGCTGCCCGAGGGGTACGAGGTCGTCCTCGGCAACGGCGGTTCCACCGCGTTCTGGGACATCGCGACCCACGGCCTGATCGAGAACAAGTCCCAGCACCTGACCTTCGGCGAGTTCTCCTCGAAGTTCGCCAAGGCCGCGAAGCTGGCGCCGTGGCTGGCCGGGCCGACCACGATCTCCGCCGACCCGGGCAGCCACCCGGAGCCCGAGGCGGAGCAGGGCGTGGACGTCTACGCCTTCACCCACAACGAGACCTCCACCGGCGTCGCCGCCCCCGTCCAGCGTGTCGCGGGCGCGGACGACGGCTCGCTGGTGCTGGTGGACGCCACCTCCGGCGCCGGCGGCCTGCCCGTGGACATCGCGCAGACCGACGTGTACTACTTCGCGCCGCAGAAGTCCTTCGCCTCCGACGGCGGCCTGTGGATCGGCGTCTTCTCGCCCGCCGCCCTGGAGCGCGCCCGCAGCGTCCACGCCTCCGGCCGGCACATCCCGGAGTTCTTCTCGCTGCCGACGGCGATCGACAACTCGCTGAAGAACCAGACGTACAACACCCCGTCGCTGGCCACCCTGTTCCTGCTCAACGAGCAGCTGGAGTGGATCAACGGCCAGGGCGGCCTGGACTGGGCGGTACGGCGCACCGCGGCCTCCTCGCGCACGCTGTACGGCTGGGCCGAGGACTCCAAGTACGCGACGCCGTTCGTCACCGATCCGGCCAAGCGTTCGCAGGTCATCGGCACCATCGACTTCGACGACGAGATCGACGCGGCCGCCGTCGCCAAGGCGCTGCGCGCCAACGGCATCGTCGACACCGAGCCGTACCGCAAGCTGGGCCGCAACCAGCTGCGGGTGGCGATGTTCCCGGCGGTCGACCCGGCGGACGTCGAGGCGCTGACCGCCTGCGTCGACCACGTCATCGGCAAGCTGTAGGAAGTACCGCGGCACGCGTCCGGGCCCCGGCGGGTCGAATCCGCCGGGGCCGGACGGCGTTCCGGGGTAGCGCATCCGCCCGAGGCCCGGACGGCGTTCCCGGAAGGGGCGCGGCCCCTCAGCGGCTGAGCCGCTGGAAGCGCCGTACCGCCAGCGGCAGGAAGACCGCCGTGAGAGCGAGCGGCCAGACCACGGCCATCAGCAGGGCGTGCTGTTCGATCCAGCTGTCCCCCAACGTGCCGGGACGGCCGAAGAGTTCACGGACGGCGTTCGCCGTGGAGGAGACCGGGTTCCACATCGCGATGGCGCCCAGCCAGTCCGGCATCATCGACGGCGGTGTGAAGACGCTGGAGATCATGCCGAACGGGAAGGCCAGCGCGAACAGCCCGCCCGCTGCCTCCTGGTTGGGCACCAGCAGGCCCAGCAGCACACCGACCCAGATGAGCGCGAAGCGCAGGTGCAGCAGCAGGGCGAAGGCGGCCAGGGTGGCGAGCACGCCGCCGTCCGAGCGCCAGCCGACGACGACGGCGATCGCCGCCAGCACCGCGAGATCCAGCGCGGCGCCGCACACGTCCGCCACGCCCCGCCCGCTGACCACCGCCGAACGCGCCATCGGCATCGAACGGAAACGGTCGGTCACGCCCCGGTCCTTCTCGACCGCGACCAGCATCGCGGTGTTCATGAAGCCGAAGGCCATGGTCATGGCGAACATGCCGGGCATGGCGTAGTCCCGGTAGGAGCCCTCGCCGCCGACGTCCATCGCGCTGCCGAAGACGTAGACGAAGAGCAGGACGGAGACGATCGGGAAGCCGAGCTGCCAGGCGATGTTGACGGGTTGCTTGACGAGGTGGGTCAGGTCGCGGCGGACGATGGTCCAGCAGTCGGCGAAGGCCCAGTACAGGCGCCGTTCGGGGGCGGGGGCGAGCGCGGGGGCTCCGGTGGGGGCGCTCATGCGGCGGTCTCCGTCCGGCGCGCGGGGGCGGTCGCGTCCGCGGCGGCCTCCGTACGGTGTCCCGTCAGCCGCAGGAAGACCTCGTCCAGCGTCGGCCGCCGCAGCCCGATGTCCGCCACGTCCAGCCCCGCGTCCTGGAGCGCCCGCGCCACCGCGGTGAGCGCCGCCACGCCGTCCGTCACCGGCGCGCCGACCCGCCGTTCCGCCACGTCCGTGTCCGGCGCGGCGCCGTCCGCGGCCACCCGCGCCACGATCCCCGCCGCCCGCGGCAGCTCGGCGGCGTCGCGGAGCACCACCTGGACGCGGTCGCCGCCGATGCCGTGCTTGAGCCCGTCCGGGGTGTCCTCCGCGACGGTCCGGCCGTGGTCGATGACGGCGATCCGGTCGGCCAGCTGGTCGGCCTCGTCGAGGTATTGGGTGGTCAGCAGGACCGTCGTGCCGCCCGCGACCAGGTCACGGACGGTCTCCCAGACCTCGTTGCGGCTGCGCGGGTCGAGTCCGGTGGTCGGCTCGTCCAGAAACAGCACCTCGGGTGCGAGCAGCACGCTGGACGCCAGGTCCAGGCGCCGCCGCATGCCACCGCTGTAGGCCTTGACCTGCATGCCGGCCGCGTCGGACAGGCCGAAGCGCTCCAGCAGCTCGTCCGCGCGGGCCCGGGCCCGCCGCCCGTCGAGGTGGAAGAGCCGCCCGAACATCTCCAGGTTCTGCCGCCCGGTCAGGATCTCGTCGACGGCGGCGTACTGCCCGGCCAGACCGATCCGCTTGCGTACGGCGTGCGGCTCGCGCGCCACGTCGTGCCCGGCGACCACCGCCCGCCCGCCGTCCAGGCGCAGCAGCGTCGCCAGGATGCGTACGGCGGTGGTCTTGCCCGCGCCGTTGGGGCCGAGCAGGCCCTGTACGGTGCCGCGCCGCACGGCGAGGTCGAAGCCGTCGAGCGCCCGCTCGGCCCCGTACCGCTTGGCCAGTCCCTCCGCCAGGACCGCCGTTCCGGTCGTCCGCATGCGTTCCCCCGTCCTTCCTCTGTGTCCGGACGGGTACGCCGCACACCCCCGTTCCGAGTACGGCGTACCCAGTTACGCGTACACCGTACCTGAGACCGCGTACGACGTACTCGGTTTTTTCCCGGCGGCTTACACTGAGCGCACCATGACGACAGAACACAGCGGCAGCGGCGACGCGGCACGCAGCATGGAGCTGCTCTGGGGCACCGGCGAGCGGCCCAGCCGCGGCCCCAAACCCGGCCTGACCCTCGACCGGATCGTCACCGCCGCGGTCGCGGTCGCCGACGCCGAGGGGATCGGCGCCGTCTCGATGCGCCGGGTCGCCACCGAACTGGGCGTCGGCACCATGTCGCTCTACCGCTACGTACCGGGCAAGGGCGAGCTGCTGGACCTGATGCTCGACAAGATCGCGGAGTTCGGCGCCGACGCGTTCCCCGGCCCCGAGGCCGGCTGGCGGGCCGTCCTGGAGAACGTCGCACGCCGCGCCTGGCAGCTCCACCACCGCCACCCCTGGCTGCTCCAGGTCGACCAGACCCGCCCGCTGCTGGGCCCCAATTCGGTGGAGGTGCTGGAGCACACGATCCGCGGGATGTCCGGCCTCACCCTGCCCGACCCGGAGAAGATCCGGCTGCTGATGATCGTGGAGGGCTATGTCGCGGGCGCGGCCCGCACCCGGCTGAGCTCGGCGACGGCGGAGAAGCGCACCGGCATCACCGAGGACGAGTGGTGGAAGATCCAGGGCCCGTTCCTCGTCCGGGCGATGGAGAGCGGCCGCTACCCGCACCTCGCCGGGCTCTCCGAGGACACCTTCGCGTTCGACGAGGACTACGACGGCGACGGGCTGTTCGAACTGGGCCTCGGGCGGCTGCTGGACGGCTGCGCGGCGTACATCGAGAAGCGCGGCGGCTGAGCGCGCCGCTCAGCCACCCGCGTCCGGCGGCCGCCGGACGGTCACCGGCGCCGGAACATCCGCCGCAGCGCCAGCACCACCACCGTCGCCACCCCGAACGTCGCCGCCGCCAGCAGTACGTTGCGGTTCTGGCCCGCCTCGTCCTGGCTGCCGTCGGCCGCGTCCCCCTTACCGGGCCCGTCGCCGTCGCCCTTACCGTCGCCCTTCTTCGCCGACTCCGGCAGCTGGTCGCCGCTGAGCCCCACCGGCTGCACCCGGCTGCCCTTGCCCTCCGACCCGAACAGCAGCGTCCGCCCGTCGGGAGTGAAGGTCACCGACTCGCCCTGCATCTGCAGGGGCACGCCCACGCTGCCGATGTCCTTGGGCCGGCCGCCTTCCCAGCGGTACATCTCCGCGCCGAAATAGCCGCGCAGCAGCAGCCGCGTGCCGTCCGGCGAGAACGCGCCGTCCGTCACCCACTGGTCGATGCCCGCGACCCGGCGGAAGGTGTTCGTGCCGCGCGCCGACAGCCGCTCGGGGCCCTCGTACAGGGCCGCGCCCCCGCTCTTCTTCTTGCTGGCGATGTAGACCCGCCCCGTCCTGGGGTGCACCATCATCGCCTCGGCGTCCCGCGGGCCCTCGTCGTACTTGACCGTGAGCTGTGCCGCGGTGACGGTCTGGTCGCGGAGCTGCTCCGGCTCGGGGAAGCGGTAGATCCAGACGTGCTTCCAGGTGCCGCCGAGGTTGTCACCGATGTCACCGACGTAGACGTTGCCGTCCGGGCCGACCGAGATCGCCTCCACGTCGCGCGGGTCGCCGATGCCGCGCAGGGTGACGGTCGCGACCGTACGGCCGGTCCGGCCGTCCACGGCGTAGACGTACGGCCCGTCGTCACTGTCGTTGTGGGTCCAGTACACGCCGGGGTGGGCCCGGCTGGCCGCCAGCCCGCTGGACTCGGTGATCCGCCGGTCCTCGATCGTGAACCCCTCGGCCCCTCCCCCGTCGTCGGCCGCCGCCGGCCCGGCCGCCGCGAACAGCACAATTCCCGCGGCCCCGGCCGCGCACAGTAGCGAACGCATGGGCACAGCCTCCCACTTCGGCGGCCCGGCGGTGCCGTCCGGCCCCGTCCCGGGGGCCGTACCCGTCCGGTACCCGCCCGTCCGGGCACCGGACGCGGCTCGCCCCGCCCGCCACCCGGAGCGCCCGGCTCCTTATGATCTCCGCATGACCACCCCGACAGCGCACTCCGGCGCGCCCGGGCCGGGCGGCCGGGAGGTCGTATGCGTGTGATGTTCGTCGGTGACTCGATGACGATCGGCAGCGCCGGCGACTTCACCTGGCGCTACCGGATGTGGCAGCACCTCAACCGGACCTTCGGCGGCCCCTACCGCATCGTCGGACCGCGTACCGAGCTGTACGACGTGTCCGCCGACGCGGCGGTCTCGCACGCCTACCGCGACCCGGACTTCCCCGAGCGCGCCCGGCGCCACCTCGCCGGCTGGGGCGAGGGCTGGTGCCACATGGCGCCGCTGATCGGCGACGCGGTGCGCAAGCACAAGGCCGACACGCTGCTGGTCTCGCTCGGGCTGATAGACCTCGGCTTCTACACGGACGCGGAGCAGACCGCCGCGAACGTGCACCGCTTCGTCGCGGAGGCGCGGGCCGCCCACGCGGGCGTACGGGCCGTGCTGCTGCCCGTCATCCCGAACACCCGCGCCCTGTCCGACACCCCCTTCGCCACCGAGTGCGAGCGCTTCAACGAGCTGCTGGCCAAGGCCGTCGCGGACCTGTCCACCCCTGCCTCACCGCTGCTGCTGGCCTCCCACCCGGACGGATACGACCTGGACCGGGACACCTACGACGGCACGCACCCCTCCGCCTCGGGCGAGCACCTGCTCGCGGCGGCCTTCGCCGACGCCCTGCACCAGGCGTGGGACGTGGGCGCCCCGTACGCGGCGGCAGGGAACTGAGGGCCACGGGGTGCGGCACACTCCTTGATTCGAGCGCACTCCAAGGCGTTGGCTAGGGCCCCATGGAGTACACGCAGCTCGGACGCACCGGACTCAAGGTCAGCCGACTCGTCCTCGGCACCATGAACTTCGGCCCCCAGACGGACGAAGCCGACAGCCACGCCATCATGGACGCCGCGCTCGCCGCGGGCGTCAACTTCCTCGACACCGCCAACGTCTACGGATGGGGCGACAGCAAGGGCCGCACCGAGGAGATCGTCGGCTCCTGGTTCGCCCAGGGCGGCGGCCGCCGCGACAAGACCGTGCTCGCCACCAAGGTCTACGGCAACATGGGCGGCGACGGCGAGCGGGTCTGGCCCAACCACGACCGCCTCTCCGCGCTGAACATCCGGCGGGCGGTGGACGCCAGCCTCAAGCGGCTGAACACCGACTACATCGACCTGTACCAGTTCCACCACGTGGACCGGCACACGCCGTGGGACGAGATATGGCAGGCCGTCGACGTCCTGGTGCAGCAGGGCAAGATCCTGTACGCCGGGTCCTCCAACCACGCGGGCTGGCACATCGCGCAGGCCAACGAGACCGCCGCGCGCCGTGGCTCGCTCGGCCTGGTCAGCGAGCAGTGCCTGTACAACCTCGCCGAGCGCCGCGCCGAGATGGAGGTGATCCCGGCCGCGCAGTCCTACGGCCTCGGCGTCATCCCGTGGTCGCCGCTGCACGGCGGCCTGCTCGGCGGCGCCGTGCGCAAGGAACGCGAGGGCGGCGGCGCCCGTACGAACGGGGGCCGCTCGGCCGGGGCACTGGCGAACTCCGCGGTCCGCGCGCAGATCGAGTCCTACGAGGCCCTGCTCGACAAGCACGGACTGCACCCCGGCGAGGTCGCGCTGGCCTGGCTGCTCACCCGGCCCGGTGTGACGGGGCCCATCGTCGGGCCGCGGACCACCGAACAGCTCGACAGCGCGCTGCGCGCCGTGGAGCTGGAGCTCTCGGCCGAGCTGCTGGACTCGCTGGACGAGATCTTCCCCGGCACCGGGGCGTCGCCGGAGGCGTTCGCCTGGTGAGCCGGTGGTGCTCCACGGGGCGGCCTGCCGGGTGATTCGCCTGGTGGGACGAGTCCGCGAAGGGTGTCGTCGGGGCCGTCCGGCGGGTCAGCGCAGGGCGGCCGCCACGATCACGACGACGAGCAGCACGGCGAACAGGCCGGACATGATCCGGTTACGGGTTTTGGGGTCCACCCTTCGAGCGTAACCGGCCCGCTCGCCTACCCAGCGGCCAGGCCGCCACCGTCTCGTACCGGGGCTGCTCGCCCGCCACCCCGGAGACCGGCAGGCGGCTGCGGACGAGCGCCAGTTCCCGTACCGTCCACGCGCTGCCCTCGAAGTCCGCCAGGCCGTCGACGAACGGTTCGAGGTCGAGGGCTTCCGCGCGATTGCGCGCGACGGTCAGGTGCGGGGTGTACGCGCGGTGGCCGGACATCTCCAGCCCGGCCCGGCGGGCCGCTGCCGTGGCCGAGTCCGCCAGCTTGCGCAGGGCGGGCAGGCCGCCGTCCGCCCCGGCCCACACCACCCGGTCCGCGAAGCGCCCGCCGCCCTTGAGGCCGAGCGGGAAGGGCTCGTACCGCCGCGCGGCCCGGGCCAGCCGTTCGTGCAGGTCGGGCAGGGTGGTGTCGGGCACCTCGCCGTAGAAGGCGAGGGTGAAGTGCCAGCCGGACCGCCCGGTCCAGCGCAGCCGGTCCGCGTCCGGGAGGGTACGCAACCGGCGTACCCGGACGTCGAGTTCGTCGACGGCGGCCTCGGGCGGCAGTACGGCGGCGAAGAGTCTCATGCGGTCAGTGTCGCGCACGGGGCGGGCGGCGGGGCCGGGACCGCGGTGCGCCCGCGTTCCCGGCCCCGGCCGCCGTACGCCTGCCTCAGGCCGCCGCGGCCAGCCGCTCCGGTTCGCCGTCCCGCTCGCGCGGTACGAACCGTACGTGCTGGTGGCCGCGCCGCAGGTCGATCCGGACCCGCAGGCCGCCCGCACGGGTCAGCACCAGGCCCACGCCGGCCGCCGCCAGGGCGGAGACCAGGCCGCCCGCGAGGAAGCCGATCCGGGCGCCGTACGCGTCGGTGACCCAGCCGACCAGGGGCGCGCCCAGCGGCGTACCGCCCATGAAGACCATCATGAACAGGCTCATCACCCGCCCGCGCATCAGCGGATCGGTCGCCATCTGCACGCTGGAGTTGGCCGTGACGTTGATCGTCAGGCCGACGACGCCGACGACGATCAGCAGCGCCCCGAAGACCCAGGCGGTCGGTGAGAGGGCCGCGGCCATCTCCAGGACGCCGAACAGCAGCGCCGCGCCCACCAGCAGCCGCAGCCGCGAGGTGCTGCGCCGGGCCGCGAGCAGGGCGCCCGCCAGCGAGCCGACCGCCATCAGGCCGTTGAACCAGGCGTACATGCCGGCGCCGCCGTGGAAGATCTTGTCGGCGAAGGCGGTCAGCCAGATCGGGAAGTTGAAGCCGAAGGTGCCGATGAAACCGATCAGGACGATCGGCCAGATCAGCTCGGGGCGGCCCGCGACATAGCGCACGCCTTCCCGCAGCTGGCCCTTGCCGCGTGGCGCGCGGTCGACCGTGTGCAGCTCACCGCTGCGCATCAGCAGCAGTCCGGCGAGCGGCGCGAGGAAGGACAGGCCGTTCAGGAGGAAGGCCCAGCCGCTGCCGAGGGAGGTGATCAGCGCACCGGCCACGGCGGGGCCGATGAGCCGGGCGGACTGGAAGTTGGCGGAGTTCAGGCTGACGGCGTTGCGCAGGTCGTCCGGGCCGACCATCTCGGCCACGAACGCCTGCCGCGCCGGGTTGTCGACGACAGTGATCAGGCCGAGCACGAAGGCCATCAGGTAGACGTGCCAGACCGCGACGTTCCCGCTGAGGGTCAGTACGGCCAGCACCAGGCCGGTCAGGCCCATCGACGCCTGGGTGACCAGCAGCAGCTTGCGCTTGGAGACCCGGTCGGCGATCACGCCCCCGTACAGCCCGAAGAGCAGCATGGGCAGGAACTGGAGGGCGGTGGTGATGCCGACGGCGGCGGACGAGCCGGTGATGCTGACGACCAGCCAGTCCTGGGCGATGCGCTGCATCCAGGTGCCGGTGTTGGAGACGACCTGGCCGGTGGCGAACAGTCGGTAGTTTCGGACGCGCAGCGAACGGAACATCCCCCCGCGCGATTCGGCGGCGGTGCCCTTGGTACCTGTGGGGGGCGCGGTCGCGGCGTCGGTGACGGTGGAGTCGTCGGGTATCGGTGCGGGGGCGGAGTCTGCTCCGGATCCCGTACTCAAAGTGGGTTCGCCTCCTCGGCGCTCGGTCTCTACAGCTGGGCGAGCTTCTCCAGCACGGGTGCGGCGGTCCGCAGTGCGGCCCACTCGTCCTCGTCCAGCCCGGAGGCCAGCTCACTCAGCCACGCGTTGCGTTTGCGGCGGCTCTCTTCGAGCATCGCCTCGGCCTGTTCGGTCTGGGTGACGACCTTCTGACGGCGGTCGTCCGGGTGCGGTTCGAGCCGGACCAGGCCCTTGGCCTCCAGCATCGCGACGATGCGGGTCATCGACGGCGGCTGGACATGCTCCTTGCGCGCCAGCTCGCCGGGGGTGGCGTGACCGCACCGGGCAAGGGTGCCGAGCACCGACATCTCGGTGGGGCTGAGCGACTCGTCGACCCGCTGGTGCTTGAGTCGGCGGGACAGCCGCATCACGGCGGACCGCAGCGCGTTCACGGCGTCGGCGTCGGCGGCAGCGTCGTCGCCCAGGGACAGTTCCGGCATGTTCGTTAGCATAACTCATTACCCTCTCTAATGAAAGCCCGTACACCTGTGACCATCCGCCTCACCCTTCCGAGTGAGGACGCAGCGGAAAGTGACCCGCCTGACCAGGGCGTGAGAGGACCGTGGCGGTATGGGATCGGGAGTGCTCAGCCTGCGTATGGACGGGGAACTGCTGGAGCGCCTTCGGCAGCACGCCTCGAAACGCGGAATGAGCGTCCAGGACTATGTGACCCGGACGCTCATCCGTGAAGACTTCGACGAACGTTTCAAGATGTCGGTGGACCGGACGGAGCGGTTCTACGCGGCACCGCCGCTGTGAACCGCGCCGCCGGCGGGGCGCCCGCTAGTGGGCGCCCAGCACCTGCTCGATCGGGTTGAGCAGGAAATAGACGAGGAAGGCCGCCCCCACGGCGTTCAGCAGCCACGGGATCTCCTTGAAGCGGCCGGTCGCCGTCCGCAGCAGGATGAAGGCCAGCACGCCCATGCCGATGCCGTTGGTGATGCTGTACGTGAACGGCATCGAGACGATCGTCAGGAACGCCGGAACGGCGATCGTGAAGTCGCTCCAGTCGATGTCCCGGACGTTGGCCGACATGATCAGGAAGCCGACGACCAGCAGCGCGGGCGTCGCAGCCTGCGACGGGACGACCGTCGCCAGCGGCGTGAAGACCAGCGCCAGCAGGAAGAGCCCGCCGGTCACCACGTTCGCCAGCCCCGTACGGGCCCCCTCGCCGACGCCCGCCGTGGACTCCACGAAGCAGGTGTTGGCGGACGCCGAACCGACGCCGCCCGCGGCGACCGCGATGCCGTCCACCATCAGGATGCGGCCCATGCCGGGCAGGTTGCCGTCCTTGTCGGTCAGTCCGGCCTCCTCGCCGACGCCGATGATCGTGCCCATCGCGTCGAAGAAACCGGACAGCAGCACGGTGAAGACGAAGAGGCACCCGGTCAGCAGGCCGACCTCCTTGAAGCCGCCGAACAGGCTGATCTGCCCGACCAGGCCGAAGTCCGGCGTGCCGACGATGCCGTCCGGCACGTTCGGGACCGCCAGGCCCCAGCTCGCGTCCGGGATCTCCGCGACCGCGTTGATGATGATCGCGACGACCGCCATCACGACCATGCCGATCAGGATCGCGCCCTTGGTCTTCCGCACGGTCAGCAGGAACATCAGCGCCAGGCCGACCACGAAGACCAGCACCGGCCAGCCCTGGAGCTGACCGCCCTGGCCCAGTGCCAGCGGCACGGTGGTGTGCGCGGCGTCCGGGTTACGGCTGACGAAGCCCGCGTCGACCAGGCCGACCAGCGAGATGAACAGGCCGATGCCGATCGCGATGGCGCGCCGCAGCCCGTTCGGGATCGCGTCCATGACGCGTTGCCGCAGGCCGGAGGCGACCAGGATCATCAGCACCAGACCGGCGAGCACGACCATGCCCATCGCGTCCGGCCAGCTCATCCTGGGAGCGAGCTGGAGCGAGACGACGGCGTTGATACCGAGGCCGGCGGCGACGGCGATCGGGACGTTGCCGATGACGCCCATCAGGAGCGTGGACAGGCCGGCCATCAGCGCGGTGGCGGTGACCAGCTGGCCGTTGTCCAGCTGGTGCCCGAACTTGTCCTGGCCGGCGCCGAGGATGATCGGGTTCAGCACGACGATGTACGCCATGGCGAAGAAGGTGGCGAGACCGCCGCGCAGCTCACGGGAGACCGTGGACCCCCGCTGGGAGATCTTGAAGAACCGGTCGAGACCGTTCTTGGGCTGCTGCGGGGCCGGGCTCTGGACGGCGTCGACCGGCGTGGTGGCCGAGGGGGACATGCGCGGACCTCAGTCGTACGGGCCTGGGAGGGCGTGGGGGCCCCGGATCGGGCCCAGAACACGAACAAGCCGGATCAGATTGGAGGATTCAACGAATCACACCAGTCAGAACCGGATAGGTTCAGTATGAATAAACAAGCCGGTGATCGCTATCTCCGCGCGTAGACCCCGGTGGGACAAGGCCGGACACCTCCCGCCGACCGGACCGGTGCGCCACCCGCCGGCCGTCCTGCCGTGACCGGCCTTGCACCGGCCTTGCACCGGCTCTGTCGGTGGCTGCCCGTAAGC
The DNA here is from genome assembly GCF_022271435.1 of Streptomyces monomycini. Taxonomy (GTDB): domain Bacteria; phylum Actinomycetota; class Actinomycetes; order Streptomycetales; family Streptomycetaceae; genus Streptomyces; species Streptomyces monomycini. The sequence continues at coordinate 99,381 of NZ_JAFIQY010000009.1, read as the reverse complement.
TGGCCCCATGTGGAAGAAGTCCGAACTGCGCGAGGCCCCGGAGCCTCTTGAGGGCCCCGTCGTCGGCACGATCACCGGCGGCACCGTCATCTGGTTCGTGCTCTTCCTGGCCCAGCTCCCCTTCTACGGCTGGTTCGCCGACCACGACCGCACCTGGTGGGTGTGGACCTGCCTGGCCGGCGGCAGCCTCGGCATCCTCGGCATCTGGTACGTCCGCAAGCGCGACGCCGCCATCAAGCGCGCGGCGGCCGCAGCGGGCCCGGACTCCGAGCGGGCGGCGGCGGACGCGCGCTGAACCGCCGACGCACGCCGGGTCATCGTTCCGGCGCCGCGGACGGCCGTCCCACCCCGCGGACATTTTCACCCCATAGTGGACGCATCCCGACCCCCTACGGTTGACGCGCGCCCCTCCAACAACTCCCACCACCTTCCTGTGCGTATCCAGCGGGTGAATCGCCCGTTCCGCCCGTAACGTCGAAGGCATGACTCAGCGGGCGAAGACCGAAGCCGGAGGCCGCGAGCAGGCCGCCGAACCGGCCCACCGCGGCCTGAGCGCCGCCGAGGTCGCCGAGCGGGTGGCCAGAGGCGAGGTCAACGACGTCCCCGTACGGTCCTCGCGCTCCACCGCCGACATCGTCCGCTCGAACGTCTTCACCCGCTTCAACGCCATCATCGGCGTGCTGTTCGTGATCATCCTGATCGTCGGCCCGATCCAGGACGGCCTGTTCGGCTTCGTGATCGTCGCCAACACCGGCATCGGCATCATCCAGGAGCTGCGCGCCAAGAAGACCCTGGACAGCCTCGCCGTCATGGGCGAGTCCAGGCCGACCGTACGGCGCGACGGCGAAGCCGCCGAGGTCCCCACCTCCGAGGTCGTCCTCGGCGACGTCATCGAACTCGGCCCCGGTGACAAGGTCATCGTCGACGGCGAGGTGCTGGAGAGCGACGGCCTGGAGATCGACGAGTCGCTGCTGACCGGCGAGGCCGACCCGGTGGTCAAGCAGCCCGGCGAGAAGGTGATGTCCGGCAGCTTCGTGGTCGCCGGCGGCGGCGCGTTCACCGCCACGAAGGTCGGGCGCGAGGCGTACGCCGCTCAGCTCGCCGAAGAGGCGTCCCGCTTCACCCTCGTCCACTCCGAGCTGCGCACCGGCATCAGCCAGATCCTCAAGTACGTGACGTGGATGATGGTGCCGACCGCCGCCGGCCTGATCCTCAGCCACCTGTTCACGCTGAACATGGCGGGCGACGAGGCCGTACGCCGGATGGTCGCCGGCATCGTCCCGATGATCCCCGAGGGCCTGGTCCTGCTCACCTCCGTGGCCTTCGCGATCGGCGTCGTCCGGCTCGGCCGCAAGAAGTGCCTGGTCCAGGAGCTGCCCGCGATCGAGGGCCTGGCCCGCGTCGACGTCGTCTGCCTGGACAAGACCGGCACGCTGACCGAAGGCGGCATGGACGTCAGCGACCTGCGCCCGCTCGGCGGTACGGACGAGGACCACATCGCGCAGGTCCTCGGCGCCCTCGGCGCGTCCGACCCCCGCCCCAACGCCTCCCTCCAGGCGATCATCGACGCCTACCCGGCCGGCGACGGCTGGCGCTCCACCGACGCGCTGCCCTTCTCCTCCGCCCGCAAGTACAGCGGCGCGGCCCTTCAGAACCCGGACGGCGACAGCACCACCTGGCTGCTCGGCGCCCCCGACGTCCTCCTGCCCTCCGGCGACGACGCGCTCTCGGAAGTCGACGACCTCAACGCCCAGGGCCTGCGCGTCCTCCTGCTGGCCCGCGCCGAACGCGAGCTGCACGACTCCGACGTCGCCGACCACGTACGCCCCACCGCCCTCGTCGTCCTCGAACAGCGGCTGCGCCCCGACGCGATGGACACCCTGCGGTACTTCGAGGAACAGGGCGTCCAGGCGAAGGTCATCTCCGGCGACAACGCCGTCTCGGTCGGCGCGGTGGCCGGAAAACTGGGCATGCCGGGCGCCGACTCACCCGTCGACGCCCGCAAACTCCCCGGCGACCCGGACGAAATGGGCAAGGTCCTGGAGGAGGGCGCGGTGTTCGGCCGCGTCACGCCGCAGCAGAAACGGGACATGGTCGGAGCGCTCCAGAAGCGCGGCCGCATCGTCGCCATGACCGGCGACGGCGTCAACGACGTCCTCGCCCTGAAGGACGCGGACATCGGCGTCTCGATGGGCGCGGGCAGCGAGGCCACCAAGGCCGTCGCGCAGATCGTGCTGCTCAACAACAGCTTCGCGACACTGCCGTCCGTCGTCGCCGAGGGCCGCCGGGTGATCGGCAACATCACCCGCGTAGCCACCCTCTTCCTCACCAAGACCGTCTACTCGGTCCTGCTCGCGATCCTCGTCGCCTGCTGCCAGATCCCGTACCCCTACCTGCCGCGGCACCTCACCCTGCTGTCCACCCTCACCATCGGCGTCCCCGCCTTCTTCCTCGCCCTCGCCCCCAACAAGGAGCGCGCGAAACCGCACTTCGTCCGGCGGGTCATGCGCTACGCGGTCCCCTCCGGCCTGATCGTCGGCCTCGCCGCCTTCGCCACCTACCTCCTGGCCCGCAGCCACTACAGCGGCCCGGACGCCCTCCCCGCCGAGACCAGCGCCGCCACCCTGACCCTCTTCCTCAGCGCCATGTGGGTCCTGGCGATCATCGCCCGCCCGTACACCTGGTGGCGCGTCGGCCTCGTCCTGGCGATGGGCCTGGGCTTCCTGATCGTGCTCGTCGTCCCCTGGCTCCAGAACTTCTTCGACCTCAAACTCGTCGGCACGACGATGCCGTGGGCCGCCGTGGGCATCGCCGCAGCGGCCGCGATCCTGCTCGAAGTCGCGTGGCGGATCATCGGCCGACGCTTCCCGGCGTAGCCGGCTCCGCCGACGCTTTTTCTGGCTTTTCCGGACACGCGGAACGGGGCGGGCCGACCGCGTCACCGCAGCCCGCCCGCCCCGCCCCGGGACGGCCTCAGTCGAACCAGCGGGCCTCCGCCAGCTCCTCCGCACGGTCCAGGTCCTCCAGGAGCGCCGCCGCCTCGAAGCGGCGGGGCCACTGGCCGGCGGCCCAGGCGAGCCCCGCCGCGACGCCCTCCAGGGTCGCCGCGTGCAGCGTGCCGTCCGGCGTCCAGCGCCAGTCGAGTTCGGTGCCGTCCTCGACGGTCAGCTCCTCGTGCTCGACGTACGAGCGCGGCGTGTCCGGGCCCAGCAGCGTACGGACCGGCTCCGGAACCTCGTGCCGGCCGCCCTCCGAGGACACCGGCGCCGCGAAGACCTCGCTCAGCCGCCGCACCTGGAACAGTTCCGCCAGCTCGGCGGCGCGCGCGGGACGGACCGGCAGCAGGGGCAGCCCGGCGGCCAGCGGCATCAGGTCCGGCGCGTCCGCGACCACCGCCTCCGCCGCGTCCACGACCCGTACCTCGCCGTCCACCACGACCCGCAGCTCGTCCGGGATCGTCACCTGCTCGGGGTCCAGGTCCGCCAGCACCCCGTACAGCGCGTGCAGCTGCGCGGAGCCCACCTCGTGCTCCGGGTCCGCGAGGCGGGCCAGCAGCTCGGCGGCGCCGCCCGGCTCCTCCAGGAGCGCCGCCGCGGTGGTCCGCACCCCGAGGGCGCGCAGCACCTGCGCGTCCACCTCGCCCGCGTCCGCCGACTCGTACAGCCCCGCCAGCAGCGGATCGCCGCCCGCGGCCCGCAGACCGGCCGGCCGGCGGCCGTCCAGCACCGGGTGCCCGCGCAGCCACCACGCCGTGTACGGGCGCACCGACTCGGTCGTGCCGTCCGGCAGCAGCACCCGTACGGGCGCGGTCAGCGCGTCCCGCAGCGGCGGCCGCGACAGCATCGCCAGCGCCTGCGGCCACGCGTCGTCGTCCACCAGGTCCAGGTCCCGTACGGCCACCAGCTCCGTCGCGACCGGCGGCACCGGGGTCTCCGGCAGCCCGTCCAGGATGTCCTCGCACCACACGTCCACGGCGTCCAGCACACCGGCGTCGTCCGGCTCGGTGAAGTCGCCGTCGCGCGGCTCCAGCTCGTCCGGGTCCAGCACCACGTCCTGCGCCCGCACGAGGGCGAAGCCCGCCAGCACGCCCACGGCGGTCAGCGGCTGCTCCCCCCAACGCTCCGCGAACCCGGCGTCGACCGCCGCGAGTTCACCCTCCCGGATGACCCGCTCGAAATCGCTCCCGGGCAGTACCAGTTCACCCGCCGGTGCCGACTCACCGTCCTCGTCCGGCAGCGCGAGCGCGGCCAGCCACGGCTCGTCACCGGGCGCCAGGTGCGCGTCCCGCACGAGACCGAGCACGGCCTCCGCCAGCTCCTCACCGCCGAGCCCGGCCGGCTCGCCGTCGAATCCGAAGGCGTAGTCGTCCTCCGCCGCGTCCAGGGAGCCCGCGACGGCCGCCCGCACCTGCGGCGTCGTCAGCACGGCGCGCGGCGCGGCCGGGGTGGCGCCCAGCTTCTCCAGCAGCGGATGCACGGCCTCCGGATGCGCGACCTTCAGCCCCAGCCGGGCCAGCGTCGCATGCCGCTCGGCGGCGCCGCCGCCGTCACCGTCCGGCAACGGCAACAGCACCTGCCGCGGCCCGATCGTGGTCCGCGCCGTCCGCCCGTCCTCACCGGCGGACCCGGCCAGCGGCACCGGCAGCCCGCTCAGCCGCTCCGGATCCGTACCGGCCAGTGAGTCGTACAGCCGCCACCACCACGCCGGCGACCGCTCCACGCCCGCCAGCCGGTCCACGACCTCACCCAGCGGCACCCGGGCCACCCCCAGCGCCCGCAGCTCGGACCTCCGCTCCAGCCCGGCGGGCAGCAGGCTCGGAAACAGCTCCGCCAGCACCCGAACGGTGTCCGCCCCGGCCCCTTCGACCAGCTCGGCGTCCACCGGCCGCAGCACGTACGCGTCCTCCTCGCCCCGCGCACCACCCCAGCCGCCGCCCTCACCCGGAGCCAGCTCGTCAGGCCCCGCCGACTTCGGCACCGCCTCCAGCGACAGCTCCACGCCCGTGGCAGGCGCCGCCGCACTCGGCAGGAACCGCACCCGCGGCAACAGCTCCAGCACCTGCCGCCGCAGCTCGTTGTCCAGCTCCCCCTTGCCCAGCGGCCCCGGTACGAGATCGATCGTCCCCGCCGACACCGGCTGCCAGCCGGCCAGCAGCGACGCGTACGCCTCCGCGGCGCGCCGCACGAGATAGCCGGTCAGCGCCCCGGGCGCCACATGCCGCCGCGTCGGCTCCAACGGGAACGAAGCGATCAACAGCCCCGGCAGCCCCTGCGGCTCCTCGGTCGGCGTCGGCGCGTGCACGACCGGCGCGGTCGCCGGGCGCACCGGCGCGCCCTCCTCGTCCACCGGGACCGCCCACGTCACCGCCCAGTGCGGACGCAGCCGCTCCTCCACCGGACGGTCCGCCAGCAGCTCCGGCTCCAGCGCGCCGCTCTCGCTCACGACCCGCCAGCGCGAGACGCCCCGCTCACTGTCCTCGATGACGACGTACGCGCCCTCCTGGCGCCGCGTCATCTCCCGCACACCGTCCGGAGTCTCCACGACGACCTCGGCCAGCCCCGGCAGCGTCAGCAGCAACGCGGCATCGATCCCGGCCAGCAGGCGCACCGTCAGCTCGTGCGCGGCACCGTCGCGCAGCGGCAGCACGACGGACGTGTCGTACCCCTGCGGCGCGGAGCCCTCCGCGGGCAGCGGCAGCCGCAACAGCGGTACGTGGCCATCACGGCGCCGCAGCTCACCCCCCAGGCCGGGACTGTGCGCCGCCACCTGACTCGCCAGCTCCCGCGCCTCCGCCAGCGACCAGCGGACACCGCCCGTACGGCCGACCAGCGCGGGCTCGTCACTGACCGCGAGCACCGCCGAGAACCCCACACCGAACCGGCCGACGGAAACCGCCGCCTCGGTCTCCCGCTTCGCGGACGCGCGCAGCGTGGCCAGCGATTCGACGCCGGTGGCGTCGATGGGGGCACCGGTGTTGGAGGCGACCAGCACGGCGGGCTCACCGCCCCGGGCCGGGTGCAGGGTCAGGCGCAGCCGCCCGGTCACCCCGGCGCGGCCCGCGGCGTCCGAAGCGTTCTGCGCCAGCTCCACGGCGAGCCGGTCCCGATATCCGCCGAGCGCGAGATCCTCCTCGGCGTTCGCATCCTCCCGGAACCGGGCAGGCGAGGCCGCCCAGGCATCGAGCACCCCCCGCCGCAGCCGAGCCGTCCCGAACGGATCTGCCTCTGCCGCTTCGCTCACGTTCTCTCCCGTTCCTCGCGATGCCGAACTCCACTTTCTACCCGGTGGGGGGCGGAGGTGGGGCATGGGGGTGCGATGCGCCCTTTGGGCGCGCGTCTTGCGGGAGGGGTTCGGTGGGCGAGGAGCTTTCCGAGCGACCGGGCTGGGCTTTTCACGCACCTCAGCGCACTCGGTACGGTACGCGCGTCCTGCGCAATAGGCCCGGTGGGTGGGGGCTCGGGGGCACTCCGGGGTCACTCCTCAGCATCCTTTAGCTTCAGTGAATTGGCCCGTCGGTCAGCGTGCGGACTGCCTGCGGGGAGACCCCTGCGTACCCCCGAGCCCTGGCCGTCCGGCGACTATCGGAGCGATCGGGCTGGGCTTTTCACAAGCCAAGCCAAGCCATGCCCGAGCCCATGGCGTACGGCCAGGCCAGCACAGCCGCCTTACCGCCATCCACCCCGTGCGCCTCACCCCCAGGAGGGCGGGCACCCGGGTGATCGAAAAACTCCCCCCACCGACCCAGCCTCGCCAATCCGGCCGGAGGGGGCGTGTAGGGGGCCATCCCCGCAGGCAGCCGGGAGCCTTCGTTCACCAACACACCCTGGGTGACGTACACGGTGCAGAGGAGTTGGCCCCCTGCGCGCCCCCGCCCCCCAACGCAAGCAATGCGAGCCAAACGTCAACCACAAACCCGCGCGCGCAGCGCGCAGCGCAAAGCGCCGATACCAGGTCAGCTATGACCAAACTCTTCGGCCGGTCCGGAGTCCTCCACAGACCCCCCAGTCCGGTCAGGACGCAACGTGAACGGATCCACAACGTTCTCGTCAATAACGGGAGCCGCCGGCCGCATAGGCCTCGGCATGACGGCGGCCTCCGAATGCCCCCCACACCCGTACCCGAGCGACACGACATGCCCGTCCGCAGGCCCGAACTCGTTGCCGCAGATCCCGAACGCCTGGCGGAGCGACCCGGCCAGGGGCACCAGGAAGCCGCAGGAGACACAGTTGGCAGGGGCGGCCTGGGCCATGGCGGTCTTGGGGCCGTACTCCTCTTCCCAGCGGTCGGCCGCCGCGTGCAGGCCGTAGCGGGACAGGACCCGGGGGCGCCCCATGCCCAGCTCATCGGCGACCGCCGCAATGCTGCCGCGGGAGGTCGTCGCGGGCGCAGCCGCAGGCGACCCCGGCTCGACGTCGGCGTCCTCCGCGTCCGCCAGCTCGGTGACGCCGGGCGAGACCTGCGCGCCACCCGTCCCCGTGTCCTCCGCTCCCCCCAGGGGAGCAGCGCCGGGCTCCAGCCGGAGATCCTCGGCCTCGGTGGGGAGCAGGTCGCCGGGGCCCATGTCGCCGGGGCGCAGCCGCTCGCTCCAGGGCACCCATTCGGGGGCCAGCAGCGCGTCGGGGCCGGGCAGCAGGACGCTCTCGTCGAGGGTGACGTGTTTGGCCCGGGACGCGCGGGCGACCGTGACGGCCCAGCGCCAGCCCCGGTAGCCGGGCTCCTTGCATTCGAACAGGTGCGTGACGACGCGGTCTCCGTCCGCGACGGCGTCGACGTGCTCGCCGACCGTGCCGGGCGCCGCGGCCTCCTCGGCCGCCACGCGGGCAAGGTCGACCGCCTCGGCGCACAGGCGGTCAGGGGTACGGCTTCGCATCGCAGCACTCACAAGAATCGATTCTCTCTTCCACGCCGTCTCACGAGTGCGCCAGCCGGAGCTGTCCTGTCCTTGTCCGGACGACCGGCGTGCCGGGGCGGGCGGAGCGGACCTGGGGACCGCGTCGACGTCCGCGCCCGGTCATCTCGGTCGAGCGCACCTCTTACGACCCATTCTGCGGGATCGCGGCAAGGCGCGCGGCCAAGAACGACCGCCGGTGGCGCGCTACACACGCTACCCCTTCAAAGGTGTACGACCCCTCGCCGGGAGCGGCAAATGTCATCGGCAGCGTCCGGCGGCCGGGCGGCTCGGCGCGGCAGGGCCCGGAAAGAGCCATGTCCCGGGCGAGTTGGGGCAGTATTGCTGCGTGGCTGCCGGACGGGCGTCGAGGAAGTCGAGGCTGCCGCGGATGTCGCGGGCGTCGCGGATCTCCAGGTCGGGGACGGCGAGGGCGGCCCGGACCCCGCGGATCGCCACGGCTTCGCGGATCTCCACCGGCCCGCGTGTCCCCAAGGGCGCGCGGGTCTCGACGGCGTCCACGCGGCCGGAACGGAAGGGCGGCGGAGCGGGCCGGGTGTGCCGTGCCGCCGGGCGGGCGCTGCGCCGCCCGTTCACGGCGGCCGGGCGTGGCATACGGCGCGCCACCCACGCGCACGGCGCGGGCGAGTCGGGTCTCGGCAAGCTGATCGAGTTGCACGCGGTGAATTCGGCCGGTGACATGCTGATCACGGTGGCGCTGGCCTCGACGGTGTTCTTCTCGGTGCCGACGGACCAGGCGCGCGGCCGGGTGGCGCTGTACCTGGCGGTGACGATGGCGCCGTTCGCGCTGCTCGCGCCGGTGATCGGGCCGCTGCTGGACCGGGTGCCGCACGGCCGCCGGGCGGCGATGGCCGGGGCGATGCTGGCCCGTGCGCTGCTGGCGCTGACCATGTCGGGCGCGGTGGCGGGCGGGGGCCTGGAGCTGTATCCGGCGGCGTTGGGCGTATTGGTGTCTTCGAAGGCGTACGGGGTGGTGCGGAGCGCCGTCGTGCCGCGCCTGCTGCCGCCCCGCATCTCGTTGGTGAAGGCCAATTCGCGGGTGACGCTCGCGGGGCTGCTGGCGACGGGCGCGGCGGCGCCGCTGGGGGGCGCGCTGCATCTGATCGGGCCGAGCTGGCCGCTCTACGGGGCGTTCACGGTGTTCGTGGCGGGCACGTTCCTGTCGTTCTCGCTGCCGCACAAGGTGGACTCGGCGAAGGGCGAGGGGCGGGCCCGGCTGGCCTCCGGCGAGGACGGTGCGGGGCTCGGGAAGGCGGCGGGCGAGCGGCCGGGGAAGGCGCTGGCGGGCGGGCGGCGGCCGGGGCTCCGTACGGTCGGGCCGTCCGTGCTGCACGGCCTCCAGGCGAACTGTGCGCTGCGGTCCCTGTCCGGCCTGCTGACATTCTTCCTGGCGTTCCTGCTGCGCGAGCATCCGCTGGGCGGGCTGGGGCCGCAGGTCTCGCTGGGTCTGGTGGCGGTGGCGGCGGGGGCGGGGAACGCGCTGGGGACGGCGTTCGGCGCGTGGCTGCGGGCCAGAGCGCCGGAGCTGATCATCGCAGTGGTGCTGGGGCTGGCGCTGGCCGTGGCGGTGACCGCGGCGGTCTTCTACGCGGTGCTGGCGATCGTGGTGGTGACGGCCGCGGCGGCGACGGCGGGGCTGTGCCAGGCGCTGGCGAAGCTGTCGCTGGACGCGGTGATCCAGCGGGACGTGCCGGAGTCGGTCCGTACCTCGGCGTTCGCCCGTTCCGAGACCGCGCTCCAGCTGTCCTGGGTGGTCGGCGGCGCGGTCGGGATCGGACTGCCGCTGAACGGTACGGTGGGCCTGGCGGTCGCCGCGGCGCTCGTCGCGACCGGCGTGGTGCTGGCCGTACGCGGCCTGCTGGGCGCGGCGCGGCACGGCGCGCCCCACCCTCGTGTGGCGTGACCGGGGCCGACCGATAGCCTGCCCGCATGACCGCGTTCTCTTCTTGGGGTACTGGCCGCCGCGCCGCTGCCGCCCTCGGTGCCGTGTCCCTGGGGCTCGTCACCCTCTCCGCCTGTGAGAAGCCGACTCCGCTCGCCACGGTGACCGCCGGCAAGGACACCGTGACCGCCGAGGCCGCCTGCTACGACGACGGCAAGGTGCTCGGCGATCTGGCCGCCAGCGACAAGAAGGCACAGGCCGAGTTCACCAAGTGCCTGACCACCGAGCCCAAGAAGACGCTCACCGTGCACCCGGGCGAGAAGCTGCGCCTCGGTGTCGAGCCGGACGTGGCGGAGGACGGCTGGATCGCGCTGTCCAACAACAGCCCGATCACCAACGTCAGCAAGCAGACGTACCAGGTGGTCGGCAGCGCGGACCAGCTCTTCGTCAACCAGCAGACCCGCAGCCTGGCCGATTCCACCGTGGTGTCCGTCGTGGCCACCAAGGGCGGCAAGTACACGGGCGTGTGGAACGTCAAGCTCGAACGCGCGGAATCCTGAGTCCGCTGAGGTACGCGTGAGGCTGGTGGTGGTGAGGTGACCGTGACGCGTGTCCTGGTCGTCACCGCCGTCGCGGCCGAGCGCGACGCGGTGGTCGCGGGCGTGGCCGGTGACGGCGGCGTGACCGGTGACGGCGCCGCAGCCTGCGACGGCGGCGCGGAGATCGTCGCGCTGCCCGCGGGCGGCTACGCGCTGCACCGGGTACGGACGTCCGCGCCGCCCCCGCACGCGCAGGCCGGCGCGGTGCTCGACGTGCTCGCCGCCGGGGTCGGCCCGGCCGCCGCTGCCGCCGGTACGGCCACCGCGCTGACCGCCGGAATCTGTGCCGGAGCCGGTTACGACCTCGTCATCTCCGCCGGAATCGGTGGCGGTTTCGCCCCCGGTCCGGACGCGGGCAGCCCCGGTGCCCCGGTGGGTTCCGCGGTCGTCGCGGACGCGATCGTCGCCGCCGACCTGGGCGCCGAGACCCCGGACGGCTTCCTTCCGGTGACCGAGCTCGGCTTCGGCACCGTCGTCCACCTCCCGCCGCCGGCCCTCGTACGGGCCCTCGCCGCGGCCACCGGCGCCGCCCGCGGCACGGTGCTCACCGCATCGACCGTGACCGGCAGCGCGGAGCACGCCGCGCGCCTCGCCGCGCGCCACCCGCGCGCCCTCGTCGAGGCGATGGAGGGCTTCGGGGTCGCCGAGGCCGCCGCCGCGCAGGGCCTGCCGGTGCTCGAAATCCGTACCGTCTCCAACCCCGTCGGCCCGCGCGACCGCGCCGCGTGGCGCATCGGGGACGCGCTCGGCGCGCTCTCCGCCGCCTGCGCCGCGCTCCCCCGCGTCCTGTCGGCGGCCGGGACCCCGACCTCCTGGAGGACGCCATGAGCGACCCGCTCAAGATCGCCTACTCGCCGTGCCCGAACGACACCTTCGTCTTCCACGCCTGGGCGCACGGCAAGGTCCCGGGCGCCCCCGCGCTGGACGTCACCTTCGCCGACATCGACATCACCAACGGCATGGCCGAGCGCGGCGAGCTGGACATCCTGAAGGTGTCGTACGCGGTGCTGCCGTGGGTGCTGGAGGAGTACGCGCTGCTGCCGTGCGGCGGCGCGCTGGGGCGCGGCTGCGGGCCGCTGGTGCTCACCAGGGAGCCGGGCGAGGCCAAGGACCTGGCCGGCAGGACGGTGGCGGTGCCCAGCGAGCGGTCGACGGCGTACCTGCTGTTCCGGCTGTGGGCGGCGGAAGAGGTGCCGGGCGGCGTCGGCGAGGTGAAGGTGCTGCCGTTCGACGAGATCATGCCGGCCGTACGGGACGGCCGGGTGGACGCCGGGCTGGTCATCCACGAGGCCCGCTTCACCTACCAGAACTACGGCCTCGACTGCCTCGCCGACATGGGCGAGCACTGGGAGCGCACGACCGGCCTGCCGATCCCGCTGGGCGCGATCATCGCCAAGCGCTCGCTGGGCGCCGGGCGGCTGCGCGAGCTGGCCGCGGCGGCCCGCGAGTCGGTACGGATGGCCTGGGACGACACCGAGGCGTCCCGCGCGTACGTGCTGGAGCACGCGCAGGAGATGGATCCGGCCGTCGCCGACCAGCACATCGGCCTGTACGTGAACGAGTTCACCGCCGACCTGGGCGAGGACGGCTACGCGGCCGTGCGCGGGCTGCTCACGCGCGCCGCGGCCGAGGGGCTCGTACCGCCCCTCGGCCGTGATGCGCTCCACTTCGGCTGACCGGGCCGTGCCCGGCCGGCCGGGCGTCAGACGTCCAGCTGGTCGGCGACCGCCCGGAGCATGTTCGCGATCTTCCCGCCGTGCGCCTTGTCGGGGTAGCGGCCGCGCTCCAGCTGCTGGGTGACGCTCTCCAGCAGCGTGGTGAGGTCCTGCACGATCGACGCCAGCTCGTCCGGCTTGCGGCGCTGGGCCGCCGCCACCGACGGCGCGGGGTCGAGGATCGTCACCGAAAGCGCCTGGTCACCGCGCTGGCCGGCCACTACGCCGAACTCGACGCGCTGGCCCGGCTTGAGTGCGTCCACGCCGTCGGGCAGCACCGACGAGTGCACGAAGACGTCACCGCCGTCGTCGCGGGAGAGAAAGCCGAAGCCCTTCTCGCTGTTGAACCACTTGACCTTGCCGGTAGGCACGTCTGTCCTCGTCCTCGTACTCGTCGGAAAACCACTGGGGTCTGGTTACTGCGTTCTGCGCGTTGTCTGCGGGAAAAACAGCTCTGGATAGCAGTGCAGCGGGCCACCGGACCCGCCACCCCCCAAGGCTAATGGTCCGGTGCCCGGTGACAAGACGTCGCCGGGTGGTTCCTCCGCGCTTCTGGCCCGGACTTACCCTGGTCGTGTGTCTGACGAAACTCCCCAGGCCGGGGATCTGCTGGTCCGGATCGGCGCGATTGTTTTCCTGATTGGCGCGGTGGCCACTCTCGCCACCGTGACCCCGTTGTTCGTGGGGGCCGATCCGCTGCCGTCCGTCTTCTACTGGGTCTGCATGCTGATGGGGGCCGGGTTCCTCATCGCCGGAGCCGGAGTGCTGCGTTCCGTCGCGGCGCAGCGCCGGCAGGCGAAGTCCTCCACGGCGTAGGCACCGGCGCCTCACCGGGTCACACGCTGCGCCGCGTCCGCTCCGCCACGTACTCCTCCAGCCAGGCCGGGAAGCCGGTCAGGTCGTCGAGGAGGACGTTGGCGCCGGCCGCGCGCAGTTCGTCCGCGTCGCACGGCCCGGTGGCCACGGCGACGGACAGCGCGTCGGCGGTCTGCGCACCGCGTACGTCGCCGGTGTGGTCACCGACGTAGACGGACGCGCCGTGCGCGCGCAGCGCCTCGGCCTTGGCCTCGGCCCACAGCGAGCCGATGACGGCGTCCGCGCCGATGTCCAGGTGGTCCAGGTGCAGCTTGGCGTTGGGCTCGTACTTCGCGGTGACCACGATCGCCCGCCCACCGTGGCGCTGGACGGCGGCCACCGCCTCACGGGCGCCCGGCATCGCGAGCGTCCCGGTGATCGCGTGGGCCGGGTACAGGTCGCGGTACAGGTCGCTGACCTCCGCGACCCGCTCCTCGGGGAACCACCGGCGGATCTCCTGCTCCAGCGGCGGCCCGAGCCGGGTGATCGCCGCGTCCGCGTCGACGTACGTGCCCGTCGCGGCGGACAGCGCCTGGTAGGCCGCCTTGATGCCGGGGCGGGAGTCGATCAGCGTCATGTCCAGGTCGAAACCCACCGTGAGCTGCCGCGAGGCCGTGGCGACCGTGGGATCGGGTACCGGGGTGTGCGAAGCCATGGTGGCCATTGTGGCCGATGACCGTGACAGACCGGGCCTACACTGGCCCCTCCTGGCTCCGCCCCGCCCGCGCGCACCCCTCGACGCTTCCGCGAAGGGAACCGATGCCGGCTGTCCATTCCCGCAGGCCCAGAGCCCTTCTGACGAGACGCCGCGTCGGCTGGACGGCGGCGGTGCTCGCCCTGCTGCTGGCGGTGTTCCTCTCGCTCGCGGTCGGCAGCCGCCAGCTGCCCCCCTCCGAGGTGTTCGACGCGCTGCTGCACGGCGGGGACGGCGACGCCGCGCAGGTGGTGCGCTTCCTGCGGCTGCCCCGCACGCTGATCGGCCTGCTGGTGGGCGCCGCGCTCGCCCTGGCGGGCACGGCCATGCAGGGCGTCACCCGTAACCCCATCGCCGACCCGGGTGTCCTCGGCATCAGCCAGGGTGCCTCGGTGGGCGTGGTCCTCGCGCTGTCCTTCCTGGGGGTGCACACCCTCGGCGGGTACGTCTGGTTCGCCTTCGCGGGCGCCGGGGCCGCCGCGGTCGCCGGGTACGCGATCGCGGCCGCCGGGCGGGGCGGCGCGACGCCGGTGAAGCTCGCGCTGTCCGGGGCGGCGGTCAACGCGCTGCTCGTCGCGGTGACGATGGCGGTGCTGACGACGAAGGCCGCGGCGCTGGACGAGTTCCGGTTCTGGCAGGTCGGCTCGCTGACCGGCCGGGACAGCGAGGTCGCCGCGCGGATCTGGCCGTTCCTGCTGGTGGGCGCGGTGCTCGTGCTGTCCGCCGCACGCGGCCTGGACGCCCTGGCGCTCGGTGACGACGTGGCCGAAGGGCTCGGGCAGAACGTCGCCGCGGTACGTGTCGTGGCCGGGCTCGGCGCGACCGTACTGACCGGCGCGGGCGTCGCGGCCGCCGGGCCGATCGCCTTCGTCGGCCTGGCCGTACCGCACCTCGCCCGCGCTCTGGTGGGCGGCGGCCACCGCCGGCTGCTGCCGATGGCCGCGCTGCTCGGCCCGGTCGTCGTGCTGGTCTCGGACACCGTCGGACGCGTGCTGTTCCCGCCGTCCGAGGTGCCGGCGGGCGTCATGACGGCGCTGATCGGCGTCCCGTTCCTGGTCGTCCTCGTACGGCGGAAGGCGGTGCCCGCATGACGGCACCGGCCACCGGCCCCGGCACCGCGGTACGGCACGGCCGTACGCGGCCCGCCGGGTACGGCCTGGTGCGGGCCGGGCGCGGCTCCTTCCTCGTGCACCGGCGGGCGGCGGCCGTCGCCAGGGTGCTCGCCGTCCTCCTCGCCGCCGTCTGCCTGGCGTACCTGTGCGTCGGCGCGTCCTTCGTGGCCCCCGGGGAGGCCCTGAAGGCCGCCTTCGGGCAGCCGTCGTCCGCCAGGCTGGTCGTCGGGACGCTGCGGCTGCCCCGGATGGTGGTCGGGCTGCTGACCGGCGCCGCCTTCGGGGTGGCGGGCGCGCTGATCCAGACCGTGGCCCGCAACCCGCTCGCCAGCCCCGACGTCATCGGCATCACCCAGGGCGCGAGCGCGCTGACTGTGGGCGCCATGACGTACGGCATCACCTCGTACGCCGTCCTGCCCTACCTGTCGGTCGCCGGCGGCGTCCTCGCCGCCGCCCTCGTGTACGTCTTCGCCTGGCGCGGCGGCCTGCACGCCACTCGCTTCGTCCTGATCGGCATCGGTTTCGCCGTGGCGCTGCGCTCGGTCACCCAGCTGTTCCTCACCAAGGGCGACTACACCACGGCCCAGCAGGCGCAGGTGTGGCTGACCGGCTCGCTCAACGGGCGCGGCTGGGCCGAGGCCGCGCCGCTCGGCTGGGCGCTGGCGGCGCTGCTGCCCGCCGTCCTGTGGGCGGCCCGCGCCCAGCGCAGCGTCACGATGGACGACGACACCGCGACCGCCCTCGGCGTACGGCTGAACCGCACCCGTCTCGGCCTGGCCGCGCTCGGCGTGGTGCCGGCGGCGATGGCGACCGGCGCAGCCGGGCCGGTCGACTTCGTGGCACTGCTCGCCCCGCAGAGCGCCCGCCGCCTGACCCGTACGGCACAGATCCCGCTGCTGTGCTCGGCGCTGCTCGGCGCGGTCGTCGTCGTTCTCGGCGACCTGCTGGCCCGCACGCTCTTCGCGCCGACCGAACTGCCGGTGGGGGTGCTGACCGCGGCTGTCGGCGCCCCGTACCTGATCCGACTGATCATCCGCAGCCGGGCCGTGGGAGGACGCGCGTGAGTGAGGGCGGAGGCAGTGGGAGTGGCGAGGGAGCTGGGGAAACGGTTTCCGCCGTCAGCCGTCTCACGGCGCGGGATCTGACGCTCGCCTACGAGGACCGCACCGTCGTCGACGGACTCGACCTCGACATCCCGCACGGCGCGGTCACCGTCGTCGTCGGCCCCAACGCGTGCGGCAAGTCCACGCTGCTGCGGGCGCTGGGCCGGCTGCTCAGGCCGCGGCGCGGTGCGGTCCTGCTGGACGGTACGGACCTGGCCCGCCTCCCCACCAGGAAGATCGCCCGGTCGGTGGGGTTGCTGCCGCAGTCCCCGGTCGCGCCCGAGGCGATCACCGTCGCCGACCTGGTCTCCCGTGGCCGCCAGCCGCACCAGCACTGGTGGCGGCAGTGGTCCGAGGCCGACGAGCGGGCCGTCGCGGAGGCCATGTACCGTACGGACGTGACGGAGCTGGCCGGGCGGGCGGTGGACGAGCTGTCCGGCGGGCAGCGGCAGCGCGTGTGGATCGCGATGGCGCTCGCGCAGGAGACCGGGCTGCTGCTCCTGGACGAGCCGACGACCTACCTCGACATCGCGCACCAGGTCGAGGTGCTGGACCTGATCCGGCAGCTCAACCACGACCGGGGGCGCACCGTCGTCGCCGTCCTGCACGACCTCAACCAGGCCGCGCGCTACGCCGACCACCTGGTGGCGATGAAGCAAGGGCGCATCGTGGCGCAGGGGCGCCCGGCGGCGGTCGTCACGGCGCACTTGGTGCGCGAGGTGTTCGGGCTGGAGTCGGTGGTGGTACCGGACCCGGTGACGGGCTCACCCCTGGTGGTGCCGGGGCGGCCTTGGCAGGCTCCGGGCGGGGCGGTTGCCGGGCCCGGGCGCGGGTAACCCCGCCGTAGCCGCTCGCCGGCCGGACGGCCGGCCCAGCCGAAAGGGCCTGTCATGCCGCTTCCCGCAGTCCCCCGTCCGGTCCCGCGGGCCGGGTGTCGCCGTACCGCGCTCGCCGTGACCTCCGCCCTGGCCGCTTCCGTGGCCGCTTCCCTGGTGCTGACTGCCTGCGGTTCGGGGGGATCGTCCGGATCATCCGGTACGGGTGGTTCCGGCGGCTCCGGCTCTTCGGCCGAGGCGGCCGACTGCCCGGCCCAGCCCGCCACCACCTGGGCGCGGCCCGCGTCCGGCACGGGGCGGCACACGGTGCGTACGGCGCAGGGCGAGGTGGAGGTGCCCGACGCACCGCAGCGGGTGGTGGTGCTGGACACCGCGGAGCTGGACTCCGCGATCACGCTCGGGGTCCGGCCGGTCGGCGCCACCCGTACCGACGTGGCCGGCGGCTTCCTGGGCTACCTGCCGAAGGACAAGCTCGCGGGCATCAAGGACGTCGGCAAGATCGGCGCGCCCAACCTGGAGGCGGTCGCCGCCCTCGAACCCGACCTGATCCTCACCAGCAAGGTCCGCGACGGCGGGCGGTACGCGCAGCTGAAGGCCATCGCGCCCACGGTCATGACGGAGACCACCGGCTACCCGTGGAAGCAGAACTTCGCCACCCACGCCGACGCGCTGGGCAAGATCCCCGAGGCGAAACGGGCGGTCGCCGCGTACGAGGCACACGCCCGGCGGGTCACCGCGGCGCTCGGCGGGTCCGCGGCCGCGAAGCGCACCACCACCAACGTCGTCCGTTTCGTCGAGGGCGCCGACACCCGCATATACGGCTGCCGCAGCTACATCGGCACGATCCTGAACGACGTCGGCACCGGCCCGACCAGCGTGGTGCAGGACGCACCGGACGGCATGATGACCGAGGTCGGCGCGGAGCAGATCAACCGGGCCGACGCGGACGCGGTCTTCTACTCGGCGTACGGCAGCCCGGAGAAGTCCAAGGAGACGCAGGTCACCGGCGGCGCGCTGTGGAAGAACATGAAGGCCGCCAAGAACGGCCGGATCTTCCGTGTAGACGACGAGCTGTGGATCCAGGGCATCGGTTACACGGCGGCCGACAAGATCCTGTCTCAGCTTCAGGCGAGGCTGGCGAAGAAGTAGGCGGCGAGGCAGGCGGTGGTCGGGCAGGCGGGCGGGCCGGATCTCGTACGGCCCGCCCGCCCCCGTAGCCCCTCAGCGCGGCTGTCGCCTCATCCGCCACACCAGGAACAGGGCGGAGGCGACGGCCGCGATCCGGACCATCACCGGCAGCATCCCGGTCAGCTCGTGCCCCAACTGCCCGTCGGGGATCGACTCACCCCACCACCGGTCCACGCGGCCCCACAGCCACAGCACCAGCCCGCCGACGACCACCCCCGGCACCCCGAGCGCCGCGAACTTCGCCTCGCCGCGCGGCAGCCGCCGGGAGGTGTACGCGAGACCCCAGCCGCCCGCGAGCGCCAGCCAGGACCCCAGCACCGCGCCCGCCACCAGCAACAGCACGGCCAGCAGCAGGACCGGGCTGAGCGGCGGCCGCGCGGCCTGGACGTACTCCACCGGCTCGGGCTCCTCGGCGTACGGCTCCGGCGCGGCCGACCGACGGCGCCACGCGAGGACGCGCGGCAGCACCCGGGGCAGCACGCCGGTACGCGGCGCCTCGGCCGCCTCCTCACCGTGCTCCCCGCCCCTGTCCTCGTCGTCGGCGTCGCCCGCTTCCCCGTCCTCGTCGCCGTCCCGACCGTCCTTCTCCAGGGACAGCGGGCCGTCCTTCCGCTCGCCCGGCGGGCGCTCGCGGATCTCGGGGATCTCGATGCCGCCGACGAAGCCGGGCACCGTCTCGCTGGGCTCGTACGGCCCCCCGTACGGACCGAACGGGCCGTCCTCCTCCACGCGCCACCAGTCGGGCTCGTCGGCGCCCTCACCGAAGGCGACGGTGCTGTCGCCCAGCTCGTCGAAGCCGGCGAGGTGCGGCGGGGAGGCGGTCGGCGGCGGTTCCGGTTCCCGGGTGCGGGGGGAGCGGCGCTTGCCGTCGCGCGGCGCGGGGACCTTTCCGGCCAGGCCGCGCAGCCCTTCGCCGAGGCCGGACAGGCCCGGCAGGCCGGTGCCCTTGGCGGGGCCGGTGCCCTTGGCCGGGCCGGTGTCCTGGGGCACGGGGGCCGCCCCGCTCGTCCCACCGGGTACGCCCGTACCGTCGCCCGTAGTGCCGCCCGTGCCGAAGCGGCGAGCGGCCCCGCCCAGCTTGTCGCGCAGGCCCGGCCGCGCCGGCGGTTCCGCCGCGGCCTGCGGCGTCCCCGGAGCGGGCGCGCCGCCGCCACCCGCCGCCGTCACCACCGCCTCGGGCGTACCGAGCCGGGACAGCACGCGTCTCACCCCGGGCACCGTGTCCTGCTTCGCCGCGTCCACCTGGGCCCGCAGCTCGGCCACCAGGCGCATCCGCGCCCCGGAGGACAGCCCGCGCTGCTGGGCCAGATCACCGACCCGGCTCAGATAGTCAAAGACCAGCTGGTCGCTCTCGATCCCCACGAAATCCCCTGTGGCACAGCCCGGTTCCTCCCGAGACCGTACCCCCGATCGCCCCTCCTACGGGGGTGGCGGCGCCGTCCGGTCCGTGCGGTGTACGGACCGGACGGCCGCCGTCCGTATCCGCCGCCGTCGTGGGCGTACCCGCCCGTCCGCCGTCGCCGGCCCCGCACCCGCCCCGGCGGCCGGGAGGCGTCCGCCCCGGCTACCGGGAGCCGTCCGGCGCGGCGCTGCACCCGACAACGTCACACGCCCCCGCTACCGTGTAGCGGATGAGTGAAACACCCCGCACGCTCGCCGAAGAGCTCCGCACCCGCCCCGACAGCGGGCTCGCCGACCTGCTGCGGGCCCGCCCCGATCTGCTCAATCCGGTCCCCGGCGACCTGACCCAGCTCGCCACCCGGGCCGGCACCCGCGCCTCGGTCGTCCGGGCCGTGGAGCGCCTGGACCGCTTCGCGCTGCAGACCGCCGAGGCGCTGGCGGTGGCACCGGACCCCTGCCCGTCCGGGACGCTGCTGAGGCTGATGGCGGGAGACGCGGCAGACGCGGAACCGGCAGACCTCACGCCCGGCACCACCACCGCCATCACCACCGAACTGCCCCGCGCCCTGCGCACCCTGCGCGACCAGGCGCTGGTCTGGGGCGGCGACGACCGGCTGCGCCTCGTCCGTACGGCCCGCGAACTGCTCGCGCCCGGACCCGCGCACCCCTCCCCCACCGGCCTGGGCCCGACCGTCGCCGAAGCCACGTCCGGCATGTCGCCCGGCCGCCTCCAGGAGATCCTGGCCGCCGCCGGGCTGGCCGCGACCCACGACCCGGTGACCGCCGTCGCCGCCCTGACCGGGCTGTTCGAGGACCGTACGCGGATGGCCGCGCTGCTCGGCGGCGCGCCCGGCGAGGCACACGCCGTACTGGACCGGCTGGTCTGGGGCCCGCCGTACGGTGCCGTCACCGACCGGCCCGCCGCGCACCTCCAGTGGCTGCTGGACCGTGGCCTGCTGCTGCCCGTCGGGCCGCGCAACGTCGTCCTGCCCCGCGAGGCCGCGCTCCACCTGCGCGCGGGGCGCGCGCACCGCGTTCCCGAGCCACTGCCGCCCGCCCTCGCGCCCACCACCGAGCGTGATCCACAGCTTGTGGACAGTGCCGCCGCCGGCCAGGCGTTCACCGCGCTGGCCACCGTCGAGGAGCTGCTCAAGGAGTGGGACCTCGGCGGCCCCGGCGTCCTGCGCGCCGGCGGCCTGTCGGTCCGCGACCTCAAGCGGACCGCCGCCGCCCTGGACGTCGCCGAACAGACCGCCGCGTTCTGGCTGGAACTCGCCTACGCGGCCGGGCTGCTGGCCTCCGACGGCGAGGCCGACGAACGGTACGCGCCCACCCCCGCCGCCGAGGACTGGCGCCATCTCCCGGCCGAAGAGCGCTGGGCGCGGCTGGCCACCGCCTGGCTCGCGGCGACCCGTACGGCCGGGCTGGTCGGCACCCCCGACCCGAAGGGCCGCACCCTGGCCGCGCTCGGCCCGAACCTCGACCGTTCCGCGGCCCCCGAGGTACGCCGCCGGACGCTCACCCTGCTCGCGTCCCTGGCCCCCGGCGCGTCCGTACCGGCCGGAGCCGTACTGGACCGCCTGCGCTGGGAACGCCCGCTGCGCGGCGCGGCCCAGGCAGCGCCCCCCAACGCCAACAGCGGCACCAAGGCAGCCACCCGCCGCCCCGACCCGGCCTCCGCGGCCCCCACCCCTTCCGCTTCCGCCTCTGCTTCCGCTTCCGCTTCCGACGCGGCCCGGAACGCGGGCGGGCCCTCCGCCCCGGCCGCCACCGACGACCTGCGCTCCCGCATCGCCCGGTGGACGCTGGCCGAAGCCGAACTCCTCGGCATCACCGGCCGCGGCGCCCTCGCCACCCACACCCGCGTCCTCCTGGAAGCGGGCACCGAGGCCACGCACACCAGCACGGAGGACGCCGCCACCCGCGCCGCCGCCCTCCTCGCCCCGCTCCTCCCCGAACCCCTCGACCACGTCCTCCTCCAGGCCGACCTGACCGCCGTCGCCCCCGGCCCCCTCGAACGCCCCCTCGCCGACGCGCTCGGTGTGCTCGCCGACATCGAGTCCAAGGGCGGCGCCACGGTCTACCGCTTCACCCCGGCCTCCGTACGCCGCGCCCTGGACGCCGGCCGCTCCGCCGCCGAACTGCAGTCCTTCCTCACCGCGCACTCCCGCACCCCCGTGCCGCAGCCACTCGCCTACCTCATCGACGACGTGGCCCGGCGCCACGGCCGGCTCCGCGTCGGCGCGGCCTCCGCCTACGTACGCTGCGACGACGACGCGCTCCTGACCGAGATCCTCGCCGACCGCCGCGCCGTCGCCCTGCGTCTGCGCCGGCTCGCCCCGACCGTGCTGGCCTCGGCCGCCCCGCCCGAACAACTCCTGGAGGGCCTGCGCGCGATGGGCTACGCCCCCGCCGCCGAATCCGCCGAGGGCGACGTCCTGATCGCCCGCCCGGACGCCTACCGCACCCCGCCCCGCACCGCGCCCACCCCGGTCCCCGAGGGCCCGCCCGCCCCCGACACCACCCTCCTCGAAGCGGCGGTCCGCGCCATCCGCGCCGGCGACCTGGCCGCCACCGCCGAACGCAAACCCACGACCACCCCCACCCCGGCCCCCGGCGCCCTCCCGCGCACCACCTCCGCCGAAACCCTCGCCACCATGCAGGCCGCCGTCCTGACCAACGCCACCCTCTGGATCGGCTACGTCAACGCCGACGGCGCCGCCAGCCAGCGCGTCATCGCCCCCGTCCGCGTCGAAGGCGGCTTCGTCACCGCCTACGACCACACCGCCGACGAGGTCCGCACCTTCCCCCTCCACCGCATCACGGGCGTGGCGGAACTGGCGGACGAGACGGCTTCGTGAGGGGACGGCCGCGGCTCCACGAAGCGCCCGCCCCCTGAGCCGTCAGCGCCGCTGCCGCACCAGAGCTCCCGGGTCCACCTCGACCGGAAGCGGCTTCTCGATCAGCGTCGTCCGCCCGGCCTCGGCCACGGCCCGCTCCACATACCGGCCGTTCTCCAGCTCGCAGACGACCAGGGTCGGCACGGGCTCCAGCTCCAGCCGCCACAGGTGCTCGATCCCGCCCTCCGCGTAGTACGGCGGCTTGAGCAGCCGGTCGGTACGGCGCCCGGACGACGACGGCGAAACGATCTCGACCACGAGCAGCACGGCCTCGGCGTCGAAATTCGTCGGGTCCTGAGCGGCAGCGGCGGCATCCACCACAGCGACGTCCGGGATGAAGAGGCCGTCGGGCAGGATCACGTTGACCGCCTCCAGCACCTCGGCCGGAGCACCTGTTGACACAATGGCGGCATCCAACAAAGAGGCCAGGCGGAACGAGGCCCGCTGGTGCTTGGATCCCGGAGCTGGTGACATCAAGAGCGCTTCCCCCATCAATTCGCGACGCTGCCCACGGTCCTCCCCCAAAGCCAGGACCTCCTCTATCGTCCAGGGACCGTAGTGATCTTCATGAGCCACGCTCATCACGCCACCTCCTCAGCCGGAACCATCGACATCAGTGTGACACCGGCCACTGACATCGCGCCGTCGGCTTGACATACGCCCCGCTCGTTCCGTCCCCCCGGCGGTGACCACCGCCTCGCAGCGACCCCGATGTGACCGCCCGCGCATGAGGCACACTGGACGTTTGGCCGTACGGACGGCCGGGTGCCGCGGTCGGGGCTGGGGAACGGCCGGGTGCAGGTGACGCGAAAGGCGAGGCGCGTGAACGGACCTCTCATCGTCCAGAGCGACAAGACGCTGCTGCTGGAAGTCGACCACGAGCAGGCGGAGGCGTGCCGGCGGGCCATCGCGCCGTTCGCCGAGCTGGAGCGGGCGCCGGAGCACATGCACACGTACCGGGTGACGCCGCTCGGGCTGTGGAACGCGCGGGCGGCCGGGCACGACGCCGAGCAGGTCGTGGACGCGCTGGTCGGGTTCTCGCGCTACCCGGTGCCGCACGCGCTGCTGGTGGACATCGCCGAGACGATGTCGCGGTACGGGCGGCTGACGCTGAGCAAGCACCCGGCGCACGGGCTGGTGCTCACCACCACCGACCGGCCGGTGCTGGAGGAGGTGCTGCGGTCGAAGAAGGTGCAGCCGCTGGTGGGGGCGCGGCTGGACCCGGACACGGTGGTGGTGCATCCGTCGGAGCGCGGGCAGATCAAGCAGACACTGCTCAAGCTGGGCTGGCCGGCCGAGGACCTGGCCGGGTACGTGGACGGCGAGGCGCATCCGATCGAACTGGACGAGGCCGGCTGGTCGCTGCGGCCCTACCAGGAGCAGGCCGTGGAAGGCTTCTGGCACGGCGGGTCGGGTGTCGTCGTCCTGCCGTGCGGTGCCGGAAAGACGCTGGTAGGAGCCGGTGCGATGGCGCGGGCCAAGGCGACCACGCTGATCCTGGTCACCAATACCGTCTCGGCGCGGCAGTGGAAGCACGAGCTGGTGAAGCGGACTTCGCTGACCGAGGAGGAGGTCGGCGAGTACAGCGGTACGAAGAAGGAGATCCGGCCGGTCACCATCGCCACGTACCAGGTGCTGACGACCAAGCGGAAGGGCGTCTACCCGCACCTGGAGCTGTTCGACTCCCGCGACTGGGGGCTGATCGTCTACGACGAGGTGCACCTGCTGCCCGCGCCGGTCTTCAAGTTCACCGCCGACCTCCAGGCACGGCGGCGGCTGGGGCTGACCGCGACGCTCGTGCGGGAGGACGGGCGCGAGTCGGACGTGTTCTCGCTGATCGGCCCGAAGCGTTTCGACGCGCCGTGGAAGGAGATCGAGGCGCAGGGGTACATCGCGCCGGCGGACTGTGTCGAGGTGCGGGTCAGCCTGACCGAGTCGGAGCGGCTGGCGTACGCGACGGCCGAGCCGGAGGAGAAGTACCGGTACTGCGCGACGACGGCCAGCAAGCAGAGTGTGACCGAGGCGCTGGTCCGGCGGCACCAGGGCGAGCAGACGCTGGTGATCGGGCAGTACATCGACCAGCTCGACGAGCTGGGCGAGCATCTGGACGCGCCGGTCATCAAGGGTGAGACGACCAACGCGCAGCGCGAGAAGCTCTTCGACGCGTTCCGGGAGGGCGAGATCTCCGTGCTGGTCGTCTCCAAGGTCGCGAACTTCTCGATCGACCTGCCGGAGGCGACGGTCGCGATCCAGGTGTCGGGCACGTTCGGGTCCCGGCAGGAGGAGGCGCAGCGGCTGGGGCGGGTGCTGCGGCCCAAGGCGGACGGGCACGAGGCGCGGTTCTACTCGGTCGTCGCCCGCGACACCGTGGACCAGGACTTCGCGGCCCACCGGCAGCGCTTCCTGGCGGAGCAGGGGTACGCGTACCGGATCGTGGACGCGACGGAGCTGCTGGCGGAGGACTGAGCCGGGGAGGACGATTCAGCGTTCGCCTCTGTCCCGGCGCCCGCCCGGCCCCGCCTCAGCGTTCCGGGACGCGGGTGCTCAGTTCGCGGGACGGGCGGGCGGCGCGTGGCAGCGGGAAGGGGCGGCGGACCAGGGTGGACAGCGGCACGGCCGGGGCCCGGCGGCTCCACCAGGCCACCGCCGCCAGCATCGCCAGCCCCAGGACCGGGTACGGGGCCGCCAGCGGCTGCTGCCACCAGGAGAGCTGCAGGTCGAGGTCGCCCTGGTGCGGGAGGATCCACATCGTGCGGGCCGTGAAGAGGACCGCCACGGCCACCAGCAGCACGCGGCGCCACCGTACGCCGCGGACGTGCGCCCCGAGGGTGACCAGCAGCGGTACGCACCACACCCAGTGGTGCGACCAGCTGATCGGTGAGACGAGCAGGGCCGTGACCGCGGTGCACAGCACGCCCCAGGAGTCCAGGCCGCGCCGCATGTGGACCTGGCGGGCGACGAGGAGTCCGGCCATGCCGGTCAGCAGCGCCGCGCCCGCCCACAGCAGGCCCGGTTCGGCGGTGTGCAGGCAGCGGGCCAGCAGGCCCTGCAAGGACTGGTTGTCGACGATCCACGCCTTGCCGACCCGGCCGGTCTCGAACATCCGCCGGGTCCAGAACTCCACACTGGCGTCCGGCAGGACGAGCACGCCGAGCAGCACGGAGCAGACGAAACCGGCCAGGGCGGTGCAGGCGGCCCGTACCCGGCCGGTGATCAGCAGATAGACGGCGAACACCGCCGGGGTGAGCTTGACGCCCGTGGCGATGCCGACCGCGAAGCCCTTCAGGCGGGCGCCGTCCGGGCGGGCCAGGTCCCACAGGACGAGGCAGGTCAGCGCGATGTTGATCTGCCCGAAGACCAGCGTCTGGAAGAACGGTTCGAGCCAGATGGCGACCGCGGTGGCGGCCAGCACGACGGGCAGGGTCCGCGCGCGCCGCAGCCGGGACGCGCCCGCGGAGCCGCCGGTGCCGGGGGTGTACGCGGCCTGGTACGAGAGGTGCAGCAGGACCGGGACGAGGGCCACGTTGACGAGGACGGAGGCGACCTTGAGAGCACCGAGCGGGAGCCAGGTCGTCGGGATGAACAGCAGGGCCGCGAAGGGCGGGTACGTCGCGGGGAGGTTCCACTCGGTGACGGTGAAGCCGTACAGGTCACCGCCGGTCGCCGCGGCCTCGCCTTCGGCACGGTAGACCGCTATGTCCGACATGGACAGGCTCACCAGCCGGAACACGGCGGCCAGCCCGGCCAGGGACAGCAGGAGCAGTACCGCTGCGGCGATCGTCTTCTTGTCCGGGCGCGTGAGATGCCGCGTCCACGGCCGTCTGTGCGGTAGCGACCGCGTCCCCTCGGCGGCAGACACTTGTTTGGCCCCTCCTCGTCGCCGGACGCACGCTGTCTGCGGCGACGCTAGTCGATCGAGACCGACTGTTTGTAACGGTTTCCGGTCATCCGGATGCTGGTTGGGTATCGGTCCGGGGCGGGAGAGGGCTCAGATGCGGAAATCCGGCGTACTCGGGGACGGGCTCAGTCTTCCGCGTACTCCCCGAGGAGGACGACGCTGACCGCGGCGGCGGCGAAGACCTTGACCGCGCGGAAGACGTTGCCGGCCATGTGCCGCTGCCCGTGGGTGTGCGGCGCGTGGGCGGCGTCCGCGCCGAGGGCGGTGGCGCCGTGGGTAGGGTGCAGGGTGCCTGGGGTGATGGTTGCGCTGCTCATACCTCCATGATGGTTTTCCCGCGGGGCCCGCACATCGGCCCACGGGTCCATCCCTGACCGGTCTTTGGTCAGTCCCAGGGCCTATCCCGCCCCCTACGGGAGATGGACGGGACCGGGCGGAAGGTCAGGGGTCTGCCGGATGGAAGGTCAGGGCCCGCCGAGTGGAAGGCCAGGGGCCCGCCGAGTGGAAGGCCAGGGGCCCGCCGAGTGGAAGGCCAGGGTCCGGTGCGGAAGCGCGGTGGCGGTCCCCGGCACCGCCACCCGGCCCCGCCGCGGAAATCCGTTGGCGCCCCCGGATACCTGCTGGCTACAATCGCCGGTCTGCCCGCCTCCCTCAGAGCCTGAGCGGAGTGCCGCCGGCCGCACGGAAACCGGCCGGCTTCCCGCTTCACGCATCTGCAGGCGCCTACGAGTACGCCGTCACGTACATCCGTAGCCGGATCCGCCGGAGGCAACACCGTGCCCTCGCACGCCCACGACCAGACCCACGACCGGCCCGGCCCGCTGGAGCGCGAACGCGCCCACCTCGCCGCCTCCCGGGCGGCGCTGCGCGCCATGCGCGCGGACGCCGAGGCGCTCAACATCGCGGACGTCACCGCGAACTGGGTCAACGCCGAAGTGCTCCAGGGCGAGGTCGACGCCCGTATCAAGGCGCTCGCCGACCTGGCCCACACCCCGCTGTTCTTCGGCCGCCTGGACTACCTGCACGCCCCGGGCGTGGACGCGGCCGAGGGCGCGGCGGGCGAGAACTTCTACATCGGCCGCCGGCACGTCCACGACGCCGACGGCGACCCGATGGTCATCGACTGGCGCGCGCCGGTCTCGCAGCCGTTCTACCGGGCCTCGAAGAAGGACCCGATGGACCTCGACCTGCGCCGCCGCTTCGGCTACACCGGCGGGCAGCTGACCGCGTACGAGGACGAGCACCTGACCGACCCGGCCGAGGCGGAACAGCACAGCAAGCTGCTCCAGACCGAGATCGAACGGCCGCGCGTGGGGCCGATGCGCGACATCGTGGCGACGATCCAGCCGGAGCAGGACGAGATCGTGCGCGCCGGCATCGGCGGCACGGTCTGTGTCCAGGGGGCGCCGGGCACCGGCAAGACCGCGGTGGGCCTGCACCGGGTCGCGTACCTGCTGTACGCGCACCGCGAGCGGCTGGCCCGTTCCGGCACGCTCGTCATCGGCCCGAACCGCTCGTTCCTGCACTACATCGAGCAGGTGCTGCCCGCGCTGGGCGAGTTGGAGGTCAAGCAGGCCACCGTCGACGACCTGGTGGCGCACGTCGAGGTGCGGGGCACGGACGACGCGGCGGCGGCGACGGTCAAGGGGGACGCGCGGCTGGCGGAGGTGCTGCGGCGGGCGGTGTGGTCGCAGGTGCGGGCGCCGTCCGAGGCATGTGTGGTGGTGCGCGGTTCGCGGCGCTGGCGGGTGCCTGCGTACGAGATCGAGGACATCGTCGAGGAACTGCGGCGCCGCGACATCCGTTACGGGGCGGCCCGGGAGGCCCTGCCGCAGCGCATCGCGCACGCGGTGCTCGTACGGATGGAGCAGGCGGGCGAGGCGCCGGACGACCGGGTGCAGGACGCGGTGGCGCGCAACGCGGCGGTCAAGGCCGTGGTCAAGGAGGTGTGGCCGCCGGTCGATCCGGCGAAGCTGGTGCTGCGGCTGCTGTCCGACGCGGAGTTCCTGGCCGCGCAGGCGGAGGGCATCCTGACGCCGGAGGAGCAGAAGACGGTCCTGTGGGCGAAGCCGGCCCGCAGTGTGAAGAGCGCCAAGTGGTCGGCGGCGGACGCGGTGCTGATCGACGAGGCGGCGGACCTGGTCTCCCGTACGCACTCCCTGGGCCACGTGGTGCTGGACGAGGCGCAGGACCTGTCGCCGATGCAGTACCGGGCGGTGGGGCGGCGCTGTACGACCGGCTCGGCGACGATCCTGGGCGACATCGCCCAGGGCACCACGCCGTGGTCCACGAACACGTGGGAGGAGGCGCTGGTCCACCTGGGCAAGCCGGGCGCGCAGATCGAGGAGCTGACGCTCGGTTTCCGCGTGCCGCGCGAGGTGATCGCTTACGCCTCGCGGCTGCTGCCCGCGATCGCGCCCGAGCTGACCGAGGCCACCTCGATCCGTGAGTCCGCGGGGGACTTCGCGATCCGGCCGGTGCCGTCGGCGGAGCTGGACGGCGCGGTCGTCGCTGCCTGCAACGAGGCGCTGGCCAAGGAAGGATCGATCGGCCTGATCGCGGCCGAGGCCCGGCTGCCCGCCCTGCGCGCGGCGCTGGAAGCGGCGGGAACGGCCGTCCTGGCGCCCGGCGAGGAGACCTCGGCCGAGTCCCGTCTGACCCTGGTCCCGGCCACGCTCGCCAAGGGTCTGGAGTACGACTACGTGGTGGTCGACGAGCCCGCCGCGATCGTCGACGGCGAACCGGACGAACGCACCGGCCTGCGCCGCCTGTACGTGTGCCTGACCCGCGCGGTCTCCGGGCTGGCGGTGGTCCACGCGGCCCCCCTGCCGGAGCAGCTGGGCACGTCCGCCGGGTGAGCCGGTTCCGTCACCGCTCCGGGAACGTCTGAGCCGGTCCCCGCACTTCTCCGCGGGGGGCAAGGACGCCGGCAGCGACTCCACGGGCGTCCGAGACCGTCCCCTCACTCCTCCGAGGCCGGCAAGGACGCCAGCAGCGACTCCACCAGCCCGGGGAACCGCGCGTCGAGGTCGGCGCGGCGCAGCCGTACGTAGCGGTTGCGCCCGACGGCCCGGGTCGAGGCGAGGCCGGCCTCGCGCATGATCCGCATGTGGTGGGAGACCGTCGACTTGTGCAAGTGGTTCAGACCCAGCCGTTCGGAGGAGCAGTCGTACTGCTCGCCCGTCGCGTAGACCCGGAAGAGGTGCATCCGGGTCGGGTCGCCCAGTGCGTGCAGCACCTTGACCAGCTCGATGTCGGCGGTCTCCGGCTGCGGCAGCAGCTGTTCCTCGTCGTCCGCCACGGCGTGCTCCTCTCCCGGCGCGGGGTCGGATTGTTTGACAACCGTCCAACAATCCATATCGTTTGACGCACATCAAACTTTACCCGGCGTCGCGGCTGCCCCACCCGTCGCACGCGCCGTACCGGGAAGGACACCCGTGCGTCTTCGTCTGCTTCTGCTCGCCCTCGGCGCGTTCGCCGTCGGGACCGACACCATGGTGATGGCCGGCCTCCTCGGCGACATCGCCGCCGACCTGGACATCTCCGTACCGGCCGCGGGACAGCTGGTCACCGTCTTCGCCCTCGGGTACGCGGTGCTCGCCCCGCCGCTCGCCGCCCTCACGGCCCGCTGGCCGCGGCGGCGGCTGCTGCTCACCGCCCTCACCGTCTTCACCCTGGGCAACGCGCTGAGCGCCCTCGCCCCCACGTACCCGCTGCTGCTCGCCACCCGGGTACTCGCCGCGGCCGGCGCCGCGCTCTACACCCCGGCCGCCAGCGCGGCCGCCGCCTCGATCGCGCCGCCCGAGCGCCGCGGGCGCGCGCTGGCCACGGTGATGGGCGGGATGACGGTCGCGACCGCGCTCGGCGTCCCCCTCGGCACGTACATCGGCGACGCCGACTGGCGGCTGACGATGTGGCTCGTCGTCGTGCTCGGCGCCGTGGCACTCGCGGGCCTCGCCGTACTGCTGCGCGGCATTCCCGCCCCGGCGGCCGCACCCGGCCTGCGCGAACGCCTGGTGCCGCTGCGCGACCGCCGCGTCCTGAGCGGCATCGGCACCACGTTCCTCTTCTTCCTCGCCGTGCAGAGCGTCTACATCTTCCTGGCGACGGCGGTACGCCCGGCCACCGGCGGCGACGCGAGCCGGCTGACCCTGGTCATGTTCGTCGCGGGTCTGGCCTCGGTCGCGGGCAGCTGGCTGGGCGGCCGGGCGGTGGACCGGCTGGGCGTACGGACCGTCATGGTCACCGGTGCGGCCATGACGACGGCCGGCTTCCTCGCCCTGCCCTGGCTGTCGCTCACCCTGGCGGGCGCCCTCGTGTACGTCCTGGTCGTCCAGCTCTTCGCCTGGGCGGTGGCCGTCTCGCTGTCCCACCGGATGGCCTCCCTCGCCCCGGCCGACGCGCCCCTGCTGCTGTCGCTCAACAGCAGCGCCCTGTACCTGGGCATGGCCGCGGGCGGCGGCGCGGGCAGCGTCGCCGTCGGGCTGCTGGGGCCACGTTGGTTCCCGCTGGCGTCGGCGGTGATCGCCCTCCTGGCCCTGGCCTCGGCGGTGGTGACGACGCGACGGCGGGCGACGGCTGCGGTGGCCACAGCGGTCCCGGAGGGGGCCTCGGATGGAGCATCGGCGCTGCGGCCCCGTACGGAACCGCAGCACCAGTCCCCCGCCCGGCTCTAGGTCCTGTCGTCACATTCCCGTCGTTCGCCCGAAGGGCAGGCCGCGCGCACCAGGCGGCGCGCGGCAGGCGGGAATGTCCGACAGGGCCTAGACCGGCACCCCCTCCAGCGCCTCCCGCCACGCGGCCACGGCCCCCGCGTCCACCGGTGCTTCCCATCCGGAGGGACGGGCGGCGCCGCCGATGTGGAAGGCGTCCATCCCGGCCGCCAGCAGCTCCGGCAGGTGCGCGAGCACCAGCCCGCCGCCGATCAGGAGCCGCGGCCCGTAGCCGGGCTCGCCCTCCGCCGTACGGGCCCGCTCGGCCAGCAGCGTCGGCAGCCCGTCCTCGACGCCGGCCGGCGACCCCGCCGTCAGGTACGTGTCGAGGCCGGGCAGCCCGGCCAGCTCCTTGCGCAGCGCGTCGCGGTCGGCGGCCCGGTCGATGGCCCGGTGGAACGTCCACCGGCAGCCGTCGACCGCGGCGGCCAGCGCCTGGACGGCGGCCAGGTCCGGCCGGCCGTCCGCGTCCAGGAAGCCGAAGACGAACTCCTCCGCCCCTTCGGCCCGCAGGGCGGCGGCCGACGCGCACAGGACGTCGACATCGCCTGCCGCGAAGCCGTCGGCCGCCCGCAGCATCACCCGTACGGGGATGTCGACGGCCGCCCGGACCGCCGCGACGGTCCGCGGCGACGGGGTGAGACCGTCGGCGGCCATGTCGCTGACGAGTTCGAGGCGGTCCGCCCCGCCGGCCTGGGCGGCCACCGCGTCGGCGGCATCGAGCGCGATCACCTCCAGGAGTGCGCGCTTGGTCATGGGTCCCCATTCCTTCGACGTGACGACTTCAGCAGGACTGGACGGGATGCCGACACGGACAGCGAGAGGACGACAGGTCTAGTCCAATATCCAGGGTACGGGCCGACCCGCCCGCCGGGACCACAACGCCCCGGTACTCGACCGGAAACCCCCTCTTGACCTCCTCCCGGGCACAATGGGCCGTATGGCTCGCACGACACCTCCGTCCGGTACGGCCCACACCCACTTCGGTGGCGGCGCCGACCCGTTCCCGGACCTGCACCACCGCTGGGCCACCGCCGTCGCCGGCGCCCGGGGCGGCAGCGGCCCCGCCGGCCCCGACCCGGCCCCGTACGCGGACAACCTCCTCGGCCGCTGGTCCGAGCCGCAGCGCCGGTACCACACCACCGGCCACCTCATCGCCGTACTGGACCGCATCGACGAGCTGGCCGTGCACGCGACGGACCTGGACGCCGGTGTCCCCGTGGACTGGGACGCCGTCCGCCTCGCCGCCTGGTTCCACGACGCGGTCTACCGGCCCGAACGCTCCGAGAACGAGGAGCGCAGCGCCGCCCTCGCCGAGCGCGCGCTGCCCGAGCTGGGCATCGACGACGCATGTACGGCCGAGGTCGCCCGCCTCGTACGCCTCACCGCGGGCCACGACCCGGCCCCCGACGACCACAACGGCGCGGCCCTGTGCGACGCGGACCTGGCGGTCCTGGCCGGGGCGCCCGAGCAGTACGCGGCCTACGCCGCCGCCGTCCGCGAGGAGTACGGGTTCGTGCCGGACCGCGAGTTCCGCGCCGGGCGCGCGGAGGTGCTGCGGCACCTCCTGGACATGACGAGCCTGTTCCGGACGCCGTACGGCAAGCAGCAGTGGGAGCGGGTGGCCCGCCGCAACCTGACCACCGAGCTGGAGCTGCTCACGACCGGGTGACGGCGGCCGTCGTCGTACCGCACGGCGCCGGCCGGCCCGCGCGCCGCGCGCGCCGCAGGGCACGGCCCTCGGCCCGGTACCAGCGGCACGCCACGACGGCCGCCAGCGCGAGCTCGACGGCGTCGCCGCCGTAGTACATGACCTGCGAGGCCAGGTGCAGGTCGGCGGCACCGAAGGAGGTGCCGGGCGGGCCCGCCGCGTACAGGGACTTGGCGAGGACGGCGTGTGCCGTGCCCGCCGCCAGCAGCACAGCGGCCCGCAGGCCGAAGCCGGGGCGGTGGCGTACGGGGTCCAGGGCGAGCAGTCCGAAGGAGAACGCGAGGCCGGCTAGCAGGATGTGGACGTGCACGGCCGTGTTCAGCCAGGGGTTGTGGTGGCTGACCGACAGCAGCGGCGTGCGGTACAGCAGCCACAGCCCGCCGAAGTCGAGCAGGGCCGCCACCGGCGGCAGCACCGGGAGCGCCGCCCAGCGCGAGCGGGTCAGGGCCACCAGGACGCGGCGTACGGGGACGGGCGCGGTGCGCAGGGTCAGCGTCAGGGGGCGGCCGAGCACCAGGAGCAGCGGCGCCACCATGCCCACGCACAGGTGCGTGAGCATGTGCGCGGTGAACGGCGGCGCGGCGCCCCAGGGCTCGGCGACGCCCGCCACCAGGACCACGCCGCCCGCGCAGAACAGCGCGTCGCGCCCGTACGGCCAGGCGTCACCGCGGGCGCGCAGCCGGGCCGCGGCGGCCAGGTAGGCGAGGCAGCCGAGGACGGCGGTGGCGGTGACGGCCGTGGTGAAGAGCGGGGGCAGGGTGCCGCCGGACGCGCCGGACAGGGCGGGCATGGCGGACGGGACGGTCGTGGCAGGCGTCATCGGTTGCGGGAGGTGGCGGTCGGGGCGGTGTGCGACGACGTGGTGCGTGGAGGCGTACGGGAGGCGCGCACCAGCAGGAGTGCGCCGGCCACCAGGAGGAGTACGGCGATCCCGTTCCACGTCCAGTCGTACGGCGCCAGGTCCACGCCGTACCGGATCTGGTGGATGCCCAGCCCCTTGTGCTGGAACGTTCCGTCGTAGAGCTGGAACCCGCCCAGCCCCAGGCACAGTCCGCCCCACCACGCCCGGGGCACCAGCGTCCCGCGGCGCCGGACGTCCGCGTACAGGACCAGGCCCGCCACCATCGCGAGCCAGCTGCCCGCGTGGAACAGCCCGTCGGAGACCAGGCCGACGTCCGTGGTCGACTTGTCGTAGAAGTGGTGCCAGTGCAGCAGCTGGTGGAACACCGTCTCGTCGATGAACGCCGCGGTGCCGATGCCCGTCAGCACACCGCTGACCACCGTCCTCGTACGCCTCATACGCACCTCCTTGCCGTACACCCCGTCCGGACTCCTCGCCGTCGCGAACCGGGCGGAGCCGCCGGGGTACCCCGGGCCGAGGGGGCGAAACGCCGCGGGGGCGCGACCCGGCCATCCGCCCGGAACCGCCCGGTACCGTTCCGGGATCGGCGCCGTGGCCGGGAATGTCATGCGCATCAGCACTGTTCGTGCGTGACATGCAAGACCATCCCGATCGCACCCGCATGCCTCTAGCCGTCTACGTCCTCGGACTCTCCGTCTTCGCCCTCGGCACCAGCGAATTCATGCTGTCGGGCATCCTCCAGCCCCTGGCCCGGGACATGGGGGTGACCATTCCCCAGGCCGGTCTCCTGGTCTCCGCCTTCGCGATCGGCATGGTGGTCGGCGCGCCGGTGCTCGCCGGCGCCACCCTGCAACTGCCCCGCCGCACCACGCTGATAGCCCTGCTCACCGTCTTCGGGCTCGGGCAGGTCGCGGGCGCGGTGGCACCGTCGTACGGCGTGCTGTTCGTCTCCCGCGTGGTCAGCGCGCTGGCCTGTGCCGGGTTCTGGGCGGTCGGCGCGGCGGTCGCGGTGTCGCTGGTGCCGGTCACGGCACGCGCCAAGGCGATGGCCGTCATGGTCGGCGGGCTGAGCATCGCCAACATCGCGGGGGTGCCGGCCGGCGCGCTGCTCGGGCAGCACGCGGGCTGGCGGTCCGCCTTCTGGGCGGTGGCGGTCCTCTCGGCGATCGGCCTGGTCGGCGTGGTCGCGCTGGTGCCGCGGACGGCCGTGCCGACCGGTGACGAGCGCCCCGTGCTCCGCCGCGAACTGAGCATCTACCGCGACAAGCAGGTCTGGCTGGCACTGATCGGCACCGCGCTGAACGGC
Source organism: Streptomyces monomycini (assembly GCF_022271435.1). GTDB lineage: Bacteria > Actinomycetota > Actinomycetes > Streptomycetales > Streptomycetaceae > Streptomyces > Streptomyces monomycini. The sequence continues at coordinate 64,698 of NZ_JAFIQY010000009.1, read as the reverse complement.
GCGGCGGTCTTCGCGCTGTTCTCCTACCTGGCGCCGCTGCTGACCGACACGGCCGGGCTGTCCGAGAGCAGCGTGCCGACCGTACTGGCGCTGTTCGGTGTCGGCGCGCTGATCGGTACGTTCGTCGGCGGACGCACAGCGGACGCGCACCCGTTCGGAACGATCATCGGGGGCATCGGCGCCTCGGCCACCGTGCTGACGCTGCTGGCCCTGACCGCACAGAACTCCGTCGCCGCCGTCACCCTCTCGCTGCTGCTCGGCGTCACCGCGTTCGCCACCGCACCGGCCCTGAACGCCCGGATGTTCAACGTGGCGACCGCCGCGCCGACGCTGGCCGGCGCGACCACCACCTCCGCCTTCAACATGGGCAACACCCTCGGGCCGTGGCTCGGCGGGCTCGTCATCAGCGCGGGCTGGGGCTACCCGGCCGTCGCGTGGACGGCCGCGGCGCTCGCGGCGCTGGGCGTTGCCACCACCCTCGTCGCCCTGCGGCTGCACCGTACGAAGAGCACCTCCCGCCTCGTCGCCTCCTCGGCGGGTGCGGCGCAGCACACGGCGGCGCGCACGGGCGGGACCGCCGGGACGGTGGAGGCCGGGCACGCGGCCGAGACCGCCAGGACGGCGCAAGCGGCGGGGACGGTGGAGGCGGCGGACCGGAGCTGAGGGCACGCCGCGCCCGCCCCACCCCCTACAGGTCCGCCCGGCACCCCGGGCGGGCCTTCGCCGTTTCCGGATCCCGGCCCGCCCCGGACCCGGACCGACCCGGACCGACCCGGCCCCGATCCCGATGCGGTACCGATCCCGATGCGATACCGACGCGGCACCCCACCCGCCCGCTACTCCCTGCCGCCGCTCTCCCCCTCCCCTACTGCCCCACCGCTCCGCCCTCCCGGCTCTTCGGACGGCGCAGGCCCGCCTCGCGCAGGAGGCGGACCAGCTCCCTGCTGCCGGCCTCCAGCGCGCCCGCGCGCACCGCGTCCGCGTGCCGCTCCGCCGGTATGTCGTAGTGATCGCGGTCGAACGCCTTGCGGGGGCAGCCGATGCGCGCGGCGAAGGCGTGCAGTTCCTCGAACGAGGCGTCGCTGACGAGGTGGGACCACATCCGGCCGTGCCCGGGCCAGGTCGGCGGGTCGATGTAGAGCGCCATGTCAGCCTCCTGCGGTGGCGCCCAGCGAGCCGACCCTGGCCACCGAGACCGCCGTCTTGGGGCAGACCCAGTGCGGGTCGGGGCCCAATTCGGGCTCGACGTCGAGGGCGTGCGGATCGCCGCCGTGCAGGCACACGGGGCACAGCGGCCAGCGGCCGTACCGCTCCAGGAGCGCGTCCTGGACGTCCTGCGCTATCAGCCCGGCCACGAACTCGGCGCCCTCGGGCCACTGCTCCACCCACCATCGGCGGTGCGTCACGGAATCCTCGACCATCGAGACGATCTCCGCGTCGGCGACTTCGCCCGCCACCAGGTCCGCGAGGACCAGCGCGCGGGCCGCGTGCAGTGCCTGTTCGAGCTCCATGCCCCCCATTCTCTCCCGCACCACTGACAACCGCTCCGGCTGCCCGCGCCACCGGCCGCACTCCTGCCGCACACCGGCCGCACACTGACCGGTCGACGCCCGGACGGCACCCGACGGGTATTGACGCGGACCGCCGCTGAAATTACTTTTCAGCTGTGAGCCCCGACCTGAAGGAAACTTTCAAGGACTCCGGCGCCGCCGCACGGGCCGCCCCGAGCCCGCCCGCCCCCGCGGCCCTGGCCGCCAAGGTGCGCACGCTGGCGCCGTCCATGACCCGTTCCATGCAGCGGGTCGCGGAGGCTGTCGCGAGCGACCCGGCCGGCTGCGCCGCGCTCACCGTCACCGGCCTCGCGGAACGTACGGGCACGAGCGAGGCCACCGTCGTACGGACCTCGCGCCTGCTCGGCTACCCGGGCTACCGCGACCTGCGCATCGCGCTGGCCGCCCTCGCCACCCAGCAGGCCACCGGCCGCGCACCCGCCGTCACCGCCGACATAGCGGTCGACGACGCGCTCCCCGACGTGGTCGCGAAGCTGGCCCAGGAGGAACAGCAGTGCCTGGCCGACACCGCGGCCGGTCTGGACCTGACGCAGCTGGAGGCGGCGGTCGGCGCGCTGGCCGCGGCCCGGCGCATCGACGTGTACGGCATAGGGGCCTCCAACCTCGTCGGCCAGGACCTGGTCCAGAAGCTGCTGCGGATCGGCCTGATCGCGCACGCCCACTCCGACCCGCACCTCGCGGTGACCAACGCGGTCCAGATGCGCGCCGGTGACGTGGCCATCGCGATCACCCATTCGGGGCGTACCACCGACGTCATAGAGCCGCTGCGGGTCGCCTTCGACCGGGGCGCGACGACCATCGCGATCACCGGCCGCCCGGACGGCGGCATCGCCTCGTACGCCGATCACGTCCTGACCACGTCCACGGCCCGGGAGAGCGAGCTGCGCCCCGCCGCCATGTCCTCGCGCACCAGCCAACTGCTGGTCGTGGACTGCCTGTTCGTGGGCGTCGCACAGCGTACGTACGAGACCGCGGCGCCCGCCCTGTCCGCTTCCTACGAAGCGCTCGCCCACCGCCACTCGCCCCGTACGCCCCACCGCTGACCCCCGGCCCGCCCGCCGGCCGCGCCGGGGCCCCCGGCCCCGCCCGGTGTCCCGCCCGCCGCCTCCGCGCCCCCGTCGAGAGCCGTACGCGCCCCCGCCGAGCCGTACGCGCCCGGAAAGAGCCGCCACCGCCATGACCTCCCCCGCCGAGTACGCCCAGCTGCGCGCCCAGCTCGACACGCTCACCACCGAAGCCTTCCGGCCCGAACTCGCCGAGATCGACCGGCTGTCCACCCTGGAGATCGCCCGCACGATGAACGGCGAGGACACCACCGTCCCCGCCGCCGTCGCCGACCGGCTCCCGGAGATCGCCGCCGCCATCGACGCCACCGCCGAGCGGATGGCGCGCGGCGGCCGGCTGGTCTACGCGGGCGCGGGCACGGCCGGCCGCCTCGGCGTGCTGGACGCGAGCGAGTGCCCGCCCACCTTCAACACCGACCCGTCGCAGGTCGTGGGCCTGATCGCGGGCGGCCCCACCGCCCTGGTCGCCGCCGTCGAGGGCGCCGAGGACAGCAAGGAGCTGGCCGCCGCCGACCTGGACGCGCTGGGTCTGACCGCCGACGACACGGTGGTCGGCGTCTCCGCCTCCGGCCGCACCCCGTACGCGATCGGCGCCGTCGAACACGCCCGCGCGGCCCGCGGTGCGCTGACCGTCGGCCTGTCCTGCAACGCGGGCTCGGCGCTGGCCGCGGCCGCCGACCACGGCATCGAAGTCGTCGTCGGGCCCGAACTCCTCACCGGCTCCACCCGGCTGAAGGCCGGCACGGCGCAGAAGCTGGTCCTCAACATGCTCTCGACCATCACCATGATCCGGCTGGGCAAGACCTACGGGAACCTGATGGTGGACGTCCGCGCCTCCAACGAGAAGCTGCGGGCCCGCTCGCGCCGCATCGTGGCGCTGGCCACCGGCGCCGGGGACCCGGAGATCGAGGCCGCGCTCGCCGCCACCGACGGGGAGGTCAAGAACGCCATCCTGGTCGTCCTGGCCGGGGTCGACGGGCCGACGGCGGCCCGGCTGCTGGCCGACTCCCGCGGCCACCTCAGGGCCGCGCTGCACACCGCCCTGCACACCCCGCCCCTTCAGGACGGCTGACCGGCCAGGCGTTCCCGCCGCCGCCAGCCCGTCCCGGCACGTACGCACAGCAAGGCACCACATCACATGTCCGATGAGAAGAACCGCGCCACCGCCGCCGCGCTCCTCCCTCTGGTCGGCGGCGCCGCCAACGTCACGTCCGTCGCCCACTGCATGACGCGGCTGCGCCTCGGCGTCGCGGACCGCTCGCTGGTCCGGGACGACGCCCTGAAGGCGCTGCCCGCCGTCCTGGGCGTGGTGGAGGACGACACGTACCAGATCGTGCTGGGTCCGGGGACGGTCGCCCGCGTCACCCCGGAGTTCGCCGCCCTGGTCGACGCCGGCCGCGACGCGTCCCCCGCCCCCGACACCTCACCGCAGCCCTCACCGGCAACCTCACCGACAACCCCTGACAGCACCGATCCCACCCCCACTCCCATCCCCTCCACCGCCGAAGACCTGGCCGCCCAGGGCGCCGCCCTCAAAGCCCGCCGGAAGGCCAGGAACGCGACCCCGGTCAAACTCTTCCTCCGCCGGATCGCCGACGTCTTCGTCCCGCTGATCCCCGCCCTCATCGGCTGCGGCATCATCGCCGGACTGAACGGCCTGCTGACCAACTTCGGCGTACTGCCCGCCCTCGTCCCGGCACTGGCCGCCATCGCCTCCGGCTTCATGTCCCTGATCGCGGTCTTCGTGGGCCACAACACCGCGAAGGAGTTCGGCGGTACGCCCGTCCTGGGCGGCGCGGTCGCCGCGATCATCGTGTACGCGGGTGTCGCCCAGGTGAGCGCCTTCGGCCAGCAGCTCTCACCGGGCCAGGGCGGGGTGCTCGGCGCCCTGGGCGCGGCGCTGCTCGCCGTCCAGGTCGAGAAGGCGTGCCGCCGGTACGTCCCCGAGGCGCTCGACGTCCTGGTCACGCCCACCGTGACCGTACTGGTCTCCGGCCTGGTCACGCTCTTCGGCCTGATGTTCCTGGCCGGCGAGGTCGCCACCGCGATCGGTACGTGCGCGAACTGGCTGCTCGCCCACGGCGGCGCTGCGGCCGGGTTCCTGCTCGGCGGCCTCTTCCTGCCGCTCGTCATGCTCGGTCTGCACCAGGCCCTGATCCCCATCCACACCACGCTGATCGAGCAGCAGGGCTACACGGTCCTGCTGCCCATCCTCGCGATGGCCGGCGCCGGCCAGGTGGGCGCCGCCCTCGCGGTCTACTTCCGCCTGCCCGGCAACCGCTCGATCCGCAGGACCGTCAGGTCCGCGCTGCCCGCCGGGTTCCTCGGTGTCGGCGAACCCCTCATCTACGGCGTCTCGCTGCCGCTGGGCCGCCCGTTCGTCACCGCCTGCGTGGGCGGCGCGTTCGGCGGCGGCTTCGTGGGCCTGTTCAACCAGCTCGGCACGACGGCCGGCTCCACCGCCATCGGCCCGTCGGGCTGGGCCCTGTTCCCCCTGCTCAAGGGCGACCAGTCCCTCGGCGCCACCCTCGTCGTCTACGCCCTCGGCCTGCTGATCGGCTACGCGGCCGGCTTTCTGGCGACGTACTTCTTCGGCTTCGGCAAGCAGGCACTGGCGGACCTGAACGCCGCCACGGGGGCGCCGGTGGACGGCGCCCAGCGGCTGGGGGCGGACGGCGCGAGAGGCTAGGCCGTCCCCGCCCCCGCCGTCTCCCGGCGCCCGGGCGCCGTCGGCGTGTCCGGCCAGCACTCCACCCCCGTCAGATCCGGCATCCGGGACCGGGTGAACACCGGGTCGAGGCCGGACCGGCGCTGGGCCGTGTAGTCGTCCAGGAGGCGGAAGGCGATGGCCGAGAGGGGGATGATGGCCAGGAGGTTGATGAGGGCCATGAGGCCCATGAAGACGTCGGCGAGGTTCCAGATGACGCCGACCGAGCCCAGCGCGCCGAGGAAGACGACCGCGAGGACGAGGGCGCGGTAGACGGGCAGGACCCAGGCGCGCCGCGTCATGAAGCCGATGTTGGACTCGCCGTAGTAGTAGTTCCCGATCATGGAGCTGAAGGCGAGCAGGAAGACGACGGCCGTCAGCACGTGACCGGCCCAGCCGCCGAGCGTGTCGGTCAGCGCGGACTGGGTGAGGTCGGCGCCCTGCCGGCCGCCCAGTTCCGGGGTGGTCGTCAGGATGATGAAGGCGGTCATCGAGCAGATCAGCAGGGTGTCGAAGAAGACGCCGAGGGACTGGACGAGCCCCTGCTTGACCGGGTGGGTGACCTCGGCGGCGGCGCCCGCGTTCGGCGCCGAGCCCAGGCCCGCCTCGTTGGAGAACATGCCGCGCCGGACACCCTGCTGGATCGCCGCGCCGATCCCACCGGCCGCCAGCTCCTTGAAGCCGAACGCGCCGCCGACGATGTCGCCGAGGACCCGCGGCAGGTCGCCGAGGTTGAGGAGGACGACGGCGGTGCCCAGCAGCAGGTAGACGACGGCCATGACCGGTACGAGGACGGTCGTGACGGAGGTGATGCGGCGGACGCCGCCGCAGATCGCGACGCCCAGCAGGACGGCCAGCAGCAGGCCGACCGCCGGGGCGAACCACGACGAACCGCTGCCGGAGACGGACCCGGAGGCGACCGAGGTGATCGTGTTGGACTGCACGGCGTTGAAGACGAACCCGAAGGTCACGGTGATGGCGACCGCGAACAGCACGCCGGGCCAGCGTTTCCCGAGCCCGCGCTGCATGTAGTAGGCGGGGCCGCCCCGGTACGTACCGGAGGGGGTGCCGTCCCCGTCCTTGCCGTCCCCGTCCTTGTCGTCACGGACCTTGTAGAGCTGGGCCAGCGCCGACTCGACGAACGCCGAGGCGCCGCCGACGAGGGCCATCACCCACATCCAGAACACCGCTCCGGCGCCGCCCAGGGTGATGGCGGTGGCGACGCCCGCGATGTTGCCCGTACCGACCCGCGCGGCCGCCGAGATGGTGAAGGCGCCGAAGGACGAGACCGGTTTGGTGCCGTCCGCCCTGGGCTGCGACTTGTCCTTGAGCACGCGCAGCATCTCCGGGAAGAGCCGCAGCTGCACGGCCCGGGAGCGGACCGTGAAGTACAGGCCGGCGCAGACCACCAGCGGTATCAGCAGGTAGGTCCAGAGACCGTCGTTGACGGCGACGATCAGGGAATCGAGCGTGCTCATGGGGCGTCCTTGCGGGGCGTCCGGGGTACGGGGACGGCCATCGCGGAAGATCACCTTCCGGTGAGGCTCCGAAAAGTATGGCCGCCATGCCCATACCAGTACCAGCGCCGCCTTACATGCCGAATCTCACAGAAAGTGACATAACGGCGGCGACGGTGTGTCCGGGCGGCCGCCCCGCCCGGCCCTCACATGGCGCAGCCGTGCAGCCCGCCGTCCACCACCAGGTCCTGCCCGTTGACGTACGACGCCTCGCCGGACGCCAGGAAGGCCACCGCGTCGGCGATCTCCTCGGGCCGCGCGAACCGGCCCGCCGCCGTCTGCGCCCGCAGCTTCTCCGCCTCCGCCACGCCGATGTCCGAGCCCGCGAACATCGGCGTCTCGACGTAGCCGGGGCTGACCGAGTTGACGCGGATCCGGCGCCCGGCGAGCGCCGCCGCGAGCGTCCTGGCGAGGTTGAGCGCGGCGGCCTTGGTCGCGGAGTGCAGGGTGGCGTCCGCCTGCCCGCGTTGCACCAGCGACGAGGCGTTGATGACCACCGCGCCACCGTCCCGCAGCAGCGGGAGCGCCCGCTGGACGGTGAAGAACACGCCCTTGAAGTTCACGCCGACCGCCTGGTCGAAGTCGGCCTCGGTGATCTCCTCGAAGGGCGCGGCGGCGTACCGGCCTGCGTTGGCGAAGATGATGTCGAGGTGCCCGAAGCGGTCGCGCACCGCCTGGACCGCGGCGTCCAGGTCGGCGACGGAGGCCGTGTCGGCCCGTACGCCGAACACCCGGTCCGCCGCGTCACCGGCCGCCCGCTGCCCCGCCCCCGTCGCATCCGCAACGGTTGCTTCGCCGCCCGTCACCGCCTCCCGCGCCTGCTCCCTCAGGTGCGCCACGGCGGTGTCGAGGCGGCGCTCGTCGCGGCCGCACACCACCACCCGCGCGCCGTCCGCGAGCAGCCGCCGCGCGGCTGCCAGGCCCACTCCACTGCTTCCGCCGGTGACCAGGGCGACCGTGTCCGCGGTGAACCGGTCCGGTCGGGCGGTCTGCCCGTTTCGAGTCGTCATGGGGCGATCGTGCCCCGTCGGGCCGGGGGCAACGCAAGGACCGCCGTACGGAAGGACGTACCGGAGACCGCACCGCGAACGCCGCTGGGGCGGCACCCCCCTGGGAGGAGGAGTGCCGCCCCAGCGACCTGAGGACAGATGATCCGGGAGGATCAGAAGTCCATGTCACCGCCCGGCATGCCGCCCGGAGCGGCCGCGGCGGCCTTCTCCGGCTTGTCGGCGATGACGGCCTCGGTGGTCAGGAACAGCGCGGCGATCGACGCGGCGTTCTGCAGCGCGGAGCGCGTGACCTTGGCGGGGTCGATGATGCCCTCGGCGATCATGTCGACGTACTCGCCGGTCGCGGCGTTCAGACCGTGGCCGACGGCCAGGTTGCGCACCTTCTCCACGACAACGCCGCCCTCAAGGCCGCCGTTGACGGAGATCTGCTTCAGCGGGGCCTCCAGCGCCAGCTTCACAGCGGCGGCACCGGTGGCCTCGTCGCCCTCCAGCTCCAGCTTCTCGAAGACCGAGGAGGCCTGCAGCAGGGCGACGCCACCGCCGGCGACGATGCCCTCCTCGACGGCCGCCTTCGCGTTGCGCACGGCGTCCTCGATGCGGTGCTTGCGCTCCTTGAGCTCGACCTCGGTGGCGGCACCGGCCTTGATGACGGCCACGCCGCCGGCCAGCTTCGCCAGACGCTCCTGGAGCTTCTCGCGGTCGTAGTCCGAGTCGCTGTTCTCGATCTCGGCGCGGATCTGGTTGACGCGGCCCTGGACCTGCTCGCTGTCACCGGCACCGTCGACGATGGTGGTCTCGTCCTTGGTGATGACGACCTTGCGGGCGCGGCCCAGCAGGTCGAGACCGGCGTTCTCCAGCTTGAGGCCGACCTCCTCGGAGATGACCGTGCCACCGGTGAGGATGGCGATGTCGCCGAGCATGGCCTTGCGGCGGTCGCCGAAGCCCGGAGCCTTGACGGCGACGGACTTGAAGGTGCCGCGGATCTTGTTGACGACCAGGGTCGACAGGGCCTCGCCCTCGACGTCCTCGGCGATGATCAGCAGCGGCTTGCCCGACTGCATGACCTTCTCCAGCAGCGGAAGGAGGTCCTTCACGTTGGAGATCTTCGAGTTGACGATGAGGATGTACGGGTCGTCGAGCGACGCCTCCATACGCTCCATGTCGGTGGCGAAGTACGCCGAGATGTAGCCCTTGTCGAAGCGCATACCCTCGGTGAGCTCCAGCTCCAGACCGAAGGTCTGGGACTCCTCGACGGTGATGACGCCTTCCTTGCCGACCTTGTCCATGGCCTCGGCGATCAGCTCGCCGATCTGGGTGTCGGCGGCGGAGATGGAGGCGGTCGAAGCGATCTGCTCCTTGGTCTCCACGTCCTTGGCCTGCTCCAGCAGGGCGGCGGAGACGGCCTCGACGGCACGCTCGATGCCGCGCTTGAGGGCCATCGGGTTGGCGCCGGCGGCCACGTTGCGCAGGCCCTCGCGGACCAGGGCCTGGGCCAGGACGGTCGCGGTCGTCGTGCCGTCACCGGCGACGTCGTCCGTCTTCTTCGCGACCTCCTTGACCAGCTCGGCGCCGATCTTCTCGTACGGGTCCTCGAGCTCGATCTCCTTGGCGATGGAGACACCATCGTTGGTGATCGTGGGGGCGCCCCACTTCTTCTCGAGGACGACGTTGCGGCCCTTGGGGCCAAGGGTGACCTTGACGGCGTCGGCGAGCTGGTTCATCCCGCGCTCGAGACCGCGCCGTGCCTCCTCGTCGAACGCGATGATCTTGGCCATGTGAAGTGGTCCTCCCGGACTGGGGGTCCCCCCGGACTGCGTCTGGGGGAGGGTGGATACTCCGGACCGCGCTGGCGCCCGCGACGGACGGTTCACGAGCCGGTGGTTCCTTGCCCCACCTGCCCGCGGACCTCACCGAGTCGGTCCTTAGCTGTCACTCTCACTCGTAGAGTGCTAACGCAATGATTAGCACTCGACCCATGAGAGTGCAAGCGCGTTGGCGGGAGCCATCCCCAACTCGTTCGGGTGGCAAACCAGAGCCACCCCGATGACCTGGCACTCCCCGCATCACCCCACCGCCCCACCCAAACACAGAAGGCCCGCGCCCCCCACAGGGGACGCGGACCTTCGTACGCAGCAGTCGGTCGGCGCTTCAGCCGGCCACGCGGACCATGTCCGCCTGCGGCCCTTTCTGGCCCTGCGAGATCTCGAACTCGACCCGCTGACCCTCCTCAAGGGTGCGGTAACCGTCCATCTGGATCGCGCTGTAGTGGACGAATACATCCGCACCACCGTCGACCGCGATGAAGCCGTACCCCTTCTCCGCGTTGAACCACTTGACGGTGCCCTGAGCCATGCCTAACTCCCCTATTACTGGCCCTTGCACAGGACCGCACTCCGCGGACCCGGGTCAGACCTCACCCCCCGACAGGAGGGGGTGTGCGCCGGAACGCGTCGACCGCCGCTGAATGTATCTGTCCAACTGCCCAGCGCAACAGGTCAGTCGGACGAGAATTCTTCTCGCGAACAATCGCAAATATGCGGAGAAAAGCCCATACGTCAGGGCAAGTCGGGCCGGGCAAAGCTCACCAACACGACAAATCATGTCCACACTTCGCGCACAACTTGCCGAGCCTTCATCGGCGTTCGGCGTGCGCTGGACGAGGAATCACCTCAACTGTATCGCCTTTAACAACACGGAATCGCCCCGTCCGCTTCGTGGCGGAGGGGGCGATTCCAGCCGTTGGCTCCAGGAAGGGCCGAAAGAGATCGTTACGGCGTCCCGGGCGGCCGGCTCAGCAGCCGCCGGCCACCGCCGGGATGATCGAGACGCCCGCGCCGTCCGGCGTCGGCGTCGCCAGGCCCTGCTCGAAGCGCACGTCGTCGTCGTTGACGTAGACGTTCACGAAGCGGCGCAGCTTGCCGGTGTCGTCCAGGACACGGGCCGCGATACCGGCGTGGTTCTGCTCCAGGTTCTCGATGACCTCGGAGAGGGTCGCGCCCTCGGCGGCGACCTCGGCCTGGCCGCCGGTGTAGGTGCGCAGGATGGTCGGGATGCGGACGTTGACGCTCATGATGTTCTGCCTTCCAGATCGCGGGAGGGTGCGGTGGGGCGGCGGGCGCGGGCGTACCGGCGGCCGCGGGGGGGGGGCGGACGGAGGTACGCCGACGCGCGCTGATGGGTGCGGATGCGCGCCGACGGGTGCGGTTGCGTACCGACGCGCATCGGTGTGAGCCGACGCGTGCCGGTGTGCACCAACGCGCACGGGCGCGCGCGACCGCGCACGGGTGTGTACGGCCGCGCGCGGCGGTCAGCCCGCCAGGCCGGCGGCGCGGAACGCTTCCAGGCTCGGGCGGATGGTGGCCGAGGGCCCGGTCGTGGGCGCCACGGCGTCCAGCGTCTTGAGCCCGTCGCCGGTGTTGAGCACGACGGTGGTCAGCGCCGGGTCGAGCAGCCCGTTCTCGATCAGCTTCTTCGTGACGCCCACGGTCACGCCGCCGGCGGTCTCGGCGAAAATGCCCTCCGTACGGGCCAGCAGCTTGATCGCATCGACCACCTGCGCGTCGTCGACGTCCTCGACCGCGCCGCCGGTGCGCCGGGCGATGTCCAGCACGTACGGGCCGTCGGCCGGGTTGCCGATGGCCAGCGACTTGGCGATGGTGTCCGGCTTCTGCGGCCGTACGACGTCGTGGCCCGCCTTGAAGGCGGTGGAGACCGGGGAGCAGCCCTCCGCCTGGGCACCGAAGATCTTGTACGGCCTGTCCTCGACCAGGCCGAGCGCGATCAGCTCCTTCAGCCCCTTGTCGATCTTCGTGAGCTGGGAGCCGGACGCGATCGGGATGACGATCTGGTCCGGCAGCCGCCAGCCGAGCTGCTCGCAGATCTCGTACGCGAGGGTCTTGGAACCCTCGCCGTAGTACGGGCGCAGGTTGACGTTGACGAAGCCCCAGCCCTCGCCGAGCGGGTCGCCGATCAGTTCCGAGCAGAAGCGGTTGACGTCGTCGTAGGTGCCCTCGATGCCGACCAGCTCGCCGCCGTAGACCGCGGCCATGACGACCTTGCCCGCCTCCAGGTCGTGCGGGATGAACACGCAGGAGCGGAAGCCGGCCCGGGCCGCCGCCGCGCCGACCGCGCCGGCGAGGTTGCCGGTGGAGGAGCAGGACAGGGTGGTGAAGCCGAAGGCGCGGGCGGCCTCGACGGCGATGGCGACGACGCGGTCCTTGAAGGAGTGCGTCGGGTTGCCGGAGTCGTCCTTGACGTACAGGCCGCCGGTGACACCCAGCTCACGGGCCAGGTTGTCGGCCTTGACCAGCTTGGTCAGGCCGGGGTTGAGGTTGGGCTTGTCCGCGACGTCGGCCGGGACGGGCAGCAGCGGCGCGTACCGCCAGATGCTGTTGGGGCCCGCCTCGATCCGCTCGCGCAGACCCTCGGGGTCACCGGCCGGCAGGTCGTACGCCACTTCCAGCGGCCCGAAGCAGGACACGCAGGCGAAGATCGGACCGAGATCGAAGCGCTCGCCGCACTCGCGGCAGGACAACGCGACGGCGGGGCCGAGGGAGACGCTGGCGGACGGGGTGCTTTCGACGGACTGCACAGCCATGGAGGCGAGGCCCTTTCTCCTCATCTTCCTCGCGACGCATCTCGCCGCGAGACGGAATTGGCACCTTCCCGAGCCGGGAGCCTCGCGGGCCGCACACACTGTGCGGCGACGGAGACCGGCTGGAGGGTTGCCGGGGCTTCAACGGGCCGTGTCCCTCTGCCCCTCTGGATGAGCGGTATGGCGCTGGGCCGGGGCCCAGGCGTTTGTCGCGCCGACCCCGGCATGTCCGGGGCGTTCGCGTTGTTCAAGACTGTAACCGAAGGGCCGGGCGGTCGAGACAGCCGTCCGCACCGCGAGATGGATCACATCGCTGGTCCGGGAACGAAGGAGACCCGCACGTGCTGGAAGAGGTGGAGCGCTGGCTGGCCGGCCGGTCCTGGTCGGCCGTGGACCGCCCGCTCGACCGGCTGCTGGCCGCGAAGCGCGAGACAGGACAGACGGTCTCCGTCGTGCTGCCGGCGCTCGACGAGGAGGCGACGGTCGGCGCGATCGTCGAGGCGATCCGTACGGAGCTGATGACCCCGTCGGCGCCGCTCGTCGACGAGCTGGTGGTGCTGGACTCCGGGTCCACGGACGGTACGGCGAAGATCGCGGCCGAGGCGGGCGCGCGGGTCGTCCACCGGGACGAGGTGCTGCCGCGGCTGCCCGCGCTGCCCGGCAAGGGCGAGGTGCTGTGGCGCTCCCTGCTGGCGACCGGCGGCGACATCGTCTGCTTCGTCGACGCCGACCTGCGCGAGTTCGACCCGGGCTTCGTCTCCGGGATCGTCGGCCCGCTGCTGACCGACCCGGACGTGCAGTTCGTCAAGGGCATGTACGACCGTCCGCTGGGCGAGGCGGCGGGCCAGGGCGGCCGGGTCACCGAGCTGGTCGCCCGGCCGCTGCTGAACCTGCACTGGCCGCGGCTCGCCGGGTTCGTGCAGCCGCTCGGCGGGGAGTACGCGGCCCGCCGGTCGCTGCTGGAGCGGCTGCCGTTCCCGGTGGGCTACGGCGTGGAGCTGGGCCTGCTGGTCGACGCGCTGCACACGGTGGGGCTGGACGCGCTGGCGCAGGTGGACATCGGCGTGCGCAAGCACCGCCATCAGAGCGGCCAGGCGCTCGGCAGGATGGCGGCGGCCATCTACCGCACCGCACAGCTGCGGCTGGCCCGCGGCCATCTCGTGCGCCCGCGGCTGACCCAGTTCGAGCGCGGTGAGACCGGTTTCGTGCCGCGCACCTGGGACGTGGACACCGAGGAGCGGCCCCCGATGGCGGAGATACCGGAGTACGCGGAGCGCCGGGCGGCGTGACGCCGCCGGTCCAAAGCCCGGTTCCGGCGCGGCGTAAACCGTGACGTTCCGCCTCCGCTCCGCACGTTTGAGCGGATGGGTGGCGGGCTAGTCTCGCAACATGGTCTCCGAGCGTTCTGGTGCCAAGGTTCTCGTCGCGTCCAACCGCGGTCCGGTCTCGTACACGAAGGGGGACGACGGCACGCTGACCGCGAAACGCGGTGGTGGCGGGCTGGTCTCCGGTCTCTCCGCGATCGGTCCGGACGCCGGCGCGGTGTGGGTGTGCGCCGCCCTCGGCGACGGCGACCGCGAGGCCGCCCGCCGCAGCGGCGGCCACCTGGACACCGCCGACACGGGCGGCCAGCACGTACGCATGCTGGACATCCCCGCCGACGTCTTCACCGACGCCTACAACGGCATCGCGAACTCGGTGCTGTGGTTCGTCCACCACCTGCTCTACCAGACGCCGCTGGAGCCCTCCTTCGACGACGGATTCCGCGCGCAGTGGGCGTCGTACGAGGCGTACAACGCGGCCTTCGCGGACGCGCTCGCCGACGAGGCCGCGCCCGGCGCCGTGGTGCTCGTGCAGGACTACCACCTCACGCTGGTGCCGGGGCTGCTCCGCGCCCGCCGCCCCGACCTGCGCATCGGCCACTTCTCGCACACGCCGTGGGCGCCCGCCGACTACTTCCGGATGCTGCCGGACGACGTGGCCGAGGCGGTGCTGCGCGGCATGCTGGGCGGTGACCGCGCCGCGTTCCTGACGCGGCGCTGGGCCGAGGCGTTCGCGGAGTGCTGCGCGGCGGTGCTGGGCGCCGAGGTGGCGCGCGACGGGGACGGCGGGCTGAGCATCGTCCATGAGGGCCGGACGACGCGGCTCGGCGTGCACGGCCTGGGCGCGGACGCGGAATTCCTGCGGGAGCGGGCGCACCGTCCCGACGTGGACGAGCGGCTGGCGGCGCTGCGCGAGCAGATCGGCGGGCCGGACCGGAAGACGATCGTCCGGGTGGACCGTACGGAGCTGTCCAAGAACATCGTGCGCGGGCTGCGCGCCTACCGGGCGCTGCTGGCCGGCCGCCCCGAGTGGCGCGAACGGGTCGTGCACATCGCGTTCGCCTACCCCTCCCGCCAGGACCTGGAGGTCTACCGCGCCTACACCGACGAGGTCGGGCGGCTGGCCGAGGAGATCAACGAGGAGTACGGCACCCCGGGCTGGCAGCCGGTCGTCCTGCACGTGAAGGACGACTTCGCGCGGTCGCTGGCCGCCTACCGGATCGCCGACGTGGCACTGGTCAACCCGATCAGGGACGGGATGAACCTGGTCGCCAAGGAGGTCCCGGTGATCTCCGAGGCGGGCTGCGCGCTGGTGCTGTCCCGGGAGGCCGGGGCCTACGCGGAGCTGGGCGAGGACGCGGTGTGCGTCAATCCGTACGACATCTCCGCCACCGCCCGCGCGCTGCACGAGGCGCTGTCCATGGAGGACGGCGAGCGGGCCGAGCGCACGAAGCGGCTGGCCGCCGCGGCCACCGCGCTGCCGCCGGACCGGTGGTTCCTCCAGCAGCTGCGGGCGCTGGAGCAGTAGCGGCGCCGGGGCCCGGGAGGGCCCCGGCCGCGTCCGTCAGGCGGGCGCCCCCAGCCGGTCCGCGAGGGCGTGCAGCAGCGCGACGACACCCGTCGGGCCGTCCACGACCAGGTCCGCCCGGCCCGCCAGCTCGGCGACCTCCGCGCTGCCGCTGCACACCAGCACCCCGGCCAGGCCGTCCGACCGCAGCTTGTCCACGGCGGAGTAGGCGGCGAGGTCGCCGAGGTCGTCGCCCCCGTACAGCACGGTGGTGGCGCCGGTCTCCCGTACGTACTCGGCGAGCGCGACGCCCTTGTCCATGCCGGGCGGCCGCAGTTCGAGGACGTACCGGCCGGGCTCGACGATCAGGCCGTGCCGTTCGGCGAGCGCGTACAGGGGCTCGCGCAGCAGCTCGAAGGCGGCCTGCGGGTCCTCGGCGCGGCGGGTGTGCACGGCGATGGCGCGGCCCTTGTCCTCCACCCAGGAGGCGTGCCAGGCGCCCAGCTTGTCCAGGACGCCGGGGAGCTCGGCCTGTACGGCGGCGACGCCGGGCGGCGGCGCCGGCGCCCGTACCGTGCCGGTGGCCGCGTCCCAGCGCTCGGCGCCGTAGCCGCCGAGGACCACCAGCCGCTCCAGGCCCGGCGCGTCCGTGAAGCCGCCGAGGCGGACCGCGACGCCGGCCGGGCGGCCGGTGATGACCACCAGGGAGCACAGCCGCGGCGCGAGGCGGGCCAGCGCGGCCACGGCGCCGGGGTGGGCGCGGGCCTTCTCGGGGTCGGGCACGATGTCGGCGAGCGTGCCGTCGAAGTCGAGAGCGAGCACGGCTCGGCCGGGGCTGTCCAGCAGCGCGGCGAGACCGTCCCGGCCCGCTTCGGTGACCGGTGTCGGCAAGGAGTTCGGGGGGCTGCCCATGACGACGACATTACCGGTCGCGTGCGGGCGGGTGCCGGGTACGGGTGCATCGGCGGCGGAACGGCGTCACCGGCGGCCCGTGCGGCCGCGCCCGCGGCTGACGCTCAGCGGCGGCCGCGCCGGGCCTCGCGGACGCGGCGCAGCCGGTTGACCGTGACCGGGTCGTGGGCGAGCGCCCGCGGGTCGTCCAGCAGCGCGTTCAGCAGCTGGTAGTAGCGGGTCGGCGAGATGCCGAGCCGCTCGCGGATGACCCGCTCCTTGGCGCCCGGCCGGGGCCAGGAGCGGCGCTCGACGCCGAGCACCGCCTCGTCCTGCGGGGACAGTGCTCCTATGCCACCGCCTCCGGTGCCGCCGTCGGTGCCGTCGCTCGTCATCACCCGTCCACGATAAGGCCGCGGTACGACAATCCCCCGCCGACGGCCCGGGGCCGGTGGCGGGGGAGCCAGGGGCCCCGGGGGTGCCGGGGCGCGCGGCGGGTCACTTGGCGGTGTTGTCCGCCTCGTTGGCCGTGTTCTGGATGTCGCTGAGCACGCCGGCCGGGTTGCCGTTGGCGCCCACCGCCTTGCCCATCTTGGCCTTGACGGTCTTGCTGACCAGCGGCCACGAGGTCTTGTCCGCGGGGTAGAACTCGGCGGTGGCCAGCTGGCTCAGGAAGCTGTGCAGCTTGGCGTACTTGGAGTCGGCGAGCATCGCCTGGGACCCGGAGGTGGTCACGGGCAGCAGCCCGTAGCCGCCGGAGAAGTCCATGACGTTCTTCTCGCTGTAGACGAAGTCCAGGAACTTGCCGACCTGGCTGCGGTGTCCGTTCTGCTTGAACGCCGTCATCCAGTCGGCGACGCCCATGGTGGCCTTGGCCTTGCCGGCGGGGCCCGGCAGCTCGACGGTGCCGTACTCGACGCCCTTGGCCTCGGCCTGCTTCATCAGGGTGGGGTGGCCGTTGAGCATCCCCACGTCACCGGCCGCGAAGGCGTCGAACGCGTCCTGGCGGTTGAGCTTGGCCGGGTCGACGCCGGTCAGGCCCGGGCCGACCAGGTCCTTCTTCAGCCATTCGAAGGTCTTGACGTTCTCACGCGAGTCGATCGTGTACTTGCCGATGTTGTCGGTGTAGCCGCCGCCGCCACTGAGCATCCACATCAGCGTCTCGGCCTGCGTCTCCTCCGGGCCGAGCGGCAGCGCGTACGGCATCTTCACGCCCTTGGCCTTGAGCTTGGCCGCGTCGGCCGCGACCTGCGCCCAGGTCTCGGGCGGGTCGGTGATGCCCGCCTCGGTGAAGAGCTTCTTGTTGTAGAACAGGCGGCGGGTGCTGGCGCCGAAGGGCATCCCGTACTGGCGGCGCTGGTACTCCCCCGCCTGGGCGAGGGCGGGGACGAAGTCGGCCTGGACGGGGATGCTGAGCAGCTGGTCGGCGCCGTAGAGCTTGCCCTCGGCCGCGTAGTCGGCGTACGCGCCGATCTGCGCCATGTCGGGCGCCTTACCGGACTTGACCAGGTCCTCGACCTTTTTGTCGACGTCCTTCCAGCTGTAGACCGAGACGTCCACCTTGATGCCCGGGTTCTTCTTCTCGAAGTCCTTGACCAGCTTGTCCCAGTAGTGCTGGGAGGAGTTCGCCTCGTTGTCGCCGTAGTCCGCCGCGATGAGCTTGAGCGTGACGTCGCCACCGTCGCCCGTACCGCTGCCGCAGGAGGACAAGGTGAGCGTCATGGCCGTGGTGAGTCCCGCTGCCGCCAGGCTCAAGTACCGCCGCTGCACTGCCATTACCGCCTTTTGTCCCGAATGTTCCGTGCTTGCCGGGGAATGCCCGGTGGCTTCAGAGGTCCACCCTCAACCGGCATGAACAACGAGTCTCCCCCGTTTACCCACACAAGGTCTACACCACCCCTCATTTCGCTTGCGTATCGCCTGTCACACGCGCAGGTCACGGTGGTACGGCAGCGGCCGTCCGGGACGGAACCACATCGTCTCCCGGCAGGCAGAAGCGCTCCCCCCATCGGGTGCCGGTACGCCGGCCGCACGAGCGGAACCACGCCATCCCCGCGAGTGGACTAGACCTTTCATGGCCGATCGCGCGAAACTGTCCCCGTGAGACACGTCATCGCCCTTGATGTGGGCGGCACCGGAATGAAGGCCGCCCTGGCAGGCGCGGACGGCACGCTGCTCCACGAGGCACGGCGCCCCACCGGCCGCGAACGCGGCCCGGAAGCGGTCGTCGCCTCGATCCTGGACTTCGCCGAGGAACTGCGCGAAACCGGACGGCAGCGGTTCGGCGGCACCGCCGCGGCGGCCGGCGTCGCCGTCCCCGGCATCGTCGACGACGCGCGCGGCATCGCCGCGTACTCCGCCAACCTGGGCTGGCGCGACGTCCCCCTGCGCGCCCTGCTCTCCGAGCGCCTGGGCGGCGTCCCGGTCGCCCTCGGCCACGACGTCCGCACCGGCGGCCTCGCCGAGGGCCGGATCGGCGCGGGCCGCGGCGCCGACCGCTTCCTGTTCGTACCGCTGGGCACCGGCATCGCCGGCGCCATCGGCATCGAGGGCCGCATCGAGGCGGGCGCGCACGGCAGCGCGGGCGAGATCGGCCACATCGTCGTACGGCCCGACGGCCCCGCGTGCGGCTGCGGCCAGCACGGCTGCCTGGAGACACTGGCCTCGGCCGCCGCCGTCGGCCGCGCCTGGGCCGAGGCCTGCGGCGACCCGCGGGCCACCGCCGCCGACGCCGCCAAGGCCGTCGAGTCCGGCGATCCCCGCGCGCGGGCCGTCTGGCAGGACGCGGTGGACGCCCTCGCCGCCGGCCTGGTCACCTCGCTCACCCTGCTCGACCCGCACACGCTGATCATCGGCGGCGGACTGGCCGAGGCGGGCGACACGCTGTTCGAGCCGCTGCGTGCGGCGGTCCGCTCCCGGGTGACCTTCCAGCGGCTCCCCCTGATCGTTCCGGCTGCGCTCGGGGACGCCGCCGGCTGCCTGGGCGCAGGTCTGCTCGCCTGGGATCTTCTCTCCACGGAGGTAACTGCCTGATGCCGCTGCAACAGTCCGGGGACAGCGCCCCGAACCCCCGGCGCACCGTCCTGACCGGCGCCCGGGTCGCCCTGCCGTCCGGTGTGGCCGACGCGGGCCTGGTGGCCTTCGAGGGCACCCGCATCACCGACGCGGCGGACGCCGCCGGGGCGACCGCCGCGGCCCCCGGCGACCAGGTGATCGACCTGACCGGCCACCTCGTCGTCCCGGGCTTCGTCGACATCCACGTGCACGGCGGTGGCGGCGGCTCCTTCTCGTCCGCCGACCCCGAGGAGTGCCTGACGGCGATCCGCACCCACCGGCGGCGCGGCACCACCACCCTGCTCGCCTCGACCGTCACCGGCGACCTGGACGACCTGTCCCGGCAGGCCGCCGTCCTGTCCGAGCTGACCGAACAGGGCGAGCTGGCCGGCATCCACTTCGAGGGCCCGTTCATCTCCCCGCACCGCTGCGGCGCCCACCAGCCGGGCCTGCTGCGCGACCCCGACCCGGCGGACGTGCGCAAGCTCGTCGACGCCGCGCGCGGCACCGCGAAGATGATGACGCTGGCGCCCGAGCTGCCCGGCGGCCTGGACTCCGTACGGCTGCTCGCCGACGCGGGCGTGATCGCCGCCATCGGCCACACCGACTCCTCGTACGACGCGACCCGCGAGGCCATCGACGCGGGCGCCACCGTGGCCACCCACCTGTTCAACGCGATGCCGCCGCTCGGGCACCGCGCGCCGGGGCCGATCGCCGCGCTCCTGGAGGACGAGCGGATCACCGTCGAGCTGATCAACGACGGTACGCACCTGCACCCCGCGGTCCTGGAGATGGCCTTCCGGGACGCGGGCGCGGACCGGGTCGCCTTCATCACCGACGCGATGGGCGCGGCCGGCATGAACGACGGCATGTACCCGCTCGGCCCGATGACCGTCGAGGTCAAGGACGGTGTCGCCCGTATCGCCGACGGCCCCACCGCCGGTTCCATCGCGGGCTCCACCCTCACCCTCGACCGCGCCTTCAAGCGCGCGCTCACCATCGACGGACTGACCGTCGCGCAAGCCGTACAGGCCCTGTCCGGCAACCCGGCCCGGCTGCTCGGCGTCGCCGACCGCACCGGCTCGATCGAGGCGGGCAAGGACGCGGACCTGGTCGTCCTGGACGCCGCGTACGACCTGGTGGGCGTGGTGCGGCGCGGGGAATGGGTGGTGCGGCCGGCGGGGGTGTGAGGGGCGTACGGGACTGCGGGGCGGAGGTTTGAGGGGCGTACGGATGGCGTACGGGACGGCGGGGCGACGCGGTACGAGGCGGCGTACGGGACAGCGGGACGGAGCGCCTGCGCCTGCGTGACCTGAGTGACGCGCGGTAGGGCCGAACGGGCTCCGGCACGTGCCACGTGGCCGGTTCGGGGTGCCCGGACCGGTGCAGACCATGTGGCGGTCGGCCCAAGGGCTGGGCCAACCACCGCTCGCGATGGCATGATCGCTGCGCACTCGCGCACCAGCGCACCGGTCCGTCCCGTACGGACCCACCGGCCGCCGGCCCGGTGTGCCGCCGTCTGTCCACGTACGTTCCGGGGAGGGGGAACCATGATCCTCACGGTCACGCTGAACGCAGCCCTCGACATCACCTACCGCGTGCCCCGGCTCCAGCCGCACTCCACGAACCGCGTCACCGAGGTCTCCGAGCGCCCGGGCGGCAAGGGCCTGAACGTCGCCCGGGTGCTGACCGCGCTCGGCCACCGGGCGGTCGCCACCGGCTTCGCGGGCGGCGGCACCGGCGACGCGCTGCGCTCGCTGCTCGCCCAGGAGACCTCGGTGACCGACGCGCTGGTCCCGGTCGGCGGCGCGACCCGGCGCACCGTCGCCGTCGTGGACGAGTCCACCGGCGACACCACCCAGCTCAACGAGCCGGGCCCGGCCGTCACGCCCGCCGAGTGGGACGCGTTCATGTCCACCTACCGCGAACTGCTCGCCGACGCGCGGGCGGTGGCCCTGTGCGGCAGCCTCCCGCCGGGCGTCCCCGTCGACGTCTACGCGCGGCTGACCCGCGCCGCCCGTACGGCGGGCGTGCCCGTCCTCCTGGACACCAGCGGCGAGCCGCTGCGCCGCGGCCTGGCCGCCCGCCCCGACCTCGCCAAGCCCAACGCCGACGAACTGGCCGCCCTCACCGGCTCCACCGAACCGTTGCGTGCCGCCCGCGACGCCCGCCGCCGCGGCGCCCACACGGTGGCCGCCTCCCTGGGCGCCGACGGCATGCTCGTGGTCACCGCGGACGGCGCCTGGCAGGCCGCCCCGCCCCGCCGCATCGCCGGGAACCCGACCGGCGCCGGCGACTCCGCGGTGGCCGGGCTGCTTTCCGGACTGGTCGAGGACCTGCCCTGGCCGGCCCGCCTGGCGCGCGCGGTGGCCCTGTCGGCGGCGACGGTACGGGCTCCGGCGGCGGGGGAGTTCGACCGGGACACGTACGAAGAACTGCTGGGGCGCGTGACGGTGACGGAGCATCCGGTGGCGGCGTAGGGGGCGTACGCCGTGGCGGCCCGGCCCTTCCGGGTGAGGCCGAGTGCTCCCGAGTACTGCTGCGGGCCGCGCCTCAGCGCTTCACGTGCCCCGCCTTGAGGTAGACCCGGTCGAGATTGACCTCGCACTGGTCGCCCTGCTCACAGGAGATCTTGATCGTGTTGGTGCCCTGGTTGAGGCTGATCCACCGATAAGTGGTCGTCCAGCCCTTGTCCCAGGCGCCCTCGGGGCCGTGCGCGAAGTTCGACATGTTGATCTGGTCGGGCTTGCCGCCGTTCACCCCGAGGGACGTCTTCATGTCCTTGCCCGGCACGCCGTAGTCGACGAGCAGGGTGTACTCACCGCTCTTGGGGACGTCGACCGACCAGGTGGCGGAGGCGCCGACCTTGTTCAGCGACACGTAAGCGCCGTTCGCCGCCTTGGCGCCCGGTACCGACTTGTCGGTGCTCGCCTCCGGGCTGAGCGAGAGCGAGGCCGCGGCCTCCTTCGGCAGCGGCCCCTGGGACGGCTTGCCGGACGGCTTCTCGCTGGGCTTGACGGACTCGCCGGCCGTCGGGGTCGGGTCGGCGCCGCCCGCTTCGTCCTTCTTGTCACCGTTGCTGTTGGTGATCATGGCCACGCCGATGCCGATGCAGACCACCGCGACGACCGAGACCGCGCCGATCAGCAGCCCCTTGTGGTTGCGCCGGGGCGCGCCGCCGGTGCCGTGGCCCGGGGGCGGGCCCTGGCGGGCGTTGTCGCCGCCCGGGAGCGTCTCGGGGGCCGCGTAGTGGGCGTTCTGCTGCCCGTACGGCGGCTGGTTCTGCTGACCGTACGGCGGCTGCTGCGCGGGGACCTGCTGCTGGCCGTACTGGCGCTGTCCGTACTGGCGCTCGCCGACCGCACGCACCTGGTTGTACGACGCACGCGGTACGCCCGGCCGACGCGCTGCCGAGCCGCCGCCCGCCGCGCCCTGCGCGCCGCCCTCGCCGCCCTCGGAGCGGTAGAGGTGGGCGAACGGGTCGTCGTCCTCGGGCGTGCCCGCACCGTTGTTGCCGGCCGTCATTCCGTGTCACTCCCCAGCGGTCTGTGCGAGATGGCTGTGCTGATCTTCGGGCCCCCGGCGGCGCCCCGCCGCATCGGCGCAGCCTACCCCTTTCGAGCGATGCCACGCCGAGCCGGAACGGCCACAGGACCGCTACGGAAACGCGCGGCGGAGGCCCTGCGCGCCCCGGGCAGGAGGCGTGACACGGCAGTCCGGGGCGCACCGGGGCACCGGACCGCGCGTTCGGTCAGCGCACAACCGGTCGGCCCGCGCCCCCGCTCACCCCGCGCGCCGGCTCGCCTTCGAACGGGACCGCTTCTCGACGTACATCCGCTGGTCGGCGGATTGCAGGACCTCCTCGGCGGACATCCCGCAGGCCGCCCATCCGATCCCGAAGCTCGCGCCGACCCGTACGCCGCGCCCGTCCACCCGGATGGGCGGGATGATGCCGTTGCGCAGCCGGACCGCGAGGTCCTGCGCGTCGGCCTTGCCCAGGCCGTCCGCGAGCACCACGAACTCGTCGCCGCCGAGCCGGGCGACCGTGTCGCCGTCCCGTACCCCGTTGGTCAGCCGCCGGGCCACCTCGATGAGCACCGCGTCGCCCGTGTGGTGCCCGAACCGGTCGTTGATCGACTTGAAGCCGTCCAGGTCGCAGAAGAGGACCGCGAGGCCCTTGGCGCCGTCGTCCTCCGGTCCGTCCGACGGCGCGATGACGTGGACATGGTGGTCGTACGGTCCGGCCGGCCCCCGCTCCGGGCCGTCGGCGGCGTCGTACCCGTCGAAGACCTCGGGACCGTCCGAGCCGAACCCGTGCGCCTCCTGGAAGGCGGCGACCGACGCGGCGGAGGCGGCCGAGGCGTACGCGTCCGCGTCCGAGCCGGGCGGGCGCGAACACAGCCGGGCGCCGAGCCGCGCCCGCAGCTCGGCGCTGTTGGGCAGGCCGGTCAGCGCGTCGTGGCTGGCGCGGTGCGCGAGCTGGAGTTCGTGGCGCTTGCGCTCCTCGATGTCCTCGACGTGGGTGAGCAGGAAACGCGGGCCGTCGGCGGTGTCGGCGACGACGGAGTTGCGCAGCGAGACCCACACGTACGTGCCGTCGCGGCGGGCGAGCCGCAGCTCGGCGCGGCCCCCCTCGGCGGAGGTGCGCAGCAGGGTGCCGATGTCCTCGGGGTGCACGAGGTCGGAGAAGGAGTAGCGGCGCATCGCGGAGGCCGGGCGGCCCAGCAGGCGGCACAGCGCGTCGTTCGTACGGTGCAGCCGGCCGTGCTGGTCGCCGCCCATCTCGGCGATGGCCATGCCACTGGGCGCGTACTCGAACGCCTGCCGGAAGCTTTCCTCACTGGCGCGCAGGGCCTGCTGCTCGCGCTCCAGGCGGACCAGCGCGCGCTGCATGTTGGCACGCAGCCGGGCGTTGCTGATCGCGATGGCGGACTGGAACGCGTACATCTGCAACGCCTCCTGCCCCCACGCGCCGGGGCGGCGGCCGTTGCGCGGCTTGTCGACGGAGAGCACGCCGAGCAGCTCGCCCCCGCCGTTCGCGGCCGTGTACATGGGTGCGAAGAGGCGGTCCATCGGGTGCCACTCGTCGGGGAAGCGCGGCTCGGGCCCGGCGGCGTGCCACTGGGGCACGTCGTCGTCGTCCAGCACCCAGCCCTCGGTGTGCGGGATGAAGCACAGGCCGCCCCAGCGCTCGGCCATGTTCAGCCGGCGGTCCCACGAGCCGCGGGAGCCGACCCGGCCCGCCATGAGGGCCTCGGCACCGGCGCTGCCGGCGACCGCGGCCACCACGAGGTCACCGTCCGGCCGTACGAGGTTGACCGCGGCCAGCTCGTACCCGAGCCCCGTGATCACTCCGTCGGCGACGGTCTGCAGGGTGTCTGCAAGGCTGCGTGCGGTGTTCAGCTCGGCGACCACTTGGTGCAGCTGCCTCAGGGTCGCAAGACGGACGTATGGCTCCGACTCGGTCTCCATCGCTCGCTCTCCCCGAGACCTCGACAGCAACTCCAGGATTCTGTGTCGTCCGATTGCCACGGCCACTGAATCACAGTGAGCTGTTCACTCGGTACACAGGGTCAACAATTACCGGCTGCTGTGACTCAAGTCACAGAGCGTGGCGGCCATTTGATGATCTTCAAATAGGCGCCGTCGGAGGCACTTCTACAATTCCTGAACGCAAATCCGGACGCACGACGCACTCGTCCGCCGGACCTAGGCCACGCCTGGTCCCCGGGCCCGATGCGAGCAGCCTACGGCCCCCGTTAGCGTTCATGGCGTGTTCACGAAAACCTCCGCCGCCACGCCCGGCGATCGCCCCGCGGCGCCCGCCATGCCACTCTCCGCGCCCGGTGGAGGGTCGATCCCCCATCCTGGAGGGGTGAGTGACGACGAGTTCCGCGCCGCCCTGTCCCGGCTCGCCGCCGGGGTCGTACTGATCACCGCGCACGATCCGGAGGACGGGCCGCGCGGCGAGGATGTGGGCATGACCGCCACGGCCTTCATGTCGGTGTCGCTGGAACCGCCCTTGGTGATGGTGAGCGTTCGCAACGACTCCCGTATGGACGACCTTCTGGAGCATCAGCCCCTCTGGGCGGTTTCGGTGCTGTCGCAGGGGCAGCGGCACATTGCGGGCCGGTTCGCCATGAAGAACCGCATCAGCGACCGACTGCTCTTCGAGGACATTCCTACGGAACGGGGCGAACAGGCCGGAGCCCCCCTGATCGGCAACGCCCTGGCCCACCTGGAATGCCGCACGGAACAGCGGGTCGTGGCCGGCGATCACACGCTGGTGATCGGGCGCGTCCTGGCGGCGGACGTGGCGGGGGACGACAAGGGGCCGCTGACGTACTTCCGGGGGAAGTATCGGCATTTGGGGTGAGGGGGCGGTTGGGGTGGTGAGGGGGTGGCTGGGGTGGTGAGGGGGTGGCTCGGCCTGGACCGGGGCAGTCCGGGACGGGGCAGGCCGGGTCGGGTCGGGGGCAGGAGCTACGCGACCAAACGCCGGGCCGGAGGGCAGGGGCTCCGGGAGCTACGAGGCTACGGCCGCCACGGGGCTCTACGGGCGCCCCGGGGCTACGCGGGCCATAGGCCACTGCCGAGGAGGCGGCTCGGAGACTCGGAGACTCGGAAGCTTGGAGACTCGGAGACTCGGAAGCTTGGAGACTCGGAGGCTTGTGGCTTCAACTCCAGTCGCGGCCGGAGCGGCCGCGCTTGACGTCGCCGCGCTGTTTCTTCTCCCGCAACCGGCGTTCGTTGATCCCGCGCGGTATCCGGCTCTTGCGCCGGGGCTTGGGCGGCGGCGCGGTGACCTCGGCGAGGAGCGAGGCGAGCCGTACGGCGGCGGTCTCCCGGTTGCGCCACTGGGAACGGTGCTCGGAGGCCCGTACGGACACCACTCCGCCGTTCAGCAGCCGGCCGCGTTCGGCCAGCCGCTGGAGCGCCCGTTCCTTCCACACCTCGGGCAGCGCATCGGTGGCCGCGACGTCGAAACGCAACTCCACCTGGCTGTCCGACGTGTTGACGTGCTGCCCGCCGGGCCCCGAGGAACGCGTGAAACGCCATACCAGCTCGGCCTCCGGAAGAGCGACCGAACCGCGGATGACATAGGGCCCTGACATGCCCCCATGATCCCGCGTCCACCCGCTCCCGTCACCTTCTTTTGCCGCATCCCCCGGCCGCCCGCCTTCGCACGGGGCCCCTTCCCGCCCCCCGGCATCAGGAATTGGCAAAGAAAGTAAAGGGAGCTGGAACCCGACGGTCCCTTCGTCGCGTTGTGCAGGGTGACGGTAGCTTCGTCCGCAGTACGGAGCCCGACGATTCGACGAGGAAAGGGACATCCCCATGGCTGTAAGCCTGTCCAAGGGCGGCAACGTCTCGCTCACCAAGGAGGCACCGGGCCTGACCGCCGTCACGGTCGGCCTCGGCTGGGACGTCCGCACCACCACCGGCACGGACTTCGACCTCGACGCGAGCGCCATCGCGGTCAACACGAGCGGCAAGGTCTACTCGGACCAGCACTTCGTCTTCTTCAACAACAAGGTCACGCCGGACCAGTCCATCGAGCACACCGGTGACAACGTCACCGGTGAGGGCGAGGGCGACGACGAGCAGATCAAGGTCAACCTGGCGGCCCTCCCGGCCGACATCGACAAGATCGTCTTCCCGGTCTCGATCTACGACGCCGAGAACCGCAGCCAGAACTTCGGCCAGGTCCGGAACGCCTTCATCCGCATCGTCAACCAGGCCGGCGGCGCCGAGATCGCCCGCTACGACCTGAGCGAGGACGCGGCCACCGAGACCGCCATGGTCTTCGGCGAGCTCTACCGCAACGGCGCCGAGTGGAAGTTCCGCGCCGTCGGCCAGGGCTACGCCTCCGGCCTGGTCGGCATCGCGAAGGACTTCGGCGTCAACGTCTGACCCCGGACCTCCTCCCCCGACGCAGCCCCCTCCGGAGCCCCCCGCCCCAGACCGGTCTGCGCCTCGGAAAGCCACACCCCGCACCCCGCCAAGACCAAGGTCTTGGCGGGGTGCGGTGCATGGGGGGGGTGGGTTGGTGTGAGGCGCGGTGCTTGCGGAGGGACCGGAGCTCGGGGCCGGAAGCGTCGCTCGGACTGGGAGGGACAGGGCCCGGGGCCGGAAGAGTCACCCGGACTGGGAGGGCTGGGCTCGGGGCCGGAAGAGTCACCCGGACCGGGAGGGACAGGGCTCGGGGCCGGAAGCGTCACTCGAACTGGGAGGGCGGGGCTCGGAGCCGGAAGAGTCACCCGGACCGGGAGGGACAGGACCCGGGGCCGGAAGAGTCACCCGGACTGGGAGGGACAGGGCCCGGGGCCGGGAGCGTCACCCGGACTGGGAGGGACAGGGCCTGGCGTGGGCGCGTCGCTTGAGGCCGGAGAGGTCTTGGGGTGAGGGGGCGGGGCTTGGGGTTAGAGGGGGGCGGGCTTGGGGTGGGCGCAGCGCTTGAGGCCGGGGCAGCGTTTGAGGCCGGGCCAGCGCTTGAGGCCAAGGGCGCTTGGGTTGTGGGGCGAGGCTGTGGGGCGAGGCTCGCTATGGCGTAGGCAGGTCATTTGGGGCCAGGAGCCTTGGAAATGGAGGGGACGAGGCCTACTTCGAGGCGCTTGAGGCCGGAGGCGCTTGGGGTACGGGGCGAGGCTTGCTATGGCGCGGGCGGGGCGCTCGGGGCAGAAGGGGGCGGGGCTTGTTGTGCGGAGGACGCGACGCTCGAGGCCAGGAGTGCTTGGGGCCGGGGCGCTTGGGGCCAAGGGTCTCGGGGTGGGAGGGCGTGAGGCTTGCTGCAGAACGTAGCGCCTGGGGTTGGTGCGTCGCTTGAGATGGTGAACGGGGCTTGCTGCGGGATAGGCAGGGCGCTTGGGACCGAAAGGGCCTGGGGACGCAGATTGCCGTGATGTTCGGCCTTGGCGGGGTGTGGATGCCCCAGGCCATGCCAGCCTTGGCGGGGCGGGGACGCCCCAAGCTCTGAGGGTGTGCCCCGGCCCTCGCAGGACCCCCAGTGAGTAAGTGCCGCACGGCGAGGGCAGGCCCGTCGCACACCCACAACGACTTGTCGTTGCGTTCGCAGTGGCCCCCGCACGTTCGGGGCGAGCCCATGCGCCCACGGGGCACAGCCCTGCTGCCCGCACGGCGAACAGCTTGCCCTGCGACGCCGCCCCCTCCCCGCTTCTCTCCCCTCCCCCTTCTCTCCCCTTCCTCTTCTCTCCCCTTCCTCCCTCGGCCCCCTTACCTGGCTGCCCCTCGTCCGCCTGGCCTTCGGGACCATGGGCGGATGGCTCGCGCGTGGCTGTGGCGATGAGGTGTTGCCAGGGCCACCACCGGGCGCGTTCTACCCCCCGTAAAAACCGGGCGGTTGTCCGTAGCGCGTGGTCATGGGGCTACGAGCCATGATCCTTCTCAAGTTGCCGCGGCGAATTGAGGGGCGAAAAACATGGCTGCACACCGACGCCGACACCGGGAACGAGTCCAAGGCCGAGCCCGAGCCGGAGCCCGAGGCCGAGGCCGAGGCCAAGGCCAAGGCCAACGAGAACGACTCCGAGGCCGCATCGACCGACGGGCGCTACTGGCTACGGCCATGATCGCGACGGGAGCACTCCTCGCCCCCGTAACAGCCGAAGCCGCCCAAGCCCCGGCAGCTCCTGCCTCTGCCGCACCCCTCTCCACCGCCCCAACCCCCTCTGCCACCTCGGCCGGTTCCGCCGCCCCAACCCCCTCTGCCACCTCGGCCGGTTCCGCCGCCCCAGCACGCACAGAACACCCGGCACGCACAGAACACCCGGCACGCACCCCCGTCCCCGCACTGGAACGAGCGGCCCATCCGTTGCGCTCGACCGAACCCGGCGGAAACACGACCGACCTGCGCGCGCTGTCCGCCATGATCGGCAGCGCCAAGGTCGTCGGTCTCGGCGAGACCACCCACGGCTCCCACGAGTTCTTCACCATGAAGCACCGCCTCTTCCGTCACCTCGTCGAGAAGAAAGGTTTCACCACCTTCGCCCTGGAGCTGAGCTGGTCCGCGGGGCTCCAGATCGACGAGTACCTCCAGACCGGCAAAGGCGACGCCCGCCAGGTCGCCAAGCAGGCCCTGGCCAACTCTCCCTGGGACCGCGAGGAATTCGTCAGCCTCATCACCTGGATGCGCGACTACAATCGCCGCCACCCCGGCCGTACCGTCCACTTCATGGGCGACGACATCGGCGCCCCCAGCATCAACGACGGGTTCTTCGGCCGCGTCACCAACTACGTACGACGGAACCATCCGGAGTCGCTGCCGAAGCTCGACGAGCTGTACACCGGGCTGCGCCCGATCGACGACGTCTTCGCCTACCTGCGCAAACCACTGGCGGAACGCCAGTGGCTCGCCCTCAAGGCTCGGCAAGCCCTGGACCTGATCACCGGCCTGAAGGGGCCCGGTGGGGACGCCTTCGACCGGACCGAGCAGAACGCCCGATCCATCGCCCAGACCGCCAAGTTTCTGACCATGGACGTCACCGACCCCGCCTCGGTCTCCGCCTCCCAGCGCTACCGCGACGAAGTGATGGCCCAGAACATCACCTGGTGGCAGCGGCGCACCGGCCACAAGATCCTGCTCTCCGCACAGAACGACCATGTCGGTTACGTCGCCGGCGACCCCGTCACCTACCCGAAGACGCAGGGCTCGTTCCTACGCGACGCGCTGGGCACGAACTACACCCCCATCGGCTTCACCTTCCACCACGTTCCTTCCTCTCGAAGGACGCTGCCCTCACCGGCGACTGGAAAAAGTTCACCGTGGGCGCCCCCGATGCCGCCATGAACGAGCACACCCTCGACAGAGTCCGCTACCGGAACTTCTACTTCGACGTCCGCCGCACCTCACCCACCGCTCGCACCTGGCTGAACGCCACCCGCCCCACCCGCAACATCGGCACGCAGCACCCCCACCCGGACGCCCACGTCGCCATCGCCCATTCCTTCGACGTCCTCATCCACCTCCACGCCATCCACGAAGCCACCCTGCCGAAGCCATGACGCCCACCCCACTCCGCTCCATCCCGCTCCGGCACGGCACGGCACGGAATGGAGTGGAACGGCACGGCACGGAATGGAACGGCTCGACCGGCTCGGCCCGGCCCGGCGAGGCCGCGTCCATCGTCCGCGAGTCCTCGCCGCGCCGATCCGGCCGTTCAGACCTCCCGCCCTTCCAGGTCAGTCCCCTTCCCGGCCCAGCCACCAAGTCACCCGGTCACCAAGTCACCAAGTCACCAAGCAGGCAAGGCGCCAACCCACCAGCCGCCAACCGGCCCGGCCGGCCCTCCGCCCCTCCCCTTTACAGCTCGTCCAGGTCGACCGCCTCAGCCATGGCGCGGTATCCCGCGTCGCTCGGGTGCAGGTGGTCGCCGACGTCATAGGCCGGGGCCAGGCGGTCCCGGTCGGCCGGGTCGGCCAGGGCCCGGTCCAGGTCAACGACCTCGTCGTACTCGCCGGAGGTGCGTATCCACTCGTTGAGCGCGTCCCGCTTGGCCTCCCCCCGCTCGGAGTAGTACCCGGCGCCCTTGAACGGCGTCACCGTCGCACCGATCACCTTCACCCCCGCCGCGTGTGCCTGGCGGATCAGCGAGCGGTGCCCCTGGATGAGCTGGGCGAGCGACACGTCCGGAGCCTGGCCACCGGGCCAGTCCGGCGAGGCGCTGGCGCCGATGTCGTTGATCCCCTCCAGCACGATGACCGTGCCCACGTTCGGCTCACCGAGCACGTCGTGCCGGAACCGGGCCACGCCCTTCTCCCCGGCCCACGTCGAGTCCGCGGTGATCCGGTTTCCGCTGATGCCCTGGTTGAGCACGCTGCGCGGGTGACCGGTGGCCGCGAAGCGCTCCGCCAGCACGTCCGGATAGCGGCGGTTCGCGTCCACGGTCGCGCCGTAGCCGTCGGTGATGGAGTCACCGAAGGTCACCACCGCTCTCCGACGGGTGTCGTCCTTGCCCCCGGCGACCTCCACCCCCGACAGGTAGTACCAGGACTGGGACTGCTCGGTGAAGGCCGCACCCCCGGTGTCCGCACGGTGGTCACCCGCCGCGCGGTAGGTCGTGGCCTGGGCCGACTGGTGGAAGGTGGCCGGCCCGGTGGGCCCGGCCAGGTACAGCGTCACGGTCAGGGACTCCAGGGCCTTGACCTTCATCGGCAGCCTGTCGCTGCGCACCTCGCCGCCCGCGGGCACGGTCACCGACTGCTGCCGCCCGAAGAGCAGCTGCCGTACGGTCCCGTCCTGCACCGTCGCCCCCTTGCCCGTACGGGCGACAGTCGCACCGGTCACCGTCAGCGGCGTCCGGCCGTAACGGTTGGACAGCTCGAAACGGGCCTGGTCACCTCCCGTACTGACCCGGACCACCTGCCGGACCGTCTGGTCGGTGAAGCCCTGCGTCGACCAGTTCGGGCTCAGCGCGTGCGGCGCCTGCGCGGAGGTCGCCCAGGCGCCCCGCCATCGCTGCCCACCGCCGTGGTCACCGTCCCGAGCTTCCGCGAAGCGCCCGGTGTTCCCCTCACCCGGCCCCGCCGCAGTCCCCGATACCCCCGCGGCCCCCGCCACGGGCGCCGCCGCGGCCACCGCGGCCGCCTCCCGCTCCGTACCGAGCACGGGAAGTGCCGCCAGTACCGCGGCGGCGAAGAGTGCGACGCCCGAGCGTCTGGTCATGGAACCTGTCATGATCCGTCCCCACCCTCTGCTTTGTTGCCTCGTCTGTCCGCTGATCTGTCAGTGGTCCCGCCCGTAGGCCAGACCGCTGGTCTGCCCGTGAGCCTGTCCGTGGGCCCGTCCGCGCCCCGCCTCCGCCCGCTACGACGACCGCGACGGCGCGGACGAACGTACGAGCGTGACACCATCAAGAACGTGATCGACCTCGGCTATTCCCTTTCCCGCCGTTTTCCGGACCCGCCGCAGACGGACTACCGCACCGCGGACGTACGGGCCCTGCGCCACGACCTCTTCTGCGGCGACGTCTACCTGGCCGACACCAAGGAGGACCGCGAGGTCCAGACCTCCTGGGGCTGGGTGCCGGTGCTGGACTTCGCCTGGGCCCTGTGCGACATCGTCGAACGGATCGACCGCGACCCCCTCGGCAACCGCGCCGCTCAGCCCCAGTTCGCGGAGCTGGATTTCACCGAGTCGGCGGACCGGATGTACTTCGAACGCCGCTTCGGGTGGGTGGACGTCGACGCCGACTGGATGCCGGCCGACGAAGCCCCGCTCACCTTCCAGCACTCCGCCCTGCGCCGCGAGGCCCGTGACTTCCTGCACGACCTGATCGCCGACCTCACCGACCTGCACGACGGGCTCGGTGACAACCCGGCCGTATGGGACCTCCAGGCCCGCTTCCCCCGCCTCTGAACCTTCGCCCCCGCGCGCGCCGGCCACCCCGCTCGCGCGCTCCACTCGTCCTTCCCACCCCGCCACTCCCCTCCCCGGCCGGCCCGCCGTGGACCACGCCCCGTAAACCACTCCCCATGACTTACTCCCCGCCGCACCCCCCGCTCACTCCACCCGCACCCCTATCTCCGCCGCGAACGCCGGCGCCAGGTCCATCAGCTGCGCCGAACTGATCACCGCGCCCGCCAGCCGGTCGATCCCCCGGGCGATGTCCAGCCGGGCCACCCCGCGCAGGTCCACATCGCGCATCCGTACGCCGCTGAAGTCCACCCGGGACAGCGTGCAGTCGTCGAAGCTCACCCGTTCCAGCTCCGCGCCGGCGAAGTCCGCCTCCACCAGTACGCACCCCTCGAAGGCGACGTCCTTCAGCTTCGCCTTGCGCAGATTCAGGAAGTCGATCTTCCCGCCGCGCACCACCACCCGCTCCAGCACCGCCGCGTGCATCTGGACGCCACCGAGCCGCGCGTCCAGGACCTCGACGTCCCTCAGCGACGCCTGCGACAGGTCCGTCCCCACCCCGCGCACTCCGTCCAGCACGCTGTCGATGAACCGCGCCCGGCTCAGGACCGTTTCATCCAGCGCGCACCGCCGTAGAGCGCAGTCCATGAACCGGGCCCCACGCCCCGGCTGCCCCGTCAGGTCGGCGTCCGCGAACTCCAACCCGTCGTAATCCCCTTCGGTCTCCAACTCGACGCCCGCATACGCCTGGAGCTCCGGCAGCCGCACCGTCGGCCGCCGCACCTCCCGCACCGAACGCCCCGCTCCGCCCTGCCGCACCGGCCGCCCCGTCCCGCCGTCACGCTCCCTCACGCCCGCCCACCGCCTTCCTGTCCTTCCGTCCCGAACCCATCCGCACGACCAACTGACCCCATCGTGAACCACCCCACTGACAATTCCCCGGACCAGCCAGCTGACCAGGGCAAACACCCCTCGGACCACACGAACCGACCACCCCTCGCCACACGTCGTCGGACGTCAGCCCGCATCAGCCCGCATCAACCCGCATCAGCTCACGCCAGCTCACGACGGCCCACCTCTACGAACCCGAAGATCCAACCTTGACCTCAACCAAAGTTGAGGAAACAGAGTGAGGGCCAACGGCACATCCACCCGCTCCGCCGGTTCACCCGGCGTACGGCCACCACCCGCACCAGGAGAACGCCATGCACGCAGTCCGGCTGCACGCCTTCGGCCCCGCCGAGAACCTCACGTACGAGCAGGTCGAAGACCCCCGCCCGGGCCCCGGCCAGGTGCGGATCGCCGTGGCGGCGGCCGGCGTCCACCTGCTCGACACAGCCCTGCGCGAGGGCCTCACCGGCGGCCCCGCCCCGCTCCCCGACCTGCCGACCGTCCCCGGCTGCGAGGTCGCGGGCACGGTGGACGCCCTCGGCGAGGGCACGGATCCCGAATGGCTGGGCCGCCGGGTCGTCGCCCACCTGGGCATGAACCCGGGCGGCTACGCCGAGAAGGCCGTCGTCGACGCGGAAAAGCTGCACGACATCCCCGGAAACCTGGACGAGGGCCAGGCCGTAGCCATGATCGGCACCGGCCGCACCACCATGGGCATCCTGCTCTTCGCCGACCTCACCGCCGACGACATCGCGATCGTCCCGGCGGCGGCCGGCGGCATCGGCTCCCTGCTCGTCCAGTACGTGAAGAACGCCGGCGCGACCGTCATCGGCCTCGCCGGCGGCCCGGCCAAGACCGAACGCGTACGGAAGCTGGGGGCCGACCTCGCCGTGGACTACAAGGAGGCCGACTGGCCCACCGAGGTACGCGCCTTCCTGGACGGGCGTGACGCCCCCGGCGCCACCCTCGTCTTCGACTCCGTGGGCGGCGCACCGGGCCGCGCCGCCGTGGACCTGCTCGCCCGCGGCGGACGTCACCTCGTCTTCGGCTGGTCCTCGGGCGGCCTGCTGACCGGCGGGCCGCTGGAGTTCGCCGAGGGTGAGCTCGCCGAACGTGGCATCACCTCGGAGCACGTACTGGGCCCTGTGATGATGGCCAAGGCGGGCGGCGACCACCCGATGCGCTCCCTGGAGACCGCGTCCCTCGCCGAGGCGGCGGCCGGCCGTCTCGTACCGGACGTGCAACGTTTCCCCCTGGCCGAGGCAGCGGCCGCCCATCGCGCCCTGGAGAGCCGCGGCACGATGGGCAAGGTCGTCCTGATCCCGTAACCCGTGACGCCCGCAGTCCCTAGCCCTTAGCCGGTGCCCGTAGCCATTCTGGCTACGCCTCACTCACCGCCCCCGGGCGGACCGCCTCGGAGGCGGCCTGCTGCGCCTCCCGTACGCCGCCGTGCACCTTGCGTTCCTCGGCCGACGGCGGCCCCACGTGCACGGTCCGCCCGGAGTTCGAGCCGTAACCGTCCCGCAGGCCGACGAGATCGAGCACGACCATGTCGCCGTCGGCGATGACCCGTTCGCCCGCCCCGTGCCGCGGGTCGGCCCCGTCGGGCCCCGCCCCGACGACCGCAAAGGCGACCACCTGATGACCATTTTCAGCCAGCAGCCGCGCGACATCGGGCGCGACTTCACTTTCCCGCCGCCCGGCGAAGCACAACCCGAGGGCCGCCTCGTACGCGGCGTCCGATGCCGCCACCGCGGCTGCCGGCCGTTCCACCTCGAAGGTGTCCATGACGGCACGCAGCATCGGCAGCGCCTCCGTCATCGCGAGATACGAGGTCCCCGGCGCGGCGCGCTGCAACGCCAGCAGGTCACGGGCCCACGTCATGTCCGGGGCCCCGTAACCCCCGTTCGGAAACAGCCACTTCGCAAGGCGGGCATACGGACCCGCCCCCTCCGCCCAGGCGGCCACCGACAGCGCCCCCACCCCTGCGGCCTGCTCCGCGACGGGCCGCTCGTCCGCCGGTACCGGCAACCGTGGCTCCCCTCCGCCACACCCGACCGAACCGGGCACAAGATATCGGGTACGGGACCATGCGGTCCTCCTAACGTCATAGACGTAAGGGAAGGAGACCGGAGTGCTGGAACGGCTGAACGAGGCCCTGGAACACATCGAGGCGCACATTCACCGCCGGATCGAGGTGACCGAACTGGCGAGAATCGCCATGACGTCGGACTACCACTTCCGTCGTATGTTCTCCGCGCTCGCCGGAATGCCGTTGTCGGAATACATCCGCCGCCGGCGGCTCACGGTCGCGGGAGCCAAAGTCCTCGCCGGAGACCGGACGCTGCTGGACATCGCGGTGCGGTACGGATACGGCTCGGGTGAAGCGTTCGCGCGGGCTTTCCGGTCCGTACACGGTGTGGGACCGGGAGAAGCCCGGCGGGACGGAGCTCCGCTGCACGCCCAGCCCCGGATGTCCTTCCGTCTCATTGTCGAAGGGAGCAGCAGTATGCGATACCGGATCGTGGAGAAGGAACAGTTTCACGTCGTGGGGAAGAAGGCGCGGGTCCCGCTCGTCCATGAAGGGGCGAACCCGGCGATCGCGGAGTTCGTCCGGGGTATCGGCCAGGAGACGATACGGCGGATCGCCGCCCTCTCCGACCAGCAGCCGGAAGGCATCGTGGCCGTGTGCGACGACCTCGACCCCAGCCGCGCGGAGGGCACCGACCTCGATTACTACCACGGTGTGGTGCCCCAGGCGGACGCGCCGGACGCCCTGGACACGCTGGTCGTCCCGCCGGGCACCTGGGCCGTTTTCGAGCATTCCGGGCCGTTCCCGGAAACACTGCAGATTCTGTGGCGCGACGTGTTCACCCAGTGGTTCCCGTCCAACCCGTACCGGAGCAGGCCGGGCCCTGAAATCCTCCGCACCCGCCTCTCGGAAAACGGAAACGAGGCAGACGCGGAACTGTGGATTCCGGTGGAACGGGTGGCGATTTCCGACTGACGCGGCCCGTACGGCCTCATCGTCCTATGCGTCGGCGGCGATGGGGCCGGTACCGGGGCCCGGGGTGGCCTGGGAGCTGTGCACCGCCGAGAGGAAGTAAGCCGCAGCCACTGGTTTCTCGGCAAAAGATGGTTCCAGCCGGGTGGCCCTGATGAGCGGCCCTATGGGGGGCTCCCGTTTGTCCAGCAAGACGGCCTCGGCCTCCCGGGACGGCATCGGCGACGGCAGATGGGCTATGCCGTCGCCGGTGAGCCACTTACTGATGTCGGTGGCCCGGCCGATGCTGAGGCGACCCCATTCGGCGTTGTACTGCTCACGCGGTCGGCCCATGGAGACGGCTGCCACCCCGTTGCCGTTGTCCAAGGGCCGTGCCCGTCATGCGTTAGCGCAGCGTTAGCCGGGCGACGGCGAAAAAACAGCGGTGGCCGACAGTCTTGTTCTCACCAACCGACGCCGAACGGGGAGAGAAAAATGTCGCACCTCACCACTCTTGGTCACGTCCGCAAGGCTGCCGCCGCCGTGGTCATCGCCGCCGCCGCATTCGGGCTCACCGCCTGTGGCCAGGGCGGCGACAGCAAGGCCGCTTCTTCACCGTCGGCGGCCTCGTCCGCAGCCTCGTCGTCCGCAGCCTCGTCGTCCGCCTCCGATGGCGACCGGCAGGCACCCGCCGCCTCGACCAGGACCACTCAGAAGACTTCCCAGAAGACCTCTCCGAAGGCCTCCCACGGCGCGTCGTCGAGCGCCTCCAAGGAGACGGGGGAGCGCTGCACGAACAAGTTCAACTACGCGGACGACCCGAGGTCCAACGCCGAGATCAACAGCATCGGCGCAGAAACCGGCCACTGCCCGGCCCCCAAGAAGAAGAACGCCACACCGCCCGGCACTCCCAAGAAGCCCGGCGTCAGCTGCACCAACCAGATCAACTACGCAGGCGACTCCCGGCCCAACGCCGAAATCAACACCATCGGCGACAAGACCGGCTACTGCCCGCCGATCAAGCACTAGTGGGCTCTCGCGGTACGTATCCCGACTCACCCCCGGCAGGGAATGTTCGTCGCTGCCGGGTACTCGTCACAGATGACGACACGAAAGGCCAAGACCGGCGCCTTCGCGGTCGCAACCTGGATCGCCATCACCCTGATTCTGCAGTACGAGACAGAAGGGTCCTGGCTCCGCTCCGCCCTGTGGGGAGCCCTGGCCACGCCACTCGCCTTCTGGATGGCCTGGCTGCGCACCCGCATGAATAAGCACGCCAGGGAGTGGGGCCGCCGCCACTCACGCTCGTGGCCAGAACGGAAGCGGTGACCTCGCCGGCACTGCCGCGACGTCATGCACACCACGCCCCACGACCCCGCACCTCACACTCACATCTCCCGCATTCATATCCCGCACACCGCCTCAGCTCCTCCCCTCGCAGGTGCACACGCGAGCGAACGCGCCCCACCCGAGCGACCCGACAGAGCCCGGCCTGTCCAGTTCTGTGGGCCGCGTGCGTCCCGTGCGTCCTGTGCAGGGCAAGATCCGTATCCGTGGCACCCCCGCCCCGCCGCTTCCGCCCTCCAGCACCACCCCTACCCGCCTCCTCCTGTAGGAGATACGGGCGTACCCAGGGCGAGTCACCCCGACCCGGTGGCGCTCAGCGGCGAGACGTCACCAAGAAGGCGACACCGACTGCGCCTTGTTGCTCGCGCGCGCCGTCTATACCCTCGACCTGACGGGTCGTCAGGTACGTCGCCGGCGCGGCGACCGCTGAGAGGGGCCTCATGACTGGCCAGACGAACGGTACGCACGGCACCACCGACATCCCCCGCGTGATCAGCGTCGACGACCACGTGATCGAACCGGCGCACCTCTTCGAGACCTGGCTGCCCGCCAAGTACCGCGAACTCGGGCCGAAGCCGTTCACCGCCGGCATCGGCGAGCTGGCGTACGTCGGCGGCAAGTACAAGTTCACGACCGATCCGGCCGGCCAGCTGACGGACTGGTGGCGGTACGAGGGAGATCTCTTCCCGTACAAGCGGATCATCGCGGCCGTCGGGTTCTCCCGGGACGAGATGACGCTCGACGGCATCACCCGCGAACAGATGCGGCGCGGCTGCTGGGACCCGAAGGCGCGCCTCGCGGACATGGACCTCAATCATGTCGAAGCGTCGCTGTGCTTCCCGACCTTTCCACGATTCTGCGGGCAGACCTTCGCCGAGGCCCAGGACAAGGAAGTCGGCCTGGCGTGCGTCCGTGCGTACAACGACTGGATGGTGGAGGAATGGTGCGGGGACAGCGGTGGTCGGCTGATTCCGCTGTGCCTGATCCCGTTGTGGGACGTGGATCTCGCCGTGCGGGAGATTCGGCGTAATGCCGCCCGAGGGGTGCGCGCCGTGACCTTCAGCGAGATCCCCACCTACCTGGGGCTGCCGAGCATTCACTCGGGCTATTGGGATCCATTCTTCGCGGAGTGCGAGGCGACGGGGACGGTCGTGTGTATGCACATCGGCTCGTCGTCACAGATGCCTGCCGCCTCGCCGGACGCTCCGCCGGCCGTGCAAGCGTCGCTGTCCTTCAACAACGCCATGGCGTCGATGATGGACTTCCTCTTCAGTGGCGTCCTGGTGAAATTCCCCCGGCTGAAGCTGGCGTACGCGGAAGGGCAGATGGGCTGGATTCCGTACGCGCTGGAACGAGCGGACGACGTGTGGGAGGAGCACCGCGCCTGGGGCGGCGTACGCGACCTGATTCCCGAGCCGCCCTCCACGTACTACTACCGCCAGATCTTCTGCTGCTTCTTCCGCGACAAGCACGGCGTCGCGTCGATCGAAACGGTTGGCGTCGACAATGCCACCTTCGAGACCGACTACCCGCATGTCGACTCGACGTGGCCGCACACCAAGAAGGTGGCCGCGGAGCACGTCGCCGGAATGCCGCCGGACGTGGCTTACAAGGTCCTCCGCGGGAACGCGATCCGCATGCTCGACCTGGATTTCGACAAGACGCGGTGATAGCGGACGGGCACGATTCGCTTCGCCCTGGCGGTGCCGCTACAGGCACCTGGCCGGTGGCTGCGGCTCCGGCTCGATTTCGGAGGCTGCGGTTCAGGTCGACGGCCGCCAGGTCGACCGAGCACCGAGACGAGGACCGTTGCCCGTAAGGGCGGCCGTCCCGGAGGGCTGAGGGCCGGCTGGTTCCGGCACCTACGTCGCGGAGCCGCCTCAGCGACTGCGGATGGCCCGGCCCTGGTCGCGGGAGCAGCTCGACGGGCCACCGTTCCGCGCCGACCTGGCCGGCCGGTCGAGGCGGCGGACATCATCGTGCCGCACGCGTACCGCGAAATCGTTTACGAGGTCCCCATCGAACGCCGTACGTAGAGTGATCCGGATCCGCACGGCCGGCACGACGTCTTCGGGGACTCAGGTGACATCTCTCCTCACGCAGTTCAAGCTCGACCTCTCCCGCTGGTACGTGCGCTACGCCCCCGGCACGCTCGGCAAGGCCGGCATCGTGGAGTCCTATCTGAACGCCGGACTGCGCGACCACCCACGCATCCGCCGGGCCCGCACGCGCTTCGGCGCCACGTTCGTCACCGACACCCGGGACCTGATCCAGCGGTACATCTACCTCTTCGGGGTGTGGGAGCCACACCTGACGCGGTGGCTGGAGCATCGGCTCCGGCCTGGCGACGTCTTCGTGGACGTGGGCGCGAACATCGGCTACTACAGCCTGCTCGCCTCACGGTTGGTCGGTACGGAGGGCGCTGTGGTCGCTCTGGAGGCGTCCCCCGACTTCCACCGCGTGCTGCGCAAGCAAGTGGCGATCAACGGGTACGGAAACGTTCGTGCGGTGAACGCCGCGATCTCGGACCGCGAGGAGATGCTCACCTTCATCCTCGCCAGCTCGCACAACATGGGGGCCAACAGCATCGTGCCGTACGCCGGCGAGGCCGAGTCCACCTTCGAAGTAGCAGCTCAGCCGCTGTCGGATGTCCTCAGCCCTGATGAGCTCGCGCGAGCGCGAGTGATCAAGATCGATGTGGAGGGGGCTGAGGGCTCCGTCGTACGGGGGCTGATCCCGTTGCTCGACCAGCTTCGGCCCGACGCGGAGCTGGCCATCGAGGTAACGCCGCAGCGGATGCTCGAACTGGGCGAGTCGGCCGAGGAATTGCTGGGCGCTCTGCGGACGAACGGGTTCCACATGTATCGCCTTCCGAACGACTACACCGCCAGCCGTTACCCGGCAGCCTTGCGACGCGAAGCAGAGGTGCCGATCCGGTGGCGGGAGCCGGTCACCGAGGAGAGCGAACTGCTCTTCTCCCGCGTTGACGCCGAATACTTGCCGTAGGCCCCCGGAGGCGGGGCAGTGATCGCGCGGGTACACCAACACGTCTTCCGCTCGACTCCGCCAAGGGCTCAGCCGAAGGGCGTCGCGGGCGCCTTGCCATCAGCGTGGGGTTGGCCGGGCGAAGGCCTCGCTGGGGAGTCCAAAGGTGTCCTCGGTGAGGTGGGCTGAGAGCCTCCCTGAGGTGACGTGTGGTCTGGCTCGTCGAACGTCACGCTGTTCAGCAGCGCCACGATGTCGGAGCAGTACGCGTCCCAATGGCCCTCACAGGGCGTCGTGAGGTTGAAGGAAACGAGACACTGCTCCTGGCCCTCCACTCCCTCTGGCACCGGCAGGTACACCTGCATTTCTGCCATCGGCAGGTCCAGCTCTTCCCCCAATGCGGAGGTCTCAGCCGGGATGTGGAAGCCGTTCACGCCCGTCAGCACCGCGGCAGGACCGACCGGGGTGTCGAATACCGTTCCGGCCCAGGAATCTCCCCGCGCGGCGACGAGAGCGCGCACCATGCCGTCCGCCGCGATTGCTGCATCCCCGAAGGCGAAGGGCGTCACCGTGACAAGCAAGGTGCCGAGGGACAGTTCACCTTCGTAGGCGCGCAGGCAGGTTCCGGCGTACAGCGTCCCGGACTCTTCGAGTGCCTGCGACACTTTCTGCAGGTTGCTCACAAGGTTCTCGTAGGCCGCGGGCCTCGCTTCGAGAGCTTCCCGTGACACGCGCATGAACAGTTCCTGTCGCGCTTCTTCGACAGTCATCCCTATGGGAATTTCCGTGAAGCCCGCAGGCGCGATGAATTCCAACTCTAGCTTCCCATCCGGTCGTTGTGCGGCCCTGCGTGAGGGGGAGGAGGGGAAGGGGGCGAGACAGGGAACTGGGCTGCCTGCTGGCGGCGGTAACGCTCAAGCAGACGCAGGTTCTCTTGATGCCAGCGCCTCGTGTACCGCGGGCCGAGGGCGGCTGCGGCCAGGCACAGAAGGCCGACGAGGCAGGAGCCCACCGTGGCCGGCACCGTCTCGCGCACGGCCCACGCCAGCGCGAAGAATCCTGCGGCGAAGACGCAGCACACGCTGATCAGCTGAGCCGGGCGCCACCCCTCATAGGCTTTGCCCTGCCTCTGCGCACGTGCAGCCCGCTCCGGGGGGATCGGCGGCGGGTCGGTGGCCGCGGACGGACCGTGGGGTACAGCTCCTGGCCAAGGCTGAGCGACGGCGCTCCACGAGCCGACCGCCTGCACGCGCGCCAGGGTCGCCTGGGCACGCTGCCGGGCCGCCGGACTGTCGTCGCGAGTGAAGAGCAAACGACGCTGCCCTCGTCCGTAAGGCTCATCCGCGCTGAGCACATAGCCCAACTCCGCGCCGATCCAGGTAACCCGGTCAGCACGCATCGCCCCGAACCCGGTGAAGACGACTTCGACAGTCGGGCGTCCGTCGAATCGTGCTGCTACCGCCGCCTCATCCTTCATGCTCTTCTCTCACCCGCCGTCAGTGGTTTCCTGGTCTTTCGCGCTGCCCTTCTTCCACGCGTTCTCCACAGCGACCAGAAGAGGGCCGCCGCCGGGAATTCCCATCTCCACGGCCTGACGGCGGTTCGTCGGCTTGAAGTTCTCGAATACGGACGGATCACCGAACAGCCCGGCCCAGGAGTCGACCAGTCCGAAGTTGGAGGCCGCGTCCGCCGCACGGCTCTTGAAGATCGCGGTGCCCAGCTTTCCTCCGACGCGGACGGCGCCACCGAACGGGATCGTGCCCAGCGCGTCCTGCGCCAGCGTCCGGTTCGACACGACGTCTTCGCCGCCCGCCATACGAGCGGTGCCGTGAAGCACGAGCGCCCCTGCAGCGAATCCGGACGATGTGACCTCCAAGCCAGCGGCAAGCGGCCCTAGGACGATCTCCGAGGGAGGGAAGACGAGGCCGAGAGCAGCGATGCCCACTCCGGCAGCGCCGAGTATGGCGCTGACCGTCGACAGGACATCGCCGACAGCAGCGATGGCGTTGGCGTGATTCTTCACCCAGTCCCAGGCTTGCTGCGCCAGGAGGGAGTTGGCCTCGGCCAGTGACTTGATGGCGTCGCCGATGCGATCCAGCAATCCAGGTTCGTCGGGAGCTTCTTCCGAGGCTTTGCGTACGGCCTCAGCGATCTTCTCCGCTGCATCGTCATGCTGATGTTTGAGGCGTTTGGCGTCCTCGATGAGTGTGTCGAGAGCGTTCCTGGCAGCATCAAGCTCTTTCACTGCCCGGTTCAAACGCTGCTCGGCGTTGTGCAGCTCTTCATCGGTGTCGAATGTCTGCCCCGCCAGCCCCAGATTCGGGTTCCCCTCCGCGTCCCGCACACGAGAACGGGCGGTTACCGCGCGGGCCTCCAGGTCTGCCGACCGAGACTTCATGCTACTCAGCTTCGCGGACCACTCATTCAGCTGGAAACCGCAGTCGTAGAAGCTCTGCGTCGCGGAGTCGACCAGCTTCGGCAGTTCCTTCACCTGGGCGGAGAACGCGTCTGCGGCAACGCCCTTCCACGCATCTCCGCCGCGGGTTATGGAGTTCAGGGTCTGCCACACCGAACTCAGGTTTCGGTGCGCCTCGAACGACTGATCCGTGAGTGCACGTACCGCCGAGAGACTGCCAGGGGTCGGATCGAAGCCGATGCCCGGGTACCCCGCAGCCTCGGAAGGTATCTTCCCGCCGCCACTCATGAGCCCTCCCTACCCGCCTACCCGAAGACTCGGGACGTG
Source organism: Streptomyces monomycini (assembly GCF_022271435.1). Lineage (GTDB taxonomy): Bacteria > Actinomycetota > Actinomycetes > Streptomycetales > Streptomycetaceae > Streptomyces > Streptomyces monomycini. Next base: position 21,143 of record NZ_JAFIQY010000009.1, on the reverse strand, counting down.
GCACCGGATGTCGATTGCGGCGACGAGGAACCGGGGGAAGCCCCCTCAAGGCCCTTGGCGAACGCTTGCTGAATTCCCGTCTCGCAGGCTCGGTACGATTCCGCAGTGGCATCCACCGAGCCGCGTATGGAGTTCGCCAGTCCGGCGATCTGCCCGATTCCGTACTTCCACTTCGACTGAAAGTCCGAGCAGGCGGAATCCAGGGAGTCGTGTCCCAGCTGCCCTGCGGTGGCTTGGTCCATCTTGCGCGTCACGGTCCGCATACCGGTGACGCTCTCGTCGAGCTTTCGCGAGATGGAGCCGAGTTCGTGCACATCGACTTTGAAAGTCCCCGGCAAGAGAGCTCTCCCCCTTACTCCTGCGCCTGTCCGCCGTACAGGCAGAGCAGCCTAACAGCGACAAGATCCCGGCGCGGCGGGGAGGACCAACCAATACCACGCCTTAACGGAGGTAGTAGCGTGGCTGGGGCCGTGGTGCAGCAATCCAGCCTGGTCCCGAAGAACGTCAAAACGCCACCGAGACATGGCATTGTCGTGTCGGGTTCTGGACACGGCGGGCTGGATAGCGAAGAGCGGCTGCGGGGGCACTCCGGCACCCCCACAGCCGCTCTCAAGTCGTGACTACGCGGCCCCGTACCGCCAATCAGTCATCGCCGCCAGAACCCGAGCGCGCGCCTCCACAACCGCGAACCGTGCCTCCCGCTCGCCTTCATGAACGTGAGCCGCCTGGCTCGTCGCCTGCCCCGGCCACTTGCGGTACAGCAGCCCCGTCTCGGCGGAGAAGTGGCCGCGGCTGACCGCGCTCAGGGCCATCAGCAGGCCCGTGTCCTCGCTCGCCGGCAGGGCCATCCAGCCGCCCAGGGCCAGGAGCAGGTCGCGGCGTATGAAGAGGGTCGCCGGGTGGACCTGGGCGCGGTAGTCGTGGGTCTTCCAGTGTTGGAGGACGGCGCCGCGTTCGATCGGGCCCTCGGGCGGGTCCTGTTCAAAGCCGACGGTGGAGCCGTCGGGGAGGAGGTCCACGGCGCGGGAGGTGGCCCAGCCGAGCGAGGAGTCGGCGGTGAGGGCCTGAAGGTCGCGGGCCAGGGCGCCCGGGGTCAGCATGTCGTCGGCGTCCAGAACCTTGACGTACTCGCCCTCGGCGCGGGACAGGCCCAGCATGCGAGCGATCGCCGCGCGCCCCTGCCGGCCCTGGCCGAAGGATATCCGCGGGTCGTCGGGCAGGTGGGGCGTCACGGCGTCGGTCTCGCCGTCCTCCTGGATCACCCACTGCCAGTCCCAGCCATCGGGCAGTCGCTGCTCGGTCAGCGACTTGTACGCGTCGGCCAGGAACTTCGCGGCCGGCGGGTGGACGGCCGTGATCACCGTGATGAGGTTCGTCATCGTCACCACCGGTCCAGACGGGTTGTGAAGACCAGCTCGATGCGGTCGCCGGGCATGGTCACGTCCGAGACGTCCACCACCCGCCCCCCGGTGTCGATGGAGATCTTGCGGAGCACGATCACGGAGACGCCCTTCTGGAGGCCGAGCTCCTCGGCCTCCTCTGTTGTCGGAGGCCGGGCCGTCACCCGCTCGACGATGTGGTCGAGCTCGATGCCGATGGTGTGCAGCTGGCTCTGCGTGCCACCCGGCCACGGCTCGTTGGACTCGTCGAGAAGGTCCGGGTTGGCCGCCACCACGTCGTGGACGAGGCGTGAGCACACGAGGCTGAGAGCCCCGTCCCCGTCGCGCGGGTAGGTGCGGTAGCTGCGTTCGAGCAACCGGGTGCCTACGGGTACGGCGAAGGTTGCCGCCAGGTCCTCGTCGGCCTTCGTTTCGCGGTACCGGGCCTTGAAGACGAGATCGGAGACGGTGAGTCCGGTGTCGTGCTCGGTGGCGCCGGTCTGCCGACGCTCGTCCTGTGTCGCGCGCGCCCGGTCCTTCTCCCACTGGTGACGTTCGTTGGTACGTTCCGCCCGCTGCGGAGGCTTGCGGACGAAGTTGCCGACGCCGTGCCGTTTGTCGATCAGCCCCTCGGCCAGCAGCTCCCCCAGCGCGTCGCGCATCGTCGGAACGCTGGTCTTGTACTGCTTCGCCAGTGCGGTCTCCGCCGGCAGACGCTCTCCCGGCCTCATCCGACCTGCACGGATGCGCTGACGAAGTGCGTCAGCGATCCGCTCGTACTTCTTGGCCACGGGGTGCTCACCGTCCCTGATCGTCGGACGGTTTCAGAGTAAGTCCTGAAGAGGAGTAGACGACGTGAGGACTGGGCTGTAGGGATGACTTCTCAAGAGGAGTAGAGGAAAGGCCGCCTTCATGGCCCGTTTACGTCTTCACCTGCGTCAACGTCACCACGTTCGCCGTCCAGCGCCGATATTGGGCCGGGAGCGGGCAGAGATCCGCGGAACGCCATCACCCCGCTCATCGGAAAGCACCGCGGAGGCCGCCACCGCCCCGAGCACGTGGACCAGCTCTACCGCCCCGCACACCGAACCACCGGCGACCGGTGGGAAGTTGAGTTGGGCCGCCGCCGAAGAGTGGCCGGAAGGACTCGGAGCGGTGGAGCAGGGAAGCTCTGACAGCCGGTCCCGGCTGGGCCGAAGCCCGGGAACCGGCCCGTCGGGTCGTACCGGCGAAGATCGCGTCAACCGCTTGGCGATCAGGGGCCATCTCACGGCCGGCCTCCCCGCCCTCGGCCAGGCACGCGCCCGGCGCCACCGCCGGCCAAGTGACAGCAGAAAGCCCCAGGCCACCACCGGTGACCTGGGGCTTCTCACTCCCTGAGCCCCCTGTCGGATTCGAACCGACGACCTACGCTTTACAAGAGCGTTGCTCTGACCAGCTGAGCTAAGGAGGCGCGCCTGATGCAGTGTACCCAGGCTCGCAGCCTACCTGGCGCCGCTGTTTCGTGGCCCGCGGGCTACTGACACCGGGCGTCGGCCCGGGTACCGTCACGGACAGTCCACAGCAGTGGACTACACCACTCCTTTTACTCGGATCGTCCGGCACGTTCCTGCCGGTGAAGGGACACATCATGGCCACGGTCACGTACGACCAGGCGACCCGGATCTACCCGGGTTCCGACAAGCCCGCCGTCGACAAGCTCAACATCGAGATCGAGGACGGCGAGTTCCTCGTCCTGGTCGGCCCCTCCGGGTGCGGCAAGTCCACGTCACTGCGGATGCTGGCGGGCCTGGAGGACGTCAACGACGGCGCGATCCGGATCGGGGAGCGGGACGTCACCCACCTGCCGCCCAAGGACCGGGACATCGCCATGGTGTTCCAGAACTACGCGCTGTACCCGCACATGACCGTCGCCGACAACATGGGCTTCGCGCTCAAGATCGCCGGCGTGAACAAGACGGAGATCCGGCAGAAGGTCGAGGACGCGGCGAAGATCCTGGACCTGACCGAGTACCTGGGGCGCAAGCCGAAGGCGCTCTCCGGTGGCCAGCGGCAGCGTGTCGCGATGGGCCGGGCGATCGTCCGGGAGCCGCAGGTGTTCCTCATGGACGAGCCGCTGTCCAACCTGGACGCCAAGCTGCGCGTGCAGACCCGTACGCAGATCGCCGGCCTGCAGCGCCGTCTCGGGATCACGACGGTCTACGTCACCCACGACCAGGTCGAGGCCATGACGATGGGCGACCGCGTCGCCGTCCTCAAGGACGGGCTGCTCCAGCAGGTCGACTCGCCGCGCAACATGTACGACCGGCCCAGCAACCTCTTCGTCGCGGGCTTCATCGGCTCGCCGGCGATGAACCTGGTCGAGGTGCCGATCACGGACGGCGGTGTGAAGTTCGGCAACAGCGTGGTGCCGGTCAGCCGGGAGGCGCTGGCGGCCGCTGCCGACAAGGGCGACCGTACGGTCACCGTCGGCGTCCGGCCCGAGCACTTCGACATCGTCGAGCAGAACGGCGGCGCCGCGAAATCGCTCTCCAAGGAGACCGCGGACGCCCCGGCGGGCCTGGCCGTCACCGTGAACGTCGTCGAGGAGCTGGGTGCCGACGGGTACGTGTACGGGTCCGCGGTCGTCGGTGACGAGCACAAGGACCTGGTCGTACGTGTCAATGGGCGGCAGGTGCCGGAGAAGGGCACCGAGCTGCACGTCGTACCGCGGCCGGGCGAGACGCACGTCTTCTCGACGTCGACGGGTGAGCGGCTGAGCGACTGAGCGGTTGAGCGGTTGAGCGACTGAGCTTGAGCGACTGAGCGGGTGCGGCGGCGCCGGTCCTTCGGGGCCGGTGCCGCCGTTTTCTGCGCGGGTCACCGTACGCGCTGTGTCGACAAATACCCCGGCAGAGCCGTCATTTCGAGCGTGTACGTCAACATCGCGCACGCACTTCGGAGGAAAAGATCCCTCGATTCGGTGACTAAATGTCGCCAAATCATCACTACTCGCTACCATCGCCCCGTGAACTCCGCAGCCCGCCGTATCGGCCGAACCCTCGCCCTTGTCCTCCCCGTCGTGCTCGTCCTGTCCGGGACGCTCGCGGTCACCCGCGTCCCGTGGGCATCGCCGGGTACGGACTCGAAGATGCTGACCGCCTCCTCCGAGAACGCCTCCACCAAGGCGGGCTCCCGGGCGCCGCAGGACGTGCTCCGCGACCGGCTCCTGGTGGAACTCCAGGAGAAGAATCCCGGTGTCGCCCTGACCCACCTCCAGGAGGAGACCACCAAGCGCCCCTCCCTGGCCAAGCACTGCGTGGCCATCGCGCGCGCCCTCGGCCGTGCCGCGGTCGCCAAGTACGGCGGTGCCGCGCACCGTGCGCAGGCCTGGTCCCGGCCGGTCTGTGACACCTCGTTCGCCACCGGCGTCGCCTCTGTCCAGTGAGCCCGGCTCGCACCGCATAGGGTGCGAACCATGACAGCCCCGTGCCCGCACCCCACGCAGGCCGTGATCCTGGCCGGAGGCCAGGGTTCGCGACTTCGCCCGTACACCGACGACCGTCCCAAGCCGATGGTCGAGATTCCCGGAACCGGAACCCCGATCATCGGCCACCAGCTCGCATGGCTGGCCGCCGAGGGCGTCACGGACGCGGTCGTCTCCTGCGGTCACCTCGCCGAGGTGCTCCAGGACTGGCTGTCCCAGGCACAACTTCCCCTGCGTGTCACCACCGTTGTCGAGACCGAACCCCTCGGTCGCGGTGGCGGTCTCAAGTACGCCGCCGCCTCGCTGCCCCGGCCCGACGAGCCCTGGTACGCGACCAACGGTGACATCTGGACCCGCTTCTCGCTGCGCGAGATGGCGGACTTCCACCATGAGCGCGGCGCCGACGCCACGCTCGCGCTGGCCCGGCCGCGCATCCCGTGGGGCGCCGTGGAGACCGACGAGTTCGGCCACGTCCTCGACTTCATCGAGTCGCCGCCCTCCCCTTATCTGATCAACGCCGGCGTGTACGTCTTCTCCGCCGCCTTCACCGGGCTGCTGCCCGCGCGCGGGGACCACGAGCGCACGACGTTCCCCCGTCTGGCCCGGGAACGGCGCCTGGCCGGCTTCCCCCTGCCGCACGGCGCGTACTGGCGCGCCATCGACACGGCCAAGGACCTCACCGAGGCTGCCAAGGAGCTGGGGTCTCAGCGAGTGTGAGCGGTACCGGATGAGCTGTCTCCACGGGTGACGCGTTGGAGCTACGCATACGGACAACGTGTTCGGGTGACGTGTTCGGGTGACGCGTTCGGGCAGCGCTCATGAGGGGCGCATCGGAGGAATGCCGCATCCGGTCAGCAGCCGACGCAAGGAACCGCCCCCATGGCCGATGCCATGGGGGCGGTCCGTTCGCCTGTGAGGGTCTCACGGGGCTCAAGGGGCCTTGCTGCGCCCCAGGAGCCCCTCCCCTACCCCAAGAGGCCGCCCAGCGTGCCTCCGCGCCCCCTGCCGTTGCTGGAGCTGCTCGAACCGCTGTCGCTCGTCCCGCCGTTGGTGCCACCGGCGGTGCCGCCCACGGACGGTGCCTGGGGGGTCGTCGCGGGGGCCCGCGTCGGTGCGGTCTGCCGCGACGGGGTGCCGCTGGAGGAGCGGCCGGTGTCCGGTGCCGATCCGCTCACGCTGCCGGTGGCCCGGGCCGTGCCGGGAGCCGAGGCGGAGGGGGTCTTCGACTTCGGGGTGCCCGCCTTGCGCGAGGCGCCCGCCGACGGCTTTCCGGAGTGCTTCGGCGCCTTGCCGGGGTGGCCGGGGCCGTGCTGCGCCTTCGGGCCGCCGGGCTGTGACTGCTGCGGCAGCGGCGAGCCGGGGAGATTGTTCGTCGCGGGCTCGCCGGGCTCCGGTACGGACGGCACCGAGGCGGACCGTACGGCTCCGCCCAGCAGCGACCCGACCAGCAGCGTCAGCCCGGCGACCACGGCCGTCAGGACGGCGCCGCGGCGCAGGACGCGGCGGCGCAGGTCCCACAGCTCGACGCGCGGGCCCAGCCGCCGCCACGCCTCGCCGGCGAGCCGGGCGTCCATCGAGTAGACCGGCGCGCCCGCGATGAGCAGCGGGCTCCAGGCGGCGAGGTAGATGATGTCGGGCGCGTCGTACACGGGCACGGTGCGCCAGCTGACGGTCATCAGGAGGGCCGCGGAGAGCAGGGCGCCGAACGAGGCGGCGACCCGCTGCCACAGTCCGCACATGGTCAGCACGCCGACCACGACCTGGAGGAAGGCCACGGTCAGGCCGGCTCCCACGGGGTGCGAGAGCGCGAAGTCGCGCAGCGGGGCGACCAGCGACCAAGGGTGCAGCGACTGGAGCCACTTGACCATCGAACCGCGCTCGCCGCCGTCGAAGTAGACGGGGTCGCAGAGCTTGCCCATGCCCGCGTACACGCTGATGAAGCCGAGGAAGACGCGCAGCGGCAGCAGCACGACGCCGAGGTTCATCCGGCGGCCGGGGTAGTACGCGTGCCGGATCGTCGGGTCGCCGGCGCGCCGCCCGGCCGCGTCGCCGTACCGCTCGTACGCCGCCGTCTCCTCGTCCGAGTACGGCGGTTCCTCGTCGTAGTGGTCGTAGGCGCCGGTGGTCGGGCGCACGCCCTTGAGCAGGGTGGTGTCGGCATCCACGGGGCCGCGCTGCTGGCCGACCATGGCCGGGGCCGGGCCGCCGGAGCCGGTGACCGTACCCGTGCCCGCGCCCGTACCGGTCCCCAGGCCCGTGCTCGTACCGGGCTGCTCCTCGTCGAGCCGGACCCTGGGCAGGACCTGGGTCGTGGTGCCGATGTCGTCGCTCCGGTCGGCGGTGACCGTGGTGCGGCCCGACATCCGTACGGCATGAAGAAGTTGGCTGGTGGCGGCGGTGGTGCCGCCCGGTTCGGTGCGGCCGCTCCACACCACGGGTGCGCGGCGTCTGCCGCCCGCCGGCTCCCGGACCACGGGGATGCGCGCGGTGTCGGCCATGGCGCTGCTGCTCGCGGCGGGCGCGGCGAGCTGCACGCGGAAGCTGGCGTGATTGACAATGACCTGCGCGGGATCGCACGGCACCTTGACCGAGCTCAGCACCGGCTCGTCATCGAAGCCCGGCGAGCGTCCCCCCGTAGGCGTGCGGGGTGTTCTGGTGTCCACGCTCATCTAACCGAGTGACCCGCGTTTAAGACACTGCCTTGACCGCCCCGAACTGTCCGAGACCCGTCAAGGAGACGCGCGATCACCGCCGCCCCGGCGGGTGACCTCCACCGGGCCGCCTCGGCACACTGGCGGTGCCGCCCTTCTGCGGGGCGCCGCACAGCCTTCCGGATGACGCTTCGTACATCCGTACGGACGTATTGCGCCTACGGGCGCGTGGCTCCGGGGGCCAGGACGGCGGACGGCGCAGGGGCGCACGCGCGGTCCGGAGATCCCGCCCGCGCGCCTTCACCACCTTGCCGTCCGGCCCCCTGCGCCGACGGAGCGGGGCTCACCCGCGCCGCCGCGCCGCCTCCCACAGCACCACGCCCGCCGCGACGCCCGCGTTCAGCGACTCCGCACCGCCCGGCATCGGAATGCGTACGCGCACGTCGCAGGTCTCGCCGACCAGCCGCGACAGGCCCTTGCCCTCGCTGCCGACGACGATGACGACCGGGCCGTCCAGCACCTCCAGGTCCTGGAGCTCCATCTCACCGTCCGCCGCCAGGCCCACGACGGTCATGCCCGCCTTCTGGTAGCCCTCCAGGGCGCGCGTCAGGTTTGTGGCACGGGCGACCGGCGTACGGGCCGCCGTGCCCGCCGAGGTCTTCCACGCGCCGGCCGTCATACCGGCGGCGCGCCGCTCCGGTACGACCACGCCGTGCCCGCCGAACGCGGCCACGGAGCGCACCACGGCGCCGAGGTTGCGCGGGTCGGTGACGCCGTCGAGCGCGACGATCAGCGGGTCCTCGCCGTCGTCGAAGGCGGCGGCCGCGAGGTCCTCGGGGTGCGCGTACTCGTACGGCGGCACCTGGAGCACCATGCCCTGGTGGTTGAGCCCGTTGGTCATACGGTCGAGCTCGGGGCGCGGCGCTTCCATCAGGTTGATGTTGCCGCGGTCGGCGGCGAGCTGCAGCGCCTCGCGCACCCGCTCGTCGTTCTCGATGAACTGCTGCACGTACAGCGTCGTCGCGGGCACGCCGTCGCGCAGCGCCTCGAAGACCGGGTTACGGCCGACGACCAGCTCCGAGGTGCCCTTGGCGCCGCCGCGCCGCGGGGCCGGGCGCCGGTTGGCCGCCTGCTTGGCCTGGGCGTTGGCGATGCGGTTCTTCACATGCCCCTTGCGCGCGGACGCGGGCGGGGTCGGGCCCTTGCCTTCCAGGCCCCGGCGCCGCTGGCCACCGCTGCCGACCTGCATACCCTTCTTGTTGGACGTGCGGCGGTTCCTGCGCTGGCTGTTGCCGGCCATGGGTCACCTGTCTCTTCACTGCTCTCGACGTCTCGCGACGTGGAGTGGATTCGTACGTACGGATGTGTGTCTGCTGTGTGTCTGCAAGAAGTGTCGCCCGGAGACGACCGGTACGGCCAACCGGCACCCGCCGGAGCGGGTACCCGCTGATGCCGGGACCCGGCGGGGCGGGTATCCGCTGATGCCGACGCCCGGCGGGACGGGGGCTCACTGAGACCGGTACCCGGCGGCGCGAGAGCCCGCGGGCCGGGTTCCGGTGGCCGGGCTCCGGCCGGTCGAGAACCAGCCGGCCGGACAAGATCCGGCAGGCCGAGGCCCCGCCGGCCCTGCCGGCCCGCCCGGTCCCGCCGACCCGCCCGACCCCGCCGGCCCCGGCGCGCCGCTGCCGCTCAGGACAGCGACCACCGCGGTCCCGACGGTGTGTCCTCGATGGCCAGACCGGACTGCTGGAGCTCGTCGCGGATGGCGTCGGCGGTCGCGTAGTCCTTGCGTGTACGGGCCGCCTGGCGCTGCTCCAGGACCAGCCGGACCAGCGAGTCCACGACGCCGTGCAGGTCCTCGCCGCGGCCCGTGCCGCCGCCCGACCACTGCTCGTCCAGCGGGTCCAGGCCCAGCACGCCGAGCATGGCGCGGACCTCGGCCAGGCGGGCGACGGCCGATTCCTTGTCGTCGGCCGTCAGCGCGGAGTTGCCCTGGCGCACGGTGGTGTGCACGACGGCGAGCGCCTGCGGTACGCCGAGGTCGTCGTCCATCGCGTCGGCGAAGGCCGGCGGCACCTCGGCGGCGGGCTCGACGGTCCCGGCCTTCTCGACCACGCGCTGGACGAAGCCCTCGATCCGCGCGAACGCGGACTCGGCCTCGCGCAGCGCTTCCTCGCTGTACTCGATCATCGAACGGTAGTGCGGGGTGCCCAGGTAGTAGCGCAGCACGATCGGGCGCCAGCGCTTGACCATGTCCGAGACCAGCACCGAGTTGTCCAGCGACTTGGACATCTTCTCGCCGCTCATGGTCACCCAGGCGTTGTGGCACCAGTACGCGGCGAAGTCGTCGCCGTACGCCTTGGCCTGCGCGATCTCGTTGTCGTGGTGCGGGAAGATCAGGTCGATGCCGCCGCCGTGGATATCGAAGGCGCTGCCCAGGTACTTGTGCGCCATCGCCGAGCACTCCAGGTGCCAGCCGGGACGGCCCCGGCCCCACGGCGTCTCCCAGCTCGGCTCACCCGGCTTGGCCGCCTTCCACATGGCGAAATCGCGCGCGTCGCGCTTCCCGGTCTCCCCCTCGGCGGCGGGCTGGAGCAGGTTGTCCAGCTCGTGCTTGGACAGCTCCAGGTAGCCCGGGAAGGAACGCACGTCGAAGTAGACGTTGCCGTCCGCGGCATAGGCGTGGCCACGGTCGATCAGGCCCCGCATCATTTCGATCATCTCGGGGATGTGACCGGTGGCGCGCGGCTCGTAGGTGGGACGCAGGCAGCCGAGCGTGTCGTAGGCCGTGTTGAACGCGACCTCGTTCTCATAGCCGATGGCCCACCACGGGCGCCCCTGACCGGCGGCCTTTGCGATGATCTTGTCGTCGATGTCCGTCACGTTCCGGATGAACGTGACGTCGTAGCCGCGGTGCAGGAACCAGCGGCGCATGATGTCGAAGTTCAGTCCCGACCGGATGTGCCCGATGTGCGGGGCGGCCTGTACGGTCGCACCGCACAGGTAGATCGAGACACAGCCCGGCGTGAGCGGGGTGAAATCGCGAGTCTGCCGGGCGCTGGTGTCGTACAGCCGAATAGTCACGCATCAAGGGTAGTCCGAACCGGACAGTGCCCTGCGACCGCCGGGGCCATGGACACAGAAGCGTGACAATTCACCCCGCGCGGCCGCGGCGCGGTATGGATGTTCCGGCCATGCCCCCTCCAGTTGCCACGGAACCAGCTGCTGCGGACGTCCCTGTCACCCGTACAACTCGCGTACACGCCACGGAGTTCCCGCACCGCACGGCACCCGCGCCGAGCCGTCGGCCATCCCGCCGGCTCCCCTACCCCATCGGCAACACCAGAGCCGTGGCCACCGCCGCCAGCCCCTCCGCCCGGCCCGTCAGGCCCAGACCGTCCGAGGTCGTGCCGGACACCGAGACGGGGGCGCCGGCCGCCTCCGAGAGGACCTTCTGCGCCTCGGCGCGCCGCTTGCCGACCTTCGGGCGTACGCCGATGACCTGCACCGCGATGTTGCCGACCAGGAAGCCTTCGGCCCGTACGATGCCGGCCGCCTCGGACAGCAGGGTCACGCCGGACGCGCCGGAGTACTCCGGGCGGCTCGTGCCGAAGTGCGCTCCGAGGTCGCCGAGCCCGGCGGCCGAGAAGAGAGCGTCGCAGGCGGCGTGCGCGGCGACGTCGCCGTCACTGTGCCCGGCGAGTCCGTACCCGTCGCTCGCCGCGTCGTCCCAGAGCAGGCCGGCCACCCACAGTTCGCGCCCCTTCTCGAAGGCGTGCACGTCGGTGCCGATGCCCACCAGCGGCATCATCTGCGGCTGTGCGTCATACATAACCATCGGTGGCCCTCCTGCGGGCGAGTACGGCCTCGGCGAGGATCAGATCCAGCGGCCGGGTCACCTTGAACGCTTCCTCGTGGCCCGGCACCACCACGACGGGGGCGCCGAGCTGCTCGACCATTCCCGCGTCGTCGGTCGCGCCGTCCCCCTGGAGGGCGACGGTCTCGTGCGCCTTGACGAGGGTCGCCCGGTCGAAGCCCTGCGGGGTCTGCACGGCGCGCAGCAGGGCCCGCTCCGGCGTGCCCACCACGGGCTCCGGCTCGCCGGCCTGCCCGCCGGTGCGCGGTTCGACCTGCTTGACAGTGTCCGCGAGCGGCAGCGCCGGCACCACGGCCGGGGCGCCGTCCCGCACGGCGGCGACCACCGAGTCGACCGTTTCGGCGGGGACCAGGGGCCGGGCGGCGTCGTGCACCAGCACCACGTCGATGGCCTCGGGCAGGGCGTCCAGGCCGCGCCGGACGGACTCCTGCCGGGTCTCGCCGCCGGGGACGACCAGCAGGTCGGTGCGTTCGGACAGCGGGTACTGGTCCAGCAGGTTGCGGACCTCGGTGGCGCCGTCCGGCGGGGCGACGACCACGACGACGGAGACGGCACGGGAGGCGGCCATCGCGCGTACGGCGTGGACGAGCATGGGCGTACCGCCGAGCGCACGGAGCGCCTTGGGGGCGCCCGGTCCCAGCCGTACGCCGCGTCCGGCGGCCGGGATCACGGCCGCGGTACGGAGCCGGGGCGTACCGGAGGGGTTGGCGGAATCTGGGGATACGTCTGACATCGGTTGCTCCGAAACCCGGGGAGACCCCGGAATTAGCGCAGACAGGTTTGTTTCCCGAGCCGACATGGGTATGGCCGCAGTGTGCCGGGCGCGACGCCCCGATCCGGACCCTTCCGTGACACCGGTCGGGACAGCTGCCCGAGCCCGGCACGCCACAAGCGGGCGCGACGGCGGATCTTTTCGGGGACGAGCACGGGGGCGGTCACCACGGAGAACGATCACACGGTTCGGTAGTGGTGCACGGCTTCCGCAGATGCGCTTCCGCGCGTGCGGGCCCAGGGAAGCAGGCGCCGTGCACGGATGCGGATACGGGTCCGCCAGTGCGGATACGAGTACGCGGGTACGAGTACGGGTATGCCGCCGCAGATATGCCGCAGCGCCCGGCAACTGACCGCTCCTGGCCGGAGTCGGCCGCCACTCGGGCGCCGCGGCATTCGTGCGTCGTCAGGACGCGAGGACCTCGTCCAGCAGAGCCTCGGCCTTGTCCTCGTTGGTGTTCTCCGCGAGGGCGAGTTCGCTCACCAGGATCTGGCGCGCCTTGGCGAGCATGCGCTTCTCACCGGCGGAAAGACCGCGCTCTCGCTCACGGCGCCACAGGTCACGCACCACTTCGGCGACCTTGATCACGTCACCCGAGGCGAGCTTCTCCAGATTTGCCTTGTAACGACGGGACCAGTTCGTCGGCTCTTCGGCATACGGTGCGCGCAGCACCTCGAAGACCCGGTCCAGCCCGTCCTGGCCGACCACATCGCGTACGCCGACGAACTCCGCATTGTCCGCTGGCACACGAACAGTCAAGTCGCCCTGGGCGACCTTCAGCACCAAGTAGGTCTTGTCCACGCCTTTGATCTGGCGAGTTTCGATGGCCTCGATCAGCGCGGCCCCGTGATGGGGATAGACCACGGTGTCGCCAACCTTGAACGTCATGTGACAGGTACCCCTTCCGTGGCTATCCATGCTAACACGGGAACGGGCCGTTCTGAATGGCGTTTTCGCAGGTCAGGGCATATCTCGGGGCTTGACAACAACGACCGGAACGTGCTTCGGCAGCCCTCCGGGTGCAGGAATTCGCAGGTCGGAGGCGCTTCGCGCGCAGCCTGAAACGCCTGCGTCACACCCCCGGAAGGGCCCGCGACGGCACCCGTACGTCCCGTTTTGCCGGGATCCGGATGTCGCAGTTCCGCTACTCCGTTCGGTTCCGGAGGACGGGTGTCCGCCGTTTCGCGAATTGATCACCGGATGTCCACCTCGCGAACACCGGCCGGCCGCCGTACGTGGTCGCCGTACGTGATCAATTCCGGAACCCGGCGCATTCCCTGCGAATGCCGATTTACCTGCGGAGAAACCCGCCGAGCTTCATCCGAACGACCGCTTGCCGGATATTCGGGTTTCTTCCCGACCCGGCTCCGGATCCTGCTTCGGCCCCGGCTTCGTCCCCGCTTCGTCCCGGCTCGCGATCATTCCGTCCGGCAGGCAGGAAAACGTCCGCGACCGCGGACGATGTGCGGCAAACGGACGTACGGCGGAGGGCCACCGAGCCCGTGCGAGGACGGGCCGGAGCAGGATGTGGGGAGGGTGTGATCGTCCTGGGGGCGGGTCGGGTGCGGCGGCCCGGGGGCGGCTCGGTAACCTAGCGGCGCTGACACACCCTTAGGGCGGCTTTACGCGGATGCCGGTACGGCGACCGCGCACGGCCGCCCAGCCGCCCATCCGCGACCGGGCTCGAAGTTCGGCCGCCGTAGTTCGTCCAAGGAGATGCCGCCGCCGTGAGCCGCAGCCTTCGACGCGGCGTCCTCGCCGCCACCGTTCTCACGCTCTCGATCGCCACGCTCTCCGCGTGCGGAGCCGGGAACGACGCCCAGACGCTCCAGGTCAAGCCGGACAACGCCGCGACCAGCGTCGGCGACCTCAAGATCCAGAACGCTTCCGTCGTCACCCAGCCCGAGCCGGACGCCGAGGGCCCGGCCGTGGTGACCGCGACCGTGTTCAACAACGGCAGCAAGGACCAGACGCTGGAGTCCATCAAGGTCAACGGTACGAACAAGGAAGCGAAGCTGGCGCCCGCCAAGGGCTCCGGGCCGATCGTGGTCCCGGCCGGCGGCTCGATCGTGATCGGCGGCAAGGACAACGCCTCCGCCGTGCTGGACAGCGGCCGCACGTCCGTCAAGAACGGCGACGCGCAGTCCGTGACCTTCGACTTCAGCGCCGCGGGGAAGGTCACCCTGCGCGCGTTCGTCGTCCCGGCCAAGAGCTACTTCAAGGACTTCGGCCCGAGCGAGGTCCCGTCGCCGTCCGGCTCGGCCCGCCCGTCCGGCAGCCCCTCCGCGTCCGGCAGCCCGTCGGGGAAGGCCACGCCGAGCGGCACGGCCGGCGCCAACGGTGACGCCGGAACCGGGGACAACGCGTCGCCGAACAGCGGCACGCCGCAGTCGCCCGAGGCGGGCCGCTGACGCACGGGACAGCGCCGCACCGCTGCTACGGGTACCGCCGGTACCCGTAGCGGCGATGCCGCCCGTACGAGCACGAGCGCCGTGCGGACCGGATCACTCCGGCCCGCACGGCGCTCACGTATGCCGTACCGCGCATAGGCGCCTCAGAAGCCCGGCACCTTCTGACGCCCGGCCCCTCAACCACCCGGCACCTCAGACGCCCAAAGCCTCCGACCTCAGACACCCGAAGCCGCCGACCTCAGACGCCCGGAGCCGCTGACCTCAGACCTCAGACGCCCAAAGCCTCTGAGCCTCCGACCTCTGGCCTCTGGCCTCTGGCCTCTGGCCTCTGACGCCCGACGCCTCTTACGGCTCGAACTTGTAACCCAGCCCCCGGACCGTGACCAGGTACCGCGGCGCGCCCGGGTCCGGTTCGATCTTGGCGCGCAGGCGCTTCACGTGGACGTCCAGCGTCTTGGTGTCCCCCACGTAGTCGGCGCCCCAGACGCGGTCGATCAGCTGCATACGGGTCAGCACCCGGCCCGCGTTGCGCAGCAGCATCTCCAGGAGGTCGAACTCCTTCAGCGGCAGGTCGACCTTTCCGCCGGAGACCGTGACGACGTGCCGGTCCACGTCCATCCGGACCGGCCCGGCCTCCAGGGCCTGCGGCGTGACCTCCTCGGGCTCCCCGCGGCGGCGCAGCACCGCGCGGATCCGGGCGACCAGCTCACGGGAGGAGAAGGGCTTGGTGACGTAGTCGTCGGCTCCTATCTCCAGGCCGACCACCTTGTCGATCTCACTGTCCTTGGCGGTCACCATGATGACCGGGACATTGGAGCGGCCCCGCAGCTGACGGCAGACCTCGGTGCCGGGCAGGCCCGGCAGCATCAGGTCCAGCAGGACCAGGTCGGCGCCGTTGCGCTCGAACTCGTCCAGGCCGTCGGGGCCGGTCGCCGCGACGGCGACCTCGAAGCCCTCCTTGCGAAGCATGTACGACAGGGCGTCACTGAACGATTCCTCGTCCTCGACGACGAGCACTCGGGTCACGGAAGGACCTCCGGGGCAGGATGAGCAGGGAGCGGATCGTTGAAGGTCTCGTACGGGCGGTCCTCGTCGTCGAGGCCCTCCGCCGACGGGTCGGAGGCGCCGCGTGCGCGATCGCGCACGGCACCGGCCTCCGGGAGACGCAGGGTGAAGGTGGAGCCCTGTCCCTCAGCGCTCCACACCGTGACCTCCCCGCCGTGCGAGGCGGCCACGTGCTTGACGATGGCGAGGCCGAGGCCGGTCCCGCCGGTGGCGCGCGAGCGCGCCGGGTCCACGCGGTAGAACCGCTCGAAGACGCGGTCCCGGTCCTTCTCCGATATCCCGATGCCCTGGTCGGTCACCGCGATCTCGACAAGGTCGCCGCCGTGTGCCTGGACACGGCGGCCCGCGATACCGACCCGGGTACGGGCCGGTGAGTAGTTGACGGCGTTCTCGACGAGGTTGCCGAGGGCGGCGGCGAGCTGGCCGCGGTTGCCCCAGACGTGCAGGTCGGCGGTGCCGGCGGCGGCCATGGTGATCTGTTTGCTGCCCGCCTGCTGGCGGCAGCGGTCGATCGCCTCGGCGACCAGCTCGTCCACCCGGACCGGCTCGGCGTCCTCCAGCGGGTCGTCGTTCTGCACCCGGGAGAGGTCGATCAGTTCCTGGACGAGGTTGGTCAGCCGGGTGGCCTCGTTCTGCATCCGTCCCGCGAAACGCTCGACGGCCTCCGGGTCGTCACTCGCGTCCATGACGGCCTCGGACAGCAGGGACAGGGCGCCGACCGGGGTCTTGAGCTCATGGCTGACGTTGGCGACGAAGTCGCGCCGTACCGCCTCTATGCGCCGGGCCTCGGTCAGGTCCTCGACCAGCAGCAGGACCAGCCGCGACCCGAGCGGCGCGACCCGCGCGGAGACCGCCAGGGCGTCGCCGCCCCGGCCCGTGCCCCGGCGCGGCAGGTCCAGCTCGACCTGGCGTATCTCGCCGTCGCGGCGGGTGTCGCGGGCCATCTGGAGCATCGGCTCGACGGCCAGCTTCCCGCCACGTACCAGTCCCAGCGCGTACGCGGCCGAGCTGGCCTTGACCACGGCGTCGGCCTCGTCCAGGACGACGGCCGAGGAACGCAGCACCGACAGGACGGTGTCCACGCCGGGGGGCAGGACGGCGTCGGTGTGCAGGGAGGTACGCGTGGGTTTGGCCTGGTCCCGCTCGCTCCAGCGGAACGCCAGCATGGCGAAGACGCCGGTGCACAGTCCGGCGATCGCTGCCACTGCGGCGACGGCCGCATCCACGTTCATGACTCCAGGTTATGCGTCACCTGTGACATCTCCCCAGCCGTTCGAGGGGCTGCTCGAACACACGTCGCCCAGAGTTCACCTTGGTGTCGGCGCTGGTTCATTCCGGAGGTCAGAACCGGTCGCGTTCCGGCCGGAACGTGGGAGCGTGGGGATTCCGGCCCCCACTCCGTCAAGCCGAATGGCACTTCACCACCCCGAGCGACACGTCACCACCCGAACCGAGAGAAGGTCACTGATGCGGGACGCGTACCACGAGGAGCTGGATTCGATCAGCGAGAGCCTCGTCGAGATGGCCAGGCTCGTCGGCTCCGCCATCGGGCGCGCCACCACGGCGATACTCGACGCGGACCTGAAGCTGGCCGAGGCCGTCATCGCCGCCGACGAGAAGGTCGACGATCTCCAGCGTGACCTGGAGGCCCGGGCGATAGCCCTCCTCGCCCGCCAGCAGCCGGTCGCCACCGACCTGCGGATCGTCGTCACCTCCCTGCGCATGAGCGCCGACCTGGAACGCTCCGGCGACCTGGCCCAGCACGTGGCCAAACTGGCCCGGCTGCGCTTCCCGGAGACGGCCGTACCGCGGGACCTGCACGCCACGATCCTCGAAATGGGCCAGCTCGCCCAGCGCCTGATGGCCAAGGCCGCCGAGGTCATCATCACCAAGGACGTCGACCTCGCGCTCCAGCTGGAACAGGACGACGACGCGATGGACCTCCTCCACCGCACCCTCTTCCAGCACCTGATGGACGACCGCTGGAAGCACGGCATCGAGACGGCCGTGGACGTGACACTGCTGGGCCGCTACTACGAGCGCTTCGCCGACCACGCCGTATCGGTCGCCAAGCGCGTCGTCTACCTGGTCACCGGCGAACACGCGGACGAGATCGCCCCGCCGGCCCCGGTGGAGGGCGCGTAACAGCACCCGACCGCGCACGGCACGGCACGCACGCCCCGCCCCAGAGCCGTACGGCGACGAGCCGTGCCACCACGCGCCGTTGATGCGCCTCGCCGAACGGGCATCCAATGGACACCGGATGGACGACCTCTCCCCGAGGAGGCAAGTCATGACGCGTTCCCCTGCTCCCAACCCGGCCCCCGGCAACTGCGCCTGCGGCCCCAGCTGCTCCTGCGGCTGCCAGTCCGGCGGCCCCTGCCAGTGCGGGGGCGGCTGCGGCTGACTCCCGACCGCAGCCGGCCAACCGACAGCGCTCGCGATCAAACGTTCCGGCGGCCGCTCGGACCGCACCCGCGACGGCAGGCATGAACTCCGCTCGGCATGATGCCGAGCGGAGCTTCTTTCGTACGCGCGCCGACCACCGCCGAAAGCAGGCAGGCGAGGAAACCCGCGCCCGCTGCGATCGCCCCCGTTCCGGCGCCTGAACACCGGACCCCGCGAGAACCGAGAACGGGGACGCACACACCGCACCACTTCTACGCCTCGGTACTCCTGGACGCAGGACAGCGACAAGCCCCCTACGCGCGGAGAAACCGCAGGCAGGGGCCCGAAAGCGGGGGGCTTACTTCTTCTTGCCCTGGGTGTTGCCGGGAATTTTGGCGACGTGCGTTTTTTGCTGCTCAGGGGCTGTGGGCTCGTGCGCCTGGTGGTTGTCGTTGGTCGACATTGGCCAACTTTGAGCGGCTTCGGAGGGCCCAGAGGCGGCCCAGCTTCGGTGCGCTCGACGACGGCGGGCATCCTCGATGTGGCCCATCTCTACCTCAGCCGACGACAGCCAGCCACGATGGCGGGGGCGCCGAACGACGACGCGCGCGTGTATCGCTGCACCCCCACCAGCCGCAGCCACGCTGCCAGTGCCGTCTACCGGAGCAAGCCTCGTCGGCGGAAGCGTGGTGGTAAAGCCTTGACTCCTGATGTTGCTAGGCCAGCGCACGGCCATGCGACCAAAGGCTAGGCGGTGCTTTCCCGGAGATTCCGTGCTCGGTCCAGCAGGTATTCACTGAACCGCTGAGCTTTCGTTGCCCTCTCCAGAATGACACCTTCTCGCCGAAGGTAAACGGCAGACCACTCTTTGAGCTTCTCGAAAAGATCCTTAAGTACGGCGTCGTCCACCGCGGCGTTCACTGAGGATAGTGCACGAAGTTGCTGCGGCCGCCGAATGGGTTCACCATTCAGTAGCTCCACGATAAGCATCGATAGATGGAACTTGAGGTTGCTCTTCTGCGAAACGTTCGCTTCGGCGGCTTCAGACAAGATAAAACCGTCCACTTGACGCTGAAGCCTGGCAGCCCAGAGGTACACTTGAAGGTCGATTGATGCATCGAACACGAGCCGATAGTCCTCGTCATTCTTCAGCAACGAGGACGGCTTGCCACGCGATTTGTCGGGTCGCGCCAGCCCCATGGCGGTGACAGATGCCCCGAGGAACTGAATACTTACAATCTTCGCGGGATCTTTTCCATCGTTCTTATAATAACCCTTCCTCCTGTCGTAGTACCAACCTTGAGTCAAGAAGTAATTTTCAATATTGCGTTGAACTTCGTCGGTTGCACGCAGAGAGGCGTCAGTAATTGCAGTCTGCCGGTTCGTGGCCCTGATTACCAGGTCCCTTGTTGCGGCATCGTCAGTGACAATAATCCGCACCAACAGCATACGATTTCCGGCCTTTGCTGAATCGCCACTCCTGATCGACTCAAAGATTTCATGGCTCGTCTGCAAGCCGTTTACAATCTGAATGTTCGAGAGTGAGTATGTCTTGGCCGTACTGGTCGCCTCGCTGCAAATGATGGTAACGCCGTTATTTAGCCACCAGAACTCGGGGCTATCGGGTGACGTAAGAGACTGGCGAATTTCTTGATTTACCGAGACGTTACCTTGGTAATCCCTTACGTTCCACTCGAAGAGGTGACGACGAAGGCGACCGTTTTCATCGACAATAAGATCATAATAGTCCCTCAGCTTTACGATAGCTACGTGCGACTCCCCACTCGTAGCGCTTTCCTGATAGTTCATTGCCAGAGTGTATGGCGGTCGTTCGTTGTATCTTGCCAGCAATTCCTTGTCGCCGAGAAGCTCCACAGATGCTGTGCGCGCGTCCGGAACCGAAGAAATGATCACTTGCCTCAGGGCGTTCAACTTTGCTTCAAATTGCGGCGTGATATTACTGGAGTCTCCCGGAGTTGCGTAGATGACGTTCACGCTAATCCGGGGACGGCGGGTGATTAGTTTCTCCCAAGCGTCACGAAAGACGCCGAAGCGCGTGAGAAGGGTTGGGTTATACAGGACGGACAAGGACTCGATCGACAGCGAGAGGTCCAACATTCTACGCATTGTGCTCTCAAGCTTCTCTGCCACGTCCTCGGCAAAGCTGGGTGTTCTTTTCGCTTGGACTACCCAGAGCTCCAAGTTTCTGTCTTGCCCAAAATCGGACGGACGGCTCGTTTCTGATACTACGTCTGAGTCCTCATCTAGCAGTGCGTCATCGAAAAAGACATAGACTGAGTCGATCGCACCATCCTGCCCCCCCTCCTACGACACCTGCCTCGATTTCCTCAATCCCTAGCCCAAACGACCGCAATGCCAACTCTGAAGAAAAGATTTCAAAAGCGGTCCCTCCGTCAACGGTAGGTAGGTTCTCCTCTTTCCATGCGTCAAAGATCCGCAGGATCAAGGTCTGCGCGTTGCTGGGCATTTTCGGCATTGGAGGACTCCCGCCATCAAAGGCACTATTCTGCCGAAGGTAGCATCGGCGCACGCCGCGGTGCAGAAGCTTCGCCGTATCTGCGAAGCCCAGCCTCCGGGCGTTCCGGGATGTGGATGGATGAGTCGTCGCAGCACCAGTCCTTGTCTGGCATCAGGCACTGATTGCTGTGGCGTGGCACGGGCGCCGGCCGGGCTGGAGCGGGGCGGAGACAGGAGCGCAGGCCCGGCCGGCCGGGGGCCGGGCCGCGCGCGGGGAGCGGAGCGAGCCGCCTTGAACCAGTAGAGAAAGTTGTAACTCAGGCTGGCGGGAGGGGCTTGAAGTCCTCTGTGCAGGCGGGGAGTACGGTGCCCTGGCGGTGGGCGAGGGGCAGGTAGATCACGGGGCGGATCGTCCAGGTGATGCGGGTGGTGGCCTGGGTGACGGTCACTGTGTAGGGCTGTCGGCGGAGCAGGGCTGACCTGGCCTTCATGCGTCCTTCGCAGAGCCATGTCCAGGCTTCGCGTGAGGCGTCCGGTGAGAGGGCCGGTGTGATGGTGCGGAGGGCGACCGCTACCCACCGGTCGGCCTGGTGGGCCGAGTAGGCGTCGAAGGATGCGTGAAGGGCCGGCCTCTCGGTCGGGTTGGCGAGGTCCTG
>NZ_JAFIQY010000089.1 GCF_022271435.1 Streptomyces monomycini | reverse complement strand
CGGGGGTGCCTCTATGTTCTTCGTCAAGCGAGTCGAGGGTTCCTCGGCTCGTAGAAGGTGCCGTCGCGGAGCATGGCGAACAGGACGCTGATGCGGTGGCGGGCCAGGCGGAGGAGGGCCTGGGTGTGGGTTTTGCCGCGGGCCCGGCATCGGTCGTAGTAGGTGCGGGAGGCGGGATCGTGGAGGGCTGCGAACGCGGAGAGGAACATCGCGCGTTTCAGTTGCCGGTTGCCACCGCGGGGTGCGTGTTCGCCGTGGATCGATGTGCCCGACGACTTGGTGGTCGGGGCGAGGCCGGCGTAGGAGGCCAGGTGGGCGGCGGTGGGGAAGCCGGTGCCGTCGCCGACGGTGACCAGCAAGGTGGCGGCGGTCCTGACGCCGACGCCGGGCAGCGACGTCAGGACCTGGGAAAGAGGGTGTGCCTCCAGCAGGGTCTCGATCTGGGCCTCGAGGGCCCGGCGCTGTTCGTGAACAGCGGCGAGCGAGCGGGCCAGGGACGGGATCACGAGGTCGAGGGTGCCGGTGCCAGGAACGATGACGGTCTGCTCGTCGAGCGCGTCGAAGAGGTCGTCGATCAGCCGGGTGGCCATGCGCGGGGCCTTGGGCCGGATGGCCTCGACCAGCCTGCGGCGTCCGGCTTTGCGCAGGGCGGCCGGGGATCCGTAGCGTTCCAGCAGCCAGGTCACGGCGGGATGGTCCAGACGCGGACCAAGGACGCGTTCCAGGCTGGGATGGAACTGGGTGAGCAGGCCGCGTATCCGGTTGGAGGTGCGGGTGGCCTCGGCGGCGAGGTCCTGGTCGAAGCCGACCAGGACGTTCAGCTCGGCGGTGATCTCGTCGGTGAGCTGAAGCGAGCGCAGGGTGTGCGGCATCGTGCGGGCGGCGTCTGCGATCACCGCGGCGTCCTTCGCGTCGGTCTTCGCTTCACCCGGGTAGAGGTCGGCGATCCGCCGCATGGACAGACCGGGAAGGTAGGCGACCTTGCAGCCGGCGTCCCGGGCGACCGTCAGGGGCAGGGCTCCGATCGAGGCGGGCTGGTCCACGGTCACCAGCACGGTGCCGAACTTCGCGGCCAGCTTGTCGAAGACGGCCCGCAGCTTCGGCTCGCTGTTGGGCAGTTGCTTGTCGAAGACCTTCTTGCCGGCCGGGGTCAGTCCGTGCCCGTGGTGGGCGCTCTTGCCGACGTCCAGGCCGAGGAGGACGCCTACGTTGTCGATGTCGTCCAACCCATCCTCCCGAACGGGGTTCGTGCGGTGCTGGCCGGGGTTTCGGCGTCGTATGCGCGCATCCACGTTATGCAGACCTGCCGCCCACGAACGGCCAGGCATTGCGCCAGGCCAGGCGGTAGTCGGATCTCTCATCAGCGTCTCCAACGGAGCCTCCCAGGCCCGGTGACACCACCCCCCAGGTCATCCGTTCGACAGCGGGGACCAGTCATGCCGGGCCCGGAGGCCAGCAGCCCTCTTGCAGGACCGCGAAGAACATAACGGGGG
>NZ_JAFIQY010000088.1 GCF_022271435.1 Streptomyces monomycini | reverse complement strand
CCTAGGACCTGTCTGACAAATGATCACCCGTGGACTCGCGGAGCCAGAGGATCAAGGAAGCCAGGACAACTCCGGCACGGTAGCGGTCGCCGAGCTTGTCGAACCGGGTCGCGATCGCGCGGAACTGCTTGAGGCGGGCGAAGCATCGTTCGACGACGTTGCGGTCGCGGTAGGTGACCTCGTCGAAGGCCGGCGGCCGACCGCCGAGGGCTCCGAGTCGGCGGCGGTTCGCCGTCTGGTCGCGGCGCTCGGGGATCGTGGCAGCGATGCCCCGGCGCCTCAGCAGATGACGGATGGACCTGCTGGAATACGCCTTGTCACCCAGCACACGATCCGGTGTCGTGCGCGGGCGGCCCGTGCCGAGGCGCGGGGTGCGGATGTCGTCGAGGACCTGGCCGAACGCCGTAGCATCGTTGACGTTGCCGGGCGTGAGCACAATCGACAGGGGCAGGCCCCGGCCATCGACGGCGAGATGGACTTTGGTGGTAAGTCCGCCTCGGGAGCGGCCGAGGGCCTGGCGCGCCTGCGAGCGGCCCGGATCTTCCAGTTCGTCCCCGTTCGCATCCCCTTTTTGCGGGCGCCGACTGCGTGCTGGTGGGCTCGGTTGATGGTGGAGTCGACGGAGACCATCCATTCCACCCGGCCCACCGCGTCATCGCGGACCTGAACATGCTCCAGCAACCGTGCCCACGTGCCGTCCGCCTCCCAGCGGGCGAACCGCTCGTAGACGGTCTGCCACGGCCCGAACCGGTCGGGAAGATCCCGCCACGGAGCCCCGGTCCGCAGCCGCCACAGCACCCCGTTGACCACCTGCCGGTGATCACGCCACGGACGGCCCCGTCCGTCCACCTGAGGCAAAAGGGGCTCTATCCGCCTCCATGCCGCGTCCATCAGCTCACCTCGACCTGCCACAAGATCAATTATCAGACCGGCTATAGAGTCCTGCCCGTGGTGAATCATCAGGACGAGACCAGGACGGCCTACGACGGTGTCGTTGAGCTGTACGCATCGCTGTTCGCAAACCAGCTGGAGACACAACCTTCCTCCCGGGCCATGATCGGCACCTTCGCCGAACTGGTGCGCGCGACAGGCAACCAGCGGGCAGCGGACGTCGGGTGCGGGCCCGGACATCTGACAGCCATGCTGCACGAACTCGGCCTGGACGCCTTCGGGCTCGACCTTGCCCCCGGCATGGTCGACCACGCCCGGCAGGCCCATCCGGCGCTGCGCTTCCAAGAGGCGCGGATGGAATCCCTGCCGATCGACGACGCCGCGCTCGGCGGCGTACTGGCCCACTACTCAATGATCCACACCCCTCCTGGAGAACTACCGGGGCTGCTCACCGAACAGGTGCGCGTCCTGGCGCCGAACGGTCTGCTCCTGGTCTCCTTCTTCGGGACCGACGGACAAGAACCGGTCCGGTTCGACCACAAGGTGGCGCCCGCCTACAGCTGGCCGGTGGATCGCCTCGCCGAACTGCTGGGCGATGCTGGGCTCGACCCCTTCGCCCGGCTGCTCCACGATCCAGCCTCCGATCGGGGCTTCCTCGACGCCCATCTACTGGCCCGCCGTTCGTAGGCCCTGCCCAGCCCCCAGCCGATCGGCGCACCTACAGATTGCCAGCTCAGCCGAATCTCGCTGATCAGACTGGAATTGTCAGACAGGCCCTAG
>NZ_JAFIQY010000087.1 GCF_022271435.1 Streptomyces monomycini | reverse complement strand
AGGAGGGCGGAGTGGTCGAGGGCGCCGTCGCCCTGGGCGCGCAGGGCGGCGACCAGGGAGGCGACGAGGGTGCCGGTGGGCAGGGCGGCGCCGACGGTGCGGGCGGCGTCGGTGACGATGCCCATGTCCTTGTGGTGCAGGTCGATGCGGAAGCCGGGCGTGAAGTCACGCTCCAGGAAGTTGTTCTTCTTGCGGGCCAGGACGGTCGAGCCGGCCAGGCCGCCGCCCAGGACGTCCAGGGCGGCCGCGAGGTCGACGCCGGACTTCTCCAGGAAGACGACGGCCTCGGCGCAGGCCTGGAGGTTGACGGCGACGATGAGCTGGTTGGCGGCCTTGACGGTCTGTCCGGCCCCGTGCGGGCCGCAGCGCACGATGGTCTTGCCCAGGGCCTCGAAGAGGGGGCGGGCGGCGTCGAAGTCCTCCTGGGTGCCGCCGGCCATGATGGACAGGACCGCCTCGACGGCGCCGGCCTCGCCGCCGGAGACCGGGGCGTCCAGCACCCGGATACCGCGCTCGGCCGCGGCGGCGGCCAGGTCGACGGAGGTCTGCGGGGTGATCGAGGACATGTCGATCAGCAGCGCGCCGCGCCGGGCGTTGGCCAGAATGCCGTCGGGGCCGTAGGCGACGGCCTCGACCTGCGGGGAGGCGGGCACCATGGTGACGATGACGTCCGCTTCCCGGACCGCCTCGGCGAGGGAGGCGGCGGGGGTGCCGCCGGCGGCGGCCAGCCGGTCGAGCTTGTCCGCCTCCAGGGTGTGGCCGGTGACCGGGTAGCCGGCCTTGAGCAGGTTCTCGGCCATGGGCGCGCCCATGATGCCCAGCCCGATCCAGGCGATCTTCGGAAGAGTGCTCATGTGCGGGTGCCTTTCGCGAAACGGGGGGTCAGGGGGCAGGGGTGGCGCGCAGGGGGCGGGGCAGCCAGGCGAACGCGCCGGCGCTGGGGGTGTCGCCCGGCTTGTACTCCAGGCCGACCCAGCCGTCGTAGCCGTTCGTGCGCAGCCGCTCCAGGAGGTCTTCGAAGGGCAGGGTGCCGGTGCCGGGGGCGCCGCGGCCGGGGCTGTCGGCGATCTGCACGTGCCCGGTCCGGGCGGTGTAGCGGTCGATGACCTCTTCCAGGTCCTCGCCGTTCATCGACAGGTGGTACAGGTCCATCAGGAAGCGGGCGTTGTCCAGGCCGGTGGCGGCGTTGACCGCATCGACCACCTCGACGGCCTTCGGCGCCGAGACGATCGGACAGCGCGGTGACTCCGGTGCGTTGAGCGCCTCGATCAGCAGCGTGGCGCCGATACGGTGCGCGGCGCGCGCGGCCAGCGTCAGGTTCTCCAGCGCCAGCGCGTCCTGCGCGACCGGGTCCACGCCCTGGACCCGGTTGCCGTACAGGGCGTTGAGCGCGGTGCAGCCCAGCGACTGCGCGAAGTCCGCGGCCACCTCCACATTGGCCCGGAACCGCTCGGACTCCTCCCCGGGAATCGACAGGGCACCGCGGTCGGGGCCGGGCAGCTGCCCGGCGTAAAAGTTCAGCCCCACCAGCTGGGTGCCCGCAGCGCGCAACGCCTCGCGCAGCGCGTCCAGCTCCTGCCGCGCGGGCCCCGGGGCGTCCACCCAGGGCCACCACAGCTCCACCGCGCCGAACCCGGCGGCCGCGGCCGCCGCCGGACGCTCCAGCAACGGCAGTTCGGTGAACAGGATCGACAGGTTGACGTTGAAACGC
>NZ_JAFIQY010000086.1 GCF_022271435.1 Streptomyces monomycini | reverse complement strand
GCGTTGTCACTGCTCTGGGCTGTCCGGATCCGGCTGTGGCCTAAGCAGTCCACCCCGGTACGGTCCGGCAGGGTAGGGGCCCAGGGCACGTACAGAAGCCGGGCCGCCCAGCAGTGATTCCTGCGGGCGGCCCGGCCTTGGGGCGGCGCTGAACTCTCCCGACGTTCAGCGATGTCGCTCTGCGGCGTCTGCTGCGCGGCGTTACACGGTCGAAGAGGTGTCGTCCGCGCTGATCCAGCCCACCAGGGCGGCCTGCGCGCCCGCCTGGAACCGGCTGCGAGCGTCCAGCTTTTCCATCACGTCCGCCGCGATACGGCGGACGGTCCGCGAGGAGACGCCGACACGCTTGGCTATGAGCTCGTCCGTGTGTCCCTTGGCGAGAAGCTTCAGGACCTCAGCCTCTGCGGAGGTGAGTCCCCGCTCGTCGCGCTCCTGCGCCTTGTTGGAGCCGAGCGGGGCGGCCCGCTCCCACGTTGACTCGAAGAGTCCGCACAGCGCCGCGAGGATTCCGTCGCCGCGCAGCACGACGGCTCCCACGGAGCTGTCGTCGCGCGTCACGGGAATCAGGGCAGTCGTCCGGTCCATGATCAACATCCGAATGGGGAGCGAAGGGACCGTGCGGACCTGTCCGCCCTTCTCCGCGAGCCAGTTGGCATAGGCGATGGTGGGAGGATTGTTGCGCAGGCTGTCCAGGTAGAGCGTGCGCATCTTGACTCCGCGGCGGAGCAGCTCGGCGTCCTGGGGCTTGGCGGTTTCCATGTTCGCCGCCGTCTGGGCCCCGTCAGGGGTGAAAGCCATCACCTCCTTCCGCACTTCGGAGCAGAGCAGGCGGATCCGCTCTCGGATTTCGTCCAGGTGGTAGAGCTTCTCGATCTCCCCGTCACCGCTGTCCTGAACCTGGGAGAATTCCGCGATGATTTTCTCGGCCGCGTATCTCGCGTTCTCCAGCTGCTGCTGCGCCGCGGCAAGTGCGGCCTGTCGTTCGGCCAGAAGAACTTTCATCCCGATTTTCGGGGAGACTGCGCGCAAGCGCTCTGGATCGTCGGCGACTGGGCGAACGAGGGCCAGTTCGCTGAGGCGGGCCAGTTGAACTCTTAGATCGGCTTCGGGAATTCCGGCGAGTTCTTTTATGCGATCGAGCCCCTCGCTGGGGTGAGCAAGCATCGTCCGGTATACGAGCTCGGCGGCCTCTGCCAGGCCTAATGTCTCCGGCATCTTTGCCTATCTCTTTCCGTGCAACCACTCACTTACCGACATAAGCGACCTGAGAATACATGAGGAGTGATGCCGGCGTCCTCATGCCGCTCCATGAGGTGCCTCACTCCCCGCTGCGCGGCGATAGTTCAGAAGGCAACCACTAACTCGGCGCGGCCGTACGGTCATTGGCCGCTTCGGTCGCGTGCGCAAGGGGCGTGAGGGGTGCGTCTCGTCCGGTCCTCTTCCGTCCTGGGCCGG
Organism: Streptomyces monomycini; assembly: GCF_022271435.1. Taxonomy (GTDB): domain Bacteria; phylum Actinomycetota; class Actinomycetes; order Streptomycetales; family Streptomycetaceae; genus Streptomyces; species Streptomyces monomycini. The sequence goes on along the minus strand of NZ_JAFIQY010000086.1, from coordinate 418 downwards.
ATGCGGAACGCTCGCCTCCTGGTACATGGAGCCTGGTTCGCCGATGCTCCTAGGCATGCGCCTTGTTCATGTACGCCTTGATGGCGTCAATGGCTGTATCCCTCCCGATTTCTCTACATTTCTCATGTCGTGTGCCGATGCCGGCGAACGCATCGAACACGTGGAGGTGCACGACGGGCCGCCCCTGACGATCGGCCTCTTCCTGGCCGCAGAGTCCATCGAACAGGCCGAGCGCACCGCGTACGCCGTGGTGCGCAGAGCCCTCGACCGGCATCCGGGCCTCGCCCAGGCGAAGGTCGTCTCATGCCTTACGCCCCTGGTGGCGCCCTTCTACGAAGGGCTCCTGGCACCTTCTCCGTACCGGGGTGGACTGCTTAGGCCACAGCCGGATCCGGACAGCCCAGAGCAGTGACAACGC
>NZ_JAFIQY010000085.1 GCF_022271435.1 Streptomyces monomycini | reverse complement strand
CTTGAACCAGTAGAGAAAGTTGTAACTCAGGCTGGCGGGAGGGGCTTGAAGTCCTCTGTGCAGGCGGGGAGTACGGTGCCCTGGCGGTGGGCGAGGGGCAGGTAGATCACGGGGCGGATCGTCCAGGTGATGCGGGTGGTGGCCTGGGTGACGGTCACCGTGGAGGGCTGTCGGCGGAGCAGGGCTGACCTGGCCTTCATGCGTCCTTCGCAGAGCCAGGTCCAGGCTTCGCGTGAGGCGTCCGGGGAGAGGGCCGGTGTGATGGTGCGGAGGGCGACCGCTACCCACCGGTCGGCCTGGTGGGCCGAGTAGGCGTCGAAGGATGCGTGAAGGGCCGGCCTCTCGGTCGGGTTGGCGAGGTCCTGGGTCCAGCATTCGCACCAGTAGCCGCGGCGGGGCTTGTCGGTCTTCAGCATGGGTGGGCTCCTGGTCGGTTGCTCGTGAAGAGTTCGGCGGTGACGGTGTGGGCGCCCTGACTGCTGTGGACCACCACCCGGTGAGCGATCGCGTGGACCATGCCGAGCCCGCGGCCGTGCTCGGCCTCCTCGTCCTGGTCCTCCTGGTCCTCGACTTTCGGGAACGTGCCTGCGCCTCCGTCATCCGTGACCGACAGGGCGATGACTTGTGGGGTGACCGCGAGGGACAGATGGAAGCTGCCGGAGTCCCGCCCGCTGGCGGTGTGCAGGATCGCGTTCGAGCTCAGCTCGCTCACGATCAGTTCGGCGTCCTCGGCCAGCGGGGAATCGCGCAGTATGTCGCGGGTCCATCGGCGGGCCCGGCTCACCTCTTCCGGGGAACCTGGGCAACTGAGCCCCCAGACCTGGACTCTACTCGTATACTCGTGCATACAAGTTCCTTCGTGCTGGTAGGCCGCCATGTGCAGCGGGTTCGGGCTAGACGAGTTTCACGCCGTCATGGGCGCGGACGGCCGGCGGGGTCATGGCGTCGAGCGCGTCCAGGACGCGGATCGCGTAAGCCTCGTCGGCGAGTTCGGTGACTTCTTCGCGGGTGGCCCACCGCAGCGCGCGGGTTTCGTTCCCGGTGGTGGGGGTGCCGTCGGCGGCCCGGCAGCGGAAGACCAGAGAAACGATCAGGCCCGTCATGTTCTTGTAGACGCCGGTCAAGGTTGCCGGAAGCTCGATCTTGATGCCGGTCTCTTCGAGAACTTCGCGCTGAAGGGCTTCGGGGATGGTTTCCTCGCGTTCGAGGACTCCGCCCGGCGGTTCCCAGTGGCCGTTGTCGCGCCGCTTGATCAGGAGAGCCCGGCCCTGGTCGTCAACGATGACCCCGGCGACGCTCACGGAGTGCGGACGGTCGGTGCTCACGTTCCTCGGCCCCTTCGGATGGCTAGGCTCTCCACCGTAGCAACAGCACTCGCCCACTCGTCTAGATACCTAAAGGAGTAGTCCACGTGACGTCTCTTCCGAGCGTTCTTGGCGCTCTCGACCCCACGAGTGATCGTGCGGTCTTCCGGCAGATCGCCGATCAGCTGCGCGAGGCCATCGACCGTGGCCGGTTCAGGGAGGGGGAGAAGCTGCCCTCGGAAGCTGAACTTGTCGAGCACTACGGGGTATCCCGTATGACGGTGCGGAACTCCTTCTCGGTCCTCCAGGGCGAGGGCCTGGTCCACGCCGAGCACGGCAAGGGCGTCTTCGTCCGGCCGCGCCCGCCCGTCCGGCGGCTCGCCTCCGACCGGTTCGCCCGGCGCCACCGCGAGCAGGGGAAGTCCGCGTTCATCGTGGAGGCCGACGCCGCCGGCAGTCACCCGAAGGTGGACGGCCTGGAGGTCAAGGAGGAGAAGGCCAGTCAGGACATCTCCGCCCGGCTCGGCTCCGTGCGGCGCGTGCTCGCCCGGCGGCGCCGCTACCTGCTCGACGGCCGGCCGGTCGAGTTCGCCACCTCCTACCTCCCGCTCGACATCGCCCGCGGCACCCAGATCGCCGAACCCAACCCCGGCCCCGGCGGCATCTACGCCCGGCTGGAGGAGCTGGGCCACCACCTCGACCACTTCGAGGAAGAGATCCGCGCCCGGATGCCCTCACCTGCCGAGGTCAAGACGCTGCAACTGGCGTCCGGCGTCCCGGTCATCCACCTGATCCGCACGGCGTACGACACGGAGAAGCGGGCCGTGGAGGTCTGCGACACGGTGATGGCAGCGGACGC
>NZ_JAFIQY010000084.1 GCF_022271435.1 Streptomyces monomycini | reverse complement strand
CGTTGGAGGAAGGTGAAGAGGTTCTCCCAGCGCTGGACGATCTCGTCGGTGGCGTAGCGCTGGATGTTGGTGCGGGCCGTCTCGCCCATGCGGTCGCGCAGGGCGGGGTCGCTGAGGAGGGTTTCCAGGTGGCGGGCGAGTTCGCTGGTGTTGCCGGGCGGGGCGAGCAGGCCGTCCTCGCCGTGGCGGATGATCTCGCGGACGCCCGGGGCGACGTCGAAGGCCACGCACGGCACGGCGGTGGCCATCGCCTCCATCGGCGCCAGCGGGAAGCCCTCGCCGCGGGAGCTGAGCACGAACACCGAGGCCTGGCGCAGCGCGCCGGCCACGTCCTGGGTGCGGCCCATGAAGGTGACGCTGTCGGCGATGCCCAGCTGGGCGCTCTGCTTGCGCAGCGCCTGTTCCTCCTCGCCGGCGCCGTACAGGCGCAGGGTCCACCCGCGGTGGCGGGCGGCGAGCTGGGCCCAGGCCTCCAGCAGCAGGTCGACGCCCTTTTCCTCGTGCAGGCGTCCGATGCTGGCGACCACCTTTTCGGTGCGCGGCGAGGGGGTGTCGGGGAAGAAGGGCAGGGGGTTGGGCATGAAGCCGACGTTGTCCATGCGCTGGCGGATCCAGGCGTCGGCGTCCTCGCGGGTCAGTGCCAGCATCCGGTCGACGTCCCGGTAGAAGGTCTTCACGCGCTGGAAGCGGGAGGATTTGCGGCAGGTCTCGAAGGACTCGTGGCTCATGCCGATGACGGTGTGCCCGCCGGTGCCGGCCAGCGCCACCCACTCCATCGCCCAGACCTGGGTGACGATGATGACCGCGCCCGGCCGGGCGGCGGTGAACAGGGCGGTCAGTTTGGCGGCCTGGGTGCGCATGCCCGCCTCGCGGGCCGCCCGGCGCCGGTGCTCGGCCACGTTGGCCCGGTCCTTGAGGGTGCGCACCGGGCGCAGGTGCGGCGGGTGCTCGTCATACAGGGTGGTGGTGGCGTAGGGCAGGCCGGCGGGCAGGGTGCGGGCGCGGCCGGGCGGCGGCGGGGTGATACCGATCAGGTGCACCCGGTGGCCGCGGGCCGCGAACAGCCCGGCCATCTGGTGCGACCAGCTGGTGATGCCGCCCAGCTCGTTGACGCTGTTGGAGACGAAGAAGACGTCGCGCACCGGCACCGCCGCCGGGGCTGTGGTGTCCGGGGCCGGGGCGGTGGTGTCCGGGGTCGGGGGGGTGGCGGTCATCAACGGCTCCAGTGGGAGAAGAACTGCTCGACGAGGGTGCGGGCGGCGTCCCCGCGCTCGTACTCGCCGAAGTGGGCAACAAAGCGCTTGCGGGCCGCGGCGAACTGCGGCCCGCCGGTGTCGAGGCCGTCGAGCGCCGCGAAGAACGCCTCCTGGTCTTCCACCAGCGGTCCCGGCGCATGCTCGCGCAGGTCGAAGTAGGTGCCGCGCTGCTCGTGCACATACGCCTGGTAGTCGTAGGTGAAGAACACCATCGGCCTGTCCAGCAGCGCATAGTCGAACATCACCGAGGAGTAGTCGGTCACCAGCACATCGGCCAGCTCCAAGAACGGCGCCACGTCATGGTGCGCCGAGACATCGAGCACCGTCTGGGCCACCGTCGGCGGCAGCGTGACATGGTTGAGGTAGTGCGAGCGCACCAGCAGCACATACCGGTCCCCGAACCGCTCGGCGAAGCGCTCCACATCGAAGGGCAGCTCGAAGCGGTGCGAGCGCCCCCCGCTGGTGCGAAACGTCGGCGCATACAAGATGATCTGCTTGTCCGCCGGAATGCCCAGCTCGGCGGCGAGCGGGCCGCGGGTGCGGGGCTGTCCGGCCTCTTCGGCCTGGCGGGCCTGCACCAGCGCGTCGTTGCGCGGATAGCCCACCCGCAGCAGGGCCCGCTCCGGCAGCCGAAACGCCTTCGCCAGCGTGCGCACATCGTGCTCCGAGCGCACCAGGAACCGGTCGAAGCGGTCCAGCGCCCGCTGCTGCTCGGCCTGCTGCGCCCGGGTCAGGGTCTTTTGCGCCGGCTGGTCGAAGCCCATCTTCTTCAGCGCCGACCCGTGCCAGGTCTGGAGATAGGTGGTCTCCGGGCGCTTGTCCAGCTTCAGCGGAAACGACTGGTTGTCCACCCAGAACTCCGCCTGCGCCAGCGCCTTGAGATACGGCAGCGACCAGCGCCGCACCAGCGTCGCATCGGCCGGAAACGCCCCCGGGTCCCCGGAATAGGCCCAGTACGCCTCGAACTGCAGGCCCTGGCGGCGCATCTCCTCATACAACGCCCGCGGACTGTCACTGTACTGACGCCCCAGATGGCTTTCGAAGACCACCGTGCGCTTTTTGACCGGCAGCCGCGAAAACACCTCCCGGTAGGCCCGCAGCTTGGTCTCCCCCGACGTCAGCGTCCGGCGCAGCTGCCGCGCCCGGCGGTAGCCGGACTTCGCCAGCGCCCCCGGCCGGCCCGCGACCGACTTGCCGATCAGCTCCCGGGCCCGCTGCCGGCCCGCGTCCTCCCCCACCAGCTCGAACGCCAGATGCCCCTTGGCCGACACGTGCGGGCGCACATGGTCGGCGACCATCCGCGTCAGCCGCGGCCGCACCGGCAGCGCCCGCCCCGGCAGATCCGTGTCCGCCACACTCAGCCGCGTCGTGGTGCACACCCCGTCCGCCTCGAGCACCAGCCGCACGTCCCACACCGCATCGATGATGCCCAGCGGCCGCAGCCGCCCGCTGACATCGGCCACCGCCTCCCACTCGATGACCTCCCCCGCATGGCGCACCGCCTGCACCGGGAAGGTGAACGCCTGCAGCCCCCGGCGCCGCGCACTGAACTCCAGCCGCGCCCGCAGCGTCGCTCCCTCGCCGATACGGCCCAGCGCATTGGTGATCCGCCCGGCCAGCCGCACCCCGCCGCCGGCCGCCGCCGCAAAAACGGTCAGCTCATTGCGCAGGAACATCTTCTCCAGCGGCCGCGTGTGATACCCCAGCTCCGTCACATCCAGCACCCGCCGGCCCAGCTCATCGTCCAGATGCTCCGCACACCAAAACACCCGCCCGCCAAACTCCACCAGCGGCACCGCCACCTTGCCCGGATTGAGCAGCGCATCCACCGCCGGAATCAGATGCGCGAAGTCCCCGCGCCCCAGCAGATACCCGCAGATCGCCTGCAGCGGCTGCGCCCGCTCAAAAGCCTGCGGATCCAGCGTCGCCAGATACTCCGCCGACAGCCGCGCGAACTCCGCCCGGTACTGCGCATCCCGAAACGGCAGATCCCGCAGATGCAGCACCAGGTCATGCTTGAGGAACTTCACATCCTTCGCCCGCCGCAGCTCCGTCAGCCCCCGCTCGGCGAGCATCGCATCGATGCGCCGGTGCACCTCCAGCCGGTGCTCATAATTGGTCATCTCATGGCGCCGGTTGGTCACCGACTTCACCGCCGCCGCCTGATGCACATGCCAGAAATACACCTGATTCGGAATCAGCGTGATCCGCTCAGCCGCCAGATACGCCTCGGCGATGAACTGCAGATCCTCATAGAACATCCCCTTGGGAAACCGCAGATCATGCTCCAGCAGAAACTCCCGCCGATAACACTTGTTCGTCGACAACGTGTCCCACACGAACAGATCCGGCAACTCCTGGACCGACCCGATCGTCCGCGTCTGCCCATACAGCCACGGATACCACTCATTACGCTTCTCCACCGGCCCGTCCTTGTGCAGCCGCACACACAGACCCGACACCAGATCCGCCCCCGACGCCTGCGCCGCCTCCACCAGATTCCGGCACGCATGACGCTCCAGCACATCATCACTGTCCAAAAACATCACATAACGCCCCACCGCCTCCCGGATCCCCCGGTTACGCGGCTCACCCCCCGCCCCACTGTTCTCCTCCAGCCGAAACGCCCGCACCCGCCCCGGCCACCGCCCGGCCAGCCCCTGCGCCACCGCAAAAGAACCATCCGAACTGCAATCGTCGACAATCACCACCTCAACATCACCGAACGACTGCTCCAGCACCGACCCCACCGCAGCAGGCAACCGCTCCGCATCGTTGTAGACGAT
>NZ_JAFIQY010000083.1 GCF_022271435.1 Streptomyces monomycini | reverse complement strand
TTCGTCGGTAGCCGGTGGTGTCAGGGGCGTGTGGGGCCGGGGTCTGTGGGTGGGGGCAGGGTGGAGGTGCCGTCGATGATGCCGCGGGCGAGGTCGGCGAGGCGCAGGTGGTGGTGGCGGGCGTGGGCGCGCATTCGATGGAAGGCGGTGTCGGGGTCGGTGGGGTGGTGGGCGGTGAGGAATCCTTTGGCCTGTTCGATGATGGTGCGGGTGAGCAGGGCCTGCTGGAGCTGGGCCTGGATGGTGCGGTGCTGGTCCAGGGCGGTGCGCTGGAGCAGGGAGATGGCGGTGGCGTCGGCCAGGGCGCGGGCCAGGTGCCGGTCGGCGTCGGGCAGGGAACCGTCGCGGTGGCGGAAGAGGTTGAGTACGCCGAGAGTCTGGTCACGCAGCCGTATGGGGGTGGCGTGTACGGAGGTGTAGCCGGTGCGGCGGGCGCGGGCGCTGTAACGCGGCCAGCGCGGGCAGGGGACGGCCAGGTCGGCGTGGTCGATGGGGGCGCTTTGGCGGTAGGCGGTGTGGCAGGGGCCTTCGCGGGCGTCGAGTTCGAACAGTCCCAGCAGGCGCGCGCGTTCGGAGGTGACAGCGACCAGGTGCATTGGTCCGCCGGGGGTGGCGAGCATCACGGCGGCGTCGCTGATCTCCAGCAGGTTCATGCAGTGCTCGACGCAGCGGTAGAGGTAGTCGGCGGGGTCGAAGGCGGCGACGAGGGTGTCGGCCAAGTCGATGAAGGCGGCGGAGACCCGTATCTCGCGCGGCGTCCCGGGGACGGGCGAAGAGCCGGGGTCCGGTGATCCGGGCGTCAGGGACGGGGGAGCGGGCATGACGGTCTCCGTCTGTAGGTATCAGCGCCGGCTCTAGGCGGGGTCGGTGTCAGGTGGGTCGGGGAGGGTGAGGTGGTCATGGACGATGGCGTGGGCGAGGGTGGTGAGGTCGGTTTCGGTGCTGTGGGCGTGGGCGCGGAGCAGGGCGAGGGCCTGGCCGGTGGACAGGGCGTGGCGGTAGCTGATCATGCCGATGGCCTGGTGGACGACGGCGTCGGCGGGCAGGAGCCAGGCGTGGGCGAGGTCGTCTTCGGTGGGGGCGGGGACGGTCAGCAGCAGGAGTTCGGCGGCGTCCGCGTGGGCCTGGGCGGTGTGCTGATCGGTGTCCGGCAGGGGGCCGGGCCGGTCACGGTAGAGGGTCAGGACGAGCCCGGCCTGCCGGCCCGGGCGGGGCCCGTGGATGAGGGGCAGGGCGAAGGCGGCGCGGATGCCAAAGGCCCTGGCCTGCCGGGCGTATACGGGCCATGCGGCGGTCATGGCCGGGTCGTCGAGGTCGTCGGCGCGGACCGGCGCCCCTTGGCTCAGGGCCTGGACGCAGGGGCCTTCGCCGAGGTTGATCTGCAAGCTCTCGCCGCGGGCGGCCAGCGGTCCGGCGGCGCACAGGGAGACCCGTTGGGCCAGGGCGGCGTCGGCTGCCAGCGTCAGGCCCACCGAGTACGTCTCGTGCAGGGCGGCGCGGCAGGCGTGGCCGAGCTGGCGGGCCGGGTGGTCCTGACCGGCGAAGCGGGCGGCCAGGGCGACCGCTTCGGGCCGGGGGCCGGTCACCGGAAACCGGGCGCGAACAGGGACAGGCGGCCTGCCCCGTGGAATGCGGGCATCGCGGGCGTTCCGATCTCCGGCATTCACCGCCGACACTGCCCTGATCGGAAGCCAATGTCAGTATGGGTGGACGGGCGTCGTCACCTTCGGGCAGCTACCTCCACCCTACGCCGCTGGGCGGCCGTCCACAGGGCCCGCGGGTCTTCGGCGGCTGTTTCTTCCGGCCGCGTCCCGCACACATGCCCGGGCCCTGCTTTCTGTGCGACTCGACGGGCCTGAGCCATCGGGAACTCTCTAGACTTAAGGCCCGTCGGGAGCTCGTCCCTGTGTCGCGGGGCTGCTCTCCCGAGCGGGGAAATGTCGCACCGGGAGGTGAGCAGCAGTGGGTGCCGATCATGACCTGGCCGCCGTGCTGGGGAGCCTGCGCCCTTCCCGCGCCGATGCAGGGCTGGTCGGTGCCGACCCGGCCCGGTGCGCCCGGGCGCTGGGTGTGGACGGGGTTGCCGCTTCGGTGCTCACGGACAGTGGTCTGAGCGAAGTGCTGTGGTGCACTGAGGGCGCCAGCGCGCGTCTGGAGGAGGTGCAGTTCACGCTGGGGCAGGGGCCGGGAGCCGAAGCGGGGGCGGGCTGTGTGCCGGTGCTGGTGCCGGATCTGGCGCGGGTGCCGGCCGGGCGGTGGCCGGTGCTGCTGCCGCAGATCGCGGAGCTGGGGATCGGCGCGGTCTTCTGCTTTCCGCTGTTGGTCGGGGCCGCCTGCCTGGGCACCCTGACCCTGCAGCGCACGGCGCCGGGGCCGCTGCCGGATGCCGCGATGACCGATGCGTGGCTGGTGGCCAATGCGCTGACCGCCGTGCTCCTGGAGGGCGGCGATCAGCGTGACGCCTTCGCCGCCGCACAGGAGGGCTCGGAATTCTACGGGGCCGTGGTCCACCAGGCCAGCGGCATGATCAGCGTGCAGGCCGGGGTCTCCGTGGCCCGGGCCCTGCTGCGGCTGCGCGCCCACGCCTTCCGCCACGGACGCCCGGTGACAGAGGTCGCCGAGGACGTGGTGGCCAGGCGGCTGAGCTTCCGAGATGATGAAAACAGGCCGGACTCTGGCGCCGGCGGAGGGACGGACGGGCCATGACACGTGAGGAACATCTGCTGGCGGCCATGGTCGAGGCCGTCGACACCCTCGTCGACGACTTCGACCTGATCGACTTCCTGCACCAGCTGTGCGACCGCTGCAACGAGCTGCTGGACGTCACGGCCGTGGGCGTCATGCTCGCCGACCCGGGCGGCAGGCTCCACCTGATCGCCGCCTCCGACGAGCACACCCGCCTGCTGGAGCTCTTCGCCCTCCAGACCAACCAGGGCCCCTGCGTGGAATGCCACCGCAACGGCACCGCCCGCCTCAGCATCGACCTGCGCTCCCCCGCCCAGACCGCCGCCTTCCCCCGCTTCGCCCAGCGTGCCCGGCAAGCGGGCTTCACCACCACCCACGCCCTGCCGATGCGCCTGCGCCAGCAGGTCGTGGGTGCCCTGAACCTCTTCGACACCCGCGAACAGAACATCAGCGGCAGTGACGCGCAGGTGGCGCAGGCCCTGGCAGACGTGGCCACCATCGCCATCCTGCAGCACCGCACCATCGTGCACGGCAACATCGAACGGGCCCAGCTCAAGGCCGCCCTGTCCAGCCGCATCGTGATCGAGCAGGCCAAGGGCATCCTCGCCGAACGCTGGAACACCGACCTCGACGTAGCATTCGATGCCCTGCGCGGCCACGCCCGAGCCCACCAGCTACGCCTGACCGAACTGTGTCAGCAGGTCACCGACGGCACCCTGGACACCACCACCATCGAGCACCCCTGACCCAAGCCCCCGGCCCGCACCGGCCCGGTATCCGCCCCAGACCCCGGCGGAAGGACGTGTCCCTCCCGCCACCCGTCCGGCACGCACCCCGTCCTAGGGACACTCCGTGAACAACGACCACCACGTCGCGGCATGGCAGCGCATCGCCGCCGCCAACGGTCACACCGGCGGCTTCAGCCTGACCACCGTCTGCCGGGCTTGCGCCGACGACGTGGACGCCGACTTCGCCGGCGCCACCCTGGTCCTCGCCGGAGAGCTGCGACTGCTGGCCGCGGCCACCGACGAGCGCGCCCGGCTCGTCGAGGACGCCCAACTGGTCACCGGGGAAGGCCCTTGCACCGATGCCTACACCCACCGCGCACCCGCCGAAGCCGCCGACCTGCACCACACCGCCGCCCGCTGGCCCGCCTACACTCCCATCGCCCGCGAACAGGGCGCCCGTAGCGTCCTGGCCCTGCCCCTGACCGTCGCCACCCTGCCCATCGGCGCCATGGACCTCTACCGCCGACAACCCGTCCCCTTCACCCCGGCGCAGAAAGACCGCGCCGCCGCCTACGCCCGCATCCTCGCCCTGCTCGCCCTGGACGAACACCCCCACCTCGTGGTCCACCAGCCCCAAGCCCCCCACCCTGCCCGGCGCGGGCCGCAGGGCTACCCGCCCACCGTCCACATCGCCGCCGGCATCCTCGCCGAAAAGCACCAGCTCACCCCCGACGACGCCCTCGCCCGCCTGCGCGCCCACGCCTTCCGCCACAGCCAAACCCTCCTGCACACCGCCCAACACGTCCTCGACCACCACCGCCTCGACTGACCCCGCCGC
>NZ_JAFIQY010000082.1 GCF_022271435.1 Streptomyces monomycini | reverse complement strand
CGGTGCGGGCCGCCGCGGCGGTGCCGGCGGCCTTGCCGGCGCCGGGCTGCGGGGCGCGGGTGAGGCTGAGCGGCAGGCCCGCGGCCTCGGCAGGGGCGGCCGAGCGGGCGGCGGGCCGGGCCAGGTCGATAGTGGCCGTGCCGGGGCGGGGCCAGGACACCTTGGGTGCCTCGCGCGGGGTGGCGGGGCCCTGTGTCAGGGTGCGCGGTTTGATGTGGCTGACGGTCTTGCCGGGTACGGGTTTCTCGGCGGCCGGCAGGGCCGGGCGGTTGGCGGTGTCGGCGGCCGGGGCCGGCGGAGCGGAGGTGACCTGCAGGAGGGCGCCGACCATGACCGCGGACGCCGCCAGGGCGGTCTTACGCCGCCAGCCGGCCGTCCGGCGCCGCAGGACGAGCAGTCTGCGCGCTCTGGCCTTGCCGTTCATCGCTGTTCCAACCCTTCGCTGCGGCACCCGCGCCCGTCACAGGGCGGGGTGACAAGAGGTTTCAGGACAAGACGGAGTGCTGCGCCGGGCCGCGGGCGCGTGGCCGGCGGCTCGGGCGCTACGGCTGGGGGACTTCGGTGGGCACGTCGCTCCAGTGCTCGGCCAGCCAGCGGACCTGTGCTTCGCTGAGCGCGCCCTGGAAGGTCCACAGGTCGTCGACGGCGCCCGGCCAGTACTCGCCCCAGGCGCCGCGGCCCTTGGCGCGGCCGACCTGCAGGGTCTTGACGGCCTGGAAGGAGAGCACGTTCTCGGCCCAGGGGACCTGGTCGGCGCAGGCGCTGCTGTCGGCGTCCCCGTCGCCGTCGGCGTCGGTGCAGGCGAGCGCTTCGAGGGTGCCGTTGACGTAGAGGCGGGCCTGTTTGGCCAGGCCGTCGTAGACCACGGCCAGGTGGTTCCATTCCCGCACATCGTGGAAGCCCTGGGCGTTGTCCGCCCGGGTGATGGGGGCGTCGGCGGTGTCCTGGTCCGCCATGGCGAACTGCCAGCGGCCTTGGGCCTGGGGGTCGCCGGGGGCGGGTACGAAGCCCACGGCGAAGGCGCTGGTGTGCTCGCCGTCGGCGCTGAGCAGGGCGGAAGCCCCCTTAGGGACGGCGGCGGCCTGGACCCAGGCGGCGACGGTGAAGCTCTCGCCAGTGTCGACGGGCACGGTGGCGGTGGCGGCGTAGTCGCCGGTGCCGTCGAGCAGCAGCCCGTTGCTGCCCATGAAGGCGGCCTCGGGCGTCAGCTTGGCGTCGCCGTACAGGGCCATGGGACGGGCCGGGGAAACGGCGTCGGGCGTGGTGACGGAGTTGGTGCCGCTGCCGGTGCTCTGGTCGAACTGCCAGCGGCCGGCGAGCAGGGGGCGGTGTGCATAGAGCTGCTGGACCTCTTCGGCGGAGACGGGACGGTCGAAGAGCCGTACGTCGTCGATCTGCCCGGGGAAATAGCTGCCCAGGGCGCCGTTGCGGTAGGAGCCGGCGCCGATCAGCAGGGGCCCGGCGGCGTAGAAGGCGCCGTTGAGCTTGGCGGCGCCGGCTTTTCGGCCGTTGACGTAGAGGGTGAGGGTGTCGGCGATGGTGTCGTGGACGCCGACCAGGTGCGCCCAGCTCCCGCCGGCGGCCCGGGCGCCGGTGGCCCGCACCGGCGTGCCGGTGGGGGCGTCGTCGGTGTACTGGTTGAAGACCCAGCGGTCCAGGTCGGCGGAGTAGTACAGCTCGGTGCCGGAGACCCGGTTGCCGGCCTGGGCGGCGACCACCGCCGCGTGTTGCGGCTTCTCGGACGGCCTGACCCAGGCGGAGAGGGCGTAGCCGCGGTCGGTGTCGACGACGGGCAGGTCGGCGGCGGCGTAGGCGTCAGTGCCGTTGAGCCACAGGGCGCTGCCCAGCAGGCCGTCGGCGCCGGTGCGGGCGCCGCCGTACAGGCGTGCCGTGCGGGTGGGGGCGGTGCCCTGGGCCTGCTGGGCGTCGGCGGGCTCGTCCATCTGCCATGCGGCGCGGTCCGGCTGGCCGGCCTTGACGCGGAACTGGTAGGTGCGGATCTCGCTGCCGTTGCCGGCCGCGTCGAAGGCCTGGGCGGTGACGAAGTTCAGCCCCGGCCGGGCGGGCAGCACCATCGCTCTTTGCGGGGCGCCGGCGCTGGTGGCGAGTTCGCGGGTGGGCCAGGGGTCGCCGTTGAGGTTCCAGCGGTAGCGGGTGACGTCGCCGGAGGCGGAGTGCAGGGTGAAGGTGCCGTACTGGCCGACGCCGTCGTACCACGGGTCGTCGGGGTTGTCGGGGTCGGAGGCGGGATACTCGCCGGAGGTGACGGCGGGGGCCTTGGGGACGCTGGTGTCGTAGACGAAGTAGCAGGTGGTCGCCGCCCCGGCGAACGACCACGGCGAGTACTGGGCGCCGTCCCAGGCGCGGGCGTACCAGAAGATCTGCCGGTTGGCGGGGATCGAGGACGGCAGGCTCAGCGCGAAGCTGGAGCCGGACTTCTTGGCGGTGGTGCGGCCCGGCTGCCAGCGGGCGATGGTGCCCTTGCCGTCGCCGGCGTCCCACTTGGCCTGGAACTGCACCGCGACGCTGTCGCCGTCGGGGTCGCTGACGTTGTTGGCGTAGATCTTGCCCAGGGTGCGGGTGCGGGCCGCGGTCTCCGGCTTCTTGCACACCCCGCCGTACTCCATGGCCAGCTGCGACATCTTGATCTGCGCGGGCGGCCGGTTGTACTGCACGCGCAGGGACGCCTTGTCGGAGAACCGTTTCCAGCCGTAACGGTCGCCCTCGTCGGTGGCGCGCAGCCCGAAGGTCAGCGCCGACCACTGGCGGTTGGCTGCCTCCTGCACTGCGGGCTTCACATCGAATTCGGCATCGCGGGCCGCGCAGCCCTCGTAGCCGTAGGCGAAGCTGGAGGTCTTCAGGTGCCGCTGCCAAAAGCCGTCGGCGTTCTGGGCGTTCCAGGTGGTGGCGGAGGAGATGTCCTTGGTGCGCCACAGCTGCACCTCCCGCGCGGAGCAGGACGCCGCCCAGGTGCTGCGGACCACGAACTCGGCCTTGAGGACCGTCTTGCCGGCGAAGGCGGCGGTCGGCACGCGGTAGAACAGGCGCTTGGTGTCATTGGGCTTGCAGTAGTTCCAGCCGCAGTAGCCCAGCCCCGCATCGTGGTCGCCGTTGAACTTCCACTGCGGGGAGGAGGCCCAGTACTGCGAGGCGACCGTCCAGGCCGCCGCGCGCGGCGAGGACCACTGAGGGTCGATGAAAACCGGGTAGACGGTGTCCTTGCCGGTGAGTACGTCAGCGTCGGGCTTGAGGACCACTGCGTCCTGCCCGGCCGGCACCTGGACGCCCACCGGTGCCAGCTTGCCGGACTCCCCCGCCCCCGGCTCCTGGCCGGCCTCGCGCGCCGTGGCGGGCCCGGCCCGGGCAGCCTGGGGCCCGGCTGTGCCGGCTGCGGGGCGGCCGGGGCTGGAGTCCCACATCAGCGGGGTGGGTGCCTCGAACACCGTGGCCTGGGCCCCCTCGTCGATGGCCTCCAGTCCCCCGCCGGCGGTCTCCTTGACCTGCAGGCCCGTCGCGGACAGTTTCAGCCGCAGCTGCGCCAGCTCCGCGCTGGCCGCGGCCTGGGCGGTCTTGACCACCAGCAGCTGCGTGAACCCGTCGGCCTGCGCTCCCATGCGCAGGTCCACCTCCGGCAGCACGTCGCGGTAGGTGGCCGTCGCCCCCTCCAGCACGGGGGCCGGCAGCCGGGCCGGCCAGGTCAGGGCCAGTTCCCGGCCGGTGCGCTGCATGCGCACCAGCGGGCCCGTCCCGCCGCCGGAGAACCGCAGGTCCACCGTCGTGGCCTTCGGGGCCACGGTGCCGTCGCCGGCCGTCACGAGGTCGGTGTCGATCGCGCGCCACTGGCCCTTGATCCGCGCCCGTACCGGACGCAGGTACTCGCGTACCTCCAGGTTGCCCTCGGGGGTGGCGAACACTTCCCGGCTCTCCCCGCGCGCGGAGGTCACCTCGACTTTGGCGTCGCTGCTCTTGGCCTGCGCCAACGCGGCCTGCTCGGTCGCGGCCTGGGCCGGTCGGGTAGCCGCGGTGCGGGTCGCAGGAGACGGGTGCGCCGTGCGGGGCTGGGCCTGGGCCGCGGGAGGCCCCGGCAGCAGGCTCACCGACACCACGGTGCCCAGCAACCAGACCAGTAACCGGCTGGCGCCGCGCCGTCTGCGCGCCGAACGCGTCATCCCTACTCCCCGCCCACATTATGAAGATTCCATGAAGACCGTGGAGCGGGACAGTACGGGCACCGCAGGACGGTGGTCTAGATCACTACTCTCGTCTCACAGGAGCAAACCCGGCACATCGCCCCAGAAAGGCTAGTGACCTGGATCACTCGCGGGAAGGTTGTACGGCAACAGGCACCAAGTTCATAAGGATTGCCCAAGCTCCCCGGCCAAGCACACCAAAGCCTGCGGGTCTCCTCGTCTCGAACGGCGAAGGCGACAGCCGCGCTCCCCCGTTATGTTCTTCGCGGTCCTGCAAGAGGGCTGCTGGCCTCCGGGCCCGGCATGACTGGTCCCCGCTGTCGAACGGATGACCTGGGGGGTGGTGTCACCGGGCCTGGGAGGCTCCGTTGGAGA
>NZ_JAFIQY010000081.1 GCF_022271435.1 Streptomyces monomycini | reverse complement strand
ACCGAAGGGAAGCGCCCGGAGAGCCTGGTGAAACAGGCACAAAGGAAGCGTCCGTTCCTTGAGAACTCAACAGCGTGCCAAAAGTCAACGCCAGATATGTTGATACCCCGTCCACCGGCAGCAGCCGGAGGATGAGGTTCCTTTGAAAAGCCCACCAGCACTTAACGGTGCGGGTGGCACACACAGCGAGGACGCTGTGAACAGGAAGCCTATTCCGCTTCCTGTTCCGCTCTCGTGTGTGTTGACCCGATTACGGGTAAACATTCACGGAGAGTTTGATCCTGGCTCAGGACGAACGCTGGCGGCGTGCTTAACACATGCAAGTCGAACGATGAACCTCCTTCGGGAGGGGATTAGTGGCGAACGGGTGAGTAACACGTGGGCAATCTGCCCTGCACTCTGGGACAAGCCCTGGAAACGGGGTCTAATACCGGATATGACACACGACCGCATGGTCTGTGTGTGGAAAGCTCCGGCGGTGCAGGATGAGCCCGCGGCCTATCAGCTTGTTGGTGGGGTAATGGCCTACCAAGGCGACGACGGGTAGCCGGCCTGAGAGGGCGACCGGCCACACTGGGACTGAGACACGGCCCAGACTCCTACGGGAGGCAGCAGTGGGGAATATTGCACAATGGGCGAAAGCCTGATGCAGCGACGCCGCGTGAGGGATGACGGCCTTCGGGTTGTAAACCTCTTTCAGCAGGGAAGAAGCGCAAGTGACGGTACCTGCAGAAGAAGCGCCGGCTAACTACGTGCCAGCAGCCGCGGTAATACGTAGGGCGCAAGCGTTGTCCGGAATTATTGGGCGTAAAGAGCTCGTAGGCGGCTTGTCACGTCGGATGTGAAAGCCCGGGGCTTAACCCCGGGTCTGCATTCGATACGGGCAGGCTAGAGTTCGGTAGGGGAGATCGGAATTCCTGGTGTAGCGGTGAAATGCGCAGATATCAGGAGGAACACCGGTGGCGAAGGCGGATCTCTGGGCCGATACTGACGCTGAGGAGCGAAAGCGTGGGGAGCGAACAGGATTAGATACCCTGGTAGTCCACGCCGTAAACGTTGGGAACTAGGTGTGGGCGACATTCCACGTCGTCCGTGCCGCAGCTAACGCATTAAGTTCCCCGCCTGGGGAGTACGGCCGCAAGGCTAAAACTCAAAGGAATTGACGGGGGCCCGCACAAGCAGCGGAGCATGTGGCTTAATTCGACGCAACGCGAAGAACCTTACCAAGGCTTGACATACACCGGAAACGTCTGGAGACAGGCGCCCCCTTGTGGTCGGTGTACAGGTGGTGCATGGCTGTCGTCAGCTCGTGTCGTGAGATGTTGGGTTAAGTCCCGCAACGAGCGCAACCCTTGTTCTGTGTTGCCAGCATGCCCTTCGGGGTGATGGGGACTCACAGGAGACTGCCGGGGTCAACTCGGAGGAAGGTGGGGACGACGTCAAGTCATCATGCCCCTTATGTCTTGGGCTGCACACGTGCTACAATGGTCGGTACAATGAGCTGCGATACCGCGAGGTGGAGCGAATCTCAAAAAGCCGATCTCAGTTCGGATTGGGGTCTGCAACTCGACCCCATGAAGTTGGAGTTGCTAGTAATCGCAGATCAGCATTGCTGCGGTGAATACGTTCCCGGGCCTTGTACACACCGCCCGTCACGTCACGAAAGTCGGTAACACCCGAAGCCGGTGGCCCAACCCCTTGTGGGAGGGAATCGTCGAAGGTGGGACTGGCGATTGGGACGAAGTCGTAACAAGGTAGCCGTACCGGAAGGTGCGGCTGGATCACCTCCTTTCTAAGGAGCATTTCTTACCGGTCTTCGGGCTGGTCAGAGGCCAGTACACCGGCGAGTGTCCGGTGCTGGTTGCTCATGGGTGGAACGTTGACTACTCGGCACACTTGACTCACTGTCACCAGTACTGCTTCGGCGTGGAACGTGTCAGGGGATCGAGGGTGTCGGGCACGCTGTTGGGTGTCTGAGGGTGCGAGCGTTGCTCGCCCTTCGACGCCGGCCCCGGTATAGGCCTGCTTCGGCGGGTTGTGACGGGTGGCTGGTCGTTGCTTGAGAACTGCACAGTGGACGCGAGCATCTGTGGCCAAGTTTTTAAGGGCGCACGGTGGATGCCTTGGCACCAGGAACCGATGAAGGACGTGGGAGGCCACGATAGGCCCCGGGGAGCTGTCAACCAAGCTTTGATCCGGGGGTGTCCGAATGGGGAAACCCGGCAGTCGTCATGGGCTGTCACCCGCTGCTGAACACATAGGCAGTGTGGAGGGAACGCGGGGAAGTGAAACATCTCAGTACCCGCAGGAAGAGAAAACAACCGTGATTCCGGGAGTAGTGGCGAGCGAAACCGGATGAGGCCAAACCAGTCACGTGTGATACCCGGCAGGGGTTGCGTGGTTGGGGTTGTGGGAGTTCTCTTGACCGGTCTGCCGGCCGGTCGGCGAGTCAGAAACCGTTGATGTAGGCGAAGGACATGCGAAAGGTCCGGCGTAGAGGGTAAGACCCCCGTAGCTGAAACATTGACGGCTCGTTTGAGAATCACCCAAGTAGCACGGGGCCCGTGAAATCCCGTGTGAATCTGGCGGGACCACCCGCTAAGCCTAAATATTCCCTGGTGACCGATAGCGGATAGTACCGTGAGGGAATGGTGAAAAGTACCGCGGGAGCGGAGTGAAATAGTACCTGAAACCGTGTGCCTACAAGCCGTGGGAGCGTCGCTATGCAGCTTGCTGCATAGTCGTGACTGCGTGCCTTTTGAAGAATGAGCCTGCGAGTTTGCGGTATGTTGCGAGGTTAACCCGTGTGGGGAAGCCGTAGCGAAAGCGAGTCCGAAGAGGGCGTTGAGTAGCGTGCCCAAGACCCGAAGCGGAGTGATCTAGCCATGGGCAGGTTGAAGCGGAGGTAAGACTTCGTGGAGGACCGAACCCACCAGGGTTGAAAACCTGGGGGATGACCTGTGGTTAGGGGTGAAAGGCCAATCAAACTCCGTGATAGCTGGTTCTCCCCGAAATGCATTTAGGTGCAGCGTCGTGTGTTTCTTGCCGGAGGTAGAGCACTGGATAGGCGATGGGCCCTACCGGGTTACTGACCTTAGCCAAACTCCGAATGCCGGTAAGTGAGAGCGCGGCAGTGAGACTGTGGGGGATAAGCTCCATGGTCGAGAGGGAAACAGCCCAGAGCATCGACTAAGGCCCCTAAGCGTGTGCTAAGTGGGAAAGGATGTGGAGTCGCAGAGACAACCAGGAGGTTGGCTTAGAAGCAGCCACCCTTGAAAGAGTGCGTAATAGCTCACTGGTCAAGTGATTCCGCGCCGACAATGTAGCGGGGCTCAAGCACACCGCCGAAGTCGTGTCATTGCAGTACATACTCCTAACGGGGACTGTGATGGGTAGGGGAGCGTCGTGTGCCGGGTGAAGCAGCACCGGAAGGTAGTTGTGGACGGTTCACGAGTGAGAATGCAGGCATGAGTAGCGATACACACGTGGGAAACGTGTGCGCCGATTGACTAAGGGTTCCTGGGTCAAGCTGATCTGCCCAGGGTAAGTCGGGACCTAAGGCGAGGCCGACAGGCGTAGTCGATGGACAACCGGTTGATATTCCGGTACCCGCTTTGAAGCGCCAAACATCGAATCCATTGATGCTAAGGCCGTGAAGCCGCCCTGGAGTCTTCGGACGAAGGGGAGTGGTGGAGCCGCTGATCCAAGGTGGTAGTAGGTGAGTGATGGGGTGACGCAGGAAGGTAGTCCAGCCCGGGCGGTGGTTGTCCCGGGGTAAGGGTGTAGCCCGTGCGGTAGGCAAATCCGTCGCACGTTAAGGGTGAGACCTGATGCCGAGCCGATTGTGGTGAAGTGGATGATCCTATGCTGTCGAGAAAAGCCTCTAGCGAGTTTCATGGCGGCCCGTACCCTAAACCGACTCAGGTGGTCAGGTAGAGAATACCGAGGCGTTCGGGTGAACTATGGTTAAGGAACTCGGCAAAATGCCCCCGTAACTTCGGGAGAAGGGGGGCCATTGCTGGTGATGAGGTTTTCCCTCTGAGCTGGTGGTGGCCGCAGAGACCAGCGAGAAGCGACTGTTTACTAAAAACACAGGTCCGTGCGAAGCCGTAAGGCGATGTATACGGACTGACGCCTGCCCGGTGCTGGAACGTTAAGGGGACCGGTTAGCTCTGTTTCGACAGGGCGAAGCTGAGAACTTAAGCGCCAGTAAACGGCGGTGGTAACTATAACCATCCTAAGGTAGCGAAATTCCTTGTCGGGTAAGTTCCGACCTGCACGAATGGCGTAACGACTTCTCGACTGTCTCAACCATAGGCCCGGTGAAATTGCACTACGAGTAAAGATGCTCGTTTCGCGCAGCAGGACGGAAAGACCCCGGGACCTTTACTATAGCTTGATATTGGTGTTCGGTTCGGCTTGTGTAGGATAGGTGGGAGACTGTGATCCTTGGACGCCAGTTCAGGGGGAGTCGTTGTTGAAATACCACTCTGGTCGTGCTGGATGTCTAACCTGGGTCCGTGATCCGGATCAGGGACAGTGTCTGGTGGGTAGTTTAACTGGGGCGGTTGCCTCCTAAAGAGTAACGGAGGCGCCCAAAGGTTCCCTCAGCCTGGTTGGCAATCAGGTGTTGAGTGTAAGTGCACAAGGGAGCTTGACTGTGAGACTGACGGGTCGAGCAGGTACGAAAGTAGGGACTAGTGATCCGGCGGTGGCTTGTGGAAGCGCCGTCGCTCAACGGATAAAAGGTACCCCGGGGATAACAGGCTGATCTTCCCCAAGAGTCCATATCGACGGGATGGTTTGGCACCTCGATGTCGGCTCGTCGCATCCTGGGGCTGGAGTCGGTCCCAAGGGTTGGGCTGTTCGCCCATTAAAGCGGTACGCGAGCTGGGTTTAGAACGTCGTGAGACAGTTCGGTCCCTATCCGCTGTGCGCGTAGGAGTCTTGAGAAGGGCTGTCCCTAGTACGAGAGGACCGGGACGGACGAACCTCTGGTGTGCCAGTTGTCCTGCCAAGGGCATGGCTGGTTGGCTACGTTCGGAAAGGATAACCGCTGAAAGCATCTAAGCGGGAAGCCTGCTTCGAGATGAGGGCTCCCTCCCACTTGATGGGGTAAGGCTCCCAGTAGACGACTGGGTTGATAGGCCAGATATGGAAGCCCGGTAACGGGTGGAGTTGACTGGTACTAATAGGCCGAGGGCTTGTCCTCAGTTGCTCGCGTCCACTGTGT
>NZ_JAFIQY010000080.1 GCF_022271435.1 Streptomyces monomycini | reverse complement strand
TGTAGCTTCCCTGGGAACGTGACCAATTTCCGGCACTGATGTCCACACGGTGTCCAGTTGGCCGCGATTGAACCAGCGGAAGCGTTGAGCGTAAGCACTTCGGCCCGGCTATCACTCGTACGAGTGATAGCCGGGCTGTGTGCTGCCTGGGGCTCTGCCAACGTGATCGCGGTACTGGTCGCGAGGGGCTGGGGTGCTGATGGTCGAGGAAGCTGTGATGCGCCGCAGGTACGGCGGCGAGGTCGTCGAGACTCCGTTGCCGGGCGGTGCTGTGGGTTTTGATGAGTTGGTCCCGTGGCGGGTGTTCCGGTCGTGCCGGGGACAGGCACATTACTCGGGTTTGTACTGGTCGGCCGTCATGTGCGGACACGTCGGCTACGAGTCTCGGCTGGAGCTTGCTTGGCTGTTGCTTGCTGACCGTGACGCGGGCTGGAATGTGATCGTCTCGCAGCCGTTTCAGCTGGTCGCGATGGTTGACGGCTGTGTGCGCCGTCATGTGCCGGACTTTCTGGCGGTACGCGACGACGGCCTGGTGACCGTGGTGGACGTCAAGCCCCGGCGCCGGTTGCAGGACCCGACGGTTGCCTTCACTTTCGCGTGGACTCGTGACCTGGTTGAGGCACAGGGCTGGCGGTTCGAGACCTTCAGCGAGCCCGACCGGGTGCTGCTGGCGAATGTGCGGTTCCTGACCGGCTACCGGCGGGCCTGGCAGTTCGACGTCGGACTGTTGGATCACGTCGTAGAGATCCTTGCCTGCCCGCTGCCCTTCGTGGACGCCGAGGAGAGGGTGCTGGCTGGCGGCTACGGCCGGGCGAGGGTGCGGAGTCATCTGCTGCATCTGCTGTGGTCCGGCCGGGTTCGGTGTGATCTCTCGTTGCCGCTGAGCGAGTCGATGCTGCTGGAGGCGGCGTGACCATGGGACGGATCAGCATCGGGATCGGTTCCCGAGTCTGGCGGGAGGGCGAGACCTACGAGGTCATCGCACTGGAGGGCGATCAGGTCGTGGCGTATGACCGCCACCGCCGGGCGGTGCGGCTGCGTGTGATCGATCTCCTAGACCCCGCCGTTCCCGGGCAGAGGATCATCGGGGCGGGGGCTTCGGAGGCGGGCGAGTCTGCGGGCATCGTGCTGGGGAGTGCGGACGAGTCGGCTCTGTCGGAGGCCCGGGAAAGAGCCGGACATGTCCGGGAGGTGCTGACGGGCTACCGGCTGGGGGCGGAGGAACTTGCCCTGCCGGGTGAACCTCGCCCCGAGTACGCATCCGCCTTCACGCTGATGCAGCGCTACGCCTCGAAAGCGGCGGAGCTGGCCGTCACCGTCCGGACGCTGCGCCGGTGGGTACGCGCCTACCAGAGCGAGGGAGTGTCCGGTCTGGTCTTCGACCGGCGCGGGGCGCGCGCTGGAGTCCTCGACGGTATCGACCCGCGCTGGCGGGAAGTGTGTCTGGCGGTCTTGGACGACCAGGTGGATGCGTCGAACACCACCAAGCAGCTGACCTTGCGCAGGGTGAAGGCCCGGCTGGACCGGGAGTTCGGCGCCGACGAGGTGCCGGTGCCGAAGGGCAGCGCCGCCTACCGGGCCCTGGATGAAATCGCCTGCGGCAGGGGGAGCTTCGGGACGAGCGCGAAGGCCAGGCGCTCGATCGCGAACCGGCCGACGGTGGCCTACGGGCGGCTGCGGGCCTCGCGGCCGGGTGAGTACGTGCTGCTGGACACCACGCGGCTGGACGTGTTCGCGATGGAGCCGGTTACGCTGCGGTGGGTGCAGATCGAGATGAGCATCGCGATGGACCTGTTCACGAGATGCATCACGGGGTTGCGGCTGTCGCCGGTGTCGACGAAGAGCGTGGACGTGGCGGCGGTGCTGTTCGAGACCATCCAGCCGCGCCGGATGCCGGACCACTGGCCGGCGGAGGCGGCCTGGCCCTATCACGGGCTTCCCGCCGCGGTGGTGGTGGACGCCGACCGGGTGGAGGGGCCGTCTTTCACCGGTCCGGGGCTGCTGCCGGACACGATCGTGGTGGATCACGGCAAGGTCTACGTCTCGGACCATGTCACCTCGGCCTGCGCCCGGTTGGGGGTCTCGATCCAGCCGGCCCGCCCTTACACGCCTACCGATAAGGCCGCCTGCGAAAGATTTTTTCGCTCCCTGCGCGAGGGGCTGCTGGAAGCCCTTCCGGGCTACAAGGGGCCGGACGTCTTCAGCCGCGGGGCGGACCCGGAAGGCGAAGCGTTCTTCTACCTGGGCGAGTTGGACGCGATTATCCGCGAGTGGATCGGGGCTGTGTATCACCGCAGGCCACATGAGTCTTTGATCGATCCCCGGCTGCCCGGGGTGCGGATGAGTCCGCTCCAGCGGTTCGGGCACGGGGTTGCGCGGGCGGGCCGGATCGAGCTGCCCCGGGACGCCCTGCTGGGTCTGGAGCTGTTGCCGGTGGTCTGGCGGACGATCCAGCACTACGGCGTGGAGATCGACACGCTGCGCTACAGCGGGCCGATCGTGGCGAAGTACATGAACCGCACCAGCGGCTACAAGCGGCCGGGCGACTTCTCCGGCGCCCGCAAGGGCGGACGCTGGCCGTTCTCGGTCGACCCGGATGA
The DNA here is from genome assembly GCF_022271435.1 of Streptomyces monomycini. Taxonomy (GTDB): domain Bacteria; phylum Actinomycetota; class Actinomycetes; order Streptomycetales; family Streptomycetaceae; genus Streptomyces; species Streptomyces monomycini. The sequence continues at coordinate 4,189 of NZ_JAFIQY010000080.1, read as the reverse complement.
CCTGCGCCGCATCTACTTCCGTGATCCCGAGGACGGGACGTGGCACACCCTTGAGTGGGAGCACGCCGCAGGCCTGGATCTGCCGCTGAGTGCCGACGCCCTGGCCTACGCCAAGGAGTTGGCCGGATCGAAGGACGGGCCGCCGGACATCGGGACGGCGCTGTCGCAGTTGCTGGAAGCGTGGAACGTCGGACTGGCAGAGAACCGGACCGAACGCAGGATCGCCCTGCGGATGGCCGCCGAACGCGCGGAACAGCAGGCGGGCGAACCTGAGATCGCCAGTCTGTCGTCCGTGCACAGCGTGCTTGTCTCCCAGCAACTGGAGGCAGCCCAGGGGCCGGAGGACGAGCGCCGGGCTCCGGTGGCCCCGCCGCCGCAGGACCTCGGTGACGACGATGACGACAACGATCTGGACGCCGGGGCAGACCTTGAAGTCCTGGACTTCTACGCCAACGCACTGGAGGTACTGGAGTGAGCTCTGCCCTGGATGACGCCGTCCCCTCCCGCAAGGAAGGGTGGATCACACTGGCGGAGGCTGGGCCCCGACCCCGCCCGCGGACATTGAACCGGGCGGAACGGGATGAGCTGCCGGAACCGGAGAAGGACGCCTACGATCTTGAACGCCGAGTCTGGCACGCCAACATCGGGCCGCTCAAGACGCCGCAGATGTCCGCGATCCACGAGGACCTGTGGGATCTCGTGGACTCCAATCTTCAGGATGGCGACAAGGTCAAGGGCTCCGCCGCGATCGACGCCTACCCGGGGCTGGGCAAGACGACGGCCGCGCTGGCCTTCGCCCGCGACTACCACCGCCGCGAGGTGGCCCTGCACGGGAAGTACACGGCGGACGGGCACGAGCACCTGCCGGTCTGCCGGATCGGGCTCGGCGCGAATACCACGATCAAGGGCCTCAACCAGGCCATCTTGGAGTTCTACGGCCACCCCGGGGCCGCCGGACGTTACAGCAGCACCACCACCTCGCAGCTCGCCTCGCAGGCACTGGACTGCATTTTGTCGTGCCGCTCGCGACTGCTTGTCGTCGATGACGTCCACTTCCTCGACGTGCGTTCCCGGGACGGGCTGGAGGTGAGCAACCACCTGAAGTGGCTGGCCAACGAGTTTCCCGTGACATTCCTGTTCGTCGGGGTGAGCCTGCGTGACCGTGGCCTGATGAGCGAGGGCATGACGACGAAGGACCAGGCGATCGCGCAGACCGCGCGGCGGTGGACTCGGCTGACTCTCGCCCCGTTCACGCTCTCCGGTGACGTCGCGCGGGAGAACTGGCGCAACCTTTTGCTCGCCATCGAGAAGAACCTCGTCCTCGCCGATCTCCAACCCGGCATCCTGGCCGACGAGTTGTCCAACTATCTCTTCGCTCGCACCACCGGGCACATCGGGTCGCTGATGACTCTGATCAACCGCGCTGCCCAGCGCGCGATCCGCCGGGGCGAGGAGAACCTGACCAAAGCCTTGCTGGACACCGTGAAGATCGACGACGCCGCCGAGCAGGCCCGGCAGCCGCTGCAGGCCGCGATCGATTCCGGCCGGCTCACCTCGCGGCCGAGGGCACTGAGGAAGACAGCGGCCTCCTCGCAGGCACCGGCGTGAGCCAAGTGCACCGCACCCTGCCCATTCGCGTTCCGCCCCGGCCCGGCGAGGCCCTGGACTCCTGGCTCGAAGCCCTCGCCGCCCGCCTGCAATGCCCGCTCGGCGATCTAGCCCCGGCCCTGGGCCTGGCGCTGCTGCGCGCTGGAGATCCTCATCACCGGGGCCGGAAGGCACCCAACTGGACGATTGCCCTGCACGAGTACGAGGCCCGCACTCTCGCGGACGGCTGCGAGCTGGGCATCGGGGATGTCCACGCGCTGACTTTGATGCGCTACCACCAGCGCGCGGTCATCGTTCGTCCTGACACGCGGCAAGTGCACCGGGACACGCTCTGGGGCCGGGCGAACGGCTCACGTTACTGCCCGCCGTGTCTGGCCGCCTCCGGCGGCCGGTGGCAGCTGTCCTGGCGTCTGGGCTGGTCATTCGCCTGCACCGTTCACCGGGCCCTGCTCGCGGACGTCTGCTGGCGATGCGGCCGGCATCAGCGCCTGCGTGTCACCCCCGCCGGGACGATCCCCGTTCCGGGGACATGCACCAACCCCGCCGGCGGCGCCGGGCGGCGTGTCCCGCGTTGCGGCGCCGATCTGGCCAAGACCCCGGTGCTCGCGCTGCCCGACGGCCACCCGGTGCTGCACACCCAGCACCTGATCCTTGAATCCGTACACCAGGGCACCGCTGACTTCGGGTCCTACCCAGGCGTCCCCGTCGCCGAATTCCTCACCGACGTCCGGACCTTGAGCAAGCTCCTGCTCACCCTCCCCGACCACGACGAAATCAAGCAGCACGTCCCGGCGGACATCGCCGACGCCTTCGCCCGTGCCCGCGCGCTCCCGCACAGCAAGTCTTCACCCTCCGCCGCACCAGCACGTCCGGGATTCGCCGCACCCGCACGCGCCGAGATCACCGCCACCGTCGCCACCGTCGCCACGCAGGCCCTCGCCCTCGACGACATCGACCACGCTGGCACCGCGCTGGCCTGGCTCTTCGCACCCCGCCCAGGATCACGATCAGGGCAGGGATCCATCGCCTCCGGATACCGGAGCAGTGCTCGCGTCCTCAGCCTCCAGCGCGCCGCGCTCCACCGTCCAACGACCGCGATGGCCCACCCGCGTCAATCCCGCACCGACCGCACCGCATGCGTTCCTGGCCTGTTCTGGCCCGCCTGGACCGTCGCCCTGTCTCCGCCGCTCCGGCACTACCGCCAGACCTTCCAGGAACTCGGCCACGGCCTGTCCGTCCTGCTCGCCCTGACCGGCTCGACCAGCTCAATTCGTGCCGCCAGCCGTCAATTGGGCGCATGCCATAGATCCGACAACATCGCGCTGCTGCTGCACCGGCTCCGGGGCCACCCCCAATGGCTCTCCGTCGAGGCCGCGCTCGTCGGCCTGGCGGACCGCCTTGACACCCACGGCAGCCCCATCGACTACCAGCGGCGACGCTCGCTCGACTACCACACACTGCTCCCCGAACAAGAGTGGCAGCTGCTCAGCCGGCGGGCCTCCCACTTCGCGGGCCAAAACCGAAAGCACCCCACCGTCCAGCGCTGGCTCTTCGAACGCATCAGCGGCATGCCCGCCGAACAGGCCCCCAGCGCCTTCGCCCTGACCGAACTACGCCAGCGCCGGGAAGTATCCGAGTTCTCCCGACTCCTCACCCCCAAGCTTCTGCACGAACTTGACGCCCACGCTCACGAGTTCCTCGCCAGTCAGGGAGTCCACAGCGAGCCCGTGACCTGGAGTCCTCCGGCAGCACTGCTGCTCGGGCGCAACCTGCCCGGCACGGACCTCAGCCAATGCCAGACCAAAGTGATCCACCACCTGCTCCGGGACGAGCACCTCGCCCCACGGGCCATCGGCAAGAGACTCGGCATCAGCATCGACGCAGTGCGCTGCTTCCTCAACGAACAGCCAGCACCCCTCAACCCCAACCAACAGCGGGCCAACGGGCGCCTCATCTGGACGCTGTCGCAGCAGCTCACCGCCGACGAGCTCAAGCGACTCCACCTCGACGAACATCTCAGCGTCACGGCCCTGGCCCAGAGGTTCGACGTCCCAGGCAGCGCGATCGCCGATCTCCTCCGCACTTACGGCATTCCCCGCCTCACGCACCGACGCCGCATGCCCGACATCGATCCCGCCTGGCTCCGTCGCGAATACCTCTTCCAGCGCCGCCCCCTCACTGCCCTGGCCAAAGAGATCGGCGTCTCCAAGAACTACCTCAACCGCCAGGCGAAGGACCTGGGTATCCCCCTGCGCCCACGAGGGGCCGCCTCCCGCGACCAGTCCCGGCTCTTCGGGCCCCGCCAAAAGAAAATCGCCCAAGACATGCTCGCCTCCGGCGAGCACACCGTTCGCGACGTTGCGGACAAACTCGGCTTCACCCCGCGCACGATCTACCGGCTCGTCAGCAAGGAGTACTGGTCAAAGGCTCCGAAGCGGAGGCAGACACCACGTGATCCCCGACGCACGCACGGCCCCCATTGGACACCAGAGACGGAAAACCTCGGCTCTCGCCCGCTCCCCGCTCACGCATAACCGCTGGTCACTCGTGACCAATTGGACACGGAACGGGGGAACCTACA
>NZ_JAFIQY010000008.1 GCF_022271435.1 Streptomyces monomycini | reverse complement strand
CGGCTGCTGCCGGTGGACGGGGTATCAACATATCTGGCGTTGACTTTTGGCACGCTGTTGAGTTCTCAAGGAACGGACGCTTCCTTTGTGCCTGTTTCACCAGGCTCTCCGGGCGCTTCCCTTCGGTGTTCCACCACTCTATCAGGCCTTTTCGCGCTTCCGGACCACCGTGTTTTCCGCAGACATGCAGAAACGAGGTCGAAATCTCGATCAGTTCTGAAAGAGTGCCGCCCGCTGTCCGCTCCGCGAAGTGATCGCGTTCTGTCGGACCGGGGCAGGTGTCAGACAGTACAGGGCTGCGTCGGGCGGGGCAAATCGATTCCCCGGGGGCGCTGCGACGGGGGTCCGGGACGCTGCTCCAGAGGTGGTGTCGCGCGTGCGGAACCCTCACTTCTTATGACTTACGCTCTGATCGGTGCGCCGTCCAGGACAGGTAGTGACGGCGGCCTGAAAGATCTCCACCCCTGGGAGGACTCCCATGACCACCGTGACGTCCCCGCTCGCTGGACGCGCCATCGGACTCGCGGCCGTGCCCGACCCGGTGTTCTCCGGCGCGATGGTGGGTCCCGGTACCGCCATCGACCCCGTGCGCGAGCCTTCCGAGGCCGTGTCGCCCGTTGACGGCGTCGTCGTCTCGCTGCACCCGCACGCGTTCGTCGTCGTCGACAGCGAGGGCCACGGCGTGCTCACGCATCTCGGTATCGACACCGTGCAGCTGAACGGCGAGGGCTTCGACCTGCTCGTCAACAAGGGTGACACCGTCACCCGCGGCCAGGCCGTCGTGCGCTGGAACCCGGCCGCCGTCGAAGAGGCCGGCAAGTCGCCGGTCTGCCCGGTCGTCGCGCTGGAGGCGACCGCCGACTCCCTCGGCGAGGTCGTCGAGGACGGCGACGTCAAGGCCGGCGAGCAGCTCTTCAGCTGGCAGTAGCCCCTGCTGCCGTCGTGACGGCACGTACGACAACCACCGCGGCGGCCGTGACCGCCGCACCAACCGGAGACGGGTGAGATGGAGACAACGCTGCGAGGCGTCGGCGTGAGCCACGGTGTGGCGATCGGCGAGGTGCGGCACATGGGCACGGCGGTCCTCGAACCGCCGGCCAAGCAGATTCCCGCCGAGGAAGCGGAGCGCGAACAGGGGCGTGCCCGCAAGGCCGTGGAAGCGGTGGCCGCCGACCTGATCGCGCGGGGCAACCTGGCGGGCGGCGAGGCCCAGGCCGTACTGGAAGCCCAGGCCATGATGGCTCAGGACCCCGAGCTGATGGCCGACGTCGAGCGGCGCATCGCCGTGGGCAGCACCGCCGAGCGCGGTGTGTACGACGCGTTCGCCGCCTACCGGGCGCTGCTGGCGGGTGCCGGCGAGTACCTGGCCGGGCGGGTCGCGGACCTCGACGACGTGCGGAACCGTATCGTCGCGCGGCTGCTCGGCGTGCCGATGCCGGGTGTGCCGGACAGCGACGAGCCGTACGTACTGATCGCGCGGGACCTGGCGCCGGCCGACACGGCGCTGCTCGACCCGACGCTGGTGCTCGGCTTCGTGACCGAGGAGGGCGGGCCGACCAGCCACAGCGCGATCCTCGCGCGGGCGCTGGGGGTGCCGGCCGTGGTCGCGCTGCCGGGCGCGGGTGAGCTGGTCGAGGGCACCGTCGTCGCCGTCGACGGCAGCACGGGCGAGATCTTCGTGGACCCGAGCGCCGAGAAGCGTACGGAGCTGGAGCAGGCCGCCGCGGCCCGCAGGGCCGCGCTGGCGGCCTCGACCGGCCCGGGTGCCACGTCGGACGGGCACAAGGTGCCGCTGCTCGCGAACGTCGGCGGTCCTTCGGACGTGCCGGCGGCCGTGGAGGCGGGCGCCGAGGGTGTCGGGCTGTTCCGTACCGAGTTCCTCTTCCTGGACGACAGCAAGCAGGCGCCGTCGCAGGAGAAGCAGGCCGAGGCGTACCGCAAGGTGCTGGAGGCCTTCCCCGAGGGCCGGGTCGTGGTGCGCGTCCTGGACGCGGGCGCCGACAAGCCGCTGGACTTCCTGACGCCGGGTGACGAGCCGAACCCGGCGCTGGGCGTGCGGGGTCTGCGGACGCTGCTGGACCACCCCGAGGTGCTCCGTACGCAGCTGGCCGCGCTGGCCCAGGCTGCCGAGGGGCTGCCGGTCTACCTTGAGGTCATGGCGCCGATGGTGGCCGACCGGACCGACGCCAAGGCGTTCGCGGACGCGTGCCGCGAGGCCGGGCTTCAGGCCAAGTTCGGCGCGATGGTGGAGATTCCGTCCGCCGCGCTGCGCGCCCGGTCGATCCTGCAAGAGGTCGAGTTCCTCTCGCTGGGCACCAACGACCTGGCGCAGTACACCTTCGCCGCCGACCGTCAGGTCGGTGCGGTCTCACGGCTCCAGGACCCGTGGCAGCCGGCGCTGCTCGACCTGGTGGCGCTGTCGGCCGAGTCGGCGAAGGCCGAGGGCAAGAGCTGTGGTGTCTGTGGCGAGGCGGCCTCCGATCCGCTGCTGGCATGTGTGCTGACGGGTCTGGGCGTGACGAGCCTGTCCATGGGCGCGGCGTCGATTCCCTACGTGCGCGCGACGCTGGCGAAGCACACCCTGGCCCAGTGCGAGCGGGCCGCCTCCGCGGCGCGGGCCGCGGACACCGCCGAGGACGCGCGCGCCGCCGCGCAGGCGGTGCTCTCCGGGGAGTGATCCCCGGGGCGTGCTCCCCGGCGGGACCGGCCCGGCAGTGACGTGCCGGACCTCCGGTCCACGCCGGGCAGGCAGAACGATGCTGGTACGGACGGCCGTCCCGCCCTTGCGGCGGGGCGGCCGTCCGGCGTTTGCGGCGGGGTGTGCGGCCGCCGTGTCAGTGGTGGCTGTGGTCGTGTCCGTCGGTCGGTGGTGGGTCGGGGAGGGTGAGGCCCGCGTGGTAGTCGACGCCGGGCTCGGGCGGGACGGGTTCGCCGGTGTCGGCGTCCGTGCAGTAGGCCGTGAAGACCTCGGCGGCGCTGAGCGGGTGCAGCCAGGCGTCGCGCAGGACCCAGCCGCGGACCGTGTCGCGCCCGGCGGTCTCGTCCGTACGGCACACGATGCCGCCGGGGCTGCGCAGGGCGACGCCGGCGGCGAGGACCGTGCAGAAGACGAGCGTCGCGGCTTCGGACAGCTCCAGCCGCCCGTCGTCGCGGGAGTCGGCGTGCAGCACGGCGAGCAGCGGGGCGCCGCTCGCGGGGACGCTGCACACCAGGTGGTGGGTGCCGTCGCCGAGAGTGTCCAGCAGGGTGGTGAGCGCGCGGGAGGCGCGGGCGAAGGCGGCCCGCGCCAGGTCCTCGCCGCAGTCCGCGCAGGCTCCCGTGCGGGCGAGGAGCGCCGTGGCGCGGTCCCAGGTCGCCTGGCGTTCCGCTTCGTCGACGAGGACGGGCAGCAGCCGGGACAGGGATTCGCCGGTGTACGGCAGGGTGGCGCCGGTGCAGGCCAGTTCGGCGGTGTAGCGGGAGCGGCTGTCGGGGCGGTCGGGGTCCAGGTCCGCGTCCGTGCAGAAGGTCTCGTACGCGACGGGGTCGAAGAGGGCGACGGTGGTGTGGATGCCTTGGGCGGTCAGCGAGCGCAGCAGGGTCTCCATCTGCTGGAGGTAGGCGGTGTGGTCGTCGAACGGGAAGGTGCGGTAGCGGCGCATGGCCGCGAAGTCCTGGGCGTCCGCCAAGACGGCGGCGGTGCTCGGGATCTCGCGGCGCAGCATGCGGCGGGCGGCGGGGCCGCTCGAAGCAGTAGGTGCGGTGCGTCGGGACGGTGTGGTCATGACTCCCCCTCGGTCGGTGTGTGCTGCTCGCTCGGCGAGCCTCACTTGTGACTGAGAGTAATCGGAGGGTCTGACAACGGCCGCCCGCGACGCCTGCCCCCGCTACCGTCCGCGCTCGGTCGCGGCGCCCTCGGCCGCGGCACGCTCGGCGGCGATCCGCTCGTAGAACCGCAGGAGTTCGAGGTTGTCGACGGAGCCGGGGTTGACGGCCTCCTCCAGCGGGGTGCCCTGGAGGAGGCGTTTGACGGGGACCTCGATCCGCTTGCCCGTGAGGGTGTGCGGGACGCCGGGGGCCTCGATGATCTCGTCGGGGACGTGCCGCGGGGAGCACTGCGCGCGGATGGTTCGCTTGACGCGGTCGCGCAGGGCGTCGTCGAGCGTGGCGCCGGGCGCGAGGTGGACGAAGAGCGGCATCCAGTAGCCGCCGTCGGGCAGTTCGAGGCCGATGACGAGGGATTCGCGGATCTCGGGGAGGCGTTCGACGGCCTCGTAGATGTCCGCCGAGCCCATCCGTACGCCCTGGCGGTTGAGGGTGGAGTCGGAGCGGCCGTGGATGACGACGGTGCCGCGCGCGGTGCGGGTGATCCAGTCGCCGTGCCGCCAGACGCCGGGGTAGGTGTCGAAGTAGCTCTCGTGGTAGCGGGTGCCCTCGGGGTCGTTCCAGAAGTGGATGGGCATGGACGGCATGGGGTTGGTGACGACGAGTTCGCCGACCTCGTCGGTCAGCGGCTTGCCGTGCGGGTCCCAGGCCTGGAGGTCGGTGCCCAGGCAGGGGGCCTGGAGTTCGCCGATGTGGACGGGCAGGGTGGGCGCCGCCCCCGCGAAGCAGCTGCAGACGTCCGTACCGCCGCTGACGGAGGCGATCCACAGGTCGGCCGCCACCTCGTCGTGCAGCCAGCGGAACCCGTCGGGCGGCAGCGGGGAGCCGGTGGTCGAGACGCACTTGACGGTGGTCAGGTCGAAGTCGCGGCCGGGGTGCACGCCGGCCTTGCGGCAGGCCATCACGTAGGCGGCGGAGGTGCCGAAGAGGGTGGTGCCGGTGCGTTCGGCGATCCGCCACTGGGCGGCGGTGTCAGGGTGCCCCGGGCTGCCGTCGTAGAGCACGATCGTGGAGCCCGCGAGGAGGCCGGCGACGAGGAAGTTCCACATCATCCAGCCGGTGGAGGTGTACCAGAAGAAGCGGTCGTCGGGCCCGAGGTCGCAGTGCAGGCCGGTCTGCTTGAGGTGTTCGAGGAGGATGCCGCCCTGGGACTGGACGATGGCCTTGGGCAGGCCGGTCGTGCCGGAGGAGTACAGGACCCACAGGGGGTGGTCGAAGGGAACCTGCTCGAAGACCGGTTCGGTGGCGGTGGAGGTCAGGTCGGACCACTCCAGGGCGCCTTCGGGGGCGGGGGTTCCCAGGAGGGGGATGTGGACGACGGCGCGGAGGGTGGGCAGTTCGCGGCGGAGTTCGGCGACGGTCTCGCGGCGGTCGTGTTCCTTGCCGCCGTAGCGGTAGCCGTCGACCGTGAACAGGACGACGGGCTCGACCTGCTGGAAGCGGTCCAGGACGCTGCGGGCGCCGAAGTCGGGGGCGCAGGAGGTCCAGACGGCGCCGACGGCGGCGGTGGCCAGGAGGGCGACGACGGCCTGCGGGACGTTGGGGAGGTAGCCGCTGACCCGGTCGCCGGGGCGGACTCCGAGGCGGCGCAGTTCGGCGGCCAGGGAGCCGACCTGGGCGCGCAGCTCGGCCCAGGTGACGGGAGCGGGGTCGTGGGTCTCGTCCACGTGCAGCAGGGCGGGCGCGTCGGCGCGGGCGGGGTCCTCGGCGGCGCGCAGCGCGTGCTCCGCGTAGTTGAGGGTGGCGCCGGGGAACCAGCGGGCGCCGGGCATCGCGGGGTCGGCGAGGACGGTCTCGTACGGCGTGCTGAAGCGGACGTCGAACCAGGCGGCGACGGCCTGCCAGAAGCGGGACAGATCGGTCACGGACCAGTGGTGCAGCGCGGCGTAGTCCGCCACCGGGTCGCCGGCGGCGCGGGCGGGGGCTCCGTGGTGGGCGGCGGCCCAGTCGTGGAACCGGGTCAGCTGGGCGCCGGCGATGCGGTCCGGGCCGGGCTGCCACAGGGGTTCCGGCTGCGGGACGGACTGCGGTGCGGTGGTCATGATCGGCTCCCGGCTGTACGCGGCGTTGCGTGGACGCGGTGTGGGCGTGCGGTACGCGGTGTGCGTGGTCCCCGTACGGCTCAGGGGGGTCGCCCCGGCGCAGCGCGGGGGCGCGTGCGTGTGACACGGCTGGGCAGGACGATGCCACGTGATCGACTTGTGCGCCAGGGCCGACCTCACATTCGGGGCGGGCGGGGCCGGGGGCGGGCTCGTACGTGTGAGCGGGGGCGGGCTCTCTCCCGTGAACGGGCGGGGACTCGTTCCCGTGGAGAGGAGCGGGCACGTACCGGTGGACGGGCGCGGGAGCGTACCCGGGCGCGGGAGCGGTCTCCGGTGCGGCCGGTGGCCGGATCCGGCTGCGCGGCCGTCACCGGTGTGCCGTGTGTGAGGTCCTGGTTCATCCCAGGTGAACGGGGGCTGAACGGCGCCCCCGTCACGGGCCGTCGATGGCAGGCTGAGCAGCATGGACGGGCGTGATCAAGAGCGGTCGGAGCGGTGGCCGCGCCGGGACGGGACGGCCGGCGCGGTCCGGGCCGTCAGGGCACTGGGATCGGTACGGGGGCTGCGGACGTGGCGGTCGGCGTGGCGGCGGCGCCGTGCGGACGCGCTGGGGCTGCCGCGGAACGGCCGGGAGCGGGCGCGGGTGCCGGGGACGGCGGTGCGCGCGGAGCCGCAGCCGGGGGGCGGCGTGGTGTATTTCGCGCGTTCGTCGCTGCGGGTGCGGGTGGCGTCGGGCGGCGCGGTCTTCTGCGGCTGGGACGACGCGGCGCCGGAGCCGTCGTACGCGCTGGCCGGGGCGTGTCCGGAGCCGGACGCGCGGGCGGTGCTGGAGCCCGGTACGGAGGGCGGCTGGCGGGTGGTGTCGGAGCGGGTGACGGTGACGGTCTCGCGGCACGGCACGGTGGAGGTGCGGACGCCGGGCGGGGTGGTGCTGCGGCGGGAGCTGCCGCCGCGGTGGTGGGACCGCGCTCCCGGTATCGAGGACGACGGTGAGTCTGGGGGCGGGACGGCTGCGGGCGGTACGGCTGGGGGTAGTACGTCTGAGGACGGTGCCTCTAGGGGCGAAGGCGGCGCGTCCGAAGACCGGGCCAGCGTGGCCGGTGAGCGGTCCGGGGAGTCGCGCTGGGTGCAGCGCTCCGAGGTCGCCGCAGACGCCCGGTTCTTCGGGCTGGGCGGCCGGTCGGCGGGACCGCGCCTGCGGGCAGGCACGTACCGGCTGTGGAACACCGACCCGGGCGGCGCGTTCGTGCCCGGCGACGACCCGCTCTCCGTGACGATGCCGGTGCAGCTCGTGGTGGCGGACGCCGGTACGCACCTGGTCTTCCACGACAACTCCTGGGACGGCACGGTGACGCTGCGCGAAGGGGCGGAGGGCGCGGGCTCCGGGCACGACCGGCCAGGCTGTTCGGAACTGCGGATGGACGGCGGCCCGTTGCGCTACTGGGTCCTGGCCGGCACTCCCGCGCGCGTCCTGCTCGGCTGGACGGCGCTGACGGGACCGCCCGCGCTGCCGCCCCGCTGGGCGCTGGGCCCGCAGCACGCCCGGTGGGGTTTCGGCAGTCAGGCGGAGGTGCGGCGGGTCGTCTCCGGCTACCGGGAACGGGGGCTGCCGCTGTCCGCCGTGCATCTGGACATCGACCACTACGACGGCCATCGGGTCTTCACCGTCGACCGTACGGCCTTCCCCGATCTGCCCGGCCTCGCACGGGAGTTGCGCGAGGAGGGGGTGCGGCTGGTGTCGATCGTCGATCCGGGGGTGAAGGCCGAGCCGGGCAACGCGGTGTACGAGGGCGGGGCGGCGGCGGACGCGTACGTACGGGACGCGCGCGGCCGGGAAGTACGCGGAGTGGTGTGGCCGGGCGAGGCGGTGTTCCCGGACTTCACGGACGCGCGGGTGCGCAAGTGGTGGGGCGAGCTGTACGCGGAGCGGCTGGCCCAGGGGTTCTCCGGGGTGTGGCACGACATGAACGAGCCGGTGTCGTTCGCGGCGTTCGGCGATCCTTCGCTGCCGCGTTCGGCGCGGCACGCGCTGGAGGGCCGGGGCGGTGACCACCGGGAGGCGCACAACGTGTACGGGCTGGCGATGGCGCGCGCCGGGTACGACGGGCTGCTGGAACTGCGTCCCGACGAGCGTCCCTTCCTGTTCTCGCGCTCGGGCTGGGCGGGGATGCAGCGGTACGGCGGCACCTGGTCGGGGGACGTGGCAACCGGGTGGCCGGGCCTGCGGGCCTCGTTGTCGCTGGTGCTGGGAATGGGGCTGTGCGGGGTGCCGTACAGCGGGCCGGACGTCGGCGGGTTCTCCGGGGTGCCGTCGCCGGAGCTGTATCTGCGGTGGTTCCAGACGGCCGCGTACCTGCCGCTGTTCCGTACGCATTCGGCGAAGTACGCGGGCCGGCGGGAGCCGTGGGAGTACGGGCCCGAGGTGCTGGAGCACGCGCGGGCGGCGCTGCTGGAGCGTGCGCGGCTGCTGCCGTACTTCGTGACGCTCGCGCATCTGGCGCGGCTCTCCGGGGCGCCGTACGTCCGTCCCGTCTGGTGGAACACCCCCCGCGACCGGAAGCTGCGCGACTGCGAGGACGCCTTCCTGCTGGGGGACGCGCTGCTGGTGGCGCCCGTCCTGGGGCCCGGAGTGACGCGGCGGGCGGTGCGGCTGCCGCGCGGGCGCTGGTACGACACGGCGGACGGGCAGGCGTACGACGGGCCGGGGCAGGTACTGCTGGACGCGCCGCTGTCCCGTGTCCCGGTGCTGGCGCGGGCCGGTTCGGTGCTGCCGGTGGCGGGCGCGGACGGTACGACGGAGCTGGAGGTGTGGGCCCCGGAGGTGGGCCGTGAGGGTGGCGGCCTGGTCGTGCCGGACGCCGGTGACGGCTGGCGGCGGCCGGCGGTCGAGCGCTTCGGGACGCGGCTGGAGGACGGAGAGGTGGTCGTCGAGCGCCAGGGCGGGGGCGAGGTCGGGTACCGGGTGCGGGTGCGCGGGGTGACGGGCGGCGGTGGGTAGGCGGCCGGCGGCGCCGGATGCCTTCCGTGCGGCGCGGTGCCGGTGGTAGACGAGTGCCATGCCGAGACTCGCTGCCGCGCTGCGCGGCCTCGCCGTGGCCGCCACCGCCCTCGCCCTGACCACCGCGGCCGTGCCGCCAGGAGGGGCCGCGGAGCCGCGGCCGTCCGAAGGCACCGCCAGAGGTACTACGGCGACCATGCCCGCGCCCGCGCCCAAGGAATTCGTCGCACTGCGCGACGTGGACCCGACGATCCGCCAGGAGATGCGGTACTTCACGCCGCACAACTTCATGGGCGTACCGGTCACCGGCTACCGGCAGCCCCTGTGCATCCTGACCCGGGACGCGGCGCGGGCACTGCACCGGGCCCAGCTCTCCTTCCTGCGGCGCGGCTACACGCTCAAGGTGTATGACTGCTACCGGCCGCAGCGCGCCGTGAACCACTTCGTGAACTGGGCCGAGGACCTGGGCGACCAGCGGATGAAGGGCGAGTTCTATCCGCGGATCGACAAGTCGACCCTCTTCCGTGACGGCTACATCGCCGAGAAGTCGGGGCACAGCCGGGGCAGCACCGTCGATCTGACGCTGGTACGGCTGCCGGGCCCGCCCACCCGGCCGTACGTCCCCGGGGAGCCGCTGACGCGGTGCTACGCGCCCAAGAAGGAACGCTTCCCCGACAACTCGCTCGACATGGGGACCGGCTTCGACTGCTTCGACACGCTCGCGCACACCCTCGACCCGCGGATCCAGGGCCGGCAGCGGGCGAACCGGCTGCTGTTGAAGCAGGGGCTGGAGCGCGCCGGGTTCCGCAACTACGACAAGGAGTGGTGGCATTACACCTTCACGCCGGAGACGTTCCCCGACACGTACTTCGACTTCCCGGTGACGCGACGGTCACTGAACGGCGGTCACTGAGCGACGACCGTTCGGTGACCGCCCCTGAGCGGCGCAGGGGCGAAGGCGCGGATCACCAGTCTCCGGTCAGCAGCAGCGGCCGGCCGGAGACGGCGTGCTCGGTGTTGAGCCACTCGTTGAGGTCACCGGTCGCGTCGTCCCTGGCGACGAGGTCGGCGACACCGTCACCGGAGAAATCGCCGGCGGTGGTCTGCGTACGGCTCCAGTCGCTCAGCTGGTCCCTGACCGGGCCGAAGAGCCCGTTCCCCGTACCGGGCCACAGACGCAGGACGTTCCCCTCCTTCCCGACGAGGTCCGCCTTCCCGTCCCCCGTGAAATCGCCGGCCACCACCTGGGTGACGTGCCAGCCACTGGTGACCGTCTTCCGTTGCGCGAAGGTGCCGTCTCCTCGGCCGGGCCACAGCAGCAGGTCCCCGTTGTCCATACGGGCGACGAGGTCCACCTTGCCGTCGCCGGTGAAATCGGCCGCCGCGGTCTGGGTGAAGTACCAGCCCCCGGTGACCCGCACCGGATCCGCGAACGTGCCGTCACCCTTCCCCGCCCAGAGTTTCAGCACGTTCTCGGTGTCCATCCCGATGAGGTCCGCCTTCCCGTCCCCCGTGAAGTCGCCGGCCACCGTCTGTGTGACGTCCCAGCCACGGAGGGCTCTCACCGGACGCGCGAAGGTGCCGTCCCCCCGGCCGGGCCGGTCGGCGTCCGGGTTGCCGGGCCACAGCATGAGGTCCCCGCCGTCCTTACGGGCGACGAGGTCCACGATGCCGTCACCGGTGAAATCGGCCGCCACGGTCTGGGTGAACCGCGGAGCGGGGCGGGTCGGCGGTGCGGGCATGACGGCGTTCGCGAGGGCCTGGTTGCCGTTGTCGTTCAGGTGCAGCCGGTCGTCACCGCGGTCGTAGTACCCGGGGAAGAGGCGGGTGGGATCCCGCGGGTCCCGGGACACCCGGTCGAAGTCGACACGGCCGTCGAGGTCCGGGCTGGTCCGGATGTACTGGTTGACCTCTTGCCGGGTCTGTTCCTTGGCGGGGGTGTACGCGCCGTACCCCGCGAAGGGCGGGATGGTGGCCGCGGTGAAGGTGAGGCCGGCGGCGTGGGCGCGGGCGGCGAGGTGCCGGATCGCCTCGATGAGGGAGGCGCTGTCGGCGCCGTCCAGCGCGATGTCGTTGATGCCCTCGTAGAGGATGACGGACCGGACGCCGGGCTGTTCGAGGACGTCACGGGTGAAACGGTTCAGGCCGCTCCGTCCGTAGGCGGCGCGGGTTCCGGTCGAGTCGGTGAGCAGCCGGTTGCCCGATATGCCGGCGTTGACGACTCCGGTGTGCCGTCCCGACGCCTGCAAGGCCCGGCCGTACCGGTCGGACCAGCGGCGGTTGGTGTCCGGGGTGGTGTGCCCGCCGTCGGTCTGCGAGTCGCCGAAGGCGACGACGGTCCCGTCGCCGCCGGACGCCGTCACGTCCACCCCGTCGAGGTAGGCCCACTGCGTGAAGCGGGCCGGGAAACGGCCGCCCGCCGCCTCCCCCGCCCGGTCGGCGCCGTCGCCCGGGGCCGAGGCGTAGGAAGTGGTCAGCGTGTAGTCGTGGTACGGCGCTTCGGCCACGGGCTCGGGCAGGTGGACGCTGATCAGCAGGTCCTCGTCCGCCTTGACCGGGAAGGCCGCCTGGTCGCTGCGTACCTTCTCCCCCGCCCCGATGACGGTCTGCCGGCTGCCGCCGAACGTCAGGGTGACCGGCGTCCCGGCGGCGTCGGCTCCCGCGGACCGGCGGGCGATGGTGGCGTGCCCGATGAGGACGGGTGTCGCGGCGAAGGTGTTGGCGAGCTGGATGCGGACGGTGTCGCCGCCGGTGCTGGTGTGCACGACCATGCGCAGCGTCTGGCGGCCGGTCACCCCGGACTTGGCCGCGGGGGCCGCCGTGCCCAGTGCCGTCCCCCAGGTCCTGGTCCAGCCCGCGTCCGCTCCGGCCTCCCGGCCGTCAGCGGGCCGCGCCCACGTGGTGTGGCTCAGCGTGGCGACCATCGCGCTGGAGGTGAGCGCCACGGCTGCCGTACGCGTGGCTCTGCGGAGCAGCCGCGCCGTTCGTGTCATGGGAGTTCTTCCTGTCCGTCGTGTCGTGCACGGGGGTCGCGTACGGGGTGGGCGACAGCCGGGTCAGGCGCGCCGACGGCGTCGTCACGTGCGATGAGTCGGGCCCGGCCCGTACCGAGACCGCGTCGTCGGGCATCTCCGGGCGGATGCGGTGCCGTTCGCCTGCCCTGCGAGCTTCCGGTGATCTTCGGCCGGAGGAATATAACAACGGAAGCAGTACATGCCAGACGGTAAAGGCCCAGGGAGCCCGGTAACAGGACCATAGGGACATCCGGCACTCCATAGGCGCGCAGCTCGGTATGTCCTGACGGGCGCGGGGCGGTGGGGAGGCAGGCGGCGTCGGGTGCCCGCTGGAGTCGCGGCCCGCGGGCGGGTGGTTCCGTCCGGCCGGACGCGAGGATTTCGGCAAGTCGGCCGGTGGGCAGCCCTGTCCGGTCCAGGGGCGGGTGCGGTACGGGGCGCTCGGCGCGCGCCGGGCGAGGATGCGGCAGGGCCGGGGCTCGGAACCACCCCCGTGGATCCCGCGCCCCGGCCCTGCCTTGCCCCGGGCCGTCCCGCCTCGGCCCTGCCTTGGTGGACGCCGTACGGGGGAATCCGGTTCAGCCGGCACCACGGAGAGCCGCATGATCCTTTCCGGTCGGCGGCGGCGGCCGTGCCGTGCAGGGTTCCGCCGGGTGCTCGTCGCGTGCCAGACTCCTGACGGCCCATCAGAACACGGGTGTGACACGCCCGTTGTCCGTTCCGGGAGTGGTCGTGGCACGTACGCGTAAGCCGGTGGTACCGGGTTGGTTCACGGAGACCGAGGCCGGGACCGGTACCGAGGCCGGGACCGGTACCGAGGCCGGGGACGGTACCGAGGCCGGGGACGGTACCGAGGCCGGGGACGGTACCGAGGCCGGGGACGGGCCGGGCCCGGCGGACTTCCGGCTCCTGGGCACCCGGTGCGGTGCCTGCGGCGCCGTGTTCTTCCCGCGCGAGGACTTCTTCTGCCGCGCCCCCGGCTGCGACGGGACCGACCTGACGGAGGTGCCGCTCTCCCGGCGCGGCACGGTCTGGTCGTACACGGACGGCCGCTACCGGCCGCCGCCGCCCTACGTCTCGGACCCCGAGGTGCCGTGGCAGCCGCGCGCCCTGGTCGCGGTGGAGCTGGCGGCGGAGCGGATGGTGGTGCTGGGGCAGGCCCCGCCGGACGTGTCCGTGGCCGCCCTGCGGGTCGGCATGGAGGTCGAGCTGGTCCCCGGGGTGCTCGGCGAGGACACGGAGACCGTGTGGACGACGTGGTGGTGGCGGCCGGTGGAGACGGACGGGGCGGGCGAGACGGACAGAACGGATGGGACGGACGGGGCCGGCAGGCCGAACGGGACGACGGGAGGCGGCCGTGACCTGTGACATCGCCGTGCTCGGGGCGGGGATGCACGCCTGGGGCAAGTGGGGCCGTGGCTTCGCCGAGTACGGGACGGTGGCGGCGCGGGCGGCGCTGGCCGATGCGGGGCTGGAATGGGCCGACGTGCAGTCGGTGGTCGGTGCGGCCACCGTGCGCGGCGGCTATCCGGGGTACGTGGCGGGCGCGACGTTCGCGCGGGCGCTGGGCTGGCAGGGCGCGCGGGTGACGAGCGTCTACGCGGCCTGTGCCTCCGGGGCGCAGGCCGTCGCCACCGCGCGGGCGCAGATCCTCGCGGGTCTGGCGGACGTGGTGCTGGTGGTGGGTGCGGACGCGGCCCCGAAAGGTTTCTTCGCCCCGGCGGGCGGCGACCGGCCCGACGATCCGGACTGGCTGCGCTTCCGGCTGCTGGGCGCGACCAACCCCGCCTATTTCGGACTGTACGCCCGGCGCCGGGCGGCCCTCTACGGAGACACGGCCGACGACTTCGCACAGGTCAAGGTGAAGAACGCGGCGGCGGGCGCGCTCAACCCGTACGCGCGGTACCGCAAGCCGGTGACGGCGGCGGAGGTCGCCGCGTCGCCCGTGGTCGCCGACCCGCTGCGGCTGCTGGACATCTGCGCCACGTCGGACGGTGCCGCGGCGCTGGTCCTGAGCGGCCTGGACTACGCACGGCGGCGGGGCGTGCCGCACCCCGTCCGCATCCGGGCCGTCTCCACCGCGACGCCCCGGTACCCCCGTACGGAGCTGGACCTGCCGGACATCGCGACCGACTCGGCGGCGTCCGTCCCGGACGTCCCGGGGCCGCCGGCCGCCTTCCGGCCGTCCCTCGCCGAAGCCGCTTACGAGGAGGCGGGGCTCGGGCCGGACGACCTGTCGCTGGCGGAGGTGTACGACCTGTCCACCGCGCTGGAGCTCCAGTGGTACGAGGATCTCGGCCTGTGTGCCGAGGGCGGGGGCGCGAAGCTGCTGCGCGACGGGGCGACGGCGCTCGGCGGACGGCTGCCGGTGAACCCCAGCGGCGGTCTGGCGTCGTTCGGGGAGGCGGTGCCCGCACAGGCGATCGCGCAGGTCTGCGAGCTGACCTGGCAGCTGCGCGGACGGGCCGGGGCGCGGCAGGTGCCGGACGCACGGGCCGGGATCGCGGCGAACCAGGGGCTGTTCGGGCACGGTTCGGCGGTGGTCGCGGTGCGATGACGCTCCGAGGGGGCGCCGGGAAGCGCGGGGAGCCGCAGCCGACGACGCGGCTGCGAGGACGCCCGTTCGAGTGCGCCGGAAGGATGCGTGAACAGTGCGTGAATCACGCACCGTTCGCGTTCCCGGTGGGCATTCTGCTGCCGTGCCTGCCTGGACGGACCAGCTCCGATTCGCCTTCCAGCCCGTCGTCAACCTGTCGACCGGTTCGGTCGCCGCCCTGGAGATCCTCGCCCGCCCCGAACGCGGCGACGTGCTGACGGCGGCGCGCCGCGCCGCCGACCTGGACGCCGAGCTGGCCGGGCTCGCCGTACGGTCCGCCGCACGGCAGGAGACCCTGCTGCCACTGCACGTCAACGTGTTCGCGACGACCCTCGCCGAGCTGCCGTGTCTGACGGCGCTGCGCAAGGCCGTGCACGAGGTGGGCCGCCGGCCGTGGGAGATCACCGTCGATGTCGGCGGGCCGTTCACGCACGTGCCGCGGCGGGCGCTGCTGGAGGCGGTGGCGGGGCTGCGGCAGGACGGGTACCGGATCTGTGCGGACGGGGTCGGCGACGGGGACCTGCCGCTGCGGCTGCTCGGTGATCTCGCCCCCGACCTGGTGAAGCTGGACGCCTCGCTCTGCGCGGAGCTGGACGGCGACCGGGGCGGGCGGGCCGCCGTGGCCGCGATGCGGCAGTTGTGCGAGGTGCTGGGCAGTGTGCTGGCGGTGGAGGGGGTGGAGACGGAGCGGCAGTACGCGGCGGTGCGTGCGGCGGGCGCGCAGCTCGCGCAGGGGTTCCTGTTCGCGCCGCCCGCCCGGCGACCGGCGGCCGATGTGTACCTGCCGGAGCTGCGCGCCGGGTACGGGCCGGTGGCCAGCGGTTATGCCGGGGGCGGCGCGTCCGGGGCGCCCCTGCCGCCGGCTGGGCCGCCGGTGACGCAGTTCCTGCAGCCCGCCGCGCTGCTGCCGATGTCCGCCTCGGCGGGCGCGGTACGCAGTCATCTGACGGGTTTCCCCGGGGTCTCGGGGGTGCTGCTGGTGGACCCCGACGGCGTACCCGTACGGGCCATCGACCGGGACCGCTTCCTGCTGTCGCTGTCCGGCCGTTACGGGCACGCGCTGTACGCCGACCGTCCGGCGCTGCGGCTGGCCGACCGGCCGCGGACGGTCGGCGCCGACGCCACCGCCTGGGAGGTGCTGGACGTGGCGGCGGACGGCGACCGTGACCGGACCGGTGACGACGTGGCGGTGGTGGACGAGCAGGGCCGCTGCATGGGCGTGGTGCAGCTGGCCGACATCCTGCGGGCGCTGGCGGAGAGCCGGGTGGAGGAGGCGGCGCGGCTCAACCCGCTGACCCGGCTGCCGGGTTCGGACGCGGTGAACGCGGAGGTGGACCGGCGGATCGCGGGTGGCCGGGCGTTCGCGCTGAGCTGGCTGGACGTGGACCGGTTCAAGCAGGTCAACGACGGGGCCGGGTTCGCGGCGGGGGACGCGCTGATCCGGGCCGTGGGGCAGGCGCTGGCCCGGACGGCGGCGGAGCTGCCGTCGGCGCGGGTGGGGCACATCGGCGGGGACGACTTCCTGGTGCTGGCCGCGCCGGACGATCTGGAGCCGTTCGCGGCGGCCGTGCTGGACGTGCCGTGGTCGGCGGGCGGGCTGCCGGTGACGCTGTCGCTGGCGACGGTGGTGTGCGCGCCGGGCAGCGTGACGGGGCACGCGCAGGCCGCCGCGGCCCTGGCGCCGCTGAAGAAGGCGGCGAAGTCCTTGGCCGGGGTGAGCAGTTGGGTGCTGGGGCGGCCCGGCACCCCGGGGCACGAGGTGCGCCGGGGCCGCCGGCGCGGGGACGGGACGCCGCCCCACCCGGTCCCTTGACGCCCCGTCACCTGCGGTGAACACTGCCGGGTGTCCGTCGGCACCGCCACAGCCGGGTGACCCGGCCGCGTGGCAGCGGTACGCGCTGCCCGACTCCCCAGGGGCGGTTCCGGCGCACCGGCACGCTCGACGCGGACGCCGCGCGGGGCGCGGCGGCCGAGCGCCCGCCGCCCTCCCGTGGCCCGGGAAGTACGCACCCTGCACGGAGGACCGGGGCCACGGCCCCGGGCCAGGGACAAGGAGCCGCCATGTATGCCAACGGGGACATCTTCGTCGGTGAGGTCATCGGTACCGCCCTTCTGATCCTCTTCGGTGCCGGCGTGTGCGCCGCCGTCACCCTGCACCGCTCCAAGGCGAAGGCCGCGGGCTGGGTCGCCATCGCCTTCGGCTGGGGTCTCGGCGTGCTCGCCGGGGCCTACACCGCGGCGCCGCTGTCCGGCGGGCACCTGAATCCGGCGGTGACGCTGGGGTCGGCGGTCGCGGACGGTACGCCGTGGTCGAAGGTGCCGCTGTACGTCGCCGCCCAGCTGGTGGGGGCGGTGCTCGGCGCCGTACTGGCCTGGGCGCTGTACTACGCGCAGTTCGCGGCCAACCGGGAGGCGGACACGGCGCAGCCGACGCTGGGGATCTTCGCCACCGCCCCCGAGGTCCGCAGCCCGGCCGCCAACCTCGTGACCGAGATCATCGCGACCGTGGCGCTGGTGCTGCCGCTGCTGTTCTTCGGCAAGAACGAGGGCATCGGGATCGGGCGGGTGCCCGGTGCGGACGCCGGTGTCTACGGATCCGGGATCAACGTCCTGCTCGTCGCCCTGCTGGTCGTCGGCATCGGCCTCTCGCTCGGCGGGCCCACCGGCTACGCCATCAACCCGGCCCGTGACCTGGGGCCGCGGATCGCCCACGCACTGCTTCCCATCCCCAACAAGGGCACCTCGGACTGGTCCTACGCCTGGATTCCGGTGGCCGGCCCGCTGATCGGCGCGGTGCTCTCCGGCCTGGTGTTCACCGCGGTCTTCTGACCGTCCGCGCACGGCACGGCACCCGGCCCGACCCGCTACGAGGAATCAGGAGACGTCATGACGGACGGCAGCACGGAGCGGTACGTCGCCGCGATCGACCAGGGCACCACCTCCAGCCGCTGCATCATCTTCAACCAGGACGGCGCGACCGTCGCCGTGGACCAGCGCGAACACCGGCAGATCTTCCCCAAGCCCGGCTGGGTGGAGCACGACGCCGAGGAGATCTGGGCCAAGGTGCAGGCGGTGGTGGCGGGCGCGCTCGCCAAGGCGGGGCTGCGCGCCGACCAGCTCGCCGCGCTGGGCATCACCAACCAGCGCGAGACCACGGTGCTGTGGGACCGCTCCACGGGCAAGCCGGTGCACAACGCGGTCGTCTGGCAGGACACCCGTACGGCGCAGCTCTGCCACGAGCTGGGCGGCGCGGACGGCCAGGACCGCTTCCGTGAGGCCACCGGGCTGCCGCTGGCCAGTTACTTCTCCGGGCCGAAGGTGGCCTGGCTGCTGGACAACGTGCCGGGGCTGCGGGCGCGGGCGGAGGGCGGCGAGATCGCCTTCGGTACGGTCGACTCCTGGCTGATCTGGAAGCTGACCGGCGGGACGGACGGCGGGGTGCACGTCACGGACGTCACCAATGCCGGGCGCACGATGCTGATGAATCTGCACACGCTCCAGTGGGACACCTCGGTGCTGTCCGCGATGCGGGTGCCGGAGGCGGTGCTGCCGGAGATCCGGTCCTCGGCGGAGGTGTACGGGACGGCGGTGGGCCAGTTGCGGGGGGTGCCGGTGGCGGCGGCGCTGGGCGACCAGCAGGCGGCGGTGTTCGGACAGACCTGCTACCGGGTCGGCGAGGCCAAGAACACGTACGGCACGGGCTCGTTCCTGCTGCTGAACACCGGGCAGCGGCCGGTGCCCTCCAGGAGCGGGCTGCTGACGACGCTGGGCTACCAGCTCGGCGGTGAGGCGCCGGTCTACTGCCTGGAGGGCTCGATCGCGATCACCGGTGCGCTGGTGCAGTGGTTCCGGGACCAGCTGGGCATCATCGACTCGGCCGACGAGATCGAGGACCTGGCGGCGCGGGTGCCGGACAACGGCGGTGCGTACATCGTCCCGGCCTTCTCCGGGCTGTTCGCGCCGTACTGGCGGTCGGACGCGCGCGGTGTCATCACGGGTCTGACGGGTTACGTCACCAAGGCGCACCTGGCGCGCGCGGTACTGGAGGCCACCAGCTGGCAGACGCGCGAGGTGGTGGACGCCATGTACCAGGACTCCGGGGTGCAGCTCACCGCGCTGAAGGTGGACGGCGGCATGACCGTCAACAATCTGCTGATGCAGCACCAGGCGGACGTGCTGGGGGTGCCGGTGATCCGGCCGGTGGTCTCGGAGACGACGTGCCTGGGCGCGGCGTACGCGGCCGGGCTGGCGACCGGGGTGTGGCAGGACCTGGACGAGCTGGCGGCGCACTGGAAGCGGGACACCGAGTGGACGCCGCGGATGGACGGGGCGACGCGGGAGCGTGAGTACGGCAACTGGCGCCGGGCGGTGGAGCGGAGCTTCGGGTGGCACGAGGCGGGTGCGGGGGGCGCGTAGCGGTCCTCTTCCAGCCGAACCGGCTCGCCGTTCCACCGGAAGGGGCTCGGCGAAATATCGCGGATGCTGTGCACGAACTGCTCGTCGGCCCGGAGCGGGCCGATGAGGCAGGCGCGCGGTGCCCCGGAGGCCATCACCAGGGGGTGCGATGAGCGCGGATTCCATCACCGCGACATGTGCTGTCGTCATTGCTGTGGCGTCGCTGATCGTGACCGTCTACCAGAAGCATGCGACGCGCCGGCACAACCGCCACTCGGTACACCCGATGCTCCGACTGCGCCACAGTTAGGCCTTCAGCAGGCGCGCGCCGCACAGCCACGCAGGCGCACGGGCCGTACCCAGGGCGGTGGGGTACGGCCCGTCCTCGCGTGCGGCGGCTCCGTTACGGAAGCGCCGGCTCGCGCCGCCGGGCGCTGACGTGCATCGCGTGTTCCACGACGGCGATCAGTACGTCCTTGGCGGAGTCCTTCTCGCGGGCGTCGCAGAGCATCACGGGTACCTCGGGGTCCAGGTCCAGTGCGTCGCGAACCGTTTCCGCGGGGTAGCGTTCGGCGCCGTCGAAGCAGTTGACGGCCACCATGAACGGGATGCCGCGGCGCTCGAAGTAGTCGATGGCGGCGAAGGAGTCCTCCAGGCGGCGGGTGTCCGCCAGTACGACCGAGCCGAGCGCGCCGCGGGCCAGCTCGTCCCACAGGAACCAGAAGCGGTCCTGGCCGGGCGTGCCGAAGAGGTAGAGCACCAGGTCCTCGCGGAGCGTGATGCGCCCGAAGTCCATGGCGACGGTGGTGGTCTTCTTGCCCTCCACCCCGGCGAGGTCGTCGACCGGCCGGCCCGCCTCGGTCAGCCGTTCCTCGGTGCGCAGCGGCTTGATCTCGCTGACCGCGCCCACCAGGGTCGTCTTGCCCACCCCGAAGCCGCCCGCCACCAGGATCTTGAGGGTGACGGGGTCGGGGGCGTCCTGTTTGCGGCGTCGTTCAGAGCGCCCGAAGACCATGGCCGTCTTCTCCCGGTTCGCCGCTGGTGCTGTTCTCTCGCATGCCTCGGTCCTCGCAGTTCGTGGGGGTGCGGCCCGGCGGGGGCGGTGTGCCGGCGGGGTGCCACCGCCGTGCGGCCCCGCGGGCGGTCACAGCGCCCGGAGCCCGTCGATCACCTCGCGGAGGATCTGCTCGTCGGGCAGTTCCGCCGGGGGCACGGGCCGGCTCACATGGACCAGCTCCGCGTCCAGCAGGTCGCCGATCAGGACCCGTACGACGCCGAGCGGCAGGTCCAGTTCGGCGGCCAGTTCCGCGACGGACAGCGGCGCGTCGCGGCACAGGCCGACGATGTCCACGTGCTCCGGCGACAGGGTCTGGTCGTCGAGCGGTTCGCCGTGCCGGTCCTCGGCGATCACCAGGGCGATCAGGTCGAGTCGCGGTTCGGCCTCGGTGCTGGTCCGGCCGCGGGTCATCGCGTAGGGGCGCACCACGGGGCCCGCCTCGTCGTCGTACCACCTGGCGTGCCCCTGCCCGGGCCCGGTCGGGCCGTCTGTGGTCATGGCGTCACCGTGCCGTCATCCTCCGGTCAGCCGCCGGCGGGCTGCCCGGCCCTGGGCGCGGTGCCCAGGTGGGCGCCCACCCGCTTGACGAGCAGCGTCATCTCGTACGCGACCAGCCCCACGTCGGAGTCGGCGTCGGCGAGGACGGCCAGGCAACTGCCGTCGCCCGCGGCGCTGACAAAGAGGAAAGCTTCCTCCAGTTCCACCAGGGTCTGCCGGACCCGGCCCGCCTCGAAGTGCCGGCCGACGCCCTTGGCCAGACTGTGGAAGCCGGAGGCGACCGCCGCGAGGTGCTCGCTGTCCTCCCGTGTGAGGTCGGCGGACGAGCCGATGGCGAGTCCGTCGCTGGAGAGGATGAGCGCCTTGCGGATGCTGCCCACCCGGTCGACCAGCTCGTCGAGGAGCCAGCTCAGCTCGCCCGACCCCTGCGGGCCCTTCGACTCGGCACTGGCCGCTGCTGCCTTCGGTGCGGTCATCGACCGTCCCCTCCCGATGTGGTTCCTGGTGCTGTGTCCGGGCTGCCGTCCCGCCCGTCGTCCTCGCCGTTGTCCCGGCGGCCGCGCTGCCAGCCGCGCTGGAGCGAGGCCATCCGGGCGCGGACCTCCTCGGCGTCGCGGTCGTCCGCGGCACCGGCGGGTGCGCCGCCCGGCTCGTCCTGTGCGGCGGGCTCCGCCTTGAGCTGAGGGGCGAGGCTGGCCTGCCGTACGCGGCGGGGCAGCCCTCCTGCCGTCGTGGCGGGCCGGCCGGACGGGGCGGGGCCCGTGTCCGTCGTCGTACCGGTGTCCATGTCCGCATCCGTGTCGCCGTCGGTTTCCGCGTCGGAGCGTACGTCGGCGCGGGCCGCTCCGTCGACCGGCCGGCCGTGGTCGGAGACCAGCACGGGCGGCCGGTGACGGCGCGGCAGCGGTGCGGGCCCGTCGCCGGCCGGTGCCTGGTCGCGGGTCTGCTGGTGCTGTTCGGGGGTGCCGACGGGCCGTACGGGGGCGACGGGCGGCGCGCTGCCGTCGCGGCGGGTCCGTGCGCGGTGCAGGGTGCCCGGCTCCCGCTCGGCGCCGCGTGCGGAATCGCGCGGGGCGCCGCGGCCGCGGAAGAGGCTTCCCTCGTCGTCCGTTTCCGTCCGTTGTGCGAGTTCCGCGCGGGTCAGCGGGGGTTCCAGTTCGACCGGTCCGTCGATCACGTCCGGAGTGCGGTCCCGCTGCTCGGGCAGCGGCACGGGCACCTGGGACAGGGCGGCCAGCTTGCCGCCGGGCGCCTCCAGCTCCCCGGTGCGTGCCCCGTCGATCCGCCGGCCGCCGGTGTCGTCCTCGCGGCCGGTGTCCTCGGTGAGGAGCGCGGCGGGCAGGAAGACGACGGCGGTGGTGCCGCCGTACGGGGAGGGCTGGAGCGAGACGCGGACGCCCTGGCGCTGGGCGAGGCGGCTGACCACGAACAGGCCGAGCCGGTCGGTGTCGGACAGCTCGAACTCGGGGGTCTCGGCGAGCCGCAGGTTGGCGTCGAGGAGGACGTCGGGGGCCATGCCCAGTCCCCGGTCGTGGATCTCCAGGGTGAAGCCGTTGGAGACCCGCTCGCCGACCACCTGGACCGCGGTGTGCGGCGGCGAGAAGACGGTGGCGTTCTCCAGGAGTTCGGCGATCAGGTGGGTGAGGTCGGAGACCGCCGGGCCCTGGACGGCCAGCCGCGGCAGCCGGCGCACCTCGATGCGCTCGTAGTCCTCGACCTCGGCGACCGCGGCGCGCACCACGTCCATCAGCTGGATGGGCTTGCGCCACTGCCGGGAGGGGGCCGCGCCGGAGAGGATCACCAGGCCCTCGGCGTGCCGGCGCATACGGGTGGTGAGGTGGTCCAGGCGGAAGAGGTCGGCGAGTTCGTCGGCGTTCTCGGTACGCCGTTCCATCGCGTCCAGGAGGGTCAGCTGACGGTGCAGCAGGACCTGGCTGCGACGGGCGAGGTTGACGAAGACCTCGGAGACGCCGCGGCGCATGTCGGCCTGTTTGACGGCGGCCTCGACGGCGGCCCGCTGGAGGGTGTTCAGCGCCTGGCCGACCTGCTCGGTCTCGCTCTGGCCGAAGTCCAGGCGGGGCGCCTCGGTCTCCACGTCGACCTGCTCGCCCGCGGCCAGCCGCCGCATGACGCTGGGCAGCCGGACACCGGAGACCTCGTGGGCGTCCTTGCGCAGCCGGATCAGGTCCCGGACGTGCTTGCTGCCGATGCGGACGGAGACGATGACCGAGACCAGCAGGGCGACGAAGCCGAGGACGCCCGCGACGCCGGCCTTGAGGAGGACGGCCATGGCGACCGGCTCGACGCGTTCCTTGTAGCGGTCGCCGGCCTCCCGGCCCATCCGCTGGAGGTCGCCGAGGACCTTGCCGGCGGTGGCGTTCCAGCGTTCGGCGTTGACGGCGCGGGGGGCGGCGGAGGCGCCGCCGTCGATGACGCGGTCCTCGAAGGAGGTCAGTTCGCGGGTGGGCGCGGAGCGCCAGTAGTCGGTGAAGAGGGCGCGGTCGTCGCCGGGCAGGACGGGCAGGCTGGTCGCGTACAGGACGCGGCGCTCGGCGACGCGGTCGGCGAAGCCGCGCAGGTCGTGCTTGGTCATGGTGCCGGAGACGAGCGCCGCCGACATCAGCGCGTCCTCGCGGGAGAGGGCCTCGCGGGCGCGGGTGACGTTGACCAGGGCGCGGCCCTGCTTGTCCATCTCGACGTTCTCCAGCGCGTGCAGCGCCGCGAGGAACTCGTAGTTCGGGTCGACGAGGTCGTTGTACGCCTCGAAGGCCGCGTCGCGGGAGATGGTGTTGTCCTCGACCTGGGTGCGCAGCGAGGTCAGCCGGCCGAGGCCCTTGAGGATGTCGTCCATGCGTTCGCCGGCGACGCCGTTGAGGTCGTCGCGCACGGCGGAGTCGGCGGCGTTGTCGCGCAGCTTGTTGACGATCTTGTCAGTCTCGCGGGTGCGGTCGCGCAGTTCGGCCAGCGAGTCGGCGCCGCGCCGGTCGGCCAGGAAGAGCAGGCTCTGCCGCCGTTCCTGCTGGAGCGCCTGGACGGCGTCCTCGGCGGGGTAGCCGAGTTTGGCGACGACGTTGCCGACGCCGAGCAGCTGGTTGGCCTCGCGTCCGGTGATGTACGTGGCGAACGCCCACATGGCCGTGAGGGACACCAGTGGCACCAGCAGCAGCGCTGCGATCTTCCGAGTGATCGTCTTCCCTCGAAAGCGCATGGCCTCCCCTACGTCGACCCCGGCGCACGGGGATGGTGTTCCGTCAACAAACGGCGCGAGCCTACTACTGACGAGGGACCTGACCGAAGCCCCGCCTGGGCACCGGATCCGCAGGTCAGGGGCGGATCGTCCGCAGTTGTCGGCTGATTACCGGACAACCCGCCCACACATGTGGCCTCGAACACCTCTGCCGCACCCGCCCGTACGCCGGGGCGGTCGGCCGAAAATCACCTCGGCCGGGAACCGGCCGCCGGTCCCGTTCGTGACCATGGTGGGCGATGGTGTGTCCGGGCAGGGACATGCGACGGGGTGAAGCCGGGCAGGGACCCGGATGGCGGGGCAGGCGGGTCCATGCGGGCAGGGGGAGAGTGACGCCGGAGATGGTTCACGAAGACGGAGGCATCGGCCTGAGCGGCGGCAGGCGCGCCTTGTGGCAGGAGGAGCCGGCGGCCAGGCCGCGGATGGCGGATCCGGTGCGGACGGCCGCGGTGCGCGCGGTCATCATCGCGGCGCTGACCCTCGTCCAGGCCATGGTGGCGTTCTTCTGCACGATGGCGGGCGCCTGGTTCGCGTTCCCCGCCGTGCTCTGCACGGTCGCGAGCACGGTGGTCGCGACCTGGGCGGTGCTGGACGTCTGGGTGACGCGCCAGGTCTGGGTGCAGCGCAACGGGGTGCGCTCGCAGCCGAGCAGTACGGCTAGGAGTCTGCGCCGGGAGCGGCGGCAGGCGCGACGGGAGGCCCGCAAGGCGCGGCGGCGTCCGCCACGAGTCGGCGGCGCAGCCGCATGAACGGCCGGGGGCGGTCGACGGCGAGGGCGGCGGTGATCCGCCCGTCGCTCTCGTAGACGGCCAGGAAGCTGCGATCGCCGGGGTCGCCCTCGACGATGCGTACGGTGTCCTGCGGCCCGTGCCGGCCGGCCAGCTGGACGCGTGTTCCGTACTGGTCCGACCAGAAGTAGGGCAGCGCGGTGTGCCGTGCGACGGTGGTGCCGGCGAGCAGGTTGCGCACGGCGGTGCCGGGCTGTTCGGTGGCGCTGGTCCAGTGTTCGGTGCGCGCGCCCGCGCAGCGGGCCACGTCGCCCGCGGCGACGACCTGCGGCACGGACGTCACGCCGCCCGCGTCGCACACCACCCCGTCGTCCAGGCGCAGCCCGGAACCGGTCAGCCAGCCGGTGGCGGGGCGCACCCCGATCCCGACGATCACGAGGTCCGCGTCCAGCAGCCGCCCGTCGGCGAGCTCCACCGCCCGTACCCGGCCCGTCCCGTCGTCGCGCAGTCCTTTGACGCCCGTACCGCACAGCAGCCGTACCCCGTGATCCGCGTGCAGGTTCGCGCAGATCCGCGCCAGGTCCGGGCCGAGCTGGGGCACCAACGGCAGTGGCGCGGCCTCCACGACCGTCACCGGAAGTCCGAGTGCGGCACAGGAGGACGCCACCTCGGCGCCGATGAAGCCGCCGCCGATGACGACCACGCGCGGTGTTCCGTCATGGAGGGCGGCACGCAGCGCGCGGGCGTCGTCGTAGGTGCGCAGTACGTGCACTCCGGCGAGGGGCGGGCCCGGCAGGGTGCGCGGGGCGGCCCCGGTGGCGATGACGATGCCGTCGGTGCGCAGGGTGCGGGTCGTGCGGCCGTCGTCGAGGGTCACCGAGCGTCCCGCGGTGTCCAGTGCGGTGGCCCGGGTGCCGAGGTGCCACTCGGCGGCGAGTTCGTCCTCCTCTTCCCGGTCGGACAGCCGCAGATCCGCCAAACTCAGCGCACCCGGCGGACGTCGGGTGAGGAACGTCTTGGACAGCGGCGGCCGGTCGTACGGGCGGTGGTGCTCGGCACCGACGATCACCAGCCGCCCGTCGAACCCTTCCGCGCGCAAGGCCCGCGCCGCGTACAGTCCTGCCAGTGAGGCGCCGACGACGGTGACGGTCCTCATGCGTAGGCGTCTTCCCGTACGGCCGGCTCCCGGGCGGCGGGCCGGACATGGATCATGCCGTCCGCCTCGGTGACCTCGTGCGTACGGACGGGGCGGCGGGCCGGGAGGCAGCTGGGCCTTCCGGTGCGCAGGTCGAACAGCGCGGCGTGCAGCGGGCATTCGACCTGGCAGTCCTCCACCCAGCCTTCGGAGAGGGAGGCGTCCTGGTGGCTGCACCGGTCGTCGAGGGCGTAGAGCGCGCCTTCGCTGCGGAAGACGGCGATGGCGGGTGTGGTGGCGTCGATCTCGATCCGTACGGCCCCGCCTTCGGGCAGGTCCTCGGTGCGGCAGACGGGAATCATCTGGCCCCCTCAGCGCTGATCGGTATCATGGCGTTCTGAATAACGCATCGCGTAGCGCATTGCGCAACAGAATCCAGTCCGGGGAGTGTGCCGTCAAGGGGCTGCCGACGCTTCTTGGCCGGACCCCTTTCGACGTGCCCCGCCGGGGCCGACGGGTGGTGACGTCAGACCCCATGGCGAAGACGACCGATGCGGCCGGTGACCGGTCCGAGGAGAAGCGGGGTGCGGCCGGCTCCGTCCAGTCCGTGGACCGCGCGGTGAGCGTGCTGGAGATCCTGGCCCGGCTCGGCGAGGCCGGGGTCACCGAGATCGCCGAGGAGCTGGGGGTGCACAAGTCCACCGCCTTCCGCATCCTGGGCGTCCTGGAGCACCGCGGCCTCGTGGAGCAGGAGCACGAGCGCGGCAAGTACTACCTGGGCGCGGGGGTGTTGCGGCTGGCCGGGGCCGCCGCCATCCGGCTGGACATCTCACAGGAGGGCCAGCCGGTGTGCCGGGCGCTCGCCGACGAGACCGGGGAGACCGCGAACATCGCCGTGCTGGACGGGGACGCGGCGGTCAACATCATGCAGGCGCGCGGCGCCGCGGCGGTCACCGCGTACAACTGGCTGGGCCGGCGTACGCCGTTGCACGCGACCGCGAGCGGCAAGGTGCTGCTGGCACATCTGCCCCGGGAGCGGCGCGAGCGCCTGCTGGAGCGCAAGCTCGCCCGGTTCACCGCCAACTCCCTGACCGCGCCCGGCGCGTTGCGGCAGCAGCTGACCGCCGCGGCCGCGCAGGGGTACGCCTGTTCCTGCGAGGAGCTGGAGATCGGGCTGAACGCGGTGGCTGCGCCGGTACGGGCCCACGACGGTGCCGTGATCGGCGCGATCGGCGTCTCGGGGCCGGCGTACCGGATGGCGGAACCGCTGCTCGTGGAGCTGGCCGGGCAGGCGGTGAAGGCGGCCGCCGAGCTGTCCCGGCGGATGGGTTTCGCGGGCTGAGCGGCGGCCACCCGGTCAGAGCCTGTGGCACAGCCCCGGCCGGGGCTGTGCCACAGGCTCTCGCCCCTTGACGGATCGCCCACGGACTTCCAGCATGTCTCTCATGGCGCAACATTGCGCGTCATGGGCAACACAGGGGATTCCACCGGGCGTTCCTCCGTCTCCACGGTTCCCTGCGCCTCCTCCGGTTCCCCCGACATCCGTGCGGCCGCCCGCGTCCCGTGGACCCCGTACGCCCAGCAGTCCCCCATAACGGCATCCGTGCCAGCTCCACGCACCCGCCCCTGCCCCGCAGGCGCTGTTTAGGAGTGAGTCATGCCGCACGAAGCCCGCGCCGTCGTCGCCGCCAAGAAGGGCGCCCCCGTCGAGGTGCTGCCGATCCTCGTCCCCGATCCCGGGCCGGGCGAAGTCCTCGTCACCGTGCAGGCCTGCGGGGTGTGCCACACCGATCTGCACTACCGCGAGGGCGCGGTCGGCGACGCCTTCCCCTACCTGCTCGGCCACGAGGCCGCCGGCGTCGTCGAGGCCACCGGCCCGGGCGTCACGGGGCCGGCGCCGGGCGACTACGTGGTGCTCGCCTGGCGCGCCCCCTGCGGACGGTGCCGCTCCTGCCGCCGCGGCCGCCCTTGGTACTGCTTCGACTCCCGTAACGCCACCCGGCCGATGACCCTGCTGGACGGCACCCCGCTGACCCCGGCCCTGGGCATCGGCGCGTTCGCCGAGAAGACGCTGGTCGCCGCCGGGCAGGCGGTGCGCGCCGACCCCGCGGCCCGCCCCGAGGCCGCGGGGCTGATCGGCTGCGGGGTGATGGCCGGGTACGGGGCCGCGGTGCACACCGGGGGCGTGGGCAGCGGCGACACGGTGGCGGTGATCGGTTGCGGCGGCGTGGGCAACGCCGCCATCGCCGGGGCCTCGCGGGCCGGTGCGCGCCGGGTCATCGCCGTGGACATCGACGACGGCAAGCTGGACGCCGCCGAGCACTTCGGCGCCACCGACACCGTCAACTCCCGTGGCACCGACCCCGTCGAGGCGGTGCGGGCCCTGACCGGCGGGCACGGCGCCGATGTCGTGATCGACGCGGTGGGCCGCCCCGAAACGTTCCGGCAGGGCTTCTACATGCGGGACCTCGCCGGCACGCTGGTGCAGGTCGGCGTTCCGGAGCCGGACATGCACATCGAGCTGCCGCTGCTGGACGTGTTCGCGCGCGGCGGCTCCCTGAAGTCGTCCTGGTACGGCGACTGCCTGCCCAGCCGGGACTTCCCCGTCCTGATCGATCTGCATCTGAGCGGCAAGCTGGACCTGGAGGCGTTCATCTCGGAGACGGTCGGCCTCACGGACGTGGAGGCGGCCTTCGCGCGGATGCGGCGTGGTGAGGTGCTGCGTTCGGTGGTGGTCCTGTGAACGCCCGGCCCGGTACGGGCGGCGGCCCCACGCCGGCCCGCATCGTGATCATCGGCGCGGGCATCGTCGGCTGCTCCCTCGCCGACGAGCTGACGGCACGCGGCGCGCGCGACGTCACCGTGCTGGAGCAGGGCCCGCTGCACGCGCCCGGCGGCTCCACCTCGCACGCGCCCGGACTCGTCTTCCGTACCAACGTCTCCAAGACGCTGAGCGACTTCGCCAAGTACACCGTCGAGAAGTTCTCCGCCCTGACGGAGGACGGGCGGCCGTGCTTCGACGCCGTCGGCGGACTGGAGATCGCCGCCACCGAGGAACAGTGGGCCGAACTGCACCGCAAGGCCGGGCTCGCGGCGTCCTGGGGCATCGAGGGGGAGATCGTCGACGCCCGGCGGTGCGCCGGGCTGTGGCCGATGCTGGACGCCACGAAGGTGCTGGGCGGCTTCCACACGCCCGGCGACGGGCTGGCCAGGGCGCTGCCCGCCGCCCGCGCGCAGACCGTACAGGCGCGGGCCCGCGGCGCCCGCTTCCTGGACCGGCACACCGTCACGGGCATCGAGCAGGACGCGGGCCGGGTCACGGCCGTCGTCACCGACCGGGGCACCTTCCCCGCGGACGTCGTGGTGTCGGCGGCGGGCTTCTGGGGGCCGGTGATCGGCGCCATGGCGGGCGTGTCCGTACCGCTGCTGCCGCTGGCGCACCAGTACGTGAAGACGTCGGCGTTCGCCGGACCGGACGGCCGGCGGCCGGTCCTGCGCTTCCAGGAACGCGACCTGTACTTCCGCGAGCATGTGGAGGGCCGCACGGACGGTACGGGCCGGATCGGCATCGGCTCGTACGCGCACCGCCCGATGCCCGTCGACCCGGCCGCCCTGCCCGCCTTCGACGACGCGCCCGTGATGCCCTCCTCGCTCCCCTTCACCGACGACGACTTCGCCCCGAGCTGGGACGACAGCCGCTGGCTGCTGCCCGCCCTGGACGGCACCCGGATCGAGGAAGGCTTCAACGGCGTCTTCTCCTTCACCCCCGACGGCATGCCACTGCTCGGCGAGACGCCCGGACTGCGCGGCTTCTGGCTGGCCGAGGCGGTGTGGGTGACGCACGCGGCGGGCGTCGCCAAGGCGGTCGCCGAACAGCTCACCGAGGGGCGCCCCGCCACCGATGCGCACGAGTGTGAGATCTCCCGCTTCGAGGAGGTCCAGCTCTCCCCCGCCTACGTGGCCGAGCGCGGCCGGCAGCAGTTCGCCGAGGTGTACGACGTCGTCCACCCGCTCCAGCCGCTGCGCCGCCCGCGCCCGCTGCGCGTCAGCCCCTTCCACGCGCGGCAGCGGGAACTCGGCGCGTACTTCCTCGAAGGCACCGGCTGGGAGCGCCCGCACTGGTACGAGGCCAACGCCCCGCTGGCCGACGGCATCGCGCTGCCGGAGCGGGACGCCTGGTCCGCCCGCCACTGGTCGCCGGTCGCCGCGGCCGAGGCGCGCGCCACCCGGGAGCGGGTCGCGCTGTACGACATGACGCCGCTCAGGCGTCTGGAGGTCAGCGGGCCGGGCGCGCTGGACTTCCTCCAGTACATGACGACCAACCAGCTCGCGAAGAAGCCTGGCTCGGTGACGTACACGCTGCTGCTGGACGACGCGGGCGGCATCCGCAGCGACCTGACCGTGGCCCGCCTGGCGACCGACCGCTTCCAGGTCGGCATCAACAGCGGCATGGACCTCGACCACCTGACCCGGCACGCGCCCGCCGGCGTGCAGGTCCGCGACATCACGCCCGGCACCTGCTGCGTCGGCGTCTGGGGGCCGCGCGCCCGGGACCTCGTACAGCCGCTGACCCGCACCGACTTCGGGCACCGCGCGTTCGGCTACTTCAAGGCGAGGCAGGCGTACGTCGGCGAGGTGCCGGTGACCGCGCTGCGGCTGTCGTACGTCGGCGAGCTGGGCTGGGAGCTGTACACCAGCGCCGACCTGGGACTGCGCCTGTGGGACACGCTCTGGGCGGCCGGGCAGCCGTACGGCGTGATCGCCGCCGGGCGCGGCGCGTTCACCAGCCTCCGTCTGGAGAAGGGGTACCGCGCCTGGGGTCAGGACATGACCACCGAGCACGACCCGTACGAGGCGGGGCTGGGCTGGGCCGTCCGGATGGACAAGGGCGACTTCGTGGGGCGCGCGGCCCTGGAGGGGCGGTCGGCCGACACCGCGCGGCGCAGGCTGACGTGCCTGACGCTCGACGATCCGGCGGCGGTCGTCCTGGGCAAGGAGCCGGTGTACGTGGACGGCGCGCCCGCGGGTCATGTGACCAGCGCGGCGTACGGCTGCTCCGTCGGGCGGACGGTCGCGTACGCGTGGCTCCCGGCGCGTGCCACGGCACCCGGGACGGCCGTGCACATCGAGTACTTCGGGGAGAAGGCCGCGGCGACCGTCGCCGCCGAGCCGCTGTTCGACCCCGCGATGGAACGTATCCGCAGATAGTCCGCCCTCTGGGCCCGTACCTGGCAGCCCGCAGCCCGTCGGGTGTCCCCGCCGAACCGGGAGGTCCGCTTGTCCCCCACCTACGACGTCATCGTTCTCGGCCTCGGCGGCATGGGCAGCGCCGCGGCCCACCGCCTGGCAGCGCGCGGCGCCCGTGTGCTCGGGCTGGAGAAGTTCGGCCCGGTGCACCCCCACGGCTCCAGCCACGGCGGTTCGCGCGTCACCCGCCAGTCGTACTTCGAGGATCCGGCGTACGTGCCGCTGCTGCTGCGCGCCTACGAGCTGTACGAGGAGCTGGAACGTTCCACCGGGCGGCGGATCGCCACGCTGTGCGGCGGGGTGATGCTCGGCCGGCCGGAGAGCCGTACCGTCGCCGGGTCGCTGCGCTCGGCCCGTACCTGGGACCTGCCGCACGAGATGCTCGACGCGCGGGAGGTCCGGCGCCGCTTCCCGACGCTCACCCCGGCCGCCGACGAGATCGCCCTGTACGAGGCCAGGGCCGGGTTCCTGCGCCCGGAGAACACCGTCGCCGCACAGCTCCAGCTCGCCACCCAGGGCGGCGCCGACCTCCACTTCCAGGAGCCGGTCACCCGCTGGGAAGCGCTGCCCGGCGGCCGCGGCGTGCGGGTCCACACACCCGAGGAGACCTATACCGCCGGGCAGTTGGTGATCTGCCCCGGAGCGTGGGCACCCGCGCTGCTGTCCGACCTGGGGGTGACGTTCACCGTCGAGCGCCAGATCATGCACTGGTTCGAGCCCGCCGGCGGCATCGGCCCGTACGTCCCGGAGCGGCACCCCGTCTACATCTGGGAGGACACCGGCGGCGTCCAGATCTACGGCTTCCCCGCCATCGACGGGCCGGGAGGCGGCGCGAAGGTGGCGTTCTTCCGCCGGGGCGCCGTCTGCACGCCGGAGACCGTCGACCGGACCGTGCACGAGGACGAGGTACGGGCCATGGCCGGACAGGCGGCCCGGCTGCTGCCGTCCCTGCCCGGCCGCCATCTGACGTCCGTCACCTGCATGTACACCAACACCCCCGACGAGCACTTCGTCCTCGCGCGGCATCCGGCGCACCCCGATGCCGTGACCGTGGCCTGCGGCTTCTCCGGGCACGGCTTCAAGTTCGTACCAGTGGTGGGCGAAATCCTCGCCGATCTCGCGCTGACCGGCGGGACCGCGCATCCCGTCGGGCTGTTCGCGCCCGGACGCCTGTTCATGGCCGCGGCCTCGCCCGTCCCGTCCACCCCGTCCGCCCCAGGAGGCGTCCGATGACCCTCGCTCCCGAGACCGCCGGGACCACCACGGGCACCAGCCTCACCAGCACCCTGCCCGGTTCCCTCTACACCGACCCCGCCGTCTTCCGCCAGGAACAGCAGCACATCTTCGAGTCCCTCTGGTGCTGCGCGGTGCGCGCCGCCGACCTGCCGCGGCCGGGCGCCTTCCGTACGGTGCAGGTCGGCCGGGAGAGCGTGCTGATCGTCCGCAACCGGCGCGGCGGCTTCGGCGCCTACCTCAACGTGTGCCGCCACCGGGGCGCCCGGCTGTGCACCGACGCGTCCGGCGAGGTACGGCGCAACCTCCAGTGCCCTTACCACGCCTGGACGTACGACCTGGACGGGCGGCTGGTGGCCGCGCCCAACCTCCAGCGGATGCCGGACGTGGACCGCTCCGAACGCGGGCTGCTGCCGGTCCGGCTGCGCGAGTGGCTGGGCTATGTGTGGGTGTGCCTGGCCGACGAGCCGCCGTCGTTCGAGGAGACGGTGACCGACACGGTCGGCGAACGGCTGGGCGGCACGGAGGCGATCGAGCGGTACGGGATGGCCGGGCTGGACCTCGGGCGGCGCATCACCTACGACGTACGCGCCAACTGGAAGCTGATCGTCGAGAACTTCATGGAGTGCTACCACTGCGCCACCATCCACCCCGAACTGACCGATGTGCTACCGGAGTTCGCGGAGGGGTACGCCGCGCAGTACTACGTCGGGCACGGCGCGGCGTTCGCGGCGGAGGCCGAGGGGTTCACGGTCGACGGCAGCGGCGGCTTCGCCCGGATCGCGGGCATCGAGGAGAGCCAGGACCGCCGCTACTACGCCATCACCGTCCGCCCGCAGGTCTTCCTCAACCTCGTGCCGGACCATGTCATCGTGCACCGGATGTTCCCGCTGGCCGCGGACCGCACCGTGGTGGAGTGCGACTGGCTGTACGCCCCCGAGGTGGTGGCCTCGGGGGCGGACCTGTCGCGGTCGGTGGAGCTGTTCCACCGGGTCAACGCACAGGACTTCGCCGCTTGCGAGCGGACCCAGCCCGCGATGGACTCGCGCGCCTACCGGGCCGGCGGGGTGCTCGTCCCCAGCGAGCACCACATCGGCGACTTCCATCGGTGGGTCACTCGGTTGCTGCCGGGGAGTTCTGGGGGGCCTGATCCCGAAGGGCGGCCTGGGACTCCTGAGGCTGCTGATTCTCCTGAGACTCCGGCCGGCTCTCCGGCTCCGGCTCCGGCTCCGGCTCCGGCTGAGCCTGCGACCGGTCCTGCGTCCGGCTCTGCGGCTGCTCGTCCTCCGGACGCCGGTACATCCGCGTCGCAGTGATCTGCCCGTGCACCGGCTCCGACCCGGGGTCCTGCTGCGGCAAGCCGGGCCGCAGGTGCTCCTCGACGCTGATGTACTTCAGCCCGGCCCGCAGGTCGGCGTCGTTGCGCAGGCGGATCACCAGCGGGAACTCGGCGAGCGCGGTGGTGTCGAAGAGGCCGGTGGTGTACAGGAGC
Source organism: Streptomyces monomycini (assembly GCF_022271435.1). Classification (GTDB taxonomy): domain Bacteria; phylum Actinomycetota; class Actinomycetes; order Streptomycetales; family Streptomycetaceae; genus Streptomyces; species Streptomyces monomycini. The sequence continues at coordinate 231,921 of NZ_JAFIQY010000008.1, read as the reverse complement.
TGCACGCCCAGCGCGTCGGCGACGGCGCGCTGGAGCTCCAGCAGGTACGTCGCGTTGGCGCGGCCGATGGGGTTGTCCAGGAACAGCGTGCCCGCGTGCCGCTGCTTGTCGCGGCCGCGGTCGTTGCTGCGCAGCGCGGCCATGGTGCAGTACAGGGCGATGGCCGCGGTCAGCAGCTGGCCGCCGGAGAACACGTCGCCCATCTGGCCGACCGGGACGCGCTCGGCGCGCAGCACCGCGTCCGGCTTGAGGATCTCCACGGCCACGCCGCGCGGCTGGAGCGCCGCGCTGACCCCGCGCAGCAGCAGGGACATGCCGTCCCGCCGCAGGTCGCTGTTCTTCTTGACCGCCGAACGCGTCGCCTCGTCGATCACCTCGCCCAGCCGCTCGGTGAGCGTGGCCTGGTCCGGGTCGTCGAAGCGGATCCGCAGGAACTCCTGGCCCGACCACTCCCCCAGGCCTTCGGGCAGCCGGGACAGCCGCTGGGCGGAGCGCAGCGTGGTCAGCGACGAGTCGACCAGACCGCGCAGCCGGTCCACGATGCTGTCGCGGTTGCGTTCCAGCTGGGCGAGTTCGTCGGTGAGCACCCGCAGCCGGGGCGCGAAGGCGTCGGCCCACTTGGCGGCGTGGTCGGGCAGCGCCGCCGCCGGCAGTTCGCGGATCTGCTGCCTGGCGGGGGTGCGCACCTGCTCGTACTTGGTGGAGTTGGCGTGCCGTACCAGGACGTCGCTGGCCTCGCGGACGGCGGACTCGGCCGCCGACAGGTCGCTCGCACAGCCGCGCAGCGAACGGCGGGACTCGGCGGCGGCCTGCCGGGCGTCCTCCAGGCGGCCCGCGTACGCCTCGGGGCGCTCGCCCTCGTCCTCCTGGGTGTCGCGCAGCAGGTCGCGCAGCATGGCGGCGGTCTCGTCGAAGCCCGCGGCGGCGTCCTCGGCGGCACGGTGGGCGCGCAGCAGCTCGGTGTGGGTGGCGCGGGCGGTCTCCAGCGCGTCGTCGGCGGTGGTCAGCTCGGCGTTGGCGGTGCGCAGCAGTTCCTTCGCGCGCTCCGCGTCGGCGGGGATCAGGTCCTCGGGCAGCTCGGTGTGCGCCTCGCCGCCGGCCGGGGCGAGCCGTTCGGCCTCGCCGCGCAGGCGGCCGAGCTGCTCGCTGGCGGCGGAGGCGCGGGCCTCCAGCCGGGCGACCAGGGCTTCGGCGCGGGCGGACGCGGCCTGCCGGGACGGGCCGTCGGCGGCGTCGGGGCTGTCCAGGAGCTGTTCGGCGCGGGTGCGGACCTTGTTGGTGAGGCGGTTCAGTTCGGCGAGCGCGGCGCTCTCGTCGCCTTCGGCGCGGGCCTGTTCGGCGCGCAGGTCGGCGCCGACGCCGACCTTCTCGTAGAGCTGGGAGGCGGCACGGTAGGCCTCGCGCAGGGAGGGCAGCGAGCCGGCCGCGGGCTCGGCGCCGTCCTCGCCCATGTCGTCCGGCACGCCCGCGATCTCGGCACGTTCGGCGCGCAGCGCGTGGGCGGTGCGCCGGGCGTCGTCGGCGGCGCGCTGGGCGGTGCGGCGGTCCTCGTCGGCGGCGCGCGCCCGGTCCACGCACTCCTCGGCGCGGGCCTCCAACTCGGCGGATTCATCGGCCAGTTCACGCAGCCTGACCTGCCAGGAGGCGCGCTCTCGCAACCGGTGGGCGAGCCCGGCGAGGGCGTCGGCGACGCGGCGGGCGCGCTGCGCGGCCTCCTGCCGTTCGTCGCGCACCCGGGCGGTCTCGGCGGCCTCCTCGTCGGCCTCGGCCCGTACCGTACGGACCTCGGCCAGCTCCCCGGCGGCGGTGTCGGCGGCCGTACGGGCTTCCTCGGCGACGGTGGCCAGTTCGGCGAGGCGGCCGGGCGGGCAGCCGGTGCGCCAGGACGAGAGGCGGGCGGCCAGCGCTCGGTCGCCGGCCAGCCGGGCCGCGAGAACGCGAATCTCGTCGTCCCGCTCTATGGCGCGCGCCCGCAGCGCCTGGCGCTCCTCGTCGGCGGCGGACTCGTCGTGCATGGCCGGGTTCGGCGGGACGAGGAAGACGCCGCTGTCCTGGGCGTCGGGCGCGGGGGTCGGCGCGAGCAGGGCGGCGGCGGTGCCGACGGCGACGGTGGAGCGCGGCAGCAGCGCGGCCTGCGCGAGGACGTCGCGGGCGCGGGCGTGGGTCTCCGGGTCGGTGATGATGACGCCGTCGACCAGCTCGGGGCGGGCGGCCAGCACCCGCGTGTGGTCGGCGGGGTCGACGGACTGGGCGAGGTAGCGCCAGCCGGGCAGCGCGGGGACGCCGTGCTCGCCCAGATACTCGACGGCAGCGAGCACGTCGGGGCCCGGCGGCAGCAGGCCCCCGTCGCCCAGCGCGCCGAGGATGCGGGCGTCGTCGGCGGCGGCGGTGCGCAGGTCGAAGAGCTGGCGTTCGGCGGAGGCGACGCTCTCGTCGAGGAGTTCTTGCAGGTCGTCGGCGTTACGGTCGAGTTCTTCGGCGGTCAGGGGACCTTCGGAGGCAGGGCGCGGGACGCGGCGGGAGCCGTCGCCTTCGTCCGTTCCGTCCCCGGCGCGCTGCCCGGGCACGCCCGCCTTGGGCGCTGCCTGCGGCAGCCCGAGCAGGTCGGCGAGCCGCTGTTCGGCGCCGATCGACTCGGCGGCCTGCCGCTCGGCGTCGTACGCGCGCTCCGCCGCCTGGGCGGCGTCCTCGGCGCGGGCCGCGGCCAGTTCGGCGGCGGCCAGGCGGGTGGCGGCCTCGCGGGCCCGGTCGGCGGAGCGGGTGGCGGCCTCGCGGGCCGCGTCCCAGCCCTCGACCGTGGCCTTCTCCGCGTCCGAGGCGGCGAGCGCGGCGCGGGCCGGGTCGGCGTCCGGCGCGGAGTCGTCGAGCCAGCCGGCCCGTACGGCCTCGGCGGTCTCCTGCTCGACCTCGGCGAGGCGCTGCTTGAGGTGTTCGGCCTCGCTGCGGGCACGCTGGGCGTGGGTGGCGGCGGCGGTGGCGTCGCGGTGCGCGGTGTCGCTGGTGTCCTGGAGGGCGGCGGAGCGCTCCTCCTGCTCGTTGGCGATGCCTTCGCTGACGTCGGCGGCGCCCTGGAGGGCGCGGACCAGCTCGGTGGCGGCCTTCGTACGGGCGGCGAGCGCGGGCGCGGCGTCCCGTTCGGCCTCGCGGATCGCGGCGGCGACGCGGGTGGCCCGGTCGGCGGCGGCGCGGTGGCGCAGCACGGTCTCGGCGGCCTGCCAGGCGGAGTGCAGGGTACGGGCGTCGTTCAGCTCGCGGCGCTGGGCGGCGGCGCCCTTCTCGGCGGCGGCGAGCGCCAGCGACGCGTGCCGGTAGGAGATCTCGGCGGAGATCAGCGCGCGGCGCTCGCGGACCCGTTCGGCGTCGGTGACCGCGTGCGCGGCGGTGGCGACCTGCTCGGCGAACTCGGCGGCGCGGCCGCGCTCCTCGGTGCCGCGGGCGTGCAGCCGCCGGGCGAGGGTGCGGGTGCGGCGTTCGGCGCCGGCGTGCACGTCACGGGCGGTCTCGCGCTGCTCGGCGGCGTCCGCGATGCGCGACAGGAGGTCCAGCGAACCGGCGGTGAAGTCGCGCTCGGCGGTCAGTTCGGCGCGGCGGCCGAGCTTGTGCGCGAAGCCGTGCACGAGGTCGGCGAGGCCGTCGGTGTCGCGGGTGTCGGTGACCGCGCGCAGCAGCAGGTCGGTGAAGTCGGAGTCGTTCTTGACGGCGAAGAGGCCGGCGGCCTCGCCCTCGTCGGCGTTCATCTCCCGCTGGTAGCGGAAGAGTTCGGGGTCCAGGCCCAGTTCGCCGAGGTGCTCGTTCCACCGCTCGTGGATCTCGACCCAGGAGACGTCCAGGTTGGGGTAGTTCTTGCCGGCCTCGACCAGGGCGTCGCGGAAGCCCTTCATCGTACGGCGGCGGCCCCGGGCACCGGAGAAGCCCTCGGCGGGCTCGCCGCGCGGCCGGACGACGGTGGCCTCGGCGACCGGCAGCGAGTCCAGGCTCATCCCGGGCCCCGGACGGAAGCTGTACCAGGCCTCGGCGAACTTGCGCGGGTCGTTGGAGACCTGCCGGCCGCGCCACTCGCTGACCTTGCCGACGACGATGGACTCGCCGGTGAGGGTGTGCTGCCACTCCAGGGCGACATGGCCGCAGTCGTCGGCGAGCAGGAACTTGCGCAGCACGCCGGAGCTGGCGCCGCCCAGGGTGTTGCGGTGGCCGGGCAGCATCACCGAGAAGATGAGCTTGAGCAGGACGGACTTGCCGCCGCCGTTCTCCAGGAAGAGGACGCCGGCGGGGGCGGGGCGGCGCGGCGGGCCGACCGGTTCGTCCTCGAAGAAGTCCGCCTGCGCCGGCGCCGGGTCGGGCACGGGCGCGCCGACTCCGCGCAGGTCCAGCACGGTGTCGGCGTAGCGCGCACCGGCGGGCCCGATGGAGTAGAGGCGGACCCGGGACAGCTCGTACATGGCGGCGGACTCTCGTTGTGTGGGCGGTCGGTGGTCGGTGGACCTGCGGTCGGTGTGTCCGGTGGCCGGGTGGTGCCCGGCGCCGGGTGGCTAGGAGGAGTGGAAGGGCAGTCCCGCGTCGGAGACCAGGTCGAGGTCGTCGGTGTCCTCGGCGGGCAGCAGGCTGGCGCTGCCGTCGCCGACGGGGACGACGCCCAGCTCCAGCAGTTCGGCCATGGCGGCGCTGCCCGCCATGTCACGCACCTGGAGCTGGTAGCGGGCGGTGGTGCGGTAGGCGCCGCCGGAGTCGTCGCCGGTGCGCTGGAGGAAGCCGGAGTCGACGAGGAAGGCGACGGCCTTGGCGATGATGCCGGTGGTCGAACCGGCGAGCCGCCGCGCGTCCTTGGTGGCGCCGGTGGCGCTGCGCCGCGCGTAGGTCCGCCAGGCGGCTTCGAGGCCGGGCGCGTCGGTGGCCGGGTCGGTGTTCTCGCCCTGTTCCTCGGCGCGCTCCTCCAGGCGGCGGCACGCCTGCCGGACGAACGCGTCCACGCCGTTGACGGTGATCCGGCCGATGTACCCGTCGTCGGCGAGGTCCTCGGGGCGCGGGAAGGCCATGGCGGCCACGGCGAGGTGGGCGAGGCCGTGCAGGAAGCGGTCGGCGGAGTCGGCGGACGCGCGGCGGGCGTAGTCACCCATGCGTACGGCGAAGACGGAGTCCTCGTCGGCGGTGACGGCCATGCCGGCGCGCGGGGAGACCTCCAGGACGACCAGGCCGAGGCCGGTCGCGACGGCATCGGCCAGACGCGCGAAGGCGGGCTCGTCACGGTAGCGGCGGAGCAGTTCGCCGTACTCGGCGTCCCGGGCGGGCAGCAGCTTGGGCTGGAGCCCGAAGGAGACCAGGCGCGCGGCGTCCGCGGCGTCGGCGGGCGTCACGGGCGCGGGGCCCGAAGGCGCGGCGGCGGGGCCGGGCACGGACCATCCCGGGTGCTCCGCCCCGGCGGCCGGGTCCCCCTGCGCCGGGGCTTCGGCGCCGTCCTCGACGCCCGTTCCGTACTCACTCACGCCCGTACCTCCATGCGAACTTCCTTGTGCCGCCGTGCTGTCGGCGTCCTGCGCGCGCCCTGTCCGGCCGCCGGCATCACGCCACCTCCGAGCGGTCGGCGGCCATGCCCGCCGCGTCCAGCAGGGCCTTGCCGACGATGAGGTCGGCGCCGCCGAACTCCTCGTCCTCCAGCACGGTGCCGTCGTCGACGGCGAAGAGCAGCTGCTGTTCACCCTGGCGGTAGGCGGTGCCGACCGGCGGGCTGGCCGCGTGCACCGCCAGCAGGGCGACCAGGTACGGCAGGTCCGGATCGCTGCGGCGGGCCTCGGCGAGCAGTCCGGACAGCCGGCGGGGCGCGTCGGCGGGCAGGTCGAGCAGGGCCTGGGCGGCTTCCAGCTGTTCCTCGGAGAAGCGGCTGTCGTCCGGGGTGGCGATCAGGTCCGGCTCGGGCATCTCGGCGCCGAGGTGCTCGCGCTCGACGGGCGGCTGGAACAGCAGGCCGACCAGGTCGCCGAGCCGTACGGAGGTGCCCGTACGGAAGCCCGTGCCGCGCGCGAAGAAGGCGTCGGTGACCCGGATCGCCTGCTCGACGGGGAGCGGCAGCACCGGGGCGACCAGCTGGCCGTACAGGTCGAGGCCGGAGCGGCCGGCGGGCGGCGCGAACGCCTGACGGTCCTGCTCGGCGCGGAAGAGCGGGCCCGCCTCCAGCAGCCGGGACTGGAGCTGGGTGTGCCGGCGGATGCAGTCCCTGACGATGTCGACCAGCTCGGCGGCGCGCCGCTTGTTCTCCTGGTCCTCGGTCTCGTCGCGGGCCTTGCGGATGTTGGTGAGGATCGCGTTCTCGTGGCGGTAGCGGTCGGCGACGTGGTCGAGGGCTTCGGCGATCATGTCGGGGACGGCGCGCAGCCAGTCCACCGCGCGGACGTTGCGGCGGGTGGCATCCAGGGTGCGGCGCAGCGTCTCGGCGTACTGCACGGTGCGGTAGCGGGCCTGCTCGGCGGCGAGCTGGGCGTCCGCCAGCCGGCCGCGGCTGATGAGCACCTCCAGCTTGACCTCGGCGGCGATCTGGGCGCTCGTCACGTCCGTGTCGAGGGCGCCGACCAGGACGTTGACGGCTTCGTCGGTCGTCCGGAGGTAGACCCCGCCGCCCGGCCCCGGGACCTCCTCGATGAGCTTGAAGTCGTAGTCCCGGCGGACGTACTCGCCCTCGGGGCCGAACGTGCCGTACACGGCGCGGAAGCCGCGGTCGACGCTGCCGACGTTGATCAGATTCTCCAGCACCCAGCGGGCGACGCGCTCGTGTTCGGCCGCGGGGCGGCGCGGGGTCTGCGCGGCGATGCGCGGGAGCAGCCTGGCCACTATCTGCTCGTGGTCGGCGCCGGTGTCGAAGTCCATGTGGAGGGTGACCAGGTCGATGGCGGCGAGCGCCACCTCCGCCATCGCGTACACCCCGTACTCACCGGCGAGGTTGGCCTTGCGCGCGTCCAGGTCGTGCAGCGGCGCGGTGCACGCGAGGGCGCGCAGCCGGCGGGCCAGGCCCTCGTCGGCGGCCGGGCCCGGCGCGGGCCGGGAGGGTCCTTCGGACCGGGCCACGCCGTTGAGCTGGGACGCAGCGGTCCCCGGGGCAGGAAAAGTCACGTCGCACAGCGTAGGCGCTCGCACTGACAACGGACGAAACGGCACGGGGCCGAGGTCAGTGCGTGGCGCCTCCGACGGCCTTGATGTCCGTATTTGTACGCGCTGCGGTGGCGGCGATCACACGCAGCCCCTCGGCGACGGCGCTCACCGCGAGTGAGGGCAGCGACCGGCCGGCGACCTGATGGGGAGCGTACGGCACGTGCACGAAGCCGCCGCGCAGCGCGGGCCGCTCGGTCGCGATCAGGTGCATCAGGTCGTAGAAGACGTGGTTGCAGACGAAGGTGCCCGCGGTGTTGGAGACGGAGGCGGGCACCCCCGCCTCCCGTACGGCGGCCACGCACGCCTTGACCGGCAGCGCGGCGAAGTACGCCGCGGGGCCGCCGGGGACGATCGGCTCGTCGATGGGCTGGGCGCCCGCGACGTCGGGGATGCGGGCGTCGTCGATGTTGACGGCGACCCGCTCCACCGTCAGGTCGGGCCGGCCGCCCGCCTGGCCGACGCAGAGCACGATGTCGGGGTCGTGCGCCGCGACGGCCTCGCGCAGGGCGGTGCGCGAGCGCCCGTAGACGCAGGGCAGTTCGACGGCGGTGATCTCCAGCCCGGCCGGTGGCTCGGCGGCGGCGGCCCGCACCGCCTCCCAGGAGGGGTTGGAGCTCTCGCCGCCGAAGGGCTCGAATCCGGTGAGCAGGATGCGGGTCGTCCGCGTCATGGCGTTCCCTGTGGTTCGTGAGCCGCGCGGTGCCCCCCGGTCCGTGTGCGGTTCGTGTCGTGCGGTGCGTGTCGTGCGGTGCGTGCGGTGTGTGTCGTGCAGTGGTGAGCGGGGCGGGCGGGCGCGGTCAGAAGGCGAACAGGGCCATGACCACGATGTTGCAGCCGAGCAGCACGCCGGCCGTGGGCAGTTGGGCCTTGATCGGCCCGTACTGGTCCTTCAGCTCCAGCAGCGCCGACGGGACGATGTTGAAGTTGGCCGCCATCGGGGTGACCAGCGTCCCGCAGAACCCGGCGAGCATGCCGATGGCCAGGACGGCGGGCGCGTCGCCGTGGAAGTGCTCGATGAGCACCGGCCAGCCGACCGCCGCGGTCATCACGGGGAAGGCGGCGAACGCGTTGCCCATGATCACGGTGAACAGGGCCATGCCGATGCAGTAGACGACGACCGCGACGTACAGGGAGTCCTCCGGCAGGACCGAGGTGGCGAGCTTGCCGACCTGGGTGCCGACACCGGAGAGCTGGAAGATGGTGCCCAGGGTGGCGAGCAGCTGCGGCAGCAGCATCGCCCAGCCCATCGACTCCAGCATGGAGCGCCCGGCCTGCACGGGGACCGATATCCGCTTCTCGCGCAGCATGATCATGCCGACGACGAGGGCGACGACGGCGCCGATGCCGAGCCCCAGGATGGTCTCGCTGCCCTCCTGGAGGATCGGTTCGCCGCCGATCGAGAGCTTTTTGACGAGGACCGCGCACACCAGCGCGACGACCGGGATGGCCAGCGCGGGCACGAACAGCTTGTTGCCCAGCTTCAGGGCGCTGGCATCGCGCTGTTCGGGCGTGGTGGTGCGCGGCGTACCGCGTCCGGTGAAGCCGAAGCCGGCCAGCAGCACCATGATCAGGACGGCCGCGCCCAGCGGTTCGGCCGGGGCCTTCTTCTCGACGACCCAGCTGCTGTAGATGAAGCCGGCGCCGAGCAGGCCCCAGAAGGCGGTGGTGCCCAGCCGCTTGGGGTTGCTGCGGTCGGTGAGCATCTGGGAGGCCATCACCAGGAAGCTCAGGCCGACGAGCCAGTAGAACCACTCTGCTTTGATCACTTGGCTGCTCCCTCGGCGACGGGCTCGATGTTGGCGGCGACCAGTTCGCGTTCCAGGTACCGGTCCAGGCGCAGCAGCCGCCAGCCGTGCACGGCGAAGGCGCACAGCGCGGAGGGGATCGCCCACAGCGCCAGGTGCAGCGGCTCCAGGTGGGTGTTGTACGTGGTGTTGACGAAGCTGGTGATCAGCAGGATCGAGCCGACCGCGAGGAAGACGTCCTCGCCGAAGAACAGCCCCACGTTGTCGGCGCTCGCGGAGAACGAGCGGACCTTCTCCCGGCCCTTCTCGGTCAGCCGCCCGTGCTTGCGCTCGGCGGCGCCCTCGGCCATCGGCACCGCCAGCGGGCGCACGGTCTGCGCGTGTCCGAAGACGTGCGTCAGCCCGACGGCCGCGCCGATCTGCCGCATGCCCAGGTAGAGGGCGAGGAAGCGGCCGGTGGTCAGCTTGGCGAAGCGGGCGATCAGCCGGCGGGCCTGCTCCTGGAGGCCGTAGCGCTCCAGCAGGCCGATCACCGGGAGGGTGATCGCGAAGATCGTCACCGCCCGGCTGCTCGCGAAGCCGGTGCCGAAGGCCGCCAGGACCTCCTGCGGCGACAGGCCGCCGAGCAGACCGGTGACGATGCCCGCCACGCCCACGACCAGCAGGGCATTGCGTTTGGTGGCGAAGCCGACCACGACCACGAGCACGCCGAGAAGCACGATCATGGGTCCGCCTTCCGCATACGGGACCCCACGCGGACCGTGAGGAGGATGCGAGGAGGTTAGGCGATTGTTCAACGATCCGACAAGGGGTTGACGGGAGCGAAACGTGAGTGCTCCTACACGCCCTCCTGCGCCGCTATGCGCTGGGCGTACGCCCCGGAGAGCTGCACCCGGGAATCCTCCAGATAGGCCTCCAGCAGCAGCTCCGCGGCGGCCCCGTTCCCGGCCTGGAGCTCTTCCAGGATCTGCCGGTTGCGGGTCAGGTACGGCGCGTGGAACCGGCGTGGATCGTCCATCACGTGGAAGACCAGCCGCAGTTCCGCGAGCACCCCGCGCATCAGCTCGTCGGTGCGCGGACTGCCCGCCAGGCCCGCCACCGCCTGATGGAAGCGGAGGTTCGCGGTGCCCAGATCACGCCAGGCGCGCTCCTCGAAGGCGGACTCGCCGGCCACCACGGCCGCCTCCATCGCCCCCACCGGGTGCGGCGGCTCGCCCAGGCCGCGTACCGCGGCGCACTCCACGAGCGTACGGACCCGGTAGATGTCGTCCAGGTCCGCCACCGTCACGATGCGCACGAAAACCCCGCGGTTGAGCTGGTGCACCAGCAGGCGCTCGTGCGTGAGCAGGCGGAACGCCTCCCGCAGGGTGTTGCGCGAGACCCCCAGGGCCCCGCCGATGCTCTCCTCGGACAGCCGCGCGCCGGGTGGGAAGTAGCCCTCGGTGATGCGGTCCCGGAGAATGTCGGCGACCCGCTCCGCGGTGCTGGAGCGCCCGAGGAGCACCCGGTCGCCCGCCAGCTCCGAGACCTCGGCGAGCCTGTGCCGGTCGCCCCGTGTCATCCCGCCCGCCATCGTCGTCCCCGCTTTCGCCCCGTACGTGCACCCCGTGTGCTGTGAGCGGCAGTCAATCCCAGATGGCAGAACGAGACAACACACCTCTTGTCGGATCGTTGAACGATCGCTTACGTTGGCCTGACCACCGGCCGGCCCGAGTGCCCTCAGGGGGAGAGCCACTACGGATACGGGCCGGCCGGCCTCGAACCTCTGCGAACTGTGCGCCGGCCCGTGCGGCGGCCACCTCCGGAACGGACTTGCGACTTCTATGAGCGACCCGGTGACCACCCCCCTCGTCGACCTCAACGCCGACCTCGGGGAAGGCTTCGGACGCTGGGAGCTCACCGACGACGAGGCCCTGCTGTCCGTCGTCACGAGCGCCAACGTGGCCTGCGGTTTCCACGCCGGGGACCCCAGCACCATGCGCCGGGTCTGCGAGCTGGCCGCCGAGCGCGGCGTGGTCGTCGGTGCCCAGGTCTCCTACCGCGACCTGGCGGGCTTCGGACGCCGCACCATGGACGTACCGCCGCGCGAACTGGCCGACGAGATCGCGTACCAGATCGGCGCGCTGGAGGTCTTCGCCCGCGCCGCCGGCACCCGGGTCGCCTACGTCAAGCCGCACGGCGCGCTCTACAACCGCTGCGTCCACGACGAGGCCCAGTCCGCCGCCGTCCTGGAGGGCGTACGGACCGCCGGCACCCCGCTGCCCATCCTCGGCCTGCCCGGCTCCCAGCTGCACGAGGCGGCCCGCCGCGTCGGTCTGCCCGTCGTCGGCGAGGCGTTCGCCGACCGCGCCTACACCCCCGAAGGCACCCTGGTCTCCCGCCGTGAACCGGGCGCCGTCGTCCACGACCCCGACGAGGTCGTCAAGCGCGCGCTGGGCATGGCCACGGAAGGCACCGTGACCGCCGTCGACGGCAGCACCGTGCGGATCGAGGCGCGCTCGCTGTGCCTGCACGGCGACACCCCCGGCGCCGCGGACCTCGCGCGACGGGTGCGCGACGAGCTGACCGCGGCCGGCGTGCGGATCGGCAGCTTCGCGTGAGCACCGGCACCACCGGCGGCCGTGCCCCGGCCGGCCGGTCGCGGCTGCCCCTGCGCCCCCTGCCGGTCGGCGACCACGGGCTGCTGGTCGAACTGGACGACGACACGGCCGTCGAGGCGTTCCACGCCGAGCTGCTGCGCCGGGCTGCCGCCGGCACCCTGCCCGCGGTCCGCGAGATCGTCCCAGCCGCCCGTACGGTCCTGCTCGACGGGCTGGCCGACCCGGGACGGCTGGCCGCCGAACTGCCCGGCTGGGACATTCCGCCGGCCACCGCCGGCGACCGGCCCGCCATCGAGATCCCGGTGCGCTACGACGGCCCCGACCTCGCCGACGTGGCCGCCCTGTGGGACACCACGCCCGAGGACGTGGTCCGTATCCACTCCGGTACCGAATTCCACGTCGCCTTCTGCGGGTTCGCGCCCGGCTTCGGCTATCTGACGGGCCTGCCGGAGCGCCACCACGTGCCGCGCCGCGCCACCCCGCGCACCAAGGTCCCGGTCGGTTCGGTCGCCCTGGCGGGCCCGTACACCGGCGTCTATCCGCGCTCGTCGCCCGGCGGCTGGCAGCTCATCGGCACCAGCGACGTCGAACTGTGGAATCCGGACCGCGATCCGGCGGCCCTGTTCTCCCCCGGCACCCGCGTCCGCTTCATCCCGGTTTCGACGGAATCCCAGGAGGCCTGATGACCGACCGTGCCTTCTGCGTCGTACGCGCCGGAGCCCTCACCACCGTCCAGGACCTCGGCCGCGCGGGCCACGCCCACCTCGGCGTGCCGCGCGCGGGCGCCCTGGACGAGCCCGCCCACCGGTACGCCAACCGCCTCGTGGGCAACCCGGAGACGTCCGCCACCCTGGAGACGACCCTTACCGGCTGCGCCGTACGGGTCCGCACGGACACCGTGGCCGCGGTGACCGGCGCGCCCTGCCCGGTCACGGTCGACGGCCGCCCCGCCGCCTGGGGCGCGCCGGTACGCGTCCCGGCGGGCGCGGTGCTGGACGCCGGACCGGCCACCGCCGGCCTCCGCTCGTACCTCGCCTTCGCCGGCGGCGTCGACGCGGAGCCGGTGCTCGGCAGCCGCGCCGCCGACCTGCTCTCCGGCCTCGGGCCCGCTCCGCTGTCCGACGGCGGCGTGCTGCCGCTCGGCACCCCGTACGGCCCGCCCGCCACCGTGGACGCCGTCCCGCGCTCGGGGCTGCCGCTCAAGGAACTGGTGCTGCCCTGCGTACTGGGTCCGCGTGACGACTGGTTCACCGACGCGTGCCTGCGCACGCTCGCCACCGGCCGTTTCCGCGTCTCCTCGGCGAGCAACCGCATCGGCCTGCGCACGGAAGGGCCGTCCCTGGAACGTCGCAAGGACGGGGAGCTGCCCAGTGAGGGCATGCCGCTGGGAGCGCTTCAGGTCCCCCCGAACGGCCTGCCCGTACTCTTCCTCAACGACCATCCGACGACGGGCGGCTACCCGGTCGTCGGCGCCGTGCCGGAGCGTTTCCTCGCCGCGGCGGCCCAGGCCGCACCGGGCACGTCCGTCCGATTCGTCCCCCGGCGCTCACGCGCCTCCGGCTGATCCCTCCGGCGTGCCGTAACCGCCGCCGCCCGGCGTACGGATCACCAGCACGTCCCCCGCGCCGATCTCCGCCACGTCGCAGCCCTCCAGGGCTTCCTCCGTGCCGTCGGCGCGGCGGACCAGGTTGGCGCCGGTCGCGCCGGGCCCGCCGCCCGCCATCCCGTAGGGCGGCACCCGGCGGTGGCCCGTGAGCAGCGCCACCGTCACGGGTTCCAGGAAGCGCAGGCGGCGTTCGACGCCCCGGCCGCCCCGCCAGCGGCCGTCACCGCCGCTGTCCTCGCGCACGGAGAAGCTCTCCACCCGTACGGGGTAGCGCCACTCCAGGACCTCGGGGTCGGTCAGCCGGGAGTTGGTCATGTGGGTCTGCACGGCGTCCGCGCCGTCGAAGCCGTCGCCCGCGCCCGCGCCGCTGGCGACGGTCTCGTAGTACTGCACCCGGTCGTTGCCGAAGGTGAGGTTGTTCATCGTGCCCGAGCCCTCGGCCTGCACGCCGAGCGCCGCGTAGAGCGCGCCGGTGACGGCCTGCGAGGTCTCCACGTTGCCCGCGACCGTGGCGGCGGGGAATTCCGGCGCGAGCATCGAGCCGGGCGGGATGCGTACCTCGACGGGTTTCAGGCAGCCGCTGTTGAGGGGGATGTCCTCGGCGACGAGCGTACGGAAGACGTAGAGCACCGCCGCCATCACCACCGAGCTGGGCGCGTTGGCGTTGCCGGGCAGCTGCTCCGAGGTCCCGGCGAAGTCCAGTACGGCGCTGCGGGCCGTACGGTCCACGGTCAGCGTGACCTGGATCACGGCGCCGCCGTCGGTCTCGTAGCGGTACGAGCCGTCCGCCAGGTGGGCGATGATCCGGCGAACCGATTCCTCGGCGTTGTCCTGGACGTGTCCCATGTAGGCGCGCACCACGTCCAGGCCGAACTGACCGATCATCTTGCGCAGTTCGCGGATGCCCTTCTCGTTGGCGGCGATCTGGGCCCGCAGGTCCGCGATGTTGGCGTCCGGCGCCCGGGACGGATACGGCCCGGCGGCGAGCAGGGCACGCGTCTCATCCTCGCGCAGCCGGCCGTCCCGTACCAGCAGCCAGTTGTCGAAGAGGACGCCCTCCTCCTGGATGGTGCGGCTGAAGGCGGGCATCGAGCCCGGGGTGATGCCGCCGATCTCGGCGTGGTGGCCGCGCGAGGCCACCAGGAACAGCAGCTCCGCACCGGCCTCGTCGAAGACCGGGGTGACGACGGTGACGTCCGGCAGGTGCGTCCCCCCGTGGTAGGGGTCGTTGACCGCGTACACATCACCGGGCCGCAGGTCTCCGTCCGGGCCGCGCCGCCGCCTGAGCACCTCCTTGATCGACTCCCCCATCGACCCGAGATGCACGGGAATGTGCGGGGCGTTGGCGATGAGGTTGCCTTCGTGATCGAAGAGAGCACAGGAGAAGTCCAGCCGCTCCTTGATGTTGACCGAGTGGGCGGTGTTCTCCAGACGGACGCCCATCTGCTCGGCGATCGCCATGAAGAGACTGTTGAACACTTCCAGCATCACCGGATCGGCGTCCGTGCCGACCGCCGGGGCGCCCGCGCGGGGCCCCGCCCGGGTCAGCAGCAGATGACCGCGCTCCCCCGCGCGGGCCTGCCAGCCGGGGTCCAGGACCGTCGTGGCGTCGTCCTCCGCGATGATCGCGGGGCCGGTGAGCGTGTCACCGGGACGCAGGTCGCCGCGGGCGAACAGGCCGGTGTCCTGCCGGCGTCCCTGCGCGAACATCCGTACCGTCGCGACCGGCCGCAGCGCCCCCGCCCGCTCTCCCGTCGGCACCTCGTGCCCGGCCGTGCCGCCCGCCGCGCCCACCGCCTCCACCGACACGGCCTCGGCGATCAGCGGCTTGTCCATCGTGAACCCGTACCGCGCGCGGTGCGCCCGGACGAACGCGGCGGCCATCGCCCGCGGCGTCTCCAGTGCCACGCCGATCGCGGAGTCCGTCCCGGCATAGCGGAGCATCACCCGCCCCCGGGTGGTGACGCTCTCCTCCGGGACACCGTCGTCGAGCAGCTCGCGGCGGGTACGGGCGGCCAGCCGGCCGCAGACGCCGTGCACCTCGGCGAGGTCCGTCGCGTCCGACTCCGGGTCGATCTCCACCTCGACGGCCTGTTCCCGCATGGCCGTCGCGTCGGCGACCCCGATGCCGTACGCGGACAGCACTCCGGCCAGCGGCGGTACGACGACCGTGCCGATGCCCAGGGCGTCGGCGACCGCGCAGGCGTGCTGGCCGCCCGCGCCGCCGAAGCTGGTGAGCGCGTAGCGCGTGACGTCGTAACCGCGCTGGACGGAGATCTTCTTGACCGCGTTGGCCATGTTCAGCACGGCGATGTCCAGGAAGCCGGCCGCGACCTCCTCGGGTCCGCGCCGGTCGCCGGTGGCCTCGGCCGCCTCCTCGGCCAGCCGGACGAAACGCTCCCGTACCGTCGCGTCGTCCAGCGGCTGGTCGCCGTCGGGCCCGAACACCGCGGGGAAGTGCGCGGGCTGCACGCGCCCCAGCATCACGTTGGCGTCCGTGACGGTCAGCCGGCCGCCGCGCCGGTAGCAGGCCGGGCCGGGGACCGCGCCGGCCGAGTCCGGGCCGACGCGGTAGCGCCGCCCGTCGAAGTGCAGCACCGAGCCGCCGCCCGCCGCGACGGTGTGGATGTTCATCATGGGCGCCCGCATCCGTACGCCCGCGACCTCGTTGCCGAAGATCCGCTCGAAGGAGCCCGCGTAGTGCGACACGTCGGTGGAGGTACCGCCCATGTCGAAGCCGATCACCCGGTCGTACCCGTCGCCCGCCTCGGCCGAGGAGCGGGCCATCCCGACGACGCCGCCCGCCGGGCCGGAGAGTACCGCGTCCTTGCCGCGGAAGTGCGCCGCCTCCCGCAGCCCGCCGTTGGACTGCATGAACATCAGCCGGACGCCGGGGAGTTGGCGGGCCACCTCGGTCACGTACCGGCCGAGGATCGGCGACAGGTAGGCGTCCACGACGGTGGTGTCGCCGCGCGGCACCAGTTTCATCAGCGGGCTGACCTCGTGCGAGCAGCTGATCTGTGTGAACCCGGCCTCCTTCGCCAGGGCGGCGACGGCCTTCTCGTGGTCGGCGCAGCGGTAGCCGTGCAGCAGGACGACCGCCGCGCTGCGCAGCCCGTCCCTGTGGGCCCGCGCCAGCTCCGCCCGCACCGCGTCCGTCTGCGGCGGCTTGACGACCGTGCCCCGCGCGTCCACCCGTTCCGGGACCTCGATCACCCGCTCGTACAGCGCCTCGGGCAGCACGATCCGCCGGTCGAAGATCCGCGGCCGGTTCTGGTAGGCGATGCGCAGCGCGTCCCGGAAGCCCTCGGTGGTGACCAGGACGGTCGGCTCGCCCGTGCGCTCCAGCAGGGCGTTGGTCGCCACGGTCGTGCCCATCTTGACGACGGCGATCCGCTCGGCGGGCACCGGTGCGCCGGGGGCGAGCCCCAGCATCGCCCGGATGCCGGCGACGGCGGCGTCCTCGGTGCTGCCGGGGCGGTGCGAGAGCAGCTTGCCGGTCACCAGCCGCCCGTCCGGCCGCCGCCCCACCACGTCCGTGAACGTGCCGCCCCGGTCGATCCAGAACTCCCAGCGTCCGGTCATGCCGCCATTGTGGCAGCGGGCCGGGCGGCGCCGGCGTTTCCGGCCACCGGCCCGCCGGGCGGGCACCGGTCCGCCGGGCGGACACCGGTCCGCCGGGCGGGCACCGCGGGCCGTCCGGAAACAGCCGGCGGCCTCCGGCGTAATTCATCTCATCGGTTTTACGCTCCCGCGATCCCCGCGCGGAAACGTCACTTCCGCGGTACGTCCATCACCTCGTAATAATTCCCGAATACCCTCCGCCACCTGCGGATTCTACTCAAACGGGTGTTGCTTCCCGGAATCCTTTTACTCTCCCTTGGTTTCCTGGGACCGTCGGGTCAAGAACACCCCAAGGACCCGCGCCTTGCGGGCCCGAGAGGCAGGAGAACCATGCAGCACGGCAGCGCCTTGCGCGAGGCGGTCGGGTCGCCTCGCACCACACCGCTCATCGGTATCTACGACATGTATTCGGCGTCCATCGCGGCCCAGCACTACGACGGCATGTTCGTCTCCGGATTCGGTTTCGCGGCATCCTATTACGGCCTGCCCGACATCGGATTCATCGCCTGGCCGGACATGGTGCAGTTCACCGAACGGCTGCGCCTGGCCTTTCCGTCCCACCACCTGCTGGTGGACATCGACGACGGCTATGTGGACCCCGAGGTCGCCTGCCACGTCGTCCAGAGCCTGGAGCGCGCCGGGGCCTCCGGCGTGATCCTGGAGGACCAGAAGCGCCCCCGCCGCTGCGGTCACGCGGACGGCAAGCTGATCCTCCCCCTGGAGGAGTACCTGGACAAGCTCAACCTGGTGCTGAGCAGCCGCACGGACCTGGTCGTGGTGGCCCGTACGGACGCCACGGAGGAGGCGGAGATCCTCCGGCGGGCCGCGGCGCTCGCCGAGACGGACGCGGACGTGGTCCTCGTGGACGGGGTGCGCAGCGTGGAGTGGATCGAACGCATCCGGACCGTCGTGGGCAGCAAACCCCTGCTGTTCAACCAGATCGCGGGCGGCAAGTCGCCCCGCCTGTCGCTGACCGAACTCACCGATCTCGGCGTGGACGTGGCGATCTACAGCACCCCCTGCCTGTTCGCCGCGCACGGCGCGATCGACGGAGCGCTGGCCGACCTGAAGAACGCCGACGGCCGGCTGCCCGTCACGGGCCAGACGGGCAGCGTCGAACTGCGGTGCGCCACCGAGCTGCTGGAGAAGAACATCAGCAGGCATCACGCCCACCGCGCACCGGCCCCCGTCTGAGAAGAGGCTGACCGTATGGCACCGAACCCCTTCCGGGGCGGCGCCGGGCGGCTCCGGGACCGCGGCACGCGGTCCCGGGCCGTGCGCCCGTCCACGCTGTCCCTCGCCGTCGCGACCGTACTGAGCGTGCTGTGGGGCGGCGCCGCCCAGGCCGCGGCACCGGGGCCGACGGTCCCGCCGCCGGCCCCGCCGTGCGACTCCCAGGACGACGAGGACGAGACCCCGCCGCCGCCCCGCGCGGGAACGTCCGTCGGCCTGCTGGTCGTCGACAACTCCTCGGCGGACTCCTGGCTGGAGGTCGACCGGACGCTCAACACCCTGC
The DNA here is from genome assembly GCF_022271435.1 of Streptomyces monomycini. Lineage (GTDB taxonomy): Bacteria > Actinomycetota > Actinomycetes > Streptomycetales > Streptomycetaceae > Streptomyces > Streptomyces monomycini. The sequence continues at coordinate 213,693 of NZ_JAFIQY010000008.1, read as the reverse complement.
TCGCCGGCAAGGGGACGGCGGGCAGCGACCACGACGGAGGCGGCGGCGCCATCGACGTACGCACCCGGGACGCCAACGGCCCCGGCGCCGACCCGTCCCGCGTCGGCCACCCGCCCTGGCAGACCGGTGACGATGAGTGACCCGACACCGGCCGCCCGCACGGCGCGCCGGCTGGCACGGGCGGTCGATCCCTATGTGGCGGCCCTGCTCGGCACCGTCCTGTTCGCCACCGCGCTGCCCGCGACCGGAGCGGGCGCCGTGGCCGTGGACACCGCCGCCGACCTCGCCATCGGCCTGCTCTTCTTCCTCTACGGAGCGCGGCTGTCCACCCGCGAGGCACTGCACGGACTCCGGCAGTGGAAGCTCCACCTGCTGACCGGGGCCAGCACCTTCGTCCTGTTCCCGCTGCTCGGCCTGGCGGCCGGCGGCCTCGTCCCGTTCCTGCTCTCCGACCGGCTGTACACGGGACTGCTGTTCCTGTGCGTCGTCCCCTCGACCGTCCAGTCCTCGATCGCCCTGACCTCCACGGCCCGCGGCAACGTCCCGGCCGCCATCTGCGCCGGTACGTACTCCAGCCTGTTCGGCATGGCGGCCACCCCGCTGCTCGCGGCCTGGCTGATCGGCTCCGCCCTCAGCTTCTCGGTGGCGGGCCTGCTCTCCATCGCCACCCATCTGCTGCTGCCCTTCCTCGCCGGGCAGGTGCTGCGCCGCTGGCTCGGCGGCCTCCTCGGCCGTCACAAGAGACCCCTCGGCCTCCTGGACCGCGGCTCGATCCTCCTCGTCGTCTACACCGCCTTCAGCCAGGGCATGGAGCAGGGGATCTGGCACCAGGTCACCCCCGTCCGGCTGCTCGCCCTGCTGCTCCTGGCCGCGGGCCTGCTGGCCACCGCCCTCCTCACGACCTCGCTGGCCGCCCGACGGCTGGGCTTCTGCCGGGCGGACCGCATCACGATCGTGTTCTGCGGTGCGAACAAGAGCCTCGCCACCGGGCTGCCGATGGCCGCGGTGCTCTTCGGCGGCGCGGCCGGCCTGGTCGTCCTGCCGCTGATGCTCTACCACCAGCTCCAGTTGATGGTCTGTGCGGTCGTCGCCGCCCGCTGGGCCCGTCAGCCGGAAGGCACCCCGGCCACTCCGGAGCCGTCGCTGCGGCTGGGGCCGAGGACGGTCGAGGGCGAACCGTCGGCCTGAAACCCCCGTACGGGCGGGCGTTCGGGCGTAGGTGCGGACGCGGGTACGGGCGGCACGGCGGCGTCGTGGGCCGCGAGGAACGCTGCCACCGCCGGCTGCCACCCGTAGCCCTCCGCGCGCTGCCGGGCCGCCGCGCGGCGCTGCGCTTCGGGACGTCCCAGGACCCGCAGCACCGCGTCCGCGAAGGAGGGGCCGTCGTCGAGGGCGGTGTCACCACCGGGCCCGACCAGCCCCGCGAGGGCCGACGCGGCACTCGCCACGACCGGCGTCCCGCAGGCGAGCGCCTCCAGGGCCGCCAGTGCGAACGTCTCCGCCGGGCCGGGCGCCAGCGCAACGTCCGCACCGGCTTGGAGGGCGGCCAGCTCCCCCTGGTCGGCGACATGCCCGAGGAACGCCACGGGCAGCCGTTCCGTACGGGCCCGGGCCGTCAGGCGGGACCGCAGCGGCCCCTCCCCCGCGACCACCAGCGCCGCGTCGACACCGCGCCACCGCAGCTCCGCCAGCGCGTCCAGCGCACGCCCCGGCCGCTTCTCCGGTGACAGCCGCGAGCACAAGAGCAGGAGCACCTCGGCGCCGCCCGCGCACCGGCGCCGCAGTAGCGGGCTGCGCAGGGCGGGGTGCCGGGCCGTCAGGTCGACGCCCAGCGGCGCCCGTACGACGTTGCGCGCGCCGACCCGGGCGAACTCGGCCGCCGCCCATTCCGTCGTGCACACCACCCGGCTGTAGGTGTGTGCGGTCCGGGCGTTGATCCGGTCGGCGGCGGCGCGCGCCGGTCCGCGCGGTACGCCCCAGGTACGGAACACACCGTCCACGCTCTCGTGCGCCACCGCCACCGCCGGGACGCGGGCCCGCCGCGCCCATGCGCCGGTCCACCGCAGCGTCGTCCGGTCGGAGACCTCCAGGCGGTCGGGGGCCAGCGTCTCCAGGAGGCGCCGGACGTGGCGCCGGTCGGCCAGCACGCGGCACCCGCCCGTGCCGGGCAGGACCGGGCCGGGCAGCGTGATCACCCGTCCCTGACCGGTGTCCTCGTCGCCTGCGGCCGGTCCCGGCACGATCAGGACCGGATCGTGCCCGGCGGCTCGGTAACCGGCGCCCAGGGCCTCCAGGGCGGTACGCAGCCCGCCCGGCTCCGGCGTCACGAAGTTCGCGAGCCGTACGATGCGCAGCCCGGCTCCGACGTACCGGGTCTCGTCGAGAACGAACCGCGCGGGCGAGCCCGTCCCCGCCGTCATACGGCCACCGCCGTCCGGCCGGCGAGCACGTCCTCGTAATGGCCCAGCAGTTCGTCGCCGGCCACCTCCCAGGTGCGGTGTTCGACCGCCGCGCGGCCCGCGGCTCCCAGCCGCGCGCGCGAGGCCGGGTCACCGGCCAGCAGCAGGACCCCGTCGCGCAGCGCCTCCCCGTCGCCCGGCGGCACCAGCAGCCCCGTACGGCCGTGTTCCACGAGGCCCAGCGGGCCGCCAGCGGCAGGCGCCACCACGGGTACGCCGCCCGCCATCGCCTCCAGGACGGTCTGGCAGAACGTGTCGTAGCGGCCGGTGTGCACGAAGACGTCCAGAGAGGCGACGAGCCGCGCCAGTTCGTCGCCCGTACGGCTGCCCAGGAAGCGCACACCGGGCAGGGCGGCGCGCAGGCCCGCGGCGCTCGGCCCGTCCCCGATCACCACGGTCCGTACGCCGGGCAGCCGCGAGACGGGGGCCAGCAGCCGCACCTCCTTCTCGGGCGCGAGCCGTCCGACGTAGCCGACGAGCAGGTCACGGCCCGCGGCGAGCGAGCTGCGCAGCACCTGGTCGCGGCGGGCGGGGTGAAACCGCGTGGAGTCCACGCCGCTCGGCCACAGCCGCAGCCGGGGCACGCCGTGCGCGGCCAGGTCGTGCAGGGCGGAGGTGGACGGCGCGAGCGTCCGGTCGGCGGCGGCGTGCACCGTCCGCAGGCGCCGCCAGACCGCGGCGCCCCCGGTGCGCAGGTAGGCATGGGCGTAGCGGCCCAGGTCGGCCTGGTAGACGGCGACGGCGGGCACGCGTCGCCGCGCGGCGAGGGCCATCGCGCGGGCCCCGAGGACGAAGGGCCCGGCCAGGTGCACCACGTCCGGGTCGTGCCCGTCCAGCGCGGCGGCCGGCCGGCGGCCGGGCAGGGCGATCCGGACCTGCGGGTGGCCCGGGAGCGGCACCGAGGGCACCCGGACGACGGGGCAGGGGGCGCCCGGTCCGCCGTCCGGTGTCCCGTCGGCGCCCGTGGGGGCGACGACGAGCACGTCATGCCCGCGCCGGACCAGGTGCCGGGCGGTTTCGAGGGCGCCGAGGGCGACGCCGTTGACGTCGGGCGGGAAGGACTCGGTGACGATGACAACACGCATACCGCTGTTGTCGGCCCACCGGGCGTGGACCGGGCCACGGGGATCTTTCCAGCCGGGGAACGTCCCATGAGCGTTGGCGCCCGCGCCGGGGCACGGGCGCCCGGCGCGGACGGCCCGTGCGCCCTCACGCCCCGCGCGCCCCCCGCGGCTCAGAGCGCCGGCGCGTCCGGCCCGAACCGGCTGCGTACCGCCGTCTGCACCTCGGCCTCCTCGGCCGGATCGGCGGCCAGCCTGCGCAACTGCTCCACGACCCGGTCGTCACCGGTCGCCGCGTGCCGGGCGGCCAGCTCGCGGGTGCTCTCCTCGCAGTCCCACAGGCACTCGACGGCGAAGCCCGCCGGGAACCCGGGGTCGGTGACGGCCAGCGCGCCCGCGGCACGGCCTCTGAGGTGGGAGGAGGAGGTCTCGCGGTAGATGTGGCGCAGCACCGGTGCCGCGCAGGCCACGCCCAGGCGGCCGGCCCCGTCGACCAGCTCCCACAGGCCGCCCGCGTCCGGTCCCTCGGTCCGCACCGTACGGCGCAGGGCCGCCAGCACCAGGTCGGCGTCGCCCCGGCTGCCGCGGCGGGCCAGCATCGTGGCGCCGGCCGCGCCGAGGGGGTCGGGGCGCGGGGCCCACCGGCGGGCCCGTTCGACGGCGGCCACGGCGCGCATCCGCTCGAAGGCGGCGAGCGCGGCCTCGGCGAGCGGGCGGCTGGAGAAGGGGTCGGCGGCCGCGGCCTCGATGAGGTCGAGGGCCTCCGGGTCGCCGCGCTCGGCGAGGTGGCGCAGGGCGGCGGCACGGGCGGCGTCCGGGCCGGTGCGCGCGGCGCGCAGCAGCTCAGGGCGGTCCTCGGGGCCCGCGACGGCGGCCAGGCAGCGCGCGGCCGGGACCTGGCGCCACTCCTCCGGGTGCAGCTCCAGGCCCTGCTGGGCCCAGTCCAGTACTTCGGTGACGCTCCAGCCGGGGCGCGGCCCGCTCGGCCGCATCTGGCGCTGCCAGCGGTCGAAGCAGCCCTGTTCCTGGGCGGCGCGGATGCGTTCGCCGTAACGGGGGTCCTCGGCCCACAGCCGCCACGGGCGGGGCTCGAAGGCGTCGCGGACGGCGGCGGCCAGCTCGGCGTCGCCCTCGGGGGTGTGCGGGAAACGGGCGAGGACCGCGGGGGCGAGGGTCGCCAGTCCCGCGTCGTCGTCCCGCAGCGCGAGCTCGTCCAGGGCCCAGCGCCAGTTCGTGCCGGCGGCGGCGTAGCTGCGCAGCAGGAGGAGGGCGGCGTCCCGGCCGTACGCGGCGAGGTGGCCGAGCACGGCGAGGGCGAGGCCCGTGCGCTCCTCGCCGGGGTCGGTGAGGTCGTCGGGGTGGAAAAGATGCCGTTCGATCTCTTCGAGTCCGCCGTCGAGCTGCATGTAGAGGCGCGCGTAGTACAGGGAGCGGTTCTCGACCTGCCAGTCGCGGCGGGGGTCGCGCAGCACGCTGTCGTTCAGTGCCGCGAGCGCCTCGGCCCGCGGCGCCGCGAGGGCGTGCAGGGTCCCGTCGCCGCGGCCTCGCTGCAGGAGGCCGAGCAGGGTGCCACTGGGCGCTATGTCTGGATCGAACATGAGGTCAGCATCCGGTGCGGGGGACAGGCTGGCAACGGGATTTCCGCTGACCGGCATTCTTGCCGGTGACCACGGGTCGTATGCGTCGTTCCCACCATGGATCGGTGGGACCGAGCGCGCTACGGCGGCCGAAGCCTAGCCTGGAACGCCAGGTTCCGCTGATTCGGCCGAAGGTTGCCCCAGGGAGGCCGGGGGCATATGCCGAATGCACCACCGTATCGGGTAATGCCAAATCCCTTACGGGCGGTCGCAGCCTGTGCAACAGTCGTTACCGGCCCTTCCGTCAGACCAGGCCCCGGCGCCGCCTGATATCGGAGAACGTCATGCCGTCCCATCTGTTCGCGGACCGACCAGCCGCCCAGCCGCCCGAGCGCGACGTGGTCGAGGCCCTGATCACCCAGGCACGCCGGCTGCGGGGCGGCCTGGACGCCGTACGCCGGGAGACCTCGGCCGGCGGCGACGAGCCCGACGACGCCCGGCTGCGCTGGCAGCGGGCGCTGTGCGACCTCGCCGTCCACCACCTCGACGACCTCGGCGGACACCTGGACCAGCTCCGGGAGGGCCTGCCCGCCGACCCCGGGGCGGCCCAGGACACGGCGCAGGCGACGGACGACGACCGGCTGCCGGTGGCGCCGCCCGAGCCCGCGGGGCATCCGCGCGGCTCACTGCTCAGCCGGGTCGGCAGCGCCGAGTGGAACCTCCTCACCGACGAGGTGAGCTGGTCGGAGGAGCTGTTCGGCATCTTCGGCAGGGATCCGGCCGAAGGACCCCTGACGCTGGACGAGCTGCCTTCCCTGGTCTTCTGCGAGGACCAGCAGCTGCTGACCACGATGGTCACCGACTGCCTGGTGGACGGCCGGCCGATCGACGACGAGTTCCGCATCGTACGGAGCGACCAGAGCGTCCGTACGGTGCACATGGTGGGCGAGCCGGTGCTCGAAGCCGACGGCAGCACGGCCTGCATGTGGGCCGTACTGCGCGACGTCAGCGAGCTGCGCCGCAGCCAGCGGGCGGTGCGCGAGACCCGTGACTCGCTGCAGCGTCAACGGCACATGGCGCGGACCGAGCACCGGCTTGCGGTAGAGCTGCAGGAAGCCGTGCTGCCGCCGTGGCGCGGCTCCCTGCGGTTCCCGCAGGGCGGACCCGTCGCACTCGACCTCGCCGCCCGCTACCTCCCTTCCGGCACCAGCGCCCTGATCGGCGGCGACTGGTACGACGCGTTGCAGCTTCCGGACGGCCGGACCCTGCTGAGCGTCGGCGACCTGACCGGCCACGGCGCCACCGCCACGTCCGGCATGGCCATGGTGCTCGGCGCGCTGCGCGGCATGGCGGTGTCCGGTCAGGAGCCGGGCCCGCTGATGGGCTATCTGAACCAGTTGCTCGACACCTCCGCGCAGCCCGCCCTCGGCAGCGCGGTCTGCTGCCGTTTCGACCCCGCCTCCCGTCAGCTCGTCTGGGCCCAGGCCGGACACCCCGCCCCGCTGCTGTTCCGCGACGGCACGGGAAGCCCGCTGAACCCCCCGGAGGGCGTCCTCCTCGGCGCCACCACCGGAGCCGCCTACACGCAGCGGTGCGAGCAGCTGGAGCCCGGCGACCTGCTGGTGCTGCACACGGACGGCCTGGTGCCGCGCCGGTCGCACGGCGCGCTCGCGCCCCACGAGGGTGCCGCGCGCCTGCTGTCGCTGGCACCACGGTTCGCCGCGGCGCGCAACGCGCAGGACTGTGTCCGCGTCGTCGCCGAGGAGTTCGGCGGTGCCGAGCGCGAGGACGACGCGTGTGTGCTGATCGCCAGGGTGAGCGGGTAGCGGAAACCCTCGCGCGGTGTCCGTATGCCGCGCTGCCTGTACGACGCTGCCGGTACGACGCGATGTTTCGCACGGCCAGGACCGGGGTCACGGGTCTTGGCTCGCCTTGTTCTCGTCCGGTTCAGGTCCCGCCGGCAGCAGCCGGCGTCAGACCCGCAAGTTGCTGCCCACCGGGCCGATCCCCGGGCCCAGCCCCTTGTTGTTCTTGGCCTTCGGCATCACCCGCTGGATCTCCTCCCGCAGGTCCTGGATCTTGCCGTAGTTCGTGTACTGGTTGGTGAGCCGGTACATCTCGCGCAACCGGTCCCAGGTGCGGTGGGAGGAGTTCTCCTTGATGGACACCAGGGCCAGCCGGGCGTAGCGGTCGGCCTGTTCCGGGTCGTTGCCGATGAAGCAGGCCGAGGCCATCGAGAGGTAGTCGAAGATCGTCGACCGCTGCCGGCCGGCGTCCCGCAGCCGCAGCGCCTGCTTGGCGTGCGCCTGGGCGATCTTCGCCGCCCGCGGGTCGTGTTCGGCCAGCGTACGGAAGGCCAGCGCCTGCATACCGTGCATGTCCGCCTCGTCGAACATCTGCATCCAGCTCGGCGGCGGCACGTCGCCCCGGTCGGCGACGAAGAGTTCCTCCGCCTCGCCCAGGGTGCGCCGCATGGCCTGGCCCTGTCCCTTGCTCGCCTGGGCCCACGCCTCGATGGTGCAGAGCATCGCGCGGGTCCGCGGCAGCGTCTCGGCGCCGGAGCCGGACTTGGCCAGCTTCATCAGGTCCAGGGCGTCGTCGGGTCGGCCCAGGTGCACCATCTGGCGGGCCGCCCGGGAGAGCGCCTCGCCCGCGCGCGGCCGGTCGCCGCCCTCGCGCGCCGCGTGGGCGGCGATGACGAAGTACTTCTGGGCGGTGGGCTCCAGCCCCACGTCGTGGGACATCCAGCCCGCCAGGACGGCGAGGTTGGCCGCCACCCCCCAGAGCCTGCGCTGGAGGTGGTCGGGGTGGTGGTAGGCGAGCATCCCGCCCACCTCGTTGAGCTGGCCCACCACGGCCTTGCGCTGCAGCCCGCCGCCGCGGGCCGCGTCCCAGGCGCGGAAGACCTCGACCGAGCGCTCCAGGGCGTCGATCTCCTGCGACCCCACGGGGGCCGCCTCGTAGCGGTCGTAGCCGATCTGGTCGATGGAGTGGTAGTCGAACGGGTCGTCGAATCGGGGGGCGTCGGCTGCCAGCGCCGGGTCGGTGTGCAGCCAGTCGTGCATGGCGCTGCTGAGTGCGGAGCCCGCGGCGAGCGCCGCGCCCGCGCCCACCAAGCCGCGTCGGTTGAGCATGAGGTCCATTCCCGTGAATTCCGTGAGGACCGCCGCCGTTCGCTCGGGCGGCCACGGGAGACCGTCCGTGGCCTGTTTCCTCCCCGCGCGCCCGGAACGACCGAACCCGAGGTCCTCGATGGTTACGACACGGCCGAGACGCTCGGTGAACAGGGCGGCGAGCACCTTGGGCACCGGGTCGCGCGGGGTCTCCCCCGTGTCGATCCAGCGCCGTACCCGCGAGGTGTCGGTCGCCAGCTGCGGATGCCCCATGGCGGCCGCCTGCCGGTTGACCAGTCTCGCCAGCTCGCCCTTGGACCAGCCGGCCAGGCCGAAAAGGTCCGCGAGACGGGTGTTCGGCTCCCTGTCCACGTCAAGCCCCCAGGTTCCTCGACTGACTTGACAGTAACGGGCCGCCGAGGACGCCCGCGAGCATTCGCCAGGGTTCGCCAGGGTCCGCCAGATGGTCTGCCACCCGCGCCCGCGTGTTCTGTAGAAGTGCAGCCCCCGGCCCGGTGTCGGTACCGCATTCCCCAGGGTGCGGACACCGGATCCGGGGCCTTCGGGCCCCGGGTCGCCGGGCCGGGAGCCGCACTGCAACTCGTCGGCGCACGAAGGGATCTGTCTCACCCATGTACGCAGCATCGTCCGCCGTGAGCGCCCCGAACCGGCCGTACCGTCCGCAGCCTCCGGGAAGCGGGCCGTATCTCGACCCCTCCCAGTCGACGGGGGCGGTTTCCGGCCTCACCGGCGGCCGCAACCGGCGGGTGCAAGGGGGAGGCACCCAACCGCTCAGCGGGAGACTCGACTTGTCCGGCCCCCAGGGTGCTCAGCTGCGCGCCGCGGTCGCCTCCGTGCACCGCATCTGCCCCGAGTTCCATCCGGTCCAGGTGCTGCGCCGGAGCGGCAAGTCCGTCCTCCTGGTGGGCACCACCGGCCGTACGACCGCGGTCGCCAAGTGTTTACTGGACCGCTCCCCCGCGTGGGCCGAGCGATTCCGGCACGAAATAGCTGCATATCGGTCCTTCGTACGCCACCGTCCGCCGGTGCGCGTACCGAGGCTGGTCGCCGCGGATCCTGACAACTGCACCCTGGTCGTCGAGCGGATGCCCGGCCGGGTCGCCTCCCTCCAACGGCATCCGACCGAAGCACCGCCGCGCGCCGACGTACGGGCCGCACTCGGCGCGATCTGCCGGGTCAACCTCTGGCGGCCGCCGGCCGGGATGTTCGACGCGCCGCTGGACTACGCGGGCCGCATCGGGCGCTTCCACGACCTCGGCCTGCTGACCGACCGGGACCTGGGCGACCTGCAGAAGCTGCTGCACGGTCTGGCCCACACCCAGGGCCAGTTCTGCCACGGCGACGCGCTGCTGAACAACGTCCTGCTCTCCCCCGCCGGGCCGGTGCTGCTCGACTGGGACCACGCCGGCTGGTACCTGCCGGGCTACGACCTCGCCACCCTGTGGTCGGTGCTCGGTGACGCCCCTGTGGCGCGCCGCCAGATCAGCCAGCTCGCGCAGGCCGCGGGACCGGCCGCGCGGGACGCCTTCCTGGTGAATCTGATGCTGGTGCTCACCCGCGAAATACGGCGTTACGAAACCGCCGTGCAGCGCACCATGCGCGAGCCCACGCCGACGGGCACGCCGGGGCCGGGACACCCCGGTGCGCTGGCCGCGGGCGAGGAGCAGCGGCTGCTGCTGCGCCGGCTGCACGACGACTGCCAGATGGCACGCCGTGCGGTACGGGCGGCGGTCGGCACCCGCTGATCCGCGCAGGGGGCATGTGAGCGGCACGCCGTAAGGGCGTGCCGCTCACTCGTGCGGGCCGGGGGCCGCCGCCGCTCTCGTACGGGGTTCCGGGAAGCGCGCTGACATACGAAGCCCTTGGGGCGCACGGTGATTGACGGATCGTCGGCCAGGCGATAGCTGTAAGAATCCCGTTCCGCGCACGGCCGTATGCACACCATCCGTCAGACGCCCCGGCTCGTCCCGGTCGGCCACAGGAGGCTGCGTTGCGAGGATCCGACGAGAAGAGACCCCCCCGCTCCAGAGCGCTCAGGGCCGCCACCGCCGTCGCGGCGGCGGCCTTGGTGCTGCCCCTGGTCTCCGCCGCGCCGTCCGCCCCGGACGGGCAGCCCCGCGCCGCGGCGTCCCGGCCCGCCGCCGGCTCCCTCCAGCAGGCGTTCGCGGACGCCGCCGCGCGCCACGGCGTCCCGCGGGACGTGCTGCTGGCCGTCGCGTACATGGAGTCCCGCTGGGACGCGCACGGCGGCGCGCCCAGCGTCTCCGGGGGCTACGGCCCGATGCACCTGACCGACGCCCGTACGGCGCTGGCCGGGCGGCCGCACCACAGCGACGGTGACGAGGACCCGCGCGGCGACGACTCCCGTGCCCGCAAGCGGGCCCCCGCACAGCTCCCGGCCGCCGGCGCGCTGCCCGCCCGGCTGCGCACCCTGGAGCGGGCGGCGCGGCTGACCGGGCTGCCCGCCGAACGGCTGCGCCGGGATCCGGCGGCCAACATCCGCGGCGGTGCGGCGCTGCTGGCCGAGGAGCAGCGCCGCCTGGGGCCGCGCTCCGCCGACCCGGCCCGCTGGTACGGGGCCGTCGCCCGCTACCCGGGCGCGGACGACGCCCGGACGGCGGCGGGCTTCGCCGACGACGTGTACGACGTCCTGCGGCAGGGCCAGTCCCGTACGACCGACTCCGGCCAGCGGGTGACGCTGCCCGCCGCACCGGGACTGACGCCGGACCGGGCACAGCTCGGGCGCCTCGGGCTGCGGTCCGCCGCCCCGGCGGACGGTTCCCGCCTCGAATGCCCGCGTACGGTCTCCTGCGTGTCCGTGCCCGCGCCGTACGAGGAGTTCGGCGACGGTGACTACGGCAACCACGACAAGGCGGACCGGCCGCGGGACCAGCGGGTCGACGCCATCGTCGTGCACGACACCGAGGGGTCGTGGGAGACGACGCTGAAGCTCATCAAGGACCCGACGTATGTCTCCTGGCACTACACGATCCGGTCCGCGGACGGGCTGATCGCCCAGCACGTGCCGACCAAGGACGTCGCCTGGCACGCGGGGAACTGGTACGTCAACGCGCACTCCGTCGGCATCGAGCACGAAGGTTTCCTCGCGGCTCCGGACGCCTGGTACACGGAGGCGATGTACCGCGCGTCCGCGCGGCTGGTGCGCTACCTGGCGCACAAGTACGACCTGCCCCTGGACCGGCAGCACATCATCGGCCACGACAACGTGCCGGGCACCACCCCCGCCACGATCAAGGGCATGCACACCGACCCGGGCCCGTACTGGGACTGGGCGCACTACTTCCGGCTGCTGGGCAAGCCGTTCGTCCGTACGGCGGGCCCCAGAGGCGGCCTGGTCACCATCCGCCCCGATTACGACCGGCACCGGCCCCTCTACACGGACTGCGTCAAGCCGGGGCAGCCGTGCGCGCCGCACGGCTCGGCCGCGGTGCGCCTGCACACCGAACCGAGTGCGAGCGCGCCCCTGGTCGAGGACATCGGCCTGCGCCCGGACGGCAGCCCCTCGACGACCGGGGTGAACGACACCGGCGCCCGTGCCACCACCGGCCAGCGGTACGCGGTCGCGGAGCGCCGGGGTGAGTGGACGGCCATCTGGTACCTGGGCCGGAAGGCGTGGTTCCACAACCCGCCGGAGCAGCCCACCGCGGTCGACGCGAAGGGGCTGGTGATCACGCCGAAGGCGGGCCGGGCGGACATCCCGGTCTACGGCCGGGCGTACCCGGAGGCGGCGGCCTACCCGGCGGGCGTGCCGGTGCAGGCGGTCACGCCGCTCCCGTACAAGCTGCTGTCCGGCCAGCGCTATGCCGTCGGCAACCGGGTGCGCGGCGAGTACTTCTACGCCCCGACGTACGACCTGTCCCGGCACGCGGTCGTGCGCGGCCAGGATGTGTACTACGAGATCCAGGTGGGGCACCGGGTCGGCTATGTGCGGGCGGCCGATGTGGACGTGCGGTCCTCACAGCGGTAGGCGGCACACGGCATGCGGCGCCGTGCCGGGCGCTCGGCGGCCCGGCACGGCGTCCGGCCGCCGTCCGGGACCGCGTGTCCCCGGGATCACCCCTGCTGGAACATCTCCGCCGGCAGCGGCTTCAGGAGGGCGTACAGGTCGTCGGTGATCGGCCGGTCCCAGCTGGCGATGGTGACCAGGACGCCGTCGCTGCGGTCGAACTGGGCGCAGGAGATCCGGCCCTCGGAGCACTTGACGCGCTTGACGATCAGCAGGTTGTCGTCGTGCATGACCGGGGTGTCCTCGGTCTCGACGACGGTGACCGGCTCGTCGTTCTCCAGCGCCGCGAGGAGCTGTGCCACCTCGAACGGCACCTGGCCGTCGGCGAGGTCGCGCGCCGGGGAGCCCTCCGGGAGGTTGCCGATGATCATCGCGGGGCCGCGGCCGCCGAACAGGTCGTAGCGCAGGAAGACTCCCTGGCAGCTGCCGTCGGGGGCGGGCAGCAGTCCCGCTCCGAGATTGCCGGGCCAGTCCCCGGGGTCCATGGCGAGGACGTCGAAGTCAGGCCCGGCGGGCGTGGCTGCGCTGCGGCGGCGGAGGAAGGACATACCGCCATCGTACGTGGCCGCCGGCGGCCGGCGGGCCCGGCGTCAACGCAGCGGCGGCTCGGCCGGCGCGACGCCCGGGGCGGCCGTCTCCAGCAGCCGCGGCAGGCCCGCGTAGTCCGTGCCCATCTTGCGGCAGACACTGGACAGCAGACGGGTGACGACCGTCTCCGGGACGGCCAGCTCCTCGGCGATGCGGCTGGTGGGCCAGTCCTGCGCGAGGCGTTCGGCGGCCGCCCGCTCCTGGGCGGTGAGGGTCTCGGTGCCGGTGCTGTGCAGCTGGAGCGGGCGCAGGCCGGCCGCGGACAGCTCGTCGCGGGCGCGTTCCGCCAGGCCGTCGGCTCCGCAGTGGACCGCGCCCTCCAGCCCGCGGTAGAGGCGCTCGGCCGCGTCCTGGGGCAGGCCGGCCCGGCGCAGCGCCGCTCCGTGGTCGACCAGGGCTTCGGCCAGCGCGTAGCCGGCGGGTGAGTGCTCCAGTTCGCGTACGGCCTCGGCGAGCAGTTTGAGGGCCCGGCCGCCGCCGATCACGGTGGCGGCACAGTGCAGGGCCTCGCCGACGGCCGTCGCGGTGCCGAACCTGCGGGCCCGGCGTACGCCTTCCTCGGCCAGCTCGACGGCGCGCGGGCTGTCGGTGAGCGTCGTGGCGCGGGCGAGGTGCAGCTGCCAGGGGCACCAGGCGGGGTTGCGCATGCCGCGGGCCTCCAGCCGCCTGCCGACCGCCTTGAGGTGGTGTTCGGCGTGCCGGTGCAGGCCGCGGGCCAGCAGCAGTTCGCTGTAGACGGTGCGGGAGTCGGGGTAGACGACGGCGTTGGGCACGATGTCGCCGTAGCTGAAGTGGTCGGCGATCTCCTGGGCGTCGTCGACGCGGCCGCGGGCGAGCAGGATCTCGATGAGGATGCCGATGGCGTACCACCGGGCCGGTACCGCGCCGCCGACCCGCTCGGCGATCCGCAGCCCTTCGCGTACCAGGGTCTCGGCCTCGGTCAGCGCGCCGCGGCGGTAGCGGATGTAGCCGAGCAGGGCGTGGCCGAAGGCCAGGTGGGCGCCGCGCCAGCCCTTGCGCTCGCACTCGGCCATGCCGCGGGTGAACAGTTCCTCGGCGCGGCCTGGCTGGTCGCAGTACATGAACACCATGGCGACGGCGACCGGCACCTCGAACCCGCGGTTGTCCTCGGTCCAGCTGAGTCCGCCGACCAGGGCCGCCTCGGCGTAGCGCAGGGCGGTGGTGGCGGGCTCGCCGTGCACCACGCAGTCCCAGGCGCGCAGGCCGAGGATGTAGCGCTCGGCGAGGCCGTCGCCGGTGAGGTGGTCGGCGAGCCGGGCCAGCCTGCGGGAGCGGGCCGCGGAGTCCGGTTCGTCGGCGCGGAAGGCGCTCCAGACGAAGTTCTCGGCCTGCATCCGCAGCCGGGTGCCGGGGAGGCTGGTGCGGCGGGCCTCGTCGGCGGCGAGCGCCGCGGCCTCGGCGACCTTGTCGGTGTGGGCGAGTGCCTGGGCGAGCCGGTAGGTGACGGCTTCGCGCAGTTCGGGGGCGACATCCGGTTCTTCCAAGGCCTCGCGCAGGTAGTTGACGGTGACCTCGGGGGCGGAGAGGAAGGTGACGACGCCCAGTTCGAACAGGACGGCGGCGCGGTTCTCGGGCGAGGGCGGCTCGCGCAGGGCGCGGGCCAGGAAACGGCGGGCGGCGTCGGGCGCGCCGGCCCGTACGTACTCCCGCGCGGCCTGGCGCAGCCGGTGGACCACCCAGTCGTCGCCCTGGCAGGGCACCTCCAGCAGGTGCCGTGCGGCGACCGTCGGTCCCAGCCCGGCCTCCACCACCGCTTCGGCGGCCACGTTGTGCATGCCGACGCGCAGGGAGGCCGGGATCGCCCGGTGGACGGCGGTGGCGATCAGCGGGTGGGCGAACTGCAGGATGCCGTCGGGCGCCTCGGCCTGGGCCAGGATGCGTGCCTCGCGCAGCTGGGTGACGGCCTCGGCCGCGGACCCGGTGCCGAGCGCGGCGACACCGGCGGTGATGTCGGGCGTGGCCGAGGTGCCCAGGACGGCGACCGCCCAGGCGAGCCGGACGGCGGCGCCGCCGAGCTTGTCCATCCGGTCGATCAGGCCCTTGCCCTTGACGGCGGAGGCGATCTCGCGCAGGGCGGGCAGGTCGTCCCGGCCGCCCTGGAGGCCGCGCTCGCGGAGTCCGGCGGCGAGTTCCACGGCTTCGAAGGGGTTGCCGTCGGTGACCGCCCAGCATTCGGTGCAGAACTTGTCCTCGGCCGCCGCGCCGATCGCCTCGCGGACGATGCTGGTGACCGCGTCGCAGGTGAACGGGGTGAGGGTGAAGGGGCGGGTGGCGTGGCGTTCGGCGAGCTTGCGGAAGGGGGCGGCGTCGCGCGGCAGTTCTTCGGGGCGGTAGGCGACCACCACGAGCATCGGGAGGTCCTCGGCCCGGGGCGCGAACGCGGTGAGCCAGCTCAGGGACTCCTGGTCGGCCCAGTGCGCGTCGTCCAGGACCAGCACGGTGGGCGCCTGCTGCACGGCGAGGCGGGTCACCAGCCAGTCCAGGCCGTCGCGTACACCGGTCGGGTCGGGCACGCTGCCGCCCGCGTCGGCCACCAGACCGAGGGCCGGGGCGACGATGTCGTACCAGGTGCCCAGGACGGTGCGGGAGGCGGCCTCGTCGTATGCGGCCAGGACGGGCTGCACGAGCTGGCGTACGACGTGGAAGGCCATGCCGTGCTCCTGCTCGCCGCCGCGCGCGGAGAGCACGGTGCAGCCGTGCGCGGCGGCACGGGCGCGGACCTCGGCGAGCAGCGCGGTCTTGCCCATGCCGGCGGGTGCGGCGAAGGAGAGCAGTCCGCCGCGCCGGGTGGTGACGGAGCCCCCACCAGGGCCGCAGAGCCGGTCCAAGGCCGCCTCCAGCGCTTCGAGTTCGGCGTTCCGTTCGAGCAGGACACGCCGTGCGTTGCGCACCTGCTCCCATCCGTTGGCCATGACTGAATCCGTTCGCCGCGTGGGTGCTCCCGCCCGCCGCGAGTGCGGGCCCGTCCGGCCGCACTCTGCCTGCGATAGCGCAGAGCGTACGCCCATACGGACCCGCGGTAACCAGGATGAGTGACATGCTGCACGACGGGGGCCGGGCCGTGCTATAAGCACACGCGTTTACCCGTTCCGGCCCGCCCGGGGCACCCGTAAGCAGCCACTCTTACGGGTGAATCGGCGGTGCTCCGGAGGCAGTTGGCAGACCGGGACGCGGGTCAGTGGCGTCCCGACGTGAGCGCCCCCTCGGTACGCAGCCGGGCCACGAGGTTCCGGGCGGCCCGCTCACCGGAGGCCACGCTGCTGTTGGTGGTGGAGTGGCCCAGGATGTCGCCGCCGGCCGGCTGGACCCGGCCGCGCGGGTCGAATCCGGCCGCGAAGCGGGCGATGGCGCGGTAGTCCCCCGGCCGCCGGCCGATCAGGCACGGCGCGACGCGCCAGATGTGCGTCATGGTGGTGTGGCGCTCCAGTTCGGGCAGGATGCCCATCCGCCGGACGCCCGCCAGGACGTGGTCCACCACCTTGTCGTCCCCCAGGTCCCAGTTGCGGTCCGACCACGCGCCGCGCAGATGGGTCATGACCAGCCCCGCCCCTTCCGGTACGCGCTGCGGGGAGAGGTTGTGTTCCAGCACGAAGGCGCAGAGGTCCGGGTGTTCGACGCGGGACGCCTGCACCAGCATGGCCCGTTCCGCCGTCGGGCGGTCCAGCCCGAAGGCGACGTGGATGCTGCGGGCGTACGGGGCGTCGTCCAGGAACTCTCGCTGGTCGGGCGTGAGTTGGCCGTACAGCGGTGGTATCTGCGGCGGTGGTACGGCCAGGACGCAGGCGGCGGCGGTCTCCAGGTGCTCCGCCTCGCCCGGCCGGTGCCAGGTGACCGCCACCTCCTCGCCGCGGTCCTCGACCGAGGTGACCTGGGCGTGGTACTCGACGGTGAGCTGCCGGGCCAGCCCCTTGGGCAGGAAGCCGACGCCTTCCTTGGAGGTGAAGAAGCCGCCGCCGCACAGGATGACGTCGATGAAGACGAACGGCATCGCGGCCGAGACCTCTTCCGGCTCGCCCAGGCACAGCCCGGAGACGAGCGGGTCGAGCAGGTACTCCAGGGTCTCGGGCCGCAGGCCGCGGCGGGTGGCGTACTGATGGACGGACTCGAAGTCGGCCGCGGCCATCGGGGACATGTCGTGCGGTGTCAGCAACGGGCGTACGCGGCGGTAGTCGCGCAGCAGCTTGGCGATGTCGCCGAGGGGGAAGCTGGTCAGCAGTCCGCCAGTGGCGAGCTGCCGGCGGGAGCCGAGGCGGACGCGGTCCACCCGGCCGCCGCGGACCAGGCCGAACAGGTCGCTCCCGGGGACGACCTCGCCGGCCAGGCCGGCCGCGGCGACGAGGCGGATCAGTTCGCGGTAGCTGTGGATGAGGATGGTCGCCGCCCGGTTGACGGCGAATCCCGAGACGTTGACGGTGGCCATCCGGCCGCCGGCCAGCTCCGGACCGGCGCTCTCCAGGACGACGGTCTCGCAGCCGGCCTGCTGGAGCCGGAAGGCCGCGGACAGGCCGGCGATCCCGCCGCCGACCACGAGGACACGGGGCTTTGCACGCACAACGGTTCACCCTTCCTGCCGGTGCCCGGCCGCGCCCGCCGGGGGGGGCGCCGGTCCGGGTACCGGGACGTTGCGACAGGGCCTGAGGGTCCGAAGGGGCCGCCGGGAACGGGCCGGCCCCGTGGACCGCGGAGCCGGGGGACAGCGCTGTCCCCCGGGCTCACATCGCGGGACTCAGCTGGTCCCACCACCACGCGATCGGGCGCAGCGGCAGCGGTTCGAGACTCCCATCACTGGGCGAGTCCGCCCAGACACCGAACGCGGGCGCCGGATCGGGGGCGGCCCCCGGGTCGGACCGGTAGCGCGGGGTCACGGCGCTGTAGTCCAGGTTGCCCCGGATGAAGTGGTCCAGTTGGCCGAGGTAGCAGCGCACCTCGGGAGTGGCCCGTACGGCGGTCTGGTCCCGCAGGGTGACGTACAGGCACATCAGGCGGTCGTGCAGCGCGGCCGCCTGGATCATGGCTTCCTGGGGCGGCACGCGCAGCGCGTGTTCCAGGATGCCGACGAGGTTGGACTCCAGGGACTGCTCCTTGACCTCGCGGTGGTAGGAGTGGACGTCGTTGGCGAAGGTCACCAGCGCCGAGGCGATCTGGGTCAGGGCTCGTATTCGGGGTGTCTCGGCCGCCTCGCTGGGCAGCGAGGTGCCCTCCGCCATCTCGATGACGGCGATGGACGCCTTGGTGCCGCGGTCCCGTGGGCCGATGACGAGGTACTCCTCCAGGCTCGGTACGGAGCCCGAGGCCCGCTGGCCCATGCCGACGCACGCGGCGAGAAACCATTCGGCAACGCCGTCGACCCAGCGCCGTACGACCGTGCCGGTGGCGTGCCGCCGGTAGCGGTGCGAGACCTCGCCGAAGGCCGCGGTGTAGGGGTCGGGCGTCGGGCCGTCGGTGGTCTCGGGGTGGTCGGCTCCGTGGATGACCTGGACGGCCATCGGGAGGAAACGTTCCGGGTTCCGGCTGAAGAGCCCGCCGTCCAGATAGACGTCGTCCAGCAGCAGGCCCAGGCAGGACCAGTCGGCCCCGATCTGCAGCGGGTCGGTGGCGCCGTCGGGCGCGATCCGGCACGCCCACTCGGCGGTGCGGTTGGCCAGTACCTGTGCGTGGTGGAAGTCGTCGTCGCAGAACCCGAACCGCGCCATCCAGTCCACCACCCGCGCCTCGATGCCGGCGGTCTCGTGATGCGGCGCCGCCGGGATGGGGCAGAAGAGCTGGGGGACGACGACGGCGGCGTGCGGCGCCGTCGCGTCCGGGTCGTGCTCCGGACCGGTCCCCGGTAACGGGACCGCGGCCGGACGGGCGGCGGGAATCTCGTGTTCCGGGGCGCCGTAGCCTGTTGCCTGCATGGTTCTCTCCATGTTCACGGTGCTTGAGACGGCACTGCCTGCGCTGCGCCGCCGTCCGGCCTGCCGCGGGGCTCGCAGACCATGGGCAGCGGGCCCGGGCTCAGCACGGCCGCCGGGACCGGTCGTACGGTCCTGGCGGTCGGCGGGCGCAGGCGCCAGCGTGCGGCGATGGCGGCAAGGGCGAGCACGGCTTCGGTCATCGCGAAGTGGTCGCCGATGCACTTGCGGTTGCCGGCGGCGAACGGGAGCATCGCACCGCTCGGGATGCTCCCCGCGCGTTCCGGCAACCATCGGTCGGGGTCGAACCGTTGGGGGTCGGGGAAGGCCACCGGGTCCTGGTGCAGCACGTACGCGCTGTACAGGACGGTGCTTCCCGGTGCCAGCCGGTGACCGGCCAGCGTGGTCTCGGTGGTGGTGACGCGGGTCAGGGCCCAGCCGGGCGGATACATGCGCAGGGCTTCGGTGACCACGCGGCGGGCGTGGGTGAGCCGGGGCAGGTCCGCGGGGGCCGGCGGGCGGCCGGCGAGCACGGTGTCGACTTCGGCGTGCAGCCGGCGTTCCTCCTCGGGGTGGGCCGCCAGGAGGTGGAAAGTCCAGGCGAGGGCCAGCGCGGTGGTCTCGATCCCGGCCACCAGGAAGGTCATCAGCTGGTCGTGGGCCTCTTGGTCGGTGAGGGGTTCCTTCTGGTCGGTGAGCGGTTCCTTGTCGTGGGGTGCCTCCCGGGTGGTGGGCGGAGGGGTGGGGCGGCCGGGCGTCGAGCCGGCGGGGCACGTGTCCGGTGCGGAAGTGCCGTACGGGGACGGGTCGTTGCCGGTGGCGTTGCCGCCGTCGTCCGTGGCTTCGAGAAGTGTGGCCAGCAGGTCGTCGTGCTCGGCGGGACGGGCGCGGCGCTCGGCGATGATCTGATCGATGAGGTGGTGCAGCCGGGCCAGGGCCCGGTCGAAGCGGCGGTTGCCGGGGGTCGGGAGCTTGTAGAGCGGGCCGAGCGGGACGACCGCGCGCAGCAGCACGCCGCGCATGGCGGTGGCCAGGCATGCCCGTACCTCGGCGGCGAGGCCCGGGTCGAGGGAGGTGGACATCAGCACGCCGGTGGTCACCCGGGCGGAGAGGTCCATCATCGCGTCGGTGACGTCCAGTTCCCGGCCCGGCCGCCACTCCTCGACGGCCGCGCTGATCTCGGCGCTCATCACCGCGGCGTAGTCGGCGATCCGGGAGGGGCGGAAGCAGGGCTGGGCCAGCCGGCGCTGCCGGCGGTGCACGCGCTGCGGGCAGGTGACCAGGCCGTTGCCGAGCACCATGCGCATCGTGTCGTACAGCGGCCCGCCTTTGTCGTACGTGCGGGGGTCCATGAGGATCTGCTGCACCAGGGCCGGGTCGCAGGCCAGCCAGACGCGCTGCGGGCCGAGGCGGATCGCGACCAGGTCGCCGTGGGCGGGCATCGCGGCGAGGAATTCGAGCGGGCGCCGCCACAGGCGGAGCGCGTGCCCGAGCAGCGGGACGCCGCCGGGCGCGGTCGAGACGACCCAGGTGCCGGGTGCGGCGGCCGCGGGGCCGTGCGGTGCGCGGACGCCCGCCTCTCCACGTATTCCCATCGGGGACCACCTCGTTGATTGATCGGCCGGTGTCCCGGGCGGCCGTCGAGCGGGCCCGGGAGCGGAAGGACAGGTAGATGTGACGCACCATTACCTACCCGGGGCGCACCGCCGGTCCCCTGGACATACTTTCTGCGGGGGGCGCGTCGGAGTGGGGGTCAGCTCACCGGAGCGGCATACGCTGAAACGGTACGGCGCGCGCCGGAGCCGCTCCGACGTCGGCAGAAACCTTTTACTTCCGAGGTGGGCGCTCTCGGGCGCACAACCGTTCGTGCGGGCGCCGTGGCACGCCGGGGCCGTCCGCCCGAACGCGCCCTTCCACGCTGTGGTGACGCGCGACGGGGGTGAGTGGTATAGGGGCACGCGCCGGCCGCCGGCGGCCGGCCCCCGCGCGGCCCTCCGGCGGCGGACCGACGGCGCACCGAAAGCGAATCATCCACCTTTCCGATCACCTCCTCTTCGTACCCTCCACGTCTGCTTGAGTTCACTTGGGCCGCTCCGGGCCGGATACCCGTCCCTTTGTGTCGGCCCTCTTCGTTCCGCATGTATGCCTGACACTCCTGTGGATCAGCCGGCCCGACGTCTCGGCCGGCGTTTCTTCAAGCCCGTTGGCATCTCCGACTCCCCCGCAACCGACCGGCCGCCGGCCGAAGCGGAATGCGAGCGGGAATACTTCCGGCCGGAACTCTCCGCCGATCTGCTGGACCGCCTCGGCGCGGAACTCGACCGGATCAAGGCGATGTGGTCGCAACCCGCCGAAGCCGAGTGCGGCGCCGGGCCCCGGCGGTGCTGAGGGCGGCCAGCGCCGCCTGACAGCCCGGGCCTCGACGCCGCCGCCCAGCCCGCAGGGAAGTTGCCGTGTACGATCCCCCCACCCTCCACCTGCTGATGCCGTCCACCGCCGACGGGTACCGGATCCCCGCCCAAGTCACCTCCGAGCCCGATCTGACGGCCGCCTTCGGCCTCGCCGACGGTCCCCTCTTCCGTGACCAGCCGGCCCACGAGAGCCTGGCCGACGCCTACGACGCCTACGGCGCGGAGCCGATGGTCGTCCCCGACGACCTCGACGCCGAGCTGGCGCAGCTGCTGGACACCGCCGAACAGCCGCCGGTCACCGCCGGTCTGCCGGTGTCCGAGCGGCACAGCCACCGCAAGCCGTCCTTCCTGCGCGCCGCCCGCGCCGGCCGGGAGGGCGACACCCGGTCGTGGCGGCGCACCCTGAGCCTGGTCACCGTCACCCTGACGTCCGTGATCGTGATGGCGGTCGCCCTGCTCGCCGCGGTGGCGTCCTACCCGCCGCTGCGGGCCCTGGCCGGCGAGGCCACGTCACCGCGCATCGCCCAGCTGTGGCCGCTGCTGGTCTACGGGCCGTGGATGGCCGCCATCCTGTCCATCCTGCGGGCCCGCACCCACCGGCGACGCACCGCGCACTCGTGGTGCGTCGTGATCTTCTTCGCGGCCGTGGCCACGGTGCTGTGCATCGCCAAGGCCCCCACCACCCCGGCGGGGATCACCGTGGCGGGGCTCCCGCCGGTGACCGTGCTGCTCTGCTTCCACCAGCTGATCCGTCAGCTCGACCCCGACACCCCGGCGGCGGCCACCCGGCACGCGTACTCCAACCGCGGCGCCCACCGGCACCGTTCCGGCCGCTGAGACCCGGCAGCCGTCCGCGTCCCGGCGCCCTCCGTGCGGAGGGCGCCGGGACGCGGACGGTCATTGTTTTTCGGTTTTTGTTTTTCCGGTCATTTCTTCTTTTGTGGTGCGGCCGCGTGCGGGTGCCCCGGAACCACTCCGCGCCCACGCCCCCCATGCGCCCGGCTGTACGGAGGAAACTCCGCAGCAGAAACGTTGTTTGAGCCGGCCGAGCGTATCCGGCAATTCCGTTATTCGTTGGTTGAGGCGTGAAGCCGTGCGTCAGTGCCCGACGAAGGAGTGTGCAGCGATGGCAGTGAGTTGGGCGAAGAGAATCGCTGTCACCGAACCCGCCCCGAAGCCCGTCCGCTACGCCCGCTATCTGGCCCCGCACTGGCAGGGGCTGCTCCGGGTGGACAGTGAGAACGGCATCGGCATCGTGCCGGCCGTCGCGTTCTTCGGCGTGCTCGCCTCGGTCCTCTTCGGCGCGGGGGGCGCGGGGGTGGCGCTGCTGGTCGACATGGCCGTGGACCGCGGCCACATGGCGCGCGCCTGGGTGACGTTCGACCTCCTGGTGGTCGTGACGCTGTCCCTCTCGTACTGGCTCGTCGGCCGGTACGGTCTGCGGTTCTACGACATCGACCCGGCCACCAACGACCTGTGGCGGCTGATCACCGTCGCCAACACGGCCTGGCGGTCGCTGCCCCGGGCGCACCGTACGGCCCAGAAGCCGCGGCTGCGTGCCGTGAACACCGCCGCCCGCATCCTGCTGGCCGATCCGGGGGACACCCGTACGCACCAGATGCTGCACGCGCACGCGGACGTGCTGCGGCACCTGGCCACCACGGTCCTCGCGGACACTCAGCAGGCCCAGCCGCCGGAGCCGCCCACCGCGTACGCGTCCCGCGCGGCCGACCCGGCTCCGCGCGCCGAGCCCGCCCCGGCCCCCGCCGTCGCGAACTCGCTGGAGCGGGCGCGTTCCATCCCCAACCAGCACTGATCCGCGGCCCGTCGCCGGATCGCGCGGGCCCCGGTCCGCTTTCCTGCGTGCTGTTCCGGTCGTTGCTGGTGTGCCCGCCGGAGCGGCGGAGCGCGCCCGCCGGGAATCGGGCCTTGTGGGCGGTGCGTACCCGGGCGGGGGCCGGGACCTGACCTTGGCCGGGTCTGGTGGCCGTACCGTCGCGTCCCGGGAAGCGGGCTCCTAGGGTGGGACGCCGGAACCGGAACTCTTTCCGTCCGCTCCCAGGAGGTTCCCGTGAGCGTCAGCGCCAAGGGCACGTACCTGATCAAGAACGTGAGCAGCGGCCTGTATCTGACCGTCAAGGGCCACACCAAACAGTCCCCCGCGGACATCGTCCAGGAGCGGCTGTACGACTGGCCGCAGCGGGCCGCCCAGGCATGGCGGCTGGAGTCCGCGCCGGGCGGCGAGCGCACCTTCCGGATGCAGAACCAGCACAGCGGCGGCTACCTCCAGGTCCGCAGGTGCGGCAAGGACAAGGGCACGCCCCTGGTCCAGGAGCATCTGGAGGAGAACACCCCGGCGTACCGCAGCCAGTCGTGGCAGCTGGTCGAGGAGGACCCGTACCGGGTCGCCAACCTGCACAGCGGCCTGTGGATGAACGTGCGCGACAACGCGGCCGCGGTGGGCGCGGTCGTCGACCAGTCGACGGAGAACACCGGTGCCTACCGCACCGCCGAGCAGTGGACCTTCGAGCCGGTCGAGGCGCGCGGCGGCGACCCGGTCTTCGACGCGCTGTCCGGGCTGCTGGTGGAGCCGGGCGGCGGCATCATCTCCACCGTCACGCACGTCTTCAAGGCGTCGCTGGAGGCCGCCGGAGGCGTCTTCGGCACCGTCGCCAAGTACGTGCCGGGCGACACCACGCCGTTCGTACGGTTCGAGGGCTTCCGTGGTGACGAGGTCATCCGGTTCTCCTCGCGCAACCGTGTCGAGGAAGGGCCGCGGAAGATCAGTGCGCGCTTCCCGCACCTGCCCAAGGAGTTCCACGGCGGCTTCGACTTCGTCACCCGGGCCCCGCGGCGCAGCGGCCGGACCTACCTCGGGGTCAAGGGTGACCTGACGGTCGCCTTCTCCGACAAGGACAACGACGGCATCGACCGGACCGAGGAGTACTTCCCGTCCCGGGAGCTGGAGCCGTACGGCCGGGTCCTGGAGGCGACGCCCGCGCGGCCCGACGACTCGCAGTACCTGCTGTTCTGCGAGCAGCAGACGGTGCTGATCGACGGCCGGTTCCGCGCGCCGGACCTCCGCGAGGTGCAGCCGGTGCCGCTGGGCCAGCTGCCCAAGGGATGGACCGCCCCGGACGCGGTGGCCTCCGCCACCGTGGGCGACGAGGTGCACTTCTTCGCCACCAAGGGCACCGAGTACATCGTCTTCACCCTGCGCGATCTCGTCCAGGGGCCCGCGCCGGTCCTGCACGCCTATCCGTTCCTGCTGGGGCTGTGGGCGTAACGCGGCGGCCGCGCGCGGCCGGATGACCGGCGGCCGTCTCCGTCCGGTCATCCGGTCCGCCGGGCCCGGGGCGCGGGCCGCGGCGCGTCAGGTGAGGTCGAACTCGCCGTCCCGGGCGCCGAGGACGAACCCGCGCCACTCGGCCGGTGTGAAGACCAGCGCGGGTACGTCCGGAGTGCGCCGGTTGCGCATCGCGATCCAGCCTTCCACGAAGGCGACCTGCACATCCCCCATCCCCTGGCTGCTGGACTGCCAGGCGGCGCCGGTCAGGTCGGGCTGCGGCCCGGTCCCGTCCGCGAGCCGCTGTTCCATGATGCCCTCGGCCACGTCGCTGCTCCTCCCGGTTCGGCGTGGCGGTCAGCCTAGTCACCCCGCCCGGTGTCGGACAGGGTGCGCTTCAGGTGGCGGGCGGCTCGGCGCCCACCAACCACATCGAGAAGAACTGGGACCCGCCTCCGTAGGCGTGGCCCAGGGCCCGGCGCGCGCCGGGGACCTGGTGCTCCCCCGCCTGCCCGCGCACCTGGAGGGCCGCCTCGGCGAAACGGATCATGCCGGAGGCGCCGATGGGGTTGGCGGAGAGCACCCCTCCGGAGGGGTTGACGGGCAGGTCGCCGTCGAGCTCCGTCACTCCGGACTCGGTGAGCTTCCAGCCCTCGCCGGGCGCGGCGAAGCCCAGGTTCTCCAGCCACATCGGCTCGTACCAGCTGAAGGGGACGTACATCTCCACCACGTCGATCTCCCGGCGCGGGTCCGCGACCCCGGCCTGCCGGTACACGGCCGCGGCGCAGTCCTTGCCCGCCTGCGGGGAGACGAAGTCCTTGCCCGCGAAGAGGGTCGGTTCGCTGCGCATCGCCCCGCCGTGCATCCAGGCGGCGGGCCGGGGCGCCCGCCGCGCGCCCGCGCGGTCGGTCAGGACCATCGCGCAGGCGCCGTCGGAGGACGGGCAGGTCTCGGAGTAGCGGACCGGGTCCCAGAGCATCGGGGACGCCTGGACCTTCTCCAGGGTGATGTCGTGTTCGTGGAGGTGGGCGTACGGGTTCTTCAGCGCGTTGCGGCGGTCCTTGTACGCGACCAGGGAGCCGACCGTGGCAGGTGCGCCCGTACGCCGCATGTAGGCGCGGACGTGCGGCGCGAAGAAGCCGCCCGCGCCGGCCAGCAGCGGCTGCTGGAAGGGGACCGGGAGCGACAGGCCCCACATGGCGTTGGACTCGGACTGCTTCTCGAAGGCCAGGGTCAGGACGGTGCGGTGCACGCGGGCGGCGACGAGGTCGGCGGCGACCAGGGCGGTGGAGCCGCCGACCGAGCCGGCGGTGTGCACCCGCAGGATCGGTTTGCCGACCGCGCCGAGCGCGTCGGCCAGGTACAGCTCGGGCATCATGACGCCCTCGAAGAAGTCGGGGGCCTTGCCGATGACCACGGCGTCGATGTCCTGCCAGGACAGTTCGGCGTCGTCGAGGGCGCGCCGGGCCGCCTCGCGGACGAGCCCGGCCAGGGAGACGTCGCGGCGCGCGGCGACGTGCCGGGTCTGGCCGATGCCGACGACGGCGACGGGCTCCTTGGACACCGCGGCCCTGGACGCTCCGGGCCGGGGCGTTCCGCTCCCGGGTGCTCCACCCTCGCTCATCGCGGCTCCCCTTCCAGTACGGCGACCAGGTTCTGCTGAAGACAGGGCCCCGACGTGGCGTGCGCCAGCGCCCGCCGCGACGCGCCGCGCCGGACGGCCTGGGCGGCCTCGCCGATCCGGATCAGTCCGGTGGCCATCATGGGGTTGGCGGCGAGCGCGCCGCCGGACGGGTTGATCCGTACCCGGTCGTCCAGCCGCAGCGCCTTGCGGAGGACGACCTCCTGCGCGGTGAAGGGGGCGTGCAGTTCGGCGCTGTCCACCGGCTGTTCGAAGGCTCCGGCGCGCTCCGCGGCCAGCCGGGTGGACGGCGAGTCGGTGAGGTCCCGTACGCCGAGTGCGTGGGCCTCGACACGGTGGTCCATGCCGCGGATCCAGGCGGGCCGGTCGCACAGCCGCCGCGCGGTGTCGCCGGCCGCGAGGACGACGGCGGCGGCGCCGTCGGTGACGGGCGGGCAGTCGGCGGTGCGCAGGGGCCGGACGACGTACTCGCCGGGCGGCACCGGGCCGCTGTGCCGGGCGTGCGGGTTGGCGGCCGCGTCGGCGCGGGCGCGTGCCGCGATTCCGGCGAGCGCCGCCTCGTCCGTGTCGCCCGCGTCGATGAGGGCCTGGGCCTGGAGGGCAGCGAGGGAGACGGAGTCGGGCCACAGGGGCGCGAGGTAGTACGGGTCGAGCTGGCGGGTGAGCACGTCGCGGACCGCGCCGGACGAGGACTTGCCGTAGGCGTACACGAGCGCGGTCTCGGCGGTGCCGGTCAGCAGCTTGACCCACGCCTCGTACAGCGCCCAGGCGCCGTCCGTCTCGACGTGCGACTCGGCGATGGGCGGCCAGGCGCCGACGCTGTCCAGCGCCATCGTGAAGGAGAAGGCCCGCCCGGCCAGGTAGTCCGACGACCCCGAGCAGGTGAAGTCGATCTCCCCGGCCCGCAGCCCGGCCTGGCCCAGGGCGTCCTGGAGCACCGGCAGCAGGAGTTCCGCCTCGGAGACCTCGGCGGTGTCGCGGGCGTGGTCGCTCTGTGCGAAGGCGACGACCGCGACCTCGCGTCGCTCCGCGGCCGGGCCGGGTGTCGCGGACATCAGACCAGCTCCTTGTAGCTGTCGTAGTCGGCGTCGGGTTCGCCGGTGGGCCGGTAGTGGTCCGGGTAGCGGCCGTCGCCGCGCCACACCGGCTCCACCCGCAGGCCCATGCGTACCTCGTCATACGGAATGCCGCCGATGCGGGCGTGCAGGGCCAGGTCGGCGCCGTCCAGGGCGATGTGCGCGTAGACGTACGGCACGTCGATGTCGAGGTTCTTCGCCTTGATGTTCACGATGCAGAAGGTGGTGACGGTGCCCCTGGGGCCCACCTCGACCTGGTCCCGGGTGGCCACGCCGCAGGTGGGGCAGGCGCCGCGGGGCGGTACGTACACCTTGCGGCAGGAC
Source organism: Streptomyces monomycini (assembly GCF_022271435.1). Classification (GTDB taxonomy): domain Bacteria; phylum Actinomycetota; class Actinomycetes; order Streptomycetales; family Streptomycetaceae; genus Streptomyces; species Streptomyces monomycini. The sequence continues at coordinate 186,193 of NZ_JAFIQY010000008.1, read as the reverse complement.
GGGCAGCGCTCCCCGACGGTCCGGTGCCCGGCGAGGGCGGCGAGGTAGCGGGACTGGGCGCGGCCGGGTGAGTAGGTGTAGTCGAGGCGGGCGGGGGCGGTGATGCCGGTGACGGGGTCGGTGAACTCGCCGTCGTGCGGTGTGGCGTCTCCCCTCCCGTCACCCTCGTACGGCTCGAAGCACGCGATGTCGGTGATGGCGCCGGTACGTTCCGCCGCCCAGCGCACCCGGACCCGCATCCCGGTGCGTACGGCGTCGGGGCCGGGCGCGTCCAGGGCGTGCAGGAGGGCCGTGTCGGCGCCGTCGAACCGGACGAGCACCCAGGCGAACGGCGTGTCCAGCGGCTGGTGGGGGCGCGGGGCCGGGTTCCAGGACCAGGTGGTGACGGTCCCCGTGGTGCCGACCTCGACGAGGTCGCGTATCTCCTCGGCGGTGGCCGGGTCGTACTCGACGGGGGGCACCAGCACCCGCCCGTCCCCGGTCCGGACGCCCAGCACGACGCGCTCGCGCAGCCCGGTGAGGAAGGCGCTCTGCACGGGCCCGAGGGACCGGGTGAAGGGGAACTCGACGACGAGCGGGGCCGACAGCACCTCCGGGGCGTCGGCGTCGGGGGTGCGGGAGGTCGGGGGCATACGGGCTCCTCGCTTCCGTACGGGGGGGCGGCGGGCGCGGCCGGGGGCACGGCGGCGGGTCGGGCACGGTCTGGCCCGGCGCGCCGGGTCGGGCGCGGCCAGGGCAGGCGCAGCCGGGTCGGGCACGGCCAGGGCAGGCGCAGCCGGGTCGGGCACGGCCAGGACAGGCGCAGCCGGGTCGGGCACGGCCAGGACAGACACGGCCGGGTCAGGCGCGCCGGAAGACGGGCGGGCGCTTCTCGGCGAAGGCCCGGGCGCCTTCCCTGGCGTCGGCCGTGTCGAAGACCGGCCAGCCACGGGCGAGTTCGGCCGCCAGGCCGTCCTCCTCGGTCATCGCGGCGGTCTCGTAGACGGACGCCTTGACCGCCTCGACGGCGAGCGGGCCGCAGTCGTTGATCAGCGCGGCGGTCTCCAGGGCCTTGCCGAGCGCGTCACCGTCCGGCACGACGTGGCCGATCAGCCCGATGCGCGCGGCCTCCTCCGCGCTGTAGGGGCGCCCGGTGAGCAGCATCTCCAGGGCGTGGGTGCGCGGGATCTGGCGGGCGAGGCGGACGGTGGAACCCCCGATGGGGAACAGGCCGCGCCGTACCTCGAAGAGCCCGAACGTGGCGCTCCGCCCGGCCACCCGGATGTCGGTGCCCTGGAGGATCTCCGTACCGCCGGCGACGCAGGGCCCTTCGACGGCGGCGATGACCGGCTTGCGCGGGCGGTGGTGGCGCAGCATCGCCTTCCAGTGCAGGTCGGGGTCGGCCTTCAGGCGCTCGCGGTACGGCTCGCCGTCCATGCCCCGGCCGGCCAGCGCTTTGAGGTCCATACCGGCGCAGAAGGCGCCGCCCGCGCCGGTGAGCACCACCGAGCGCACCGAGTCGTCCTCGTCGGCGGCGACCCAGCCGTCGTACAGGCCCACCAGCATCGGCAGCGACAGCGCGTTCTTCGCCTCCGGCCGGTCGAGGGTGAGCACCAGGGTCGCGCCTTCGCGCGTCACGGTCAGATGTTCGGTCCCGCCCATGCGTCCTCCTGTCCGGGCGGCCGCGGGCCGTGCCCGCCGCCGCCGAGAGCCGCCCGTCCGCCCCGGAACGTAGAACAGGTTGCAGGAGCCGGGGGCCGACTTCAAGAGTTTTCTGACAGACAGTCAGTTTCCGGCGCCGCGCCCCTTCCCCCGTACGGCGTGCGGCGCTCTAATGACCGCGAGCCGACGCCGCCGCCCGTTCTGGAGGAGACGTGGAATACAACCTCGCCGATCTGTTCGAGTCGGTGGTCGACACGGTTCCCGGACGTGAGGCGCTGGTGTTCCTCGACCACCCCGGCACCGGCGCGGCGCGCCGTCTCACGTACGCGGAGCTGGACCGCGCCGCCAACCGCCTCGCCCACCACCTGCGCGACCACGGCGTCACCCCCGGCGCGCACGTCGGCCTGCACCTCTACAACGGCGTCGAGTACCTCCAGACCCTCTACGCCTGCCTGAAGATCCGCGCCGTACCGGTCAACGTCAACTACCGCTATGTCGAGGACGAGCTGGCCTACCTCTACCGGGACGCCGACCTCGTCGCCCTGGTCTTCGACGCGGAGTTCACCGGACGGGTCGCGGCCGCCCTGCCGCACGCGGACCGGCTGCGCCACCTCGTACGGGTGGGCACACCGCCCGCCGGCGCCCCGGAGCCCGCCGTCGCGCCGGTGCCGTTCACGGACGCCGAGGCCTCCGGCTCGCCCGGCCGCGACTTCGCTCCGCGCTCCGGCGGCGACCGGCTCGTCATCTACACCGGCGGCACCACCGGCATGCCGAAGGGCGTGCTGTGGCGGCACGAGGACATCTTCTTCTCCGGCATGGGCGGCGGCGCGCCCACCGGTGAACCGGTACGGCACCCCGCGGAGCTGGCCGAACGCGTCGCCGCCGGCGGCGAGGGGCTGGTCTTCTTCCCCACTCCCCCGCTGATGCACGGCACCTCCACCCTCACCGCGTTCATCGCCTTCCACTTCGGCCAGAAGGTGGTCCTGCACCGCAAGTTCGTCCCGGAGGAGGTGCTGCGTACCGTCGAACGGGAGAAGGTCACGAGCATCTCGCTGGTCGGTGACGCGATGCTGCGCCCGCTCGCGGACGCGCTGGCCGGCCCGCTGAAGGGCACGGACTGCTCCTCGCTGTTCAGCGTCAGCAGCTCCGGGGCGGTCCTCTCGGAGACCGTACGGGAGCAGTTCGCCGCACTGGTGCCGGGCGCCCTGCTGCTCAACAACTTCGGCTCCTCCGAGTCCGGCTTCAACGGCACCGCCACCGAGGACTCGGGTCCCGGCCGGGGCTTCCGGTTGCGCGTCAACGCGCACACGGCAGTGGTCGACCCGGCCTCCCCCGCGCACGCCCGGGTGGCGGCGGGCGAGGTGGGGCGGCTCGCGCTGCGCGGACACGTACCGCTCGGCTACTACAACGACCCGCGCAAGACCGCCGAGACGTTCTTCGAGGCGGACGGCGAACGGTGGGTGCTGCTCGGCGACATGGCGACCATCGACGAGGCGGGCATCGTCACCGTCCTCGGCCGGGGCTCGCAGTGCATCAACTCCGGCGGCGAGAAGGTGTACCCGGAGGAGGTCGAGCAGGCGCTGAAGGCACATCCGGACGTCTACGACGCGCTGGTGGCCGGAGTTCCGGACGCGCGGTGGGGCAGCCGGGTGGCCGCGGTCGTGCAACTCCGCGACGGCGCCGCGCCGCTGGATCTGGCAGCGGTGCAGGACCATTGCCGGACGCGGCTGGCCGGTTACAAGATCCCGCGTTCGGTGGTCTGCACCGAACACATCCGGCGCTCCCCGAGCGGCAAGGCGGACTACCGGTGGGCGAAGGCGGTGGCTTCCGGAGCGGGCGCTTCCTAGGCGGAGCGCGGTCCGCGGGCGCTCCGGGGCCCGCGAGGTGCGGCCTCCCGCCGGCACCGGCGGGCGCGGTCCCGGCGGGACCCGCCCCGCCCCGGACGGACCGGGCTCCGGCCGCCGCCCCGACGGCGGCCGGAGCCCCTGACCGGCTGGTTCAGGCGGTACGGCGGTGGTGGCGGCGCGGCCCACACGACCGGGAACCGGTGTGCGCCGCGCCGGGCCGGGGTATGACGGCGAGAATCTTCGACATGAGGGGGTTCTCCTGAGTGGGAAGAAGGGGACACCCGCACGGTTGCCCGCACCCCGCACAAGGTCGACAACCGGTCCCCGCGCTTCACCCGCTTGGCACACGCCGCGCCCCCCGAATGCAGCAGCGCGGGACCCGCGAATGCAGCAAGCCGTGGCCCGCGCCGAGGGTGGGAAGGGACCCGGTGGCGGTTCTAACCTGAAGCATGGACTTCGACGGCGTGGAGCCCGCAGACGCCCTCTCCGGCACGTACGGCATTCCGGTACGGCTCGACCCCGCTGAGCACGATCCCCGCTCCGGTACGGACGCGCTGTGCGCGGCGGGGCCGGTGGTGCCCGTCCTGCCGCCCGGCGGGGTGTCCGCCTGGCTGGTGACCCACCATCAGGCCGGGCGTGCGGTGCTGGCCGACAGCCGCTTCGTCAAGGACATCGGCGCCTGGCGCGCCTGGCGCAGCGGTGAGGTCCCGCGCTCCTGGCCGCTGGCGCCGCTGCTGACCGTCGCCAACATGACCACCGCGACGGCGGGCGACCACACCCGGCTCCGGGCACCGCTGGCCCGCGCGTTCACCGTGCGCCGCGTGGAGCGGCTCGGACCGCGCGTCGAGGAGCTGGCCGGAGAGCTGCTGGACGGGCTCGCCGCCGCCCGGCCCGGGGAGCCGGTCGAACTGCGGTCCCGCTACGCCCACCCGCTGCCCATACGGGTCATCTGCGAGCTGTTCGGCGTGCCCGGCGACCGCCGCGACCGGCTCCGGTCGCTGTGCGGGGCCCTGTTCGGCGCCCCCTCGGACCCGTCCGGGGCGCACGCGGTCCACCGCGAGCTGCGCACCGCGCTCGCCGGTCTCCTCGCCGAGAAACGGGACCGTCCCGGGGACGACCTGACGAGTGCGCTGGTGGCACCCGGCCCCCAGCCGCTGAGCGGCACCGAACTCGTCGACACGCTGCTGCTGATGCTGGTCGCCGGGCATGAAACCACCGTGAACCTGCTGGTCAACGCCGTGCACGCGCTGCTGACCCACCCTGGCCAGCTGGCCCTCGTACGCAGCGGGCAGGTGTCCTGGAGTGCCGTGGTCGAGGAGACGCTGCGCTGGGACCCGCCGGTCGCCCACTTCCCGTTCCGCTACGCGCTGTGCGACGTGGACGTGGCCGGCCGGACCGTTCGCGCGGGCGATCCGGTGATGCTCTCGTACACCGCCTTCGGCCGCGATCCGCGGCAGCACGGGGCCGGGGCCGGGCGTTTCGACATCACCCGGGCCCCCACCCGGCATCTCACTTTCGGGCACGGCATCCACCACTGCCTCGGCGCGCCGCTCGCCCGGCTGGAAGCGGCCGTCGCCCTGCCCGCGCTCTTCGCCCGCTTCCCTGACCTGTGCCCGTACGATCCGGGGCGGCCGCCCGTCCGCCGTCCGTCACTGATCTTCAACGGGATCGGGGAACTGCCGGTGCTCCTCGCGCCCGGTTCGTGACGTTCGCGATGGCGCCTGGCGGCGGGGCCGTCAGGACGCCCGAGCCGGTGCCGACGCCGGGACCGGGGCCCCGACGCCGCACACGGACCGTACGGAACGGGCCAGTGCCACCGTGTGCAGGGCGTCCAGGCGCTGTTCGCGGCGTACGTGAGCGGCGGCGCCCACCAGCGAGGGAACGCAGCGCGGCGAGGTGCGCGCCGCACCGGACGCGGCGATCGCCCGTACCAGGGCGTCGTTGACGCGGTTGATCTCCTCGCGCACCTCGCCGAGCTCCGGCCGCTCGTCCGGCGCCTGTGTCGGGTCCGCGGTCCACCGGCGGTGCAGGCCGCGCTGCACGGTCTTGTTCGCCTCGATCTGGTCCCGGAAGATCCGCGCGGTCCGCCGCGGGTCGGTGCCGAGTTCCGCCGCCTGCCGCGCCATCGCGTCCAGCACCTGCTGCTCACGCACCGGATCGTCGACGGGGCTGCCGGTGCCCCACTTCGCCGCGGCCACCAGGTCGGCGGTGGCCAGGCGTCGGGCGGACAGGACGGCGAGGGGTCGCAGCGCATCGGCTTCCTGGGGTGCCGCGGCCTCCCTGGGGGCCGCGGCGGTCTCCGGCAGCACCGCGGCTGCTTCCCGGGGTGCCGCGGCGGGATCGGCGTGCGCCGACGCGGGCCGGGGCCGGGTGCCGGACGGGGCAGTCCCGGCACCCGCCGACGCCGGGGCCGGTACGGCGGTGAGGAGGACGGTCGCGACGCCGCCCGCGATCGTCAGCCGGCGCAAGGACGTTCGCGCGTTCAGTACCACCGTCGGCCTCCCGGACACCGGCACGGACTCGGACCTGCCCCGGCGATCCTACTGACGGCGGCACGGGAGCGAGGAGACTTCCCCGCTCCCGCCCTTCGTCGCTGCGCGGCGCTCAGCGCCGCGCGTGCAGAATGCGGTGCTCGAAGTGGGCGAAAGCGACCTCCTGTCGCCATTCGAGGGCGGCTTTCAGGTTCTTGGCGAGGAACCGCGTGCAGGCCGCGCGTGGCCGATGCCCGCCCGGACGCTCCATGCGGCACGGGCGCGCCAGTTCGTACGCGCGCTTCCCGTTGCTCCGGTCGCCCCACAGACTGCGGCCCGGGAGGAAGGCGTGCTCCAGGGATGCCCGCGCCAGGTCCTTCAGTTCGCGGTACCGCAGGCCGTAGGTGCCGAACGCGTACTGGTACTCGGTGCTGATGTCGCTGCGCGAGATTCCCGGGTCGTCGGTGGCGAGCACGACCGGTACGCCGTAGCGCCGGTACAGCGGGAACGGGTGGTCGGCACCGGAGACGCCGAGGATCTGCCGGTTGCTCGTGAACGGCACTTCCACCGCGATGCCGCGCCGTGCCATGGTGCGCAGGAGGGCGGGGGCACCGTCCTCGTGCGCCACGTCGACGCCGTGGCCGATGCGCTCCGCGTGCCCGGTGCGCACCGCCTCGTTGATGTGGAAGCGCAGGTCTTCGGGCTTGACCAGGCCGGGGACGAGTTCACCGGCGTGCAGGGTGATGTGGGCGCGCGGGTAGACGCCGTGCAGGTAGTCCAGCATCCGCATGTGGAGGCGGTAGTTGCGCAGCGCGTTCCGCTCGTCCTCCGGCTGTACGAGGTTCACCGCGACGTACCGGTGGTCGCGTTCGGCGAGGCGCATGGCGAGCGCCATCTGGGTGAAGACCCGCTCATGCGTACCGCTGCGCGACACCTGCGAGATGTAGCGGATGGTCAGCCGGCAGCCGGGGCCCGGTCTGCGGGTGTCGCAGCCGGCCGCCTCGCGGAACCGCGCGGTGCCCTTGTCGATCTCCCGGCCCGCCTCGCGTACGAGCCGGTCCAGCTTGCCGCCCGCCACCAGCAGTTGGTGCATCCGGCGCAGGTCCGCGTGGTAGCCGACCTGTTCGGCCAGTTTCTTGCCGCCCCCGGAGGCGGGCGTCAGCATCGTCTCCAGGTGGAACTGGTTCTGCCGGGCCGCCGTGTTCGCCACGTCGGCCAGCAGCTCCCCGCCATGGCGCCAGCTGACCTCGCCGAACTTCCCGAAGGCGGCGAAGAAGTGGTCGTGGCCCGACTCGCCGGACGCCGACGAGAAGTCCTGCATCGACCAGGCCCGCAGGATCTGCCGGTGGAAGGCCCGGTCCTTACGGGCCTGCACCGCCGGACGGGTGCCCGGGCCGCACGGGGCGGGCCTGGCGGTCATCGTCTTCGTCTCGATGCACAGGCCGTCGTCCCCGGCCAGCTTGATCAGCAGCTCGGTCGAGGCCGCGCCGGACAGGTGGTTGTGCAGGTCGGCGCCCTTGGGCAGGCCGCGGAAGAAGGCGCGCAGGGCGGCCGGCCGCTTCCGGATCCCGTCGAGGTAGGCGGAGACCCGGCGTTCGGCACCGGTGGGTGCGGAGGCCGCGCCCGGGAGAGCCGCGTGCGCGGCGGACGCGCCCGGGGCCGCCGGATCCGAGAGGGCCGGGGCCGGGGCGGCGGTCGTGTCGGGGGCCGGCGGCGCGGCGAGCGCGGAGGACGGCAGCAGCGACAGCACAGCCAGGACGCCCGTACCGAGGACGAGCGGAGCGGACCGGCGGCGCCGTCCGCGATGGCGAGAGATAGAGATCACGCGCTCATCCTGGCGATCTCGGCGGTCCGGACGGCGACGGCAGGCGGGTGTGCGTCCCCTTGGGTGAACAAGATCCCGCCCAGGTGCGGGAGGGCCGCGCGGCGCCGTGGCCGGGAGGCGCGGACTTTCTCCCCGGCCACGGCAGTCGGTCAGCCGATCCGGGTCATCGTGGACTCGTAACCCCCGCCACCCGGATAGACCCAGGCACCGTCGAGAGTGTCGCCGTCCGCGGTGAAGGTGCCCCTGAAGTACGCGGGTGAGCCCTTCGCGCCGCCCCAGATGGTCAAGGTGTCCCCCGCCAACTCGTACACGTAGTCGAAGGTGTGCCCTTCGTTGTCGTAGAAGCGCGATGCGATGTCCTCCCCCGGAGCCTGAGCGCCGAAGGGGTTCTCCCTGCCGATCACCTCGATGCCGGTGATCCGCCGGCCGTGCTGCTCCAGCTCGACCTCCTGCACCAGGAAGAACCCGCCGTCCAGGCGGCGGTAGGTGACCGTACCGGTCGCCCCGCCGTCGACCCGCCAACGGCCCAGGAGCCGCCGCTCCAGCGCCCCGATCTCCTCGTCCCTCCCGCCCGTCCCCGCCGCTTCACCGTTTCCTGCCTGCTGCTCCGTCACAACCGTTCCTTTCCTTGGCGTCATGGCTCGTACGACCGGCGGGCCCACGGAAAGGAATCGGGGGGCCGATGTGACTCGCGTCACTGTCCGGCCGGCCCGTCCTCGACGTCGGCGGGTGTCAGGACGGAGGCGAGGCCGAGGGCGGGCAGCAGGTCCGGAGCGAAGGTGGTGATCTCGGCGATCCGGCCGCCTTCCACGCGCAGTACGTCGATGTTCACCGCGGTGTACGACGGCGCGCCGGTCCGCCGTACGTAGTTCGCGACGGCCGGCTGCCGGTTCACGGCGAGCGGTACGGCGAACCAGTCGCCCCACGCCTGGTCCCCTTCCAGGACCGCGCGCCACATGCCGATGACGGCCGCCCGTCCGTCGAACACCAGGTGGGCGGGCGGCATGGTCTGCCGGACGTCCGCACGCAACAGGGCGGCCAGCGCCGGGACGTCGGCGGCTCGCGAAGCGGCGACGAACCGCTGGAGGAGCGCGCGCTCGGCCTCGGTGGGGCCGGTGGCGCCCCGCCCCCAGTCGGCGCGCCGCTCGGGCAACTGCTCGCGCAGCGTGGCACGGGCGCGTTGCAGCGCACTCTTGACCGCGGCGACGCTCAGTTCGAGCATTCCGGCCGTCTCCGCGGCGGGCAGGCCCACGACGTCGCGCAGGATCAGCACGGCCCGCTGCCGTGGCGGCAGGTGCTGAATCGCCGCCAGGAAGGCCAGTTCGACGGTTTCCCTGGCGATCGCCGCGGCCTCCGGGCCGCTGCCGTCCGGCGCGGCCAGGTCCAGCAGCGCGTCGGGGTAGGGCTGGAGCCAGGTCACCTCGGCCGGGACGGAACGTTTCGGCATGCCCGCGCCGTCGACCGCCACCGCGATCTCCCTGCTGCGGGCCGGGCTGGACAGCGCGTCCAGACAGGCATGCGTCGCGATCCGGTACAGCCAGGCACGGAAGGTCCCCCGCCCCTCGAAGCCCGCCCTTCTGCGCCAGGCGCGCAGCAGCGCTTCCTGTACGAGGTCCTCCGCATCGGCGAACGATCCGAGCATCCGGTAGCAGTGCACGCGCAGTTCGTGCCGGTAGCACTCGGCGAGCCGCGCGAACGCCTCCTCGTCCCCCGCCAGGACCGCGGCCTCCGCCCGCTCGTCCTCCCCGCGCCAGTCCTGGCCCGCACGCCCTTGCGCACCCATGTCCGCCCCCTCCTCGCGCCGCACCACCGCCCGCCCGGGCGATCACGATACGGCCGGGAGGGGGGTGGCGGCGGTGCGGAGGTCGGCCGGGACCGGGTCGGACCGGGGGCGGGCCGGGGTCGAACCGGGTCCGACGGACCACGGCCCCGACCCCGGCCCGCCCTCGGCCCCGACCCCGGCCCCGGTCAGGCTCGGTCAGTCACAGCCGGCCCCGATCGCACCCGATCACACCCGACTACGGCTGTTCGGCCCCGACCGGCCCCCACCCCCCGACCGGCCCAGATCAGTCACGATCCGACACGCTGGTGACGCCCACATTGGCGTTCTGGGCGAGGCCGTCGACCGGGAACAGGAACCCGCTCTTCGACGGCGATCCGGACGTGCCGTGGCTGCCGGAGGCGGGGCGGGTGCCCGCCCCGTCGTCCGAGTCGGCGTGCGCCGCGGCGGGCAGCACCGCGCCGGACAGGGCCACGGCGGCCAGCAGACCGAACGCCGCACGGATGGTCGTACGAAGTGATGTACGCATGATGTTCCTTTCGAGGGTTGCGCGGTCAGCGCACCACGGGAGAGGGACACCGTCGCGGCATTGGTCCGTCCGTGGGCGCGTACGACGGGCCGCGCCCGGGAATCCTCAAGGATTGGGCACCAGGAACGTCCGGACCGCGTCGAGGTACTCCAGCGGGCGCTCCTCGTGCACGAGATGGCCCGCCCCCTCGACCGTAAGCAGACGACAGTCCGGGATGCGCTCGGCCATGTCCTGGAGCTGCTGCTGCGGGATGTGGCTGGTGGGGCCGCCGGCGATCACCAGGGTCGGCGCGGTGATCTTCGCCAGGCCTTCCCACCACGCGGGGTCCGGCGCGTTGCGCTGGGCCACCACGGCCACCTTGGCCTGCCAGTCGAAGGCCGGTGGTCCCGGCGGCGGATCCGGTATCTCCTGCGGCGGAGACGCCGGGAGGGGCGGGGCGGCCTCCTCCAGCACGAGCCGCTCCACCAGCTCCGGGCGGTCGGCGGCCAGCAGCAGCGCGACGACCGCGCCGACGGAGTGCCCGACGAGCGCCACGGGCCCCAGCCGCAGTTCCCGGAGGAACCCGGCCACGTCGTCGCGCCACTGCTCGAAGCCGTACTCCCCCGGCCAGTCGCTGTGCCCGTGCCCCCGGAGATCCAGCGCGTACACCCGGTGGGTGGCCGCGAGCTGGCCGACCACGCCGCGCCAGTCCTCACCGTCCTCGCCGAGGCAGTGCAGCAGCACCGCCGGAGGTGCGTCCGCGTCCCCCCAGCACCGGTACGCCAGGCGGACGTCACCGACCTGCACTTTCTGAACGTCACTCATGCGCTCGAAGCTACCCGCACAGGAGTTCGTCACGCCCCTTGACGCGTTCCGCCGTCCGCTGATTACTTGGAGCGCACTCAGCCACCGACTGATCGGTCGGGACACGGAACGGTGACGCACATGCCGGTTGCACGAAGATCGGGTACGCGATGAGCAGCGGCACAGGCACATTCGGCCCGTACGCGGACGCGGGCGCGGTCGACGCCGTGCGGCGGCTGTCCGCCGACGAGCTGCGGGCCCGGCAACTGGAACGGCTGCGCGCCTCGTTGCGGCACGCGTACGAGAACGTGCCCTTCTACCGGCAGTCCTTCGACCGGGCCGGGCTCCGCCCCGAGGACTGCCGGTCGCTCGCGGACCTCTCCCGTTTCCCCTTCACCGTCAAGGACGACCTGCGGGCCCACTACCCCTTCGGGATGTTCGCCGTGCCGCAGGACCGGATCCGCCGCATCCACGCCTCCAGCGGTACGACGGGCCGTCCGACGGTCGTCGGCTACACCGGGCAGGACCTGGCCGTCTGGGCCGACGTCGTGGCCCGTTCGCTCCACGCGGCGGGCGGCCGGCCCGGCCACACGGTCCACATCGCGTACGGGTACGGGCTGTTCACCGGCGGCCTCGGCGCGCACTACGGCGCCGAACGGCTCGGCTGCACGGTCGTCCCGGCCTCCGGAGGCATGACCGCGCGGCAGGTACGGCTCATCCAGGACTTCCGCCCCGAGATCATCATGGTGACGCCGTCCTACCTGCTCACCCTCCTCGACGAGTTCGAACGGCAGGGCGTCGACCCGCGGACCACCTCCCTGCGGACTGGCCTGTTCGGCGCGGAGCCGTGGACGGAGGAGATGCGCCGCGAGATCGAGGAGCGCTTCGCGATCGACGCGGTGGACATCTACGGCCTGTCGGAGGTGATGGGCCCCGGTGTCGCGCAGGAGTGCGCGGAGACCAAGGACGGACTGCACATCTGGGAGGACCACTTCTATCCGGAGGTGGTGGATCCGGTCACCGGTGACCCGCTGCCGGACGGCGAGCACGGCGAGCTGGTGTTCACCTCGCTGACCAAGGAGGCCCTGCCGGTGGTCCGCTACCGCACCCGGGACCTGACCCGGCTGCTGCCCGGCACGGCCTGGCCCGCCTTCCGCCGGATGGAGAAGATCACCGGCCGCTGCGACGACATGATCATCCTGCGCGGCGTGAACCTCTTCCCCGCCCAGATCGAGGAGATCGTGCTGCGCACCCCGGGCGTCGCGCCGCACTTCCAGCTGCGGCTGACCCGGGAAGGCCGGATGGACCACCTGACCGTACGGGCGGAAGCACGCCCGGACGCGACCCCGGAGGACCGTACGGCCGCCGTCGGCCGGATCGCCCGCGGCGTCAAGGACGGCATCGGCGTCTCGGTCGCCGTGGACATCGTCGACCCGGACACCCTGGAACGCTCCGTCGGCAAACTCAAACGCATCGTGGACGCCCGCGACTGAGAGGCGGGCGGCAGACCGTCCGCCACAGCCGCGGCCGGGGAGTGTCAGACCCCTGCGTCATGCTCACGGTATGAACGAAGACACTTTCTGGCGGCTCATCGAGGAACACAGACCCGAACGACCGGACCCCGACTCCGAAAGGCTGGCGGCCGCGCTGACCGAACACCTGGCCCGGTCCCCGGTCCACGTGGTCACCGGCTTCGCCGAGCGGCTGTCCTGGGCGCTCTACCGCCTGGACCGCAGAGAACTCGGCCTGGGCCTCTCCGGTGACTCGTTCCTCTACACACGCGCCGCCGTCGTGGCCGCCGGCCGCGAGGTGTTCGACGCTGTCCTCCGGGACCCGGACGCCTTCGCCCCGTTCGCCGCCGACCTCATCTGGGCCGAGAGCCTGCTCTACGTACCGGACCAGGCCTACGAACGCATCACCGGCGAAGAATGGGACCGCAACACCCGCTACTCCTACGAGTCGTACGCGAACGCCGCCGGCTGGGCCGCCTGATCTCCGGGGCGCTGATCTCCGGGAGCGGCGGCCCGTGCCCGGAGTGAACGACGGAGGCACGACACCATGAAGACGGACGCGGGCCTGACGGACACCGACCTGATCGCCCTGGACGACGCCACCCTCGACGGCCCTGGCCCACTCTGACACTCGCCGAAGGTGACCAGGGTCCGTCTTCGAACAGGCCTCGTCCCGAGCAGGAACGAGGCGAGAAAGACCGCTGCTCCGCATGCGGTGGCGGTCTTGTCGTACCTGGTCGCGACGCGCCACCGCTCGCCGGCCACTGCGGCCCGGTCCGCGGCTACTGCCTGGACGTGCCGTTTGCCGCACCTTGATGACGCCGCGCGCGGATGTTCCAAGGCGAGTGGGGCACGACCGGGCTCAGGCGGAGGCGCGGGCGATGGTGCCCGCGGTGAGCGTGGCCAGCATCTCCCGCAGGGCCGTCACGAAGTCCAGGGTGAACGCGGTGAGTGAGGGGTCGGCTTCGTAGGCGGCGAGCATCGCCGGGGAGGGCCGTGCGTGGGTCCACACGGCGCCGACGGCCATGATCATGGCAGCGGTCAACTGCGGTGCACTGTCGCCCACCTCAGGAAGGTGCTGGTGGGCCAACGCCGCGATGCCGGCGACGTTGGCCACGGCCGCGCGCTTGTAGCGGGCGGCCACCTGCGGGGAAACGTTGTGTTCCAATACGCCCGCCTGCGCGCTCAGCAGGTCGCACAGGATCCGGCGTTCAGCGAGGGAGCCCGCGATGACGGCGGCGAACTGCTCTGCACGCCGGCTCGCCGGAGCGTCCTGGTCGATGCCGGCCTGCCCCAGGGCAGGCAAGTCGGCCACCCACTGCCGCCAGGCACGGTCGAGCAGTTCCAGCAGGATCGCCTCACGCGATTCGAAGTAGCGCAGCACATTGGACTTCGCCAGCCCGACGCGGCGGCTCAGCTCGTTCAGGCTGATCTGGCCGATGGGCATCTCTTCGAGCATGGCGGCGGCGGTGTCGAGGATGGCCTGGCGCCGCATCTCGCGCTGCTCCGCACTGCGCGCGCGCTGGAAGTTCGTCATGCCCCCAGGTTACAGACTGCCGGTCTTTTGACATCAGACCGGCGGTCTCCTACGTTGGGGCGCAGCCAAACAGACCACCGGTCTGAAAAAGGGGCAGGTCTTGGGCTGCGCACCAGGAACGACGCCCACAGGAAGTTCCTTGCGGCTCGGTGCCGCCGGCGCCTTCAGCGGCATGCGCCCGGGCATCGTCCAGGTCGCCACCGAAGCCGCCTACGCCGAGGACACCCTCGGCATGCTCTTCCAGCTCGGTGTCACGGCCCCGCCGAGCGCCGCATGACCGAGCACGGAATCCACGAACCCGAGGAGCGTGACGACGGTGAACCACTGGACCCCCGACGACATCCCCGATCAGACCGGCCGCACCGCGCTGATCACCGGCGGGAACGGCGGGATCGGATCAGAGACCGCCCGCGCGCTCGCCCGGCACGGGGCCCGCGTCATCCTGGCCGGCCGCAGCCGGACCAAGCTGGACCAGGCCGCGGAGGCCATACGCGCCGCGACCCCCGAGGCCCGGACGGACACCCTCGTGCTCGACCTCTCCGACCTTTCCTCCGTCCGCGACGCGGCCACCCGAATCGCCGAGACCGAGACGGTCGACCTGCTCTTCAACAACGCCGGCGTGATGAACCTGCCCGAGCGGCGGACCACCCGCGACGGCTTCGAGATGACGGTCGGCACCAATCACCTCGGCCACTTCGCCTTCGACGCCCAGGTCTGGCCCGCCGTGCGCCGCTCGTCCGCACCGCGGGTGGTCACCGTCAGCGCCATCGCGGCGCGGTGGCCGATGGGCAGGCTGGACGACCTGATGAGCGAACGGAGCTACCGCGCCATGAGCGCCTACGCCAAGTCCAAGCGCGCCAACGTCGTCTACACCCTCGAACTCGCGCGCCGCACCGCGAACAGCCCTGTCGAGGCGATCGCCGTCCACCCGGGGTCGGCGATGACCGGCCTGCAGCGGCACGGCGACGGCGCCCTGAGCCGCATGGTCACCCCGATCGCCGCGCGCCTGCTCATGGGCTCGGCCGCGGGGGCGGCCTGGCCCTCCCTGTACGCGGCGACCAGCCCGTACGTCCAGTCGGGCAGGTTCATCGGCCCCGCCGGACGGGACCAGACCTCCGGCACCCCCAAGTCCGCCAAACTCCCCACGGGCGCCGACGACCCCGCGGAGGGCAGGCGACTGTGGGCGGCGAGCGAACAGCTCACAGGTGTCCCCTTCGACCTCGAAGCCGGGACCGGGGCCGGGACCGGGGCCGGGGCCGCGATCTAGGGCCCGTTCTTCGCAGGTCGCCAGATGGCGGATCACGGTGGCGTGACACGCCGTGATGAACTCACCTACGGGTGAGGGCAGTTACTCGCTCCGCTCATGCCGCGGGCCGCGACGGGTCTGCCTCAGGTGGAGGCCCGGGCGGACCGGCCACCAAGATCCGCCTCGCCTGCGACGGTGGACCCTGGAGGACGACCGACCGAGGGCGGCACCCCACGCGGAACCGTGGCCCGGACCATGTCAGTTGAGCGCGCCCCCGCCCCGGGGCCGGATGTCGGCAGGCGAGCCTGGACGCGTCGGTGCCTCGTGTCAGAGCCGGGCCATAGAGTCACCGCATGACCGTTCGAGACCGTGCGGCGTTCGATGCCGCGTGGGGCCGCTGTGAGGCATGGCTGTCCGCGCATTCGCCCATCGATCATGCCGCCCTGCGACCGCCCGCCACCGCCGAAGAGATCACCTCGCTGGAGCACCGGATCGGCTTTCCCCTCCATCCGCAGCTGCGGGCTCTTCTGGAGCGGCACGACGGTGTACTGGCCCATCCGGAGGAGGACAACCATCATGCGGGGGCCTTCCTGCCGCTGGGCCACCGGCTCAGCTCGGTCGACCAGATCGCCTCCCAGCATGCCTGGCTGGTGAGCGAGGCGGAGATGATCGCCGACTGCGGAGGGGACGAGCTCTACGGCCATGCCGGCCAGTGGGTACCGTTCGCGCTGCCCAACGACGGAGGCCTCGCCTTCGTGGACCACTGCCCCGGCCCCGCCTACGGACATGTCTACGAGATGGGTATCGGCTCGGGCTGCGGTGCGGTCGCGTGGGCGTCCAGCCTGGCCGAGCTGTTCGAAGAACTGAGCACCAGCCTGGAGGCGGGCGCCCCCTTCCGGCAGTTCCTGCCCACGCCTTGTGAGCTTCCGTCCGGGCACTTCTGTCTGTCCTGGGACAGCGAACCACGGCAGGAGCCCGGAGGTGTTCCGGGAGGGACGCGGGGAGACGTACGGGGAGGTGGGCGGGGCTGGCCGCCGGCCCGGCGGCCGGCCGTCCTTCGGCCCGCGGTCCCCCGGCCACGGCCCCTCACCGAGCTGGGACGCCTGGTCGTCGGCGAAGTCCCCGCCCCGGTGACTCCGGAGCTCCACTTCGTCGAGGTGGTCCACGACGTCCCGGCCATCGGGCCGTCCCACGCGAGCGAGGTCAGCGGAGCCGAGGGGCAGGCCCCCGACTGACGGGGGGCCGCCTCGCATTCTCCCTCCAGCCGTCCTCCGGCCTCCCGCCTCCCGTCATCCCCAGACAGCCTCCCGACAGCCTCCCCCCAACGGTCTCCCGACGGCCTCCCGACGGCGCCTCCCCCGACGCCTCCCCCGCCCCCTCTCCGACGTCTCCCTCCGGCCTCCCTACCTCGGGCTCGGCGTGATCAGCGCATACGGAGCGCCGAACGGATCCAGCAACATGGCCAGCCTGCCTATGCCTTCGGCGTCCTCCGGCGGGATGACGACCGTCGCGCCGCGTTCCGTGGACGCGGCGGCCGTCGCGTCGCAGTCCTCCACGGCGAAGTACGGGTGCCACTCCGGCGTGGAGCCCGCCGCGAGGTTCCCGGGCGGCAGCTGCATGATGCCGGCGTGGCCCGCGTCGCCGTTCGGGTCGGTGCCGGCGGGCGAGGCGACCGTGTAGACGACGTTCTCGCCCATCGCGTTGTCGACCGTCTCCCACCCGAAGACCGTGCGGTAGAAGTCCTTCGCGGCGGCCGCGTCGGTCGTGTAGAGCTCGGTCCAGCACATGGCGTTCGAGGCGCCGACCACGTCCATCCCCTGGTTGTCGCCGGGCTGCCAGACCGCGAACTCGGCGCCGGCCGGGTCGGTGAACCCGGCCAGCCGGCCGGCGGTGAAGACGTCGCACGGGCCGAAGCGGACCGTGCCGCCGGCCTGCTCCACCGTCTTGGCCAGGGCGTCCACGTCGGTGCTGTGGAAGTGGACGGTCCAGGCCGCGCTCGCGCCCTCCTCGGTCAGCGGTCCGGCCCCGGCGACGGTCTTCCCGCCGAGCTCGAAGAAGCCGTACCCGCCGGCGTCGGGGCCGGCCGACCGGAAGGTCCAGCCGAAGACGCCGCCGTAGAACGCGACGGCCGCGTCGATGTCGGGAGCCCCGAGGTCGAGCCAGTTGGGCACACCTGGGACGTACTGGGTCGTGAGCATGCTGATCTCCTCCGGCGTCCGATCGTCACGGCGCGCGACGCGGGCGGCTGCCGAACGAGCACGCACGCCCTCGTCACCGGGGAACACGCGGTGTCGGTCGATGCCTTTCCCCCGGCACTTCTCAGCATGGCAGGGGGGTCTGACAATCGCCCTCGGCGGACGTCGGGACGAGATCGCTCACACCGCTTTGGAGCGGAACCGGTCCCGGAGTTCCCGCTTGAGGATCTTGCCGCTGGCGTTGCGCGGCAGTGCCTCGACGAACAGCACCCGTTTGGGGACCTGGAACCCGGCCAGCCGCTCCCGCGCGACCGCGATCAGCTCCGACTCCCGCGGCACCCGGGCCGCCGCCCGCGGTACGACCACGGCGGTCACCGCCTCGATCCAGCGCTCGTCCGGCAGCCCGATCACCGCCACCTCGGCGACCGCCGGATGCGCGTACAGCGCGTCCTCGACCTGCCGCGAGGCGACCAGTACACCGCCCGAGTTGATGACGTCCTTGACCCGGTCGACGATGGTGAAGCGGCCTGCCGCGTCGCGCGTCGCCAGGTCCCCCGAGCGGAACCAGCCGTCCCGGAACGCCGCTGCCGTCTCCTCCGGCTTGTCCCAGTATCCCGAGCACAACTGGGGCGAACGGTAGACGATCTCCCCGGGCGTGCCGTCCGGCACCTCCGTGCCGCCCTCGTCCACCACCCGGGCCTCCACGAACAGCACCGGGCGGCCGCACGAGTCCATCCGGCCCTCGTGCTCGTCCGGCCCCAGGACGGTGGCCAGCGGGCCGATCTCGCTCTGTCCGAAGCAGTTGTAGAAGGCGAGGCCGGGCAGCCGGGCGCGCAGCCGTTCCAGCACGGGCACCGGCATGATGGAGGCTCCGTAGTACGCCTTGCGCAGGCCGCCGAGGTCCCGGGTGCCGAATTCCGGGTGCTGGGAGAGGCCGATCCACACGGTGGGCGGGGCGAAGAGGCTGTCGGCCCGCCCCGCCTCCACCAGTTCGAAGATCCGGTGCGGGTCCGGGGTGTCGAGGATGACGTTCTCGGCGCCGACGGCCAGGTACGGCATCAGGAAGACGTGCAGCTGCGCCGAATGGTAGAGCGGCAGGCAGTGCACGGGCCGGTCGGCGGCCTTGAGGTCCAGGGCGGCGACGGCCGACGCGTACGCGTGCACCAGCGCTCCGTGCGTCATCATCGCGCCCTTGGGGAGCCCGGTCGTGCCGGAGGTGTAGAGGAGCTGGACCAGGTCGTCGGAGCCCGAGCCGTACGGGCCATCCGTCCCACCCGTTCCCTCCGCTCCAGCCGCTTCCTTCGCTCCAGCCGCAGCCGGGACCACAGCCTCAGTCCCCTCCGGCAGCCCCTCCCGGGCGCGTTCCAGCAGCGACCCGGAGGCGTCGCGCAGCGGCATGGTGCGCACGCCGGACGGCAGCCGGTGCTCCAGCGCGGGGTCGGTGAGGACGAGGGCGCTGCCCGACTGCTCGACGATGTAGCGCAGTTCGTCGCCGGTGAGGTGGTGGTTGACCGGTACGTGCACCAGGCCCGCGCGGGCACAGGCCAGGAAGCCGATCACGTACGCGTCGGAGTTGTGCCCGTACGCGGCGACCCGGTCGCCGGGCCGGGGCCCGGTGTCCAGCAGGGCGTACGCGGCGGCCGTCACCGCGTCGTCCAGTTCGCGGTAGGTCCAGGACCGGTCGCCGTGGATCACCGCCGTGCGCTCGGGCGTCCGGCGCGCGCTCCGCCGCAGAACTCCGTCCACCGTGTTCGTCCGCGCTCCCGTCATGGCGCGATCCTGTGCCCCGGCCCGCGGCGGGTCAAGGACACGGGGCGCCGCTGCGCCGGCTACACGGCGCGCCCCCGCCCCGCCCAGTACGGGTCGCGGAGCCGCCGCTTGTAGAGCTTGCCGTTCGGGTCGCGGGGCAGGGTCGCGACGAAATCGACCGACCGCGGGCACTTGTAGCCGGCCAGCCGCTCCGCGCAGTGGGCCAGGACGGCCTCGGCGAGGGCCGGCTCCGGCGCGTACCCGTCGGCGGGCTCGACGACGGCCTTGACCTGCTCGCCCCAGTCGTCGTGCGGGACGCCGAAGACGGCCGCGTCGGCGACGGCGGGGTGGGCGAGCAGGGCGGCCTCGATCTCGGCGGGGTAGATGTTGACGCCGCCCGAGATGATCATGTCGATCTTGCGGTCCCGGAGGAAGAGGTAGCCGTCCTCGTCCAGGTGTCCGAGGTCGCCGACGGTGAAGAAGTCACCGATGCGGTTCGCGCGGGTCTTGCCCTCGTCCTTGTGGTAGCTGAAGCCGCCGGTGGTCATCTTCATGTAGACGGTGCCCAGTTCGCCGGGCGGCAGGCGCTCGCCGTCGTCGTCGAAGACCGCCAGTTCGCTGATCGGCCAGGCTTTCCCGACCGTGCCGGGTTTCTTGAGCCAGTCCTCGGCCGTGGCGAAGGCGCCGCCGCCCTCGCTCGCCGCGTAGTACTCCTCGACGCAGTTCCCCCACCAGTCGATCATGGCCCGTTTGACGTGGTCGGGGCAGGGCGCGGCGCCGTGGATCGCGTGCCGCATGGACGTCACGTCGTAGCGCGCCCGTACCTCTTCCGGGAGGGCGAGCAGGCGGTGGAACTGGGTCGGCACCATGTGCGTGTGGGTGCAGCGGTACGTGTCGATCAGGCGCAGCATCTCCTCGGGCGTCCACTTGTCCATCAGGACGACCTGGTGCCCGATGTGCAGGGAGGCGCCCGCGAATTGGAGCACGGCCGTGTGGTAGAGCGGTGAGCACACCAGGTGCACGTTGCCGCCGAAGGGGCGGATGCCGAAGATGCCGAGGAAGCCGCCGAGCGGGGACTCCTCGGGCAGCCTCCCGGAGAGCGGGCGGCGGATGCCGCGGGGGCGGCCGGTGGTGCCGGAGGTGTAGTTCATGACCCAGCCGAGGGTGCGGTCCTCGGGCGCGGTCTCCGGCTGTCCGTCGAGGAGTGCGGAGTACGGGCGGAATCCGGGCACCTCGCCGACGCAGTAGCGGTGTTGCGGCGGCAGGCCCACCTCGTCGGCGGCGGCACGGGCCGCGTCGGCGAACCGTTCGTGCGCGATCAGTGCCCTGGCTTCCGCGTCACCGGTGATCCAGGCGATCTCCGGGCCGACCGCGTGGTGGTTGACCGGTACGAGATAGAAGCCCGCCTGGATGGCGGCGAGATAGGCGGTGAACAGTTCCACGCTGTTGGGCAGCACCACCGCGAACGCGTCGCCCCGCTCCAGGCCCGCGGCGCGCAGGCCGTGCACCAGGCGGTTGCAGGCGGCGTGCAGCCGGGCGGCGGTCCACTCCTCGCCGTCCGGGGCGATCAGGACCGTACGCCCCGGATCGGCGGCTGCCTGCGCCCAGAAGCCGTTCGGGGTGGGTGACGCCATGGATGCCGACATACGTGTCCCTCCTCGGCTCGAAGCCGGTGTTCAGAACCCGGCCGTACGCCCGGCGATGCGGCCGATGCGGTCGACGGCCCGCTCGAAGCCGCGGGTCAGCTCGTCGAAGACGGCCTGCACACTGCGTTCGGAGTTCATCTGGCCGACGATCTGGCCGACCGGTGTGCCGAGCAGCGGCTCGACCTCGTACTTCTGGATACGGGAGACGGCCTCGGCGACCAGCAGCCCCTGGAGGGGCATGGGCAGCGGTGCGGGACTGGACGGGTCGTCCCAGGCGTCCGTCCACGCCGTACGGAGCTGACGGGCGGGCTTGCCGGTCAGCGCGCGCGAGCGGACGGTGTCACCGGAGCCCGCCGCGAGCAGCTTCTCGGTCAGCCGCCTGGAGTGCAGCCCGGCCTCCTCGGTGGTCAGCCAGACGGAGCCGAGCCAGACGCCCTGGGCGCCCAGGGCCAGCCCGGCGGCGACCTGTTCGCCCGTACCGATGCCGCCGGCCGCGAGCACGGGCAGCGGGTCCACCGCGCGGACGACTTCGGGGGTGAGGACCATGGTGGCGATCTCGCCGGTGTGGCCGCCGGCCTCGTAGCCCTGGGCGACGACGATGTCGATGCCGGCGTCCCGGTGGTGCCGCGCGTGCCGGGGGCTGCCCGCGAGGGCGGCGACGAGGACGCCGTGCGCGTGGGCACGCTCGACCACGTCGGCGGGCGGCGAGCCGAGCGCGTTGGCCAGCAGCTTGATCGGGTACTCGAAGGCGACGTCGAGCTGGGAGCGGGCCACCTCTTCCAGCCAGCCGGTGATGCGCCAGCCGGACGCCTCGCCCGGGGGCAGTTCGGGCACCTGGTGCGCGGCCAGGGTCCGTGCGACGAAGCGGCGGTGCTCGGGTGGGATCATCGCCTCGATGTCCGCCTCCGTGACGCCCTCCACCTTTTTCGCGGGCATCACGACGTCGAGGCCGTACGGTCCGCCGTCGGTGTGCCGCTCGATCCAGTCCAGGTCGCGGGCCAGTTCGTCGGCGGCCGCGTAGCGGACCGCGCCGAGCACGCCGAAGCCCCCGGCACGGGTGATCGCGGCGGCCACCGCCGGGAACGGGGTGAACCCGAAGACGGCGTGCTCGACTCCCAGCCGGTTGCTCAGCTCCGTCTGCATGGCCGCAGAATGCCGCAGGGACGCTTCCGAGGGAAGAGGGTTTCTGATGCCTCGTCAGGAAAGGGTGGGGCGGGGCCCGTAAGGCCGGGGTGGCTCCCGTAAGGGCCAGGGTGACTTTCGTAAGGCCGACGGCGGCTCCCGTGTCACACCCTCCGGGGCGCGATCCGTCCAGGAGGGCGGACATCTGCACAGCGGGGCGGACATCCGCCCAGCGGGCCCGGGAGGCACATCTTGCGGACGGGCATCACCCTCATCGGCGGCGGCACGGGGGGCCTGGAGGCCGCCATCGCCTGCGCGGAGACCGGAGCGGCCGTGACGCTCCACGAGGCGCACGGCTCACCGGGCGGGCACGGGCGCGCCACGGCCGCCCCCTACGTCGCCCAGGAGGGGCCGCACGTCTTCTACTGCGACGGTCCGCACTGGACCTGGCTCGCGGAGCGCGGCATGACGGGCCGGCCGGGCCGACCGCCCGCGCGCGGCCTGGTGCGGGTCTCCTTCGTAGGGGACGGGCGGCAGGCCTCACCGGCCGCGGGACCGTGGACGCCGCGTGAGCGCCCTGAGCGTCACCACCGTCCCAGAACGGCCATGGCGGCGTTGTGCCCCGGGATGCCGCTCACCCCGCCGCCCCGGATCGCCCCCGCGCCGCACAGCAGCACGTTGGCGTGCGCGGTCCGCACCCCCCACCGGGCAGCCGCGTCGTCCGCACCGTTCTCCGCACCGTCCTCCGCAGCACCCCCCGTACCGCCCTCCGCCCGGTACGGAAAGACCAGCTCGCGATGGAAGATGTTGCCGCCCGGCAACCCGAGGTCGCGTTCCAGGTCGAGCGGGCTGCGGGCCTCGATGCACGGGCGCCCGTCCGCGTCGGTGGCCAGGCAGTCGGTGAGCGGTTCGGCCAGTACGGCGTCGAGCTGGGCGAGGGTCGCCGCGAGCAGGCGCTCCCGGGTGGCGTCGTGGTCGTCGGCGAAGAGCCGGGCCGGGGTGTGCAGGCCGAAGAGGGTCAGCGTCTGGTAGCCCTGGCGTACCAGGTCGGAGCCGAGGACGGAGGGGTCCGTCAGGGAGTGGCAGTAGATCTCCGAGGGCGGCGCGGCGGGAAGTTCACCGGCGGCCGCCTGCCGGTAGGCGGTCTCCAGCTGCTGGTAGCCCTCGGCGACGTGGCAGGTCCCGGAGAAGGCCAGCCGCGGGTCGACGCCGGTGTCCCGCAGCCGGGGCAGCCGGGTGAGCAACATGTTGACCTTGAGCTGAGCGCCCTCGACGGGCTCCGGGGACGGCGCGCCGAGGAGGCCGGCGAGGACCTGCGGGGCGGCGTTGACCAGGACGTGTCGCGCGCCGACCGTGCCCTGTGCGCTGGTCACCTCGGCCGTGCGGCCGTCGGTGGCGATGCCGGTCACCGGGGAGTCGGTGACGATCTCCGCGCCGGCCTTGCGGGCGGCGTCGGCGAGCGCGTCGGTCAGGGCGCCCATACCGCCGATCGGCACGTCCCAGTCGCCGGTGCCGCCGCCGATGACGTGGTAGAGGAAGCAGCGGTTCGGTGCCAGCCCGGGGTCGTGGGCGCGCGCGAAGGTGCCGATCAGCCCGTCCGTGAGCACCACGCCCCGTACCAGGTCGTCGTCGAACACCGACTCGACCGTCTCGCCGAGCGGCCGTTCGAACAGGGCCTCCCAGGCCGCGTCGTCGCCGACCCGGGCGCGCAGCGCGGCGCGGGTCGGCAGCGGTTCGGTGAGGGTGGGGAAGACCCGTTCCGCGACCTGCCGGGTCATGCCGTAGAACCGCCGCCAGGCCGCGTACTCCCGGTCCGAGCCGGTGATCCGGACGAACGAGGCGCGGGTGGCGGCCTCGTCGGTGCTCACGTACAGGCCGGTGGGGCGGCCGCCGCGGACCGCGGGCGTGTAGGAGGAGACCGAGCGCCGGCGGACCGCGAAGCGCAGCCCCAGATCGTCCACGATCTTCGACGGCAGCAGGCTGACGAGGTAGGAGTAGCGGGACAGCCGCGCGTCCACGCCGCGGAAGGCGCGCTCGGAGACCGCGGCGCCGCCGGTGTGGCCGAGGCGCTCCAGGACCAGCACGCGGCGCCCGGCGCGGGCGAGGTAGGCGGCGGCGACCAGGCCGTTATGCCCGCCTCCGACGATGGCCACGTCGTACGAAGTCCGTTGCGGCATGTCTCTTGGTAGCACGCGGTGATCGGCGCCGCCAGGTACGGACGGCTGAATTCCGCGAGCCCCGCAGCGCGGCGCCTTGCCCCCCTCCTCCTACGTTCCTAACGTCCGACGATGCGTTGTATCGGCCTGCTCCGTCCCCCCGTGAGGTGACCTGTGCACGTTTCGTCGGCAACGCGTCCCCCGAGGCGCACCCCGACCCGCCTGAGCGCCGCCGCCCTGTGCGCGGCGGGTGTCCTGTCCGCGGCCGCCGCCCTCCCGGCGGCGGCCTCCCCCACCGCGCCCGGCCCGGCCGGGCCCCCGGGCGGCACGCGGGCCGCGGCGGACTACCCGAACCTCACCCCCAGACCCCCGATGGGCTGGAACAACTGGTCGTACTACATGTGCGACATCGACGAGAAGGTGATCCTCGGCAACGCACGGGCCCTGGTGAAGACCGGCCTCGCGGCCAAGGGCTACGACACGGTCACCGTCGACGACTGCTGGATGCTCAAGCAGCGCGACGCCAAGGGCAATCTCGTCCCGGACCCGGCCCGCTTCCCGCGCGGCATGGCGTACGTGGGGCGCGAACTGCACCGGATGGGGCTGAAGTTCGGCATCTACGAGGACGTCGGCAAGCTGACCTGCGAGAAGTACCCGGGCAGCCTCGGCCACTACCAGCAGGACGCCGACCTCTTCGCGAAGTGGAAGGTCGACTACCTGAAGATGGACGGGTGCAACCTGCCCACCGCCCCCGGCAAGACGAAGGAGCAGACCTATCAGGACGCCTACCGGGCGGTCAGCCATGCCCTGCGCAAGACCGGCCGCGACATCGTCTTCTCGGTGTCGGCGCCCGCCTACTTCCAGTACGACGGCGACCGGGTCTGGCACCAGGTCATCCGCTGGTCGTCGCAGGTCGGCAACTTGTGGCGGGAGGGCCGCGACATCGCGGTGGAGAAGCACGGCGGCGCCAGGAAGTGGTCGTCGATCAAGTACAACTACGCGTACAACGCCAAGCTGGCGCCGTTCCAGCGGCCGGGCCGCTGGAACGACCCCGACTTCCTGCTGGCCGGCGACTCCGGGCTGTCCACCCGGCAGATCCAGAGCCAGATGGCGCTGTGGGCGATGATGGCCGCACCGCTGATCTCCAGCACGGACCTCACGAAGATCTCACCGGCCGCGCTGCGGGTCCTCGGCAACCGGGACGTCATCGCCGTGGACCAGGACCCGAAGGGCGTCCAGGGACGCGTGGTCCAGCAGGGACCGGGGTACGACGTGCTGTCCAAGCCGCTGCGGAACGGTGACCGGGCGGTCGCGCTCTTCAACTCGGGCGACGTGCCGCGGACGCTGACCTTGACGACGAAGACGGCCGGTCTGTCGAAGGCGGGCGCGTACGAGCTGCGCGACCTGGTCACCAAGCGCACCTCCCGCACCGCCGGGAAGATCTCCGCACGGGTGCCGGCGCACGCGACGGTGCTCTACCGGGTGCACCCGGTGCGCTGAGCGGCCACCGGGCCGGTGCCTCAGGGCACCGAACGGCCGCCGGGGTGCCGGTGCCTCAGGGCACCGGCGGGCCACCGGGCCGGGACCGAAGGCGCAGCCCTCCTTCGTCCCCGGCCCGGCCTTCACCCCCGGCCCGGCGTGCGCCGCTGCCGCAGCGCGGCGACCCGGCGGTACAGTGCCACCGCCTCGGCGGAACGCCCCAGCTGCTCCAGGCACTGGGCCTCGTCGCCGCGGCTCGCGAGGGCGTCCGGGTGTTCGGCGCCCAGCACCCGTTCGCGGGCCGCCGCGACCTGCCGGTAGACGGCCAGCGCGTCGGGCCAGCGGCCCAGCCATCCCAGGGCGACGGCGATCTCCCGGCGGCTGACCAGGGTGTCGGGGTGGTCGGGGCCCAGCACCTGTTCGCGGAGCGCGGCCACCGACCGGGCCTCGGTCAGCGCCTCCTCCCAGCGGCCGAGACGGCCGAGGTTGACGCCGAGGCCGTGCCGGGCGCGCAGCGTCTCGGGGTCGGCCGGGCCCTGCGCGGTCGTACGGGCGTCGACGAGGTCCCGGTACAGCTCCAGCGCCTCGGCGCTGCGTCCGAGGCGTCCCAGGCTTATGCCGACCTCGTAGCGGGCGGCGAGCGTGTCCGGATGGCCGGGCCCGAGCGCCTGGGCCCGGTCGGCGGCCACCTCCCGGTACGTCCGCAGCGCCTCCGCCCAGCGCCCCAACTGGCCGAGCAGGTACGCCACCTCGTACCGCGTCACGAGCGTGTCCGGATGCTGCGCCCCCAGCACCCGGGCGCGGGCCGACGCCACGTCGCGCGCCATCCGGTACGCGTCCTCCAGCCGGCCGAGACGGCTGAGGTTGAAGGCGAGGTTGTGCCGGCAGCGCAGCGCGTCCGGGTGCTCGGGGCCCATGGTGCGCTCCCGGGCCGCGAGGACGGACACGTACACCTGGTGGGCCTCGAAGTGCCGTCCGAGCCGGCCCAGCGCGTACGCGGTCTCCTGGCGGGCGGCCAGGGTGTCCACGTGGTCGGGGCCCAGACTCCGTTCGCGCCCGGCGGCCACCCGCTCGTACTCGCGCAGCGCGTCGGCGGGCCGGCCCGACCGGGCGAGGGTGAAGGCCACCTCGAACCGACTGGCAAGGGTGTCGGGGTGGTCGGGTCCGAGCGCGTGCTCCCGTTCGGCGGCGACCGAGCGGTGCACCTCCCCCGCCTCCGCCCACCGGCCGAGCCGCCCGAGGCTGAGCCCGGCGTTGTGGCGGGCGGCCAGCGCGGCGAGGTGTGCGGGCGAGGGCGCGGGGCGCTCAGGGACGTACGGTGCCGGGGTGTCGCGGCTGAGCGGCGGCAGGCCGCTCGTCCACGAGCCGGTGAGCCCCGCGGCGCCCTCGGCACCGGTCGCCCGCGGCGCACGGGTACCGGCCTGGGACCCGCCCCGCATGCCCTGCGTCCAGGACGGCAGGCGGTACGCGGCGCGCGTCGGCGTGCGCCCGTCCGGCCATGCCGGGAGCGTCGCCTCCACCGTGGGGTACTCCGGCGGCCTGCGGGCCGAGACGAGCCGCTTCACCAGCTCCGAAGCGTCCCGGGGCCGGTCCTCCGGATCTTTCGCCAGCAGGTCCAGCACGATCCGCTCGTACGCCTCCGGCAGGTCGGGGCGGTGCCCGCGCGGCGGCTCCGGCGGCGTGTCGCGGTGGCCGACGAGCACCGCCCAGGCGTCGTCGAGATCGAACGGCGGCGCCCCTGTCGCCAGTTCGTACAGCACACACCCCAGCGAATACAGGTCACTGCGATGATCGACCGTCCCGGCACCGATCTGCTCCGGCGACATGTAGTGCGGCGTGCCCATCGCGATGCCGGTACCGGTCAGCCGGGCGGTGAACCCGATGTCGTGCCCCAGCCGGGCGATGCCGAAATCGCAGATCTTCACCGTCCCGTCGGCGATCCGTACGATGTTCGCGGGCTTGAGGTCACGGTGCACGATCGCCTGCTCGTGGGTGTACGCGAGGGCCGCCGCGACCTGCTCGGCGATGTCGGCGAAATCCGGAACGGGCAGCGGATCGTGCCGGTTGTCCTCCAGCAACTGGCTCAGGTTCCGTCCGTCGAGCAGCTCCATCACGAGATACAGGATCCCGTCGTCCTCACCGAAGTCGTGGACGACCGTGATCCCGCGGTGCTGGAGGGCCGCCGCCACCCGCGCCTCCCGCCGGAAGCGCTCCCGCAGCACCCGCAGGAACGACGGGTCGTGCTGCGGCCCGAGCGGCTTGAGGCACTTGACCGCGACCTGCCGCCCCAGCGACTCGTCCCGCGCCCGCCACACCTCCCCCATCCCGCCGCGCCCGATCAGGTCGAGCAACCGGTAACGCCCCTGAACCAGCCTGCTCTCCACCATCGCCCGCCCGCGCCCCCGTCCCCACCGCGTCCGCCGCGATCCCCCTCGGTGTCCCGCCCGTTCAGTATGGCGGGGCGGGGGCGTGGGGTGTAGGGCGCTGAGGAGGCACTGGGCGGAAGCAGACCGCCTCCGCGCCTCCGACGGACGCGGTTGGCGATGCGTGTGTGACCGCGGCCGCTGCGGTCACACACGCATCGCCCTGCCGCACTACGCCACGATTCCCCACGCCCGCGCCAGCACCGGCTCCAAGCGCCGACGGCCGTCGTCGTCGAATACCTGGAGAGCGTCCAGGCACGTCGGCAGCGCCCCCCTGCCCGTCCCGGTTCTGTGCCGGCCACCGCGAGAGCCGTCAGAAGATGCTCGTGCTCTCTCCACCCGGTCCCGAATGCCTCAAGGAGCACGCCGTACGCGTCGCACAGGCCCTCGTCGTCCGGCAGGCCGATGGCGTCCACTGACCGTTCGGCACCTTCGGCGCTGTTCAGCCACTCGTCGACACGGCTCAACGCGCGGTCTGGAATCACGTCACCGGCGAAGTCATGTACGACAAGGACTACAAGGTCGTCTTGAACGAAAGAGGGAGAAAGAAGCAGTGAAGGTGCGCTTCACCGGCGTGGAAGGCCACGAACAGCGCGTTCGGCAAGGAGCGGACGCACTGCGCCCTGGACAAGTCTACGAGGTACTGGAGACATGCAGTCAGTCGGACGGCCCCAACTACTTCAGGATCGAGTTCCACCGAGGTGAACTGCCTCCCATGTTCGACTCGCGACTCTTCGAAGTGGTCGGTCCGAAGATGCACCCGACCTGGACGGCCTGTGTCGGGTGGGATGGTTCGATCACCCTGGCTCCGCCCGCCTGGCAAGTCGCCGCCTTCTGGGAAGAGTTCATGAACCACTCCCCTGAAGCCGTGGAAGCCTACGAAACGGTTTCGAGCAGGAATCGAAGTGCAGCCAGCGGGCCTCGCAGTGAGAGTCCAGCGTTGCTTGAACCGCAGCCAGTGTGACCAGCTCCGCACCGGTCGGCCGGGGCGGCCGTCCGCGCCGCCGCAGGCTTTTCACGTGGTCATCGGCATGCACTCACGGTGTGGCCAAGAGGGTGTTCGACTCGGTCGCCCCAACCCGATGCCGGACATCTTGCGGGTCGCGTACTTGTCCAGGATCAGGTGGATTCGAGGCCGTCGGGAACTTCCCGGTCCGATCTTGGTCAGGAATTCCTTGAACTCCGCTGCCCGGTGCCGACGATGGACCATCACACGCTCGACGTCGGCATCGGTGTCCTTCCGCGGAACACCGGGCCGCCACTCGTCGCACAAGCTGCCCGGACCACGCTCGAAAAAGCGCCTTCGCCAGGTGCGGACCGTGTCCGCAGCGATCCGCAGCTTACACGAGACCTCTATGATCGAGCGCCCCCGGCGCGCTCCGGCACGATCCGCGACCGCTGGGCCGGCGGCCGAGCCGTCGTACGCCGACGCACCCATCCCTCCAGCACAGCCCACTGGGCATCAGTGACCGACAGCAGCGCGACCCTCGTCACCGCGCGTGTGACCACTGCTGCTAGGTGACATCTCAGCCCTGCCTCCCACCTGCTCTTTTGCCAGGTAGAGGCAGCACAGTAGCGTGCGTTCTGCAGAGCCTTCTTGGCACATCGGTACAGATCCGAGCAGTCCTCCTCGCGCACCTTGATAGCCGCGCGCGAGACGTCCTGCGCGCTGGCAGCAGCGGCACGCTGAGGTCCTTCCCTCGAGATTGCCGGATCATTCCCTCGAAAGGATGCTCGGCCACCCACCGCCGTCACTGCGAAGCGGATGAAGGGGGCTCCCAGCCATCGGCGAGGGTCACGGAGTCGGCAGGGCTGACACGTGCGACCGCAGACATGACAGGACCGACGCTCTCTCGAGGTCGATTGGGGTAACACCAGCTCCCCTCCAACACCCCCGCTACCACAGGGGCCTTGGTGGGCGATCTAGTCCTATGAGACGAGTTGCGGGATCGCTACTCATTTCACGATCATCACCGGAATTCCCTCGTAGCTCTATTCTCCCAAGGCAGAGACGTGACGCCTCAGACCCTGCTGCACGCCCCCGGTACCCATCGAAGCTCCGAGCACTTGCCCGTGGTCGGATACCTCGAACCTGTTGGACCTCGCCCGAACACATCACATCTCAGCTGATGCGGTCTCTCAACTTGCCATGCCACCGAACTGGGCGTCCCGATGGGTAACGCATTGGCGGTTCGGACGGACGGCAGTCGGGTGCGCCGTGAAAGATCTCGCCGAGATCGACTGCCTTTCCAGCGTTCCGGTGCGCCGTTTCACCTGGCGCACCGGCCAGTGGCATCGGCCCGGCCTCGAGTATCTGGTCAGCACGGATCGCCACCACGGATTCGAGAGTTTCGAGGAGGAGCTCCTTCTCCTTGCCGGAGGCTTCTCTGGATCACTGGTGGAGGCACTGTCCCAGCCGTTCTGTCTGCAGTTCCAGACGATCCACGGGAGTGTGAAACACACACCGAACTTCTTGTTGCTGACGGAGGGGATTCCGCTCCTGATCGACGTGCGTCCGGCAAACCGTATCGCTCCGGAAGATGAGATCAAATTTGCCGCTTCCGCGGAAGTCGCGCTAGCTGCCGGATGGAATTACGCCGTCGTCACAGGCTGGTACGACCACGCCGTGACCGTGATCGACTCGTTTTCTGCGGGGCGAAGGAAAATGACTGACCCTTTGCGTGTGCAGGAGCAGCTGCTGCGCGCGGCTGCCGACGGTCCTCAACCCTTCGGGGACCTGGTGGAGCGTTGCAGCATCCCGGCAGTTGCCCGTGCGCACGCCATGCATCTCCTGTGGTATCGCCGTCTGGGGCTGGAGCTGACCGGCCCGCTGATGGACGCAAGCATGGTTCGCCTGTCCCCCACCCGCCGTGCAGCAGTCGGGGGTTGGTGAGGATGGAGCGTCAGGCATGGGATCTTTCGCCGGGCAACGAGTTCATCCTGAACGGCACCGCCTGGACAGTGCAGACCTTCCAGCCTCAGGTGGGGAAGGTAGTGCTCGTACGGCCCGAGTGCGAGCCATGGCACACAACAGTGCGGCAGTTGATGCACCATCCCCAGATTCGTCAGTCCACACGGACACGGAAGGACCTTCCGGCTGCGAGCCGGGGGCGGCAGCCCAAGGGCATGCTCGATCTCCCGCCGGAGAAGCGGACGTTGGCGATACTGCGGGTCGCTCACCTGCATGAGGTGGAGACGGGGTTTCGCAGCGGCAACCCGCTGCATGCCCTGCCTATGGAGCCGAAGCCTAAGTACGACCCAGGGGTCACCACGCTGACCGAGCGCCGCCAGGCCAAGGTGCGGAAGTTGCGGAAAGCTACCGTGGCCGACCCTGACTTGGCAGCGGAGCAGTGGCTGGACCGGGTCAGCTATCGCACCTTGGTCCGCTGGGACTTGGCCCGCCGACGGTTCGGGCCCGGTGGGTTGCGCTGATGACCGGTGGCTGCGTGCGGCTACCGGCCGGAAGATCTCAGACGAGGTACGTGAGGCGATCTTCGCGGTGCGGCACGAAACCCTGCACCGCTCCAAGCTGACTGCCAAGGACCGTGAGCGGCTGATCAATCAGTACGTGCGCGAAGTGTACGGCGAGGAGACGGAAGTGCCGAGTTACGAGACCCTTCGCGTAGTGTGGAAGGAGTGGTTCGGATCCTCGGGCGCCCGACAGCGTTACGCGAGGTCGGCGGCGCGGGCCAAGGAAGTGGCCACCGGCCGGCATGTCGTGGTGAGCCGCCCCGGTCAGGTGGTCGCACTCGAGACCACGGTCCTTCCGGTCAAGGTCCGTGAGAACGTGTTCGGCGATCCGGTCTCGGTGCACCTCACGTTGGCGTTGGATGTGTACACGCATTCCATTGTTGCGTTCCGGCTCACGCTGATTTCCGATACTTCGGTGGACGTTGCCATGATCTTGCGTGACGTCATGATGCCCTTGCCTATGCGGCCCGACTGGGGCGAGGAGATGGAGTGGGCATATCCAGGGGTTCCCGGAACTGTGATCGCTGGATTCACCGGAGGTAAGGTCGCCAGTCTGCCGTTCTTCGCCCCCGAGACGGTAACCACCGACCACGGGTCGGTCTACAAGAATCACCATCTCATCGAGGTGCAACGAGTGATCGGGGCAAATATCCGCCCGAGCCGGGTATTGCGCCCCACGGACAAGCAAGCCGTCGAGCGGGCTTTTGGCGCTATTCAGTCGCTGCTGTTTCGGATCCTTCCGGGCTATCAGGGGATCGACACCGCAGATCGCGGGGTGGACCCCGAGGGGGATGCGTGCATCACCGTCGCAGAGATGGAGCATTTGATTGCTACCTGGATCGTGAGGATCTGGCAGAACCGCAGTTTTGGCTCGTATGGGCCGAGTTGGGATCCATCGGGCGACCACAGTCCGAATTCGCTGTTCGCAGCGTCCATGGCCCAGGGTGGCTTTGCCCTGCAGATCCCTCCGCCTGAGCTGTATTACCAACTGCTGCCCACGCACCGGGTGATGATCCACGGCCGCCGCGGCGTGAAGGTCAAGAACTTGTGGTACGACGGCCCGGCCCTGCGCGAGTGGCGGTTCCGCGGCTCGGGCAGGGGCGGCACGTCGAAGAACAAGTACGTGGTTCACCGGGATCCGCGGGATCCATGCTTTGTGTACTTCCAGGATCCGCAGACCCATGAGTGGCATCAGCTGCGCTGGGTGGGTTTGCCGGAGGAGGGGCGGATCCCCGCCTTCAGTGACGCGCGGGTGCGGCAGGTCATGCGTGAGCTGCGTATCAGGGGCCTGTCGCCGAAGTCGGACAAGGATCTGCTGCCGCTGCTGCTGGACTTGATCGGCGGGAACGTGCCGGTGGAGCAGTGGCCGACGCGTCTGACCAAGGCCCAGCGACTCGAGCACGCCCGCGAGGAGGCCCAGGCGGCCGCGGCCGCGGCGGACCGGCCCGAGATGCTCCCGGCGGATGAGGAGGAGCTGGCGCGTGTGCCCCGGCAGGGCGGTGAGAGCGACAACGTCGTTGATCTGCGCTGGCGTCAGCGGGCCGCGCAGGGCCATGCGGCCATCGACGAGGAGCGCCGGCGCCGGCGCGAAGAGGCGTCAGAAGAGGTGCCCGTGCCGTCCACACTCGGCCAACGGCTGCGGGGAGCAAGTCTGATGGAGCTCCTCGACGAAGACAACGACACGGCCACCGAGCGGGGAGAGCAGCCATGACCAGTCCGGACAAGCCTCGACCTGATGCGGCTGCCGCCTCGTTTCTTCCGGGCCCGCCCATCGATCGCACCCGTGTGGAGGGGTGGCAGAGGTGGATCGGCACGCGCGAGTTGTTCGAGCCGGCGCCGGTGCTGAGCAAAGGCCAGTACGCGCAGATGACGCCGCGCCGGCGGCGCCTGTATGACCTGCACCGGTTGGCAACGCACAGCAGTCTGCCGGTGCTCAGTACGCCGATGAGTGACGCGGTGGCGTGGCTGGTGAAGGCACGGATCGCGGACGGCTCCTACAGCCACAAGGCCGGCATCCGCACCGGGGTGATGGTCAACGGAGGCGGCGCGCAGGGAAAGACCGAGACGGTGTGCGCAGCGCTGGCGGCTTTCGAGGCGGAGTGGCTGGAGGTGAACCAGTTCATGAATCCCGAGGCCATGGAGGGGACCCGGGACTTGCTGGCGCCGGTCGCCTACGTTCGGTGCCCGGTGAAGGCCACGCCGGTGTCCACCTGCCAGCGGATCCTCGACTTCTACGGCGAGGACTACAAGAACATGCGGCAGGAGGATCTGATCCGCACGGTGAACGCCTCGATCTCCGCGCACGCCACCAAGGCCCTGGTGATCGACGACATCACCCGCCTCAAGCTGCACAGGGAGAGCGATCAGGACGTCCTGGACCTGCTGCTGGAGGTGATGAGCATGTCCGTCACGCTCATCCTGGTCGGGGTCGGCATCCCCTCCTCCGGGCTGTTGCGTCGTGGCCGATTCGACCCGGTAGCCAAACAGTGGATCTTCCCGCCGGTCAGGGACCGCGGGCGCAGCCCCAATCCGGAGGCCGCCACTCAGCATGAGCGGCGCTTCGAGATGATCGAACTGGAGCCGTTCAGCTACGACTCAGCCGCACAGACCAATACCTGGATCAGCCATCTGGTGGCGGTGGAGAAGAGCCTGCGGCTCCTGGACGACACGGACGGCATGCTCAGCGGCGGTTCCATGCCGGAGTATCTGTTCGGCCGCACCAATGGGGTGGTCGGGCTGCTGGAGAAGCTGATCCAGCGGGGATGCCGGCTCGCCATCGAGAACGGAAGTGAGCGCCTCGATACGACCTTGCTCAACCGCTGCCGGGTCAGCCCAACCGATCTGCCCGACCTCGACGCGGAATCCGGTGAGCAGCCGCTGATCCCTCCGATCAAGAACCCTCCCAAGAAGAAGAGGGGCAGGAACACCGTCTTCGACGACTCCGGGCCGGGCACGGAGGCCGCCGGATGAATCTGCCTGCTGCCCGGCCGCTCGCCCGCAGCCTCGATCCGCTGCCGGGCGAGTCCTTGGGCGGGTTCCTCCTCCGACTCTCCTACCGGCTCGGCGTCACGCCGCACCGGGTGGCGACGCTGTGCGGTCTGGAGGCTCGCAGTGACAGCATCCCGCAGGAGCAGCTGCGCTGGCTGAGCCCGAGCGCCGCCCGCACTCTGGCCACGGCCACCCGTCTGGCACCGGACGAGGCCACGGCTCTGACGCTGGCGGAGTTGGCCCGCGCCTATCCGCCCCTGGCCAGACTCCGAAGTGTCGAGACCAGTACCGGAGGCAAGGCGAAGATCAACTGGGCGGTCAACCCGGACAGCCGCTACTGTCCACAATGCCTGCAGGGGAACGGCAGCCCTGTCCAGGAGGCGTTCGGCGGCGCCTGGCAACTGCGCTGGCACCTACCAGTCGTCTTCGCCTGCACCCGGCACCGGCGTCTTCTGGAACATACCTGCCCCCAGTGCGCACAGCCCCTGAGCGGGCGTGTGGTGAGCCGGCACACCGTACTGTCATCACCCCACGTCGGTGGACTGCATCCCGCGCAGTGCCGCAATCAGGCGCCGGACGTTCCCCGCCGGTTCCACACCCGGGCCACCCCATGCGGGGGCCGACTGGACATTACAAAGGGGCTCGCCCTTGACCTGCCGCACCGGGACATTGAGCAACTCATCGGCCTTCAGGCCCAGTTCAATCTCGCTCTCGCCCCGCGGCAGGACAGTCGATCCAGAAGCGGCTCGACCGAAGCAACCTACTTCTCCGATCTGATCCTGACCGCTCACCTGATCGTGTTGAGCTGGCCGCTCGGGGCATCGCTGCTACCGTCGCCGGCCCTGGCGGACCTCGTCGACCGGTACGCCACCGCGCCCGAACACTTCTCCTCCAGCAAGTGTTTCCACGGCACGCGCACCGCACCATGGGACACCGCCCAGTGCGCCGCCGTGCTGCTTGCAGCGGCGACCGCACTCGGCGACCGCCGCCTGCTCCCTCTGCGGGAGCGTGTCAAGCCACTGGTCCGTGAGGTCTATCGCCAATCCCACTCGGGAGCAAACAAACTCTTCGGTCGCTACGACGTCTCGACAGTTCTGCTGCGGGCTACCGCGCCGCGGCTGTACGGACGCCAGGAACGTGCTGTCCTGCGCGTACGTCCTCGCCCCTACCGCTTCCGCGTCGAGGAGATCCCTCCGCTGTTCCCCTGGGACTGGTACGCCACCCACCTCCAGCCGCTGACCGAGCACTTCCCCACGATGACTATGCGCGTGGAGCGCCATCTGCGGTGGGCTGGCTCCCTCAGGCTCGCCGAACTGCTCAGCAGCCACCACTGGAGCCGGTGCGCTGTCGACCTGGGCATCCCCCCAGGCAGTGCGCGCCGCACCATGCACGTACTGGGCAAGCAGATGAACCCCGCCAACCTCTGGCCCTCCTTTGACCAGGCCGTCGAGCGTGCCGCCCGCGACCTGCACGACCAGGACAACCGGATCGATTACGCCAACCGGCGGCGAGCGATGACCCACTGGCAGCTGTCGCGTGAGCACTGGATCGATCTGTGCGCGCCGATCCCAGGACTCGAGCGACGGGGCAGCGAAGGAGACCCGCGTGTCGGTGAGGCCATCATCTGGAGCAAGGTCAATGAGGCCTGCTATCTGCGCAGCCCCGCCATGCTCCGGCCTTCCGCCATCTCCGCGGCACAAAACAATGTCGCCGATGACGCAGGGGCGATCATCCGCCGATGTCGGGGCTCCTACAGGGCCTTGAATCAGCGCCTGAAAACCTACGCTGCCCGCCTGGCCCAGGCCTGCGACGAGAAAAGGGAGCTGAATTTCAGCGTCCGCGTGACGCGCGCCACCGCGACCCCTGCAGCGCAGCCGGGTTTGGTCCGCTGATGGCTCGTCCACTGGCCCGCAGCCTCGCCCCGCTCACCGAGGAGTCGCTCCCCGGCTTGATCCTGCGACTGGCCCACCGGCTGGAGCGCTCCCCCGCCCGGATCGCTGAACTGTGCGGGCTGAACGGCCATCAAAACAGGCTTTCGGCCCACTACTTGATGGCCCTGCCAGACGATCTGACGCAGGCCTTCGCCATCTCCTCTCATCTGCACACAGACGAGGTCCGGACACTGACACTGTCCTGCTTCGCCTCTGCCTATCCTCCCTTGGGCTCGGTACGGCTGGACGGAAGCCGCAACACCGCTGCCGCCCGCAAAATGTGGGCTGCGGGCCTCTCGAGGAGCTACTGCCCCGCCTGCTTGGCAGGCGACGGAAGCACTGTCCAGAACCTCTACGGAGGGCCCTGGAGACTGCGCTGGCACCTTCCCGTCTCCTTCGCCTGCACCGCACACCACCGCCTGCTCGCCCGCTCCTGCCCCCAGTGCGATGGCACCCCGAACCAGCCCGCGAACACCGAACGCCAAGGGCTGATCACGCAGCGCACTACCAGCGGACTGCACCCGGCGCAATGCCGTCATCTCGCAACAAGCGACGGCGCAGGGCAGCGCCGGCCCGCCGCTATGTGCGCAGCCCGTCTCGATCGCCCCCAGGCAGCCGCGATACTGTCCGGCTGCGATCTGCGTCAGCTGATCGCCCTGCAGGCCCGCATCGACCGGCACCTGCTGCCCGGCCCGCATTCCCTCACCGTCACCGGGCCAGGACCGGATCCCGGCTTCTTTCCCGACCTCATCGCCGCGGCCCAACTCATCCGTCTCGCCTGGCCGGAAAGTGCCCGCTTCGCACCCTCTGCTCTGCTGGCTGAACTGATCGACCGTCACCTGGCCTCTGCCGCCGAGCAGCGTGCCGCGCTCGCCCCGGGTCAGCACGCTCGCCACACCTGGGCCGCCCCTACCGACCCTCTTGAGTGCGGCGCGCTGCTCGTGACCGCGGACTGTCTGCTCGGCGAGAACGCGAGCGACGATTCCGGCCTGGTCGAGCGCGTCCAGCCGCTCGCTGTCGCCGCGTTCACCCGCCATCCGGCCAATATCGGCGCCGCGTTGCGGCGCATGGACTTCTCCCCGCACCTGGCCCGCGCCCTGGCCCCCCGGCTGAACGGCTTCTACCGGGCGGGCGGTCATCGCCCCGCGGTGCGCGTCCCTTCACGCCACAGCACTTTCTCGATCGACCATGTCCCCGCGCGCTCCTTCCCGAGGAGTGGCTCCTCGCCCACTTCGGCTCCCTTTTGACCGACTGGAAAGACCTCACCCGCTGGCAGTCGCGGCACTTGCGACGTGGTGCTGTACTCAAACTCGCCGAGATGAGCTCCGGAAACACCTGGCCGGAATGCGCTCAGACACTTCACATTCCGTGGAACAGCGCCGAGCAGTCCCTCAAAGTGCTCAAGCAGCAAATGACTTCCCGCCATCTGTGGCCCGCATTCGATCACTCCGTTGCTGAAGTGGCTGGCCGCCTGGACTCCCCAGCGCACCGGGTGAACTACGCCCAGCGCCGCGACTTCCTCGCCACGTGGCAGATCCCGGCAGCCGACTGGGAGAAGCTGCGCCATGACCTCGGCGCGTTGGGGCAGGAGTACACCTCACCCACCCCAAAGACGGCGACCGCGCTCATCTGGGCTCACGTCACCCAAGGCGACTACCTCCACAGCCCCGCCCTGCAGAGTCTGCGCCGCTCCGGCCACAGCACTCGCCAACTGGTGGCGTCGATCGGGCAGCTGTGCACCCCCGCCAATTGCAAAGGCAGTAAACGCGAACTACTACGCCGCCTCAGCCAGTACGCCGTCGGCCTCGCCGCCGTCTGCGACCATCCGCAGACCTCTCCCTGAGTCGATCGCTGCAGGAGGGCGCAAGTCCGCCACCGTGGTCACCTTCATCCTCACCGCAGCTGTCAGGTCACCCCGAGCACGTCCAGTCCTCGGTAAAGCTGCTCGCCTCGGCCATCGCCGGTCTCGGCGCGCGCTAACCGGCACCTGCTCAACATCTCCGTCGCGCGTGGCTACCCACCGCACGCCCGCTGCCACCTCAAGGCGGAGGCGTTCGGCGAACCGCTCGACGGACGGCGGCAAACATCAGTGGTCGGCCTCGAGCGCCGCTGCGGCTGGCGGGTCACCGAGCGCTCACATCTCGTCGAGCGTGAACCGGGCAGCGGTTCCGACGCGCCAGCCGGGAAACAGGGGCCGGCCAGTCTGTCCTCACTTGCGGCGGTCGAGGGCGGTGTGACCTCGGATGCCGACTGGCCGCTGGCGACCCGGCTCGTCCACGTGCTGCACGTGGCACAGCAGACTCCGGGTCAGAGGGCAGAGTCCTCGCTCGCGGGCGTGGTGTTGTGCTCGCGGATGAGGCGCAGTGCGGTGTCGCGGTCCCGTTGGTCCAGGGCGTCGACGAGGGCGCGATGCAGATCGTGACGGTGCTCGATGTACTCGCCCAACGGCTGCTCGCTGCTCGGCAGGACCGAGAGCGTGTGTGACTCGACCAGGTCCAGAAGGTGGGTGTAGATCGAGCTGAGCAGCATGTTCGGGCTGATCGCAGCAATGTCTGCATGCAGTCGCCAGTTGGCGTGGATGAAAGCGACGGGATCGGCGCCGGCCACGGCATCCTCCATGGCCGTGATGTGCCGCCGCAGTCCTGCGACGTCGGCCGGCGAGGCGTGCCAGATGGCGTACTCGATCAGCAGGGGTCGAGGGCGTTGCGGATCCTGACGGCAGTGGCCACGTCGTTCGCCTGCGCGTCCAGGGCGAGTACAGAATTGCCGAGGCGGACCATCGGTGACTGCTCGGCGCTGAACAGCCCGCCCCCAGGTCCTGGCTTGACGGTGACCAGGCCGCGGGCCTGCAGCAGCCGCAGTGCTTCGTTGAATGTGCCGACGGACACGTTGCACAGGGTCCGCAGTTCCTCCTTGGTTCCCAGCCGGGAGCCCGGAGCCACGCTGTCGACCAGCTCCGCGACGTGCTGCGCTGCTCGTTCGGCCCGCCCCGAGGGCGTCTGCCGGCTGCACCTCCATCGACCGGCTTCTCAACTGCCGTACGACGCCGCTCCTCAGGTCAGGCGATGCCACAGGTCCGGCGGGACTGCGCACTGTCCGGGGACGACTCGGGTACCCAACCCGTGTCCGTAGGTCCCCGCTTCGAGTGCCTGTCGGGGACGGTTCCGGCAGTGCCCCGCCGGTGCGCGCGCCGGCGGCGCGGACAGTCCCCGCCGCTCGACGAAGTCCAGACATGCCCGCTCGGCGGACATGTCAGAGCAGCGGAATAGAGTCGCCGTCCCGGCCCCATGGCCGGGCCATCGAGAGGGGAGTCGCCGTGCGAGTGCGCCGGTGGTCCACGTACACGAAGGACGAGAAGCAGCGTCTCGCGCGGGGCCTCCAAACGGTCCTCAGGGAAGGGGGTGCTCCGGATGCGGAGACGCTTCTCGCCCAGGGCGATGGTGGGGTACTCGTCGAGGTTCCTGCCCCGCTATATGAAGGGGACCTCGACCGCTACGGTCGCGCACCCATCAAGGTACGAAACGGCTGGGCCGAGGAAGCAGTCCGAGGGATCCGGCTCCTCGCCGAACGGGTCGGCATCGACCTGACCTGTCACGGTGAGCACAGCAAGTACGGTGCTGGAAGCGACCACGGCTTCGACCCACTCCCTGTTTCTGGGTTCGTGCACGTCACGGTCCCATGGTCAGATGCCGATCACCTGCTAGCCGCCCTTGCAGGAGTGGCGCCGATTGTTCCGGCGGAAGACCCGCAGTCCGACCCAGCTGCGATCGAGGGGCACGTTAGCCAGGTCGACGAATCGGCCGAGGTAATTGCCTGTATGGAGGCGGTCACTTCTGCAGGCATCGCCCTGGCCCGGGCCGTGACGGCTCTGCGGAAAGCTGCACGGGACGTAGGGGTCGACACGTACGCCGCTTCACAGCACCGCCTGGCGGGAGTCCATCGCGCTGTTCCGCACAACACCGACCGCCAGATTCCCGCCCCCAATATCTACGACCCCTTTTGGGATGACCCTGTCGGCAGATACCTCATCCAGGCCAACTACCACCTGGCCGGCCTACGAGGCGTCGAGACGTCGCGTCTCTGGGACGTCGTTGAGGCGAGCTGGGAGGATCGCAATCACCAGGATGGCGAGTACACCCTGGACCAGGGGCACATCGCCGAGGCGATCGTGCGGTTCGAGCCGGGCATCGACTACGACCGCTTCCACGCCTATATGCACGTGATGCGTGTGTACGCGACCGAGCAGAACTACGCGGAAGCGCGTGAACCCTCCCTCCGGACTGAGCGCGAGGCTGCCGAGCGGACCGAGCGCGAGGCCGCCACTCAGAAACTGAAGGCCGAACAGGAGGCCCGGTTCAGGGCGCAGGAAGCACGCGCCGCTGCAGCTGCCGAGCGGAAAGCGGCCAGCCAAGCCGCCCACGCCGGGACCGCCAAACCGAAGGATGTGTTCTACGTCGTGACGGGCACAGACCGGGTGACCGGCAATCCGGGGGTCAAGTTCGGCATCAGCAACGGGGACGGAGAGGTCCGGCTCTCGCAGCACGCCCGCGACGGCTACAACACCCGGCATCGGCTCTTCACTGGTCTTCCTGAGGGGGTTGCCCGGGAGGCGGAGATCGGGATGCTGGCGCGCCTCAAGAGTGCAGGCCACCGGCCGCTGCACGGGCGCGAGTACTACCCGCAGGCCGCCCTTGCACTGATTCTGGACTCGCTCGACGGGGACCTGAGCCCTGCTGCCGAATCCGTGGACAAGGAAGTTAAGGCATTGACCGGCTGAGCGTAGACACCAACGCCAAGAGTGTTGGAAGACCCGGCTTGGTGCGGGTCAGTCAGCGAGCGCGTCAGCAGGGCGTTCCACTCGGGGCATGAGCGTGGAGATGAGAACCCCGAGGGCGGCCATCGCGGTGAGGAGGTAGTAGCCGTTGGTGAACGCCGCGTGCTGGTAGAAGGCGATCCCGTTCATCACGTTGGACTGGTTCGACATCACGACGAACACCAACTGGAGCCCCTGAATGGCGATGACGGCGCCGAGCATGCCGCTCATTCCGTTGGCGGGGGCCTGGTCGTCGGCTCCGACCACCGACACGATCATGGCGTTCGATGTGCCCTGGATGACTCCGGTACCGACGGCGACCACCATGCCGGTCAGGACGATCTCGGCAGTGGTTCGGTGGTAGAGCGCGCACAGGAAGAGCCCTACGGTCAGTGTCAGGCTGCCGGTGAGCCACACCGTGCACGGCGGTATCGCACGCAGTGCGTACCCGGTCAGCAGTCCTGACGCGATCCATGCCAGCGCGGCCGAACGTACGAGGGAAGAAGAGGCGCGTCAGCGGGTGAGCGAGGAACGGATGCGGATCGCCCGCGATCTGCACGATGTCATCGCACATCACATCGCGCTCGCCCACGCCCAGGCAGGTACGCCGCGCACCTGCTGCACAGCGATCCCGGCCAGGCGCAGCGCCTGCTGGATCACCTCTCGGACACCACATCCTCGGCGCTCCATGAGCTGAAGGCGACCCTCGGCCTGCTGCGTCAGCCCGACCACCCGGACGCTCCGCTCGAGCCTACTCCCGGCCTGGCGCAACTGCCCGACCTGGTCGCCGCGTTCCGAAGAGCGGGACTGGAGGTCACCGTTTCGTCGCAGGGGACGGAACAGCCTCTTTCCCCCGGCGTTTATCTGAGAAGCCGTATTCCTATCGATCATGAGGACGGTCCGGATCGAACGGGTTCCCTGGTCGGGTGATCTTGGCCGCGCGGGCGCATGAAAGCAGGGCCTCCGGCGCAGCACGAGGGTTGCGAAGCCGACTCGTGCACCAGGAGGCCCTGTTGTCCCAGTCGTGCGTGACGACGTTGTTCCCGTCCAACTCGGGCGTGTCGGCGTGCGATTGCCTCGCTCACCGGTTCGGAAACGCGGCCGACCGCCCCGACCGGATGCGGCAGTACCCCTCCGATATGACGGACGCCGAGTGGCAGGTGGTGCGCGACGCGATGCCGGTCCCGGCCTGGCTCGAAGGGCGGGGCTCCTCGTCCTACCAGTCGAGCAGCCACTGCCACAGCCCCAGGTGATGGACCTGGACAAACAGGGGCCGCTCCTCGAACTCCTTCGCCTTGAGCTTGGCCCACACCGGCAGATCCGTGCCGGGTACCGGAACGTGCACGCTGGCGCACAGGTGCTCGGTCCCGGCGGCCTGCCACATCAGGCGTCGACGACGCCCTGACGGGCGTAGTCGCGGTGGCGGACACGCCCCCCGTCGTCGGTCATCAGCATGCGCTGCGCTTCCAGCGCCACCTTCATGCCGTTGGCTAGTAGCCCCGCGACATCCGCCCGCCGGTCACGGTCCTGAGCCCCCTTCACCGGTCTGCGCGGCTTTGATGGTGGAGCGGGCGGTGCGCGAGGGGTGGCCGAGCCGCTTCGTGACGTCGGCGGCGGCGAGGCCCCGTCGCCCCGCCTCCGCCACGCGCGCCGTAGGAGGTGGGCACGCGCGTGCGTCCAGGAGCGACACCTGCGACGCCATATCGGCAGGCGGCCGAAGACCTCAGACGATCTCGTCCGGGATCGTCAGATTGCGAGCGAAAGGAGCGAGGGCCGCAGCAGTGACAGGGGCAGACAAGTACGCTCCGAAGGTGTGGAAGTCGATACGCCCAATCTGAATGTCGGCGTGCTGGTCAACCGGGAATCGGTCACCGAGACGACGAGGAATCGCCACCAGGTCACCCGTGTCGGCAAGGTTTACCCAGTAGCGGACCCCGGCAGGCCGAGCCCCCCGATCAGCGATTGGCGAGGGTACGAGGTGATCGAAAATCCCACCCGGTAGGCCAAGAGGAGACCCCAAGGTCACGAAGCAGTCCACGGTCAGTTCCGGGTGAGCATGGAGAGCCTCGTACGCCACGACCGACCCGAGGGAGTGGGCCAGCACTACGCGAGGGCGCACCCGTCGTATCGACTCGGCCACGGTTGAGCGGGCGGCGGCCCGTACCTGCGGAACGTGAAAATAGCGGCGGACCTCGCCTGCCAGCTGGACAGCGAGCCGAATAACCGTCCCGATGGGTAGGTTGCGGCGTCGGGAAACCCAGGACAGGACCTGCCGCAAGGGTGCAGTAATCAATCCCTGCCGTTCCTGGAGTGTGGGTGACCCCAGGGCCAGCGCCCAGTCGATGACCACGGACTGTTCTCGTTCGTCGAGGGCGAGTAGATCCGGCGCGCCGGTCTGCCGCTCCGCAGCGTGGGTGTGGTGGGCGTAGTACGCGGCGTGCATGGCAGGGAGTAGGTGGTCGCCCAGTCCGGCGGCCGTGAACCCCTGCTGAAGTTTGCGCTGCCACTGCCCTGCAAGTTCGGTGGCCGCCTGATCCGGAGAGCGGCCACTTTGGTGGTTGCCGATGCCGTGTACGGCGACGATCGTCACTGCTGTGGCCTTTCCTCGGAATGGCAATGAACGGAGTACGCCGGAAATCGCCAAGGGCCTTCGGCAGCTGCGCCGTTGACCGTCCTGATCTCGTACCAGTGTGCCTCCAGCCGGACGACCTCGAGTCCGTCGAGCGCCAGTACATCGACGAGCGCATCCTGGAGTTCGGCTGTCGTCGCAGTGATGGGGAGGGTGTAGACGAGGCTGTGGGAAGGCGGCAGTCCTCCCTCCCACTCATCGACAGTGTGCAGCTCCCATCCGTCTGCCTGGGCATCGTCGCAGAGCAGTTCGCCCGGGAACCACGCCAGGACGTGGGTGATGTGGACAGTCGGCCTCGTCGGGCGAAGTGTCGACGCCGCTGTGGAGCAGGCCCATCCGAGGGCTGTGACGTCGCCGGCCTTGCTGCCTACCAGCA
This sequence comes from Streptomyces monomycini, assembly GCF_022271435.1. Lineage (GTDB taxonomy): Bacteria > Actinomycetota > Actinomycetes > Streptomycetales > Streptomycetaceae > Streptomyces > Streptomyces monomycini. The sequence continues at coordinate 142,045 of NZ_JAFIQY010000008.1, read as the reverse complement.
CGCCGCTCTCGTATGGGGTGATCGTGTGGACTCGGTCTGGCACTGGGGCCGGAGGTCCGAGTGGAGCGCCGGATTCGGCGTCCCAAGCCTGGACCTCCGTCTCATTGACGGCGGCCACGAGGACCGGTCTGCCGTTCACTTGGCTGACGGTCATCACCCGCTGGTTGGTCACGGGGACTGAGCCCACGAGCGAGGTGGTTACGAGGTCCCAGACCCGTACCTGGCCGTCGTGCGCCGATGGCTCGGCAGCGAGCGGGCGGCCGCCTTGCATCACGATCGCACCAACCTGATCTAGCGTGACCGAATGCCGCAGGGTGCTGTCAGCCAGGGACCAGAGAGAGACCCTGCGTTCGTTGTGGACGCTGACCAGGAGAGACTCGCCGCCGACGTCGCCTGCGGCCAACTCCGTGACCGGCCCCTCCACGCCGGTGAGGACGTGGGAAGGCGACTCCTTGCTCGTCTCCCACACGTGGATATCGCCGTCGGCACCGCCGACCACGGACCACATCGAATCGCCGTGCGACACAGTGGTCAGTGCGGTGGCAGGTACCGGTAGTTGGACCGTCGATTCCAGGGCATCTTCACGGACATTCCAGGTGTCGAGCTCGTTCTCCGTGGTCACCGTGACGACGTAGGGCGCATCGCCGGCCATCACGGTGGCGGCATGGCTGAGACTGCCGAGGTCGGTCATTTCTCGATTCTCGACTCCGGTGGTCAGGTCCCAAGCCTTGATCTCTCCTGACGCGAGTTCGGCGCTGAGGGCGAGTTCCGAGCCGCCGAGCCGGATGGTGCCGAGAACCGTGGCGGGCCGCCAATTGTTTTGGCCGTGACCGAACCGCGGACAAACGTCGAGGTCCCACACCCGAATGGTGTCGTCGCGATGGGCAGTCAGCGCGAGCTGAAAGCAGTCGACACGACGAATGTCTACGAGTGCCAGCCCTCGGTCTTGGGGTTCCGTGATGATGTGGACGGTCTCACCGTTCACTCTTGCCGCATACTCGCTGGGGTGGTAGGCGATGAGCGAGAACAGCGGAGTGTGCTCGTTCGCGGCTTGGATCCGCACCTCCTGGAGCGGTCCCTGCGACGAGATGGTGACGGGCCGCTCATCCAGATTACGCAACACCATCAGTCCATGTTCCTGAGACTCGGCGGAAACGCAGTGGAAGGCCAGGGAGCCGTCTGCGGACTCCACGCCGAGCAGCGAATCGATGGCGGCGCTCCCGGCCTCGACGGTATGGAGGATTTTGCCGAACTCCTCGTTCAGCAGGCCGACCAGGCTGATCTCGCCACTGATCCGACCAACTGCAAGGACCGTCTCGTCGCCGCTGCCGACGACCGACAAGGCTGAGACCCTCGCACCGTCGAGGAGTGTGTCGGCGACGAGCTCACCCGTCGCGAGGTTGTGCAGCAGGAGCGCGTTCCGGTCAGTGATCGAAACGATGACCGCCCGCTCGTCCAGATGCACGATCGCCACGTGGGTGATGACACCCCCGTCGGTCCGAGGAGTTGAGAAGTACCGGAACGCGTGGTCGGGGCTCGGTGTGATGTCCCATGCCTGGAGGGAGCCGTCGGTGCCGGCGAACACGGCAAGGGCCCGTCGATCGACGTATCCGAGAGCCAGGGCTGACACTCTGGTGCCCAACTCGTCCTCGCCGATGACGTACAGCAGGGACTCCTCGGGCAGGCCCGTGCTCCATCGCGTGCGGAGCACGGCCTGTTCGTCGTGGATATGGCGCGCGAGCCCGACCGCCTGGTAGGTCGCCAGGTTCTGCTGAAGCCTGGCACGGCGCGTCTCCAGCGGCATGGGCTGGCCAAAGAGGCCATCGGTATCGAAGCGACCGAAGGCCGTCCGATACGCGACCCCGGCCCGCCGCGCTGCCGGGGTCCTCGTCCGGTGGACGGCCTCACGGACACTGTTGTGATCCGCGCGGACTAGGTACTCCGGGTCCAGGAACAGCTGGTCGACCGCGGAGCCACCCGGTACGGCAACGGCATGCTCCATAAGGTGTCGCAGCAGATACGGTGCGGCCAGGTCCCACCGGGACCCCTGAGCGGCCCACCGCCCGGGGACGGCCGACAGCAGTTCGTGGAAGAGCGTCTCGGCGAGCCCGTCGCGTTCTGCCCCGGCGTCACGGAAGTGCTCGCTGATCGTTTCGTGGAAGAACCGGTAAAGCTGACGTCCGTCCACGTCGATGTTCGTCCGCAGATAGAAGCGGGCACCAGCCAGCTTCTCGCGGGCCTCGTCCGGGATCAGCGGGCGGAGTTCCTGACCCGCGGCCGTGGCGGCAGCGGTAGCTGCTGCGACCACAAGCTCCAGCGGCATGCCCTGTCCGCGCGCTTGTGCCAACCCCACCATCAAGTGCCGCATCCACGGGTCGCCGTCCAGCGTGGGCTGCAGGTGCAGTTCGAGCAGCTGCGGCAGGTTCTCGGGCAGTCGGGCGACCGCCTCAGCGGGAGTCAGGGGTGCGCCGGTCCGCAGGAAGTCGGCGAAGAGTGCTGCGACGAGGAAGGTGCTGAGGTCGGGGCTATGAGCGATCGCGGTAGCGACCGCATGGGCCACGGACTCACGAAGAGCCTGGTCGCTGTAGCCCGGAGCGCTGTACAGGATGTCGGCGATGTAGGTGGTGAGGTCGTCCGCGAGGCCATCGCCACCGGAAGAGGTGTCCAGGTCAAGCACCACCACGGGGGCACCGGGCACCTCACAGAACTCGTAGCCATCCTCCTGCGGCGGGCGTATCCCCACGAGCGCTCGGAAGGCGGGGCGGTCGTCCGAGCGGACCGTACGCAGGAGCTCGGCTAGCAGATCGGCGATGATGCGGTCGCCCTCCAGGGCTTCGTCAATGGCATCGAGGACGAGCACCACCGGCTCCGGCAGGTCCTGGGCGATGCGTTTGAGCTCGTCCAGAGCTTGCTCACTGCTAGCGACGGCCAGCTCCGCGCCCTCCGGCGTCAGTTGAACCATGATCGAAGCAATCACCTCGTCCATGCTCCGGTGCCGGGCATGGACGGCCACAAGTGTTGGATACCGGCGCTCCGGGCGGTACTGAGCAGGAATGCGACCAACCAGCACGGTACTCAGCTCCGCGAGCTGGTTGTGCGACAGGAAGACCGTCACCCCCAGCAGCGCCGACTTTCCGGCCCCGGGGCTCCCGGTGACCAGCAACAAGGGTTCGTCGCTCGCCAACCAAGAGCGGATCAGGGTCAACTCCTGGGTCCGCCCAGTGAACAGGCAGCCCGTCATCGCAGCGGCGTCGTCCAGGCGGCCGGACGCCCGGGTGAGAAAGTGCACGGGGTCCAGACCGGGGTCGAACTCCGCCGCCAGTTCCCGAACTGCCAACCGGAGCCGGCTCCGGAGCCGTTGCCAGCCGTCGGTACTGAACGCCGGGTTGGCGAAGAACTCCGGCACCGGCAATGAGGCGGCTCGGCGCGGCGAGTGCAGCACAGTCTGCGGATACCCTTCGCCGAGGCGGACCAGCTCCCGCGCGATCTCGTCGGCGACAGCCTCCACCGGCACGTGGGACAGAGCCGGAGAGACATCCCAGTGCCCCAAGCGGAGCCGCTCCAGCGCCTGGGCTGCGGCCTTGGTGAACCGTGCGTCGAAGGCGCTCTCGTCTGCAGTGCAGGCCGCAATCACCCAGGCTCTTCGGTCGCCCTCGGGAACGTCCTGGAACAGCTGGTGGTCCGTCGCGGCCCCCGCACCGCAAACATCGAGGAGGAACAGAACCGAAGACTGGTCGGATCCGTGCTCGACCTCGTTCAGCCATCGGCCGATATCAATCGCTGATTTCGGGAGGTCGGTCGGACGGCTGTCGTGCGCGGGCAGGTACAGGACCCGGCCGCGAGGAATCCCGTGACCGGCAAAGTGAACGATATGCGGCGGGCCTTGCGCATCGTGCCGCAATTGCTGCCAGCTCTCCTCAATGCTGGACCGGTCCGCGTCGATCACCGGTTCACTGACGTTCAGTCCGTCGAAATGTGAGAGCGCCACAGCAAGCTCACGCACCCGCGGTTCAACGGACGGCAGCGGAGTCAACCCCTCTGACGTGGGGCTCCACTCGTCGTCGGCCACGCTCTCGAAGGTCCCAACTCCGAGCAGAAGTACTCGAACCATCATTCCCCCCCGTGTCTGTGCAATTCAGTCGCCAGGCTATCGGGATCGAGGCCGTTGATCTCTCGGGACCAGGTTCACTGTCAAACGGCTTGATTGGACGACAAAGGACATGGGGTGACGATGGGGACGGGACCGGTCCGACAACTGCTTAGGGACGCCGGGTGTGCACGATGCCGCTGATGAGGGCATCAAAGATCAAGTTCCGGCGCGTGGCGGGTGCACCAGCGACAAGTTCCCCGGCCAGCGCAGCAACGCACGGGTGCCGGTCGACTGAAGCCTGCCGGAGGACATTCGTCAAGGCGTTCCAGTCCTCCTCGGCCCTGTCGGACTGCGTATGGGCCGACTGCTCCGCCGCGGTGGCGGTGGCGACCTGGAGCAGTGCGTCCACCCCCCAAGCAGCCTGGTCATCGGGGACACCGCCCTCGGCCATATGGGCCAGCAAGGCCTCGACCAGGTCGAGGTAGTTGGGGCCTGAGGGGCAGGCGGTCAGTGCCGACTAGGCGAGGCTGGTGTGGGCGTAGAGCACCTCGATGTACGAGGCGAGCAGAGCCTCGATCCGCTCGCGCCAGTCACCGCTCGCCACGGCCGGGCTCAGATCGACTTCGCCCAGCAGCTCCTCGAGGATCGCGGCGTGAAGCTCGGCGACGTTGGCGACGTAGACGTACAACGACGCCGGTCCCGTGTCGAGCTCTTGCGCCAACCGGCGCATCGTGACCCGTTGCAGGCCCTCGACCTTCATGATGCGGACCGCGGTGGCGATGATCCCCTCGCGCGTGAGCGCCGGCTTGGCGGGTCGCTCACGGCGGCTGCGGCGACCGGACGTTGAGAACTTCGTACTCGGCGGAGTGATTGATCTGGTGTGCACTCGCACCCCGCAGAGATGGCGCCTCTCCCAGTTCACGCTCGTCGAGGGGTGGGCGCTCGGAGACTCGCCATCTGCAGCAGCATTCGACGGCGCGTAAGACACGCAGGACTCCTTCGCCCTCGTCCCGTCGGGCCGTCAAAGTCGATCACGAACCGAAAGTCCGGCGGCGGGTGCTGCTCACACCCGACCGAAGAGAACACAACTGCAAGTCCCGAACGGTCGTGCGTATCAAACGCCTCGTTCGCGGGACCAGCAGGACACGTTGGGCAAGACCGGCGCGTCGCGGCTGGGAGTTTGCGGTGCATGGCTTCCACCTTCAGCATCCCCACCAGGGGCGAGCATGCGGCGGCCCCGGGTGCCGCACGGCAGGCCCTGTGGAACGTGAGTGCCCGCGACGTCGCAACGATCGTGTGCCCGACCTGCGGGGCGCCGCGGTACGCCCCCTGCCGGACCTTGCGGGACCGTCCGACAACGGCCCTGCACCGTGGCCGCACCCTGCGCTACCTCAACACCCGATTCGCACTGAACGATGCGCGAGCCTCACGTGCGCACCAAGCAGAAGCGCTCTGCGCCGGTCATCGACGGGGCGGGGCTGCGCGCGGTAAGGGTGCCGCATCCGCAGCCCTGGCAGCTGCCGCTGCACGAGCTGTCCGACCTGATCAATGTGAGCCTCCTGGACCTGGCCAGGGTCGTGACCGCACAGGCTTGCGGGATGCGACGTACCGGGCTCGACGAGTTGCTGTTCGGCCAGGACCGTATCCACCAGAGCCACTGACCTACGCACTGCACGACCGGCAGCTCCGGCGCGAAATGCGCGTCCTGTCCGGACGGCACGACAACATCGCACAAACCTTGCACTCCCAGCAGCACGCCGTGCACAAGCGGCTGCGAGAGGCGGAGCAGCGCCTCAAGCAGGAGCGTATCGCCGAGCTCACGGAAGCAGGGGTTCTCCCGTTCCCAGCGGCCTCCGACGACTCCAGGCGTGTGGCGCGAGCATGGCTGGGCCGCTATCGCAGCGACGAGAAGGAGGAGCTCGTCCGTGAACTCGCGGCAAGAGCTGGCGTGGCCGCCTCGGCAGCCGCTCCGGTGCGCCGCATCCAGGACAAGATCACCCGTTGCATCGACAACGGGTGGCTCATCGCACCCGTGAACGACGCCGTGCGAAAGGTCCTCGAACTCGACTCCCCCGCCTTCCAGCAGCGGCTGCTCACCGACGCCGCACAGCAGGAAAACGCGACGATGTGATGTGTCACCCGCTGGTGCTCAACCGGTGGCGAGACCAGCTCACCGAAACCCTGCTCGCCTTCGCCGCAGCCACCGGCAACCCGCACTGCAAGGGCCTACACGATCTGACGCTCCAGCGGACGCCGCGCACCCCGGATCAGATCGAGCGACTCCACTCCCAGCGGCGCTTGTTCGCCGCGCTGCTGCAGCGCCGCGCGGAGGCCATCCGTCTGATCATCTCGCTCAACGATGCCCTGTCCCTGGCCGAGCGCCGCGACCCCAGTCACGCGGTGCTCAAGCACGTCGCCGACCAGGCCTACAACGAGCTGGTGCGACGCTATCCAGAGCAGTACCGGCACATCCGCGCGCGCCTGTCACCTTTCGAGACCCGCGCCGGCCGTCTGCAGATCCCCGGCTCGCGCACGGAACTGCGCCGCCAGATCTTTGAGGAACTGGACCGCCGACATAGCGGATGACCGGTCGGACCCAAGTGACACAGCCAGACCGAAGGGTGCGGTGGGTGCCCGATACGTCTGAGTGGTTGGTCCCGCGGCGGATTTCTGCGCGTGCGTACCACCGAGGGAGCGGTTGCCCCCCGGTCTGCTCAGCGGTTCAGAGCGAGGCCGCGTCTGCCTCAGTCTCCTGAGGGCCCGTGGGGAAGAAGCCGTTTCTGCCAGGTCCTGTTCCGGTGAAGCGGTAGATGCTGGCTTCGGACAGGACGCTAAGGGGCGGGTCACCGTTCTCGATGATGACAGCCTGACCGGGGAAGTCGAGCATGTCTGCGTAGAACTGGTCGACCACGTGCGTAGTCATGTCGACGTCCTCGCCGACCGGCTCGTCGTCCAGGATGGGGTCCCGATAGGTGACCACCGGTGAGTCAAGAACGATGAAACCCGGGTGCGGCCTGTCGTTCTCCAGACAGAACTGGGCTAGCGCAGTGGTGAATGCGGAGTGCAGGACGGAGCGCACCCCTTTGCCTCGGCTGGGACGAGCACGGCCACCCGCACGGATGTCCATGGCGTACTGGTCGTACTCGGCGAACTCCACCGAGGGGACCTTCCATGCTTCCAGGGTGCGGCGCAGCGCCTCGTCGAACAACGTCAGGATCCGGTTGGGGACATAGTCGGACGGCCGCTGGGCCCCTCCCACCGCTTCACCGTCCAGCCGTGAGCGCCGCTGTTCCAGTTCGTCGATCCGCTCGTGGAGTTCGAGGTTCCGCTCGATCTCGGAGCGGGCATGGAGATGCTCCTCCATACGGGCGCGCATGGGGGCGAGCTGTTCCTGGGTGGCGGCGATCTCCTGGTCCATGCGGGCGGTGTCGTGCAGCAGGGATGCCCGGCGCTGGGTGAGCGTTTCGAACTGGACCAGCAGGTCCTCGATCGTGGGCAGCAGGTCGGCAAGGAGGCTGGTGGTCTTGGCGGTCTCGTTCTGGACGGCGAGGTGGAGCTGGGTCGTCTCGTGTTCGCTGTGTCCGGGGTGTTGGTGTTCCGGCTGAGCGCCGCAGAACACGCAGGTGCCCACCCGGAAGTAGCCCAGCAGGCTGCCGGCTTCGGTCACCATCTCCAGGCGGGCGAGATCGGAGCGGTACTGATCCTCCAGCAGGCGGAACCGGGACACCAGGTCGCCGGTCTCCCCGAGGCGGGACTCCACCACGGCCAGTTCCTCGGCTGCCTTCATCCGGGTGGTGACCGCCGTCAGGTGCCGGTCCGTGATCACTCGCAAGGTCGTGGAGTGCTCGTCGATGGACGCCTGCAGCCGCACCTGGCGATCCCGGAGCTCCCTGACGTTCTCGTTTGTGGTCAGTTTGCTCTGCAGATCGAGGATTATCTGATCGAGCAGAGTGATCTTGCCTTTGTTGACCCGGCGCTGTCCCGCGTTGAGGCCGGAGTCCACATCCGGATCGCTTTCACCGGTCAGCACCAGCCGCATGACCGAGGCTGCCGCCGTCTTGCCGCTGGCCGCGCCCGAGGGCAGGACCGGGGACAGAGGAGCGACCATTCGCGTCTCGGGGATGACACAGAGGTGGACGAGATCGCGCAGGGCCAGGCTGCGGCTGGCGCCGGCTTCGTTCTTGCGGATCCTCAGATCGGCCAGCGCAAGCTCGTTCATGAGGAACAGCGACAGGCTGTTCTTGCTGCGTGCCGTGTGGGCGGCGGTGACCTGGGTGTCGGCGGGCGCGGTCACCACCGAGCGATGATCGCTGCGGTAAAGGTGGATGGTGCTGCTGCGGGGGGCCCGCAGCAGGGTCAGCGGCGTCCCGTCCGGCAGCCGCAGTCCCAAAAGAATCTGGCTGTAGCCGTCGGCTTCCGGCACCTCGGGGGCCTGGCTGCCACCGAGCATGTACTCGATGGATTCAGCGATGAACGACTTGCCGGTGTCGGACGCCCCGTAGATCACGGTGAGGGCCGGGCCGAAGCTCACGCTCGCGGTGGGCTTGCCCATGCCCGCATAGGTGAGGTGGACCAGGCGCAGCTCACTCATGGCCGGCCCCCGCTGCGCGCGAGTTCGGCGGACGCACGGTCGATGATCTTCTGTGTCGCGGCGCGGGCGTCCGACCGCGCCGCGAAGCGGTGCAATGCCCACTCGGCCCGCTCCCGCAGCGACTCGACGTAGGACGCCTCCAGTACGTCGACGAAGGCGGGCCCCCGGTCGGTGGCCTTGTACATGAGGCCTTCGCTATCGTCGACGATGCTGGCGAGTCCGGCACGGATCAGCACGAGCAGCGCCTCCTCCAGGATGGCCCGTTTCATCCCGAGCTCTCCCCCGCGTGCCGGCAGGTCGGGATGAAGGCTGGGTGGCCCGTCGAATTCGCCGCTGTGGAGCACCACATGGTCCAGGGCGACCAGCCGCGCGACGTCCATGGGCTCGGGATGGCTCTCGGCGAGAAGGACGAGCGCGCGGACACCGACTTCGAGCGGGCTGTTGAGCGGGTTCACTTCTCCCCCTCCCGGCACCAAGTCAGACGATCCTCATTCGCTAGGTGATGGCATACCCCTTTGCGGGCGTTCGTCTCGACGAAGGGTGTGAGGACCGTCGGGGTCAGCTGGAGGGTGCCGGCCACGGCCATGACCGCGCCGTGCCGCTCCCAGCCGTCCAGGTAGGAGCGGGCTGCCACTTCCACGACAATGTCGTACACGTCCTTCTTCACCCGTTCGAAGTACGCCGGGTGCGTGGCATCGCGAGCGAACACGCGCACCGACTCGGCGGCGTAGAAGGCCTCGCGCTGTCGTTTGAGATGCTCGCTGGCCTCCTCGACGGTGGGCACGTCCTCGAGGTTGCTGACGGAACTGGGAAAGTGCTCGCGGTAGACGTCCACGAGGTGCTGGACGTAGCGGGCTTCGTCCTCGCGGTGCTGCGGCGGCGGAACCATCTGGCGGGGGCCTTGACCGAAAGGGGCGTAGGGGAAGCGATCCACGTAGTGCGAGGTGTTCTTGTGCAGCTCGAGCATCTCGTCGAGGTCCACGCACTCGAACATGGCGAAGTCGGTGTCCGCCGCTAGATCGCGACGGCTCGCCGCTGGTCATCGGTGAGCGCGGTCACGAGCTTGTCCCGGGTGGTGGACAGTTCCTGCAGGAACTTGGTCCGGCACTCGGTGGGCTTTGCGAACTGTCGGGGCAGGCTGCGCGAGATGATCGGGGCGACGAAGACGTACCGGGTGGGGACGGTGAACGCGCCGGCTGCGGCGGCCACGAACATCTTGCGTATCTCCCCGGCCGCGGTGCCCCAGGACAGGGCAGCGGTGTACCGCTTGCACTGATAGTTGTGCCACTGTCCCTCCAGCCTCTTGTGCGACAGATAGCCCGCCACGTCCACACCATGGTCGCCCGAGCCGCCGTGGCGCTCGACCAGGACGTACTTGGTGTCCAGCGCCGGAACCCACTCCTTGACGAACTCCTCGAACTGGTCGGGGTCGTAGAAGGACACCATCTGCTTGGGTGAGGGCATCGGCGCCATGCGCAGCGAATGAGCCAGCACGGTCAGCGGCGGCTGCTCTGCCCCCGCGGGCCCTGCACCGGACGAATCAGACACCCTTCCATCCCCCATTGCTCCAGATGACAGCACGACCCCGTCAGGCCTGAGCAGACGCGATTCATACCCCTGGCCACATCCACCAAACGACGTGGTCAGTTCCCCGACTGCGTGTCCCTTGGATTGGCCGACGGGCGCGGGTGTATGGCGGAAATTGGCTACGTGAGCGCCTGCCCCGAGCGCTCGCCGCTGACCCGTCCGCGGTCCTCGCCAAGGTCAGCGGACACCTGCCCAGCTGCTGATGGAGACGTTCACACTCGGCGTTGGGCACGATCAGGTCCGGCCACGAGGGGAGTCAACGCGCCTCGTGGTCCGGGAGCGCGATCGCTGTCCGCTCAGTCAGCTGCGGAGCCAGGAGCCCGGGGGTGGGCCGTCTGGTGCGTGGATTCCGTCCCGGGCGCAGTCGACTGCGTAGACCGCCCAGTCGCGTGTGTGTTCGCCAAGAGATCTGTCGCTGCTCATGTGATGGAGGGTCGCTAGGGTGTCCGGTCCGCACGCGAGGTCGACCATGAGGAGGACCGTGGCTGCCTTGTAGCGATGGACGTCCGCGATCTCGGCGTCGAAGGCCAGCTCACTCAGTACGCGCCTTGCCTCCAGCAGGCCGCCTGCGGCAGCGAGATCCCGGGCTGTCTGCAGGGCCATCACAGGCGGTGCCTGCCTTCCCTGCACCAGCTGGTGCAGGATCTCATCCGCGACACGGCACCGGTCCGGGCCGTGACGCACCAGGGCGTGGGCGGCCGCTATCCGAACCCCCGGCTCCTCGTCCGCCTGGTGTGCGATACGGGTGAGGAGGCGCGACGACCGTGCTTCGCTGGTCCATCCCCACCGATGAAGCTCCGCTGCCATCGATACGCGCTCGAGCCCGGCGCGGCGCTGTGTCAGACGTTCCCAGATGCCCTGGGCGGAGCGATGCAGATCCGGTCCCCACTGGGAGACACTCCGCAAAATGGTGAGCCGTTCAGTGTGCGAATCGGTTGGTCGCGTGTACAACGTCTCGAGATCCGAAGCGAGTTGGCGCCGGACATCGGGCCCCAGGACGGCCAGAGCCGCAAGACCTTGACGACGGGCCCCGGAGGGAAGCGCAGCGTCGCGCAGGGCAGAGAGAACGAGTGCAGTTGCTGTTCGGCATCCCGGCGGGTCGATGTTGCGTAGCGTCTCAGCTATGGCGAGGCGCTGGACAGGCGAGGCATCGGTAATGAGGTCCGCCAGCACCGTGTGGGCCTGTTCGGCGCAGCGTTCGCGTCCCTCCCCACGGGGAAGCAGCTTGACTGCTGCATGCCGGTGCTCCGTGCTCACCGAGGCGTCGTGCGCCAACTCCAGCAGGTGCTCGGTGGCGATGTCGAGGGCGGAGAAGTCGAGCAGGACCCGGCACAGCTCCAAGACGTCCTGCGGAGTGTGTGCCTCTTCGGTGACCTCTCGCACCAACTTGATCACCGGCGCGGAGGCGTCGGGAATCCGTCGCAGGAACCGGATGGCGGCACACCAATTCGAGAGGTCGCGTTGAGCGGTATGAGCGTGGGCGGCAAGGAAGCTGATGGCGTCGCTGGTGTGCTCGTCGCCCAGTCTGAGCAGAGCCCGCACGGTTGCCCGGGGGTCGCTGGAGATGTCCGACACCAGACGGTGTGCGAACAGGCCGGTTCCCAGGACCTGCACAGTCCGCTCGTACGCGGAAGTATCCCGGTACTCGCTCTTGCGCCGCAGTTTGAGGCAAAGGGCTGCGATGACGGGCTCGGCCGCGATCTGGTCAACGGACCGCGAGCACGCGGCGGCGATGCGGACAAGCTGCAGCGGGGCCTCGGCCGCATCAGGTACAAGGATGCGCCGCGCCAGCAGTTCGTAGGCCTGGTGTGCGGTGGCGCGCGGGCCGTGGATAAGCAGGGCGGCCAGGGCATGGGTCCGGCCGGGTGTGGTCGAGGCGGAGACCACGTTCACGTCGAAGACGTCGTCGGCCACAGCCGGCAGGTACGCCTCCGGGTGCGCGCACAGCCAGCGCGCCACCGCGTCCCACTGCTCTTCGGACAGGTCCGGCTCGGCGGAACCTTGTGCGTCGGCGGGCAGCACGCGCATTTTAGGCCTCCCCCTCCCGTCCCAGGACGGGAGGGGAAGCGGGCTGGCATCGCGTTCGGGGGCGGGGGCGGTGAGGGCGGCCCAGAGCGCGCGGTGGATCGCCGCCACTGTCGACCCGGGATCGCGGGATTCCGGCAGGCCCAGAGCGGCCAGCACCTTGGGGTACAGGACGTGACCTGCGGGCCCGGATGCACTTCGGCCTGAGATCTCGGAATCCAGGCGCCGAAGACCTACCGGGCCCGGTGTCCATGTCGGCGCGAAAGAGCCAAAGGGGTCTTCGGACGCGACGCGGTTGTTCCAGGCTGCCGGATGCCTTTCGGGGATCAGCGTCGAGTACGTCCATGGTGGGGCGATGCGGACTACCGCAGGGCGTCTCATCACCTGCGCGGCCTGGGCATCTCGCGAAGGTGACGAGGCGTCGATCTCCTCGATGAGCTTCACGGCCCGCTCGCGGTCGCTGGAGTGCACCCAGTGCCTCTCGCCGGCGATGCGCACCAGGCCCGCGCGAGCGGCGGCACGGGCCGGCCGCCCCAAGTCCATGAGCATCTCGGCCGAGCGCACCCGCTGGAAGCCGGTAAGCGGTCGCTCGTCCATGATCGCGGTGAGAGCCCGTACCGCTTCCGTCGTGGCGCTGCCCGCACGCAACAGGGCGCGGACAGCGGCATCCCGCAGCACCAAGGGGTAACGCGAGGCATCGAGCAGGTCCACGAGGAGATCCGCCACGGGGGCAGGAGCTATCCGGACCGTGTCGATGAGGAGTACCAAAGGCTCGAGCCACTCGTCCGACCTGCCTGTCCGCGCGACCCAGTAGCTGAGTGTCTCGGTGAGCGCGGCGTGGTGCGCCGGCGTGCTGGGAACGCCCTCGAAGATCAGGCGGGCTCCGAGTTCGCGCGCCTGGTCGTCGCCGGCCAGCAGCCAGTCCAGCAGGCCGCCCGTGTCCGACAGCAGCGCCCGGTGCAGCACCGCTTCATGGTCCCGCGGGTTGCTGCCGGTCAGCGCGCCGCGCAACGTATGCCACCACCGCGGGTTGGCCGCGTCGAACCGAGCCGGGAGCCGCCGCGCCGCGCCTGCCGAGGACAGGTGCTCGGCGAAACTGCGGTGCACGAAGGTCAGGTCGGCGCCGTCGTGGACCACCAGCCCGGTCGAGGTCAGGAGGGCAGCGACGACGTCAGGCCAGTCGGTTGGCCGCGGGTAGGGCTGGGAGTCGGCCGTGCGCAGCCACTCCAGTGCGGCGGACAGAATGTCCGCGCCGCGCAGCCAAGCCGACGCGCAGTGTTCCAGCAGATCGATTCGCCCAGCAACCAGGCGTTCCATGAGGTGGTCGGCTTCCGCCCAACCCGCCAGCCGGGAAAGCAGGTTGGCGGTCACCTGTTCCAGGCGCGATTCATACAGATGCGACACGAACCGCTGGTAGAGGGCAAAGGCCGTGTGCGGCAGCGGCTGGCCGGCTCGTTCCTCAAAGACAATGGCCGCGACGGTGGCCATCAGCGGAACGGATACGACTTCCTCGAGACGGGCTGTGTGGATCTGGGCCAGGAAGTCACCAGCGAGATCGGGCCTGCTCCGGAACCACCTCTGCACGAAATCGCGGCGCTGATCCCGCTCGAACGGCTCGATCTCGCATCGGCCGAGATCACGGCGGGCTTCCCAGCGGGACCTCTCGCGTGCCGGCAGCTGCCGAGTCGTGACCAGAAGCCGGTGCTTGGTCTCGATGTCCATGAACCGCCGCAGCCGATCGCACAGGTCCGTGCGGGCAGTCGCATCCTCCACCTCGTCCAGGCCGTCGATGATGACCAGCCAACACGTCTGCCCGGCCGGGCGGACGCACAGGTCTTCACCAAGGTCGACGTGCAGGCGGGCCGCGACGGCGGCACGAGCCGCGGCGGACACGGCCGCGAGGAGTTCCGTCTCGGGGCGGCCGGCCAGGTCACGCGCAGACACGCGGATCGGGACCAGCTGGGTCGCCTCACCCCGGCGCGTGGCCGGGATACGCACCAGCTCGGAGGACAACTGCAGGGTGAGCGTCGACTTCCCCGTTCCCGGAGGGCCGACGACCAGTACATGACGGAAGCGGGCGAGGAACTCCTCGACGGTCCGCGGCGGCCGCTCGTCCTCGGCCTGGGCGGCTTCTTGCGCGGTGTGGGAGCGCTGACGGGATTCGGCGCCTTCGGCGAGCTGCTGGCGTACGTAGACCTGGGTGAGGTCGTCTCGGTGGAGTCCCACGGACCGGTACGGGAAGGACACCGCTGCCTGCTGCTGTGCCTTCAACAGCTGCCAGACGCGGGGATTGAGCCAGCTGCGAGGGTCCTGGTCGCCCAGGAGACGTTCGCGCAGAACGTCGCCACGGACGCCATAGCTCTGCCGGATGGGTACGGCGGTGGTCATGTTGCTGTAGGCGACGCGCTCGTGCGCGCTGACCATGAGCCCGACCACGGCCGCCTTCCTGCGGTCCCAGAGCGGACCTCCGCTGTAGCCAGGCTGGACGGCAAACCCGGTCGGCGGGGCTTCCAAGACCAGCCACTCACCCGCCGCTCCATTGGCGCGCAGGCGCACCACGGTCCGCGGGTCGGCGTTGCCCCGCCAGGCCCACAGAGTGTCACCCAGTTCCGGAACGGCTACCGGCACCGGCCACAGCTCGCCCGGCAGAGCCGTCACCGGCTCGAGTTCGGCAAGGTCTGCAGCCCAGCGCCCGTCGCGCCCGCGCACGGGGGCGGTGTCCGGATCGGTCAGCGCACTGGCCGGCCACCACCTGCGTACCCGGGCCTGGACGCGCACACCGGGAGCCGCCGGGAACTCCAGGGTGACTTCGGCCCGACCCGGAGAAGCCGCGGTGAACTCGTCGCGGCCCAGGGCGAGATTGACGACGTGCGCGCACGTCAGGAGACTCGGCCGGTCCGGGTCCCCGCAGTGCGCGTAGACCCCACCGCCGATGACACGTCCGTCGTCCGCCACGACGGTGGCGAACGCGCTCCACAGAGGTTCGTCGGCCTCCATCATGCTCTTCCTGTCCCGCGCCGCATCAGCTCATCGACGGCCCGAGAGCCCCGGCCGGGGTCGCGGACTGCGACGCCTCTCCCGGGTCCTGGTTCTCTCTCTGGGCCCGGGACGTGTTCCAGGTGGCGGTCACGGTGAAGCTGGCCTCGCCTCCACTCACGACCGCCACTTTCAGCCCGGCCGTCAGTTTCACGCCGAATTCGACGGACAGCTCATCCGGCGCGTTGCCCATATTCCGCGCCTGGTCGCGGATACCCGACAGGATCGGCGCCAGAGGCGCGAAAGCGTCGAGCAGCAACTGACCTGACCGTTGGACCACACGCGACCCGGCGCCGACCGGCCCGACGGGGGAATCGTCCTCCCACTGGCCATCACCAGGGGTTCCCGCATCAGCCCCGGCCACGGGCGAAACCTCCACCAAAGCCGAGGTTCCATCCTCGAATTCGAAATCCACAAACTGGGACACAATTCCCCCGTCACGCTAATGAACGAACCCCCGCGAAGTCACAGAAGACTACCGTCCGCCCATCCATGTATCGAAGAGGTCCACGGTCTGCACGGAGACCGAGGGCTGGGACTATTTCCTCGCTGCTTGGGTGGGTTCGGTCAGGTGGGGAGTGGTCCGGGGTTGTCCGGGTGGTGGGTGATCCACGCCAGCCCGGCAGGGTCGAGGTGGCGGCGGGCACGAGTGACGGCGACGTATGCCAGGCGGGCTTCGGCCTCATCAACGGATCCGGGGACGGGGTGCCCGGCAGCGCCGAGTTCGTCGGCGTCCGGGGGCGGTGTGAAGTCGGGCGCGATGCGCACCCAGGGCCACTCACGGCCCTTGGCCTTGTGCGCGGTGGAGACGGTGACCTGGGCGTCGGACTCGCTGACCAGCCGGGCCACCGCGTTCAGGATGGCTTCGGGACCGTGTTCGTCGACGAGGTTGGCGAAGGGCTGCAGGTCGCTGCCGGAGGGGTCGTGCTCGGCGTATTCGCGCAGTGCGGCCCAGGTGGTGAACAGCACGAGCTCGGGGTGGTGAGAGCGACGGCCCTGGATCAGATCGCGGGCGGCCTGCGCCAGGCCTCGCAGGGCATCGCCGCCGCCCACCAACGCCGTCGCGACACCGCTCGCCAGGAGAGTGAGGATCTCAGTGACGGCCCCGATGTTGGTGCGGCACAGCACGGCATCGGGATGGCCTCGGCGCGGGCCGACGGTGGTGGGGATTTCGGGAGACCCGGTGAGGCGGATCGGCGCCTTGCTCAGGGCGAGCCAACGGTTGGCTTCCGCGGCAACTTCGGGGCCGAACCGGAAGGAGCGGGTGAGCGTGAGGTGGCGTGCATGGAAACCGCTCATCACATCCCGCGCGCCGCGCCAGCCGTAGATGGCCTGGGCGGAGTCGCCGACCATGACGATCTGTGTGCGTTCCTTCTGGGCCAGGACGATGTGCTCGAGGACGGGGTTGGTGTCCTGTGCCTCGTCGAGCAGCAGAAAGTCTCCGGCGAGCGCGGGCTCGGTCAGGGCCCACATCTTCAGGTAGTGGTCGTGCTCGAAGCGGACCATGCCCGCGTGCGGGTCCTGCAGGTCCGCCCAGGCCTTGGCGGCATACGGCAGCAGCAGGTCGGCGAGGTCCTCGTGTGCTTCGTCATCCAGGCGGCGCAGTCGGGGGACGTGGTGGTGGTCTAGTTCCCGGTCGGCGGACTGACAGAACCGGGTCACTGTCCGCAGCACCGTGTTGGACAGAGTCGCCGGCATCAGATCGAGGTCACCGATACGGGCCGGGGCGTTCAGCCCGAGGTCCTGGCCGATCTGCCAGCCGGGGCGGCGCGGGCTGTTGAGCCGGCCGCGGTAACGGAATCCCAGGGCGCCGTAGGCAAGGGAATGGGCGGTCTTGCATCTCACCGTGGCCGGGAACCGTGCGCTGGCGTCGACGGCGATGGCCCGGTTGAAGGCGAGGTAGTGGCCACGGCGCGCGGGTGCCTGCTCGGCGAGAAGGGCGAGTGTGGAGGTCTTGCCGGTGCCTGCGCCGGCCTGGACGGCGAGGTGATCGCCGTTTTGGAAGGCTTCGAGGGCAGCGGCTTGTTCTTCGGTGGGCGCAAAGGGCATGGCTGTGTCTCCGGAAAGCCGCAACGACACGTCTCGCAGGCGTGCACGGGACAGTCCTGCACCAGGGCAGGTCGGGAGAACAACGTGCCAACGGACACGCCCACAGACCCCGCACGCGCCGCCCCATTGCCTCGCAACGGTGACCGGATGGGATCAGGCACTCGAACTTAGAACTGAGATGCGGGCGAGGTTTCCCCTTCGGGTGGCCTTCAGGCCACCCGATCAGCGCTCGGATCCCGGCCGTTCATGGTCCGCGCACAGCGGGTCCAGGAGTGTGCCCAGCGGAACGCCGAGGGCGTGCGCGAGGGCGTGCCAGGTACCTAGCGATCCGATGGTGCGGCCCTGTTCGACCTCGATGAGAGTGCGGCGTGAAAGGCCACTGCGAGCGGCGAGGTCGTCGTAGCTCCAGCCCCGCTCGGCGCGCAGCCGGGCGAGGGCCTGCCGCAGTGCCGTCGGGTCGGGGTCCGGCGGCGGGAAGATCGTCACCCGACCATCCGACGGTGCAGACCCCTGCCCTGACAGTGCAGACCTCTGCCCTATTTGCGGCGGTACGGAGGTATCCCGCCAGGGCAGGTGTCTGCACTACCCTCGCGCCGCGCCGTTGGAGTCGAGTGACGGCGACGACCGATGACGGCAAGGAGGGAACCGATGACCACCGCTGTGCCTTCGCGCGCCTGGACCATCACCATCAGCAGTCCGACTGGACGGCCTCTGCTGACGTGCAGCGAATGCTCCCAGCCGAACCCGATGACGGGGATGCCGCGGGCGACGGAGGTCCTCCAGCACTTGGCGCGCCACGTGCTGGAGTCCCGTCTGCCGCCCCACTTGCGTACGTGTCAGTGCCGCGAGCGGTCCTGCGCCTGGGACCGGAGGCAGGCCCCATGCGCTGGCGCGCTGCGGTTGGTTCTGATTCGAGCAGATCAGGGCCGGACCTGGCACCTGGCCGACACGTGCGTGGCCTGCGCCACTGCCATCCCACAGGCCGCGGCCGTCCGTGAGCCTCCGGTTCCCAGTTCCGTCCGGCCTGGCGCACAGCTACCGGGGAGTGTGTGCATGCCGGAGGAGCCTGGGGAGTGGGTGGAATCGCTGTGAGTCGCCACATGATGCAGTTCGGGCTGGTGGCGGGTCATCGACGCACTGGCGCAGCAGTGCGCGAACACTCGGTGAAGTGCAGCAGCAGGTCGGTGTCCTGGACTGCGGCGATCGGGTCGTCGGTGTAGTCGAGTTCAGGGAGTGTCTTGCGGGCGTTGTCCAGGGCGGATGGCCAGGGCCGGAGAGTCACGGCTGTCGTCGGCACGGTTTGAAGGCGGCCCGCAGATTGTGTTCCGGTTTCCCATGAGGCTGACGGTGCACTGCTCGCGGGCGCGGTCGACCAGGCGCTCGCGGCGCGGACCCTTGACCGCGTCGACCTCGCAGAGGATCGCCGCCGCCGAAGCCGAGGACTTCGTGGCCGAGTTCGGCCATGCAGCCGGGTGCGATCGACCACGATACGGCTCTGCGCGAGCGCCCCGACCAGCAAACTCAGTCCATCGACGGCGCCGCGCAGAGCCGGTAGTTCCACACAACCGGAGCTAAGCTCAGCTAGCGCGGTTCGGCTCAGTCGCTTGCCTTGACCTGGTCGGCCCCTGTGCCAACTAACCTCGGTATGTGCCAACTAGAGACGGTGGTCGCAGCGCGCTACCGCCGCACCCGCGGCATCCCCAGCCCGATCCATGCGATGATCTCGCGCTGGATCTCGTTGTTGCCGCCGCCGAAGGTGAAGATGACCGCGGAGCGGTAGCCGCGTTCCAGTTCGCCGTGCAGGACGGCGCCGGCGGAGCCGTCCTTCAGGGGGCCCGCCGCGCCCACGACCTCCATCAGCCAGGCGTACGCGTCGCGGCGTGCCTCCGAGCCGTGGACCTTGACCGCGGAGGCGTCCTGCGGGGTGAGTGTGCCGTGCTGGAGGGCGTCCACCATCTGCCAGTTGAGCAGCTTCATGGCGTCGAGCTTGGTGTGGGTACGGGCCAGGCGGCCGCGTACCCAGCCGAGGTCGATGACGCGCCGTCCGTCGGCGAGCTTGGTCTCGGCGGCCCAGCGCTGCACGTCGTGCAGGGCGCGTACGGCCATCGTGCCGTGGGCCGCGAGGGTGACCCGTTCGTGGTTGAGCTGGTTGGTGATGATGCGCCAGCCCTGGTTCTCCTCGCCGACGCGGCGGGTGAGGGGGACGCGGATGTTCTCGTAGTAGCTGGCGGTGGTGTCGTGCGAGGCGAGGGTGTTGATGCGGGTGCAGGAGTAGCCGGGGTCGGAGGTGGGCACGAGCAGCAGGCTGATGCCCTTGTGGGGCGGCACGCCGTCCTCGGCGGGTGCGGTGCGCACGGCGAGCCAGACCCAGTCGGCCGTGTCGCCGTTGGTGGTCCAGATCTTCTGCCCGTTGACGAGGTAACCGTCGCCGTCGCGCACGGCCCGGGTCTTCAGTGACGCCAGGTCCGTGCCGGCTTCCGGTTCGCTGTAGCCGATCGCGAAGTCGATCTCCCCGGCCAGGATCCTGGGCAGGAAGTACGCCTTCTGCTCGTCGGTGCCGTACCGCATGATCGTCGGGCCGACGGTGTTCAGCGCCATCAGCGGCAGCGGCACACCCGCCTGTGCGGCCTCGTCGAAGAAGATGAACTGCTCCATCGGGGTCAGGCCCCGGCCGCCGTACTCCTCGGGCCAGCCGACCCCGAGCCACCCGTCCGTACCGAGCTGCCGGATCGTCTCGCGGTAGAACCGTTTCTGCGGGCTGGGGCCGGCGGCGTCCCGCGCGCCGGTCCCGGCGCCGTGGAATCGTGCGGATGCGCCGTCAGGGTTCAAGGCGGCGAAGTACTCCCGCAGCTCGGACCGCAGCCGCTGCTGCTCCGGGGTGTATTCGAGGTGCACGGCCCCTCCTGGTCTGACCGGCCCGGATCGCACGGTGAAACGTCCGCACTCCGGCGCACGGGCGCGGCACGGCGCGCGGGATCGTGAATGTCTGACGGGCCGTCGGGTATCGGGTCGTGGGCACAGTAGAACGTGTTCCACCGATACGGAAGGGCGCGGACGGGGGCGGGCCACGGGGCGCCCCGGCCGGTTCGGCGGTGGACGGCCGGACAGTCGGCAGCGGCTGCCCGGACGGTCGGCGTGACTACCTGAACAGCTTGAGGATGTCCGCCTGGCCCGCGCCGGGGTACCTGGTTTCGGAGGGGGGCTGATTCGACACGTACTCAAACCCTGGGTCGTCGTCCGGCGCTTCGTTGCCCTGCTTGTTGCCGGGCAGGTCGGCACCGCCGCAGTGGTTGAGCGGGCTGCCGAAAGGAATCTGCCCGAGCAGGCCGGCCGCGCTCCCGGTGCCGTGCGTGGCGGCCCCGCGCGTAACCGTGCCCGCCCCGTTCCTGCAGGTGTTGTCGTGGGACGGAGACCCGATGACGACGAGCCCGCCGGCCGATGCGGAGGCCGCGCCGGCGAGCGATGCCGCTGCTGCCGCTGCCGTGACCGCAAGGGTTGTGACTGTCCTATGAGTGGTCATGGCCTGAGAACGACGGTCCGCACGGTAGGTCATCGTTCCTACTCCGACCGGCCCTACGGGCGCCGTCAGAAGCGCGCCCCGGCGGCCGGGCCTGTCACCTGTTCCCCCGCCCGCCGGCCGGTCAGTCCGCCGCCTCGGCCAGGCGCCGCAGCAGCGGCTCGATCTCGGCGAGCCGGCGGACCTCGTCGGGCCGCAGCGAGGCGAGGCGCTTGGCCAGCACCTCGGCCTCGCCGCGCGCGACCTCGGCGAGTGCGGCCGTGCCGCGTCCGGTGGCCAGGACGCGGCTGGCCCGGCCGTCCGTGGGGTCCGGTTCGCGGCGGATCAGGCCGCCGGCCTCCAGTCCCAGCACGGCCGCGGTGGCGGTCGGCTGGGAGCAGGGGACCCAGGCCGCGATCTCGCCGATCCGGGAGGGGCCACGCTGGGTCAGCATGGCGAGGACGGCGAGCTGGGTCGGCTGGATGGCGCCCGCGGCGGCGGCCCTGCGCAGGCTGCGGGTCAGCCGGTTCAGGGAGATCACCAGCTGGAGTGCCGCATCGTCACCGATTGTCATCGCTCAGCCCATCGCGCGCCCGGTCCGGGTCAGGAAAGGGTAAGCCGGGGCTGGTAGATGTCCAACCACTGGGCCAGGTCGAGGGTCTTTTCGAGGCCCTTCCGGGACGCCTGGGTGCTCTGCGGTGCGGCGTGTTCGGCGGCGCGCTTGAGCCAGCTGCGGTCGACGATCTCGAAGACCGGGTGCGAGGAGCGCGCCAGCAGTTCCTTGGCGTGCTGCTGGAGCGCGACCGCGTACTTGGGGTCCTGCGTCGACGGGTAGGGGCTCTTGACCCGGTCGTAGACCGACTTCGGCAGGACGTCGGCGGTGGCCTCGCGCAGCAGGCTCTTCTCGCGTCCGTCGAAGGACTTCAGCGCCCACGGCGCGTTGTAGACGTACTCGACCAGCCGGTGGTCGCAGAACGGCACCCGCACCTCCAGGCCCACGGCCATGCTCGCGCGGTCCTTGCGGTCGAGCAGGATGCGCACGAAGCGGGTCAGATGCAGGTAGCTGATCTTGCGCATCCGGTACTCGAAGTCGCTCTCCCCGTCGAGCCGCCGCACGTCCTTGATCGCGGTCCGGTAGCCGTCCCGTACGTACGCGGGCAGGTCGAGGGAGTCGGCGAGCGCGGGGACGAGGATGTCGCCGTCGTCGCCGAAGTGCTCGGCGACGCGCACCAGCCAGGGGAAGGTGTCGGCCTGGCGTGCCTCCTCGTCGAAGAACTGCTTGTAGCCGCCGAACACCTCGTCGGCGGACTCTCCGGAGAGGGCGACGGTGGAGTGCTGCCGGATCGCCTTGAAGAGGAGGTAGAGCGAGGCGTCCATGTCGCCGAAGCCCATGGGGATGTCGCGCGCCCGTATGACCCTCGCGCGCACCTCGGGGTCGGCCAGTGCGTCCGAGTCCAGGACGATGTCCTGGTGGTCGGTGCCGGAGAGGCGGGCGACGTCGTGGACGTACGGCGTGTCCGGGGTGGCGCGCAGGTCGTCGGCCACGAAGTGTTCGGTCTGGCCGACGAAGTCGACGGCGAAGCTGCGTACGGTCTCCCCCGTCTCGCCCAGCTGCCGGGCCGCGAGGGCGGTCATGGCGGAGGAGTCGAGGCCGCCGGAGAGCAGGGTGCACCGCGGGACGTCGGAGACGAGCTGGCGGCGGACGATGTCGTCGAGCAGCGTACGGACGTGGGCCACGGAGGTGTCGCGGTCGTCCTCGTGGGCGCGGGTCTCCAGCGACCAGTACACGTGGCGGCGCAGACCGCCGCGGTCGACGGTGACGACCGTGCCGGGCTCGACCTCGTGCATGCCGTCCCACACGGCGTGGCCGGGCGTCTTGACGAAGGCGAACAGTTCGCGGACGCCGTCGAGGCCGACGCGGCGCTCGGCAAGCGGGTTGGCGAGGATCGCCTTGGGCTCGGACCCGAACAGCACACCGTCGGAGGTCTCGTAGTAGTAGAACGGCTTGATGCCCATGCGGTCGCGGACCATGACGAGCCGTTGCCGCCGCTCGTCCCACACGGCGAAGGCGTACATGCCGTTGAGCCGCTCGGCGACCGCCTCGCCCCACTCGATGAAACCGCGCAGCACGACCTCGGTGTCGGACTCGGTGGTGAACCGGTGCCCCCGGGAGACGAGTTCCTCGCGCAGCTCGCGGAAGTTGTACGCCTCGCCCGAGTAGACGATGACCACCGGGCTGCCGTCCGCCTGCTGCGCGGTCATCGGCTGGCGGCCGCCCGGCAGGTCGATGATCGCGAGGCGGCGGTGTCCGAGGGCGGCCGGCCCCTGCACCCACGTGCCGCGGTCGTCGGGCCCGCGGCAGGACATCGTCTCCGTCATCGCGTCGACGGTCTCCTGCTCGGAGCGCAGGTCACGATCGAAGGAAATCCAGCCGGTGATGCCACACATGCCATGTCCTCCTGTGTCCGGCCCGGGGAGGCGGTGGCGTCCGGTGACGGCCCGTACGGTGAGGTTCCGTCCGGCGACGGCCCGCACGGTGACGGCCCGTACGGTGACGGCCCGTACGGTGACGGCCTGTTCAACGGCGGCCCGTGCAGCGGTGGTCCGTCCGGCGGCGGCGCGTGTGCCGTGTTCGGGCATGGCGCTGCCCGGCGGCCCGGCACTCCCCAGGATCAGTTGTATCGAGCACCTATATAACGAGGGTGTGCCTCTCGGTGCCGCACCGTCAACCTGGCCGTGCCACGGACGCAACCGCCCAACGCCCCGCTCCTGGGGTGGGTTTGAGGAGCGGTCGGCGGCCCTGAGCTGCGGGTTCGGTGGGTGGTGGCAGGAGAGGGAGGGCGCGTCGGACGGCTCGTCCCTTACGAGAACGTGGGCAAGGCTTTACCCGGGCGGGCCGATGGTCGGCAGCGGCCTGGCGGAGCCGGACGGACGCCGGGAGTTCGGCGGCGGCGGGATCCGGCGACCCTAGCGCCGGAAGATGTGCAGCGACCGGCCCAGCGCACTGCCCATCCGGCGGATCAGTCCGCGCCGGCGCCGGGGTGGGGTGATGTCGCCGGCGGCCCGCCAGTCGGCTGCCTGGGCCACCATCGCGGTCAGGCTCCGGTAGAAGGCCGAGGAGCGGTCGGCGCCGTCCAGGTCGGTCCACGTCAGGATGTGCGAGAGGACGCCGTCGTACTCGTGGTACGGGCGGGCCCGCATGTGGTCGGTGAGCTTGGTCCGTATCGCCTGCTGCCGCTCGGGCGTCAGCCGGGACGAGGGCAGTTCGTCCAGCAGCCGCTGCACATTGCCGACCACCAGGTCCACGAAGGCGTCGCGGCGCCGCGCGTCCACCCGCCCCAGACGGGCGTTCTGGTGGTCCTCCTCGCGGCCGGGTGTCTCGTTCCGCACCCGGTCCTCCTCCGCCGCGGAGAGCCTCGGCACCGGGAAGTTCAGCATCCGGGAGTCGTACGCCTGATTGACCGCGACATGGGTCAGTTCGTGGACCATCACCGCCAGGTGGTCGCTGCGCGACATGCCCGGAGCATGGGCGTACGAGATGGTGTACCGCCCCTGGCCGAGGTCGCGGGTGTTGCCGCCGCCCGCGCCCGGCGTCCGCTCGAACTGCGCCCGGTTGACGTGGCCGAGCAGTTCCCCGAGCAGCCGCTGGACGTACGGGTCGCGGGTCTCCCGGGAGTAGTCGTGCAGCAGTTGCCGGTCCTGTGCCGTCGAGTCGTCCGCCACGGTGCCCTCCGCTCGGTGTGACCTGGGGTGCGGTGGGCGGCCGCGCCGGCGTGCGGTGCCGCTGCCGTCGCACCGCACCGGTGGCGCGGTGTCACGTGCTTGCGCGCCAGTCTGCTCAGTCCCGGCCGCCGCGCGGTATACGTAAACCCGCCTCACCGCCCGTCTCCGCCCTCACCCCCGGCCCAGAAGCCTCAGGTCCCGGCGCTCCGGCGTCCCGGCGCTCCGATGCCCCGGTGCCCCGTAGCGGTCAGACGCCCGTACTGCCGTCGATGCGCTCCCGTATGAGATCGGCGTGACCGCAGTGACGGGCGTACTCGGCGATCATGTGGGAGTAGATCCAGCGGAGGCTGACCTCGTTGTCCCGCCACAGGCCGGTGTCGTCCAGCGCGTGGGCGGCGGAGTTCTTCCGGGCGTGCTCCACCTCGGCCTGCCAGAGGAGGCGGGACTTCGCGTAGGTGGCGTCGTCGCCGAGCCCGAACCCTCGGTCGGCGGGCTGGACGTCGGCGTCGGCGCTGACGACCGTCGGGACGTCCTCCCCGGTCAGCACCCTGCGGAACCAGGTCCGCTCGACCTCCGTCAGGTGCTGGACGAGACCGAGCAGGGTGAGCGAGGAGGGCTCCGCCGACGCCGTACGGAGCTGCTCCTCCGTCAGGCCGTCGCACTTCTGGGCGAGGGTGGCGCGGTAGAAGTCGAGCCAGGCTTCCAGGGTGGTCCGCTCGTCGGCGGCCATGGGCGGGAACGTGCGTTCAGGTGTGCTCATGTCCGTCATCGTGACACGAGGCACTGACACAAGCGGCACGTGAGTTCTTGTCCGCTTCGGGGTTGGGGTCGGGGAAGGACCGCTGGTCGCGGGCGGGTGGGGCTCGTCAGGCGTCGGGACGGGCGAACGGGCCGGGTCCGGGCTCGGCGATGATGCCGTGGCTGACGAGTCGTGTGACACCGACCAGCAGCGCGATGCCAGCGGTGTTCTCATGCGGGGGTCTGTCACTCATGCCATGCCCCGAGCGAACCCCGAACGCCCGACCGGTCGCCCTATCCCAACATCACAGCATCGAGCGATCACAAGCCGGACAGAAGATCACGTTCCGCACTCTGAGCGCGGTATGCGGTGTCCGGTGTCTGGTCCGTGGTACCGGATTCGGCGACTGTCAGGTGACCTACCAGGCGACGGGGAGTTCGACGGCGCCCTGGAAGGAATCGCCAGGCTTGAACGGGATCTCGTCGGGCGGGACGGCGAGGCGCAGGCCGGGGATGCGGGTGAAGAGGGACCGCAGGGCGATCTCGGCCTCGGCGCGGGCGAGGTTCTTGCCCAGACACTGGTGGATGCCGTAGCCGAAAGCGAGGTGGTGGCGGGCGGGGCGGCCCAGGTCCAGGGCGTCGGGGGAGGAGTAGACGGCGGGGTCGCGGTTGATCAAGGACGAGGCGAGCACCACAGGGTCTCCGGCGCGGATGGTGTAGCCCGCCACGTCGATGTCCTCGACGGCCACGCGGTAGATGCCGTCCACGACGGTCAGGAACCGCAACAACTCCTCGACGGCCGCGGGATAGCGCGCGGGGGCGGCGTACAGGGCGGCGAGCCGGTCGGGGTGTTCCAGGAGCGTGTAGGTCCCGAGCGAGATCAGGTTCGCGGTGGTCTCGTGACCGGCGACCAGCAGGACCATGGCAAGAGGCACGAGCTCGTCGGTATCGATGGCATCGACGGCGGGGTCGCGTGCCCCGCTCGTGTCCCTGTCGGCCGTGACGTGCTCGACGAGCAACTGGTCCAACAACCCGTCGATGTGACCGGTTGGGGAAAGAGGGCTGGAAACGGCCCCGGATGCGCTGCACTCATGGGATTCGGTGGTTCGAGAGGTGGCTGCGCGCACCGTGCGGGACCGATGGGCCTGACGGGACTGTTTGCGAGCGATGAGGTCGGCCAGATAGGACTCCAGGTTGCTCCGGGCGGTGGCCGCCTCGCCGGCCGTACTTCCGCGCAGCATGATGCGCGAGTTCTCCTCGAAGTACGCATGGTCCTCGTACGGAATCCCCAACAGCGCGCAGATGACCCTGGACGGTATGGGCAGGGCGTAGGAAGAGACGAGATCGGCCGGCGGACCCTGCCGGAGGACGGCGTCCAGCTGCCGGTCCACGATGGCCTGGATGGGCTGCCGCAGCGCCGTGATGCGCCGCACACTGAAGCTGGGGATCAGCATGCGACGCTGGTGATGGTGCTGGGGGTTGTCGACGCCGAGCAGGGGCGTGACGACGTTCCGGAACTTTTCGAAGCGGGCGGTCGGTACGGGGAAGGACGGGTGGCGGGAGTCGGAGGAGAGCCGGGGGTCGGCGAGCAGTCGGCGGGCCTCGCCGTGGCCCGTCACCGCCCACACCGTGCTCCCGTCGTAGAACCTGACCCGGGCCAAGGGGCGTTGCTCGCGCAGGGGTTGGTAGGCGGCGGGAGGGTGATAGGGGCAGGAACGGTCCTGGGGGTAGGCCGGGTATGCGGCGCCGTCGCTCACGGTGCACCTCTCACAAGTCACACGAGTCCGCATGAGAGCCTCTGAACTCGTCTGAACCGACCCATTCCACTTCATGTAATGTACAAACATCGCCGGTGCGAAATTCGGTCGGTTCGTGATCGCTTGTTTTGCGATCCAGGGCTACGGCGGCGTCATGGCGTGACGTCCGGCTTTCGGTGATCTGCCAGGCGGCGGCGCGACCCCGAACGTGACAGGTCCGGGCTGCACCGGCCCGGGCCTGGTACACCAGCGCGTGGTCCATGTCCCGCGTTGCGTGACCGCCTTCCTGGCCGCTGGCCGAAGGTGCTTCACCTTTCACGCGCCGATGTCTCTCCCCGTGCCCTCACCCGCCACTGAGCCGGCGCATCCCGGCATCCCGGACCACCCCGCCTGCCGGCAGGTCCTCACCGCCCGGGGCGGCTCCGGCCGCGTCCGGATCGTGTCCCGCTCCGTCGCCCTCGGCGATCGCCCGCAGCGCCGCCACATGCCGCCGGTACACGGCGCGCCCCTCGGCGGTCAGCGCCAGCCAGGTCAGGGGGCGGCGGCCGACCCGGTCCTTGGACACGGCCACCCAGCCCGCCGCCTCCAGCGCCGCGACCTGCTTGGAGAGGGCGGAGTCGGTGACCTCGACCAGATCCCGCACCACGCCGAACCCGGCCCGGTCCACCGGCGACAGGGCCGCCACTACGGACAGCCGGACGGGAGAGTTGAGCAGCGGCACGAGGACGTGCCGGGGGTGGCTGCCGCCCGGGCCGGCCTGGGCCTTCCCCTCCGTCACGACGCCCGTCGCCTTTCCAGGACGGCACCTACGACGAGCGGCAGGGCACACGCAGACGCCGCCACGGCCGCGAACGTACGACTGTCCACGAACACCAGTAGACCGAACAGGAGCGAAGCGGAGTAGACCGCGGCCCACAGGCCGATCAGCACACCGTGCCGGGCCCCGAACCCGCGGCGCACGATCCGCTGCCGGGCGGCGTACAGCGAAAGCCCGGCGACCAGGGTGGTCACGGCCAGCGTGAAAGCCAGCGCGGCGACAGGCCCGTGCCACAGCAGCGCCATCGGGACGAGCGCCGCCTGCGCCGCGGCGAAGACCCACAGATAGCGCGCGTACCAGCCGCTTCGTGCGCGCGCGGCTCTCTCCATCGCGGCGGCGCGGTCCAAGGCCCCCATGCTGTCACTGACTCCGTGCACGCTTCCCCCATCTCCGTCACGCACTACGAGCCCGGACTCGCCGCCCGCGCCCGCCCGCTCACTTACCGCACGACCAAGTACTTTCCATTACGGCAAGTGCAAGAACGACACTTCCCTCCGCCCGCCCGGAAGAACAGACGTATTTCAGTCGTCCTCGGGCGACGGCAGCGGCAGTTCGGTCCATACGGTCTTGCCGTCGCGGGTGTGCCGGGCACCCCAGCGGTCCGTGAGCTGGGCGACCAGGAGGAGGCCGCGTCCGCCCTCGTCCGTGCTGTGCGCGCGCCGGAGGTGCGGGGCGGTGCTGCTGGGGTCGGAGACCTCGCAGATCAGCGAACGGTCGCGGATGAGCCGCAGGGTGATCGGCGTACCGCCGTACCGGTAGGCGTTGGTGACCAGTTCGCTCACCACCAGCTCGGCGGTGAACGCCAGTTCCTCCAGGCCCCACTCGGTCAGCTTGGCGGCCGTCAGTTCACGCGCCTCCGCCGCGGCGGTCGGCTCGGCGGGCAGATCCCACGAGGCGACGCTCTCCGGAGGCAGCGCACGCGTACGGGCGATGAGCAGCGCGACGTCGTCCCGGGGATGTTCGGGCAGCAGCGCGTCGACCGCCGCCTTGCAGCAGTCCTCCAAGCCGCGCGCAGGCCGCTCCAGCGCTTCGCGGAGCAGTGTCAGTCCCTCGTCGAGGTCCCGCCCGCGTACCTCCAGCAGCCCGTCGGTGTAGAGGGCCAGCAGGCTGCCCTCGGCGAGTTCGAGTTCGACGGACTCGAACGGCAGGCCGCCCAGTCCGAGTGGCGGTCCCGCGGGCAGGTCGGGCAGGCTCATCTGGCCGTCGGGGCCGACCACGGCGGGCGGTACGTGACCCGCGCGGGCGATGTTGCAGCGGCGGGAGACCGGGTCGTACACCGCGTACAGGCAGGTCGCGCCGATGACCTGTGGGCTCTGTGGGCCGCCGTCGGCCGACTCCTGCTCCTCGGCCAGCCGGTTGACGAGATCGTCCAGGTGGGAGAGCACTTCGTCGGGCGCGAGGTCGAGGTTGGCCAGGGTGTGCACCGCCGTACGGAGCCGGCCCATCGTCGCCGCGGCGTGCAGCCCGTGCCCGACGACGTCGCCGACGACCAGGGCGACCCGGGCGCTGGAGACCGGGATGACGTCGAACCAGTCGCCGCCGACACCCGCCGCGGGGTCGGCGGGCAGGTAGCGGTGGGCGACCTCGACGGCCAGCTGTTCGGGCAGTTCACGCGGCAGCAGGCTGCGCTGGAGGGTCAGCGCCCCGTAGTGCTCCTGGGTGTAGCGGCGGGCGTTGTCGATGCAGATGGCGGCGCGGGAGACGAATTCCTGGGCCAGGACGAGGTCGTCCTGCTCGAACGCCTGCGGCCGTTCCGCCCGCCACAGGCTCACCAGGCCCAGCACCAGGCCGCGGGCGGCCAGCGGCACCACGATCAGCGAGTGGGCGCCCAGGCTCAGGGCCCGCTCCGAGCGTTCGGGGTCCTGGATGTACCAGCCGGGGCCGGCGGCCAGTTCCGGTTCGAGGATCGGCTGCCGCGCGGCCAGGCACCGGGCCTGCGGCGTCCCCGGGGCGAAGCGGAACACCTCGCCCACCGGGTACATCACGTCCAGCCCTTCCGGCACCACGGACCGTACGGCCGTACGGTGCACCGGCACGTACGTCCCCCGGGTGGGGTCCTGGCCGCGGGTGACCGGCTCCAGCAGGTCCACGGAGACCGCGTCGGCGAGGTCGGGGACCGCGACCTCGGCGAGTTCCCGGGCGGTCTGGGAGATGTCCAGGGTGGTCCCGATGCGGGCGCTCGCCCGGTTGAGCACCGCGAGCCGGTGCTGGGCCCGGTGCCGGTCGGTGACGTCTTCCACCATTTGGGTGACGCCGAGCACCGCGCCGGACGCGTCGCGCATCCGGAACGCGGACACGGACACCACCCGTTCGTGTCCGGGGTCGGCCCGCAGGCGGCACGACTGCTCGGTGAAGATCAGCGGCTCGCCCGTCTCCAGCACCCTGCGCAGCCGCTCCTCGATGGTGGCCACGTCCGGGCCGATCAGGAAGTCCTCCATGCGCAGGCCCCGGTGCGCCACGGCCGGGCGCCGGCTGATGCCCGCGATGGCCCGGTTGATGCGGATGATGCTCAGGTCGGGGGCGTGCACGGCCAGACCGATCGGTGAGCGCCGGAACAGGCCGTCCAGGACCGAGCGGTCGATCTCCCACTGGGCGACCTCAGCGGCGGGCGCGGCGACGACGAACCATTCGTGTCCGCGGTCCCGGACGACGGGGCGGACCCGCAGGCCCAGCTCGACGCGCTGCCCGCCGCGGTGCAGCACCGGCAGGATGCCGGACCAGCCCGCCTCGCGCCGGGCCGTCGCGACGGCTTCCGCGGCGGCCGCCCGGCCGTCCGCGGGGAGCAGGAACGTGTCCGCCCGCTGCCCGAGCGCCTCGCGCGCCGGATGGCCGAGCAGGGCCTCGGCGCGCGCGCTCCAGCCCACGACGGTGCCCTCGTCGTCGACCACCGCCGAAGCAGCCCGGCTCAGCGCGAACGGGTCCTCCGGCCGCTCGGTGAACTCCGGCACCGGTGCGTCCATCGCTTCGCCCCTTCGACTCGCCGACCGGGCCCTGTGCCGTCGTCCCTGCGGCGACTCCCCAGGGTGACCCCGAGATCATGGATTGAGCAGCTGAGCCCAGTATCGTTTCGGGCCGCCCACGCCGCGCCCCGGGCGGAGGGCGGGACGCCGGACGGCTCGGCCGAGTGGGTGGGGCGGCGGGGCAGCCGCACGGCACCCGACACGTACTCCGGCGGGGTGCACGCAGCCGACGACACACCGGGGCCCCGCCGTTCGACGGCGGGGCCCCGGTGTGTCGGGTGCCGGTGGCGCGCACGGCGGGCGTTCCGGCCCGGCGGCCGGTCCCGCGCTGCGCGCCCGTAGGCCGGTCACGCGGCGGGGAGCACTGCCCCGCCGCCGGTGGCGAGGGGAGCCACCGCGCCTCCCGGGACCGGTGCTTCGGAGAGCACGGAGTCGTCCTCCACCCGGGCTCCCGGCAGCCGGTGCCGGGCCGCGATCAGGGCCGTGTCGACGTCGCGGGTCCCGGTGGAGACGCACAGGGTGTAGGCGACGTCGTCCATCCGCTGCCGGACCTCCGGGCTCCCGTCCGCCGCGTTCAGTACGCGCAGCGTCTCGTACTGCTCGACCAGGTCACGCAGTACAGCAGGGTGAGCCAGCAACATCAGGGGCCTCCTCGTTCGCCACCGTCCAGGATCAACTGCGGTCCGTGTACCCGGCCGCTCCGCCCGTACGCCCCTCACTTTTCTCCGCAGGCGCAGACGCCTCCGGGACCCCCGCCTCACCCCGCGAACTCGGGCTGTGCCGTCCCCTGTCCGGCGTCCGGCACCACCAGCAGCGAGCCGCCGAGCGGTGACCGGCCCGGCCCGCCGCGCGCCGTGGTGACGTACAGGTCGGTGCACGCCGCGCCGCCGAACGCGCAGGCCGTGGGGCGGCCGACCGGCATCGGTACGACCCGCTCCAGTACGCCGTCGGCGCTGTAGTGCCGCACCTGCGCGCCCTTGAACATCGCCACCCACACACCGCCGTCGGCGTCCACCGTCAGCCCGTCCGGGTAACCCGCCGGGTCCGCCGGGTCCTCGATCTCCACGAACGGACGACGGCCGATCACGTGCCCGTCGTCCGTGACGTCGAAGACGTCGACGCGCCGGGTCGGGGTGTCGATGTAGTACATCAGGCGGCCGTCCGGGCTCCAGCCGGTGCCGTTGCTCACCGTGACGTCCGACAGGACCCGGGTGGCGTGGCCGTCCGGCGCGATCCGGGTCAGCGTGCCGCGGCCCGGCGCCTCGTCGTACGCCATGGTGCCCGCCCACAGCGCGCCGTCGGGCGCCACGGCCGCGTCGTTGCCCCGGCACCCCGGTACGGGGTCGCGGTACAGCCAGGTGAAAGCGCCCGCCGCGTCGTACGCGCCCACGCCGTCCCGCAGGTTGACCACCAGTCCGCCCCCGGTGCGGGGTTTGGCCGCGCCGACGTGCTGCTCGGTGGCCAGCACGGTGCGGCGCCCGGTGGCCGGGTCGAAGGTGTGGACGCGGGCGGAGAGGATGTCCACCCAGATCAGCCGCCCGGCGCGGGTGTCCCACGTGGGCCCTTCGCCGAGCCGGGCCGGCGCGGCGACGGCCACCTCCCAGGCCCTGGTCACGGCTGCTCCATGCGCTCATGCCCTTCGTTCGTCCGGACCGCCCGGCCCCACCGGCGGTTCGGCACACCGGTCACTTACCGAATATCACGGACGGGGCCCGGGCAACAGCCGCAGTTCCGGCAACAGGGCAACGCAACGGCATCGGCATCGGCATCGGCATCGGCATCGGCATCGGCATCGGCATCAGGACAACACCACCCGCGACGCGTCTGCCGACGCCCGCCGTTCCCGCGCCCGCATCTCCCCCACCCCAGAAAGGGTCCAGACAACATGTAGACCCCTTGCAGAACGGCTCCTGCAAACTGGCTGCGCGTTCCGGCCGGACACGACAGCTTCATATTCCGGCGGGGACGCGACCACAAAGCCACTAGGGAGGTCCAGAATGCCGTCCGCTCTTTTCGGGGTCCCTGACGAGTACGACGTGATCGTCATCGGTGGGGGGCCGGCCGGGGCGACCACCGCCGGACTTCTCGCCCAGCGTGGCCGGCGGGTGCTCGTGCTGGACCGGGAGCGCTTTCCCCGATATCACGTCGGGGAATCCCTCATCCCGGCTTTCATGCGGCCCATGCAGGAAATGGGCATCACCGAGCGCATGGACGCACGGGGATTCGAGCGGAAGTACGGCGGCACGCTGGTCTGGGGAAACAAACAGGTGCCGTGGAATTTCTCGTTCATCGAGGGCGGCGGGCACGAGTACGCCTTCCACACCCGCCGCGCCGACCTGGACTCGCTGATCCTGGACCGGGCCAGGGAGCTGGGGGCGGTCGTGATCGAGGACGCCACCGTCAAGGAGCCCGTCCTGGTGGACGGCCGGGTCAGCGGGGTGCGTTTCTCGCTGCGCGGCCTGGACGGGCTGCACGAGGTGCGGGCGCAGCTGGTCGTCGACGCCTCGGGGCAGGCGCGGGTGCTCGGGCGCCGGCTCACCGAGGTGGAGTGGCACGACGAGCTGCGCAACGTCGCGGTGTGGACGTACTTCGACAACTGCGAGCGGCTGCCCGGCGACGAGTACACCAACATCCTCATCGAGGGCCTGGACGGCGGCTGGTTCTGGGCCATCCCCATCGACAAGGGCACGATCAGCGTCGGCTACGTGACGCGCTCGGCCACCGCCGGTGAGAACGGCCAGTCGCTGGAGGACCTGTTCCACGCCGAGCGGCAGCGCACCACGAAGCTGGCGAAGATGCTGGCCGGCGCCCAGCAGTCGGCCGGATTCCGTACGGCGCGCGACTGGTCGTACCACAGCAACCGCTTCTACGGCGACGGCTGGGTGCTGGTCGGGGACTCGGCGGCCTTCGTGGACCCGCTGTTCTCCACCGGGGTCGCGCTCGCCACGCTCGCCGGCAGCACCCTGGCCAAGATCGTGGACCGGATCGTGGAGCACCCTGGGATCGAGGAGAAGGCGCTGGACCGGTACGCCACCGCGTACTCCGGGTTCTTCGACGAGATCCGGACCTTCGTGGAGCGCTTCTACGACCAGTCGAAGTACAAGGAGTTCTACTACAGCCTCGCCCAGGAGATGGTCGACCCCGAGCGCAAGAACGAACCGTCGGCGGACTTCGTGACCCTGATCTCCGGGCTCAGCGGCCGGCACCCGCTGTTCCGGATCAGCCTCGACGACCTGATAGCCGACGCCACGGCGCCCGGCGCCACCGGCGTCTGAGCAGCGGCCGCGGGCGACGGTGAGTGGGGGAGACCGAAGGTGACCAGCCATCAGGTGCAACTGCTGTTCGTGGGCCTCGCGCTGATCCTGCTGCTGGCCCGCGGCCTCGGCTGGCTCCTTGCCCGGGTGGGCCAGCCGCCGGTGGTCGGCGAGATCCTCGCGGGCATCCTGCTCGGCCCCACGCTGTTCGACGGCGCGGTCTCCGGAACCCTGTTCCCCGCCGACGTCCGCGCTCCGCTGACCGGTCTGGCGGACGTGGGTGTCGCCCTCTTCATGTTCATCGTGGGGCTGGAGATCGACACCTCGTCCCTGCGGGGACGGGGGCGGGTCACGGCGGTGTCGGCCTTCGGGTCCACGGCCGTGCCCTTTCTCCTGGGCACCGCGCTGGCCGTGTGGCTGCTGCACGAGCATCCGAGCGAAGCACCGATGGCGTTCATCGTGTTCATCGGGCTGTCGCTGTCGGTGACCGCGTTCCCCGTGCTCGCCCGCATCCTGGCCGACCGGGGGCTGACCACCACGGAACTGGGCGGGATAGCGCTGGCCACGGCCGCCGTCGTGGACGTGGTGGCCTGGGCCGCGCTGGCCGCGGTGCAGGCGACCGTCGGCGGTGGTGGCAGCCACTGGCTGGTGGCGCTGGTCCTGCCGTACGCGGTGCTGATGTTCACGGTGGTGCGGCCCGTGCTGAGCCGGGTGCTGCTGCGCGGCGGGACGGCCGTCCGGCTGACCACTCCGGCTGCCGCGGTGGTGCTGGTCGGGGCGCTGCTGTCGGCGACGGCGACCGAGGCGATGGGGATGCACTTCATCTTCGGTGCCTTCCTGTTCGGCCTGCTGATCCCCCGGCACGGCGCCGCCGAGCTGCGTGCCGACCTGCTCGACCACACGGGGCGGATCACGTCCCTGCTGCTGCCCGTCTATTTCGTGGTGGCCGGGTTGCAGGTGGACCTGGGCCGGCTGCGCGGAGCGGAGCTGTTGCAGCTCGGCGCGATCCTGCTGGTGGCCGTGGCGGGGAAGCTCGGCGGCACCTTCGTCGCCGCCCGCACGCAGGGTCTGCCGGCGCGGCCCGCCACGGCGCTCGGCGCGCTGATGAACACCCGTGGCCTGACGGAGCTGGTGATCCTCGGCATCGGGCTGGAGCTGGGGCTGCTGGACGGCACGCTGTACTCCCTCATGGTCGTGATGGCCGTCCTCACCACCGCCATGACGGGCCCGCTGCTGTCCCGTGTGTACGCCAGACCCGTGGACGTGGGGCGGCCGGCGCGCAGCCGCGAGCCGGACCCCGTACGGGCGAGCTCCGTCTGAGGGACCGCCATCGGGCCGGCCGCGGCGCGCGCCGTCGTCCGTGTCCGGCCCCGGTTCCCGTCCCGGTCCCAGTCCCCCGGCCACCGTCGGCGGGAGAAGCGCAGGACGCGCGCATCGCGCAGGAAGTGAGCCGAGAGGGACATGCGGTTGGTGGAGCGGGCGGCGGAGCTCGCTCAGATGCTGGAGCTGCTCGGGGAGTGCGCGCCGGACCGCGGCGGGGCCGCCGTGATCAGTGGGGGCATCGGCTGCGGCAAGACCGAGCTGCTGTCGGCCGTACGGGACGTGGCGGCGCGGGAAGGCTTCCTGGTCCTGAGCGCGATCGGCTCGTGGGCCGAGCGCGAGTCGCCCGGCAGCGTCATGTTCCAGCTGCTGCGCGGCGCCGAGGGACCGCTGGGCGCCTGCGCGGAACTGGCGGTGCTGCTGGACCGCGTCACCCGCAGGCACGAGCCGCCCGACGCCGTGGACGGCCACGGGGGGTTCGCCCAGCAGACCCTGGACGCGGACACCACGGGCGCCCTGCACCGGCTGTGTCTGGCGGTCATCGGCGCGGCCGCGCGCACGCCGGTGCTGCTGTGCATCGACGACGTGCAGTTCACCGACTCCCTGTCGCTGTACTGGTTGCTGCAACTGCTGCGCCGCGCGCCGTCCGCGCCGATCGTCGTCGTGGTGGCGGAGGGCACGCTGTCCAAGCCCGCCCATCCGCAGTTGCACGCCGCGCTGCTCTCCCGGCCCGGATACCGCCGCGTCCCCCTGGCGCGGCTCACGGTGGCGGGCGTGGCCGAACTGATCACCGACCACCTGGGGGGCCATGCGGGCCGGATGCCGGCCACCGCCTGCCATGCGGTCAGCGGCGGCAACCCGCTGCTCGTGCGGGCCTTGGTGGAGGACTGCCGGCAGGCAGGCGAGCCGACCGCGGGCGCCGTACCGCAGCTCGTGGTCGGCGACGCGTACGCCGAGACCGTGCTGAGCTGCATCCACCGCGGCCGCCCCGTACTGATGCGACTGGCCCAGGCGCTGGCCGTGCTCGACATGGACTCCGAACCCTCCCGGCTGGCCCGCTTGCTGGAGGAGGACGAAGCCACCATGAGCCGGGGTGCCTGTGCCCTCGAAGCCGCCGGGCTGCTGGATTCCGGACGGCTGCACCCGGTCGCGCGTACGGCCGTACTGGAGAGCCTGGCGCCGCAGCAGCGGTCCGCGCTGCACGCGCGCGCGGCCGTACTGCTGTATCAGGACGGCGCGCCGGCGACGACGGTGGCCCGGCTGCTGATCGCTTCGGAGGACCGGGGGCAGCCATGGGCGATGGACGTACTGTGCGAGGCGGCCGAACGGCATCTGGCAGGCAACCGTGTATCGGACGCGCACCCCTGTCTGGAGGCGGCACTGCGGGTGTGCCAGGACGACGGGGCCAGGGTGGGCATCAAGGCGTTGTTCGCCGGTACGGCGTGGATGCTCAACCCGTCCATCAGCGCCCGCCACTTAGGCGAACTGGCCACCGCGCTGCACGATGGGCGGCTGCCGGACCGGCATGCGCTCACGCTGGCCAAGTTCCTGCTGTGGCACGGCCGCTTCGACGAGGCGCTGGAGGCGGTGGACCGCATCGGCGAGGGGCAGCCGGGGTGCGACCCGGCGGCCGCCGCGGAGATCCGGGCGACGCGGGAGCTGCTGGCGACCACCTATCCGGGCTCGGTGCGCCGGCCGCCCGGCCCGCCGGGTGGCCGGCGGTGGGCGGCCGGGCGGGCGCAGGACGACCCGCGGGTACTGGGTGCGGCAGCCCTGGCGCACGTCCTGGCGCACGGGCCGGACGACGAGGCGGTCGCCGACGCGGAGGCTGCGATGCGGGCGATGCGGCTGAGCAAGAGCACCCAGGAATGGATCGTGTGCGCCACCTCGGTGCTGGAGTTCGCCGACCGGCTGGAGGCGGTCGCCAACTGGTGCGACCACTGGCTGGAGCAGGCCCGTACCCGGCGGGTGCCGCTGTGGGAGGCGGAGTTCGCGTCCCTGCGGGCGCGGGTCGCGCTGCGGCAAGGTGACCCGTTACAGGCACGCCGGCTGGCGCAGGCCGCACTGGCACAGGTGCCGGCCGAGAGCTGGGGCGTGTGCATCGGCGGGCCGCTGTCCAACCTGGTGCAGGCGGCCACCCGTACCGGGGACTACGACGCCGCGTCCGAGTACCTGGAGGTCCCGGTGCCCGCGGGGCTGTTCCGCAGTCGCTTCGGCCTGTACTTCCTGCACGCGCGGGGCCGCTACCACCTGGAGACCGGGCGCCCGTACGCGGCGCTCGACGACTTCGCCACCTGCGGAGCGCTGATGCAGGCCTGGCGGTTCGACCAGCCGACGCTGGTTCCCTGGCGCTCGGAGGCGGCCCGCGCGCACCTGGCCGTGGGCGACCGGCAGCGGGCGTACGACTTGGCCCGGCAGGAGCTGGACCTGGCGGGGGAACGGCCGTCGCGGGCGCGCGGGATCGCGCTGCGTACGGTGGCCGCCTGCGGGCCGGACGACGGGCGCCTGGAGCCGCTCACCGAGGCGGTGGAGCTGCTGCGCGGCTGCGGTGACCGGCTCGAACTGGCCGGCGCCCTGGGCGAACTGGCGCACGCACTCACCGCGGCCGGGCTCACCGGGCAGGCCCGGCACGAGCTGCGCACCGCGCTGCGGCTGGCCGAGGCGGCCGGGGCGCTGCCCCTGGCGCGGGCGCTGACCGCCCAGGCCGAGGGGGTGCCGCGCGGCGGCTCCGCGGCCCGCGCGCACCCGGCGGACCTGTACCTGCTCAGCGGGGCCGAGCGCCGGGTCGCGGTGCTCGCAGCCCTGGGGCAGACCAACCGGGAGATCGCCCGCCGGCTGGCCGTGACCCCGAGCACGGTCGAGCAGCACCTGACCCGGGTGTTCCGCAAGCTCGGGGTGCGTACCCGGCAGGAGCTGCCGACCCACGGCATTCCGGTGGAGGGGGCGGACTGACCGGCCGCCCCCACTCATCGGTTCATCGACCGGCCCCTTCTCATCGGTTCATCGATCGGTTCATCGATCGGCTCATTCATCGGCACGGACTCATCGGCACAGCAGAAAGGCGAGGGCCATGCAGAACAGTCACGGCGCGCGGGGACGCGCGGACACCTACGACGTGGCGATACTCGGCGCCGGCATGGCCGGCGGCATGTTGGGCGCGGTGCTGGCCCGCAACGGTGTCCGCGTGCTGCTGCTGGACGCCGGCACCCATCCGCGGTTCGCGGTGGGCGAGTCGACCATCCCGTACACCTCGGGGATGACCCGGCTCATCGCGGACCGCTACCGGGTCCCCGAACTCAAGCCGCTCTCCAGCCACAAGGGCATCAGCCGGCAGGTGTCGCGCTACTGCGGCCAGAAGCAGAACTTCGGCTTCGTGTACCACCGCGAGGGCAGCGCGCAGCACCCGCAGGAGATCAACCAGCTGGTGGTCCCCCAGGCCATCCGCACCGAGACCCATCTCTTCCGGCAGGACGTCGACGCGTACCTGTTCCACACGGCGGTCAAGTACGGTGCCGAGCCGCTGCTGACCACCCGGGTCACGGACGTGGACATCGACCCGGAGTCGGGGGCGGTGCTGCGCACCGAGCACGGCCGGGAGTTCCGGGCGAGCTACATCGTGGACGGCAGCGGGTTCCGGTCGCCGCTGGCGGAGAAGTTCGCGCTGCGCGAGACACCGACCCGGGCCCGTACGCACTCCCGGTCCCTGTTCACCCACATGATCGGGGTACGGCCCTTCGACCGGGCGCCGGCCGCGGCCCGCCACGACCAGCCCAACCCCTGGCACCACGGCACCCTGCACCACGTCTTCGACGGCGGCTGGCTGTGGGTCATCCCGTTCGACAACCACGCCGATTCCCTCAACCCGCTGTGCAGTGTGGGGCTCACCCTGGACCCGCGGGTCTTCCCCAAGGACGACACGCCCCCGCAGGCCGAGTTCGACGCGTTCCTGCGCCGGTTCCCGGAGATCGCCTGGCAGTTCCAGGACGCCCGCACGGTACGGCCCTGGGTGTCCACCGGGCGGTTGCAGTACTCGGCCAAGCAGGTGGTCGGCGACCGGTTCTGCCTCACCTCGCACGCGGCCGGGTTCATCGACGCGCTGTACTCCCGCGGCCTGACCAACACCATGGAGATCGTCAACGCGCTGGCCTGGCGTCTGATCGCGGCCTCCCGTGACGGCGACTGGTCGACCGAGCGCTTCGCCTATCTGGAGACCCTGCAACAGGGCCTGTTCGACTTCCACGACGATCTCGTCTTCAGCTCGTTCGTCGGCTTCCGCGACTACGAGCTGTGGAACGCGGTGAACCGCACCTGGATGCTCGGCACGATGCTGGGCAACGTCATGCTGGAGGACGCCTATTACCGCTTCACGCGCAGCGGTGACCGGGGCGTCTTCCGCGACCTGGAGGACTCGGCGCACCCCGGGTCCCCGCTCCCGGTGAGCCCGGGTTTCAACGCGATGAGCGCGCTCACCCGTGATCTGTGCGTCCAGGTCGACGAGGGCTCGCTCGCCCCCAGGGAAGCGGCCCGGCGCATTCTGGAGTGCGTCCGGGAGGCGGACTTCATCGCCCCGTCGTTCCGGCTCGGACTGCGCGACACCCGGTGTTTCAACATGTCCCCCGGGAAAATGGCGAAGAACGCGGTGTGGTGCCGCAGGGACGCCCCCGAGGAAATCGGCGGGCGAATGATCAATGCGAGCAAGGGGCTGGTCCGGATGCGGCTCATGGGTGGGTAGAAATAGCCGCGGGGGGTGCCCGCAGCACCTTGGCCGCATTTTCGCCGCGCCCTGGCTGCATTGTGGCCGGCACCCCCCTACTGTCCCCCTAGGGGTTTGCG
This sequence comes from Streptomyces monomycini, assembly GCF_022271435.1. Lineage (GTDB taxonomy): Bacteria > Actinomycetota > Actinomycetes > Streptomycetales > Streptomycetaceae > Streptomyces > Streptomyces monomycini. The sequence continues at coordinate 101,769 of NZ_JAFIQY010000008.1, read as the reverse complement.
GTGCGGCTCGGAGAAGAAAAAAGGGGGCTGTGTCGGGTGGTCGAGGTCGCCTAGGTTTCCGACGGTGCGGCAGGAAGTTCCGGACTTCAGGAAGTGACTCGGACCATGACTGCGAACATCTCTCGGAATCCCTCCGGCTCCCGGGATTTCTCCGGCTCCCGAAATCCCTCCGGCTCCCGGAACCCTTCCGACTCCCGGGACCCCTCCGACCTCATCGCCGTCGTCGGAATGGCAGGGCGCTTCCCCGGCGCCGCCGACACGGCGGGTCTGTGGCGGCTGCTCCGGTCCGGCGGCCAGGCGATCGGCCCCGTCCCGGCGGACCGCTGGGACGCCGGCGAGCAGCTCGACCCGGAGCGGCGGATCCAGGGGGTCGGCGGGTTCCTGGACGGGGTGGACCGGTTCGACGCCGCCTTCTTCGGCATCTCGCCGCGCGAGGCGGCCGCCATCGACCCGCAGCAGCGCCTGCTGCTGGAGGTCGGTTGGCGGGCCCTGGAGGACGCGGGGCAGCGCGCCTCGCTCCTGGTCGGCTCCCGTACGGGCGTGTACGTCGGGGCTTCCTGGCACGACTACGAGCTGCTGCGCGCGGACCGGGGTGCCCGCCCCACCCCGCACAGCCTGGTGGGCAACGCCCTCGACGTCATCGCCGCCCGCTTCTCCTACGTCTTCGGCCTGCGCGGGCCCAGCATGGCGGTGGAGACCGGCTGCTCGTCCTCGCTCGTCGCGCTGCACCTGGCCGCGCAGGCCCTGCGGCAGGGCGAGATCGACGCCGCCGTGGTCGGGGCGGCCAACCTGATGCTGGACCCGCACGTGACGGTGGGGCTGACCCACTTCGGGGCCCTGTCCCCGGACGGCCGCTGCAAGGCCTTCTCCGCTTCGGCCGACGGCTTCGTACGCGGGGAGACGGTCGCCGCGCTGTACGTGAAGACGCTGCGGCGGGCGCTGGCCGACGGCGACCGCGTGCACGGCGTCGTGCTCCGTACGGTCGTCAACAACGACGGGGGCGGCGACAGCCTGGTGACGCCGAGCCCCGAGGGGCAGGAGGACCTGCTGCGCCAGGCGTACGGCGACGGACTGCTCCCGCCGGGGGCGCCGACGTACGTCGAGGCGCACGGGACCGGCACCGGCCGCGGCGACCCCGTCGAGGTGGGCGCGCTCGGCCGGGTCCTGGGCCGCGACCGGGGCGACCGGCCGCTGCTGGTGGGGTCCGTCAAGACCAACATCGGTCACCTGGAGGCGGGGGCCGGCATGGCCGGGCTGGTGAAGCTGCTGCTGGCCATGCGCCACCGCACTCTGCCGCCGAGCCTGCACGCCGAGCAGCTCAATCCGGAGATCCCCTTCGAGGAGCTGGGGGTGCGGGTGGTGCGTGAGCCGGTCGCGCTCCCGGCCTCGGGACCGCTCTACATGGGCGTCAACTCCTTCGGCTGGGGCGGCACCAACGCCCACGTCGTGGTGGCGAGCCCGCCCGAGGAGCGGCCCGCCGGCGCGGTGGCCGTGCCCCGGGGGCGCCCTGCCTCGCGAGACGAACCTGCCGCAATCGACACGCAGTTGGTGGGCGCGGCGTCGGAGAGCGCGGAACTCCCGGTGTTCGTCCCGCTGTCGGCCAAGGACCGCACGGCACTGGCCGAGCGGTCCCGGCAGCTGACCGACTGCGTCCCGGAGACCTCCGGCGACGTCGGTGACCTGGCCGGGACGCTCGCCTGGCGCCGCGACCACTTCCCGCTGCGTGCCGCGCTGACGGCCACCGAGCCGGAGCGGCTGCGCACCGCCCTGGACGCCGTCGCCGCGGCGGCCGACGGCGGCGACCTCACCGACAAGCCTGCCGGGATACCGGACGCCGTCCTGGGGCGGGCCCGCCCGCACGGCCGTACCGCCTTCGTCTTCCCCGGGCAGGGCTCGCAGTGGAAAGGCATGGGCCGCGAACTCTTCCTGGACGTCCCGCTGTTCGCCGACGTGATCCGGCGCTGCGGCAAGGCCCTGGCACCGCACGTCGACTGGGACCTCACCGCCGTCTTCGAGGACGGCACCGACGACACCTGGACCACCCGCATCGACATGCTCCAGCCCACGCTGTGGGCGATGTCCCTGGGGCTGGCCGAGCTGTGGCGGGCCGCCGGCGTCGAGCCCGACGTCGTCCTCGGCCACAGCCAGGGCGAGATCACCGCCGCCACGCTGGCCGGAATCCTGTCGTACGAGGACGCCGCGCTCGTGATGGCCCGCCGCAGCGCGATCGCGCGGCGCACCTCCGGCCGGGGCCGGATGCTCGCGGTCGACCTGGACCGGGAGGCCGCGCTGGCGGCGCTGGAGGGCTTCGAGGACAGTGTGGCCCTCGCCGTGCACAACGGTCCCCGGGCCTGTGTGCTCTCCGGGGACGAGGACTCGGTGCTCATGCTCAAGGAGCTGCTGGAGGCCGAGGACACGTACTGCCGCCTCGTCAACGTCGACTACGCCTCGCACAGTCCGCAGATGGACGAGCTGCGCGCCGACCTGCTGGCGGCCCTCGAACCCGCCCGGCCGCGCACCGGCACCGTCGCCCTGATGTCGACGGTGCGCGGCCGTCTGCTGGACGGTCCTGAGCTGGACGCCGCCTACTGGGTGGAGAACCTGCGCCGTCCGGTCCTGTTCGCCGACGCCATGGGTGCCCTGCTCGACGACGGCGTCACCCACGTCGTGGAGATCAGCCCGCACCCGGTGCTGGCCCCGGCCGTCGAACAGCTCGCCGCCCTGCGCCCCGAGCCCGCGGCGGTGCTGACCACGATCCGCCGCCACCAGGGCGACCGGGCGGCCGTCGCGTCGGCCCTCGCCCACGGTTACGTCGCCGGACTGGAGCCGTTCGGCGCGCTGCCCCGGCACGCGGACGTGCCCGTACCGGGCTACCCGCTGCGGCCGGAGAGCCACTGGGTGCCGCGCCGCCCCCGCGGATCCGGCGCCACCCGCGGCTTCGCCGCGCGTCTGTCCCCGGCGCCGGGCGCGGCGGGCACCTGGCACGGTCCGCTGGAGCTGTCGGTGACGGACCAGGCCTGGCTGGGCGACCACCGGGTGTACGGCACGGCGGTGCTGCCGGGCACGGCGATGCTGGCCATCGCCGTCAACACGGCGCGCGCCCGCTGCGGTACGGGACCGCTGCGGCTGACGGACGTCGCCTTCGTGAAGGAGGTCGCGCTGTCCGAGCAGCCCGCCCGGCTCACCGCCGAGTGGCACGCGGACCTCGCCGACGGCGGACGCTTCCGGCTGCTGGCGCTGCCCGAGGGCGGCGGCCCGTGGCAGGTCACCGCCGAGGCACGGGCGTACGGGTGGGACGACGAGGCCGGTGCGCCCCTGTTCCCCGAGTGGGGGCCGGAGACGGCGGAAGGGCCGGAGGGCGGATTCCCGGAGGCCGAGGAGTTCTACCGCCGGTGGAGCGCCCGCGGCCTCGATTACGGCCCCGCCTTCCAGGGCGTACGACAGCTGTTGCCCGGCCCCGAGGGGCAGGTTCTGGGCGAGGTCGTGCTGGCCGACGCGCTGCGGGAGACCAGCCGGCCGGGCGAACTGCACCCGGCCCTGTGGGACGGCGCGCTCCAGGTGGCCCTCACCCTGTGCGAGGGCATCGGCGGGAAGGGCGCGCTGGTGCCCACGGCGGTGCGTCGCGTGCGCCTGCTACGGGAGCCGGACGCGCCGGTGGCGGCGCTGTGGTCGCACGCGGTGCGCCGCGCGGACGGCAGGGTGGACGTGCGTCTCTTCGACGCCGCCCGGGTGCCCCTGATGGTGCTCGACGGACTGCGTCTCGAACCGCTGCCGGGCGCCGACGACACGGACGATGCCGCCGGCCGGCTGCACCACCTCGCGTGGCTGGAACTGGCCGGTGCCACCGAAGGCTCGGCCGACTCCGGAGAGCCCGGCGACCGTGGACCGGTGGCGGCACGGTGGCTGGTGTGCGGTGCCGTCGCGGAGGCGCGGGAACTGGCCGGCGCGCTCTCGGCGGCGGGGACCGAGGCCACCGTCGGCGACGGTGCCGGGGCGCTCGACGGGGCGCAGGCTCCCGGCGGGGTCGTCTTCCTGGCCCCGCGCGCCACGGCCGGACCGCAGGAGCAGGAGCGCGCGCTGCACCGGCTCGCCGCCCTCGTGCGGGCCTGCGCCGAGCTGGGCGTACCGCCCCGGCTGGCCGTCGTGACCGCGGGCGCCCAGGCGGTGTCCGACGGCGACCTGCCCGACCCCGGCGCCGCCCTGTTCTGGGGCTGGTCCCGGGTCCTGCGGCGCGAACACGGCGAACTGACGCCCCGGGTGATCGACATCGCCGCCGACGACACCGGCTGGGCGAAGCAGTGCGCCGAGGAGCTGCTCACCGACGACGGCGAGGACCAGGTGGCCCTGCGCCACGGGCAGCGCTTCGGCGCGCGGCTGGCGCGCGGTGCCGCGCCGGAGGAACACCTCGCCGCCCTGCCCGCGCAGCGCACCGGGAAGCAGCCGTTCCGCCTCGGCGGCACCGGGGCGGACGGATTCGCCCGGTACGTGCCGTTGACGAGGCGCGCCCCGGGAACCGGCGAGGTGGAGATCGAGGTGACCGCCGCCGCGGTGGAACCCGGTGAGGCCGCGGCCGTCGCCCTGGGGCGCGCCACCGGCGTCCCTCTGCTCGGCCACGCGTGCGCGGGCCGGGTCGTGGCCGTCGGCCCGGACGTCGCGCGTCCCGTGCCGGGGGACCGCGTGGCCGCCGTGGGGGCCGGGACGGCGGCGACCCACGTCACCGTACGGGCCGACCTCACCCGGCCGGTACCGGCCGGGTGGGCGGACGCGGACGCCGCGGCCCTGCCGATGGCCCTGGTCACCGCCTGGTACGGGCTGTCCCACGTGGCTCGCCTCGACGCCGCGGAGACGGTGCTGATCCGGGGCGCGGGCGGAACGTTCGGATCGGTCGCCGCGCAGGTGGCCCGTGCACTGGGTGCGCGGGTGCTGGCCACCGTACGGGACGCGGACGAGCGGGCGGCCCTGCGCGAACTGGGTGTGGACGAGGTGTACGACGCGCGGGACCTGTCGTGGATCGACGCCGTGCGGGCGGCCACCGGAGGCCGGGGCGTGGACGTCGTCCTGAGTCCGGCGGACGGGCCCGGTCTGGGACACGGGCTCGCGGCGCTGGCCGAGGACGGACGGCTGATCGCGGCGGGAACACCGGCGGCCGGGGGTCACGGTGCGGCCGCCGACGGCCGGTTCGACGCGGATGCTCTCGCCCGTGGCGTCACCGTCGCCGGGGTGGATGTGGCCGGATTGCTCGGCCGCGCGCCCGACCGCGTGGCCCGGGCGCTGCGCTCGGCCTGGTGCCTGCTGGACACCGGCCTGGACACCGGCGGACTGCGGCCCGTCCCGACCCGTACGGCCGATTTCGCCGGAGCCGGGGAGGCGCTGCGGGAAGCGGCCGCGGGCCGCAACGCATCGACCTGCGTCCTGACCGGTCCGGAGAGCGTCGAGCGGGTGGAGCCGCTGGTACTGCCGGACGGCGCCCTGCGCGGTGACGGCACCTACCTGGTCAGCGGCGGTCTGGGCGCGCTCGGGCTGTCGTTGGCGGAGTTCCTCGCCGCGCACGGAGCCGGCGCGCTGATCCTGCTGGGCCGCTCGGCACCGGGCCCCGAGGCCGCGGACCGGCTGGCGGCACTGCGCGCCGCGGGCACCGTCGTGGAGACCGCGCGCTGCGACGTGGCCGACCTGACCGCACTGCGCGCCGCCCTGGACACGCTCCCCTCCGGCCTGCCTCCGGTCCGCGGCGTCTTCCACGCGGCCGGTGTACTTGACGACGCCACGATCCGCACCGTGACACCCGAACAGATCGCGGCCGTCGTACGGCCCAAGGCGGCCGGTGCCCGCAACCTGGAGGCCGTCACGGCGGACGCACCGCTGGACTGCTTCGTCCTGTTCTCCTCGGCCGCTGCCCTGTTCGGCAACGCCGGGCAGGCGGCGTACGCGGCGGCCAACGCGGGCCTCGACGCCTTCGCCGAGTCCCGGCGGCTGCGCGGACTGCCCGCCCTGAGCGTCCAGTGGGGGCCGTTCACCGACACCGGTCTCGCCGCCCAGGACGCCCGGCGCGGCGCGCGCCTGGCGGAGCGCGGCATGGGCGGCTTCACCACCGCGGAGGCCTGGCCCGCGCTGTTGCGGATGCTCCAGCGGGGCGACGTGGTGACCGGGTACGTACCGCTCGATCTCCGGCAGTGGTTCGACGCGTATCCCGAGACGGCGGCGTGCGGCAGCTGGCAGTGGTTGCGGGAGGCGGCTCAGCAGGGCGACGGGGCGGGCGCGCACGCCGCGGAGTTCCGTGACCTGCTGGCGCGCGTGCCCGCGGCGGAACGGCCCCGGCTCGTCGAGAACCGTGTCCGCGAACTGGCGGGCCGGGTGCTGCGCCTGGAGCCGGACGCCATCGGCCACGAGACACCGTTCAAGACCCTCGGACTCGACTCCCTGATGAGCCTCGAACTGCGCAACCGCCTGGAGGGGGTCTTCGGCCTCCGGCTCTCCCCCACCCTGCTGTGGGCCTACGGCACCCCCAAGGCGCTGGCCGCGGCCCTGACCGAGCACCTGTCCACGACCGCCGGGGAGGCGGCCTGAGCCGGACCGGCCGGCCCTCGACCCCACTCCAGCCGCCCAGCCCCTGACCCCACTCCATCGGATCCGACCGCAAGGAAACCGGTTCATGGCCCAGAACACCAGCACCAGCGCCTCCGGCGAGCCGGCCGAGCCCGGCAGCGGACAGCAGACGCCCCTCACCCGCGCCCTGGGCACCATCAGGACGCTGCGCAGGCGGCTCGCGGAGCAGGAGGGCCGCCAGCCGGTCGCCGTGGTCGGCGTCGGGCTGCGCCTCCCGGGCGGCATCGACACCCTCGACGGCTACTGGGAGGCGCTGGCGGCCGGCCGCGACCTCGTCGGCCCGCTGCCCGAGGACCGCAAGGGCCCGTTCGCCGACGCCTGGAAAGGCCTGCCGCAGCGCGGCGGCTTCCTCGACGGCGACGTACTCGGCTTCGACGCCGGGTTCTTCGGCATCAGTCCGCGCGAAGCCCGCCATCTCGACCCCCAGCAGCGGCTGTTGCTGGAGGTGACCTGGGAGGCCATCGAGAACGCGGGGATCCCCGCGACCGCGCTCGGCGGCACCTCGGCCGGGGTGTACCTCGGCATCATGTGGCAGGACTACCGGGAGTGGCTGGAGGCGGCACCCGACGCGTACGCCACCACCGGCAACGGCCACAACTTCGCGGCCGGCCGGATCGCCTACGCCCTCGGCCTCCAGGGCCCCGCCGTCGCGGTGGACACGGCCTGCTCCTCCTCGCTGGTCGCGGTGCACCTCGCGGCGCAGGCGCTGCGCCGCGGCGAGTGCGAGATCGCCTTCGCCGCGGGCGCCAACCTCATCATGTCCGCGCGGTCGATGCGCCTGGTGCACGAGACCCGTTCGCTCTCCCCCGACGGGCTGTGCCGGACCTTCGACGCCCGCGCCAACGGGTTCGTCCGGGGCGAGGGGTGCGGCACCCTCGTCCTCAAACGTCTGGACCACGCCCTGCGGGACGGCGACCGGGTGCATGCCGTCCTGCACGGCACCGCCGTCAACCAGGACGGCCGCTCCGGCGGGTTCACCGCCCCCAACGTGCTGTCGCAGGTCTCGCTGATCGACACCGCGCTCGAACGGTCGGGGCTGGAGCCGCGGGACATCGGCTACGTGGAGGCGCACGGCACCGGCACCTCGCTGGGCGACCCGATCGAGATGGAGGCGCTGGCCACCGCGCTGGGCCGCCGGAACGGCGGCGCTCCGCTGCCCGTCGGCGCGGTCAAGACCAACTTCGGGCACCTGGAGAGCGCCGCCGGGGTGGCGGGCCTGGTGAAGGCCGTACTGTGCCTGCGCCACCGGCAGGTGCCGCCGCTGGTCCACTTCCGTACCCTCAATCCGCGGATCGACCTGTCGGGGACCGGGATCACGCTGCCCGCGCGGCTGCTGGACTGGCCGGAGCGGGCCGGCCGGTATGCGGCCGTCAGCTCGTTCGGGATGAGCGGCACCAACGCCCAGGTGGTGCTGGGCCCGGCGCCGGAGCCGGAAGCGGCCGCGAACACCCCGGTCACCGGCTTCGACGTCTCGGCCCGGAACACCGCCGCGCTGCGCGAGCTGGCCGCCCGGTACGCCGGCCACCTCGCGTCCGACGGCCGGTCCACCGGACCGGACTCGTACGCGGCGTTCGCCCGCACGGCCACGTACGGGCGGGCCCGACTCCCCGTGCAGGCCCGGATCACGGCGGCGGACGCGGACGCCGCGCAGGGCGCCTTGCGGGCCCTTGCTGCCGGGGAGCCGCATCCGGGTGTGGAGCTCGGCGAAGCCGGTGCGCAGGCCATGGAGGCGGAGGGCGGTGCGCAGCCCGTGGAGGCGGAGGGCGGTGCGCCGGACGCCGCCGATGCGGCGGTCGCCGCGCCCTCCCGCCAGGTGGTGGACCTGCCGACGTACCCCTGGCAGCGCGAGCGGTACGCACCGGAACAGGTGGCCCTGGTGGCTGACGCCCCGGCCGCCGACGGCCAGGCGGAATCCGGGCTGCCCGTGACGCACGAGGTCGTGTGGGAGACGGCCGGGCCGGTGGATCCGGCGGATGCGCACCACGGGGCCGGGATCGTGGTGGCGGGCGACGACGAAGAGCTGCGGAGCCTGCTGGTGGCGGAGGCCGCCGTACGCGGGATGCGGGGCACGGTCCTGGCACCGGCGCCGGTGGCCGTACCGGAGGGCTGGACCTCCGCACTGCTGCCCGAGGATGCCGAGGGGTGGGCCAAGTTCTGGACGACGACGGCGGCGGGCCCGGCGCCCGTCTTCCTGCTCCTGGTCCCGGCCGCCCCCGCCGTACCGAGGACCCTTGCCGAGGCCATCGACGCGCCCGACCCCGTCGCCGCGGCGGCGCGGCTGTGCGCCTGGGTGACCGGTGCGGTCGGCGCGCTCGCGAGGGCCGCCGGGGCGCACCGCGCCTACGCCCTGACCCGAGGGGTGCTGCGCGTCGAGGAGACGGACCGAACGGCGCTGACCGGTCACGGTCCGCTGCACGGCCTCGCGCCGGTCCTCGGCCTGGAACTGGGCGCCGCCTGGGGTGGCGTTGTCGACCTCCCGGCCGGTCCCGCTCCGCAGGACGCACGGGCGCTGCTGGACTTCGCCACGGCACAGGCCCGTTCGGCGGCGCTCGGCGGCGCGGTCGTCGAGGACACGGCGGCGGTGCGCGCGGGTACGGTACGCGTGGCACGGCTGCGCACCGTACCCGACCGCCGCGCACAGCTGCCGGTCCGCGGCGACGCCACCTACCTCGTCACCGGCGGACTCGGCGCGGTGGGAAGGGAGTTGACCGCCGAACTGGCCGACCGCGGCGCACGTCACCTGCTGCTCGTCGGCAGACGGGCGGAGGCCGAACTCCCGGCGGAGGCGTCTTCGCTGCTGGCCGCGTTGCGCGGTGGCGGTGTCGAGGTCGTCTACCGGGGCGGTGGCTGCGACACGCCCGAGGCGGTGGCAGCGATCGACGCGGCCCTCACCGCGCTGCCGCCGGTGGCGGGCGTCGTGCACACCGCCGGCACCCTGCGCAAGAGTCCGGCCGCCGAAACGACGGCCGAGGACTTCACCGCCGCGTTGAGCGCGAAGGCCGGAGCCGCCTGGTGGCTGCACCACGCCTTCGCGGGCCGCCCGTTGGACTTCTTCGTCCTGGTCTCGTCGGTGTCGGCGCTGTGGGGTACCGAGAACTGCGCGGCCTACTCCGCGGCCAACGGGGCCCTCGACGCGCTCGCGGCCCACCGCGCCGGGCTCGGTCTGCCCGCGGTGAGCCTGGCGTACGGCCCCTGGGCGCTGACCGGGACGGGGATGGCCGACACCGCCTCGCTGGAACGTTTCGCCCGGATGGGCGTCGGAGCGCTCACGCCCACGGCCGGCCGGACCGCACTGACCGGGACGGCGACGGGCTCGCCCGCCGGGCACGTCGTGGCGTGCCCGCTCGACCTGCCCCGGCTGGCCGGGGTGCTGTCGGGGCTGCGGCGTCGGGGACTGTTCACCGGGGCGCGGGCGACAGGCGACACGGCGCGGGGGCCCGGGAGCGGCGCGATCCAGGAGGCCGGGAGCGGCCCGGCACGGGAGGCCGCACCCGAGAGCGAGCTGTCCGTCGCGGCCGAGCTGGCGGCGCTGCCGCCCAAGGCCCTGCCGGACGCCGTGCGCTCCCACGTACTGCGGCTGCTCGCCGACCAGTTGGGCCACGCCGACCCCGGCGCGCTCCGCACCGACGTCGGCTTCCTGGATCTCGGGCTGGACTCGATCATGGCTGTGGACCTGGCCGTCCGGCTCTCCGCCGCCTTCGGCACCCAGGTGCTGGCGGCGGACGTCTTCGACCACCCGACGGTGGCCGAACTGTCCGGGCTCCTTCTGGAGCACTGCCTGCGGGAACGTTCTGCCGGTCCGGGGACAGCGTCTCCCGTACCTTCCGCCGGACCGGGGACCGCGCATCCTGCGCCTGACGACACCGCGCCGCGATCGACCGCCCTCGCCCCGGTCTCCGCCACCCCGGTCCCGGCCCCGCCCCTCATCACCACACCCCCGGCCGCCACCCCCCAGCCCATCGCCATCGTCGGCATGGCGGGCCGCTTCCCGCAGGCCGACTCGGTGGAGGAACTGTGGGACCTGCTGAGCGAGGGCCGCGACGGCGTCGGTACGGTCCCCGAGGGCCGCTGGGACCGCGCGGTCTTCCCTACGGGGAACGCGATCGACGCAGCCGACGCGACCGGCGACCCGGCGGCGGGCAGCGCGCGGATCACCACGGACCAGGGCGGTTTCCTGCGGGACGTCGACCGGTTCGACGCCTCGTTCTTCGACATCCCGGCCCGCGAGGCGGAGCACCTCGATCCCCAGCAACGGCTGCTGCTGGAAGCGGCCTGGCACGCGCTGGAGGACGCCCGGATCGACCCCCGGGGCCTCAAGGGCTCCCGCACCGGTGTCTTCGTCGGCATCAGTTACGCCGACTACGCCCGCCTGCTGGCGCGCGGCGGGCCCGAACGGATCGACGCGTACTACAGCACGGGGACCGCGCTCAACGCGGCCGCCGGACGCATCGCGTTCACGCTGGGGCTGCGCGGCCCGGCGATGGCGGTGGACACCGCCTGCTCCTCCTCCCTGGTGGCGCTGCACCTGGCGGTCCGCTCGCTGCGCGCGGGCGAGTCCGACGCCGTACTCGCCGGAGGGGTCAACCTCCTGCTCGACCCGGTCTCGTCGGTGGCGGTCAGCCGCGCCCACATGCTCTCGCCGGACGGCCGCTGCCGTACCTTCGCCGCGGGCGCGAACGGATTCGTCCGCTCGGAGGCCTGCGGGATGCTGGTGCTGAAGCGGCTGGACGACGCCCGCCGCGACGGGGACCGCGTCCTGGCGCTGATCCGGGGCACCGCCGTCAACCAGGACGGCATGTCCTCAGGGCTGACCGCGCCCAACGGCCGCGCCCAGGAGGACATGCTCGCTGCCGCCCTGGCCGACGCGGGGGTCGCCGGGGCGCGCGTGTCCTACCTGGAGGCGCACGGCACCGGCACGGCATTGGGCGACCCCATCGAACTGCGCGCCGCCTGGCGGGTTCTGGGGCCTGGGCGCCGCCCCGGGGAGCCGTTGCACGTGGGGTCGGTCAAGTCCAACGTCGGCCACTGCGAGTCGGCGGCGGGCGTCGTCGGTGTCGTCAAGACGGTGCAGGCGCTGCGGCACGGCGTCCTGCCGGCCAACCTGCACTTCGACGCGCCGAACCCGCAGGTGCCCTGGGCCGACATGAACGTACGGGTGGTGGACGCGCCTCTGGCCTGGCGGGCCGGCGACGGGCCCCGGATCGCCGGTGTCTCCGGCTTCGGCTTCACCGGGACCAACGCCCACATCGTCCTCTCCGAGGCGCCCGCGGACGACCGGCCGGTCCCGGCCGCGCCCTCGGACGGCCGTCCCGAGCCGCTGCTGATACCGCTGTCCGCACCGGACGCGGCGGGGCTGGAACGCCTCGCCGCCTCCTGGGAACGGTGGCTCACCCAGGCGCCACCGGACACCCCGGCCCCGGCTCCGGCCCCGGCCCCGGCCCCGGCCCCCGACACGCAAGCCCCGATCCCCGACATGGCCGCCACCGCGGCCACCGCCGGTACCGGCCGCGCCCACTTCCCGTACCGGCGCGTCCTGTTCGGACGCGACCGCGAGCAGCTGCTGACCGCGCTGCGCGGCGAACAGCCCCCGGCGCGGGCGGTGCGCGCGCCCCGGATCGCCTTCCTCTTCTCCGGCCAGGGCAGCCAGTACTACGGCATGGGCCGTGAGCTGTACGAGACCGAGCCGGTCTTCCGGGACGTCTTCGACGCCTGCGACCGGGACCTGGCCCCGGCGCTCGGCGCCTCGCTGACGGATTTGACGCTGTACGGCGGGGACCGTGCGGCGATCGGCGAGACCCGGGTGACCCAGCCCGCCCTGGTGACCCTCGGGCTCGCGCTCACCGCCCTGTGGGAGTCCTGGGGCGTGACACCGGCGGTGGTCATGGGCCACAGCGTCGGCGAGATCACCGCCGCCGTGTGCGCCGGGGTGATGGACCGGGCGACCGGGCTGCGCCTGATCGCCCACCGCGCCGGTCTGATGCAGGACACCGAGCGTGGCGCCATGCTCGCCGTGGCCGCGCCCGAGGGGCGGGTACGGGAGTGGACCGAGGGCCGGGACCTGGATATCGCCGCGGTCAACGGCCCGGAGGCGACCGTGGTGTCGGGCCCGCCCGAGCCGGTCTCGGCGCTCGCCGCCGCGCTGAAGGCGCAGGGTGTGCGGGTGCGCGCGCTGGCGGTGTCCCACGCGTTCCACTCCCGGCTGCTGGACCCGGTGCTCCCCGTGCTCGAAGAGCGGGTGCATGCCCTGCGGTTCGGCCCGCCGCAGCTGCCGATCGTGTCCAACGTGACGGGCCGGCTCGCCGACGTGGACACGTACGGCGCCGAGTACTGGTCCCGGCACGCCCGCGACGCGGTGCGTTTCCACGACGGCGTACGGGAGATGGCCGGGCTCGGCGTGGACCTCTGCCTGGAGATCGGGCCGGACCGCACCCTGGTCAATCTCGTCCGGGCGGGCGGCCTGCTGCCGGACGACCGGCTCACGTCCTCGCTGCGGCGCGGCGCGGCCGACCGCGCGTCCCTCCTGACCGCCGCCAAGGCCTTGTACGAGCACGGCCAGGACCTGGCCTGGGAGCGGGTGTACCCGCGCGCCACCCGGCCGCGCGGTGACGCGCCGCGCTACCCCTTCGCCCGGACCCGTCACTGGACACCGCTTGCGGCGGCCCCGGAGGGGCCCGTGCAGGCGTCCACGGCCGTACCGGCGCCCAGGGGCCCCGCCTGGGGCACCGAGCTGCGCTCCCCCGCCCTGCGGGGCCGCGTGTTCAGCACCGAACGCAGCACGGTGTACCCGCCGCACCTGACCGACCACCGGCTCTTCGGTACGGTCTCGGTGCCCGGCGCTTCCCAGACCGCCACCGTCCTGTCCGCGCTGGGCGCCGGAGGTGTTCCGGTCGCGCTGGAGGATCTGCACTTCCCGCGCGCGCTGGTGCTGCACGACGGTGAGCGTTACGAACTCCAGATCATCGAGGCCCAGGAGCCGCACGGACCCCGCACGGTGACCGTCCAGAGCCTGGTCGACCTCGAACACGGGCACTGGCAGGAGCACTTGGCGGCCCGGGTCGTACCTGGTGTTCAGGGCGGGCGACGGCCGGCACCCGACCGCGACGCGTTCACCACGTCCGCCGAACGGCGGCTGACCGGCACCGGGTTCTACGCTCATCTGCGAGCCCTCGGCTACCACCTGGGCCCGTCCTTCCGCTGGATCGCGGAGGCCTGGATCCAAGGCGACGAGGCCCTGGTCCGCTTCGCCGAACCGGCGGAGATGAACGAGGACCCCGCCGGTTACGAGATCCACCCCGGGCTGCTGGACTCCTGTCTGCAGAGCACGGTGGTCTTCGCCGTCGGCGGGGACGCGGCGGAGGCCGGGCAGCTGTCCATCCCGTTCGCCGCCGCGCGGCTGGACTTCCCCGGGCGGCCCGGGAGGGCCGGGCAGTTGTGGGGGCACGTGCGCGCGGTACGGCGGCGGCGTACCGGTGACTTCCAGCAGGTGGAGTCCGCTGACCTGCACCTGTTCGACGCGGCCGGTACGACCGTGCTGGCCGTGGACGGATTCCGCTTCCGCTCCGCGCCTCGCACCCTGCTGGAGCGCTCCCTGCGCCAGGGGGTCCGGCACGCCTACGAACTCACCTGGGCGGCGGAGGAGGCCGCTCCGGAGGAGGCCGCAGCACGGCTCACGGTGGGCGTGCTCGGCGCCGAGTCAGGCGTCGGAGGCGCGCTGTGCGCTGCGCTCTCCGAACTGGGGCACCACGTGGTGGCGGTGACCGGCCAGGAACCCGCCACGCCGGGCACCGGCCTCCTGGTCGACGCCCGCTTCTGCGCCCCGCCGGACGCGGCCGACAGCTCCGTGGCGCTCGCCGAGACCGCCCTGGCGGCGTCCTGGCGGCTGGCCGCCTCGCTGCGGTCCGCGCCCGCCGATGTCCCGTACGCGGTGCTCGGCACGGAGACCCGGGAGACCACCGAGCCCTCGGAGGGCACCGTCAGTTCCGGGACGGGCGCTCCGGACGCGGACGGCGCTCCCGTCCGAGACGCACTGTTCGGGCTGGTCGCCTCGCTCGCGGCCGAGCAGCCCGGCCGCCCGCTGCTGCGGATCACCCTCGCCGACGGCTGGACCGCCCCGGAACTGGCCCGCGCCCTCACCCGCGCGACGGCCTCCGGGACGTCCGGCGCCGTACTGCGCGTCGGCGCCGGCACCGTGCACCTCGCCCGGCTCGTGCCCTGCCGGGCCGACGACGGTACCGCCGGGCCCGACGGCGCGGCGGACGGGCAGGCAGACGGCCGGGCGGGCGACGCGGCGGACGGCGCGGCGCTGATCACCGGTGGGCTCGGCGCGCTCGGCCTGAGCTGCGCCGTCTTCCTGGCCCGTCGCGGCGTACGGGTGATCACGCTCCTGGGCCGGTCGGCGCCCGACGCCGCAGCGCAGGCCGTCATCGACGAGCTGACCTCGGGCGGCACCCTCGTCGAGGTGGTCAGCGGCGACGTCACCGACCCCGGCGCCTGCCGGGCGGCGGTGGCGGCCGCGTCCCGGCACCTCCCCCTGCGTACCGTGCTGCATCTCGCGGGAACCAACGACGACCACGCTTTCGAACGGCAGACCCCCGCGTCCTTCGAGGCGGTGTTCGCGGCGAAGGCGCGGGGCGCGACGGCGCTGTACCGGGCGCTGCGCGATCACCGGCTGGACGCCTTCCTGCTCGGCTCGTCGGCGTCGGCCGTGCTGGGCTCGGCGGGTCAGGCCAACTACGCGGCGGCCAACGGCTTCCTCGCCGGGCTGGCCGAGTGGCTGCGCGCCCGCGGGGTGCCCGCGACCAGCGTCGACTGGGGCCCGTGGGCACCACGCGCGAAGGGCGGTCTCGCCGCCACCGAAGCGACCGCGCGGGCCATCGACCGGCTGGGCATCCGCCCGCTGTCCGAAGCGGAGGCCGAGGAGTTGCTCGGCCTGGCCCTGAGCGGGCGGCGCTCGCGGCTCGTCGCGGTCGCGGTCGCCCCGGACGCCGGTGCCGCCGCGCCTGCGGGCCACCCCATGGCGGCGCTGCTCGCCGCACCGGCCCGGCAGCGGACAGCGACGGCGGAGGAGGAGAAGGGCTCCCGGCGGCGGGGGTGGCTGCGGGAAGCGCTCGACGCCCTCGCAGCCGGGGACCGGGAGACGCATCTCCTGCGCACGCTGCGGTCGATGACCGGCGAAGTGCTCGGCGACGCCACCCAGGTGGACGACGACTCGGGCTTCGGCGACATGGGCGTCGACTCGATCATGGCCATCGACCTCAGAGGGCGGCTGGCGGCGGCCCTGGACCACGAGCTGCCCGCCACGGTCGCCTTCGACCACCCCAGCATCACCCGGCTCGCCGCCCACGTCCTGGGCCTGCTCCATCCGGAACCCGCGAACGCCCCGGAACCGGAAACGGAACCGGAACCGGAACCTGGCCAGGGCCCGGAACCTGGCCAGGGCCCGGAACCTGGCCAGGGCCCGGAACCTGGCCAGGGCCCGGAACCTGGCCAGGGCCCGGGCTCTGGCCCTGCCCCCGCCCCGAACCCGGCTGCGGAATCGGCCCCGGCCCCACAGCCGCACCCGAGGCCCGCTGTCCCCGAGCCCGACGACGCACGGGAAGAGCTGTCGTTCGACGAGCTCCTGGCCGCGGTCCAGGCGGACGTCGCGTCCGTGGACCAGGACATCACCGGCGTCCGGACGGACCTGCCGGCAGACGCAGCAGCAGAGAAATGAGGCCGGACCCCATGGACCCCGCACAGATACGCGCACTGATGGAGGACCAGCTCAAGCTGTCCCGTCAACTGCGCGCCCGTATCAGCGCACTGGAGGAGGAACGGCACGCGCCGGTCGCCGTGGTCGGCATGGGCCTGCGGCTGCCGTCCGGCAGGGCCGACGGCGACCTCGACTCGCCCGCGGCCTACTGGGACTTCCTGAAGTCCGAGGGCACGGCCCTGTCCGGGCTGCCCGAGGAGCGGCCGGGGCTGCGTGCCGTGTACGACCCGACGCCGGGCAGGCCGGGCCGCTCGTACGTCGCCCGGGCCGGGTTCCTGTCGGACATCGCCGGTTTCGACGCCGAGTTCTTCGGCATCTCCACCCGGGAGGCGCGGCTGCTGGACCCGCAGCAACGCCTGTTGCTGGAGACGTCCTGGGAGGCGCTGGAGCGCGCGGGCATCGCGGTACGCCGCTCCGACCGTCTGAACGTCGGCGTGTACCTCGGGATGATGGCGTCCGAGTACACCGAACGCATGGAGGACCGCGCGGACACCACGCGCATCGATCCGTACTACACGACCGGCGGCGGCCTGTGCTTCGGAGCCGGCCGGATCGCGTTCGTGATGGGCTTCTCGGGGCCCGTCGTCAGCATGGACACGGCCTGTTCCTCCTCCCTGTCCGCCCTGCACCTGGCGGTGCGCGGGCTGCGCGCCGGTGAGTGCCGGTACGCCCTGGCGTGCGGCTCCAACCTGCTGCTGTCGGCCAACCTGATGGTGTCGCTGTGCCAGACGCGGGCCTTGTCTCCCGAGGGCCGCTCCAAGTCGTTCCTGGCCTCGGCCGACGGTTACGGGCGCGGTGAGGGGGTGGGCGCGATCGCCCTGATGCGGCTGGACGACGCGCTGCGCGAGCGGCGGCCGGTACTGGCCGTGATCCGCGGTACGGCCGTCAACCACGACGGTGCCGCGTCCGCGCTGACGGCGCCCAACGGCAGTGCGCAGCAGGAGGTGATCCGCGCCGCGCTGGAGGACGCCCGGACCGGCCCGGGGGAGCTGGGCTGGGTCGAGGCGCACGGCACCGGGACCGTACTGGGCGACCCGATCGAGATCGGGGCACTGGCCGGTGTTCTGGGCGAGGCGGTACGCGAGCGGGGCGTCCCGCTCGGACTGGGCAGCGTCAAGTCCCGGCTGGGACACCTGGAGGCCGCCTCGGGGATCGCCGCGGTCATCAAGACGGTCCTCATGCTGCACCACGGGGAGATCCCGGCCGCGCGCGACGCGTCCGACGGCGAGCTGAACCCCCACATCCCGTGGCAGGACCTGCCGTTGCGGGTGCCGTCGCGCGGCGCCCCGTGGCCCGCGGAGCTGCCCCGCAGGGTGGCGGGGGTCAACTCGTTCGGCATGAGCGGCACCAACGTGCACGTGGTGATCGAGGCGCACGACCGCCGGGCGGCCGACGAGGCCGGTCCCGCCGTACCGCCGGGCGGCGGGGCCGAGCTGCTGACCGTGTCGGCCCGGGACGAGCGGGCGCTGACCGTACTCGCCGAGCGGCTGCGGAACCGTCTGCGGCACACACCGGAGGCGGAACTGCCCTCCCTGTGCCACACGCTGCGCAGCGGACGCGTCGCCTTCGCCCGGCGCCTGGCGGTGGTCGGCACGAGCGCGGCCGAACTCGCCGGGGCGCTCGAACGGGCGGAGCGCGCCGTCCCGGAGCCGGTCGGGGCGGGCGACACGATCCGCTCGGTCACGGTGCGGGTGGCGGACGACGCCGAGGGCCTGGCCCGGGCGCTCACCGCGCTCACCGCCGCCTTCCCGCAGCTGGCCGACGGCGCGGAACAGACGGCGGCGGAGCGGGCGGCGGCGGAGCGGGCGACTGACGCCCCCGCGGCACTGCTGTGCCGGCTGCTCGCCCTGCTCGGGCTGCGCGGTTCCCCGGCGCCCGGCCTGCCCGCCGCCGGCGCCCTGGCCTCGGTGCACTGGGACGCCGAGGGCGCCGCGTCGTACCCGCTGCTCGGCTCCGACGCGGCCGAGGTCCCCACCCGGTTCCTCCAGGCACTGTCCGCCCTCTTCACCGCGGGCGCCGATCTGCGCTTCGACGCCCTGGCCGGGCCGTCGGCGCGACTGCTCGGCGATCTCCCCACCTACCCCTTCCAGCACCGGCGGTACTGGGTGGACGAACCGCCGACGGGCGTCCGCGGCGAGGCCCCGGGGGACGGCTCCACCGGCTCCCCCGACTCGACCGGCTCCCGCGGCTCCCGCGCCGGCCTGCCGGAACCGCACGACCGGGCCGCCGTCCACACGTACCTCCAGACCCTGCTCACCGACGTCCTCCAGTCTCCGGACCCGTCGGACACCGGCACGTCCTTCCTGGACGCCGGCGGGGACTCCTTCACGGCGACGGTGTTCATCAGCCAGGTCGAGGAGAACTACCGGGTCGGCCTGTCGCCCGCCGACCTGCCGCTCGACCTGCCGCTCGCCGAGCTGTGCGGCCGGCTCGCCGACGACATCGCCGCATCCGCCGACGACATCGCCGCGACCGCCGACGTCACCGCCGCGACCGCGGACGGCCCGGTGCAGGTGATCGGCGCATGACCCCCTTCCTCCGCCCCCGGCGTCCGGACGAACCCGCCGTACGGCTGGCCGTGTTCCACCACGCCGGAGGTTCGGCCGCCGCGTACTTCCCGCTCGGCCGGAAACTCCCGGCGGACTGGGACGTCCTGCTCGCCGACCTCCCGGAGCGGGCGACCGGCGAGGCCGCGCCCCTGCCGTGGGACCTGCCCGGGGCCGTCAAGGAGCTGGCGGAAGACCTGCTGCCGTGGGCCGACGGCACGCCGCTCGCG
This sequence comes from Streptomyces monomycini, assembly GCF_022271435.1. Lineage (GTDB taxonomy): Bacteria > Actinomycetota > Actinomycetes > Streptomycetales > Streptomycetaceae > Streptomyces > Streptomyces monomycini. Next base: position 82,639 of record NZ_JAFIQY010000008.1, on the reverse strand, counting down.
CTGTTCGGCCACAGCCTGGGCGCGGTGGTGGCCTTCGAGACCGCCCACGCCCTGCGGGAGCGGGGCGTCCCGGTCGCCTGGGTCGGCGTGTCGGGACGCGTCGCGCCGGGCCTCCGGGTGCCGGTGTCCTGGCTCGACCCCGGCAGCACGGACGAGGAACTGCGCCGCGCCCTGGCCCGGCTGGGCGGCCTGCCGGAGCGGCTGGACGCGTACCCCGCCGTCCGCCGCCGATTCCTGCGGCTCATCCGCAACGACCTGTGGGCTCTGGACGGCTACCGCACCGACACGTCCCGGAAGCCCCTGGCCGCGCCGCTGACCGCCTTCGGCGGGGCGGCCGACCCGCTCGCTCCCCCGGCGGCCCTCGCCGCCTGGGCACGGCAGACCACCGGCCGGTTCGGGCAGCGCGCGCTGACCGGCGGTCACTTCGAGCTGTTCGCCGACGGGTTCGAGGAGTTCGCCCCCCTGCTGGCCGACGCGGTGCGCACGCACGTACTGACGCCACCGTCCGCCGCCCCGGCAGCCGCCGTCACCTACGCGTACGAGAGGGCATGACATGACGACCGAACCGGCCGGCCTCACGGGCGACCACGGCCCGCCCGCCGACCTGCGCACCCTCATGGCGGCCTTCCCCACCGGGGTCTCCATCATCACCACGTCGGCCCGCGACGGCGCCGGCTGGGGCATGACCTGCACGTCGCTGTGCAGCGTCTCGCTCGACCCGCCGGTACTGCTGATCTGCCTCCGGTGCGGCAGCCCCACGCTGGAGGCCGTGAGCGACAGCGGCCAGTTCGCCGTGAACCTGCTGCACGCGCAGGCCCGTCCGACGGCCGAGCTGTTCGCCTCCGGCGCCCCGGACCGCTTCGAGCGGGTGGCCTGGCGGGCCCCGGCCGGCGCGGCCGGGCCCCATCTGACGTACGCGTCGCACACCATCGCCGACTGCTCCGTGCTCAGCACCCAGGTGGTCGGCGACCACACGGTGGTGCTCGGCAAGGTCGACGTGGTCACGCCGATCCGGCTCCAGCGCCCGCTGCTGTACGGGCTGCGCGCCTACGCCTCCTGGCCGGAGCCCGCGCCGGTGCCGTCCTCGGTGCGCTCCTCGGTGGCGTCCCCGATGGCCTCCCCGGTGGCATCCCCGGTGCCGTCAAGAATTTCGCCAGAGCGTCCGGCGAAGCTGAGCTCGGCCCCGAACCCGAGGAAGCACAGTGACCGCTGATCAGATGGTGGCCGAACGCGGCCTTGCGACAACCGTCCGGCCGCAGCCGGGCACCACGGTGCCCCGGACCGCCGGCCGGACGACCCTGGACAGTGCTTTCGCCGTGACCGCGCTGCGCCGGCCCGGCGCGGTCGCCGTGCAGGACGCGCACGGCCCGCTCACCTACGGGCGGGCCGACGCCCAGGCGGCGCTGCTCGGTTCCCTGCTGGTGCGCGGCGGCGTGCAGCTCGGGGACCCGGTGATCGTGCATTGCGACGACCACCGGCAGTCCCTGGTGGCGCAGCTCGGCGTGCTCAAGGCGGGCGGCGTGTGCGTACCCGTGCCGCCCGGTTCCGACGAGCACCGGCTCGCGGCGGTGGCCGCGCTCACCGGCGCGTCGGCCGTCGTGTGCAGCGCGTCCACCCGGGACCGGTGGCGTTACCGGCCGGTCCTGGTCCTCGACGACCCACGGACCCTGCGGCTGACGGCGGCCCGCCGCCCGGACCGGGCCTTGCCCCGCTCCGCGCCGCACGAGGCCGCCCATCTCCTGGTGTCCGGCACCGGCCGCTCCGTCGCCGGACAGCTGGCGGACCACGTCGCCTGGCAGCTGGCCCTCACCGGGCGGAGCCGCGCGGCCGGTGTGCCGGTGCGTCAGGTGTCCGTGAGCGGGCCGCCGGGCACACCGCACGCGCTGTCCGCCCTGTGGTGGGCGCTCTCCTGCGGCGGCACGCTGCACGTTCTGCCCGCCTCCGGGGCGCCGGTGCCCGTCGCCGCACGGACGGGCGTCGTGGTGTCGAGCCCCGAGGAGTACGCCGAGCGGGTGGCGGGTCTGCGCGTCCGGCCCCGGCTCGTGCACCTCCTGGGCGGCACCGTGCCCGGCGGGCTGGCCGCCCGGCACTTCGCGGCGCTGCCCGCGACGCCGTTGCGGGCGGAGTTCGCCCCGGAAGGCGGGGCCTTCCCCTGGACCGTACGGGTCCTCATGTCCCAGGAGGACGCTCTGGACGAGCGGGTGATCGGCCGACCGGCGCCGGACGTACGCATTCGCGTGCTGGACCGGAACCACCGTGCGCTGCCTGCCCGGCGCGCGGGTGAGTTGTGCGCCAAGGGACCGGCGTTGCCCTTCGACACGATCCACCGGGCCGGCCGTGCGGCGGCACCCACGGGCCACCCGGGGCTGCCGGGCCATCCGGCGCTGCTGCGGTCCGGGACTCCGGTACGGCGGCGCGCGGACGGCCTGCTGGAGCTGGCCGACACGGCCGACCTGGCCGGCATCGCCGACCGGACCACCCCGCCCCGCTGACCCGCGCATCCCCGCGCCCCATGCCCCCGCGCCACCCGAGCCCTTCGCGATCCACGCACCGTCCCAGAGAGGAGACCGGCATGCCGACACGGCCCGGCCGGGGTTCAGACACAGTCGGTCAGCACGGCCTCGTCCTCGGCGGCGGATTCGCCGGCATGCTGACGGCACAGGTGCTGGCCCAGTACATGGACTCCGTGACCGTCGTGGAGCGCGACGTCCCGCCCGACGGCCCCGAACCCCGCAAGGGGCTGCCCCAGGCGCGCCAGTCGCACCTGTTGATGGGAGCCGGCGCCCGCGCCGTCGAAGAGCTGCTGCCCGGCACCCTGACGGCCTGGGCCGAGGCGGGCGCCCATCTGCTGAGCGCCCCCGGTGACGTGGCCTTCCTGACGAAGTTCGGCTGGCTGCCCCGGGTCTGGCACGAGGAGTTCGTGGTGTCCTGCGGGCGCGATCTGCTCGACTGGGTGGTGCGCCGCCAGGTCCTGCGGAACCCGCGGGTCCGCCTGCTGCCGCACACCGAGGTGGAGGGCCTGCTCGGCGACGCGGCACGGGTGACCGGCGCCCGGGTGCGCGACCGCGGCACGGGCCGGTCCGCCACGGTCGAGGCGAGCCTCGTGGTGGCAGCCACCGGCCGCTCCTCGCACGTCGAGACCTGGCTGGAGGGGATCGGGCTGCCGGAGGTTCCGGAGGAGGTGGTCGACGCCGGCACCGCCTACGCCACACGGCTGTTCCGCCCGGCCCCCGGGCAGCACCGCCGTATCCCCGGCATCGTCATGATCGCCAACGTCACCGGGGAGGCCACCGGCGGCGTGCTGCTGCCGGTGGAGGACGGCCGGTGGTCGGCGACCGTGATCGGTATGCGCGGCTCCGAACCTCCCGCGGACGACGACGCGTTCCTCGACTTCGCCAAGCGGCTGCCCCACCCGGCCCTGGCCGAGCTGCTGGCCGACGCGGCCCCGCTGGGGCCGAGCCGCGGCTTCCGCCGCCTGGTCAACCGGCGGCTGCGCTTCGACCGCCTCCCCCGGCACCCGGACGGGTTCGTGGCGCTGGGCGACGCCGCCTGCGTCCTGAACCCCTCGCACGCGCACGGCTTGACGGTGGCGGCGTTCGGCGTGGCGGCACTGCGGGACCTGCTGCGCGGGTACGGCAACATCCCCGGCGTCGCCGGACGCGTCCAGCACGCGGTCACCCGGGCCGCCGGGACGGCCTGGCAGCTCTCCGTCGGCGACGACCTGCGCCACCCCTCCGTGATCGGCCCCCGTCCCTCGGCGGCGACCCGCGCGCAGAACGCCTACGCCGACCTCGTGACGCGTGCCGCCACCACCGACCCGGCCGTGGCGCGCTCACTGGTCGACGTGATCGCTCTGGCCCGGCCGGCGACATCGCTGGCCGCACCTCGGGTGCTGGTCCCGGCGCTGATCGGGCGGGGCCTCCGGACCACGGGCCGCCCCGACCGCACCGACCCGCTGGCGCCTCGCGACGCGTGACCGCCCACCTGCGGAAACGACCCGGCGCCGCCCGGCGCCGGCGGCACACCCCACCCCCTGGAAGGGAGCGGCATGCCCCAGCACCGCACGGTCGAAGTCAACGGTCTCCGGCTGCATCTGGCCGAGGAGGGAGAAGGCCCCCTCGTCCTGCTGCTGCACGGCTTTCCGGAGTTCTGGTACGCCTGGCGCCATCAGCTGCGTCCCCTGGCCGAGGCCGGGTACCGGGTCGTCGCGCCCGACCAGCGCGGCTACGGCGACAGTGACCGCCCGGCGGCTCCGGAGGCGTACTCCGTCCTGCATCTGGCCGGTGACGTGGTCGGGCTGATCAAAGCGCTGGGCGAGGAGCGGGCGGTCGTGGCCGGGCACGACTGGGGAGCCCTGGTCGCCTGGCAGAGCGCGCTGCTGCGGCCGGACGTGGTGCGCGCGGTGGCCGGACTGAGCATCCTGCCGATGCCCCGTGGGCCGGTCCCTCCGCTGCGCAGCACGCGGGAGAAGACCGGCGGCCGGTTCTACTGGAACTACTTCGAGGAACCGGGCGTCGCGGAGGCGGAGTTCGGCAAGGACCTGGACCGCACCTTCCGGCGCCTGCTCTACGGTGCCTCCGGCGACCGTCCCGAGCCGCCGGTTCCGCCCCTGGTGCCGCCGGGCGGCGGTTTCCTGGACCTCGCGGCCGACCCCGACCGGCTGCCCGGCTGGCTGACCGAGGAGGACATCGCCGCGTACGTGGCCGCCTTCGGCCGCTCCGGCTTCACCGGGGGCCTCAACTGGTATCGCAACCTCGACCGCAACTGGGAACTCACCGCCGCGTGGGAGGGCGCCCGTATCGAGGTACCGGCCCTGTACGTGGTGGGCGACCGTGACCGGGCCTTCCCCGGCGACGACGGGATCGTGCCCGTGCTGTCCGGCGCGGCCCCGCGCCACCGCGACCCGGTGGTCGTCCGCGGGGCGGGCCACTGGGTCCAGCAGGAGCGCCCCGAAGCCGTGAACACCGCGCTGCTCGACTTCCTCCGCTCCCTCGCCTGACCCCGGACCTTCCTCGCCTCATCCCAGGCCTCCGCCACCTGGCCCCAGGCACCCCTGCCGCCCGGCCTCCATCACCCCCTGCCGTCCGGCCGCAGGCCCCTACCGAGGAGACACCTTGGCCACTCAAGCCCCGCTCGACCTCGCCGCACTCGGCGACGACTTCGCCCGGGATCCGTACCCGACCTACGCACGGCTGCGGGCCCAGGGCCCGGTGCACCGGGTGTGGATGCCCGAGGGCGCCGAGGTCTGGCTCGTCGTGGGCCACGCCGAGGCCCGTGCCGCGCTCACCGACCCCCGGCTGTCCAAGCAGTGGAAGAACGCCGCGGCGGACTTCCCGATCAGCAGCCCGTCGGGCAGCCACATGATGAACTCCGACCCGCCGCAGCACACCCGGCTGCGCAAGCTGGTGGCGCGGGAGTTCACCCCGCGGCGGATCGAGGCGCTGCGCCCCCGCGTCCAGGAGATCACGGACGAGTTGCTGGACAAGATGCTCGCCGCGCCGGACGGCCGGGCCGACCTGGTGGACTCGTTCTCGTTCCCGCTGCCCATCTCGGTCATCTGCGAGCTGATGGGCGTGCCGTTCCTGGACCAGGCGGAGGTGCGCCGCTGGGCCGACGCGGCGATCTCCGCCCCGGACCCGGCGGTACGGCGCGCGGCGGCCGCCGACGCCGCGCGGTTCATCGCCGCCCTGGTCGAGGAGAAGCGCAGCCGTCCCGGCGCGGACCTGCTGAGCGCCCTCATCCGCACCGTGGACGAGGAGGGCGACCGCCTCTCGCTGGACGAGCTGATGGGTACGGTCTTCCTGGTGATCGTGGCCGGGCACGAGACCACCACCAACCTCATCGGCAACGGTGTCTGCGCGCTGCTGGAAAATCCTGGTCAACTGGCCGCGCTACGGGCCGACTTCTCGTTGCTGGAAGGTGCGGTGGAGGAGATGCTGCGCTACGACGGCGCGGTCGAGAGCGCGACGTTCCGCTTCGCCGTCGAACCCGTCGAGATGGGGGGCCACCGCATCGAGCGCGGCGAGGCGGTGATGGTGGACCTCAACGCCGCCAACCGGGACGGGGCGCGTTTCGCCGAACCGGACCGCTTCGACATCCGCCGCCCTACCGCCGGCCACGTCGCCTTCGGCCACGGTGTCCACCACTGCCTGGGCGCCCCGCTGGCCCGGATGGAGGCCCGGATCGCGATCCGCAGCCTCCTGGAGCGCTGCCCGCGGCTGGAGCTGGACGCCGACCCGCACCAGGTGCCGTGGCGGCACGGCATCCTGGTCAGGGGGCCGCACCACCTGCCGGTCCGCTTCGCCGCCGCCTGACACCCCGCCGGCCCGGGCCGCGGGCGTCCGGACCAGGGAGTCGGGGCCAGGGTCGTCGGGGCCAGGGTCGTCGGGGCCAGGAACGTCCGGACCGGGTTCGGCCAGGGCCGCGGGGAGCGCTCCCCGCGGCGCTGCCGGGCCCCGGTCACGGGTCACGCGGGCGTGGCGTCGGCCCAGGCGGTGCCGCGGCCGGCGGCCGACTCCGTCCGGGGCCCCGGCACCCACTGCTCCGCCTCCAGCACCCGGGTGAGGGCCGCCTCGCGCAACGGCTGCGACTCCCGTTCGGCGCACTCCGCGGCGAAGATGCGGATCAGGTCGTGGAACCGGTACGTCTGCCGGTGCACCTCCTCCAGCAGGTGGCCGTCGACCAGCAGGTCGAGCAGCCGACGGGCGGCGTCCCGGCCGGTGCCGGCGAGCGCCGCCGCGCAGCCGACCGTGATCGTGCCGCCGCGGTACAGGCCCAGGTAGCGGAACATGCGCGCCGCTTCGGCGGGCAGCGCCAGGTACGACGTCTCGAAGACGGTGCGCACGCTGGCGGCGGCGTCGTCCTCCACGGCGAGGCGGTCGAGCCGGCCACGCTCGGCGCCGTACTGCTCGGCCAGCGAGGCCGGTGACACGTCGGGGCTCGCGGCCAGCTGTTCGGCGGCGATGCGCAGGGCCAGCGGCAGCCCGCCGCACAGCCGCACCAGCCGCAGGGCGACCGGGTCGTGGCCGTGCAGCCGGCCGCCGCTGAGGTCGGCCAGCAGCCGCACCGCGGCTGTTTCGTCCAGCGCCCGGAGCCGGACCAGGTGCGCGCCCTCGCGCACCGCCAGGCCGGTCAGCCGTTGCCGGCTCGTCGCCAGCAGGCAGGACGGGCCGCGGGGGATGAGCGGGCGCAGCTGGTCGGCGTTCAGGACGTCGTCGAGCACCACCAGCATGCGCCTGCCGTGCAGCAGGCTGCGGTACAGGGAGGCCCGGCCGGCCAGGTCGGCGGGGATCCGGCCGCTGTCGACGCCGAGGCCGCGCAGCATCTGTTCCAGGGCGTCCGCGGCGCTCAGCGGCCGGGCGCGCAGGCTGGTGCCGCACAGGTCGACGTAGAGCTGGCCGTCGGGGAAACGATCCAGCAGCCGGTGTGCCAGCCGCAGGACGAACGCCGTCTTGCCGACGCCGGCCGCCCCGTCCGCGACGACCACGGGGGTGGTGGCGCCCTGCTGGTCACACGTCTCGTCCAGCAGGTGCTCCATCCGGGCCAGTTCCGTGGTGCGGCCGACGAATCCCCGGGCCAGTGCGGGCAGCTGGGCGGGCCGGGGAGGCGCCGTCACGGCCGCCTCGGGGTCGGCGGGCGGCGCCTCGGGGGCCGGGCGGCCCTCGGCGGGCGCCGTCCGCCCGGTGAGGATCTGCTGGTGCAGACTGCGCAGCTCGGGGCTGGGTTCGATGCCGAGTTCCCGGTTGAGCAGCCGCCGGGTCTCGGTGTACACCGACAGCGCGTGGGCCTGCCGGTCGCTGCGGTACAGGGCGAGCATCAGCAGCCAGCGCAGCCGTTCCCGCAGCGGTTCCTCGGCCACGGCGGCGGACAGCTCGGCGACCGCCTCCGCGTACCGCCCGCCGGCCAGCATGCCCGCGGCCCACTCCTCGACGGCCGTGAGCCGGAGGTCGTGCAGGCGGGTGCGTTCCATGGCGGCGAACGGTCCGGGGACCCCGGAGTAGGCGGCGCCGCGCCACCGGGCCAGGGCGTCCGCGTACAGCGCCAGGGCTCTCGCCGTGTCGCCTTCGGCGTCCGCCCTGCGGGCTGCGGTGTGACATCGGGTGAAGAGCGTGGCGTCCACGTCCTCGGCCGCCACGCTCAGGCAGTAGCCGCCGGCGGCCGAGGTCAGCACCGAGCTGGTTCCCCTCCTGCCCCGTCCCGGGTCGAGGACGCGGCGCAGGCCGGCCACGTAGGTGTGCACGCCGTTGGCGGCGCTCTGCGGGGTGTCGGTGCCCCACACGGCGTCGATGATGTGCTCCACACACACGACTTCGCCCGCGCGGCTGGCCAACAGGCCCAGCACGGCGCGCTGTTTGGGCGGTCCGGTGTGCAGCTCCCTGCCGTGTCGCCAGGCCCTTATCGGTCCCAGGAGCTGGATTCGCAGGGTCTCCCCCGTGGTCGACATGGGTCAGTCGCCTCCAGAAGTTGCGTGTTGCCTGTCTCTGCCGCCAAGGCCGTTCAGCAGTGCGACCGTCCATCCGCCGCGGCAGCCATCCGAAGCGGCTCCGCAGGGCTCTCCGCGCGCGCCACGAGCGTGTGGGCCACGCACCGCAGCTTCTCCCTGGTCTCCTCCAGTTCGCGCTCCGGGAGGGAGTGCTCGACGACTCCCGCGCCGGCCCGCAGCCAGGTCCGGCCCCCTTGCGCATAGACGCTGCGCAGGACGAGGGCGGCGTCCATGCCGCCGTCCTGCGTCACTCTCATGACGGTGCCCGCGTACGGCCCGCGCGGCTCCGGCTCGTACTGCCGAATGGCCTCGTACGCGGGACGCTTGGGTACGCCGGAGGCGGTGACGGCGGGGAAGACGGCGGTGAACGCGTCCCAGGGACCGGCCCCCTCGGGCATCCGGCCCGTCACCCGGGAGGCCAGGTGCTGGACCGAGCCCCGTTCCTTCACCGTCATGTACTCCTCGACCACCACGGTGTCGGGCTTGCAGGGCCCGGCGAGTTCGTCCACCGCCACCTTCACCGAGATGGCGTGCTCGTGCAGTTCCTTGGGGTCGGCGAGCAGGTCGGCGCGCAGCCGGCGGTCGGCGTCGGCGTCCCCGGTCAGCGCACGGGTGCCGGCCAGCGGCTGGCTGGCGACGCGGCCCGTGGCGTCCACCTCCACCACCATCTCCGGGCTGAAGCCGAGGCACTGCAGGTCCCCCATGCGCAGCAGGAAGGACCGGGCCGGGGTGTTGGCCCGCCGGCCGGCCGCGTAGCTCGCCGGGAAGTCCAGCTCGGCGTCGACGGGAACCACGCGGGAGAGCACCGCCTTGTGCAGGGCGCCCGCGCGGATGTCGGACACGACGGAGGTCACGGCGCCGCGGTAGGCGCAGGCGTTCGCGTCGAGATCGACGTCGACGGTCCGCGGGGCGGGGCCGGCCGGGGCCTGGACGCGGTCGATGACGTTCTCGACGGCGGACAGGGTGCCGCTGTGGGTGCTGCGCACCAGGGCGCGGCCACCGTCGAGCACGACTTCGGTCTCGGGCACCACCAGGTGCAGCAGGACACCGCCGGCCAGCGGCATGCCCGAGACGGCGTAGGCGAGTTCGAAGGCGCACCAGCCGTACGCGGCCCAGCCGGCGACCGGCAACGTGTCCAGGAACTGCTGCACCCTGGCGAGCGGGTCGCCGTACCAGGGCTCCTCGGTCGTGCTGCCCTGCCACGTACATCGGACGCTGTCGGCGGTGACGACGACCTCCGCGACCACGCCCCCGGCGACGCACCACCCGCCGGGGTTCTCGTAGACCACGTAGGTGCCGAACAGACCGGATTGCGCCAGGGCCACGGCGGTGTCCAGCGGGGCGTGGCCGGTTTCCCGCACAGCGGTTCGGTAATGGATCATTTTCCTCATCCCTCTGAGGCAGGGGCGACCGCATAGGACGGCAACCCATGAGTTTCGGCCGTTTTCGCTTGATCGAAAAAGCGGATGCCAGCCGAGGAGAAACGCTGCCGAGAATGCCGCGGACGGCAGCACCGAACCGCGGACAGCAGGCGTAGAACTACGCGATCACACCTGCAGAAAAGCGCGCACAGCAAAGGAATGACGCGGAGGCCACCTACTGGCTGATGCGCGGCACAAAGAGGGCGACACAGGGAGACGACACCCTGCGAGAAAGCAGCCGAAGGCTGCCGACAATAGGCATCAGTAATCCGGAATACGCAATTCCGGTAAAGCCCTCAAAGAACGGGCCATCACACGGACACCTGCCACGACCGACCGTCTGACCTGGGGCCGGGCATCCCTCGTGGTGCACGCTCTGGCAACATCGCAAACCTCGGATTTGAAGATGCGCGTATCGGCCTGAATTGTCAGGCCGAGTGACCGAGGCTCAATCTACCCAGTGAATGTGACGGCAGCAACAAGTACAGGAGAAGGCTTCGAAAGAATTGCCGTGAGTAAAGTTTCCCTCACTCTCCGTCCTGGCGCGCACGCCGCACGGAAACGTTTGACGTTAATCAATCGGCCGAGAATCCACGCAACCGTTCTTGCGTACTGTCGGCGGCGTCCTGAAAAGTCTTCCGGCCAACTCGGCACACGGCCGAAAACTCAGGGCCTGCCGGATGAACGCGCGGTGGCGGAGGCCGCACGGGGGATTCGAACCCCCGCCACCGCGTCCATCGGCTCCGGTGCGCCGGGCGCTTCCCGGAGCCGACATCGGGTCACCCCTTCGGGGCGATGTCGCCGGCGGCGACGTCCGGAGCCGGGGCGTCGGCGCCACCGGCCGCGGCCGGAGTCCGGACACCGGGGCCCTGCGCGTCCACGGCCGGGGCGGCAGCCGGCGCGGCGGCCGGCCGGGGGCGGCGCGGGAGCACGAAGAGCGCCACCAGGACGGCCAGCACCAGGAAGCAGCCCGCCAGCACGAAGCCGAGGGAGTACCCGTCGACCGCCGCCTCGTCCGGAGAGACACCGGCGGCCAGCCGGCTGTCGGTGCGCGTGGTCGCCGCGGTCACCAGCACCGCGAGGCCGAGCGCGCTGCCCACCTGACGCGAGGCGTTCAGCAAGGCCGAGGCCGTACCGGCCTCCTGCGGGGGCAGCCCGACGGTGGCCGCGGCCGTCAGCGGGACGAAGGCGATGCCCACCCCGAGACCGGCCAGCAGGGACGGCAGCAGTACGTCGCCCAGGTAGCTGCCCGAGGGGTCGGCCATGCCGCTCCAGGCGAACCCGGCGGCGGCGATCAGACCGGCCGGCACCAACAGGGTCTTGATTCCGGCCAGTTGCCGGCGCAGGACGCGGGTGGTGACCTGGATCGCGACCATCGCGGTCACGCACAGGGGCAGGAAGGCGGCACCCGCCTCGGCCGGACCCAGCTTCAGGATGCGCTGGAGATACAGCGACAGGAAGTAGAACACCGCGAGCTGTCCGGCCGCCAGCAGGGCCATGTAGAGGTTGGCACCGGCGACGTTGCGCTTGGCCAGCAGACCGAGCCGGATCAGCGGGTCGGTCATCGGGCCGTACTTCTCCCACAGTACGAAGGCGACGAGCAGGACGACGGCGGCCGCCAGCGTGACGATGGTGGTGGGCGACGCCCACGACAGCTCCTCGGTGCGCACCATGCCGAGGATCAGCAGGCCGACGCCGCCGGTGGCGAGGATGGCGCCGAGCACGTCGAGCTTGCCCCGACGGTTGCCGAAGGTGCCGGCCGGGACGCTGCGCAGCGCCAGCAGGACGACCGCGAGCGCCATCGGCAGGTTCACCAGCATCACCCAGCGCCAGCCGGCGTACTCGGTGAGCAGACCGCCGACCAGCACGCCGGCGCCGCCGCCGACCGCGGCGACGGCCGCGTACACGCCGAGCGCCCGGGTGCGCTCCTCGCCCTCGCGCTGGGTGAGGGTGAGGACGGCCAGCGCGGCCGGTGCCATCACCGCGGCGCCCACGCCCTGCACCGCGCGGGCGGCGATCATGTGCCACGGCTCCTGGGCCAGACCGCCGGCGAGCGAGGCGACGGCGAAGGACCACGTCCCCCACAGCAGGACGCGCCGCTGACCGAACAGGTCCGCCGCCCGGCCCCCCAGGAGGAGGAAGCCGCCGAAGAACAGGGCGTAGATGTTGACCACCCAGGGCAGTTGGGCCGGGTCGAAGCCCAGACCGACGCCCATGTCGGGTAACGCCACGTTCACGACCGTCATGTCGAGGGTCACCATGAACTGGGCGAGGGCGACGGCCACCAACGCCTGTCCCCTGTTCAAGGCCGTTTCGGACATCCGCCCCTCCAGAGTTTTCTTACTTGTATTCAATACGCGTAAGATAACTCTAGCCGGGACCCGCTGGGTTGTCACCCGGTACTGGTCGCAGGCGCTGTGCCCCGGCCGCAGGACACGCACGGAAGGCGGGGACCGATGCAGTCGGACGAACCGGCCACCACGGGCCGGAAGAAGGTCGGACGCCCCTCCCGGCTCTCCCAGCCGGCGATCGTCGAGGCGGCCCAGCGGATCGTGGACACCGAGGGCGACGGCAGCCTCTCGATGCGGCGGCTGGCGCGGGAGCTGTCCATCACGCCGATGGCGCTCTACCACCACGTACGCGACCGCGACCAGTTGCTGCGGCTGCTGCTGGAGACCAAGGCCCGGCACCAGCCACGGCCCGCACTGCCCGACGATCCCCGCGAACGGCTGACGGCCGCGGCCCAGCTGCTCTACGACGTTCTGGCCGAATGCCCGTTCCTCGGCGAGATCCTGACCTCCGAGGAGTTGCTGAACGCCTCCAGCCGGTGGGTCACCGAGGCGGTTCTGGAGGCGGCGCTCGGCTGCGGCTTCACCCTTGAAGAGGCCGTCGCCCTCTACCGCGCCGTCGCCCACTACACCGGCGGCGAACTGCTGATCCGCCTCTCCCGGGAGCGGCACCTCGCCCACCTCGACCACCCGCCCTACCGGTCGCACGCCATGGCCGCGCTCCAGCCGCAGGCCCACCCCCGGCTGTCCGCCCTCGCCGGCCGCTGGCCCGCGCTCACCGCACGCGACACGCACCAGGCCGGCCTCGAAGCGCTGCTCGACGGGTTCTTCCGCACCGTCGGCCGGAGCGGGCCGCAGACCCCCGCGCCCTCCTGACGCGGCCGCCGACGCCTCCCGTACCGGCCCGGAAGGCGTCCAGAAACCGCCCAGACGGGTACGGGACAGTGAACGGGCCGGACGGGACGACCGCGCGGCCGGTGCGCCGGGCGCCGCGGTGTCCCCGCGTGCGCGGCACGGAGCCCCGTACGCGCGGACCCGGACGTGACGGAAGATGGACGGATGCAGCACCGAACCCGACGTGCCGGCAGGACCGGCCGCCCGCCCCGGCTGGCGCGCGAAGCGATCCTGTCCGCCGCCCAGCGCATCCTGGACGAGGAGGGCGCGGAGAACCTCTCCATGCGCCGTCTCGCCAAGGAGATGTCCAGCACGCCCATGGCCCTGTACCACTACGTACGGGACAAGGACGAGCTGCTGCTGCTCCTCCTGGAGGAGCACGCCGCGAAGTTTCCCCGGCCCGAGCTGCCGGCCGAGCCGCGCGCCCGGCTCCTCGCCGCCGCCCAGGTCCTGCACGACATCCTGGTGGACTGCCCGTGGATCGTCGAAGTCCTCGCCTCCGACGACCTCTTCGCCGTCTCGGCGATGTGGATCGTCGAGAACATCCTGGACGCCGCCATCGAGTGCGGGATGACCCCCGAGGACGCCGTCTACGCCTACCGCGTCATCTGGTACTACACCGCCGGTGAGCTGACCGTCCGCTTCAACCGCGAACGCCGCCTGGCACACCTGGACCGGCCGCCGCACCGCGACCAGATCACCGGCCTGGACCCCGGGGAGTTCCCCCTCATCACCTCGCTGGGCCCGCGGTGGAACGAGCTGACCGTCCGGGACACCCACCGCCGGGGACTGGAAGCGGTCGTCGAGGGACTGCTGGCCCAGGCGACCTGACGCCCCGCCCCGTCCCCGTAGGCCCACCCGACATCCCCGTACGCACCCACGAAAAGGGCCCGGAGCGGACGCCTCGGGCCCTTCGCGCCGTACGGACCTCAGCCCGCCAGACCGTCCCGCAGCGCCCTCTTGTCGATCTTGCCGACGCCGGTGAGCGGCATCCGCGGCAGGACGACGAGACGGTCCGGCAGCTTGTACGCGGCGGCCCCGCGCTCCCGCAGCGCGGCCTGAACCTGACGCAGCGTCAGCTCCGGCCCGGTGTCGCCGACCACCACACAGGCGCAGGTCTGCTCACCCATGAACGGATGCGGCAGCGCCACGACCGCGGCGGAGACGATCCGCGGATCCGCCAGCAGATGCTCCTCCACCTCCTGGCAGGGCACCTTCTCCCCGCCGCGGTTGACCACGTCGTTCGTCCGGCCCACCACCTCGAAGTTTCCGGCGGCCGTACGGCGCACGAGGTCACCGCTGCGGTAGTAGCCCTCCTCGGTGAACCGTGCCCGGTTCAGCCCGGCGGCCCGGTAGTAGCCGCGCAGCGTGTACGGGCCCCGGGTGTACAGCTCCCCCACCTCGCCGGGCGCTGCGTCCGTGCCGTCCTCCCGGACCACCCGTACCTCGTCCGCGGGCGACAGCGGACGCCCCTGGGTGTGCAGCACCGCCTCCTCCGGGTCGCCGGGCCGGGTGAAGTTGAGCAGGCCCTCGGCCATGCCGTACACCTGCTGGAGGGCGCACCCGAGCCCGTCCGCCACCCGCTCGGCGGTGACCGGATCGAGCCGCGAGCCGCCGACCTGGAGGAGCGCGAGGGAGGACAGGTCGCTGTCGGTCCACTCGGCCGCGTCCAGCCACAGCGGCACCAGCGGCGGCACGAGCGAGGTGACGGTCACCCCGGCGCGCTCGACGAGCGGGAAGCACTCCTCCGGAGTGGGCGCCGGTGCCAGTACCGCCGTGCCGCCGGCCCGCAGCGTGCCGAGCACACCGGGGCAGGCCAGGGCGAAGTTGTGGCCCATGGGCAGCGCGCACAGGTAGCGGCTGTGCGGGCCGACCCCGCACAGGGCCGCGCTGGCCCGCAGCTGATAGGAGTAGTCGGCGTGCGTGCGCGGGATCAGCTTGGGCGGCCCCGAGGTTCCCCCGGAGAGCAGGAACAGCGCCACGTCCTCCGGGTCGGGCAGCGGCAGCCGCACCGGGTCCGCGTCGGCCTCCGCCAGCGCGGTGAACGGGCCGGGGTCCCCGGCCACCAGGACGTGCTTGAGGGAGCCGGTGCGGGCCAGGACCTGCCGGGCCAACTCCCGGTGGTCGCAGTCCAGGTCCCGGTCCGCGCAGATGTAGGCCACCGCCTCGGAGGACTCCACGAGATGGGTGATCTCCGCGGCGCGGTGCGCGGGCAGCGCGAAGACGGGCAGCGCCCCGAGCCGGAACAGGGCCAGGCACACCACGACCAGCTCGGCGCCGTTGGGCAGCTGGACGACGATCCGGTCCCGTGGCGCGATGCCGAGGGCGCTCAGCCCCGCGGCCATCCGGTCGGCGGCCAGGTCGAGCCGGCCGTACGTCAGGGTGCGGTCCGGGGTGACGAGCGCGGTCCGGGCGGCCCGGGCCGCGTCGTCGGACCGGCGGCCCAGCAGTTCGCCGGTCCAGTACCCCTCGGCCCGGTACCGCGCCGCAAGGGTTTCGGGCCAGGGCGTACAGCCGTCGAGCATGGGAGGACCCCCGATTCTGTGCGGTTCTCTGAAGCGGACGGTGGGACGGACGGTGTTCTTGGAAGCGGGCGGTGGGACGGACGTGTTCTCTGAAGCGGCCGGCGCAGCGGGCGGCAGGCGGTAGGCGGCGGGATCAGGGCAGCGACGGCCAGGCCGCGCCCGCGGCGGGCAGCGCCGCGCGGACGCGGGCCACGACGCGGGCGAGGACGGCCTCCCGCTGCTGTTCCAGGTAGAAGTGACCGCCGGTGAACACACCGACGTCGCAGGGCCCGCCGGTGACCTCGCGCCAGGCCTGCGCCTCGGCGGCGTCGACCTCGGGGTCGTCGTCGGCGTAGAGGACGGTCACCGGCGCGTCGAGGCGGCGGCCGGGCCGCGGGCGGTAGGTCTCGATGAGCCGGTAGTCGCTCCGGATCGTCGGCAGCAGCGCCCGCAGCAGGGCGTCGTGACCCAGCACACCGGCCGACGTGCCGCCCAGCCTCCGTACGTCAGCCAGCAGTTCGGTGTCGCCCGCGCGGTGCAGGGCGCCGCCGCGCGTACGGTGCGGTGCGGGCTGGCCCGAGACGACGAGGGCGGCCGGCGGATGCCCGGCCGCGGTCAGCCGACGGGCCGTCTCGTAGGCCACGGAGGCCCCCATGCTGTGGCCGAACAGGACGGTGACGCGTTCGGGGCGGGCCGTCGCCTCGCGGACCAGGTCGGTGCCGATCGCGTCGGCCAGCTCGCTCATGACGGACACCGGCGGTTCCGCGTACCGGTCCTCGCGCCCCGGGTACTGCACCGCGGCGACCTCGACGTCCCAGGGAGCGTCGAAGCCCCACAGCCGGTAGGCGCCGGCCCCGCCGCCCGCGTGCGGGAAGCACACCAGCCGGGCCCGGGACTGCGCCCGTACGGCGAAGGTCCGCAGGCTGGACCGGGGAGCGTCGGCGCCGTGTCCGGCGGCGGAGTGCACGGCGCTCACAGCGCACCTTCCTCGTAGTCCTCGGAGCATCCCCCGGACGCCCGGCCGTCGGCGCCCGGTACCCCGGCCCCCGGACGCAGCCGCTCGATCAGTGCGCCCATGGCGGCCACCGTCGGCGCCCGCAGCACCTGACGCATCGGCAGTTCGACACCCAGCCGACGGCGGACGCCGGTGACCAGGCGCGTCGCCAGGACGCTGTCCCCGCCCTGTACGAAGAAGTTGGCGTCGCGTCCGGCGGCGGGCACGCCCAGCACCCCGGCCCAGAGTTCCGCCACGGTCTCCTCGACGGCGCCGCGCGGCGGGTCGCAGCTCGCGCCGGGCTGCTCGGCGCCGGACGCGAGCAGTTCCTGCACCCGGCGCCGGTCGACCTTGCCGTTGGCGTTCAGCGACAGCTCGGGCAGGGCCATCAGCGTGCCGGGGATCATGTGCGCGGGAAGCCGCTCGGCGAGCTGTTCGCGCAGGGTGGCGGCGTTCAGGCGGGGCGCGTCCGGAGAGCGCCGGGCGGTGAGCAGCACGGCGCCGTCCGGCTCGGTGTGCGCCCGGCGGACGCCGGTCAGGCCCTCGCGGGTCAGCACGTCCGCCCACTGTCCGGCGTCGAGGCGGTCGCCGGTACGGCCCGCGGGGAGGCCGAGCGGGGAGACGGCGGCGCGGGCGACCAGGAAGAGGTGTCCGCCCGGGGCCAGCAGCAGCGGTAGTACGGCCGCGACCGCGTACGGGTCGGGCAGGCCGTGCAGCGCGTCGTTGACGGCCACCGCGTCGAACCGGTGCAGGCGCGCCTCGGGGATGCCCGGCGTGGACCGGAGCGCGGTCCGTACCGGATGCCCCGCCGCGGACAGCCGCGCGTCGGCCGCCGTACGCCGGGAGGCCGAGTCCGTCAGCAGGAGGTAGTCGACGGTGCCGGGCTTGAAGGCGTCGAGCAGGCGTACGGCGGTGCGGCCGCTGCCGGTGCCCCATTCGGCGACGGCGAGCGGTTCGGGACGCCCCTGGGCGAGTTCTTGCAGCGCCTGGGCGGTCCGCTCCAGACAGCGGCGGGCTCCGGGCAGGGCGTCGGCCAGGGATTCCGGGGACAGTTCCGGGTCGTCGAGCAGTACGGTGGCGGACGTTTCACCGCGCAGTACCGAGAGCAGTACCGGCATGGCCCGGGCCCAGGCGTCGGCCACGCTCTCCAGGCGGCCACCGCTGATCTGTGCGCGCAGCCCGGCCGCGCGGTCTCCGTCGCGGACCTCGGCCCAGCGCCGGCCGGGTGCGCAGGTGCCTGCCGTGCGCACCAGGACGTCGCGCTCGGCCAGTTCGCCGGCCATCGCTTCCAGCAGCCGCCGGTTCGGCTCGGGCAGGCCCGACGCGTCCCGGGTGCCGGGGAGGCCGGTCTGCCCGGTGGTACCGTCGGACAGCCCTGGGTCCAGGGCTGCGAGGAGCGCGGCGAGCACGGTCTCGGTGAGGGCGCGTTCGCACTCCACCTCGGCGGGCGCCGGCTCCGACGTGTGGCGGCCGATCCCGTCAGGGCGGGCCGGGCCCGGCTCCTCCCCGGCTCCCGGCCGGGCCGGTACGACAGCGGCGGCGAGTTCCTTGCGCTGCTCGCCCACCACCGCGGCGACCGCGTGGGCCACGGCGGGGTGGCTCTGCAACGCCGCCTCGACCTCGCCGAGTTCCACCCGGAAGCCGTTGATCTTCACCTGCTGGTCGGCGCGCCCGAGGAATTCCAGCGTGCCGTCGGGCCAGTAGCGGCCGAGGTCCCCGGTGCGGTACCAGCGCTCGCCCACCACCGTGGGGAAACGTTCCGCCGTGAGCGCGGGATCACCGCGGTAGCCGAGCGCGACCCCCGTACCGCCGATCCACAGCTCGCCGGGCACCCAGTCGGGGCAGTCCCGGCCCTGCGGGTCGACGGTACGGAACTTCTGGTTGCCCAGCGGGGTGCCGTACGGGATGGACCGCCAGTGCGGCGGTACGTCGCCGACCTCGTGGACGTTGGACCAGATCGACGCCTCGGTGGCACCGCCGAGAGCGACGAACCGGCACCGTCCGGCCCCTGCCCGGGCCAGCCGCCCCGGCAGGTCCAGGCCGATCCAGTCGCCCGAGAGCAGCGCGAGGCCCAAGGAATCCGGAAGCGGCTCGGGCTCGGCCGCGGTCAGCAGCATGTCGAGGAGGGCCGGCACCGAGTTCCAGACCGTCACGGCATGCCGGCGGCACAGGTCGAGCCAGCGGTGCGCGTCGCGCCGGTCCTCCTCGGCCACCAGCACGAGCGCGCCGCCCGCGCCGAGCAGCCCGAAGATGTCCCACACGGACAGGTCGAAGTCCAGTGCGGACACGGCCAGTACGCGGTCCGCCGGGCCGATGCCGAAGCGTGCGCCGACGTCCTCGACGGTGTTCACCGCGGCCCGGTGGCTGATCTCGACCCCCTTCGGGATGCCGGTGGACCCCGAGGTGAAGATCGTGTACGCCGGATCGCCCGGGCCCACGGGCACCGGCGCGGCCAGGGGGCGGAACCGTAACGCCTCGGCCAGCGGCAGCACTTCGGCCGGGGATTCGGCCGGAGCGGGCGTCCCGCTGCCGTCCAGGACGAGCCGGGCCCCGCTGACCGCGAGAATCCGCGCGCGTCGCTCGGCGGGCTGGTCGACGCCGACGGGTACGTAACTCCCGCCCGCCGCCAGCACACCCAGGACAGCGGCGATCTGGTCGGGGCCCTTGGGCGCCGTGACGAGTACGGGGGCACCGTCGCGGACACCCCGGTCGGCGAGAGCACCTGCGATGCGCAGCGCTCGCTCCGCCAGTTCGCCGTGCGTGAGAACGCCGTCCACGCCCCACAGCAGCGCCGGAGCGTCCGCCCGTGTCTCTGCGCGGGTGAAGAACTCCTCGTGCAGCGCCCGGCCGCTCTCCGGGCGGTGCGTGGAGTTCACCTCGTGCCGCCGCCGCAGTTGCCCCGCGGGCAGCGGGATTTCCGGTACCGCGGTCCAGTCGGCCGTGACGAGGTGGTCCAGCAGGGCGGCGCAGGCGGCGGCCAGGTCGTCCAGCAGGCCGCCCGGGAACAGTTCCTCCACCGCGTCCCAGGCGAGCAGCAGGCCGCCGTCGCGGGTGCGGTAGATCTGGTGGTCCAGCCAGACCTGCGGTGTCTGGGACACCATCCAGGACAGTTCGCCGAAACGGTCGGCGAAGGCGTCGGGGACGAGCGGGGCGTCGATGTTGCAGGCGAAGACCACCGGTGCGGTGCGCGGGTGGTCCGCGTCGGCGCGCGCCATGTCGCGCAGGACGTCGACGCCGGTGTAGGCGGCGTGGCCCACGTCGTCGTGCAGGCGCTGCTGTACGGCCCGGGCGCGCCCGGCGAAGCCCGTGCCCCGGCCGAGGTCGATCTCCAGCAGGACGAGGCTGGTGAAGTCGGCGACGATCCGGTCCAGGTCGGGGTGGGCGTCGTGCTCGCGGTCGAACAGCGGCACGTTGAGCAGGAAGTGCCGCTCACCGCTGAACCGGGCGAGCACCTCGGCGAAGGCGGTGGCGAGCAGCACGGAGGGTGTGACGCCGTGCTCACCTGCCCGCGCGCGCAGCCGCTCCCAAGTGTCCGGGGCCAGTGTGTGCGTACGGCGCACGAAGCGCGGCCGGACGACGTCCTCGGGGTCGGTGGCCAGCGGCAGCCGAGGGCCGCCGGGGAGGCCGCCCAGACGGTCGGTCCAGTACTCCTTGGCGCGCTCCCGCTCGTCCGCGCGTGCCGTGGCCCGTGCGGCGAGGTGGCTCGGGAAGTCGTAGGCCAGCTCCCCGAGTACGTCGGGGTCGTCGTACAGCTCCGCGAGGTCGGCGAGGAGCAGCCGGATGCTGTGCACGTCGGCGACGAGCAGGTCGACGCCGAGGTGGATGCGGTCGGCGCGGCGGGAGTCCGCGCCGGCCGGCAGGCGGCTCAGCTGGACATCGAAGACCTCGCCCTCGCCCACCCGTAATCTGCGGTGGGACAGGCGCTCGCGCAGGCCCGCGACCGCCGCGTCGGCCTCGGCCCGCGTCCCGGCCGTGTGGTCGTGGACGGTCAGGCCCGGCCAGGGCGAGGCGTCCAGGACGCGCTGGGTGCCGTCGTCGTCGATACGGGCCCGCAGCATCGGGTGCCGCCGGGTCAGGGCTCGTACGGCTTGTTCGAGGCGGCCGGGGTGCACTTCCGCCGCGTCGATCTCCAGGTAGGCGTGGCAGCCGACGCCGCCCAGCGGCCGGTCGTCACCCCGGCCGATCCAGTAGGCCTGCTGGACCGGGGTGAGCGCGAACGGTTCCCGCCCTGGGGCGGCGGGCGGCGGCACGTCGGCGGACGGCCGCACGTCGGCGGTCGGCGCCTCGGCAGGCGGGCGCGCCGGCCCGGAAGGCACGCCGGCCGCCCCCGTACGGCTGCTCAGCAGCCGGTACCAGGAGCCGACCCGTGGGTCCCTGGCCAGTTCCGTGAACCCGGCCCGCCCGCCCGCGCGGTTGAGCCGGTTGGTGAACTGCATCAGCTGGAGCGACTGCAACCCCAGGGCGAACAGGTCGCCGTCGTCGTCCACCTCGGCCGGTTCGGCGCCGAGCAGCGCGGCGACCTCGGCGCGGAGTGCTTCCAGGGTCCATGCGGGAGCGGCCGTACCGGTACAGCCGGACGGGTCCGTCGACGTGCCCTTGCGTGCCATCCCTACCTCGGTTCCTCTCAGGCCGGCTGGTGTGCGGCGATCTTCCAGAACGCGGCGTACTTCCCGTCGCGTTCGAGGAGTTCCTGGTGGGTGCCGGACTCGACGATGCGGCCGTCCTCCAGGAAGGCGATGGTGTCGGCGTCCCGGACGGTGTGCAGCCGGTGCGCGACCATGACGACGGTGCGGCCGCTCATCAGCCGGTCCAGACCCTCCTGGACGGCCTGCTCGCTCTCCGGGTCCAGGGCGGAGGTGGCCTCGTCGAGCAGCAGTACGGGGGCGTCCTTGAGCAGGGCGCGGGCGATCGACACCCGCTGGCGCTCACCGCCGGACAGGGCCGCGCCGCCCTCGCCGACCTCGGTGTCCCAGCTCTGCGGCAGCCGGGCGACCACCTCGTCCAGGCGGGCCGCGGCGGCCGCCCGGCGCACTTCGTCCTTGGTGGCGCCGGGGCGGCCGAGCCGTACGTTCTCCTCGATGGTGCCCTCGAACAGGTAGACGTCCTGGAAGACGATGGACAGCCGGGACATCAGCTCGTCGCCGTCGATGTCGCGTACGTCCACCCCGCCGAGCCGCACCGCGCCGGCGTCCACGTCGTGGAACCGCGCGGCGAGCTGGAGCAGCGTGGTCTTGCCGGCCCCGGAGGAGCCGACGAGCGCCAGCCGCCGGCCGTCCTCCGCCTTCAGGCTCAGCCCGTCCAGTACGGTGCGGCCGCCGCGGCGGAAGGTGGCCCCGTCCAGTTCGAGGCTGTTGCCGGCAGGCTTCTTCGGCTGCTCGGGCAGGGGCAGCGGCTTCTCCCGCAGCACCGCGTCGATGCGTTCCAGCTCGCCGCGCGAGGCCCGCATGACGCCGCCCAGGTCCGCCAGCGACAGCAGCGGGTCGACGCAGCGCGCGCTCAGCACGAGCAGGGCGAGTACGGACGCCGCGTCGGCGGAGCCGTCGAGGGCGAGGTAAGCGCCCAGCGCGAGGACCAGCGTGAACACGGCCTGCACCGTGAGACTCAGGCCGAGGACACCGGGCAGCCCCTTCACGGCGGCGCGCCGCTCACTGCGCCACTGCGCGTGCAGCGCCTCGTCCAGCTGCTGGAAGCGCTCGCCGGTACGGCCGCCGGCACGCAGCACCGGCTGGGCGCGGACGTACTCCACCACCCGGGCGGAGGCGTCGTCGCTGCGCCGCGCGCGCTCGGCGTCCTCGCGTGCGGTGGCCCGCCCGGTGGCGTACTGCACCGCGGCGATCAGGGGTGCCGCGAGCAGCGCCGCCAGCGCCAGCCGCCAGTCGAAGAAGAACATGACCGCGACGATCGTCAGGGGGACGAAGGTGGCGTCGACGAGCGGGCCGAGCCGGTGCGCGGGCACCGACATCACTTCCATCACGCTGCGGCTGGTCAGCCCGGAGACGTCCCCGATGCGCGAGGACGTGAACCAGCCCAGGGGCAGCCCGGCGAGCTGGTCGCCGAGGCGGTGGTGCAGTCCCCGGGACAGCTCACCGCCCGTACGGAACCCCGTCAGGACACTGCGGTAGCCGAGGACGGCGCACAGCAGGAACGCGGCGGCGAAGGCGCCCAGCCAGGGCCAGGCATCGGCGGGCCGCGGCCCCAGCAGGGCCCGCAGCAGCGGTACGAGCAGCGCGTAGGACAGGCCCTCCACGACGGCCCGTGCCGACATCAGGACGAGCGTGCGGCGTACGGGGCGGCCGTGTGTCTCGCCCATGACCCGCAGGAGCAGTCGGATCATCGGTCGGTCCCTTCCCGCGAGCTGTTGCCGTGGCGGTGCTGGGCCCGCCACATCTGGGCGAGCTTCCCGCCCGTGCCCATGAGTTCCTGGTACGTTCCGCTCTCCACGATGCGGCCGCCCTCCATGACGACGATGCGGTCGGCGCGGGTGACGGTCTCCAGCCGGTGCGCGATGACGAGCTGGGTGCGTCCCGCGCGCAGCACGTCCAGGGCGCGCCGGAGTTCCGCCTGGGTCTTGGCGTCGGCGAAGGACATGGCCTCGTCGAGGACGAGCACCGGGGCGTCGATGAGCAGCGCGCGGGCGATGCCGAGCCGCTGTGCCTCACCGCCGGACAGGCCGATGTCCTCGCCGAGCACGGAGTCGTACCCGTGCGGAAGGGCTGTGACGCGTTCGTGCAGGCCTGCCGCGCGGGCGGCGGCGACGACCGCGGAGCGATCGGCGTCCGGCACCGCCAGCGCGATGTTCTCGGCGACCGTGGCACGCAGCACCCGGACGTCCTGGAAGATGAACGCCACCCGCTGGTAGAGCTGTTCGTCGCCGATGTCGCGAACGTCGACCCCGCCGAGCAGGACCGCGCCGCGCGTCGGGTCGAAGAAGCGGGGCAGCATCTGGGCGAGGGTGGACTTGCCCGCGCCGGAGGGGCCGACGAGGGCGGTGGTCGTGCCGGGCTCCAGGACGAGGTCGATGTCGTGCAGCACCGGGTGGCCGTCGTCGTAGGCGAAGCCGACACCGCGGTACTCCACGCGGTCCCCCTGCGGGAGGGCCGGCCGGTCCGGGGCCGGCAGCGGCCGGACGCTGAGCATCTCGTGGATGCGGTCGGCGGACCGCTCGGCGGCGTGGATGTTGTCCATGCCGTGGCCCAGCGCCGCGACCGGCGCCGTCAGCGCCACGGACAGCAGCAGGAAGGGCAGCAGTTCGGCGGGCGGCATGGCGCCCTGGGTGATCAGCAGCGTGCCGCCCGTCAGGATGAGCAGCAGCACGAACGGCGGTGCCAGGACGAGGGCGGACAGCGACGCCAGGCCCGCGCTGCCGGCGACGTAGCCGAGGAAGAAGTCGGCGAAGTCGTCGGCGGCGCGCCGGTAACGCTGGTGGACCCGGCCCGCGCCGCCGAAGGTCTTCACGACGGAGATGCCCTGGACGAACTCCACGGACGACGCCCCGATACGGCCCATGGCCTGGCCCACTGCCATGCCCTGGCGGCGCCGTTCCTCGGTCGACAGCAGGCGGTGCACCGCCACGCCGAACAGGACCGGGACGAGTGCGACGAGCGTCAGCCGCCAGTCCACCCAGGCCAGGTAGGCCAGCGAGGCGGCGGGGACGACGACGGCGGAGGTGAACTCGCCCGGCGTATGGGCGATCAGGTGGTGCAGCGTGTCGACGTCGCCCTGCACCACGCCGTTCACCTCGCCCGAGCTGCGGCGTGCGAACCAGCCCAGGGGCACCCGCCCCAGGCGCTGGGCCAGTGACCTGCGCAGCGACAGGTGCAGGTCCCCGTCGACGAGGTGGCCGCATCCGCCGGCGGCCGCGGTGAACAGGACCCGTACCAGCAGGCCCGCGGCACCGAGGACGACGGCGGTCCACACGGCGGTGCGGTCGGCCGGCCCGGGGGCGAGCAGTTCCCGGCCGATCTCGGCCAGGGCGAGCAGCGGGGCGAGGCCGGCCAGGGCGCCCACCGTCTGCAGTACCAGGACGGCGAGGAGCCGCCCCCGGTACGGGCGTAACAGCCGGACGAGCATCCGGCGTCCTTGCGGGGCCTGTTCCCCCGGGCCGCCGCGCGCCGCGCCGGGCGGCTCACCCGCCGCGGTGGGGTCGTCGGCCGCGCGGCCGCCGGTTCCGTCGGTGAGCGTGCTCACCTGTTCTGTCGTGGCCATAGAAAAGTCCCGCCCTCCAAGGCCGGGTCGGCGGCTCGCGCGGCGTACGGCCGCGTCGTCAACCGCTCATGACTGGGCTCCACCCAGAAACTATACGCGTATAAGAACTAGGGTGGCAACCCGCCCCGGGACCAGCGGCGGCGCCGGGCCCCCGGCGCGCGGCCGCAGTCGGAATCCCGGCCCGGAACCGCCCGTCACAGCGGATCGAGGCACAGCTCCCGGCCTTCGGGAGCCGGTTCGATCCCGACCGAACGCAACTGGTCCAGCTGGGTCCGCATGGCGTGCGCCCCCTCGTCCGGATCGGTGAAGTCACGCGGCGTCATGGCCAGCAGCTCCAGACTCTTCTCGACCGCGAGGTTGGTCTTGCGGTCGTGCTGCGGCAGCAGCCAGTGCTGGTAGTTGTGCTGCCAGAACTTCAGCACCGCGCGGTCGTTGGTCCGCCGCACCTTGTCCAGGGTCTCGGTGAGCAACTGGCCCGCCCGGTCACTGTCCATGCCGATGTGCGACCACGGCGAACCGGGATCGTTGGGATCCTCCGCCTCGATCCGGAACTTCTCCCGGTCCTGCCACATCGGCATGTTCTCGTCCGTGATGGTGAAACGCGCCATGGAGAAGTGGCCGATGTACTCCTCCATCAGGAAGTCCTGGGTGTCCTGGAACGTCTCGGGGCTCTCCCCCGGATAGCCGACGATGAACAGGCCGTAGGTGTTGATCTCGCTGCGGCTGAGCAGTTCGTGGGCCGTGAGGTTCTGCTTCACCGACACCCGCTTGCTCATGTTCTTCAGCGTCTGGTCGTTCATCGACTCGAAGCCCACATGGATCTGGAAACAGTGCGCCGCTTCCAGACCCGCCACCACCGCCTCGGAGTTCAGCGTGTTGGCCCGGCTGAACCCTTCCCAGACCGGTATGCCGGACCCCGGCAGAATTTCCAGCAGCTTACGGAAACGGACCGGCGGAATGGTGAACGTGGAGTCCATCGCGTACATCATCTCGGTGCCGTTGTCCGCGGCGTACCCGGCCCAGTCGTCCCGGATCTTCTCCGCCGACTTGTAGCGCCATTTCGGCGAAGCCGCGGGAAAGGAACAGAACTTGCAGTCGAAGGGACAGCCCCGCATCGACTCGTACGGCACCACCGCGGCCCGCCCGGAGACGCTGGGCGAGGGGAACCCGTCGAGGTCCACGTACTCCACCGGGTTGATCCGGATCCGGTCCCCGTCGCGCCAGACGACGTTGGGGACCGACTCCAGGCTCTTGCCCGCGGCGAGCGTGTCCAGCGTCATGGGCAGCGAGACCTCCCCGTCGCCGCGCACGACCGCGACGATCTCCGGGTGGTCGCGCAGGGCCATCATGAACTTGAGGTTGGTGAACTGCCCGCCGGCCACGATGCCGGTGCCGGGCAGGTTCTCCCGGATCCAGGCGACCGCCTGCCGGAGGATCGGCTCGTTCCAGATGTACGTCGTCGACAGCAGCACCACGTCGAAGTCCCCGGCCGGCACCTGCGCCGCACCGGTCCACACGTCCGCCAGGTCCACCCGGGCGAAGTCGTAGTCACCGGTCTCCAGGATCGAATGCAGCGTCACCGTGGTCAGATGCGGCCCGGCCGCCGCACGCGGGCGCAGCAGGGCGTAAGGGCGGCCCGACGACGCGAAAGCCAGCCGGTCGAGCCGCAGTTCCTCGTGTCCGGCGCGGCGCAGCATCTCCCGGCCCAGCTCGCTCGGGTTGTCCCCGAAGAGCGTCCCGGCCATGTACGGGGAGTTGAAATGCGTCGGGCCGAGTTCTCCGGGGCCGAGCCCGCTCAAAAGGAGAAAACGCATGAGATCCCATTCCTGTGAGGACACCGGAAGCGAAGACGAGGGCCGGCCGTACCGGAATCCCCCGCCGGGAAAAGAGCGTGGCAGGCTCCTCTGCACGAAATCTGGCCGCCGTCTGGCGCGGCGGGCCGCCGTGTCCGGCTCAGTGCCCGGGACGCTGTTCGATCAGCGTCCCCTCGGCCCGCAGCACCACCAGCATCTCGGTGGGCGCCTCCAGCTCCACCCGGTGCCAGGCGTCCGACGGCACGACGAACGCCTCGCCCGCGCCGACACGGACCCGCAGCTCGCCGTCGGTGTCCTCGGGGCCGCCCGTACGGTAGTAGATCCGCATCGCGCCCGACAGGACGCACATCACCTCGTCGCCGTCGGGGTGCCGCATCCAGTTGGCCGCGGACTTCAGGTCCGCCGTCGTCTCGGCACGCATGGTCACGGCCGTCCAGCCGTCCAGGTCGGGCCGCATGGTGAACTCCTCGGCGTCGACCGTGCCGTCGTGGCGCAGCCGGAACATGGAGGAATAGAGGTCTACGGCGGACATGGCGAATCCTCTCGGGGCAGTGCGCGGCGACCGGGCCGCCCGGGCTCACCGGATGATGGCAGGGCCGACTGGACGGAATCTGGACCCGCCGCCGGGCGCCCGCCGCGTCACAGGGCGCCCTCTTCCTCCGCCTCGTACGCGAGATCCGCGACGGATGCCGGGTCCGCGTCCCGCTCCGCCACCACGAGACCGCCGACGACCGCGCGCAGCCGGTCCACCACACGCCGGGGCAAAAGCACCTCGGCCGCCCGGCGCACCCCGGCGGGCACCCGCCCGTCACACACCTCGGACACCGCGAACGCACCGATCTCACCGGTCACCCCGGACCCGTCCGCACCACGGACCAGTACGGTCCGGCGCACCTCGGCACCCTCGTGCCCGATGCCGTCCAGGCTGCCCCACAGGGCGTGGTACGGCGTCCGCCCGGCCGCGTCCAGCGCGGACGCCCGCACCAGCTCGGCCGCGCGGGAGTCGAGGTCCGGGCTGTCGCCCGTCCGCACCCGGTTCAGGGCGTCGTACAGAAATCCGCCGTCGAAGGCGTTGTACCAGCGCGCCTCCGCCAGCCCCAGCGCCTCGGCCCGCTCCACCACTTCGGCGGTGAGGAAGGGAACCGCCGTCACCGGCCGGGGCAGGCCCGGCACCCGGAGACCGTCTTCGGTACGCAGCGCCCCGGGCACCGTACGGCCACGCCAGAGCCCCGTCGGCACACCGAATCCACGGTCCAGGCTCAGCAGGTAGTCGAGGGCGCCCGTGTGGGTGAGGGCGCCCAGCCCCGCGTAGCCGCCGGTGAACCGCAGCGGACGGTCCATCGGCCCGGCGAGCAGCCCGGGCAGCAGCCCGGACAGACCAGGCACCAGGCCCGCCGACAGTACGGCAGTACGGGGCCCGCCCGGCGCGGAGGCCGTGCCGTCGTCCATCACGTCCACGTAATCGGCGCCCGCGGCGAACGCCGCCCGCCGGACCCGGTCCAGCAGCAGATAGGCAGGACCGGCGCAGTTGAGCACCACGCGGCAGCCCTCGGCGAACGCCGCAAGCCCGTGCCCGTCCCGGGCATCCACCACCTGCGCCCCCGCCGACGGGCCCAGCTCGGCAGCCAGCCGCCGGGCGGGGTCCAGGGCGCGGCCACCCAGCCGCAGCCGGTAGCGCCCCTCGTCGGCGAGCCGGCGGGCGGCGACCGAACCCACCGCGCCGTACGCCCCGAGAATGCCGATCAGCGGCGCGGCCATCAGCCCCGCCCCCGCGCACCCCGAGCCGCCTCCGGCTCTCCCGCGAGCAGGGCCGCCACCGCCCGAGCATGCGGCGGACGCACACACGTGAAGTGGTCCCCCGGCACGTCCACGGTCCGCAGATCGCCGGTGCACACCTTCTGCCAGTACTCCTCCATGTCCCGGTGCATGCCGGGGAAAACTTCGGCCTCACCGACCTGCCGGACCAGCGTGGCGCGTCCCTTGTAGGGGGTCGCCTCGTGCAGGGCCACCGTCACCAGGCTGTGACGGACCGTGCGGTAGAGGCGGGTCAGTCGCTCCAGCGAGCTGAATTCCGCCTCGTCCCGGGACATGTGGGCGCCGATGGCCCGCAGCCGTTCCTCCTGCGGCCGTTCGGCCAGCGTCCGCAAGGCGCGCTGTGCCGCCGCCGCGTCCGGCCCCAGCCCTTCGGCGGGGTGTCCGGTGAGGCTGCCGTGCGGCACCCGGCCGCCGTGCTCGGCGGTGACCGCCTCGACGAGGGCGCGGGTCGTCGTCTCGTCCTCCGGGTAGCCGAGC
This sequence comes from Streptomyces monomycini, assembly GCF_022271435.1. Lineage (GTDB taxonomy): Bacteria > Actinomycetota > Actinomycetes > Streptomycetales > Streptomycetaceae > Streptomyces > Streptomyces monomycini. Next base: position 53,745 of record NZ_JAFIQY010000008.1, on the reverse strand, counting down.
CGTACGGTGTCGGCGCGCATCATGCGGGCGAAGACGTACTCGGCCAGCAGATCGTCCTCCACCAGATAGGGCACCCGGTAGCTGCTGATGACCGTCACATCGGTCACCTCTGTACCCGCCCCGGCGAGCCGGTCGGCCAGCTCGGTGACCAGCAGACCACCCATGCAGTAGCCGACAAGGTGGACCCTGGTGCACCCCTCGTCAAGCAGCACCCGCGCGTACCGGTCTGCCAGATCACCGACCAGCGTGCCGGGCTCGGCGGCGAGATAGGAGTCGAGGTCGTCCACGACGAGCCCCGCCAACGGCATTCGCCCGGCCAGTTCCTGGACCAGCGCGCGGTACGGCGCCACCGTCCCGGTGCCGTCGTGGACCAGGACGAGCACCGGCGCGCCGGCCGCGTCCGCGGGCCGCGGGCCGAGTTCCACCAGGGGCGAGGCTTCCGCTCCCCCAAGTGCCCGGGCGGCCCGCAGCCGGTCGGCAAGGGCCGCCACGCTGGGCCGGTTCAGCACCATGCGCAGCAAGTCGTCCCAGGTCACCGCGGCTGCCTGCGGAAGCTCCCGGCGCATCCGGCCGACGAGCTGGGCCACCAGCAGCGAGTCACCGCCGAGGGCGAAGAAGTCGGCGTCCCGTCCGACGGAAGGCACGTGCAGCACCTCGGCCCACAGCGCGGCCAGGGCACGCTCCAGCTCGTCGCGCGGGGCCGCTCCGCCGCCGACGGCGGCGCCGGGCGCGGCCGGCCCGGCCAGGGCGGTCAGCCGGTTCCGGTCCACCTTGCCGTTGCCGGTCAGCGGGATCGCGTCGACCACCTGGAGATCCGCCGGGATCATGTAGGCGGGCAGGCGCTCGGCGAGCCGGGCGTGCAGCTCGGCCGGGGTGACGGCGGCGCGGTCGGCCTTGAGGCGGGCCGCGAGGACCTGCTGGCCGATCTCGGCGAGCGCGCTGTCCGGCGCCGGCAGGCACAGCACGTCGGTGGCGCCGGCCGCGTCCAGCAGGTCGAGCCACTGCTGACGGGTGAAAAACGTGGCGCCGGTACGGGCGCGTTCGTCGGTGAAGCCGGTCAGCCCGTCGTTGAACTCCATGGACGTCATGCCGCGGCAGGTGTCGCGGGTCGCGTCGATGAACACCAGCCAGCCGCCCGGTGCCACCAGCTCGCGCAACCGGTCGAACATCTCCCCCGCGTGCACGGCGTTGTGCAGCACGTTCGCGGCGACCACGACGTCCGCGCAGTTCGGCCGGAGCCCCTGGGCGTACGGGTCCACGTTGAGGTCGTACAGCCCGTAGCGCACCCACGGATACGCGGCGAAAGCTTCCTGCGCCGCGTTGAGGAAGAAGTGCGACACGTCCGTGAAGTGGTAGTCGACGGGCAGGTCCGCCAGGGCCGGGATCAGCTCGGCGCTGGTCCCGCCGATCCCGGCGCCGATCTCCAGTACCCGCACGGGCCCCGGGCCGCCGTGACCGGCCACGATCGTGCGGACCGCGGCGACGGTGGCCGCGTTGTTGTACCGGCTGATCAGATTGTCCCGGTAGGCGGCCGCCGCCGTCTCCAGAGCACCCTCGGGAAAGAGCAGATCACGCAGCGGGAGGTCGCCGCTGAGCAGCTCCCCCAGCCGCCGCTCGCAGTCGCGATGGAAGCGGACGAGGGCGGCTCCCCAGCCGGTCAGCGGCTCCAGGGCGTCGATGCGCTCGTGTACGGCCCGTACGCACTCCTCGTCGGCCGCCGCCAACCCGTACCAGCGGTCCGCCGACGGATCATGCGTCAGGCGCCCCTCAGCGGCCAGTGCGGCAAGCCAACGCCGTACGAGGTAATGATGACCTCGCGAAGCACCGGAAGCAGCAACGACCTCGTCCGTGGAATGCCCGTCGCCCGACGCGGTGAACAGCCCACGGGAGCGCAGCAGCCGGGCCATGGACAGCAGCGCGGACTCGTCCAGGGCGGCACACATCGCCCGTACGTCGGCGTCCCGGACACCCTCCGCGGCGCGCGCGGCCTGTCCGGTCACCGCGACCGGCCAGCCGGCAGGCAGCGGGCCCGGCTCCGTACGGGCGGTCTCCGCGAAGGCCACCAGCCGACGGCCGCCACCCTCGCCATGGACGACCGCCGCGGCCAGATGAACGGCAGGGTGCCCCTGGAGCGCCGCCTCCACCTCGGCCAGTTCGACGCGGTGCCCGTTCAGCTTCACCTGCCCGTCCACCCGGCCCAGGAACTCGATCTCACCGTCGGCCAGACGGCGGCCCATGTCACCGGTGCGGTACAGCCGTTCACCGTCGTGCGGATGCTTGACGAAGCGCTCGGCGGTGCGCCGCTCGTCACCGAAGTAGCCCAGCGCCAGCCCGGCGCCCCCGATGTACAGCTCGCCGGTGACATGTTCCGGGCAGTCCCGCATCAGCGGGTCCAGCACCCGGAAGGTCTGGTTGGCCAGCGGCCGCCCGTACGGAATGCTGCCCCAGCTGGGATCGACCGCACCAATGGGATGATGGATGGACCAGATCGCAGCCTCGGTGGCCCCTCCCAGGCTGACCACGCCCAGCCCCGGCACCCGGGCCCGTACGGCATCCGGCAGCGTCACCGGGATCCAGTCACCGGACAGCATCGCGAGCCGCAGCCGACCCGTACCGGCGGTGGGCTCGGCACGCAGGTACTCGTGGAACATCACCAGTTGCGCGGGGACGGAGTTCCACACACTGACACCGTGTTCGTGCACCAGCTCCGCCCAGTGCACGGGGTCACCGCGGCGCGCGGCGTCGGGCAGCACGAGGGCGCCGCCCACCGCCAGGGGGCCGAAGATGTCGTACACCGACAGGTCGAAGCCCAGCTGGGCCAGCCCCAGCACCCGGTCGTCCGGGCCGACGCCGAAGCGGGAGTTGATGTCGTCCACGGTGTTGCGGGCGGCGCCGTGGCTGATCATCACGCCCTTCGGGGTGCCGGTGGAGCCGGAGGTGTAGATGACGTAGGCGAGATCATCCGGGTCGGTCACGGCCTCGGCGACCGCCGGTGCGTCGCCCGGATCTCCCGCGCCTTGCACGTCTTCCGCACCTCCCGCACCTCCCACGCCTTCCGCGCCTTCCGCGCCTTCCGCGCCTTCCGCGCCTTCCGCCTCCATCGTGTCCACCGCCAGGGCCGACATCCCCGTCGGCAGGCCAAGCGCAGGCGCCAGCCAGGACTGAGTGAGCACCCGCCGCACCCCGGCATCCTTCAGCACCGTGTCGCGGCGCAGCGGCGGCTGGGTGGTGTCGACGGGCAGGTAGGCGCCCTGGGCGAGGAGCACACCGAGGACGGCGACGACCTGCTCCCAGCCCTTGTCCATGACGACCGCCACCCGCTCCCCGCGGGCACTGCCGGAAGCGGTCAGCGCCGCGGCGACGGCCTGGGCGCGGGCGGCCAGTTCCGCGTAGTCCAGGGTGCGGCCGGGCGTGACGACGGCCGGGCGGCCGGGGGTGCGCCGCGCCTGGGCCATGACCTCGGCGTGCAGCGGGTCGGCAGAACGGGGTGCCTCGGTGGCATTGATGCGCGCCAGTCGCTCACGCTGCTGGGCGGGCAACTCCACAGGAACGGCCCGCTGCCAGTCACCGTCCCCCTCAGCCAGCCCGGCAACCAGCGTAGCGAACGCGTCGAACATGTCCTCGACCACACCATCAGGGAACAGCCCCTCCCGGACGTCCCAGTGCACCAGAAGGCCGCCCGTGTCCTCCATGACCTGGCAGTCGATCCACACCTGGGGAGTCTGGGTGATCCCGTGCACCAGTTCCGCGCCACGCAACAAAGCCGCCGGTTCGGATGTACCGGCCCCTGCCCCTGCCCCTGCCGCGCTACGGGACCCGCTGACCGTACTGGTGAAAGTGACCGGCATCAGAGCCTCGGCCCGGCCCCGGCGCCGGGCGAGTTCGCGCAGCACCTCCACCCCGGAGCACAGCTTGTGGTCCATGTCGTCCCAGAGCCGCGCCTGGGAAGCGCGCACCCGGTCCAGCAGCGTGTCACCTTCGGTGAGGTCCACCGCGAGCAGGCTGGTGGAGCTGAAGTCACCGATCACCCGATCGATCCCGGGGTGCAAGGGCAACCGATTCTGCAGAGTCAGACTCAGCGAGAAACACGGCTTACGACTCCACCGCCCCACAGTCTCCGCGAACGCCTGAAGCAGCACCACCGAGGCCGTCACACCCGCGTGGGCCGCACGCCGGTCCAAGGCCCGCCACTGCTCGGCCGTCAACCGGGTACCGTGCCGCCGGAACCTGGGCGGAGCTTTCAGTGACCCGGTACGCAGCGGCAGTTCAGGCGCCGGAGGCAGGTCGTCGACACGCTTCCACCAATACTCACGGTCCCGCTGATAACGGGTCCCCTCGCGCGCGGCCCGCGCCGCCAGCACATAATCCCGGAACGTCGGGACCTCTCCCCCGCCCCCGTCGGAATCCGTGCTCGCGGGTCCCGAACCGACCCACAGCTCCCGCAACTCACCGAGCAGCATCCGAATACTGCCGTAGTCACAGATGAGCAGATCAATCGCGATGTGCAGGAGCAGCCCACCAGCAGTACGGCTGGTACGCACTTCGAACAGCGGCCACTGGTCGGTCGCCCGCACCTGATGGGACATCTCGGTACGGATCTCCTCGACGACCCGCCGCGCCTGCTCGTCATCCACCTGCCGCGTGTCCGTACGGCGTACCGCATAACGCGGCACCTCGGCCAGCACCCGCTGGTACCCGTCGGCCGAGACCACCGCCCGCAGCATGTCGTGCCGCCGGACCAGGACGTTCCAAGCGTCCTCCAGCCGCTGCTCGTCCCCGTCCGGCAGCGCCAGTTCCAGGTACCCGTGACAGGCCACGCCCCCGTAATCGAACGCCTCGCTGCGCCCGAGCAGGTACGCCGACTGGACATCCGTCAGCGGGAACGGCTCGTGCCGCGCCGCCGCGTCCACCACCAGCCCCGGCCCGAACTCCTGGGCCCGCAGGTACGCCAGCACGGCGTCCTTCCGGTCCTTCAGTTCCCGCAGCCGCTCCTCGGTGAGGATTCCCTTCGGGGCCCGGTACCGCAGTCTGCCGTCCTCCTCGTAGAGCGTGACACCCAGTGCGGTGAGCCCGTCCACGTACTCGCCGGCATTCATACCGCTGCCCCTCCTGCGCCCTTCGTGCCGGGTCCCGGCACCGATGTACGGAGAACGCCCAGCGTGGCAGCCCCGGCTGGCGAGAATCTGGATGCCGATGCTGCGCGTGGATTGTCAGTGGCAGGTGGTTTCCTCGTCACCAGGCACCAGGAGAACCAAGTCCTGCCGCGAGAGGAGACCACCTCCATGACATCTGAGCCCGCACGCCCCGGCCCTCGCCCGCGCCCTGCCCTCTGGCGGCCGTGGACCGGGGCGACCGGCATCGGAACCGTCCTCGCCCTGACGGCAGTGGCCCTCAACACCACCTCCCTGCCCTTGTTCCGAGGGCTGGCCGCCCTCTCGGCTCTCCTGCTGCTCGGCTCGTACTGGATAGCGGCACCGTGGTTCATCACCCGCTCGGAGACCTGGCACCGAGTGATCACTTTCCTGCCGATGACGGCCTACGTGACGGCCGTCGGCCTGGTCGTGGCAGCGGCGATCAGCTTCCTGCCGGACGACCCCGTGCCGGCCGGCTCGGCCTTGCTGATGATCTGGATCTTCCACATCGGCGGCGGAGTACGGGAACCGACATCCTTCGCCTACGAGCGCCTGCGGGGACGCCTCACGTGGGCGGCGGGCCCTCCAGGTGGCCGCGATGAGCTGCGGCACGGTGGGAGCCGTCTGCCTGATACGCACACTGCCCGTTCCGGGACGCTACGCGCCCGCGGTCTTCGCGGCCTGCCTCAGCGTGGTGATCGGACTCGTCGTCTCATCGAAGAAGGTTTTCGAACGCGTCCGGAAGCTGGCCACACAACTGGACGAGCGCGCGCAGAAGCTGGAGCAGTGCCTGACCCGACTGTCACGAGGCGCGGTAGCGGACCGCGGCCCCCTTCGGGACGCCGCCGAAGACGCCTGGAACGACCTCCACCGAACCCTCCGCAACAAGGTGGAAACCGGCTTCCACCTGTACGGAACCTTCGTCCTCCCACCCGCAAGGCTCAGGACGCTGGAGGCGTTGGTGAAGGAGGCGATCGCCGGCCCCGGCGCGTCGGCGCACCGGGAGGCGACCGCACGGTTGACCGTGATACGCGCGGCGTGCGCATCCAAGATCGACACAGTGGCGTAAGGAGGGGAAAGCGGCAAAGCTGGTGCCTGAGGCGAGTGCGCCAGCCAACGAAGAGAAGGCTTGCCCTGGACAAGCTGACGGTCCTGCTGCCCTGAGGGAGCGAGGCGGGTCAACGGGTGTGTTTCCGCCTCTGCGGTGTGTCGATGCACCTTAGCCTGTGTCCCGAGATGCCTGACAGGCTCAACTCAAGACCTGCGCGAGCGAAGCAGCCAATCAACACCGGAGGGTATGCCGGATATGCCGGATTCCCAGAAAGTAAGTAAAGACCGCCACCCGCACTGAAAAACGCGCTGGTCACGGCCTGTGGTCCCCGCGTGTGCGGGGGTGGTCCCCACGGGTTCCGGTGTTGCTTGCGAGCGACGTCGTGGTCCCCGCGTGTGCGGGGGTGGTCCCGCGACGGCACTGGACTTCACCGGGGGCGCCAAGGTGGTCCCCGCGTGTGCGGGGGTGGTCCCGTCCACCTTCGCGAGGGCGAGCCGGAGCCATAGTGGTCCCCGCGTGTGCGGGGGTGGTCCCCTCTGATGGGGCGGGGGTGCAGGGGGTGATGCGTGGTCCCCGCGTGTGCGGGGGTGGTCCCACAGGAACTTGTCGCGGAACAACCAGGAGACAAGTGGTCCCCGCGTGTGCGGGGTTGCCCCCGCGGCCGGGGCCCAGTTCTTGAAGCCGGGCCTGTGGTCCCCGCGCGCGGGGTTGGCCCGTCGCCGCCGATGTCGTCGTGCAGCTCGTCGCGGCGGTCCCCGCGCCTGCGGGGTCCACCCCCCGCTGGATCGCCCCCTTCTCCATACCCAGCCGCCCCCGCCCCCTCACACAGCCGAAGCCGCGCCCCCAACCCCCACCCCCTCCACCTCCCGGCTCGTCTTGGTCCACCCCGTTTGGCCGCGCAGCATGCGGAACAGGGCTCTCCAGGCGCAGAGGAAGGACATGTAGTTCATGACGACGAAGGAGTGGCCCAGGAGCAGGGCGCGGGGCGGGCCGACGTTCTTGTCGCGGCGTAGGTAGGTGCAGGAGGTGAGCAGGGCGGGGGCGAAGGCCAGTAGGTACCAGGCCAGGAGGTTCAGGGGGAGGCGTAGGCAGGTGCTGTTGACCGCGGCGGCCGGCTTGCCGCGTAGGACCAGTACGTCGGGGCTGCGGAGGAACCAGTACAGGCAGTACTGGAAGAGGAGGGACCAGGGCAGGTCGAGAGCCCAGGGCACCAGTAGGTAGGCGAACATTTCCAGGGCCGCCAGGTGCCCCATGCGCGGGGCGCGCCAGATTTCGGGCATGCGGCCGATCGCGGTCATGTGGCCCTGGTACCAGCGGGTGCGCTGGCGGACGAGGCGGCGCAGGTCGCTGACGCCCTGTTGGTCGACGGAGGCGTGGGCGGTGGTGCGCAGCTTCCAGCCGCGTACGGCGAGGCTGATGGCCAGGTCGAGGTCTTCGGTGAGGGACTGGGACCAGGGGCGTTCGCCGAGGCCGTCGAGGGCGGAGAGGCGGGTGAACTGGCCGTTGCCGCCGAGACTGACGGTCTGGGTGAGGTTGCGGCCGAACTGGGTGACGGCGGCCATCGCCCAGAACTGGTAGTCCTGGAACCAGGTCAGGAAGTTGGCGCGGCGGTTGCGGATGCGGACGCCGAGCTGGACGCCGCCGACCCGTGGGTCGTCGAAGAGCGGCAGGACGTGGGACAGTGCCCGGTCCGAGAGGCGGCCGTCGGCGTCCATGACGCACACCACGGTCCGTGCGGGGTCCTGGCCGCGTGCCGCGACGCGCTCGCGCACCACGCGGATGGCGTGGTTGAGGGCCTCGCCCTTGCCCTGCCGTGCGTTGGGCGGCTCCCGTCGCAGTACGGTCACTTCGCCCTGGTGGCCGGCCGCGCGGGCCGCCGCGCCCGCCTGCTCGGCGGTCGCCCCCGTGGTGTCGTCCGAGCCGTCGTCGACGACCACGACCGTCGTACGCGGGCCGAGGAGGCCGCTGACCGTGGTGCCGATCACCGACTCCTCGTTGAGGCAGGGGACGAGGACGTAGAGGTGGTGGCGGTCGCGGCGGCCGAGGTGCGGGTGACCGTAGGGGGTGTCGCCCTGGACCCGTAACTTGGCTCGCTGGCGGCGCAGTTCGAGGAGGCCCGCGCCCATGGCCAGGGCGAGGTAGCCGGCGGACAGTCCGATGACGGTGCTGCCGATGGCGTCAACGGTCTTGAGCAGGACGTTTTTCACCTGGGTACCTCCCTTTGTCCCGGTGGGCCCCGGCGGCTCTGGCGGGCGTGCGGGGAGTGGGTCGGGTGCGGTTCGGAGCGTCCGGATGTCCGGGCCGGGGCAGGTGTGCGGGAACCGGCCGGCCGTCGCGCCCCAGTCTGCGCTGGATCTCCCGGCCCAGGACGAAACCCAGCGGTACCACGGCCGCGCCGATGGCGGCGGTGAGGACTCCGCGCCCACCGGACGTGCCGACGCGTGCCGCCGCCACGCCACCCGCCAACGACCAGGTGGTTCCCAGGTACATGGAAGGACGGCACCTCCGGGCGGCGAGGAGGGAGGGGTGGGTGTGGGCGAGCTGGTATGCAGGCCGGGCAGCGGGTCGAGCGGCGGGGCGGGCAGGCAGTAGGTAGGCAGGCAGGCAGTGACCACTGTGAATCACCGGGCAGGCGATGGCCAGACCCTGCCGTGGCGCTCGGGCGCTGCCCGGTGACGGGTGGAGGCGGTTTTGCGTCGATGGGCCGGGCACGGAAAAACACGGGCGGCCGTGGGCACCTGGGCTTTTCCGCTATCTCAGCAGGCATATTGGTCCGATCCGGCCAATCCCATGACTCCGGAACCATTGCCCACGTTATGTCCCCGCGCTTAGCGTCAGCGGACGCGAAGGGTTGCCGGACAACACCTGTATTCCTCGCCATCGCCTGCCACAGGTGTAACACGTCACACGTTCAACGTCCATGAGTTGCCGCGCCCTTACGCGCACTTGTCGTAAACCGACGCGATGAACGGTGTCTCTATGCGCCCGATCTCTTCTCCCCGCCCCCACACGAAAACGACTCGGCATTGAGCGGCCGACAGCGCGTCGTCATTGTCGTGGGCACCCGCCCGGAAGCCATCAAACTCGCTCCGGTCGTCCGGGAATTGCAGCGGACGCGCTGGGCCGAGCCGGCCGTACTGACCACCGGCCAGCACGGAGCGGTGGTACGGGACACCCTCGCCTGTTTCGGACTGCGCCCAGAGGCCGGACTCGACCCACCGCTCGTCACCGGCCGCACGGCCGGAGCCGGGCCGGTCGCCGAGCTGACGGCCGGCCTGCTCAGCGGGCTCGGCAGCCGGCTGCGCGCACCCGCCGTGCACGCGGTGCTCGTCCAGGGAGACACCTCGTCCGCGCTGGCCGGGGCGATGGCCGCCTTCTTCGCCAAGATCCCTGTCGTGCACGTGGAGGCGGGGCTGCGCTCCGGAGACGCGCGCAGCCCGTTCCCGGAGGAGGCCCACCGCCGGATGATCGCCGAGCTGAGCGATCTCCACCTGGCGCCCACGCGGGCCGCCCGCCGCAACCTGCTCGCCCAGGGGGTGGCGGCCGAGCGGATCGTGGTCACGGGGAACACCGTGATCGACGCCGTCGTCGCCGCGAGCCGGAGACCGCTTCCCCGCGCCGTACCCGGGCTCCGCGGAATCGATCAGGATTCCGCTCCGCTCGTCGTCGTGACCGCGCATCGCCGGGAGAACTGGGGCGAGCCGATCCGGCGGGTCGGCCGGGCGGTGGCCACATTGAGCCGTCAATATCCCGACGTGACGTTCGTCGTCGCCGCGCACATGAATCCCTCGGTCCGGAACGCGATCGAGGAATCCCTGCGAGGCCGGCCCAATGTTCTTCTGCCGGGCCCGATTCCGTACGACGCCTTCGCCCGTCTCCTGTCCCGGTCCGTTCTGGCCATCACCGACTCCGGCGGAATTCAGGAGGAGGCGGCGGCCTTCGGCCTGCCGATTCTGGTGACCCGGGACAACACCGAGCGGACCGAAGGGATCGATTCCGGTCTGGCCCGGCTCGTCGGTACGGACGAGACGGAGATCGTGGCCGCGGCGGAAAAGGAATTCGCCCGCGAGGGCGTGCTGGACGTCAAGAAGCCGAACCCGCCTTTCCCCCGGCCCAACCCGTACGGCGACGGACGGGCCGCCCGGCGGTGCGCCGCCGCCTGCGGCTGGCTGCTGGGCCTGGCCCCCAGGCCGTCCGACATCCCGGCCGAGGAGACGCGATGACCTCTGCCGCCACCGCGCCGGTCCGCACGGCCGGCGTCCACGCCGTGCCGGACACGACACCCGGCCGAGCGACGCCCGGTCGAACGACGCCCGGCCCAGCGCCACCCGTCCCGGCCACACCCGTCCCGACGACACCCGGACCCGCGACGGCCGGGCCGCCACCGGCCGCCCGGCCCCCGTACCGCTGTCCCCGCACGTCCTCCGATCCACGACAGGAGCAGCAATCATGACCACCGCATCCAGCACAGGCGCCGGTCCGCAGCCCGCGGGCCTGCTCGACGGATCGATAGCCACCGTCGCGGGCAACGGCGTGGCCGGATTCATCTCCGACGGCGGGCACGGCGCGCTGACCCGGACCCACTACCCCCACGGGGTGGCCGTCGACAAGAACGGCAACCTGTTCATCGCCGACCGGTACAACCACCGCGTCCGCAAGGTCACCCCGAACGGGAACATCACCACCGTCGCCGGAGACGGCACCGCCGGATACATCTCCGACGGCGGACCCGCCCTCGCCACCCGGCTCCACTACCCCGCGGACGTGGCCCTGGACGACGCGGGCAACCTCTACATCGCGGACACCAACAACCACCGCGTCCGCAAGGTCACCCCGAACGGCATCATCACCACCGTCGCGGGCAACGGCGAGGCCGGGTACATCTCCGACGGCGGACCCGCCCTCGCCACCCGGCTCCACTACCCCCACGCGCTGACCGTCGACCGCTCGGGCAACCTCTTCATCTCGGACTACGGCAACCACCGGGTCCGCAAGGTCGGTCCCAACGGCATCATCACCACCGTCGCGGGCAACGGCACCGCCGGATACATCTCCGACGGCGGACCCGCGATCTCGACCCGGCTCTACTACCCCATGGGGCTGGTGGCGGACGGCGAGGGAAGCCTGTACATCGCCGACCGGCACAACCACCGCATCCGCAAGGTCACCCCGAACGGCATCATCACCACCGTCGCGGGCAACGGCACCGCCGGATACATCTCCGACGGCGGGCCCGCCCTCGGCACCCGTCTCCACTACCCGTGGGGCCTGGCGCTGGACGAGGCCGGCAGCCTGTACATCGGCGACGGGCACAACCACCGCATCCGCAAGGTCACCTCGGACGGCATCATCACCACCGTCGCGGGCAACGGCCAGGCCGGTTACGTGGACGACGGCGGACCCGCCGCGGGCACCCGGCTGTACCACCCCTACGGCATAGCCCTGGACCGGGCCGGCAACCTGTACATCGCGGACAGCCACAACCACCGCGTGCGCGGCGTGACGGCCGTGGCGCAGATGACGCCGCCGCCCCCGCCGGCCGCCGACCTGTACGGCGAGGTCGTCAGCCCCTACCGCGTGCAGCGCGAGCAGGAATTCGACCTGGGCGCGCGGATCCGCAACCGCGGCCCCAACCCGGCCGACGGACAGTACGTCACCGTGGTGCTGAACCTGGCCGACGGCCTCGTCGGCGGCCCGGGCACCAGCGGCCGGCGCCTCACCCGCACCTTCTCCGCTCAGCAGCTGCTGTCCCAGCAGGGCACGCTGGACGGCGTGTTCCGGGTGACCGCACCGGCGAGCACCCCGCCCGGCACCTACCTCTCCACGCTGGAGATCCAGTACGGCGGCGACCTCAACCTCAAGGACAACGCGTACACCCTGCCTGTCACGATCGTGGTGCCCGACCCGGTGGCGGACGAGACCGCACTGACGATTTTCCAGGACACCGTCCCGCAGGTCGCGCCGGGCCAGCAGACCGTCCTGAACCTGCGCTACACCTCGGCCGCAGGTCAGCCGGTCAACCCCGGCACGATCGTCCAGCGCTTCACCGCACCGACCGGGTTCCTCTTCACCGGCCGCCCCACCTACGCGTACTACGAGACCATCCACGGCGTCATCTCCGGGGACCTGACCCACAGCGTCCTGGACGGCGGACGGACGCTGCTCGTCACCGCCAACCCACACGTCAACACCACCACCAGCGACACCGGATCGGTGATCTACACCCTTCCGGTGCAGGCCCGCGCCGACGCCGTGCCGGGACGGTACGACAACGGCTCGGCGAGCGTCGGCCGGCACACCCCGGTCCAGCTCTCCGGTGTCATCTCGGGGACCGCCCAGGACGAGACGGCGCTGCGGGTGGTGCAGGAGTCGGTGCCCTCGGCCACACCGGGCCAGCACACCACGTTCAACCTGGAGCTGCGGTCGCTGGGCAGCCAGCCGGTCAACCCCGGCACCATCGAGCAGCGCCTCACCGCCCCCACCGGCTTCGCCTTCACCGGCAGCGCCTCGTACGGCTACTACTTCGTGACGCCGTACGTGACCGGCAACCTGGACGCCCGGCTGGAGGACAGCGACCGGACCCTCGTCATCAGCTCCAACCCGCACCTGAACACCGGGACCACCGACAAGACGGCGCTGATCTACACCATCGGCATCCGCGCCCTGCCCAACGCGACCCCCGGCGCCCGGCACGACGACGGCCAGGCCGTCATCGGCCGCCTCGCGCCCATACCGCTGTCAGCCCAGGTCCTCTGACCTCGACGGGAGTCCGCATGGCAACCGAGACCACTCCGGGAAGCGGCCCGCAGCCCGCGGGTATCGCGCAAGGATGCATCGCCACGGTGGCGGGCAACGGCACCGCCGGGTACCTGTCCGACGGCGGACCCGCCACCCTCACCCAGCTCAACTGGCCGCACGACGTGGCGCTGGACAAGAACGGGAACCTGTACATCGCCGACCGGTACAACCACCGGGTCCGCAAGGTGACCCCACAGGGGATCATCACCACCGTCGCGGGCAACGGCCAGGCCGGGTACGTCTCCGACGGCGGGCCCGCCACCGCCACCAAGCTCTACGAGCCGAGCGGAGTAGCGGTCGACGACGCGGGCAACCTCTACATCGCGGATCTGTGGAACCACCGGGTCCGCAAGGTGGACCCGAACGGCATCATCACCACCGTCGCGGGCAACGGGATCGGCGGTTACGTGTCCGACGGCGGGCCCGCCACCGCCACCCAGCTCAACGCCCCGGCCGGGGTGACGGTGGACCGTGACGGCAACCTGTACATCGGCGACTTCTACAACCACCGGGTCCGCAAGGTCGACGCGCGGGGGATCATCACCACCGTCGCGGGCAACGGGCAGGCCGGGTACGTCTCCGACGGCGGCCCCGCCACCGCCACCAAGCTCTACAACCCGTCCGGGGTCGCGACCGACTCCGCCGGGAACCTGTACATCGGGGACAGCTCCAACCACCGCGTGCGCAAGGTGACGCCGCAGGGCACCATCACCACCGTCGCGGGCACCGGCACCGCCGGCTACACCTCCGACGGCGGCCCCGCGACGTCCTCGCAGCTCAACTACCCCCTCTTCGTCACGCTCGACGACGCGGGGAACCTCTACATCGGGGACCAGTCGAACCAGCGGGTCCGCAAGGTCACCGCGGACGGCATCATCACCACGATCGCGGGCACCGGTACCGCCGGGTACGTGGACGACGGCGGGCCCGCCATCTCGACCCGGCTCTACAACCCCCGCGGCGTCGCGCTGGACCGCGCAGGGAACCTCTACATCGCCGACGGCAGCAACGCGCGCGTGCGCGGCGTGACCTCGGTCGCCACCATGACCCCGCCGCCCCCGCCCACCGCCGACCTGTACGGCGAGGTCGTCAGCTCGCCCTCGGTCCAGACCGGTCACGAGTTCGACCTCGGCGCCCGCATCAAGAACCGCGGCCCCCACCCGGCCGACGGCCAGTACGTGACCGTCGTCCTCACCCTCGCCGACGGACTGCGCGGCCCGGCGGGCACCACCGGCCAGCGCCTGACCCGCACCTTCCCCGGGCAGCAGCTCCAGCCCCAACAGGGTTCGCTCGACGGCGTGTTCCGCATCACCGTCCCCGGCGACGCGCCTCCCGGCCAGTACACCTCCACCCTGGAGATCCAGTACAGCGGCGACCTCAACCTCAAGGACAACACCTACACGCTGCCGGTCATCGTCGTCGTCCCGCCGCCGCCCACCGACGAACGGGCACTGGCCATCACCCAGGACACCGTCCCCCAGGTGGCACCTGGCCAGCGCACCGCGTTCAACGTCAAGTTCGACTCGGCCGGCAGCCAGCCCGTCAACCCCGGGGACATCGTCCAGCGCTTCACCGCGCCGACCGGGTTCACCTTCCCCGGCCAGCCCACCTACGCGTACTACAACACCGCCCAGGGCGTGATCTCGGGCAACCTCGACTACCGGATCGAGGACGGCGGCCGCACCCTGATCGTCACCGCCAACCCGCACGTCAACACCACCAGCAGCGACACCGGCCCGCTGTACTACACCATCCCCGTCCAGGCCCGGCCCGACGCCACGGCCGGGACCTACCAGAACGGCTCGGCCAGCATCGGCAGGCACACACCCGTCCAGCTCACCGGCATCGTCAGCGGCTCCGCGCAGAACGAGACCGCGCTGCGGGCCCACCAGGAGAGCGTGCCGCAGGCCGCCCCCGGCCAGTCCACCACCTTCAACCTGGAGATCCGCTCGCTCAACGACCAGCCGGTCAACCCCGGCACCATCGAGCAGCGCTTCACCGCTCCCACCGGCTTCGCCTTCACCGGCGGCGCCTCCTACGGCTACTACTACGTCCAGCCCGCCGTCACCGGGAACCTCGACACCACCCTGGAGGACAACGGCCGGACACTGATCATCTCCTCCAACCCGCACGTCAACACCGGCACGACGGACAAGACCGCACTGATCTACACCATCGGCATCCGCGCCCTGGCCGACGCCGAGCCGGGCACCCAGTCCGACGACGGCTCGGCCGCCATCGGCCGCCTGACACCCGTACCGCTGAGCGCCCGCGTCAGCTGACCACCCCTGCACCGCAGGCCAGGGCCCCGACCGCAGCGCGGTCGGGGCCCTCGGGCCGACATGGGGGCAGACAGACCTTGCGTCGCCTCGGGTCCTGCCGCACATCCCGAGTAATGCACACCGAGGTATCGCGCCGTCAGTCCCTTTCCTCCCAGCTGCCGAGGAGCCCCCGTGAAGACGCTCATGAATGTCTTGGAACAGGGCATTTTCGCAGGTCACGAGGGCTACGAGGTGCTGCCGGTCAGCAAACAGGCAGCATGCGTCCCCGACTAGGGCCATCAAGCACCCTGCTGCCTTCGAACCGGTTCGCCATGGACATACTCAGCGTGATCTCGGATGTACCTCCTGGACGGAACCCGAGGGCGCGCCTCCGCTCCGGCTACGTATCCGTCAGCCTCTGGGGCCGCCTGCGCGGCCGCCCGCTGACCTACGCCACGGTCTCTACGGCCGGTGAGACCAGCATCTCCTGCCGCGACGTGACCCGGCATCACCGGATCAAAGCCGCGTAGCAGGATGAAACCTCGGTAGGAAACGACCGCTCAGAAGGCGGGTCGGCGGCCGCGGACGGGGCTGGCCTTCTCCAGGCGCTCCGCGAGGTCGAGGAGGAGGGTGTCGGTCCACCATCGGCTGACCATCTGGACGCCGAGCGGCAGGCCGTCGTCGGTGGCGCCGAAGGGGAGTGCGACGGCGGGCAGGCCGGTCAGGTTGAACGGTACGGTCGCGCGCATCACCGCGCGGGCGGGCAGGGAGACACCGTCCACGTCGAGGCGGCTGCGGCCATGAGGCGGTGCGGGAAAGGGGGTTACGGGGCACAGCAGGACGTCGTGGTCGGCGAACCATGCGGCGAATCGTGTGCGCAGGTGCTCCACTTCGTGTTCGGCGGCGACGTAGTCGGCCAGCGGGACCTCGGCGGACTTCAGGGTGGCCGCGATGACCGGGTGCACCTCCGTCTCGCGGCCGGCGGTGACGGCGCGCAGGGCGGGCCGTACCTCTGCGGGAAACAGCGTCGCCGACAGCAGGGTGCAGTCCCGCTCGGCGAGCCAGGGCAGCTCGTCCTCCCGGACGTCGTGGCCGAGCTCGGTCAGTGCCGTGGCCGCCGCGGCGACCGTAGCGGCGACCTGCTGGTCGGCCGCGCCGAACGCTGAGGCGGTCCAGCCGATGCGCAGCCGGCCTCTGCCGAGGGGGCGGTCTGCGGCGGGCAGCGCCACGGCGTAGGGGTCGCTGCCGTCGGGCCCTTCCATGAGGGAGAGGGCCAGGCGCAGGTCGCGCACGCTGCGGGCCATGGGGCCGGCGTGCCACCAGCGGCGCGGCACGGCGGGGAAGTGGCCGGTCATGGGCACCCTGCCGTGGGTCGGTTTGATCGATGCGATTCCCGTGTCGGCGGCGGGCCCGCGTACGGAGATGGCGACGTCGCTCCCGATGCCGAGCGGTGAGAGCCCGCTCGCGATGGCCGCCGACTCTCCGCCGCTGGAGCCCCCGGGAGTGCGCTGCGGATCGTAGGGGTTCAAGGACCTGCCGGTCAGGCGGTTGTCCGTCTCGGTCCAGTAGGACATCTCCGGCAGGTTCGTCTTGGCCAGCAGGATGCCGCCGGCCTGCCGCAGGCGGGCCACCACGGTGGCATCGGTGTCGGGCACCCGGTCGGCGAAGAGCCTCGATCCCCGGGTGGTGGGCGCCCCTGCGGTGTCGAAGGAGTCCTTGACCGTGAAAGGAACTCCGCCGAGCGGGCCTCCGGCCGGTCGCGCGGCGGCGTGCAGAGCCTGTTCACCGAGCACGGTCACGAAGGCGTTCACCCGGTCCGCGACCGCCTCGATCCGGTCGAGATGGGCGGCCACCACCTCTACGGCGCTCACCGTGCCCGCTGCGATCAGCCTCGCGAGGCCGACCGCGTCATGCCATACGAGATCGCTCGGCTCCATCGGCTCCATCGGCTCCATCGGCTCCAGGGCCCCTTTCTTCGCAACGAACGTCCCGAGGCTGTCTGTTCAACTCACCCTAAGGGAGGCGGTGTCACACCGTTTTTTGAGGCCAACGCGCGGGAAAGCCCAGGTAGGGGCAGTGGACCCGGTGCTTTCCCACCAGTGGTCGAAATCCGTGCTCTTTCCGCGCAGCTCTGCGACGTGATCGTTCGTGGCCTGGTCGTCCGCGCCCCGTCCCCCCTCCGAACGCAGGCTTTCCACCGCGGCCCGCGCCTGGTCCTCCCAGTCGGCGAACAAGGACCGGGGAGTCTTCGCGCGCTCCGGCTTTGCCGCCGTGACGGCGCGGCCGTCACGCCGACGAGGACACGATGGTTGTTGGCCATGCCTTGCCGTATCACGGGCGTGGGTGTTTCCCGCGTGGGTCTGCGAGTCCTGATCTGCCGGGTCCACTGTTGCGCAGGGTCCGCCAGGGGCGCCTGCGGGGGCTGGTGGCAGGTCATGCTGGATGTACATCCTCCGGGCCAGTGACCAAGGACGGATCACGGATCACGGATCACGGATCACGGATCACGGATTGCGGCATGCGCGCGGCACACAGGGGCGGTCATGGCCCGAACAGCGACAGTGAAGCCTCGCCCCACCCCACAAGCGCGGCCGATGCCGCCATCGGCACGCTCCCGAGCACCCGCGACGGCGGGGGCCGCGCTCAGCTTTGGCGGCCCCGCGTACCAGCCGCTCCGACCCCGGCGGCCGCGTCACTGCTGACTGCGACGGCACTCAAAAAGCCCCCATCGTCACGTCACTGCCCACGAACCGCAGTCCGCGCCCGTCCTCGTGACCCCGTGGGCCTCGGTTCGGCACAGCTCAGTGCTCGGGTGCCGCTTCGGTCGCGGCGGAGCGGAGGAGCTGCCTGATGCCGAAGTGGAAGCGGGCCTCGAAGTCGACGGACATGAAGTCCTCCAGCGCCGAGTCGAGTCCGGGGAGCCGGCGCTCGGCCACGTGGGCGCGCAGGCGGTCGCGGTCGTCGACGGGTGCCGCCTGTTCCTCCTGGACCAGGCCCAGGGTGAAGTAGAAGAGGTTCCAGGCCGTCCAAGCGGCTGTCCTGCGGGTGGGGCAGCCGCGCAGGAGGGCGGTCAGCAGGCGGTCGGTGAAGGCGAGAGTGCGGGGCTCGGCGGGGAAGGTGCCTGCGACGAGCAGGGCGCCGTCGCGGTGACCGAGCATCGCCTCGCGCAGCCGCCCGAGCAGTTCGGCCGCCTGGTCGTGCCAGTCCTCGGGCAGGTCTTCCAGGCCGACCTCGCCGAAGACGGCCTCGGCCATGGTGTCCAGAAGCCGGTCCTTGGTGCGGATGTGCCACATGACGGTGTTCATGCTGACCCCGAGCTCGGCCGCGATGGCGCGGGTGGAGAGCTTGGCGACACCGCCTCGGTCCAGTACGTCGAACGCCGCGCCGACCACGTGGTCGAGGGTGATCCCGACCTTGGCGGGGGCGGCAGCTTGTTTCTTGGTCACTGATCGAGTATACCTGGCTCCGACAATCTACTTGGTCAGTGATAGAGAGGTGTGGCATGGAGAAAAGCGTCGTCATCGCCGGTGGCGGACCGACGGGCATGTGGCTCGCCTGCGAACTGCGGCTGGCCGGCGTCCCCACCGTGGTCCTGGAGCAGGAGCCGGGGATCGATCCGAACTCCCGGGCGCTGACGGTCCACGCCCGTACGATCGAGACCTTCGCTCTCCGCGGAGCGCACCAGGAACTGCTGGCCGAGGGCGGCCGGATACCCAGCGGACACTTCGCGGTCCTCGACGACCGCCTCGACTTCGCCGGGCTGGACACCGACTTCCCCTACACGCTCACGATCCCGCAGGCGCGCACCACGGAACTGCTCCAGGCCCGGGCCGTGTCCCTGGGCGCGGACGTCCGCCGCGGGCACCGGGTGACGGACTGCGTGGACACCGGTGACACGGTGACCGTGTCGGTCGAAGGTCCGGGCGGTGCCTACGTGCTCGATGCCGCGTACGCGGTCGGGTGCGACGGCACGCGCAGCACGGTGCGCCGCTGCGCGGGGGTCGATTTCGAGGGAACCCCGTTCACGGCCCTCGGGGCGCTGGGCGATGTGGTGCTCGACGACCCGCCGTCGGGCCCGGTCACGAGCAGGTGGACGGAGCGGGGCACGTTCATGCTCGTACCGTTGTCCGGTGGCCGGCACCGGATCGTGGTGCACTCGCCCGAGGACCTTCGTGACGACTGGCCGGGCGACCTCACCCTGGAGGAGCTGCGGGAGCGGGTGCGGCGCGTCGCCGGCACGGACTACGGGATGCACAGCCCCTCCTGGCTGTCCCGCTACAGCAACAGCAGCCGGGTGGCCCGGCACTACCGCAAGGGCCGTGTCCTGCTGGCGGGTGACGCGGCGCATCAGCACATGCCGATGGGCGGCGTGGGGCTGAACGTGGGCGTGCAGGACGCGATGAACCTCGGCTGGAAGCTGGCGGCGGCCGTGAGCGGGCGGGCGACGGACGCGCTGCTGGACACCTACCACCAAGAGCGGCACCCGGTGGGAGAGGACACGATCGAGCACACCCAGGCGCAGACCGCGATCATGTCCGTCTTCTCGCCGCAGGGAGCCGCGCTGCGGTCCCTGCTGGGCAAGCTGATCGCGGAGCAGCCGCAGCTCAACGACGCCCTGGCGCAGCGTCTGTCCGGGTTGTCGGTGGCGTACACCCTGCCCGGCCGGCGCCATCCGCTCGCGGGCTGCCGGGCGCCGAACCTGAAGCTCTCGCACACGGAGAACCTGTTCGACTTCCTGCGGGACGGGCGCCCCCTGCTCATCGACTTCGCGCGCGTCGACGGCTTCGACGGCTTCGACACCGACGGCCGCTCTGCCGACCGCGCCGCCGCCTCCTGCACCCCGTACCGGTGCCCGCAGCCGGCCGAACAGTCCCGTCCGGCATGGGCCGGCGTCAGCGCCGCCCTGATACGGCCGGACGGGTACGTGGCATGGGCCTCGGACGACACCGACGCGGCCGCTCTGACGGCCGGGGCCGCGCACGCCGTCGCCGCCCTCCACGATCCGCAGCCCGCACCCGTACAGCTCGAAGGGGACCTCGCATGATTCACCGCATCGAACCGGAAGGCGTCTACGGCCTTCCGGACCTGGTCAGCCAGATATCCGTCCCGGTCGGCCGCCAACTGGCGTTCCTCAGCGGCCAGGTGGCCTGGGACGAGGAGGGCCGCGTCGTGGGAGAAGGCGATCATGTGGCGCAGGCCGCGCAAGTGGCCCGCCGGATCGACCGCCTGCTCGACGCCCTCGGCGCGCAGCGGCAGGACATCGTCAAGGAGACGATCTACGTCGTGGACCACGAGCCGCATCTGACCCCCGGCATTCTGGCGGCCCTGCACGGTTCGCCGCCGCCCTCGTCGACCCTGGTGGGTGTGGCGCAGCTGTTCGCCCCGGAGTTCCTGATCGAGGTCGAGTGCGTGGTCGCCCTGCCCGGCGGAGAGCGGGAACGCGCGCGATGACCAGCACCGGGCAGACCGGCCAGGCCGAACAGACCAGACAGGCAAGACAGGCAAGACAGACAAGACAGGCCCGGCAGCCCACCGTCCGTCCCTTCCGTGCGCTGTGCGCGCTCACGCTCACGGTTTCGGCGGTGCTGCTGGGCAGCACCATCCTCAACGTGGCGCTGCCCACGATGCAGAACGAACTCGGTGCGAGCAACACCGAACAGCAATGGTTCCTGAACGCCTACACCCTCACCTTCGCCGGCTTCCTGCCCGTGGCCGGAAGCGCCGGCGACAGGCTCGGCCTGAAGCGCCTTCTGACCTGGGGAACGGCCGCCTTCGCCGGGACGACGGCAGTGGCCGGGTTTCTCGATTCGGCCCTGGGCATCATCGTCCTCCGCGCGCTCATGGGCGTGGCCGCGGCCGCCATCATGCCCGCCACTCTTGCGGTGATCCTGCGGATCTTCCCGCCCGAGCGCCGGGCTCGGGCCATCGCCTCGTGGGCGGCCGCGTCAGGGCTGTCCATCTCGCTCGGCCCGCTTCTCGGGGGCGCGCTGCTGAGCGCGGGCATGTGGTGGGGCTCCGTCCTCGAACTCGTCGCGTTGTTCGCGCTCCTCGGCCTCGCCGCGACCTGGGCGTGGGTTCCGAAGACACCGGCGAGCGGCGTCGGACGGCTGCGCATGGTGCCCGTCGCCGCTTCCCTGGCAGGTATCGGCCTGCTCGTGTTCGGAGTGGTGCACGCCACCGACGACGGCTGGGCCTACCTGGGGACCTGGCTGCCCGCGGTCGTCGGCCTGGCTGTGCTGGCCGTACTCGTGCTGGCCGAGGTACGGCACCGGGAGCCGCTCCTGGACGTACGCCTCTTCCAGCACTCCTCGTTCACCGCCGCCGCGGTGGCCCTGACGCTCGGCTCCTTCGTCGTCTTCGGCTACCTGTACTTCACCACCTTCTACCTGCAACAGGTGCGCGGTGACACGCCGTTGCAGACAGGGCTGCTCTTCATCCCGCTGTCGGCGGGCCTGGTGGCCGGAGCCCCGCTGTCACAGCGGGCGACCCAACGGTTCGGCGCCCGGACGACGATCGCCGCCGGCATCGCGCTCATGGGTGTGGCGTTCGCCGGCGTGACCGGGCTGGGCGCTCGCACCAGCCCCGGCTGGTTCGCCCTGGACGCGTTCGCCCTGCAACTCGGCTTCGCACTCGTCCTGGCACCCGGCACCACCTTGGCCACCTCCTCCGTCCCCACGGACCGGGCGGGAGCGGGGTCGGCACTGCTGAACACCCTTCGCCAGCTGGGCAGCGCGCTCGGGGTGGCGGTTCTCGGGTCGGCCCTGTGGTCCCGGTACTCGGACATGATGACCGACCGGCTCACGGACAGCCCGGCAGACGTCCGCCGGACCGCGGCGGAGTCGCTCGCCTCGGCCCTGGGCACGGGCGATCCCGCGGCGACGGAGGCCGCCGCGCCGACGTTCCTCAGCGCCATGCACACGACGACGCTCATCGCCGCCGGAGTGTGCGGGATCGCCCTGCTCGTCACGCTGCTCATACGCCCGTCCCGCCGGACCGGAACCACCCTCGCGCAGGCCGCCGTACGCGAAAAGGAGCGGGAAGAGGAATGGGAAGAGCAACGGGAACGGGAGTGCGCCGGGCACGGTGCATGACCCTCCTTGCGGGAAGCCGCGTACGGGGCCGTGGCGGTCGTCACCGTCCCCCTCCCCGGGGGCCTGTCCGATCGGTACGGCCGCCGCCCCGTCGCCCGTTGGCGGGTCAGGTGGAGTGGGGGCCGGGGGCGGCGCTCCCTTCGTACCGGTTGATGTGGGAGACGAGTTCGGTGAGGCCGGGGTCGGTGTCGAAACGCCGCTGGTGGAGGGCGGCGATCCGCTTGCCGGTCTCGGGGTCGGGGTCGTCAGTGATGTCGAAGGAGACGAACTGGTCGACCAGGGGCAGCCCGATCTCGTCGGTGCGACGGTGGGCCTGGTGGACGAGGTACTCCCAGTAGCCCTCCAGGTCCGCTATCTGGAAGGTGGCACCCCACTCGTATACGCCGCCGTGGTCGCGGCCGACAAGGAAGGACTGTACGGAGGGGATGGCCTCCCCCTGGTGGCGCAGGCCGGCAAGGGCGTCTTCGAGCTGTTCCGGTGTCGTGCCGGGTTTGAAGGTGAAGCGGACGCAGTGGTGGATCATCGAAGTGTTCCTTCCGCAGTTCTTTTCTTGTTGTGAAGGGGGTCGGTGTCGTGGGCTCCGCCGCAGACCGTGTGGCGGAGAGACGAAACGGTTCTGTCTGCCCGCCCCCCACCGCCCGGAGTTGCACGACTGCCGATGCATCTGATGCAGGGCGGTCTCCGGCAACGCGACCGGAGTCAAGAATGAGCAAGAGGCCCCAGGCTGCCGGTGCGCTGCCGGGACGGCGCGGGTGGGCGGCGCGTGCTCAGGCTTCGGGGAAGTCGGTGGCGGGGGCGGTGGCCGCGGTGGCGTCGAGGTTGGCCCGTAGGGCGTCGACCTTCGCGCTGGCGTAGGCGTGGGCGTCGGAGCCCAGCAGCTGGCGCAGGGGGCCGTCGTCGAGACCGGCGCGCTCGATGATGGCTGCGGCTCCCTTGACCGGGTCACCGAGCTGGTGTCCCTGGAGCTTGAGGTGGTGGTCGACCATGGTCCGTACGGCCGGGTAGTGGTCCGAGATCTCAGCGGGCAGGGCCAGCGAGTCCGTGGTGAGGAAGGAGGTGCGGAAGTAGCCGGGCTCGACGACGGTGACCTTGATGCCGAAGTCGGCGACCTCGGCGGCGAGCGCCTCGCTCAGCCCCTCCAGCGCGAACTTGCCCGCGCAGTACAGAGCCCACCCGGGCATCGTGGTCAGCCCCAGGATCGAGGAGATGTTGACGACGCGGCCTCCGCGCTGCTCACGCAGGACCGGCAACGCGGCGCGCAGCACGTTCCACACGCCGACGACCTGGACGTCGAGCATGTCCCGCACGTCCTGGGCGCTGGTCTCCTCGACGGCCGCGAGGTAGCCGTAACCGGCGTTGTTCACGACGACGTCGAGGCGGCCGAATCGCTCGGTGGCCTGGTCCACGGCGCTCTTGACCTGCGTCTCGTCTGTCAGGTCCACGTTCAGCGCGAGGAGGCGGCTGGTGTCGGCCGCGCCGCCCAGCGCGGCCGACAAGCGCTCGGTGGAACGGGTGGTGGCGGCCACGTTGTCGCCCTGGGCGAGCAACTGCCGGACCAGCTCCAGTCCGATCCCGCGGGAGGCGCCGGTGACGAACCAGGTGGCGGGGGCGGTGGTGGCAGGCATGAGTGTTCCTCTTTCGTACGTGCTGAAGGGAAAACCGGACCAGAGCTGCTGTTCCGGCGTTGACTCCAGCGTGAATCGCCCCGGAACGGCTTGTGGGGCCATGCCAGGCCCTGTGCGTCCTGGGCCGCGGCTGACTAGGACTGACAGACCCAGCTTGGGCGGCCGGCAGCGCTTCTCGTGCCACAGACTTGTTCCCATGGCTTCCGTCAACCGTGAAATCGCCGATTTCCTCAGGCGCTCCCGTGCCCAGTGCGACCCCGAGCAGGCGGGGCTGCCACCGGACGGGCGGGTGCGGCGCGTACCGGGACTCCGGCGAGAGGAAGTCGCCCTCCTGGCGGGGGTCTCCGCCGATTACTACGCCCGTCTCGAACAGGGCCGTCCCATCAACCCGTCCCCTGCCGTCGTCGAAGCCATCGGGCACGCCCTGAGGCTGGACGCGGCAAGCCTTGCCCACCTCAAGGATCTCGTCGGCATCACCGCCACCCGCACCCCGGCCCGTACGCCCAGCGTCCAGCGCCTCCGCCCCGGGCTCCACCGGCTGCTGGACACCCTGGACAACGCCCTCCCCGCCCTCATCCTGGGACGTCGGTCCGTGGTCCTGGGAGCGAACCGGATGGCCAGAGCCCTGTTCGCGGACTTCGACGCCATGCCGGCCACCGAACGCAACTACACCCGCTGGCTGTTCCTCGACGAGGACGCGCGCGAACTGTTCGTCGACTGGGAGGCGCAGGCCCGCGCTGCGGTGGAGAACTTGCGCCTGGACGCGGCCCGCGCATCGGAGCGGCAGGCCACGCAGGCACTCGTTGCCGAACTCCGGGAACTGAGCGACGACTTCGACCACTGGTGGCAGCAGCACCGCGTGCACCAGCGCACGCACGGTTCCAAGCGGCTGAGGCACCCCTTGGTCGGCGAACTCACGGTGGCATACGAGACCCTCGCACTGCCCGGGGACAGCGAAACCACCCTGTTCCTCTACACCGCCGAACCCGAATCGGCGTCCGCCCAGGCGCTGAGCCTGCTGGCGTCGTGGACCTTGGCGGAACCGTCCATCGCCCCGGACCGGTCGCGCGACTGACCCGCGGGGAGCGCCCTCTGCGGACCGGTCGGCGTGGACGATGTCCTCGCCGCACGGCGCCCCCGTTGCCATCCGCGTACGGGTTTGATCGCCCGAACCCTCGTCAAGCCCGACCAGCACCGCCAGGCGCCCGCCATATCGCTCACACCACACACCATGCGCACCCGCAAAACCCGCAGGTCAGGCGCTCTTCGCGGCACGCTCCACGATCACCACACACTCCACGTGATGCGTCACCGAATCGTGTCGCCTCGGCCAACGGCTGGAAGGACGTATGCGGTCGCTCGGCCATGTCGGGCTGGATCAACTCCACCTCGACGGTCGGGGCCTTCAGCTCGGGCTTCTCAGGCAAGGACCGGCTGCTGGACAAGGGCCCGTACTGGGTGGGCTTCCCGCAGTTCACGCACTGCAACGCATCCAAGGCAACCGTAGCCTGCACGGTCCCCAAGCCCTGACCGAGCACTGACAACCGGTGGAGCACAGCACACGTTCTACGCTGTGCCCCACCCGCTCTACGTCACGAACGGAGGAAACCAGCAGTGCCCGAAGATCTTGCCTGGATCGCCGACGCCTGGCGCGGCACCCACCTGAACGCCGGCGACCTCTACATCACCTGCGCCCGCGGCCTCAGCCCCCAGCAGCTCGCCGAACGCATATCCGACAACGAACCGGTCGAGACAGGCGCCGCCCTCACCGGCCGGGAAGCATCCGCCCTGGTCGACCTCGCACAGATCTACTGCGTCGGCCGTCTCGGCAAAAGCGGCGACTGGTCGTTCATCGTGGAGTCCGGAGGCAGCGAAGGGTGGGCTCTCGATCCAGCAGTCTCCCGAGACGGTGCCGAGGTCCTGATCTTCGACCCACGGCCGGACGACCCGCCCTCCTTCTTCCGCTACCTCGCCGATGGTGAGCTGCAGCTGCACTTCGAGCTGGGCGCCGGCTACCACCCCAGCGGCGCCCAACCCGGCCTGCTGCGCCCAGCCCTGGAAGCCGTCGGGGCCATCGCGCCGGAAGGCTCCCTCGAAGACCTGCTCGGCGACGACGAGGAACTATCGCCTCACGAAGCCAAGCGCAGGGCCCTCCAGGCCATTGGTGAGCATTTCGGGCTGGCCCTGTCGCGGCAGGTGCTCGAAAGCGGGCAACTTCCTTCCGTCGTCACCCGCACCTCGCCCCCCTCATCTTGGTAAGCCTGAACGGGCCTGTCCGGAGGGACGGACCCGGTGCGGTCCAGTCACCCACCTCACCGCGAGCGTGGCCCCGGCCTGATCACCACCCGTAAGCCGCAGCTGGACACCGACGGGGATCGCGCCTGAGAGAGGACCTCCGCTCGCAGACACTTGTCCCGGCACCAGCAGACAGCTCGCCGCCGAAGTAGGCGTGGTATCGCCGGAGGTAAGCGGGGATGTGGGCGAGGATGTTGCGGCGGGAGGGAGCGAGCCGGTTGCGGTGGCCATGCCGCCGTAGGTGCGCGGGCCAGACCCGAGTGGACCCCCGGGAGCGGGCGATCTACGCGCCGCGCCTAGCGTCGGCCAACCGCCCCCCCCCCGCCCCCGGCGACACACCTCACCTTGACTACGCGCCGCCCAAGACGCCGCCGCGCACAAGGCTCGCGCCCTCCAGCCTCCACCCCTTGCGCCACCTCCAGCGGCTCCACATATCCTGAGGTCGTCACGCTGAGTAACCCGTCCGGAAGCTGACACCTCGTCAGCAAGTCAGCATCAGGTCAGCATCGGTACCGACGGAGTCCGCCGCCAATCGCCGGAGACCGCCAGAGTCAACAAGCCCTTACACCACCTCTGAACTGCAACCTTGTAGGCCACCGCCGATTCCTTCGAGCACCCGAGGAGCCCCGTATGAAGATGCTCATGAACGTCCCCGAAACCGTCGTCGCCGACGCGCTGCGCGGGATGGCCGCGGCCCACCCCGACCTGGTGGTGGATGTCGAGAACCGGGTGGTGGTGCGGCGGGACGCGCCGGTTGCCGGAAAGGTGGCTCTGGTTTCGGGTGGGGGCAGTGGGCACGAGCCGTTGCACGGGGGGTATGTCGGGCCGGGGATGCTGGATGCCGCCTGTCCCGGTGAGGTGTTCACCTCGCCGGTGCCCGATCAGATGGTGCGCGCCGCCGCGGCCGTGGACAGTGGTGCAGGTGTGTTGTTCGTCGTGAAGAACTACACCGGTGACGTGCTGAACTTCCAGATGGCCGCCGAGCTGGCGGAGGACGAGGGGGTACGGGTCGCCAGTGTGCTCGTGAACGACGACGTGGCGGTGACGGACTCGCTGCACACGGCCGGGCGCCGGGGTACCGGGGCCACCCTGTTCGTGGAGAAGATCGCGGGGGCGGCGGCCGAGGAAGGCGCGCCGCTGGAGCGGGTGGCGGAGCTGGCGCGCCGGGTCGTCGAGTGCTCGCGCAGCTTCGGGGTCGCGCTCAGCGCGTGCGCCACGCCGGCCAAGGGCGGCCCGATGTTCGAGCTGCCCGCCGGTGAGCTGGAGCTGGGCGTGGGGATCCACGGGGAGCCGGGGCGGGAGCGGCGGCCGATGATGACGGCGCGCGAGATCGCGGACTACGCGGTGGACGCGGTGCTGGCCGACCTGAATCCCCGGCGGCCGGTGCTGGCGCTGGTCAACGGGATGGGCGGTACGCCGCTGCTGGAGCTGTACGGGTTCGGCGCCGAGGTCCACCGGGTGCTCGGCGAGCGGGGTGTGCCGGTCGCCCGTACGCTGCTCGGGAATTACGTCACTTCGCTGGACATGGCCGGCTGCTCGGTGACGCTGTGCCAGGCCGACGAGGAACTGCTGCGGCTGTGGGACGCGCCGGTGCAGACGGCGGGGCTGCGGTGGGGGCGCTGAGGGCGCGCGGGCGGTGCGGATCGCGGAGGCGCCGGTGTAGCGGAGAGACTGGTGGAGACGTACACACTGGTGGAGACGTTCACCCGCACAGGTGAGTCTGTGCCATGACGTCGCACGCGCACGTACGACCAGAGGAGCAGTTCGTGTCCGAAACGGCACTGGATGCCGGGTTCTTCCTGCGCTGGATGACGGCGGCCGCCGCCTCCGTCGACCGGGAAGCGTCCCGCCTGACCGACCTGGATTCCGCCATCGGCGACGCCGACCACGGCAGCAACCTCCAGCGCGGCTTCGCGGCCGTCGTCAAGACCCTCGAAGCCGAGCCGCCGCAGACCCCCGGTGCCGTGCTGACGACCGCCGGGCGGCAGTTGATCTCGACGGTGGGCGGCGCGTCGGGCCCGCTGTACGGGACGCTGCTGCGGCGTACGGGCAAGGAGCTCGGCGAGGCGGAACGTGTGACCGTCGACGAGCTGCGGACGGCGCTGCGCACCGCGGTGGACGCCGTCGCCCAGCTGGGCGGGTCCGCGCTCGGTGACGCGACGATGCTCGACGCGCTGGACCCCGGCGTCGAGGCGCTGACCACGTCCTTCGCGGCCGCCGCCGAGGCGGCCGGGCAGGGGGCGCGGGACACCGTGCCGCTCCAGGCCCGCAAGGGCAGGGCGAGCTATCTCGGTGCGCGCAGCATCGGCCACCAGGATCCGGGGGCGGCCTCGTCCGCGCTGCTGTTCGCGGCGCTGGCGGAGGCCGCGGACCAGGGGGTGGCCGAGTGAGCGGCGCGGAGACCGCGTACGTGGGCGTCGTGCTGGTGTCGCACAGCGGGCCGGTGGCCGAGTCGGTGGCGCGGCTGGCCGTCGGCCTGGCGGGCGGTGACGTCAAGGCGCCGGTCGCGGCGGCGGGCGGCACTCCGGACGGCGGCCTCGGGACCAGCGCGGAACTGATCACGGAAGCGGCGCGGACGGTGGACCAGGGCGCGGGTGTCGCGGTCCTGGTGGACCTCGGAAGCGCCGTACTGACCGTCAAGGCGCTGCTGGCCGAGGGCGACGAACTGCCCGAAGGCACGCGGCTGGTGGACGCGCCGTTCGTCGAGGGCGCGGTGGCCGCCGTGGTCACCGCTGCGACGGGGGCGGATCTGGACGCGGTCGCGGCGGCCGCCGGGGAGGCGTACGCGTACCGGAAGGACTGACGGGCTACCGCCACCGAGGCCCCGGCAGTCGCTGTCGGGGCCTCAGTGGACGGACGGCAGCAGGAGCGCCGCCACCAGGGCCATGCCTGCCAGGATGAAGGCGACGTAGTCGCCGATGTGTCCGGAGTGGAGGCGGCGTACGGGGGCGGCCCAGCGGGTTTGGCGGGTCGGGCCCGTGTGGCGTACGGCCCACCGGGCGAGGAGGCAGGCCAGGGCGGCGGACAGCAGGCCGAGGGCCACGCCCGCCGCGGACCAGTGCGGTCCGGGCGTCGGTACGGACGCGGCCGGGGGCGTGTGCAGGACGGCGGCCGTGTAGCCCGCCCGGTCGAGGAAGGCGTCGGCGGCCCGGCCGACCGCCGCGTGCAGTCCCGGTACGACGCCGACGGCCAGGGCGCCCGCCAGCAGCACGACCGGGACCGCCAGCATGGTGTCCGGAATGCGGCTCAGCGGGCCGGCGGTCTCGGGTTCCTCGTCCTTGCCGCTGGTCTCGTCCGTGCGGGCCTCCGCCTGGCCGGCGGCTTCGGGACGTACCCCCAGCCCCAGGAAGACGCGGGCGACGGCGCGCAGCACCGCTCCCCCGGTGACCGCCGACACCACCACGAACAGGGCCGCCTGCCAGCCGCCCGCCGCCTCCTCGGTGACGGCCTTGCCCAGTCCCGTACCGAAGGGCGGCAGCCCGGCCAGGGCCAGCCCGCCGACGGCGCAGACCACGCCGACCAGGGGCAGTTCCCGGCCTCGGCCGTGGAGTTCGTGTTCGTCGACGCTGCGGAAGCGGTCGAGGAGGATGCCCATGGCGGCGAACAGCGCGGCCTTGACGCCCGCGTGCGCGAGGACGTACAGCGCCGTTCCGCCCGTGCCCTCGGGGGTCATGACGGCGAGTCCGACCAGGAACAGGCCGGTGTGCGCGACGGTGGAGAAGGCCAGCAGCCGCTTGAGGTGGCGCTGCTGCCAGCACATGAGCGCGCCGACGACGGCGGTGAGCGTGCCGAGGGTGAGGAGCAGGCGGTGCGCGTCGGCGGTGGGGATGCCGCCGGGGCCCGCGAAGATCGTCCAGTAGACGCGGGCCGTGCCGTAGACGCCCAGTTCGACCATGACGCCGGACAGCAGCATGCACACCGGGGTGGGGGCCACCGCGTGGGCGTCCGGGAGCCAGAAGTGGAAGGGGACGGCCGCGGCCTTGACGAGCAGGCCGGTCAGGACGAGGACGAAGGCGGTCAGGACGAGGAAGTCGGGGCCGCCGCCGGAGGACCCGGTCGGGTGGGCGGCCAGCCGGGCGCCGATCTGGGCGAAGCCGAGTTCGCCGGTACGTCCGTACAGCAGGCCGACACCGAGCAGCGTCGCGTAGCCGCCGAGGGAGTTGACGACGCCGAAGGTGAGGGCGCCCTGGACGGCGCGCTTCTCCTCGACGCGGTAGCCGGTGAGCGCGTACGCGACGACGCCCATCAGCTCGAAGAAGACGAACGCGTTGAAGAGGTCGCCGGTGAGCGCGAAGCCGCACATGCCCGCCTGGAAGATCAGGACGAGGGCGGGGAAGGTGCCCGCCTGGCGGTGCGGCGGCTCGTCGAAGTAGCGCCAGGAGTAGGCGAGGACGGCGACGACGAGCAGCGAGGTGACGGCGGCCAGGCCGACGCCGATCCGGTCGCCGACCAGGACGATGCCGACACCCGCGCCGCCGTGCGGGTGCCGGCCGCCGAGCCATTCGACGGCGCGTGCGCCCGGTACGTCCCCGGACGTGCCGCGCAGCAGGACGGAGAGGGCGAGTACGGCGGTGGCCGCGGCGAAGACGGTGCCCGCGGTCTCGGCGGCCCGGCGCGGCATCCGGCGCCCGGCGGCCACCAGGAACGCGGCACCGAGCAGCGGGGTGGCCACGATCAGCGGGAGGGTGGCGGCGGGCGTGAGGGTCGTCGCGGCGGCGGGGGCGAGCGTGCCGGCCGGGGTCACCCGCGCAGCTCCGAGAGTTCGTCCGGGTTCACGGTGCCGTGCCGTTTGCCCACCTGGACGACGAGGGCCAGCAGCAGCGCGGTGACCGTCGCGCCCACCACCACGTCGGTGAGGGTCAGGGCCTGGACGACGGGATCGACGACCGGACGGGCGCCGGGCCGCAGGTCGGAGAAGACCGGCGCGGTGCCGCCGTCCCGGTAGCCGACGGCGAGCAGCAGGACATACGTGGACGCCTGGCAGACGGCGAGGCAGCCGACGGCGTGGATGAGGTTGCGGCTGGTGGCCAGCCCGTAACAGCCGATCAGGAAGATCCAGCCGGCGACGAGATACGGCAGCACGCTCATGTCGGCTTCTCCTCGGAAGGGGGCGGAAGGGTGGGGTGGCGGGCCGGTCCCGAGGCGGTGTGCTCCGTCGCGTCCTCGATCTCCACCGCCTGGTCGAGGAAGGAGGCCAGCAGCACCACGACCCCGCTGGCCACCTCCACCCCGACGGACGCGTTGAGCAGCGGGACCACGCCGCCCGAGGCGAGCGTGCCGAAGGTGCCGTACGGGAGGAAGTTGGCCAGGTAGGCGGTACCGGCTACCAGGCCGGCGGCGCCCAGCAGGAGGTAGGCGGCCTCCCCCGCCGCGTCCGCCGTCGCGTACAGGCCGACCGGTCTGATCCGCTCCAGCGCGCGGTAGTCCACGGCGATGTAGAGCAGGTGCAGGGCGGTGGCGACGACCACCCCGCCCTGGAAGCCGCCGCCGGGGCTGAGCTGGCCGTGCGCGACGACGTAGAGACCGATGAGCAGGGTGACCGGGAGCGCGACGAGCGCGTAGCGGCGTACGGGTGGGTCGACGCGCGCCGGTTCGGGGCGTACCCGGTGCTCGTCGCGCGTCTGGCGGAGCAGGACGACGGTGCCGAGGGCCGCGCAGAAGAGGATCGATTCCTCGCCGAGGGTGTCGAACGCCCGCTGGTCGAAGTTGACCGCCGCGACGACGTTGGCGGTGTGCCGGGCGAGGGCGGCCTCGACGGCCCGCGCGCCGTACGGGTGCCGGTCGCCGCCGAATTCCGGCAGGTCCAGGCTCGCGGCGAACAGCAGGACGGCCACGCCCAGGCCGCCGAGGAGCAGTACCCACGTCCGGATCCGCCGGCTCACCGCCGTTCCCCCTCCCCCGCGCTTCCGGTCTCCTGCTCGCGGTCGTCCGCCCGGCCGTCCGCACGGCCCTTGCGCCGCACCTTCCGCACCGAGAGCAGCAGCATCAGCGGGGTGAGGACGGAGCCGACCGCGAGCTGGGAGAGCGCGACGTCCGGCGCCTGGAGGATGGCGAAGAGGAGGGCGAGGGCGAGGCCGAGGAGGGCCAGTACGGTCGACTGCCGGACCGGGTCGCGGGCCAGTACGGCAGCGGTCGCGGCCGCCGCCACCAGCGCCAGGGCCAGCACGATCAGGACGTCATTCATCGGCCGCACCGGCTTTCTCCCCGGCCCGCCGCCCGGACAGCGCGCGCGAGGACACGATGTTCCCGCCGACCAGCAGCACCCCGATGACCAGCAGCTTCACCATCGCCCGACCTGGCCCGGCAGCAACGCACAGCGGCACCACCACCAGAGGAACGGCGAGGGCGGCGAGCGGTGTCATGGCGCGGTCGAGGCCGCGCGCGACCCGGTCGCGCACCGGCTGTCCGGCCAGTTCGTCGGCGAGCAGCCGGGCGTAGACGAGCGTTCCGGCGGGACCGAGGACGGCGAGGACCAGTCCGAGGTCGGCGTACGAGGGCCGCGCGTAGCCCTGTGCGAGCAGCAGTACGGCCAGGCAGGCGACGAGCGTCGCGAGGTTCTGCGCCATGATCCGCCGCCGTACGGGCCCGCTCGCCGCGCCCCACACGGTGGGGGCGAAGCCGACGAGGAGCAGCAGCGCGGCGGCGAGCAGCCAGCCGTTCACCGCGGCCGGCCTTCCTCCGGGCCGGTGCGCGCGGGCCGGTCGGCGGCGGCACCGCCGACGGCGGCTCTGCGGGCCGCGCGGGCGGCGCACGCGCCGAGCAGGGCGGCCGCCGCGCCGACCAGGCACTCCAGCAGGTCGAGGCTGCTGACCAGCACCAGCCACAGCGCGGTCAGCGCGGCCCACCAGACGGCCAGTTCGACGACGGCCGCCGTCGTCCCAGACGGCCTCGCTGCACCGGACATGCGCTCACCTCCGGCCTCGCCCGTACCCGGCCGTCAGGCTCTCATGCAGCGCTCCCCTTACGGACAAACCGCGCCGAACAGGCCGATTCGCGGCAGCACCGCCACGCCCGTCAGGAGCGCAGCGCCCCGGCGGCCTGCGCGCCCTCGCCCTCGACCACCTCGGGATCGCCCCCGGCAGCCACCAGCACCACGTCCAGCAACCCCGGGAAGCGCGCCTCCAGGTCGTCGCGGCGCAGATGCATGATCAGGCGGCGGCCCTCCCGCCGCTGATGGAGCACGCCGCTCTCCCGCAGCACGCGCCAGTGGTGGCTGGCGGTGGACTTGGACACTTCGGGCAGCAGCTCGCCGCAGGAGCGCTCG
This sequence comes from Streptomyces monomycini, assembly GCF_022271435.1. Taxonomy (GTDB): domain Bacteria; phylum Actinomycetota; class Actinomycetes; order Streptomycetales; family Streptomycetaceae; genus Streptomyces; species Streptomyces monomycini. The sequence continues at coordinate 20,228 of NZ_JAFIQY010000008.1, read as the reverse complement.
GCCCCATGGGCGAGCCGGTGCACGATGCGCAGCCGGATCGGGTGCGCGAATGCCTCCAGGACGTCCGCGATGCGCAGTTCGGCACGGTCGGGGTGACTCAGTACGGCCATGCCCCGAGCGTACGCGGACGCACCGGCACGCGGCCCGCCTCCCTCCCCTCCCCGTCACCATCTTCCCCGCCACCAGTTTGCTACTGTTCTAGTACATACGAACTGACGGGTCGGCAGGTCCGTCCGGACCGGCGCACCCGTCCCCTCTCGCATGAAGGAGCCCTCATGACCGTCTACGAGGACAACTACTCCCTCGGCAAGCAGTTCCACGCCGCGCTCGCCACCACCGACTGGGACACCATCCGCTCCCTGCTCCACGAGGACGCGACCTGGGAGCTGCCCGGCGACAACACGATCTCCGGGATGGCGCACGGAGCGGACGGCGTGGTCGAACGTGCCCGCAAGATCGCCGGGTACGGCCTGAACTTCGCCCTGCTGCACATCCTCGTCAGCCCCCGCAACATGGCGCTGTCCCTGCACAACACCGCCCAGCGCGGCGATCTGGTCCTGGACGAGCACCTGTCCACGGTGTGCACCGTGCGGGACGGGAAGATCGCGGCCATCGAGACCTATCTGTCCGACGTGGACGGCATGAACGCCTTCTTCGTCTGAGACCGCGTCCGCACTGCCCGCTCCGCCCGTTCCACCCCCTCCGCCTCAGGGCCGGCCTGCGGCAGCACCAGCGCCGACGGGTGATGCAGCGAGACCACGACGGGCACCAGCCGGGTGGCCGTCGCCAGCGGCTCTCCCGTCCCGGTGTTGCGGGCGAAGCGCGGGTGGGCGCCGCCGCTGATCTGGAGGCGGACGCGGTGTCCGGCGGCGAAGGAGTGGGCGGTGGGGCTCATCGCCACCGTCACCTCCGCCGGGCCGGACGCGCCCCCGGCCGCGGCAGGGTCCAGGCGCCGGATCCCGTCGCAGACGTTGACCGAACGCCCCCGCTCGTCGACGTCGCAGAGCCGGGCGAAGACGTCGGCGTACCCGGTGTCCGTCGCGACCCGCAGCTCCACGGCGACCGTGCCGAGGACGTCGAGCGGCTCGGTGAGCGGCGGGGTGGTGAAGGTCAGTACGTCGTCGCGGGCCTCCAGGGCGGCGTTGTCCCGGGGCCCGGCGGTCCGGCTCAGCAGGGGACCGCCGACCGAGGGCGTCGGGTCGGCCGGGTCGTGACGGAAGGACAGCGGGGGCGCGCCCTCGGGGGCCCGGGGGCTCAGCGTGCCGTCACCCGCACCGTCGAGGTACCAGCGGCGGCCGGTCGCCGCCGGCGGCCAGTCGGCCAGGTCGCGCCACTCCTGACGCCCTCCCACATGGACGCGCACCGGCGTTTCCCGCAGGCCCGACGCGTCGTCGCACAGGTGGGCCCGGAGCCAGGCCAGGGTCTCGGCGAAGACGTCCGGCCAGCCCTGCTGCATGGCGGAGTTGTGGGTCCAGGGGCCGACGAGCAGGGAGGTCTCGCACCCGGCGCGGCGCAGCCGGTCGTACTGCTGGAGCGTCTGGTCGAGGCAGACGTCGTGCCAGCCGGTGATCAGGCTGGTCGGTACGGCCGCCCGCGCGGCCGCCGCACCGACGTCCGCGCCCTGCCAGTGGGCGTCCTCCGGATCGGGCCGGGCCATCGCCTCGTCCAGGAGCGGCGCCCGGCCGCCGAGACCGGGCACGTACGTCTCGCCGAGCGGCAGCGTCCGGGTGATCCTCCGGAGGTGGCGCTGCAGGCGCAGCGCGGCCCGCGCGAAGGCCAGGGTGCCCCGGCCGTAGTGCATCCGGCCGACGACCGAGACCAGGGCGTTCTCCAGGGCGAACGGGCCCGAAGCGCAGCCCGAGGGGTAGAAGAAGCCGTGCAGGTCGTGCATGCCGACCTGGATCACCATCGCCCGCAGCTCCGGAGGCGGATCGGTGGCGAGGGCCCACTGGGCGTACCCGAGGGCACTGGGTCCCAGCGTGCCGAGGACGCCGGTGAACCAGGGCTGCCGGCGCAGCCACGCGACGGCCGCCCGGCCGTCGGCGGCCTCGTGCTGCCACGGGGCGTAGGTGCCGCCGGACCCCCCGGTGCCGCGGCTGCTCTGCAGGACGACGTGGAAGCCCTGTTCGGCGAAGAGCATGCCGAACATCGGGGCCCACGGGATGCCGCGGCCGTACGGCGAGCGGACCAGCAGGGTGGGGAAGTCGCCGGCGGCGCGGGGGAAGTAGTGGTCGGTCAGCAGCGGGCTGCCGTCGGCGGCGGGCACCACGAGTCCGCCTTCGCGGGCGACGTCGTGGCGCCGCTCGGGCATGCCGCGCAGGGTGCGCCGCAGCACCCGGGCCGAGAGGGGCGGCTTCTTCGTGGTGGGGTGGTTCGTCGCCGTCGTCACGGTGCCTCGATTCCTCGTGCGGACTGCTCCGTCTGGCACGGAACGCTATTCCCGTACTACGTACGAGAATAGCGGATGATTGGATGGCGGCGGACAGCAGAGGGAGGTTGCCGTGACCCGTACAGGCACATCCGGTACAGGCACATCCGGCCGTACCGCCGGAGTGGACCCGGAGGCGCTCTGGGCACCGGCCGAACGCCCCCGGCGCGGCCGTCCCCCGGCGCACAGCCGGGCCGAGATCACCGCCGCGGCCGTCGCTCTCGCCGACGCCGAAGGGCTCGGCGCCGTCACCATGCGCGCGGTCGCGGCCCGGGTCGGAGCCGGCACCATGTCGCTCTACAGCTACGTCCCCGACAAGGAGACGCTGCTGGAGCTGATGATCGACCAGGCCGCCGGGGAGCACCGGCTGCCCCCCGCACCGTCCGGCGACTGGCGCGCGGACCTGCGCCACCTCTTCCACGAGCAGCGCGACCTGATGCGGCGCCACCCGTGGCTGCCCGCGGCGCTGCCCGCACGGCAGACGTTCGGCCCGAACACCCTCGCCACCCTGGAGCACGCCCTCGCCGTCCTCGCTCCCGCGGGGCTCGGCGCCCCGGCGGCACTCGAAATCTTCAGCCTGCTCTCCGGCTTCGTGGCGAGCCATGTCACCCATGAACTCGCCCAGGAAGCGGCGGCCGACGCCACCGGCCGGGCCTTCCACGACGCGCAGGCCCGCTACCTGCGCTCCGCCGCCGTCACGGACGCCTGCCCGAAGGTCGCCGAGGCCCTGACCGCGCCGGGCGGCACGCCCTCCCCCGACGCGACCTTCGACCGGCTCCTCAACCGCATGATCGACGGGCTGACGGCGACCGGCTGACAGCGAGGACGGGCGGCGAGGGGCAGACGGCCAGGGGCGGGCACCGCCCCGCCGCGCCCGTACCGCACCGGCAGGCATCCGCCGTGCTCGGCGCGGGCGTTACGATGCCCCGGCGGAGCGGCCCCGACGGCTCCGCGACCGGCCGGAACCCCGCGCGGAAAGGCAGCCGAACGCATGACGGCACACTCCACCGACAGCGCGCCCATCACACCCCGGGGACCGTGGCTCGGCCCGGGTGTCGTCGTACTGACGGGCATTCAGGCCGCCGGGAAGTCCTCCGTGGCGCAGGCACTCGCCGAGCGGCTGGCGCGGTCGGTGCACCTGCGCGGTGACACCTTCCGGCGCATGGTCGTCCGGGGGCGGGAGGAGATGACGCCCGACGCCGGCGCGTCGGCCCTCGCGCAGCTGCGGCTACGGCACCGGCTGACCGCCGCCTGCGCCGACCAGTACGCCCAGGCCGGGTTCACCGTGATCGCCCAGGACATCCTGCTCGGCGAGCATCTGACCGAGATGGCCGAGCACATCAGGACCCGCCCGCTGGCGGTGGTCGTGCTGACCCCGGACCCGTCGGCGGTCGAGCGGCGGGAGGCGGCCCGGGCCAAGACGGCGTACGGGCCCGACTGGAGCGTGCGCGACCTCGACACGGCGCTGCGCGAGCACACCCCGCCGATCGGGCTGTGGCTGGACACCACGCACCAGACCGTCGAGCAGACCGTGGACGAGATCCTCGACCGGGCCTGGACGGAAGGCGCCATCGCCTGAGCCGCCCGCCGTCTGCCGCCCGCGGCACGACCCACCGGCCCCCGCTTCAGTACCCCTTCGGCGGCCGGGTCGGGTCGGCCTGCTGCACCCGCTCCGCGAAGTTCGAGCCGGACTCGTCGACGCCGTACCGGTCGCGGACGTACCCGATGGTCGCGGTCATGCAGGCCACCACGTCGTACGGCGTGCGGGCGGTGCCGCACCGGTGGTACGCGGCGAAGGTCGGCGGAACGCACTGGGTGGCGCCGCGTGAGCAGTTGCGCGGGTGCCCGTCGGTCATGACCGGGCCCCAGGCGTTGCCGTCGGTGGTGTTCACCCGCCAGCGCGGATGGTTGTACGCGGACTCCCGCCGCGCGATCGTGACCAGCGCCGGTATGCCGTACCGGGGGTCCATGCCGGTCAGTTCGCAGGCCAGCCGGGCGTAGCCGGCCATCGCCTCCTCGCCCGACGCGTCGTCGGGGTCGTGGTACTCCACCTCGGAAAGGTCCATCGGGCCCCCACTCCCCTCCGACACCGGGTCGCGGCACCGGGCCCACCGCCGGGAGCACCGTGTCCCGTGCCGTTGCCGGGCCTGCCGTCATGGTGCCCGCGCCCGGGACGCGCGAACCGGCCGCCGGGGCCCGGCCGCCGCCGGACCGCGGCCGTACGGTGCCGTACCCGCGGCCGTACAGGGCCGCTCGCGCGGCATACGGACCCCTCGGGATCGCCGGTACGGGTGACCCTCCGGACCTCGTTCGGCTGGGATGCCGGCGCGGCTCCGCCAACCGGGTGAAGCGCGCGGACGACGGCGCGTGAAGGTCACTAAGGTGCCCGCCATGACCACATCCCAGGCCACCACCGGCAACCCTCCGTACAGCCAGCTGGGCACGCTCATGATGATCGGCTGGAGCGGCGCGCACCCCGAGGATGGTCACGACGTACCCTTCCTGCTCACCTACTCCCTCGGCGACGGCAAGGACGGCCCGGAGACCGGGACCGAGGTCATGGGCACCATGCTCAGCCAGGCCGGGCTGCTGGTCGGCGGCGAACTCCAGGACGCCTCCCGCACCCCCTCCCTCCCGCTGACGCTGATCGTCGAGGCCGGGCGGGCGGTGCTGACGATGCCGATCTTCAGCGCGCAGTGCCCGGTGCCGCCGGAGTGGCTGGCGGCGGCGGACCACCGGGGGCAGGTGTACGGCATGTTCGCCACCCGGCCGTGGCCGGAGGCGAAGCCGGGCGGGCCGGTCAGCGAGGACATGCTGCGGGCCTTCGCGGGCGACGAGGGCGTGATCAAGAGCTCCGCGCACTGTCTGATTCCCGTGCGCACCTTGCAGGGCCGCCCGTCCTGACAGCTTTTTCGGCCCTTCGTGCCGGCCCGCCGCGTACGGGCGCACGGCACCCCGGATGCGGATTCGGCCGGACCCGGCGACCCTGGAGAGGTGGGGGCGTCAGTGGCGAGGAGGACGACTCATGTCCGTGTTGGACAAGCTCAAGCAGATGCTGAAGGGTCACGAGGACCAGGCCGGGAAGGGCGTCGACAAGGCCGGCGACTTCGTCGACGAGAAGTCCCAGGGCAAATACAGCAGTCAGGTCGACACGGCCCAGGACAAGCTCAAGGACCAGCTCGGCAGGGATCAGGGCCAGAACCAGCCGCCGCAGTCCTGATCGCGTGCCGCTCCGGGCCGGGCGTCGGTGGTCGAGGCGCCCGGCCCGAAGCGCGTTCCGTATCGCGGCACATCCGTCAAGAGATAGCGCAAGGCTTCACCCGTTCGAGGGATGCGACCTTGGCTGATCGATTCTCCCCGTAAACGTCCCGCTACGGTTTTTCTGCACCCCGGCCCCCGGTGCCATCAGCCAGAAGCCGCGCTCTCGCGGCCTGCGCATCCGGTGGGGGGCGCCATGACCGAACGTACCGCCGACACGGCCTTGCTCACGTACGTGGTCGGAGACCAGTTCGTGCTCGCGCTCAAGGGAGAGCTCGACCTCGCCTTGGCGCTGACCTTGCAGCCCCTCCTCGGCGAGGTGTTGCCACCCCGGCCCGGCACGGTGGTCGTGAACCTGGGTCAGGTCACGTTCATGGACTGCAGCGGCCTCGCCCTGCTGTGCCGGATCCGCGAACGGGTGGTCGACCGCGGCGGCCGTCTGATGCTGCTCGGACCGCGTCCCGTGGTCCGCAGGCTGCTGCGCCTGGCACCGCTCGACGAGCGTTTCGTCGTCATCGAACGGCTGCTGCCCGCCCGGGCCCTCAACTGACCGCCGGACGGGCACCCCACCCACGGGCCCGCGGCTCTAGAGGAAGTTGACGCCCTGCGCCAGCGGCAGGTCGTCCGAGTAGTTGACGGTGGTGGTGACCCGGCGCATGTACGCGCGCCAGGCGTCCGAACCGGACTCCCGGCCGCCGCCGGTCTCCTTCTCCCCGCCGAAAGCGCCGCCGATCTCCGCGCCCGACGTACCGATGTTGACGTTGGCGATGCCGCAGTCGGAGCCGTCGGCGGCCAGGAAGCGCTCGGCCTCCCGCTGGTCCCGGGTGAAGACGCTGGACGACAGGCCCTGCGGCACGCCGTTGTGCAGGGCGACGGCCTCCTCGAAGGTGCGGTAGGTCAGCACGTACAGGATGGGCGCGAAGGTCTCGGTGCGGACGACGGCGGTCTGCGCCGGCATCCGCACGAGCGCCGGACTCACGTAGGCGGCGTCCGGTACCTGGTCGGTGAGGTGCGCTTCGCCCCCGGTCAGGACGGTGCCGCCGTCGTCCCGCGCCGCGTCCAGCGCCTTGGCCATGGCCGCGTGGGCAGCGGGATTGATCAGCGGCCCGACGAGCGTGGCGGCGTCGAAGGGGTTGCCGACCGGCAGTTGCCCGTAGGCGTTCGTGATCTTCTCGGTCAGGCGGTCCGCGACGTCCTCGTGCACGATCAGCCGGCGCAGGGTCGTACAGCGCTGGCCCGCGGTCCCGGCGGCCGAGAAGACGATGCCGCGGACCGCGAGGTCGAGGTCGGCGGACGGGGTGACCACGGCGGCGTTGTTGCCGCCGAGTTCCAGCAGGCAGCGGCCGAAGCGGGCGGCCACCCGCGGGGCCACCGCCCGTCCCATCCGGACCGAGCCGGTCGCGCTGAGCAGTGCGATGCGCGGGTCGTCGGCGAGCAGCGCGCCGGTCTCCCGGCCGCCGAGGAGCAGCCGGTGCAGCGCGGCCGGCGCGCCCGTGTCGGCGATCGCGCGGGCCAGCAGGGCGTCGCAGGCCAGCGCGGTCAGCGGAGTCAGTTCGGAGGGCTTCCACACGACCGGGTCGCCGCAGACCAGGGCGATCGCGGTGTTCCAGGACCAGACGGCGACCGGGAAGTTGAAGGCGGACAGCACACCGGTCACGCCGAGCGGGTGCCAGGTCTCCGCGAGGCGGTGGCCGGGGCGTTCGCAGGCCATCGTGCGTCCGTAGAGCTGCCGGGACAGTCCGACGGCGAAGTCGCAGACGTCGGTCATCTCCCGTACCTCGCCGAGCGCTTCGGACCGGATCTTGCCGGCCTCGACGGTGACGAGGTCGGCGAGCGCGTCCTGGTGCTCGGTGAGCAGTTCGCCGAACCGTTTGACCAGCGCGCCCCGCTGGGGCGCGGGGACGGTACGCCACTCGCGGAACGCGGCTTCGGCCGCGGTGACGGCCGCGTCGGCCTCCTCGGCGGTGGCGGCGGGCAGCCGGTACAGGACGCCGCCGGTGAGCGGCGTACGGGCGGTGATCCCGGTGCCCTCGGGGACGGTCGCGACGCCGCAGCGGCGCAGCCGGTCGGCGGCCAGGTCGCGGAGTTCTGCGGTGCTGGGGAGCTGGGTGCGGGTGCTCACGGCGGGTGTCTCCTTCGGCGCGAGGGGAGGTGACGGGCGGGGGCGGACCGGTACGGACCGGAAGTCGGGCGCGGCCCTCAGGAGGGGAACAGTTCGCGAAGGGCGTCGTCCGCTCCCAGCGCCTCCAGGGAGCGCCGTAGCGAGGCGTCCTGCTGTGCGGCGTAGATCTGGAAGGGGTCGTGCACGGGACGGCCGACGGCTTCGGCGAGCCGGTGTTCGTCGTAGGGCGTCCCGGTGCGGGCGGTGTCCCGGGTGCCGTGGCCGGTCAGGTTGGAGGTGAAGATCCCGGCGGCCGAGCGGGGCAGGAAGTCCTCGTAGACGATCGGGCGGGCGGTCAGCCAGCCGTGTTCCAGCAGCCCGGCCAGGTCGGCGGGCGGGTGCTGCCCGTCGCGCGGGCGGGCGGCTGCCGGGGCGTACGTGAAGTAGCCCAGCCCTTCGGCGGCGAGCTGCTGTTCCGAGCGCGGGAAACCGGCCTCCCAGAGGGGGCGGGCCATGTCCTGCCGGGTGGGGCCGCCGCTGTTCCCTTCGCGGGCGCTCCGCGGGTCCGTCGCCGCGGAGCGCCGCGGGCCCGTCTCCGTGGCGCTCCGTCGGTCCTTCTCCGCGGCGCCCCATCGGTCCCGCTCCGCGGCAAGCCGCCGCTCCGTCTCCTCGGCGAACCGCCGGTCCGTCTCCGCGGTGAGCGCGTCGTAGCGGGCGCGGCCCGTACGGCTCAGGGCGATGCCGCGCGCCTCGACCTCGCCGAACCGCACCCGCAACGCGCCGGTGGTCACGCTGCCGTCCGGTTCGCGGAAGGCACGGGGTTCGTCCAGCGCGCGGAAGGAGGTCTGCCGCAGCAGGACGTCGGGGCCGTCCCAGCGGGGTGGCCCCTGGATCTCGTCGATCATGGTGATGCCGCGGTCCGCCATCCGCCGGTAGAGCGCGTCGATGTCCAGGACGCGTGGGGTGAGGTGGTTGACGTGGGTGCTGGTGACGCCGCCGATGTCGGCGGCGACGGCGGAGATCCGGGCGAGTTCGCGGTACCAGGCGCGGTCCACCGGCTCGGGGGACAGTTCGAAGGCGGCGACCGCCAGTGTCAGGAAGCGTTCCGCCTGCTCCGGGGCGAGGCCGTGCTCGCGTTCGGCGTGCTCGGCGAGGGTGAGCAGTTCGGGCGGGAAGAGCGTGCGGCGGTCCAGGAAGGTCTCCAGCCGGGCCTGGAGTCCGGCGTCGAAGAACCGGCGGTCGGCGGCGGTGAGCATCGAGGTGAAGACGCGGAAGGGGTTGCGGTCGAGTTCCGCGGGCTCGACGGGGCGGAAGGCGGTGGAGACCACCGGTACCGCGCTCGTGGTGGCGTCCCGCAGGTCGTAGAAGCCCACCGGACGCATCCCCAGCGCGGCGAACACCTGGCCTGCCTGGCGCAGTTCGCGGGGTGTGCCGACGCGGATGGCGCTGTGCCGCTCCGCGGCGACCCGTTCGATGCCGCCCAGCCGCCCGGCGTCCGGGTCGCGGCGCGCGACCTCGTCGTTCACCTCGCCCGTCACCTCCAGGAGGGTGGTGTACGCGGGGACCTCGGCGCCGTACATGACGGACAGCCGGCGGGCGAAGGCGGCGCGCAGCCGCCAGGTGGAAATCAAACGGTCCTCCTCGGCGTGGGCCGGGCGTCAGATGACGTGTGCTTCCGGGCGGGCACCGTGGTGCCCTACGTTCCCCTCCTCCCCCGTACCGGCGGGCCGGCCGTCGAACCGCGTGGCGGCCAGCGGGCCGACGTCGAGGAACGGCTCCCGGCCCAGGTACAGATCGCGGACCAGCTCCCCCACGGCGGGCGCCTGGAGGAAGCCGTGGCCGGAGAACCCGGTGGCGTACAGGAAGCGGGGGACGTCCGCGGCCTCGCCGATGAGGGCGTTGTTGTCGGGGGTGGTCTCGTAGAGGCCGGCCCAGCCGTGACGGGCCGGCATCGTGGCCAGGGCGGGGGCCCGGCGGCCCACGGCCGCACGGAAAGGTTCCAGCCACTCCCGGCTGAACTCCCGGCCGAAGCCCGGTTCCTGGCGCGGGTCCGACATGCCGAGCAGCAGCCCGCCCGCGCCGTCGTTGTGGAAGTAGGCCGTGGAGGCGAAGTCGAGGGTGAAGGGGATGCGGGGCGGCGGGGTGTCCAGCGGTCCGGTGAAGGCGATCTGGCGGCGTAGCGGGGTCACGGGCAGCCGTACCCCGGCCATCGCGCCGACCTCGGCGGACCAGGCGCCCGCACAGCAGACGACCGTGGTGGTGCGGACGGTGCCGCGCGGTGTCCGTACCGCGTCGAGGGCGCCGTCGCGGGTGTCGATCGCGGTGACGGGGCAGTGCGTACGGATGTCCGCGCCGTACCGGGCGGCCGCGCGCAGGTAGCCGGTCACCGCCTCCCGCGGCAGCGCGTACCCGCCGGCCGGGCAGTACGCGGCGGCGACGAAGCCGTCCGGATCGAGGTACGGGCACAGCGCGGCGGCCGCGGCCGGGCCGATGATCCGGCTGGGCACCCCGAGCGCGTTCTGTGCCGCCACCCCCTCCTCGAACAGCGCGCGTTCGGTGGCGTCGCCGAGCAGGAAGAGGTACCCCACGCTCTCGAACCCGATGTCGGCGCCGGGCCGTTCCCCGAACGCCCGCCACGCCTCCAGGCTGCGCCGGCCGATGCGGATGTTGAGCGGGTCGGAGAACTGGGCGCGTACGCCGCCGATGGGCTTGCCCGAGGATCCGGCGGCGGGCCGGTCCCGCTCCAGCAGCAGGACGCCGCCCACCCCGGCCTCCGCCAGGTGGAACGCGATGCTCGCCCCGAGCACGCCACCGCCGACGATGACGACCTCGGCGCGTTCGGGAAGGGGGGCGGAGGAGGCCGAGGCGGTGCCGGGGCCCGGGCCGGCGCCGCGGCCCGGGGCCGTACGGCGATCCGTGGCCCTGCCGAGGTTCACGGACTCTCCGTGCCCCGTGCCCGTACTGCGGCCCTGGGCCGTACGTCGCTCCATACGGACGCCTCTCCGTCGGCTCGCTCGGTGCGCTGCGGGTGCCGTCCTCCGGCGGCGGACGCGCTGCCGGGTCCGGTACGTGTGGTGCCGTTGCTACCGATGGTGACGGCCACGGCCCGCCGCGTCCATGCGGCGTCCGCCCGGCCGGTCCTTTCCGGTCGCCGGTCACTGCCGCAGGTCGTCCACGAGCGTCGGCGACGGGCAGGGGATCGCGCCGAAGTCCTCGTCGTCGCCCGCGACGGCGAGGCGGTCGATGACGCGCTCCAGGGCCGCGGGCAGGGTGGGCGCGAGGCCGCTGTGCCACTGGACGAGCAGGGCGTGCCGGGCGGCGTCCGGCAGCAGCCGCCCGGCGTCGAAGGCGACCGGTGCCGGCAGTTCCTCGTCCGGGTCGTGGACGGCCTGCATCCGCCAGTAGGCCGCGTCGCGGAACTCACCGTGCCGGCGGTGGGAGAGGTACAGGCAGTAGGCGGCCGTCCGGCTGCCGCCGCCGGCGCCGAACCGCCACCAGAAGTCGGCGGCCTCCGCCCGCCCGGTGATGTGCAGCAGGCAGGCGAAGACCAGGGCGCCCTCGGGGTCGATGCGATGGTCGTCGACCAGCCGGGCCAGGCTGTCCGCCGCCGCCGCGGCGTTCACCACCAGGGCACAGGCCAGGTCGAGTTCGTGGGCGGCCTCGTCGTGGGCGCTGGGGTAGGCGGTGGGCGCCGGGGCGTCCGGGCGGGGTCCGGCCGGGTACGCGGCCCCGGTGTCCTCGTAGGTGTCGCCGGTGAGCCGGTCACGGGCCGCGACGGTGTCGTAGGCGCCGTAGGACTCGGCGAGGACGTCGGCGGCTGCTGCCAGCAGGGACTCGATGGTGTCCCGGCCGGCCCGGTGGGTGTGCGGCATGGGTCACTTACCCTTCGTGGGGCCTGGTTCGATGCCCAGTGCGGCGGCGATCCGGCGCTTGCCCCGGCTCGCGTGGGAGCGGACGGTGGCCTCGTCGACGCCGAGCAGGGCGGCTATCTGGGTGTCGGAGTACCCGATGACATGGCGCAGCACGATCACGTCGCACTGCCGCTCGGGCAGCCGCGCGATCGCCTCGTACAGCCCCAACTGGCTCTCCAGCAGCGCGAACTGCTGCTGGCACTCGCGCAGCAGGGCGCGGGTGACGACGGCGAAGGCGGCGCTCTGGGTCAGGGCCGTGGCGCGCCGGTGCCGGCAGAGCCAGTCGACCACGGACTCCTTGAGGACGGCCCAGGCGTAGGAGTCCACCGAGGACTGTTTGAGCGCGTACGGCCAGCACAGCCGTAATCGCTGGTAGGCGGAGCCGGTCACCTCCAGGGCGGCGTCCTCGCTGCCGGTGTGCAGATAGGCGTAGGCCAGCCATTTGCGGTAGTGCGTCTCGTGGAACGCCTCGAAGGCGATGGCCAGCCGCCGGCCGGCCTGTCGCAGCGGATCGCCGGCCGGACACGGCGGCCGGTCGCGGGTCACGGCCGCTCCCGCCGGCCGTGCCGCCCGGCGCCGGGCCCGTGTGCGGGGGCGCACGGCGGCAGGGGGCTGTCCCGGTACGTGCTCACGTGCGGTCCTCGTTCCGTTCGCCGCGGTCCGGGAGGCCGGCAGGCCCCGGCATCAGCGGGAGGGCGGCGCCCTCCCTTCCAATGAACCGGAAAACAGGCCCGGTTGTGGCAACGCCCCGAAGAAATCTTCCGGAAGCGATGATGTGATGATTCGGAGCGGGGGCGCCCGGTTCCCGCCACGCGCCGGTGCGAGGCCGTGCCGGCGGGGGCAGTGCTCCGGCGTCGGTCCGGCAGCCGTACAGGGAGGCGGTCCTCTGATGAGCGAGCAGCACGGCGAACCGGTGGTGGACCTGCAACTCGACCGCGCCCATTCGGCGCGCATCTACGACTACTTCCTCGGCGGCAGGACCAACTTCCTCGCCGACCGCACGGCCGCCGCGAGCGTGCTCTCGGTCTTCCCGTCGGCGGCGGTCGCCGCGCGGGTCAACCGTGAGTTCACGCACCGCGCCACCCGCGCCCTGGCGCGGGCGGGGCTGCGGCAGTTCCTGGACATCGGTACCGGCATCCCCACCTCGCCCAATCTGCACGAGATCGCCCAGCGCATCGCGCCGGACGCCCGTGTGGTCTACACGGACAACGACCCGATCGTGCTGGCGCACGCCGCCGCCCTGCTGCGCAGCACACCGGAGGGGCGCACCGCCTACCTCCAGGCGGACGTCACCGAGCCGGCCGGGATCGTCGCGGCGCCGCAGGTCCGGGAGACCCTCGACCTCGGCCGCCCGGTCGCGCTGAGCCTGAACGCCCTGATGCACTTCGTGCCGGACGACGGGCAGGACCGGGCGCATCAGGTCGTCGAGCACCTCAAGGCGGCCCTGCCCAGCGGCAGCACGCTGACCATGACCCATGCCACCGCCGACTTCGCCCCGGAGGCGATGGCCCGGATCTCGGACATCTACGCGGCGGCGGGCACGTCCGTGACGTTCCGTACACGGGCCGGTTTCGCCCGTTTCTTCGACGGCTGGGAACTGCTGGAGCCCGGCATCACCCTGGCGCACCACTGGCGCCCGGCCGATCCGGACGAGGCGACGCAGGTCACGGACGCCGTGGCCGTCTCCTACGCCGCGGTGGCGCGCCGGCCCTGACACCACCGGCCGGAGCGGCCGCGGAGCTGGGCACCGGCTACTCGCCGCCGCCCTTCTGGGCCGTGAACGCGGGCGGTGGCTGCACGTCGTGGATGTGCGGAAGCTGCGAGATCAGTTGCGTCGTCAGGACGGCTGTCGCGCCGAGGGCCTGGGGAACCTCCACGGCCTCTGCGGTGGTCTGGGCGGTGGCGGTGACCGAGCCCGCCAGCAGGGCCGCGGCGGCAATCTTTTTGATCATGCCGTGCACAACGAGCGCCCCGGCGCACGGGTCACCCCGCCGCCCGTACCGGTGTACGGACGGCGGGGTGCCGATCGGGGCCCGGTGGGCCGCCGCCGCGGTCAGGTGCTGCCGTCGCCCTTGTTCTTCAGGGAGTCCCGCATGCCCTGGGCCTGGCCCTTGGCATCGTCCATCGCGTTCTTGGCCTTGCCCTTGGCCTGATCGGTGCGACCCTCGCCCTTCGTCCGGTCGTCGCCGGTGGCCTTGCCCATCATCTCCTTGGCCTTGCCCTTGGCCTTGTCCATGGCGCCCTTGTCCTCGCCCATGCCCTGCTCCCTCGGTCCGGTTGGTGGGACAGCACCACGCTGCCGCAGGCGGGCACCGGCCGCATCCGGAGGCGGCTACCGGTAGCGCGGGGTCGCTCCAAGCCGTCCGTACGAGGGAAGCGGCCGTCTCCAATCCTCGCGGGGCCACCGCCCGCGCCGCCTCCATTGACCTCTCCGGCAGCCGGGGCCAAGGTGTCCCCCGCAGTCCCGGACCGACCCTCTTCGACTCCAAGGACGCTCCCATGCGAAGACGCAGCTTCGTCAGCGGCCTCGCGGGCACGGCCGCGGGCCTCGGCCTGGCCGGCACCGCGGCCCCCGCGACCGCCGTGGCGGCCTCCACGGCCCCCGCCTCCGTCCCCGGCTGGTCCGCCGTCCCGGTGCCCGACGCGCGGCCGGGCGCCCGGCTGTACGGCGTCGCCGCCGCCGGGCCCGGTCTGGCCTGGGCCGTCGGCGTGGAGGGCCTGGGCAATGTCAGCGAGGGCACGGCGGTCGCGCTCCGCTGGGACGGCGCCGCCTGGTCGCGTACGGACCTGGGACAGCTCGCCTCCGCCGGCCCGCTGACCGCGGTCACGTCCGCCGGCAGCTGTGCCGCCTGGGCGGTCGGCGCCGGCGGTCTGCTGCTGGCCTGGGACGGCACGACCTGGCAGAAGACGCCGTACCCGGGCGAGGGCGGCAGCGGCACCACGGTCACCGACGTCGCGGCCGCCTCCGACGGCCGGGCATGGGCCAGTGGCCGGCACGACGGGCGCGCCGGGCTGCTGCACTGGGACGGCCGGCACTGGCGCTGGTGCGCCCCGCTGCCGGACACGGCGGCCCCCACTCCGGGGCACGTCCATGTGACGCCCGGCGGCGAGGTCTGGGTCTACGGCGACGTCATCGCGCGCTGGGACGGCGCCTGGACCGTGCTTCCGCGCACCACCGGCATCCGCGCGACCGTCTCCGGGCTGCTCCCGGTGGCCCACGACGACATCTGGCTGACCGGTTACGGCTACGGCATCGGCGGCCCGCCCGGCAAGCCGCCCGGCGTCGTCTTCGAGCACTGGGACGGCACCCGGTGGTCGCCGGTGAAGGCACCGTACGGCGTCGGCCTGCTCAGTTCCGTCAGCGGGGACCCGCTGGGCCGGCCCGACCGGATCACCGGCTGGGACTTCTGGGACCAGAAGCGCTCCCACTACCTGCGGTGGGACGGCGCCGCCTGGGTGAGCGAGCGCGGTCCCGAGATGCCCGAGACGGCCCTCATGACGGACCTGACGCGGATTCCCGGCACCTCCGCCTACTGGTCCGTAGGCACCACGTCCTTCTACGCGGGCACCACGGCCCGGATGCACGTCGAACGCCTCGGGTGAGTGCGGCGGCGGACGGGCGGGCGGGTCCGGTGTTCACCCGTTCGCCCGTTCCGGATCGCAGCGCGCGCAGCAGGCTCCTAGCGTCCGTACGGCGGAGCGTCCCGCCTGCGTCACCCGCGGCCGAAGGAGTTCGACATGCGCCGGCTCATCGCCGTACCGACCGCCCTGCTGGCCCTCGCCGTCGCCGCGTGCGGCGGCGGACCGGACGACACCGCGGCGTCACCCGCCGCCTCCGGCTCGGGCCCGGGCGCGAGTCCCACGAAGAGCCTGAAGGGCGGCCCGGAGGGCAGTGCAAGCGCGCGCCCGTCGGAGCCCGACGGCTCCGCCTCCGGCGTGCCCGGCCAGCCGCTGGACTGCGGCGCGCTGCCCGACGCCATGGGCGAGGGCCTGACCGCGCAGCTCTTCTCCGGCCCCGGGGCCGGGCCGACCGCGGGCTGCGCCGAGGCCCGGAGCGTGATGGCGGAGTTCTTCCGCAAGGCGGGCGCGGACCAGCCGTCGCTCACGGTACGGGGCTGGGAGTGCCAGTACGAGAACGGGCCCACCGGCACCTGGCTGAGCAGCTGCCGCAAGGACGGCGGCCGGCAGCAGATGCACACCGAAGAGGCGGGCCGCTCCACGCCGCCGGACGCCCCCGGGCAGTCGCCGGGCGACCCGGGGCAGTCCGAGATGCCGGAAGGGCCCGGGGGGCCCGAGCTGCCCGGCGGGGGCGAGGAGTCGCAGACCTCGATCCGTCTGCCCCGCATGCACGTCTGACGGCGGCCGCCGGGCCGGACGGCCCCGCCGGAGCCGGAACCCGAGCCGGCCGCTCCGGCTAGCGCTCCTGTTCGATGCCCGCGAACCAGGCGGGCCCGTCGTCCATGGCCATCTTGATCCGCGCCACCGAGAACTCCTCCAGCTGCGGCAGGGCGTCCAGCGCGAACCAGCCCACCTCCAGCGACTCGTCGTCGTTGACGGCGGCCTCCCCGCCGACGGCGCGGCAGCGCAGCGAGACGTCCATGAACTGGCACATGTCGCCGTTCGGGTAGCGGACCCGCTGGAGCGCCTCGACGAGGATCACCCGTTCGGGGACCACGTGCACCGCGGTCTCCTCGAACACCTCGCGCACCGCCGTCTCGGCCGGCTGCTCCCCCGGCTCCGGGATGCCGCCGATGACCGACCACATGCCGTTGTCCACTCTGCGGCCGAGCAGGACGCGGCCGCGGTCGTCGAAGACCACGGCGCTCACGCCGGGGAGCCACAGGAGCTGGTGGCCGATGCCGGCCCGGAGGTCACGGATGAAGTCGGGTGTCGCCATACTGCGCACCCTAACGAGAGCCAGGTGACCGATGCATCGTCCACGCAATCGGGCGGGCGTTCGTACGGTCCCCGGCGAGCGGGCCTCAGGCGCCGCTGCCCCGGCCCTTGTCGATCCCGCATCTGCCGCGGATGCAGCGCACCGCGTTCTCCGCGTCGTCCACCGTGATCGTGAAGCTGCGGCCGTCGCCGAGCCGGAGCACCACCGCCTCACCGCGCCGTACGACCACGGCCGTGCCCTGCTCGGGGCGCCAGCGGTAGCCCCAGCCGCCCCAGTGCCGCGGGGTGACGCGGGGCGCGAAGTCGGCGCCGACGACCTGTTCGAGGGGGATACGGCGGCGGGGCAGGCCCATGTGGCCGCACCGCACCTCCAGGCAGTCCTTGTCGACCCGTACGGCCACATGGACGAAGGCGAGGGTGCCGAAGAGGACCAGCAGTCCGGCCAGGACACAGCCGACCACCGACATCAGCAGCGGCGCCAGACCCGTCGTCCAGGCGCTGTCGACGGCCAGCTCGATGCCCAACGCCAGGCAGGCCGCACCGATGCCGGCCAGGAGCCACTGCACCCGGTTGGTGGCGCGTCCGTGCCACTCCTCGGGGACGTCCGCGGGGTCTCGGTGGCTGCCGGAGGCACCTTCGTCGTCGCCGACCGGGCCGCCGTGCTCGCCGGGGGCTGCTGCCCCCTCGTGGGGGTGGTCCCTCATGAGTCGCAGCGTACGCGTCTTTGCCCGCCCTGGCAGCGTGTCGCGCGCCCTGCGGGATTTCAGTGACGGACGGGCTCCCCGGCCCGCGCCGCGCCGGACAGGAGTCGTCCCTCGTCATAGGCGAGAGCGGCCTCGGGAAGCTGCCCCGGGCGGCCGCTGAGAAGGACCGTGACGGTGCCGGTGGGGGCCGCCGAGGGGGCCGGGTCCGCGCCGATGCGGCGCAGCGCCTGGGCGGCGACCGCCTCGGCGGAGCCGAGCAGGACGAGCGCGGGGGCGCCGGGCTGCTGAAGGGCGGCGCGGATGCGCTCGGCGACCAGTTCGTAGTGGGTGCAGCCGAGGACGACGGTCCGTACGTCACGCGGCGTGTTCGCGGCGGCCGCCGCCACGGCGGCGTCGATCGCGGCCTCGTCGGCGGCCTCGACGGCGTCGGCGAGGCCGGGGCAGGGCACGCCGGTGACCTCGACGCCGGAGGCGAACCGCTCGATCAGGTCGCGCTGGTACGGGCTGCCGGTGGTGGCCGGGGTGGCCCAGATGGCGACCGGGCCGCCGGTGGCCGCGGCGGGCTTGATGGCCGGGACGGTGCCGATGACCGGCAGTTCGGGCTCCAGCTCGGCCCGCAGGGCGGGCAGCGCGTGCACGGAGGCGGTGTTGCAGGCGACGATCAGGGCGTCCGGGCCGTGCGCGGCGGCGGCGCGGGCGACGGCGAGCGCGTGCGCCGCGATGTCGTGCGGCGGGCGCGGTCCCCAGGGCATGCCGTCCGGGTCGGAGGAGATGACCAGGTCGGCGTCGGGCCGCAGCCGCCGTACCGCGGCGGCCGCCGCGAGCAGGCCGGTACCGGAGTCCATGAGCGCGATCTTCACCCGGACACTTTACGCCGGGCCGCCCGGTACTTGTCATACCGGTGACGCCGGGCCGCCTCGCCCCCGGGGCCGCCCGCCGGGTTCCGGCCACGGCGGCTGCCGGTGCGGCAGACTGCGGGCGTGGGAGCGACGGAGTGGGTCGGTGCCGGGTCGCTGGCGGCCTGGGTGTGGCTGGCGCTGGGGCAGGGCTTCTTCTGGCGTACGGACGTACGGCTGCCCGCGCGCGCCGATCCGGAGCGGTGGCCGCCGGTCGCCGTCGTGGTCCCGGCCCGGGACGAGGCCGCGGTGCTGCCGGTGAGCCTGCCGTCCCTGCTGGCGCAGAAGTATCCGGGGCGGGCCGAGGTGGTGCTCGTCGACGACGGCAGTACGGACGGGACGGGCGAGCTGGCCCGGGAGCTGGCCGCCGGGCCGGGCGGGCTGCCGCTGACGGTCACCGCGCCCGGCGAGCCGGAGCCGGGCTGGACGGGCAAGCTGTGGGCGGTACGGCACGGCATGGCGCTGGTCCGGGAGCGCGGCGACGCGGAGTACGTGCTGCTGACGGACGCGGACATCGCGCACTCCCCGGACAGCCTGCGCGAGCTGGTCGCCGCTGCGCGCTCGGCGGAGCTGGACCTGGTGTCGCAGATGGCGCGGCTGCGGGCGGTCTCGGTCTGGGAGCGGCTGATCGTCCCGGCCTTCGTGTACTTCTTCGCGCAGCTGTATCCCTTCCGGTGGGTCAACCGGCCGGGGGCGCGTACCGCCGCGGCGGCCGGCGGCTGTGTGCTGCTGCGGCGCGCGGTGGCCGAGCGGGCCGGTCTGCCCGACAGCATCCGGCACGCGGTGATCGACGACGTGACGCTGGCCAGGGCCGTGCGGCGGGCCGGCGGCCGGATCTGGCTGGGGCTGGGCGACCGGGTGGAGAGCGTGCGCCCGTACGCGGGGCTGGGCACGCTGTGGCGGATGGTCTCGCGCAGCGCGTACGCGCAGCTGCGGCACAACCCGCTGCTGCTGGCGGGGACGGTGGCCGGGCTCACGCTGGTCTACCTGGCGCCGCCCGCCGCACTGGCCGCCGGTCTGGCGGCCGGGAGCGCGACGACGGCGGCGCTGGGCGGCGTGGCGTGGGCCGTGATGGCCGGGACGTACCTGCCGATGCTGCGCTACTACCGGCAACCGCTCTGGCTCGCGCCGCTGCTGCCGTGCACCGCTCTGCTCTACCTCCTGATGACGGTCGACTCCGCCGTCCAGCACTACCGGGGGCGCGGGGCCGCCTGGAAAGGCCGTACGTACGGGGCGCCGGGCGCGTCCTGACCGGGAATCACCTTCCGGCGGGCCTTCACTTGCTGGCCGGAGACCAGTTCAGCCCCCAGCCGTACGCCTCGTCGACGGTGCGCTGCGGGCTGACGCCCGGCGCGGGCACCAGGTAGCGGGCCTCACGCTGGACGACCAGCTCGCTGCCGGTGTTGGTGATGAGGGCGAGGGCGCAGACGTTCGACGGGACGGTGCACTCGTCGAGCGAGAAGTCCACCGGGGCGCCGTACTGCGGCTGGAGGGTGACCGTGGCGTGCAGTCCGGCGAAGCTGGCGGCGCCCGCGTAGACGGTCACGAAGATGAGGATGCGCTTGATGCGGTCCTGGTGGTCGAGGTTGACGGTCAGGTTCTCGCCGGACGCGGCGGCGCCGGTGCGGTCGTCCTGGTCGAGCTGGATGTACGGCGGGGCGTGCAGGGTGCCGAAGTTGCCGCCGATGGGGTGGATCACGCCCGCGCTGCCGTCGGTGAGTTCGTACAGCGCGCACAGGTCGAGGTCCAGGTCGCCGGACTGCGGCAGCAGCGCGCCGCGGGCGCCGAGCGCCTCCATGGTCTTGCGGCCCAGCTTCCTGCCCAGGCGGGAGGCGGGTTTGCCGGCCTGCTGCCAGTTCAGGTTGACCCGCATCGTGGCCGAGGTGCCGCCCTGCTTCGTCAAGGAGACGGCGGGCGCCTCCTTCGTAAGGGTGACCTTCGACAGGCTCACGGGCGGGGCGGGGGCGGGCACCGGGGGCGCGCCGTACGGCTGGGCGGGCGGGGCCGGGGGCGGCGGGTACGCGCCGTACTGCT
>NZ_JAFIQY010000079.1 GCF_022271435.1 Streptomyces monomycini | reverse complement strand
GGGGCGGTCCGGCGCGCAGCTGGCCGTCGGCCTGTCCGCGCCGTCCGGGCCGCGGGACGCCGCGCACGCCCACCGCCAGGCCGAACAGGCCCTGTCGGTCGCCCGCCGCCGCGGCCGGGTGCTCGTCGAGCACGAGGACGTGGCGGCCGGTTCGGTGCTGCCGCTGCTGGCCGACGACGCCGTACGGGCCTTCGCCGACGGCCTGCTGCGCGCCCTGCGCGAGCACGACGCCACCGGCCGCGGGGACCTCGTCGCCTCGCTGCGCGCCTGGCTGTCCCGGCACGGCCAGTGGGACGCGGCCGCCGCCGACCTGGGCGTGCACCGGCACACCCTGCGCTACCGGATGCGGCGGGTGGAGGAGATCCTCGGCCGCTCGCTGGACGACCCGGACGTACGGATGGAGCTGTGGCTGGCGCTGAAGGCGACGGCGGCGGTGGCGGAGCCGCACGGAGGCGGCCCGGGGGAGCCGCAGGCGTAGGGGCCGGACCGGCAAGGGGAGACGGGCCGGTCGTGGCGGACCGGCAGGGGAGACGGGCCGGTCGTGGCGGACCGTGCCACGCCCCGTACGCCGATCCGGGCGGCCCGCGCCCCACCTCCCCGTACGCCAATGCGGCGGGCCGCACCGTACGACTACTCCGCGCCGGACAAACGCCGCGGACGCACCTCGCCCCTACGGTGGTCCCAGGCCCGTGAGGGCCGTCCGTACCACCCCCACTTCGGAAGGGCCGGGACCCCTGTGACTTCTCCCACCGCCTTTTGGCTCGCCGGTCGCCAGGCCACCGGCGAGGACACCTTCGACGTGACCTCCCCCTGGGACGGCCGTCTCGTCGGCACGGTGAGCGTTCCCACCGAGGCCCAGACCGAGGAGGCCGTCGCGGCCTCTGTCGCCGTGCAGGAAGCGTTCGCCGCCACCCCCGCCCATGTGCGGGCCGCGGCGCTGGACCACGTGCAGCGGCGTCTGGTGGAGCGCACCGAGGAGATCGCCCGGCTCATCTCCGCCGAGAACGGCAAGCCCATGAAGTGGGCCCGCGGCGAACTGGGCCGTGCCGTCTCCGTCTTCCGGTTCGCGGCCGAGGAGGCCCGCCGCTTCAACGGCGGCGAGGCGCAGCGCCTGGACACCGACGCGGGCGGCGCCGGCCGGCTCGCCCTGACCCGCCGCTTCCCGCGCGGCACGGTGCTGGGCATCGCGCCCTTCAACTTCCCGCTCAACCTCTGCGCCCACAAGATCGCCCCGGCGATCGCGGCGGGCGTGCCGATCATCCTCAAGCCGGCCCCGGCCACCCCGCTGTCCGGCCTGATCCTCGGCGAGCTGCTGGCCGAGACCGACCTGCCGGCCGGCTCCTGGTCGATCCTGCCGGTGACCAACGACCGGATGCCGGCGCTGGTGCAGGACGAGCGGCTGCCGGTGATCTCCTTCACCGGGTCCGAGAAGGTCGGTTACGCGATCATGGACTCGGTGCCGCGCAAGCACTGCACCCTCGAACTGGGCGGCAACGGCGCGGCGGTGGTCCTGGCGGACTACGCCTCCGAGTCCGACCTGGACTGGGCGGCGCAGCGCATCGCCACCTTCTCCAACTACCAGGGCGGCCAGTCCTGCATCTCCGTGCAGCGGGTGATCGCCGACGCGTCGGTCTACGACCGGCTGGTGCCGAAGATCGTGGCCGCCGTGAACGCGCAGGTCACCGGCGATCCGTCGGACGACGCGACCGAGGTCGGCCCGCTGGTCAGCGAGGATGCGGCCAAGCGCGTCGAGGCGTGGGTGGACGAGGCCGTCGGTGCCGGCGCGAAGCTGCTCGCGGGCGGCAAGCGGGACGGCGCGTCGTACGCGCCGACCGTGCTGGAGGACGTGCCCGCCGGCGCGACCCTGGCCTGCGAGGAGGTCTTCGGCCCGGTCCTGAGCCTGACGAAGGTGGACGGCGAGGAGGCGGCGTTCGCCGCCGTCAACAACTCCAAGTACGGCCTCCAGGCGGGCGTGTTCACGCACGACGTGCAGACGGCCTTCCGGGCGCACCGGGCGCTGGAGGTCGGCGGCGTGATCGTCGGCGACGTGCCGTCCTACCGCGCGGACCAGATGCCGTACGGCGGCGCCAAGCAGTCCGGTGTGGGCCGCGAGGGTGTGCGCTTCGCGATGGAGGACTACACCTACGAGCGGGTGCTCGTGCTGACCGGTCTGGACCTGTAGCCGGTCCGGGCCCGTGGCCGGTCTGGGCCGGTGGCCGGTCCGGGCCCTTAGCGGGTCTGGACCTGTAGGACCGGGCCGCCGCCGGTACGGACGTGCCGGCCGGACCGACGAGCAACGCGCTCCGGCACCCTGTCCCGGAGCGCGCTGCCTCCCCCGTTCCCCCGTGCGGCGGTGCTGTGCTACCCCCGTGCCCCCGCACTCTTGTGGTGGTACGGCGACCGTACGCGCCCGCCGCGCGCCGGGGCGTCCCGTCAGAGGTGGAAAACCGGGTGTGACTTCCGCGGTACCGGCGGCCCGGACGTACGACTTCCGCGGTACCCGCACGGCCTCCTCCGGGCCGACGACCCGCCGTACGCGCCGCGTTACGCTGCGGGCGTGCGCATGGGCGGGGTGGCCGGGGAGGTGCGACGGCGGGTGCGGAGGGTCCCGCCGCTGACCCTCGACGCGGGCATCGCGGCCGGCTTCGCGACCGTCTCGCTGCTGCTCGGCCACGACAACGTGCCCGCCGGCTGGGAGCGCCTGGACGGCCTCGGCTCCGCGCTGACCTGCCTGGTCAACCTGCTGGTCGTGGCCCGCAGGCAGGCCCCGGTCACCGTCTGCCTGACCGTCTTCCTGCTGTGGTCCGGCTACATCGCGCTGGACTACTGGCCCGTCGTCAACAGCCTCGCCGGCCTGATGGCCCTCTACACCGTCGCCGCCCACCGCCCGCCGCGCGTCGCCGCGGGCTGCTCCGTACTGCTGGCCGTGATCTGGAACTTCGCCGGTCTGACGGGCGAGGAGAGCTCGTGGGCCACCACGCTCGGCCAGAGTGTGCTGTACCCGGTGATCCTGTGCTGGTTCGGCAACGTCGCCCGCACCTCCGCCGAACGCAACGTCCGGCTCGCCGAGATGGCCGGGCAGCTCCGCCGCGAGCAGGAGGAGAACGCCCGGCGCGCCGTCGCCGAGGAACGGGTGCGCATCGCCCGCGAACTGCACGACGTGGTCGCCCACCACATGTCCGTGATCTCCGTACAGGCCGGGCTGGCCGGGTACGTCTTCACCTCCGACCCGGAGACCGCCCGCCGCGCCCTGGGCACCATCGCCGGGACGAGCGGCGAGGCCCTGGAGGAGATGCGGCGGCTGCTCGCCGTCCTGCGGGTGGACCCGCGGGAGATGGCGGGCGGACCGGCCGCCGCGGACCGCCGGGGGACGGGCGAGGGCGAGACGGCCGACGCCTACGAACCGGCGCCCGGCCTCGACCGGATCGGCGCGGTCGTCGCACGGGTACGGGCCGCCGGGCTGCCGGCCGTCCTGCGGACGACGGGGGAGCGGCGGCCGTACCCGCCGGGGCTGGAACAGTGCGCCTACCGTGTCGTCCAGGAGGCTCTGACCAACGCCCTCAAGCACGCCGGGGCCGCCCGCGTCGAGGTGCGGATCGACCACGGGGCCGACCGCCTCACGGTCGAGGTGCGCGACGACGGCGGCACACACGAAGCTCCCGGCGCTGCCGGTACTCCTGGCGTGTCCGGAACTGCTGACACTTCCGGCTCACCCGAAACTCCCGGCGCTTCCGGCGCCCCCACCCCGCGCATCCCACCGCGCGGCGCCCCGGCCCCACCGCCTGCACCGTCGACATCCGGCCAACTCTCCACCGGAAACGGGTTGATAGGGATGCGCGAGCGGGCCAGGATTTACGGCGGCAGTCTGCGCGCCGGTCCGGTTCCGGGCGGCGGCTTCCAGGTGCTGCTCACCCTGCCCGTCCATCCCGCGGCGGGCCCGGCACCGCCGCGGAAAGGGACGACAGAGCATGATCAGGGTGCTGGTGGCCGATGACCAGGTCCTCATCCGGGCCGGTGTCGCCGCCCTGCTGCAGGCCGCGCCCGACGTCGAGGTGGTCGGCGAGGCGTCGGACGGCGAGGAAGCGGTCCGGCTGGCCGCCGAACACCGCCCCGACGTGATCCTCATGGACATCCGGATGCCCGGGGTCAGCGGCATCACGGCCACCGAACGCATCCTGCGGGCCGCGGCCGGGTCGGGCGAGCCCGCTCCGCACGTCGTGGTGCTCACCACCTTCGACCTGGACGAATACGTGTACGCCGCGCTGCGCGCCGGAGCCAGCGGCTTCCTCCTCAAGGACACGCCGCCGCAGCGGCTGCTCTCGGCCATCGCCACCGTCGCGGGCGGTGACATGCTCTTCGCGCCGAGCGTGACCCGCCGGCTGGTCGAGGCGTACGCCCAGCGGCTGGCCGAGCCCGCCCAGGAGGCCGCCGACGGGCCGGAGACCCTCCAGGCACTCACCGCCCGCGAACGGGAGGTGCTGCGGCACACCGCCAAGGGGCTGTCCAACCCGGAGATCGCGGCCCGGCTGGTGATCAGCGAGGCCACCGTGAAGACCCATCTGAACCGGACGATGGCCAAGCTGGGGCTGTGCAGCCGGGCCCAGGCGGTGGTGCTGGCGTACGAGACGGGGCTGGTCACGCCGGGCGCCCGCTGAGGGCCGGGACGGCCCGCCCGGCACCGGGCACCGGCCGTCACCCGTCCCGCCCGCTTCCGGGCGGCCGGGCCGACCTGGCGTCCACCCGCCCCGCCCGCCTCCGGACGGGCGGAATCCGGACGGCGGCGCTCACCCGTCCGCCCGCGTCCGTGCCGCGAAGTCTGGTGCAAGTCGAACGGAACGGGTAGAGACTCACAAGTAGCACTGACCGGTAGCCGGACGGCGACGGGACGCCGTACGCCTGCCCGCGTGGCACGGCTCCGTTACGGAACGCCGGATTCCGTGCCTGCCGACCGCACGGTCCCCGGCGGACCGCCGACCCACTCCGAGACCCCACTCCGAGACCCGACTCCGCGGCGAGGTGAGCCCCTCATGACCGCTCCATCCACCCGCAATGTGTCCGAGCGCGAGGCCCGGCAGGTCGCCGAGGCCGCCCGGGAGCAGGACTGGCGCAAGCCCAGCTTCGCCAAGGAACTGTTCCTGGGCCGCTTCCGGCTCGACCTCATCCATCCGCACCCCACCCCCGCCGACGAGGACGCCCAGCGCGGTGAGGAGTTCCTCGCCAAGCTCCGCGACTTCTGCGAGACGAAGATCGACGGCGCCCGGATCGAGCGCGAGGCGCAGATCCCGGACGAGACCATCGACGGTCTCAAGGAAATCGGCGCGCTCGGCATGAAGATCGACACGAAGTACGGCGGCCTGGGCCTCACCCAGGTCTACTACAACAAGGCGCTCGCCCTCGTCGGCTCCGCCAACCCGGCCATCGGAGCGCTGCTCTCCGCACATCAGTCGATCGGCGTACCGCAGCCGCTGAAACAGTTCGGCACCCAGGAGCAGAAGGACGTCTTCCTGCCGCGCTGCGCCCGCACCGACATCACGGCGTTCCTGCTCACCGAGCCCGATGTCGGCTCCGACCCGGCCCGGCTGGCGACCACCGCCGTTCCGGACGGCGAAGACTACGTCCTCGACGGCGTGAAGCTGTGGACCACCAACGGCGTCGTCGCCGACCTCCTGGTCGTCATGGCGCGCGTCCCGAAGAGCGAGGGCCACAAGGGCGGCATCACCGCCTTCGTCGTCGAGGCCGCCGCCGAGGGCGTCACCGTCGAGCACCGCAACGCCTTCATGGGCCTGCGCGGCATCGAGAACGGCGTCACCCGCTTCCACCGCGTACGGGTGCCCGCCGCGAACCGCATAGGGCCCGAGGGCGCCGGCCTGAAGATCGCGCTGACCACGCTCAACACCGGACGCCTCTCGCTGCCCGCCATGTGCGTCGGCGCCGGCAAGTGGTGTCTGAAGATCGCCCGCGAGTGGTCGGCCGCCCGCGAGCAGTGGGGCAAGCCGATCGCGAAGCACGAGGCGGTCGGCGCCAAGATCTCCTTCATCGCGGCCACCACCTTCGCCCTGGAGGCCGTCGTCGACCTCGCCTCCCAGATGGCCGACGAGGACCGCAACGACATCCGCATCGAAGCCGCGCTGGCCAAGCTGTACGGCTCCGAGATGGGCTGTCTGATGGCCGACGAACTCGTCCAGATCCGCGGCGGCCGCGGCTTCGAGACCGCCGCCTCGCTCGCCGCCCGCGGGGAGCGCGCCGTGCCCGCCGAGCAGATCCTGCGCGACCTGCGCATCAACCGGATCTTCGAGGGCTCCACCGAGATCATGCACCTGCTGATCGCGCGCGAGGCGGTGGACGCGCACCTGTCCGTGGCCGGTGACCTCATCGACCCCGACAAGTCCCTGAGCGACAAGGGCAAGGCCGCCGCCAAGGCCGGCACGTTCTACGCCCGGTGGCTGCCCAAGCTGGTCGCGGGCCCCGGCCAGCTGCCGCGTACCTACGCGGAGTTCGGCGACCTCGCCGGGCACCTGCGGTACGTGGAGCGCGCCGCCCGCAAGCTGGCCAGGTCCACCTTCTACGCCATGTCGCGCTGGCAGGGCCGGATGGAGACCAAGCAGGGCTTCCTCGGCCGGATCGTCGACATCGGCGCCGAACTCTTCGCCATGAGCGCGGCCGTCGTACGGGCCGAGCACCTGCGCGCCACCGACGACCACGGCCGCGAGGCGCACCAGCTCGCCGACGCGTTCTGCCGGCAGGCCCGCATCCGCGTCGACGAACTCTTCGGCCGGCTGTGGACCAACACCGACGACCTGGACCGCAAGGTCGTCTCCGGCGTACTGACCGGCACCTACGCCTGGCTGGAGGAAGGCGTCGTGGACCCGAGCGGCGACGGCCCGTGGATCGCCGACGCGACCCCCGGCCCGACGACGAAGGAGAACGTCCACCGGCCGATCCGCTGACCCGCGCGCGGCGCGCTTCACCCGGGCTCGCTAGAGGAACTGCCAGGTGAAACGCGCCGCCGCGAAGTTCCGCGCGGCCAGGTCCGCCCGGGTGATGAGCCAGTACAGGGTGCCCTGATGGACCCAGTCCATCCCGGCCCGACGGTCGCTGTCGATCTGGGCGAGCAGCACCCAGTCGTCCAGGTCCTCGTCCTCGCCGAGGCCGTCGAGGTCCACCCCGCCCTGGATGCATGTGGGGTGGCCGCCTATGCGGTGCCACACCTTGGGCACGAGGTCGTCCAGGGCGTCGTCGAACTCGTCCAGCCACTCCGGAAGGTCGTCGCCGGGCGACGCACCCACCAGGTCCCCCCGCCAGAAGTCCTCGTGACCCGGCCACGTCGTCTCCGGCTCCGCCGACAGCCGGACCCGGCGGTACGGCTCTTCGAGGCCGCCGGGAACCCGGCGCTCGGCGACGGGCGTGCCCTCGGGCACGTACACGACGCGGGCGCCCTGCTGTCCGTCCGGGCCGATGCCGGGCACGCCGTCGCCCTGCCCCGGGCCGTAGGACACGAAGAACAGCAGGGTGCCGTCCTTCGGCAGCGGTATGTCCAGCTCCGCGCCGGGCAGCCCGGCCAGCGCCGACAGCGACAGCGAGGCGACGAACGTCAAGGGCCCGTTCCCCTCCCACACCGGCCACGGCACGTCGTCCGGCAGCTCCGGACGGCCGCCCAGATGGCCGACGGGCGGGCCGGCGAGCGGGGCCCGGCGGTCGTCCGGCCGCGTCAGGCGCACCGCCGGACGGAGCAGCGCCCTCCAGCGCCCGGCCACGTCCGGAGGAAGGCGCTCGGCGGCCAGACGCTCCGGCGGGGACATCGTTTGTTCCATGCCCGTACGGTCGCACGCGCCACTGACAATCCCCTGCGGCTCACCGCCCCGCCCGGACCGGCAACAATGGTCCCCATGACGGACACCCTCGCTGACCCGCATCTGCGCTTCACCCCCGCCCCGCTCACCGGCGGCGGCGACGGGCCGCGCGACATCGTGATCCTCGGCTCGACCGGCTCCATCGGCACCCAGGCCGTCGAT
>NZ_JAFIQY010000078.1 GCF_022271435.1 Streptomyces monomycini | reverse complement strand
GTGCCGCGTGCCGCGTGCCGCGTGCCGCGTGCCGCGTGCCGCGTGCCGCGTGCCGCGTGCCGCGTGCCGCGTGCCGCGTGCCGCGCGGCCCGGCCCACCCGGCCTCGTCCGGCTTCCTCCGGCCCGACCTACCCCGACCCCCGTCGCTCCCTCGGCGCGCCGTCACTCCGGCCCGCCTCGCCCCTCAGCGCGTCAGCGCTCCACCCCCGCAGCCCCCGCCAGCTCCGCCGCGTACGGCGGCTGCGCGCCCGGCCGGGAGCAGGTCACCGCGGCCGCGTGGGCCGCGAAGCCGAGGATGTCGCGCCAGGCGTCGGGGGTGAGGGCGGCGAGCGCGTCGGGGGACAGGGCGCCGTGCGCGTCGAGGCGGTGCAGCAGCGCCGCGTTGACGGTGTCGCCCGCGCCGATCGTGTCGGCGACCTCGATCCGTTCGCCGGGCACCGCGATCTCCGCACCGCCGCCCGGCGTCCGTACGGACAGCCCGTCACCGCCGCGCGTGAGCACGACCGCCGCGGGTCCGGCCGTCAGCCAGTCCTTCACCGCGGCCGCGACCCCCTCGGGGCCGGCCTCGGGGCCGGCCAGCCACTCAGCGTCCTCCTCCGAGAGCTTCAGCAGCGTGACGTGCGGCAGCCAGGCGCGGAAGCGGGCGCGGTAGGCGTCCGCGTCCGCGATCAGCCCGGCGCGGATGTTGGGGTCCAGCGCCGTGAAGATCCCCTGCTCTGCCGAACGGCGCAGCAGGGCCTCGTACGCGCTCGCGCCCGGCTCCAGAACCAGCGAGCAGGTGCCGAACGACACGGCCCGTGCGGCGGCGGGCAGTTCGTCCGGGAGGGTGAACAGCCGGTCGGCGGTGCCGTCGGCGTAGAAGCCGTAACCGGCCGAGCCGTCCGGGCTGATGTCCGCGACGGCCAGGGTGGTGGGCTCGGTGCCGCGCTGGACGAGCGAGGTGTCCACGCCGTCCGCCCGCAGCCCGCGCAGCAGTTCCTCGCCGAACGTGTCGGTGGAGACCCGCGAGCAGAACGCGGCGGGCGAGCCGAGCCGCCCGAGGGCGAGCGCGGTGTTGTACGGGCCGCCGCCCCGGCGCGGCAGCAGCGCGGGCAACGGCCCGTCCCCGGAGGGCGATTGCGAGCTGGGGACGAGGTCGATCAGGGCCTCGCCGGCGACGACGATCACGGCATCCTGGCCTTTCTGGGGGAGGGGCGGGTCGGGTGGGTCAGTGTCCGGCGCCGGTGCAGCCGCAGGAGTCGCGGTGCACGTACGTACAGGGCAGCCGGAGGGTGCGGGGCGGGCGGTCCGGTTCCTCCAGCCGCTCCAGCAGCAGCCGGACCGCGGCGGCCCCGATCTCCTTGCTGGGCTGGGAGATCGCGGTCAGGCGCGGTGCGAAGAGGTCGGCCCAGGAGAAGTCGTCGAAGCAGGCCAGCGCGATGTCGCGGGGGACGTCGCGGCCCAGGTCGCGCAGCGCGCGCAGGGTGCCGATGGTCATCGCGTTGTTGGCGGTGATGATGGCGGTGGGCGGTTCGGGGGCGGCGAGCAGGTGCCGGGTGGCGTCCTGGGCGCCCTCCGCCTCGGAGTTGCCGCCCGCCAGGAGTTCGGGGGCGAAGGGCAGTCCGCGGGCGCGCAGGCCCTCGCGGTAGCCCTGGACGCGTTCGGTGGTGGTGCTCAGTCCGGGCAGCCCGGCGACCAGTCCGATGCGGGTGTGGCCGAGGTCGGCGAGGTGCTCGACGAGCTGCCGTACGGGGGCGGTGTTCTCGGCGCACACCTGGTCGTACGCGTCGCCGACGAGCCGGTCGAGGAAGACGGCCGGAACCTTGCGCCGGGTCAGGTAGTCCACCATGCCCGTCGGCTCGGCGGACGGCGCGACGATCATGCCGTCCACCCGGCGTTCGTGCAGCAGCCGGACGACCTTCTGCTCGTGCGCGGGATCGTCGTGCGGATCGGCGATCAGCAGGCTGTAGCCGGCCTCCAGGGCGCCGGCTTCGACGCCCTGGAGGATCTCGGTGAAGTACGGGTTGCTGATCGCGGAGACCGCGAGGCCTATGGAGCGGGTGCGCGCGGTGACCAGGGAGCGGGCCAGCGTGTTGTGGGTGTAGCCCAGCTCGTCGATGGCCGCGAGGACGGCGGCGCGGGTGTCGGGGCGTACCGGCCGGGTCTCGTTGAGCACGTGCGAGACCGTGGCCACGGAGACCCCCGCCTGCCGCGCCACATCGACCATCGTCGTCATCCGGTCCGTCTCCCCGAGTCCCTTGTCGTCCTGGTGTCGCCCTGGTGCGCCGGCCGGAGGTCCGGCTGCCGGTACGTAGTCCATCACAGCCTAGACGTAAACGCTTGCGCAAACGTTTACCCCCGGGTTACGTTCACGCCACTCCACCCCGCAACACCCGCAACACCGCACGAAGACGTGAGGAGGCGCCATGCGCGCTGTCGTGGTCACCGAGCCGGGCCGTACCGCCCTGACCGAGGTTCCCGATCCCCGGCCGGAACCCGCGGAGGTCGTCGTGCGCGTCTCCTCCTGCGGGCTGTGCGGGACCGACATGCACATCCTGGGCGGCGAGCTGCCCGCCGTGCCCTACCCGCTGGTCCCCGGTCACGAGCTGACCGGCGAGGTGGTGGCCGTGGGCGAGGGCGTCACCAGCCCCGCCGTCGGCGACCGCGTCGCGGTCAACCCGAACATGCCGTGCGGCGCCTGCCACTACTGCCGCATCGGCCGCGCCAACCTCTGCGAGGACTACCAGGCGATCGGTGTCACCCAGGCGGGTGGTTTCGCCGAGCTGGTCGCCGTCCCCGCGCGCTGCTGCCACCTCGTCCCGGAGTCCTTCTCCGAAGCCGCCGCGGGTCTGATCGAGCCGCTGTCCTGCGCGGTGCACGGCCTGAACCGGCTGCCCCGCCGCCCCGGCGAGCACTACCTGATCTACGGCGCCGGAACGATGGGCCTGATGATGGCCGCCCTGGTCCGCACCGCCGGTGCCGCCTCGGTGTCCGTCGTGGACCTCAACAAGGACCGGCTGGCCTTCGCCGAGAGCTTCGGCCTGGACGCCGCCGTCACCAGCGCCGACCAGCTCGGCCGCAAGCCCGGCTTCGAGGTCGTCATCGACGCGACCGGCGCGGTCCCGGCCATCGAGGACGGCCTCGGCCGCGTCCGCAAGGGCGGTACGTTCCTCCAGTTCGGCGTCACCGACCCGGCCCGCTCCGCGAAGTTCTCGCCGTACCTGGTCTACCACCACGAGATCGACATCATCGGCTCGATGGCCGTCCACAACAGCTTCCAGCCCGCCATCGACGTACTGGAAGCCGGACTCGACCTCGACCCGCTGGTCAGCGACGTGTACGGGCTGGAGGACTTCGACGAGGCGGTGGCCCGCTTCCGGGCCGGCACCGGCCGCAAGGTCCACATCGCGCCGCAGCAGGGCTCCCGGGCGCCGCAGCGGGGCTCCCGCACGGCGGGCCCGCGCCCCGCGCGAAAGGGGTGACCGGCCGTGCCCGCACGCATCAAGAACGCCCTGATCTGGGTCTTCGGCGCCCTCGGCGGCATCCTGTGGGGCTATGACACCGGCGTCATCTCCGGCGCCATGCTCTTCATCAAGAACGACATCGCGCTGACGCCGCTCCTGGAGGGCATGGTCGTCTCCGGCCTGCTGGTCGGCGCGATGCTGGGCGCGGGCCTGTCCGGACGGCTGTCCGACTCCTGGGGCCGGCGCCGGCTGATCCTGGCCGCCTCCGCCGTCTTCATCCTCGGCACCCTCGGCGCCTCCCTGGCCACCACCCCCTGGACGCTGATCGCCTTCCGCTTCGTGATCGGCACCGGCGTGGGCATCGCCTCCGTCGTCGTACCGCTCTACCTGACGGAGCTGGCGCCCAAGCACCTGCGCGGCGGGCTGACCTCGCTGATGCAGCTGCTGGTCACGGTCGGCATCTTCCTCGCGTACGTCACCGACTACCTGCTCGCCGGCGCCGAGGCGTGGCGCTGGATGATCGGCCTGGGCGTGGTGCCCGCCGCGATCCTCGCGCTCGGCATCGTCACCCAGCCGGAGAGCCCCCGCTGGCTGGTCGGCAAGGGCCGCAACGACGAGGCGCGGCACGTCCTGACCCGGCTGCGCGGTACGGGCGGCGCGGCCGACGCCGAACTGGCCGAGATCGAGGAGGCCGAGCGCACCGAACGCGCCGAGAGCCGCTCGCTGACCCTGCGGGACCTCGCGGCGCCCCGGCTGCGGCCGGTCCTCCTCGCCGGGATGCTGCTGGTCTTCTTCCAGAACTTCGTCGGCATCAACACGATCATCTACTACGCGCCGACGCTGCTCACCGACATCGGCTTCGGCTCCGACGGCGCGATCCTCGCCAACGTCGGCATAGGGCTGCTGAACATGCTGATGACGCTGCCCGCCATGCGGCTCATCGACCGCAAGGGACGCAAGCCGCTGCTCCTGTACGGCGCGCTCGGGATGTGCGCCGCGATGCTCGTGCTGGCCGTCACCAACCTGTCCGGCCTCGGGTACGGGGCGGCGCTGTCCACCCTCACCCTGTTCGGCATCGCCCTGTACATCGCGTCCTTCGCCGTCTCCTGGGGGCCGGTGCAGTGGGTGATGCTGCCGGAGCTGTTCCCGATGCGGATCCGGGCCGCCGCGGTGAGCCTGTGCGTCATGTTCAACTGGCTGTTCAACATGGTGGTCTCGCTGGTCTTCCCGACCCTGCTGCGCGCCTGGGGCGCCGGCGTGAACTTCCTGTTCTTCGCCGTGACGACGTTCGGCGCCTTCGTCTTCGTACGGAAGCTGCTGCCGGAGACCAAGGGCCGCAGCCTGGAGGAGATCGAACGGGACCTGCTCAAGGGGCGGTCGGGGCATCCGGAGGACCGCGACGGGGGCCGGTCGGGTCAGCCCGAAGCGGACGGATCGGTACCGGTATCGTCGGGAGCCGATGCCGCGGGGTGACGCCGCGCCCTGACCGAATTCCTGGGAGTACGACATGAGCCAGCCCCCCGCCCGCCGGACCGTGCTGCGAGGGGCCGCGCTCGTCGGCGCGGCGGGCTTCGGCGTCGCCGCCTGTTCCGGCGGCGGCTCGGACGAGGCGTCCGCGACGCCCGCCGAGCCCGTCGCCCTGGGCGCCGCCGCCGAGGTACCGGTCGGCGGTGCCAAGCTCTACCGCGAGAGCCGCCTGCTCGTCTCGCAGCCCGAGAAGGGCCAGTACAAGTGCTTCAGCGCCAAGTGCACCCACGCGGGGTGCGTCCTGGACAAGATCGAGCGGAACCAGGGCAACTGCCCCTGCCACGGCAGCCGGTTCGACGTCACCACCGGCAAGGTCGTCCAGGGACCGGCCTCCAAGCCGCTGCCGGAGGTCCCCGTCAAGGCCGAGGGCGGGAAGCTGATCGCGGGCTGACGGGGATGGCGGGCTGACGGGGGTGGCGGGACGCACCGGGCGCCGTAACACAGTGCAATTGGCCGGAAACGGACTGCTTGGCGGCGGGGGACTGACAGGGGGCCGGGTGACGATCTACGATCGCACGACGCGTGGCACGGATGGCGCGCGAGGGGGTGTCGTCGTGCTGGTTTCCTCGTGTCTCCACCCGGCGGCGGCAGCATGACCGGGCGTCGCTACCGGGTCGTCTGCCCTCCTGTACCCACAAGCCATGGAGAGCCACCCGCGATGCACTGGAGGCGACTGCGCCGCCGCTGCCGGCGCGTGATCGACGGGATACCGCTGCCCGAGCCGTTCTCCGCCCAGGAACTGTGCGCCCGGCTCGCCGCCGACCGGGAGCGCCCGCTGCGGCTGCTGACCCTGCCCACCCCGACCGGGCTGGGGATGCCGACCGGCATGTGGCTGGCCACCGAGGAGGGCGACTACGTCTTCTACGACGCGCAGACCAGCCCGCTCCACCAGGAGCACATCATCCTCCACGAGATCGGCCACCTGGTCTGCGACCACCGCATGGCCGTCGAGGACCCCGGGCTCTTCCGCCACATCGACATCGAGGACCCGGCGTCCATCCGGCGGGCCCTGGGCCGCACCCGCTACTCCGACCGCCAGGAGCAGGAGGCGGAGATGATCGCCAGCCTGATCCTGGAGGGCGCGGGGCGGGTGCCCGCGCCGACCCTGCTGTCCGGCACGCTCGGCGGGCTGGCGTCCGGCATGGGCCTGCGGTCCGGTACGGGTTCGCGCGAGAGCCGTCACCCGGGGGCACCGTGCTCACGTGGCTGACGGACCTCGCCTGGCTGGAGAACGCCGGGATCGTGGCCCTGTGGGCGGTGGTGCTCGCCCGGGCGCCGCAGGGTCTCAAGGACCGGGCGCAGCGGCCTCTGTGGTTCGCCATCGTGATGATCGCGCTGGCCATGTCGATGCACCTGGAGCCGGTCACCGCCGTCCTGGCCCGCCTCGTGCCGGGCGCCCACTGGGTGGACCTGTCCACGCACCTGTTCAGCATCGTCGACGCGGCCGCCGTGCTGTGGTTCATCTTCCAGGCGGCGGGGCGGCAGCGCCGTACCGTCCTGGTGTTCGGCGCCGCTCTCGCCGTCATGCTGGCGCTCGTCGCCCTCGACCTGACCGGCCCGCCGCACGCGCGCAACCAGATCACGCCGTCGCCGGACATCCCGAGCGTGCCGGACGCCTACTGGTACGTCTTCTTCGCCTTCCACCTGACGGCCGACACCACCTGCGGCTTCGTCTGCTGGTCCCAGGGCCGTACCGGCGCGCCCCGGCTGCTGCGGTACGGGCTGCGGCTGTTCGGCACCGGCATCCTGCTGGCGTCGCTGCTGTGGGTGCTCAAACTGGCCTATCTGCAGACCCGTTCGCCGGTGTTCGGCCCGCTGTTCTCGCCGGTCACCGGCGTCGAGGCGCTGTTCATCGCGGCAGGGGTGGCGCTGCCCGTACTGACCGGGGCCCGGCAGCTGTGGCGGGACCGCGCGTCCTACCGGGGGCTGGCCGTGCTGTGGCGGGAGCTGACGGCGGTCACCCCCGACGTGGTCCTGGGGTCGGACGGCCGGCTGCGCAACGCCGTGCTGCCGCTCCAGCTGCGCCTGTACCGGCGCGTGATCGAGATCCGCGACGCGATGATCGTGCTGCGGGACTACGTCACCCCGGCCACGCTCGACGGGGTCCGCCGGCACGTGGGGGAGCGGGCCGTCCCCGCGCACCTGGCCGACGCGCACGTCACCGCCTGCTGGCTGGCCGCCGCCCTGCACGCGCGCCGCACCGGGGAGGCACCGCAGGCCCAGACGGCCAATCTCGCGGGCCCCGGCGCGGGCGATCTCGGCGAGGAGGTCCGCCACCTGCTGCGGATCGCGGATGCCTACCGGTCTCCCGTGGTACGCGAGTACCGGGCGGTGCACGTCGGCAGCGGGTGACGGTGCCGCACCACGGCCGGCCGCCGACGGGCCGCCGTTTCCCTACGAGGAGAGGAAGACCGTGCTCATTGCCTTCGCCCTGACGCCCATGGGCGTGGAGGAGAACGGCGCGGCGTACGTCGCCGACGCGATCAAGATCATCCGGGAGTCCGGGCTGCCGAACCGCTCGGACTCCATGTACACGATGATCGAGGGGGACTGGGACGAGGTCATGGACGTCGTCAAGCGCGCGACCGAGGCCGTCGCCGACCGCGTGCCGCGCGTCCAGGTCAGCATCAAGATCGACGTGTGGCCGGGGATGGACCGCCCGCTGGACGGCAAGATCTCGATGCTGGAACGGCGCGTCGCGGACAACGCGGCGGCCGCGAGCGCCCTGGACGCCCGTACTGCGGCCGCGGACGCCGACGCGTCGGGCGTCCCGGCCACCGGGGCGGGGCCCGCCGCGTAGCGGCCCCGCCGACCGGATCACCCCGGGGGCGCGCCTCCCGAAGCGCGCCCCGCCCGGATCACCCCCAGTCCCACCCGATCCCCACGATCCCGGGCCGTACGCCCTGTTCCACCAGGTGTACGGCCCGGTGCCGCCCGCTCAGCGTCAGCTCCTGCTGACCCGAGCGGGGCGCGCCCGCCTTGGTCTGCGTGAAGCGGCGGCAGCGGACCGGCAGCGCCGCCTCGTCGAAGCACACCTGGAGGACGTACTGGCCGCCGGCGAAGCGGAAGCCGCGTACGTACTCCGCGCTCTGGCCGCCGCTGCCGTCCTCGAAGCTGTGCCCGAAGACGTGGGTGTCGCCGGTGCGCAGCCGGACGTCGAAGAGCAGCTCGGCGACCACCATCGCGGTGGCCGCGTTCCGGCGCACCCGCCCCAGGCGGCAGTTCTCCCCGGCGGTGACGGTCACCCGTGACGGGTCGCAGCCCGCGTCGCCCTGGTGGATGGCGATGTAGCGGTCCACGCCGTCCCGGTGGGCGCGCACCACCTGGAGGGAGCGCCGCCCGCTCAGTTCGCGGCCGGCTCCGATGTGGACCCATTCGTGGTGGCCGACCGTGTGCAGCCCGCCGTCCGCGGGCGCCTCCAGCTCGGCGAGGAGCGCGTGCAGGGCGTCGGACGGGTCGAAGAGCGAGCGGTAGGAGCGGGCGGCCGGGCGCTCCGTGGTCTCGGCTCGCGCGCCGCCTTCGGGGACCAGCAGCCGGTGCAGGGAGCGCGCGGGCAGGTCGAGGACGTCCTCCAGGGCCCGTACGGCGCGCAACGACTCGGGGCGCTGCGGGCGCCGTGCCCCTTGCTGCCAGTAACTCAGGCTGGTCACGCCGACCTTGATGCCGCGCTGTGCCAGCTTGTGCTGGACGCGGTGCAAAGCGAGGCCGCGGGCGGCCAGGGCGGCCCGCAGGGCCAAGTGGAACGGGCCGGTCCGCAGGATCTGCGTCAGTTCGCCCGATGGGGCGGAAGCCGGGCTGCTTTCCGGGTGCGCCCGAGGTCCCTGGTGCGGGGATTGCTCGTGTGCTTCCTGATGTTCGAGAGGCGTTTCCTGAGGTGTTTCCCGAGGTGTTCCCTGAGGAGTTCCATGAGGTGTATGTGGTGCCTGTTGTGTCATGTGCTGATTCATCGCCCAACCCTCCGGCGCGCGCGGTGAACGTTCACAACCGGACTTCACACCGTGCGCTGTCCCTGCCTGTCCGCTGCAGTACGCCGGGCACGAGCCGTTCACACCCGGCACCGGACGTCCACACCCCCATGTCACCCCGCATTGAAGCGTGTTGACCTGCTCCCGACAACACCCGATGCTCCTGACCAGCATCCGGATGCGCTCCTCCATCCCCACCCCCCTCACCGGGAGAGGAACGCCATGACCTGTGCACCACGCACCCGCGGCACACGCCGCAGATGGCTGTCGGCCGCGGCACTGTCGGCCGCCGCGCTGACCGCCGTACCCGCGACACCCGCCACCGCCGCGCCCGCCCCCACCGGCACGGCGGTCCAGGCGGCCCCCGCCGCGCCCGCCCCACAGGGCGCACTCGCCGCGAACCGGCTCGACATCTCCATGCAGGCCCAGGAGAAGACCAACTGGTGCTGGGCCGCCTCCGGCAACACCATCGCCACCTTCTACGGAGGAAGGTACAGCCAGAACCAGTTCTGCAACGCGGCCTTCAACCGCTCGCAGGGCAGCACCTGCCCCAACAACCAGGCCACCCTCGGCAATGTGCAGAACGCCTTCGACTGGATGGGCGTCAACCCGGGCTCGTACGTCACGGGCTACCTGCGCTACGGCACCGTCCAGAGCGAGATCAACGCGGGGCGCCCCGTGGAGACCCGCATCCAGTGGTCGTCGGGCGGCGGGCACATGCACGTGATCTACGGTTTCGACACCGCCAGGAACTGGGTGTACTGGGGAGACCCGTGGGGCTCCAACAGCCGCTACAACTGGGGCGACTACAACTACTACGTCAACGGCAACTCCTTCTCCTGGACCCACTCCCTCTACCGGATCGGAGCCTGAGGCCATGACCGAGCACAGAGCTCCGGCCGTGTCCGGCGCCGCCGCCGGGCGCGGCACCCCGGCCCTCCGCGCCGCCATACGGGCCGCCGCAACCGGCGCGCTCACCGCCGCCTTCCTCGGTCTCGCGCCGCAGAGCGCGCTGGCCGCCACCCCCGCACCGCCGCCCGCGCCCGCCGCGTCGACCGTCACCGCCGCCCGCACGGCGGCCACCGCGCCGGACACCCTCGCGACGCTCTCCCGCTTCTTCGCCCGCGACGGTGCGGTCGCCCGGACGGAGGCGCGGCCGCGGATCGAGGGGCGGACCGTGCCCGTGTACGTCCTGTCGGCCGACTTCGTCCGCGGCAAGGCCGGGGCACCCGTCTCCCGGCTGGAGTTCCTGGCCAGCACCGCGGTCTCCGCCGACGGGCAGAAGGCGTCCGTGTGGACCGCCGAGTCCGGCGGCGCCTGGAAGGTCGTCAACATCGCGACCGGTGACGACGAGGCCCGCTACAGCGCGGCCGGCGACGGCGGCACGGTCTTCCAGGAACCGCAGATCAACGCCTGGTACGAACAGCGCGGCGACCGCGTCCGGCCGCTGGACGCCGAGGCGCGCAAGGCGGTCGGCGCGGGCGGCACCACCGTCGCCGCGTACCAGAAGCGGGTGGCCAAGGCGTACGGCGACAAGCTGCCCGGCTCCGCGTACGACCGGCGCGGCGCCGCCGGCGGGTACGGCCCGCAGGCGCCCGGCGCCGGCGGCGGGGCCGCCCAGGGAGGCGCGTCCGGGCAGCCCGTC
>NZ_JAFIQY010000077.1 GCF_022271435.1 Streptomyces monomycini | reverse complement strand
CCCGGCATCGACTGGACCAGGGCCCACCAGTGGGACTTCCTGCCGCTGGACACCGAGGCGTTCCCGTCCGTGCCGCTGGCCTGTCACGTCGGCGACCTGGGCGGCACCGCGCCGGCCGTTTTCAACGCCGCCAACGAGGAATGCGTCGACGCTTTCTTGAAGGGCGGGCTGCCGTTCACAGGAATTGTCGATACGGTCGCCGAGGTGGTCGCGGAGCACGGTACGCCGGCCCGGGGAACCTCCCTGACGGTCGCGGACGTCTTGCAGGCGGAAACCTGGGCGCGCGCCCGCGCCCGTGAGCTGGCCGCCCGAGCGGCCCGTACGACATCGGAGGCTCGCGCATGACGACATGGATGACCGTTCTGGGCATAGTCGTCTTCGTCGTCGGCCTGCTCTTCTCGATCGCCTGGCACGAGCTCGGACACCTGTCCACGGCCAAGATGTTCGGCATCCGGGTGCCGCAGTACATGGTGGGCTTCGGGCCGACGCTCTTCTCGCGCCGCAAGGGCGACACCGAGTACGGCGTCAAGGCCATACCGCTCGGCGGCTACATCCGCATGATCGGCATGTTCCCGCCGGGGGAGGACGGCGCCCTGCAGGCCCGCTCCACCTCGCCCTGGCGCGGCATGATCGAAGACGCCCGTTCGGCCGCCTTCGAGGAGCTCCAGCCGGGCGACGAGAAGCGGCTCTTCTACACGCGCAAGCCCTGGAAGCGCGTCATCGTGATGTTCGCCGGGCCGTTCATGAACCTGATCCTCGCGGTCGTGATCTTCATGAGCGTGCTGATGGGCTTCGGCATCAACACCCAGACCACCCAGGTCGGCTCGGTCTCGGACTGCGTGATAGCGGCCTCCGCCCAGGCCGACAAGTGCACGAAGGGCGCCAAGGACTCCCCGGCCAAGGCCGCGGGCCTGCGCGCCGGTGACAAGATCGTCGACTTCGACGGCAAGCCGGTGCCGGACTGGGCCACCCTCCAGCAGAGCATCCGGGACACCACCGGCCCGGCGACGATCACCGTCGAGCGGGACGGCAAGCGGCAGCAGCTGCACGCGAACCTGATCGAGAACAAGGTCGCCAAGACCGACGGCAACGGCGCGTACGTGCCGGGCGAGTACGTCACCGCGGGCTTCCTCGGCTTCACCCCGGCCACCGGCATCGTCCCGCAGTCCTTCGGCCAGTCCGTGGACCGCATGGGCAGCATGGTCGAACAGGGCGTCCAGTCGCTGGTCCACCTGCCCGCCAAGGTCCCCGACCTGTGGGACGCCGCCTTCAACGGCGGCGAGCGCAAGCAGGACTCCCCGATGGGCGTGGTCGGCGCGGCCCGGGTCGGCGGCGAGGTGTTCTCGCTGGACATCCCGCCGGAGCAGCGGGTGGCGACCATGCTCTTCCTGGTCGCCGGCTTCAACCTGTCACTCTTCCTGTTCAACATGCTCCCGCTGCTGCCCCTGGACGGCGGGCACATCGCGGGCGCCCTGTGGGAGTCGGTCCGCCGGGCCTTCGCGCGGGTCTTCCGCCGCCCCGACCCCGGCCCCTTCGACGTGGCCAAGCTCATGCCGGTCGCCTACGTGGTCGCCGGGATCTTCATCTGCTTCACGCTGCTGGTGCTGGTGGCGGACGTGGTGAATCCGGTGAAGCTGACGTAGGTACCGGGGCGCTGCCCCGCATGCTTGCGGGGCAAACCGCGCACATGGGTGCTCCTCCGCCCCCCGACGGGGGGCAGGAGGGGATCGATGTGCCCACGGCAACCGTCGTGCCGTAATCTCGAAGACCGGAGCCCGCCGATCTCGGGACCTAGATCCACACCTTGGGGTTGCTCGCCAGATGACTGCCATTTCACTGGGAATGCCGGACGTACCGACCAAGCTGGCCGACCGCCGGGTCAGCCGCAAGATCCAGGTCGGACCGGTCGCCGTGGGCGGGGACGCACCGGTCTCGGTGCAGTCGATGACGACCACGCGCACCTCCGACATCGGCGCCACGCTCCAGCAGATCGCCGAGCTGACCGCCTCCGGCTGCCAGATCGTCCGGGTCGCCTGCCCGACCCAGGACGACGCCGACGCGCTGCCGGTCATCGCCCGCAAGTCGCAGATCCCGGTCATCGCCGACATCCACTTCCAGCCGAAGTACGTGTTCGCCGCGATCGACGCCGGCTGCGCCGCGGTGCGGGTGAACCCGGGCAACATCAAGCAGTTCGACGACAAGGTCAAGGAGATCGCCAAGGCGGCGAACGACGCCGGTACGCCGATCCGGATCGGCGTGAACGCCGGGTCGCTCGACCGCCGTCTGCTCCAGAAGTACGGCAAGGCCACGCCCGAGGCGCTGGTCGAGTCCGCCCTGTGGGAGGCGTCCCTCTTCGAGGAGCACGGCTTCCGGGACATCAAGATCTCGGTCAAGCACAACGACCCGGTCGTCATGGTCAACGCGTACCGCCAGCTCGCCGCCCAGAGCGACTACCCGCTGCACCTCGGCGTGACCGAGGCCGGTCCGGCGTTCCAGGGCACCATCAAGTCGGCGGTGGCCTTCGGCGCGCTGCTGAGCGAGGGCATCGGCGACACGATCCGCGTCTCCCTGTCCGCGCCGCCGGCCGAGGAGGTCAAGGTCGGCCTGCAGATCCTGGAGTCGCTGAACCTGCGCCCGCGCCGCCTGGAGATCGTCTCCTGCCCGTCCTGCGGCCGTGCCCAGGTGGACGTCTACAAGCTCGCCGACGAGGTGACCGCGGGCCTGGAGGGCATGGAGGTGCCGCTGCGCGTCGCGGTCATGGGCTGCGTCGTCAACGGTCCGGGCGAGGCCCGCGAGGCCGACCTGGGGGTCGCCTCCGGCAACGGCAAGGGCCAGATCTTCGTCAAGGGCGAGGTCATCAAGACGGTGCCCGAGTCGAAGATCGTCGAAACCCTCATCGAGGAGGCGATGAAGATCGCCGAGCAGATGGAGAAGGACGGCGTGGCCTCCGGCGAGCCCACCATCGCCGTCGCCGGCTGACACCCCCGTAGAGCCCCGGCGCCCCGCGCGCCCCACGAGCCCCGCCCCCGGACCACACCGGTGGCGGGGCTCGTGCGTGAACCGTGCCAGGTGCGGTACCCGCAGCGGATCCGCTGCCCGGCCGCCGGGGAGGTAAAGTTCCAGGACCTGCAGTTGCCTGGCCTCCCAGGCCCGTAAAGGTGAGGCTTTCCGACACGTGCTGACGACCACGACCACGACCACCAAGGTTCTGGAGCCCGGGGAGCTCGACGCCGCACTGGCCGTCCTGGACCGCGACCCCGTCGCCAACGCCTTCGTCGCCGCCCGCGTCCAGGTCGCCGGGCTCGACCCCTGGCGGCTCGGCGGCGAGATGTGGGGCTGGTACGCGGACGGCCGCCTGGAGTCGCTGTGCTACGCGGGCGCCAACCTCGTCCCCGTCTGCGCCACCCCTGAAGCGGTGCGCGGCTTCGCCGAGCGGGCCCGCCGCCAGGGACGCCGCTGCTCCTCCATCGTCGGCCCGGCCGGGCCCACCGCCGAGCTGTGGTCCCTCCTGGAGCCCGCCTGGGGCCCCGCCCGCGAGGTCCGCGCCAACCAGCCGCTGATGGTCACGTCCTCCTTCGCCACCGAGGTCGAGCCCGACCCGTACGTACGGCGCGTCGGCAAGCACGAGATGGACCTGATCATGCCCGCGTGCGTGGCGATGTTCACCGAGGAGGTCGGCATCTCGCCGCTGGCCGGCGACGGCGGACTGCTCTACCAGGCGCGCGTCGCCGAGCTGGTCGGCGCCGGGCGGTCCTTCGCCCGCGTCGACGACGGCAAGGTGGTCTTCAAGGCGGAGATCGGCGCCGCCACCCAGCGGGCCTGCCAGATCCAGGGCGTCTGGGTCGCCCCCGAGTTCCGCGGCAAGGGCCTCTCGGAGACCGGCATGGCGGCCGTGCTGC
Source organism: Streptomyces monomycini (assembly GCF_022271435.1). GTDB lineage: Bacteria > Actinomycetota > Actinomycetes > Streptomycetales > Streptomycetaceae > Streptomyces > Streptomyces monomycini. Next base: position 7,547 of record NZ_JAFIQY010000077.1, on the reverse strand, counting down.
GCCACGCGCTCACCGAGGTCGCGCCCATCGCCTCGCTGTACGTGAACGACTTCAACACGGCGGCGCGGGCCGCGTACCGGCGGGTGGGCTTCGAGGAGACCGGCGCCTTCATGAGCGTCCTGTTCTGAGCCACCGGTCCGGTCCGAGCCACCGGTCCGGGCGTGCTGTTCCGCGCCACCGGCGGTCCGCCGCCCGTACCGGGCCCGCCGGCCGATCGTCTTACGGCCCGGTGCCTTGTACGCTCCCGACCATGGATGACGTCGCGGTCGGCCCCCTGGATCTCGCCGTCCGTGTGGACGACGCGCTCGCCGTGCAGGCACTGGCGTTCGGACTGACCGACGACGAGATCGGCGTCCGCCGCCACATCGTCCTGCGGCACCTGACCAGCCCCGGGGCCCGCGCCCTCGGCGCCACCACACCCGCCGGGCGCCTGGTCGGCTTCGTCTACGGGATGCCCAACAGCCGTACGCACTGGTGGTCCACGGTCGTCGAGCCGTACCTGCGCCACCAGGAACGGGACCACTGGCTCGACGACTCCTTCGTGATCACCGAGCTGCACGTGCTGCCCGCCTTCCAGAACCGGCGCATCGGCCGCGAACTGATCACCCGCATCACCGACGCCGCGGCCGAACCGCGCAGCATCCTGTCCGCCATCGACACCGACAGCCCCGCCCGCGGCCTGTACCGCTCCCTGGGCTACCAGGACCTGGCCCGCCGCGTACTGTTCCCGAGCGCCCCGCTGCCGTACGCGGTGATGGGCGCGCCCCTGCCCCTCAAACGCTGACCGGCGGCGACCGGGCGAGGGGCGGATCCCATTTCCGTGGCGCGTGTCCCTCCGGATAACCTCGCGGAAGTCACCTTTCTTACGCAGGAGAATCACCATGGCCCAGGTCCAGCGCATGTCCCGGTTGATGATCAAGACGCTGCGCGACGACCCGGCCGACGCCGAGACCGCCAGCCACAAGCTGCTCGTGCGCGCCGGCTACGTCCGCCGCACCTCCGCCGGCATCTGGACCTGGCTGCCGCTGGGCAAGAAGGTGCTGGAGAACGTGTCGCGCGTCATCCGCGAGGAGATGGACGCGATCGGTGCGCAGGAGGTGCTGCTGCCGGCCCTGCTGCCCAAGGAGCCCTACGAGGCCACCGGCCGCTGGGAGGAGTACGGCGACCAGCTGTTCCGGCTCAAGGACCGCAAGGGCGCCGACTACCTCCTCGGGCCGACCCATGAGGAGATCTTCACCCTCATGGTCAAGGACCAGTGCACGTCCTACAAGGACCTGCCGGTGATGCTGTACCAGATCCAGACCAAGTACCGCGACGAGGCGCGCCCGCGCTCCGGCGTGCTGCGCGGCCGCGAGTTCCAGATGAAGGACTCGTACAGCTTCGACACCACCGACGAGGGCCTGGCCGAGTCGTACCGCCTGCACCGCGAGGCCTACCAGAAGATCTTCCAGCGGCTGGGCCTGGACTACCGCATCGTCTCCGCCGTCTCCGGCGCCATGGGCGGCTCCGCCTCCGAGGAGTTCCTGGCCCCCGCCGCGGCCGGCGAGGACACCTTCGTGGACTGCCCGGCCTGCGACTACGCGGCCAACACCGAGGCCGTCACGGTCACCGTCCCGGCGGTGGACGGCACCGGGCACGGCCCCGTCGAGGAGCTGGACACCCCCGACACCCCGACCATCGAGACGCTCGCCGAGCACCTGGGCGTACCGGCCTCCGCCACGCTGAAGAACCTGCTGGTCAAGGTGGACGGCGAGATCGTCGCGGTGGGCGTGCCCGGCGACCGCGAGGTGGACCTCGGCAAGCTCGGCGAGCACCTGGCCCCGGCCACGGTCGAGCTGGTCACCGCCGAGGACTTCACCGGCCGCGACGACCTGGTCCGCGGCTACGTCGGCCCGCAGGGCCTGGCCGGCAAGTCGTTCAAGTACCTCGCCGACCCGCGGGTCGCCCCCGGCACCACCTGGATCACCGGCGCCAACAAGGACGGCAAGCACGCGCGCAACGTCGTCGCGGGCCGCGACTTCGAGGTCGACGAGTACCTGGACGTCGTCGTGGTCGAGCCGGGCGACCCCTGCCCCCAGTGCGGCGCGGGCCTGCGCATCGACCGTGCGATCGAGATCGGCCACATCTTCCAGCTGGGCCGCAAGTACGCGGACGCCTTCCAGTTGGACGTGCTCGGCCAGAACGGCAAGCCCGCGCGCGTCACGATGGGCTCGTACGGCATCGGCGTCTCGCGCGCCGTCGCGGCCCTCGCCGAGCAGACCCACGACGCGTCCGGCCTGTGCTGGCCGCGCGAGATCGCCCCGGCCGACGTGCACGTGGTCGCCGCGGGCAAGGCCAAGCAGACCGAGCTGGCCCTGGAGGTCGGCGACAAGCTGGGAGCCGCGGGCCTGCGCGTCCTGGTGGACGACCGGGCGGGCGTCTCGCCGGGCGTGAAGTTCACCGACGCGGAGCTGCTGGGCATCCCGAAGATCCTGGTCGCGGGCCGCCGCGCCGGCGAGGGCGTCGTCGAGCTGAAGGACCGCCGTACGGGCGAGCGCGAGGAGCTGACGGTCGAGGAGGCCGTGGCCCGGCTGAGCGCCTGACACCGGCTTCCAGGGGCTGGGCGGGACCGGGGAACCGGTTCCGTCCAGCCCCTGTCCGTCTTTACGGCAGGGGCGCCCCTACAGCCAGGTGGCGAACTCCAGCAGCAGCTCACCGCGCTGCACGTCGCCGCCCGTCGTCGTCATCTCACGGATGCCGGAGTCCACCGCCCGGTACAGCGTCCAGCTGCGCAGCCGGTCGCGGTCCACGTCCAGGGAGTCCGCCAGCTTGGCGACCCGGCGTCGCGCCGCCGAGGCCGCCCCGGAGCCGGCCGCCAGGTCCTCGAAGCGGTCCAGCACCAGCCAGGCCAGGTCGTACGCCCGCTCGCCGACCACCGGCGACGGGCCGACCGCCAGCCACGGCGTCCGTTCCCCGGCCAGCACCTTGCCCTGCCGGAACGCGCCGTGCAGCAGGACGTCCTCGGGGGCGTCGGCCGGCAGCGCCCGGCGCAGCTCCAGGCTCTCGTCCAGCAGCGGCCCCGCGGCCGGGGTCGCCGCCCCGAGGGCGCGCAGCTCCGCCACGGCTTCTTCCGTACGGCCCGCCAGGGACGCGAAAGGATGGCCGTCGGCCGGCGTCACCCACAGCCGCCGTACCGTGCCCGCCGCCTCCAGCAGCGCCTTCGCCTCGGGCAGCGAGCGCAGGGACACCGCGCCCTGCAAACGCTCCAGGAGCAGCGCACCGCTGTCCGCGTCGGCGCGCAGCAGCTGTGCCGCGCCCCAGCCCTCCCACTGCGCCAGCGCCGCGCCCTCGTGCGCCGGCGCACGGCCGGGGGCCGGGAACTTCAGCGCGGCCGGTGTGCCGTCGGCCTGCCGCACGTACACCAGCAGACTGCTGCGGCCACCCGGCTCGTGCACCCGCTCCGGCGTCAACTCCCAGGCGTCCAGGCGCTGTCGCACCATGGCGGGCAGCCCCGCCAGCCAGGCACCGGCCGGGCCGTCCGGATCGCCGCCGAGCGCGCTCACCAGCCGTTGCGGCGGTTCGATGGGTGCCGTAGCCATGCCTGTGCTGTCCCTTTCGGTGGACGTTCGGTGACCTCCCGGTGCGGGCGGTCGTCAGTGCCGGTCCGCGGCGGCGCCGGGCGCTGTGCCGGCTCGGGGGCCGGACGGGGCACCGCCGGACGGGCTGCCGGACGGGGTGCCGGCGTCCCCGGCCCGTTCCGCGAGCCCAGGGAAGGCTACGCCGCTGCCGCGCCAGCGCACCGCACGCACCGCGGCCTCCCGCAGCGCCCCGGCCGCGTCCCGGCGCCGCGGCCCGGCGCCGTCACGTACGAGATCCGCGTACACGGCCGCCACCCGGTCCTCCAGTTCCGCGGCCAGCCGGGCGGCGGCGGCCGCGTCCGGCACCGGGAACGGCAGCTCGTAGGCGGCCGCGGCGGCCCGCGGGGTGCCGCCCAGGTCCCGTACACCGCGCCGCAGCTCGTCCCGGCGCGCGCGGTGCGCGTCGTACCCCTCGCGCGCTTCCTTGCGCCGGTCGTCGCCGATCCGGCCGCCGACCACGCCGTACCCGTAGACGGCCGCGTGCTCGGCCGCCAGCGCGGCCTGGAGCGCCCGCAGCTCGGCGCCGCGCGCGTCGTCCTCCGCCGCGTCCGTACGCGCCGCCCTGGATGTCAGCATCCCTGTGCCCCTTCCGTGACCGGGCCCCGGCCCGGCCGCTGTCCCGTCGTGCGTGCGGCCGCCGTCGCGGCGTTCCTCACGCGCCGTCCTCCGTGAGCAGGTACGCGTGCGCCGCGCCCGCGGCCGCGACCGACGCCAGCAGCCTGGCCAGCTCCGGCGCCGCGCTCACCAGGGCCGTGGCGCGGGCGTCCGCGGTACGGCGTTCCGCCGCCGCGAGGTCCGTGCGCGCCTGCTTCTCGTCGGGCGGGACGGCGGGGGCGGACGGCGCGGACGAGGCCGGTGAGGCGGGGGACGGGGACGCGGCGGCGGCCGCGTCCGTACGGGGCCGGGCGGACGGGCCGCCGGACGCGGCGGGAGCGGGGGAGGCCCCGAAGGCCGCCGCGTGCCGGGCCACTTCGGCCCGCAGCGGCCGCAGCCGTTCGCCGAGCCCGGGGTGGGCGGCGAGCGTCGCGTCGTACCGGGCGAGCAGCGCGGAACTGTCCCGCGCGGCCTGCGAGCGCAGCCGCGCGTCGGCCGCCGCGTCCGCGTCCTCGCGGCCGCCGCCCGGCCCGGAATCCTCCGAGCAGCCGGCGAGCAGCAGCGCCGTCCCGCCGAGCACGGAGCCGGCCAGCAAGGTCCTCCTGCGCGTGAGCGCGACGTTGTGCACGTATGACTTCCCGGGGTCTTCGGTGGGGGCGGCCGTGGTGATCACCGCAGGCGAGCGTATCCGTGACCGGCCACCGAATCGTCAGTACCCCGCCGGAACAGCTAGGCTTTGACCCGACACGCGACCTTCCCACAACAGCACACGCGGCCGAGGAGTCACCCGGATGAGCACCACCCAGAGCGAGAGGCTGCGCGGACTGCTTGAACCGCTCGTCGCCGCGCGAGACCTGGATCTGGAAGAGATCGAGGTGACACCGGCCGGAAAGCGGCGTGTGCTGAGGATCGTGGTCGACTCCGACGACGGCGTGCAGCTGGACGAGTGCGCCGAGCTGAGCCGTGAGGCGTCGCAGGCGCTCGACGACTCCGACGTGATGGGCGGCGCCCCGTACACGCTGGAGGTCACCTCCCCCGGAGCCGACCGCCCGCTGACCGAGCCGCGGCACTACCGCCGCGCCGTCGGCCGCCTCGTCCGGGCCCAACTCCACGAGGGCGGCGAACTGGTGGCGCGTATCACCGCCATGGACGACGAGGGCCTGGACCTGGAAGTACCGGGCGTGAAGGGGCGCAAGCCCACCGCCCGCCGGGTCGCCTTCGCCGAGATCGCCAAGGCGCGCGTGGAGATCGAGTTCAACCGTAAGCAGGACCAGGGGCGCGACGACCGCGCCGAGCAGAACGACGAGAGCCAGGAGGAGGCGTAGCCGTGGACATCGACATGAGTGCCCTGCGGGGTTTGGTGCGGGAGAAGGAGATCTCGTTCGACCTGCTGGTCGCGGCCATCGAGTCGGCCCTCCTCATCGCGTACCACCGCACCGAGGGAAGCCGCCGCCACGCGCGGGTGGAGCTGGACCGCAACACCGGCCATGTGACGGTGTGGGCCAAGGAGGACCCGGCCGACCTCGAAGAGGGCGCCGAGCCGCGTGAGTTCGACGACACCCCGTCGGGCTTCGGCCGGATCGCGGCGACCACCGCCAAGCAGGTCATCCTCCAGCGGCTGCGGGACGCCGAGGAGGAGATCACCTTCGGCGAGTACGCCGGACGGGAGGGCGACGTCGTGATGGGCGTCGTCCAGCAGGGCCGGGACCCGAAGAACGTCCTGGTCGACATCGGCAAGCTGGAGGCCATCCTGCCCGCGCAGGAGCAGGTCCCCGGCGAGGAGTACGCGCACGGCACCCGGCTGCGTTCGTACGTCGTCCGGGTGGTCAAGGGCGTGCGCGGCCCGTCCGTGACCCTCTCGCGCACCCACCCCAATCTGGTGAAGAAGCTGTTCGCCATGGAGGTGCCGGAGATCGCCGACGGTTCGGTGGAGATCTCCGCCATCGCCCGTGAGGCGGGTCACCGCACCAAGATCGCCGTACGGTCCACCCGCTCCGGGCTGAACGCCAAGGGCGCCTGCATCGGCCCGATGGGCGGCCGGGTGCGCGCGGTCATGGCCGAGCTGCACGGCGAGAAGATCGACATCGTCGACTGGTCGGACGACCCGGCCGAGCTGGTGGCGCACGCGCTGTCGCCCGCCCGGGTCAGCAAGGTCGAGGTCGTCGACCTCGCGGCCCGTTCCGCCCGGGTGACCGTGCCCGACTACCAGCTGTCGCTGGCCATCGGCAAGGAAGGGCAGAACGCCCGGCTCGCCGCCCGGCTCACCGGCTGGCGGATCGACATCCGCCCGGACACCGACCAGGGCGCGGACCAGGAGTGATCCGGAGGCGCCGCCGGGCGCGGGGCAGACCCGCGCCCGGCGGCGGCCCGGTGTGGACAGGGGTGCGGCCGCAGCCGGAAAATCGGTGGCGGCCCATCGGAATTTTGAGAGACCGTTCGGGCATTACCCCGTAGGGGTGAGGTCGGCGCGGGGAGGTAGACTTAAGCAGTGTCTGGCCGGACGCATGCCCGCGTATGCCCTGAGCGCACCTGTGTGGGGTGCCGGGAGCGAGCGGCCAAGGACGATCTGTTGCGGATCGTGGTGATCGAGGGTGAGTGTGTCCCCGATCCTCGCGGTACGCTGCCCGGCCGGGGTGCTTACCTGCACCGGACCCGGGACTGTCTCGATCTGGCGGTCCGCCGCCGGGTCTTCCCCCGGGCCTTCCGGGGCCGGGGACCGTTCGACACGACGGCCTTGCGCCGGTTCGTCGAACGGACGCACGTTGATCAAGCCGCACCGGTTGATCAGGCAACACCGTAAGAAAGCACAGCGCACGGAAAACCGTGCGGTCAGGTACCTCGCGAGTCGGAAGTAGGTCGAGATTGCGATGAGCACTCGATGAGTACGCGATGAGTACGCCCATGAAGTAGCGACGGTCCGGTGGACACCCGGACCTAGAAGGAGCGAAGTGGCTAAGGTCCGGGTATACGAACTCGCCAAGGAGTTCGGAGTGGAGAGCAAGGCCGTGATGGCCAAGCTCCAAGAACTTGGTGAATTCGTCCGTTCGGCGTCCTCGACCATCGAGGCGCCGGTTGTTCGAAAGCTGACCGACGCTTTCCAGGCTGGCAGCGGCAACGGCCGTGCCGCCGGCAAGCCCGCGGCGCCGCGCAAGAGCGCGCCCTCCCCCGCAGCTGGACGCGCGGGAGGTGCCCCCACGCCGTCCGCGCCGTCCCCGGCGCAGGGCGCACGTCCGGGTGCCCCCAAGCCGGGCGCCCCCAAGCCGGGCCCCGCGGCTCCGGCGCCGGCCGCCCCCGAGGCACCGGCCGCCCCCGAGGCGCCCCAGTCCCAGGCCCCGG
>NZ_JAFIQY010000076.1 GCF_022271435.1 Streptomyces monomycini | reverse complement strand
ATTGGACACCAGAGACGGAAAACCTCGGCTCTCGCCCGCTCCCCGCTCACGCATAACCGCTGGTCACTCGTGACCAATTGGACACGGAACGGGGGAACCTACAAATCCCTCACCCGGCGGGCCGAGTTCACCCACGACTCCGCCCCCAGGGACACGGCCTGGGCCTTCGCCGTCTACGGCTCTCCCGTCGGCGACCGCCTCTGGCATGCCACCGCCAGCGCCCGGACGCCCGCGGCCCTCGTCCGTATCCTGCTCGACGCCCTCACCTCCCCGGACGCGCACCGCCCCAGACCCCAGAGCAACGGGCCTGGACACGCCCGCGCCACAGGCTCCGAACCAGCCCTGGCCACGGCAGCCTCCACCTTGCTGGAAGCGGGCTGGCAGCAGACGAGCTACACCTGGGGCAACCAGTGGACACCGCCCAACGGCGACGGCGCCGGCCTGCGCTTCGACGCCCGCACCACCCGGACCTCCGACAGCCTGCCGGGCTGGACCGCCTGGGCCGGCACCAGCACCGACAGGCCCACCTGGCGCTTCCGACTCTCCCTGCACACTCCCGCCACGGTCCTGGAGGAACTCGCCCACGAACTCAGCCATGGGCACATCACCCGTCGGCTGCCCTCCACCGGCTCACCGCGCCGGACCCACCACACCGCACCGGCACCCGCCCTCCCGCCCCAGCCCCCCTCACCCCGCGCCTCCCGGACACGCTGAGCGCCGCTTCACATCCCAGCGTTCCGAGAGCCAGGCCGGGCAGACGGACCGGGACCTGGCCAGCACCGCCTGGCCGGGCTCACCCGGCCGAAGGTCCGTTTCCCGACCCAAACAACGCAACGTCCGACGTGGTCATATCCGGCCGCAGACGCTGTACCCGCACCGGGTGGCGCCACCGGCCCGCTTCAACAGCCGTATCCCCGCTGACCTCCACCACCAGCTCCGGAGCGACCAGCGTGACGCGCAACGTCTCACGCGAGCCCCAGCCAGCAGAAAAGACGCGTCCGCGCCAGGGATGGCCAGCAGCAGCGGGCAACAGCTGCGCTCCCATCTCCCGGCTGAGCTGACGAGCAAGCGGTGCGCTGCGGCCCACGAAGCGCAAGTTTTGTCGCTCATCCAACCGGGCGAGCAAAACGCTGGCGGGACAGTCCAACGTCCCAGTGATCGCCCCGGTAATGGCTTCCGTCGTGTGCCGGGTGCGGACCTTTATCCAGCCTCGGGCTCCCGGCCTATATGGTTGTCGTACGTTTTTCGCCACGATGCCTTCGATCCCCGCGGCAGCCCACTCCTGCATCCACCGCCTGGCCTCTTGCCGGTCGTAGGTCACAGGGCACAGAGTCCATGGCGGCGTCAGGCGCCATTCCTCGAAGAGAGCCTCAAGCCCGTCTCGGCGCTGCCTATAGGCGCGTTCGGTCAGGTCTTCACCGGCACGACGCAGAAGATCGAAGGCCACAAAATGAGCCGGGCTCTGCGCGATTTCGCGGCGCACCGCTGCCGGCCTCCTGTTCAGCCGTCGTTGCAGTCGGCCGAAGTCCAGTCGCCCTCCATACCAGATGACGACTTCGCCATCGAGGAGCACCTCCTCGGGAAAATCGCGTTGCGCAGCCTCTGCGATGTCACTGAACGACATGGTCAGCGCAGTGCCCTGGCGCGACTGCAGGTGCACCGTTCCGTCAGCCGTGCGCTCCAGAATGCAGCGGAACCCGCCCACTTTGCTTCGAAGCCATGTTCGCCTACCGGTGGAAGGTCGGTGACGGGCTCGGCCAGTATCGGAACGAAGTCACGCATCGCCATATCTGGACGCCTATCACTATCCGACAGGGAATGCAGGACCCCATGCCGGACCCCTCGGCAAGTTCACCGCTCTTGTTGCACGCCGGCCCCCTCACGCCGGACCAGCTCCTCTCTGAGCAGCAAGCCTTACGATGTACCACTCACCTCGGGTAAGCGCTGCCGGGAGAGCCGCATGCCCTGCCCCCGAGGATGCGGTCGCGAGCCTTCAGCCAGTCCAGGAGCCGCACTCAGACAGCGCTCTGACCACATTTGGGGAGCAACATTCACAGAGCGTGAGCTGCGCCTGAACCCCCACACCCTTCCCCCTGTACACCTTCCGTACCATGCCTAGGGATGACGAAAGAGACGGTGCAGTCAGTGCACGAGCGAGCAGTCGCAACGCGCGAAAGGATCATTCGAGCAGCTTCCGAAGTGTTCGATGAATACGGCTACAGCGGCGCAAGCGTCAGCAAAATCATGAACCGGGCTGGAATCACCCCCGGCGCACTGTATTTCCACTTTTCCGGCAAGCAGGCTCTGGCTCACGCGGTCATGGTTGAGCAGGGCAACGGGCTGGAATCTCCCCCCGGAGACGATGGCCTGCAGCGCCTCATCGACATCAACCTCTACCTCGCAGGCGAGCTGCAGACCAACTCGCTGCTGCGCGCCGGCGTGCGGCTGGCCGTCGAGCAGGGCGAATTCGGCGCTCCGGACGATACCCCGTACCAATACTGGGTCGCCCAGTTCGCCGAGCAACTACTCGCCGCCCAGGAGAAGGGCGAACTGCTGGCGGACGTCGACGTGCACGAACTGGCCTGGACGCTGGTCAGCTCCTATTCCGGCACGCAGCTCCTTTCCCAGATCTCCACCGGCCGCTCCGACCTGTACCGACGTCTGGTCGCACTGTGGCGCTACCTGCTGCCCGGTATCGCCACCCCCGCCGCCCGTTCCCGACTGTCCTTCAGCAACCAGTGGGACCAGTCAGCGACATGACGGAAGGCCCGCCGGGCCGGCCCGCCTCAGACACCGGGGCTAACCGGGCCTGCTCACCCAGCGGATGACCAGGGCGCAGGCGAGCCCGAGGACCGTAAAGATGCCGGCCGTCTCCAAGCCCCACCGGACCCAGGCGAGCCACTGATCAGTGAGGGCGGCCAGCAGGAGGCCACCCGTCAGCGCCAGCACGGCCATGATGCAGGCGAAGACGGCCACCCGGGCCCCCTGCGACAGGGGGCGATCCCACCAAGACGGTGAGGGTTCAGAACGCATACCGTGACACTCCCTTCGTATAGGCGACAGCCGGGTAGGCGCTCGATGCACCACGCGCCTACCCGGCGCTTTGTATCAGCGGCTCCCCGGTCAGCCAAACCGGGAAATCACCGCTTCACTGGAAATCCACCGCCACTTCTGCCCCGTCGTCGAAAGGCAACCGACACCAGACCTGCCCACAACTTCCTCCCCGGCCGGAACGACGCCCTGCAGCGTCTCGCGCTACGCCGCTGTGTAGCTGAGACGGAACAGGTCCCTGGCCCGCTCCAGATCCCGCTCCGAGCACAGTCGGACCTCCAGGTCACCGGTGCCGTGGTGGCCCAGCCCCGTCACGTCCCGGGTCAAGCCAGGCACCAGGCCGGCCTCCTGCGGGTCGGCCTTGAGGTAGACGAGCAGCTTGCTCTTCTGCGGCGGGCACACGCAGGCGAAGTTCCGCAGCCGCCGGTACGCCCGGTAGAGGCGGTTCTCCGTCTTGGTGATGTCCGGCCCCAGACCCAGCAGCATCTCATCCACCGCGGCAGCCAGCTCCGCCATCGCCCCCTGCGACAGGTGCCCGCGCGTCTTCGCGCCCGCGCGGGCGCGCCGGGCCGTCCCGGATGCCGTCGCCTGCCCGGTGACGGAGGCCACCGTCTCCAGGCCGACGAGCTGCTCGCCGTAGAAGCGGTAGCGGACCAAGTCGATGCTGCGCCGGTGCTCGCGCACGGCGTGCACGTCGTAGTGGGTGAAGTCGCCCGCCACGCAGATCAGCCGCGGCGCGCTCCACCGCACCCGGCAGGCGGCTTCCGCCCCCAGGCGCGCGCGGACCAGGTGGCCAAACTCGGCCCGGTGGTCCATCAGCCACGCCAGGTAGAACAGGCCCTGGTTGATCACTCCTGCGTCTGTGCCGCGCTTGTACTCGACGACCACCGGTGCGTCGTTCTCATCGAGGCCCAGCGAGTCGATCCGTCCGCCGTGCACCGGCCCGGTGTTGTACTCGCTCGCCAGGAACCGCACGCCCAGCATCGTCTCCATGTGCGCCTCGATGAGGTGCTGCACATCCGCCTCGACCTCAGCCAGACGCGGCGCGACCTCGGCCACGTTGCCGTTCATCGTGTGGAACAGCTTCAGTCCCGTCACCTTCCCCTCTTCGACTCCGCAACCTGCAACGCCTGCGAGGGCCACGATTGTTTCTGCGGAGGGCCGCGAATCGGTGAAGATGATGTGAGAGCCTGACAACGGGCACTCAGACCTCTCGTGTCCCCCAGACATCGAAAGCCTGCCGTTTCCCCATGCGTCCCCCACGCCCCGGAGGACAGCTCGGGAAGAGCACGTTTGCCCAGGTCAGGCGCCATGCACTCGATGATGGATCGAGTGCCTTCTAAGCACCAGCTCCCTGCACGCGCCAACCGATGTGCGAACCTATGGTGTGACCAAGACGACCGGCTAGAGCCTGCCCCCTCGTCCTGGCGTGGCAGGTCATTTGACGTCCGCTTGCCGGTACAGCCGCTTTGCAAAGGAGGCAGGCCCGCCACGGCCTGCCGACCGGCTGCAGCGAACTCTCCCTGCCCTGCGTCGCGGGAGTTCTGCGAGCGAGGTCCGGGGCGAGCACCCCACAGCTGACGCCCCCTCCAATACCCGACCAGCCGCGGGACGGAAGTACCCCGTTCACACCAAGCCGCCCAGAGCCCGCCTGCGCAGATGCCCCGACCCGTCCGGTGCGTAGGCATACTCGTGCAGACGGCCAGGGGCCCTTGTGGAGCAGGAGCAATAAGGTATGCCAGAGGCGCGGTGTAGGTCCTGTGCCCGTCCGCTCCTGAGGAAGGCCGCCCGAGGCGCCGAGACCACCGGCTACGGCCGGCCAGACAATGGGCGCGCTACACGGGCAGTTGATGTCCGGCGTGATGCGTAGGCGAGTTGTGCACAGACGCCGTACATACTGGCTCACGAGCCCCGGGGCCCCATGGGCATGCCCGTGGAGCCCCGGTCTGCCGGATGGATGTCCGGTTGCTCACGCTCGCGGTTACTGACCTCGCCTCGTTAGGGTGATCCTCGGTGATGTCGTCGTCCTTCCCTAATACTTGAGTGTGTTCTAGCGACTTAAGGGAGGGTGCAGTGGCTGCGTGGCAAGTGGCAGAAATCTCCGTGACTCTGCGGCGCCTCGGCAGTCGGCCGCACGCAATCACCCTCAACGGGTAATACCTTGACCCGAAAGTGATGTCAACGGCGCATACACAGATGACGTCGCACGCCGTCGCGCACCGGAAGGGCCGAGTGCACCGACAGCAACCGCTCCTAGAGCCAGCGGCCTTGCCACGGCCTGGACCGACGGGTGGAGTGGATACAGGCGGCAGGCCCGGTCTGTACCGCAACCACTGGCTGGGCCGGTCAGTACCGCACACGGGATGCCCGGCCTGCCGCGTACAGCACATGCGCACAGCGCCGTGCGACGATTCCCGGTGCGCGAAAGAGCCGCCGCACACCCCGATGCCCGGCCGCGTAGGCGGAGCGATCCCCCGGCCCGGATGCTGCGCCCGACCGTCACAGCGACCCGGATCGTGCGCCTGCACCAGAGGCGACGGGTCTGGCCCTGCCGGTGAGGAAACGCGCCAACGCCCGTCAGGGAGCGTTCACTGGCCTGGCTCGCCTGCGCGGTAGCTGAGACGATGCCTGCTGCCGGACGGACCAGGGTGAGGCAGCGCGGATTGCCCGCCCACCGCCCGCCGCCCGCCGCCCGCCGCCCGCCGCCCGGTACGGAATATCTTGCACCGCCGCCCCGGCGCGCAGCCGCGCCCCGCGCCCTGAACGCCCCTCGCGGGCACGCAGTCAGGCGGCGTGTGCCTCACGTCCGTGGCCGTGAAGGGGGTATCAGCCGGTCGGGGGCCGTTGGGGCCTGGTGCAGCCCTGCAGGCGTAGCAGGAGGAGGACGCGTTTGACGGGCCGCAGACGCCGGTCGGCACGCCATGGACTCCTTTCGGGTACAGCCCCGGCCCTCCTTGTGGTCGGCTCCCGCCCGTGTGACAACCATGAGATGACCATTTCGGGCCGGAGCCGCCGCTGCCGGCCCTGGGCCCGTGAGGAAAGGGCCTCGCGTGACCGTCTGGGCCGCCACCACTGTCGTGACTGTCGCGCACCGCCACGACCGCGTCACGGATCAGGCCAAGATCCCCTTCGGAACCCGCTTCGGGCGCTGCCTTGCCCGGCACCTGGACGGTCTCAAGGAGGAAGATCGCACCGATCCGGTCGCCTTCGCCATCTGGGCCTGGTCCGTAGCCACCGCGCCGGTCATGAGGCCCGACTACGTCTGCATCCGGCCCGACCTGAGTTCCGTACGGCTCATCCGGTCGCAGGACAACGGCCGCCTCCTGGTGAGGTCGGCATTCCCGTTCCACACGGGCAGCTTGCTGCCGACGCCCGTCCGCCGTATGAGGTACGCGACTGGGAGCCCGAAGGACCGCACTCCCGGGGCGCAGGGCCCCGGCGCCTGAAGGTGCCTGAGGACGAGTCACGGCCCGCGCTGCTGCTGTCCGCCACCTTGCGCCTGCCCGCGAGCGACGGGGCCCTGCACCAGCCCGCCGGAGCCTGGGCCTGCGAGGAACGGCTGATCGACGATGCCGAGCAGGCCGTCGCCGCCGCCGCGAAGCACATCAACCGCGTCGCCAGCCGCCGGATCGCCGCCCTGCTCGGCGATGAAGCAGGCCGCTGGTGACCGGCCGAACAAGAGTGCCGGCCGCACCTCGCCACGGCTCAGTGGCCGTGGCAGCCGCAGACTTGCCTCTGCGGTGCTGGTGCAGGCCCGGCCGGCCAGTGCAGCATGTCCGGTTTGTGGTCATGAAAGGCGAGAGCTGTCTGTGGTTCGAGCCGGGCCAGTATGGCGTGAGCTCAGTCAGGTTCGGCTCTGGTCGAGCGGCAACGCTTGGGCGGGCGCACTGTGCCCGGCCGGTGCCGGATGCGCGGACACGCCGGTGCCGCGCCCCGCCGACAGCGCCACGCGCACGGAGTGCGCCGTCCACCAGCCCCTGCGCTCCCCCGCGCTCCTTTGAACGCCTGCGCCTGCTTCCGTGCACCCTGGATGCTTCCGCGCTCCGTCACCATCTCTGGCGCCGATCGCGCACCTTGTCTAGCGTTCTGAAAAGGCGCGTCAGTCATGCACCACACCGCGACCGGTGGAGGGAGACGGCATGTTCAGACAGCCCGCCCCCAAAAATCCACGGCACCTCGGGCTGGGCCGCGCGCCGCAGCAGACCGATAGTTGAATCTATGGCATTGGTGTTTCCGGGGCGAAAGCAACATACTCAACCAGTCTTCTGAGGGCGAGAGCATCAACCACGCCATCATGACGTGTTGGCAGAGCCATCTGCGCCAAAGCTGGAGCACGGGCGTGCCGGCCGATCGGCATGAGGCAGATCAACTGATGCGCTTGCGTAGCCTCCCCCTTCCGTAACGCCGAAGCGCCGCTCGCTCCGATTCAGCGCCCGGCTCGGGAGTGGCCGACCCTGGGAAAGAGCGGACGGTACTTGGCCAGAAAGGGCCACACGCCTCCCGGCGCATGGAAATTACGCCGCCTGAAGCATCTTCGAGCGGCATGGCATCACACTCGATGTGCTGTCTCCATGTTTGCCGTCGGCAATCTACGTAGTGCAGTGAACGCCCAGGAATCCGCCCAAAGGAGCCTGAGGTAACGCATCCACCGGTGGCGGCATCCGAAACGACCGCCGACCCCGCCCGACCCCGCCCCGCCGGGAGGAGGGAAGAAACCCAGCCAGGCGGGCCGTTGGGCAAAAGGAAGACACCGACACCGCACCGAATTCCCGCAAAGGCATTCAGGCATCACCTCGCCAGAGGAAGGACAACCCATGAATCACAAGACGATCCTCGACCCGGCCGGGATCGAGCAGAAGATCAACAAGAGGGTCTCCGTAATCATGGTTCGTTATTCCGGGGCACCCTCTGAACGCACGGACTGGGAAATGGGCCTGAAGACCTCGATGGAATGGCTCATGCACTGGACAGCCCTCACTGAAGAAAGCTGGAACGACCTGGCCGCCTACATTTCGTGCGCACTCCTACTGGACAGGCCATGGCTAGCGGACAAGACGCTCCACCCGATCACTGCTCACCGGATTTACGGCGAGACATTCGGAGATATCGCAGCCAGGATCGCGGGGGACGACAGTCAAGCGGCGTCTATCCTGACGGAAGGGATGGATGCGTGCTACGCGGCTGCCTGCCAACGGCATGAAGCTCTGAAGGCAATCGAGTCGATCAACCCCCTGGCCGAACAGCACGCCTACGAACGCTACATGAACCTGAAGGCTTTGGACGGCGGGGGGCTCCACGTTCTCTATGCACTCCTCGCGGCCGGCGGGGTTCCGAGTACGGACTGGGACCCAGGGTACCTTGATAAAGTCATGCAGGCGTGCACGCTAACTCACGACATGCTGGCCCTGGCGCGCCATGCGCACGAAAAAGAAAAGATGAATCTCTTCCGACTGGGCGGGCGCACTGACGCAGAAACCTTGAAGTCGGCGTTCGCGCAAGTACTGTCGCTTCAATATGACGTGATGAGCGATTCACGTGTTCCGCAAAAGATGCGAGACGTGTGCCTGCAATACGTCACCGGGCATGTTTCCAGTCATCTCTGGATGGCGCGTTACGGGTTGCGCTCGCTCGTGACTAACGCTCTATCAGGAGTGCAGTCAGCGAAGTTCGAGGACTCGGGGAACACGTCACACTACCGAGTGGGGAGCTCGAGCCTCCCCTCCCAGCAGGGAGAGGAGAATGCGGAACCCCAACACGTAGGTTCGTTCCCGCGTGACTCTGCTCAGGCGAGGCACACCATCGAGAACGCTGACCTGTGCGTGGATGACCAGCCCCCAGGGCAGCGCGTGGACAGTTCCGCGGCAGAACCCCGACACTGAATCGGCCCGTCTCCCGGCAAAGGCTGTACCGACACAGTTTGCTAAGCGTTCTGCCTTTAGTAGGACTTCGTTAGGTCTTCTGGTTCGTGCTGTGCGGAAGCATGTTGGATGTGTGGACACGCGGCAGGTAGCAGGTGTGCGAGCCGAGCTGGCGGCGTTCGTGGCGGAGGTGTTCGCGTCGGTGCCGCGGCGGGACCAGCGCGTGAAGGGGAACTGCTGTCTGCGGGGATTGATACTCGACGGGCGCCGTAAGTCCATCCAGGCGATGGCCGGCCGGCTGGAGGGCGGCAACGAGCAGAACCTGCAGCAGTTCGTCAACCAGTCCACCTGTGACCCGGGCCCGGTGCGGCGGCGGGTCGCCGAACGGATGACGGCGCTGATCAGCCCCGAGGCGTGGGGGGTCGATGACGTGTCCTTTCCCAAGGAGGGCCGGATGGCGGTCGGCGTGGCCCGTCAGTACTGCGGTGTGCTGGGCAAGCGGGCCAACTGCCAGGTCGCGGTCAGCGTGCACGCCGTCACCGCCGCGGCCTCCTGCCCCCTGCAGTGGCGCCTGTTCCTGCCGCAGGAGTGTGCCGACGGCACCGGGCGCCGCATCTCGTGCAAGGTGCCGGCGGACGTGGGACACCGCGCAAAGTGGCTGCTCGCGCCGGACATTCTCGACGAACTCACCGCCTGGGGCCTGCCTCCACGTGTCGTGCTCGCCGACGCGGCCTACGCAACCAACGCGAGCTTTCGAACTGCCCTCACCGAATGTGGTCTGGATATGTGCTGGCCGTCGGCGCCCGCGTCACCGCCCACCCCTTCGACGCGGTGCCTGAGGCCCCCGCCCGCAAAGGCCCCAACGGCTGCTGGCCCCAGCCCCGCTACCGCCAGGCACCCCTGACCGTGGCCGCCCATGCCGCCCGCCTCGGGCGCGATGCGTTCACCCAGCTCACCTGGCGCCAGGGTTCCCGCGGCCCGATACATTCGCGCTTCGCCGCCCAGCGCGTGCGCCCGGCCGGCAACTCCGTCGCCCGCCCGCTGCGGGCCCGAGCCTCGGCCGGACAAGGCTGGTGAGACGGCCTCCTGCCCGACCTGTGGTTACTGGCCGAATGGCCCACCGATGCCGAAGAACCCACCGCGTACTGGCTCTCCAACCTGCCCGCCGAGACCCCGCTGGAAGACCTCGTGCACCGGGCCAAGCTGCGCTGGCGCATCGAGCGCGACTACCGGGAACTCAAGCACGGCCGGGGCCTGGACCACTTCGAGGGACGCTCCTGGCCAGACCGGCACCACCACGTCCCCCTCGACCGCTGCCCACGCCTTCCTCACCGAGCGGCGACTCTACCCAAGAGCGAACATGTCGGCCTCACGCTCTACCGCGTCCTCGACCTGCTCCAGGACGTCCTGAAGTGCTGGACCTGCACCACCTGCAACCGCCCGCCACCAGCGCAAAAAACAATATCCACCCAAACCGCGGCGGGTTCCGGCCAGCTCACGCCGACCGGAAGAAACGCCGTGTGGCAGGCGCGGTGCAGGGCACTCGCCACCGGACGAATACCACAGGCGTGGACACGGATCAAGGAGTGATATGGGTACGGTCAAGGAATCGGTCGAGGTCGCCGTTCCGCTCCGGGCGGCCTACAACCAGTGGACGCAGTTCGAGGAGTTCCCCTCGTTCATGGAGGGGGTGGAAAGGGTGGTTCAGCTCGATGAACGGCATACCCACTGGGTGACCAGAATCGGTGGCGTGCAGCGGGAGTTCGACGCCGAGATCTTCGATCAGCTTCCCGACCAGCGGGTGGCCTGGCGCACCACGGGCGGCGAGGTCCAGCAGCAGGGGGTGGTCACCTTCGACGCCGTGGCACCCAGTCGCACACGGGTGCATCTGACGCTGAAGATCCAGCCGGAGGGGGCGGCGGAGAAGGCGGCGGATCTGCTCGGCATCCTGAGCCGTCAGGCCAGGGGTGACCTGCAGCGGTTCAAGACGTTCATCGAAAAACGCGGCACCGAGACCGGCCAGTGGCGTGGCCGCATCACCCCCGGCGACACCTGAACTGAAACCGCCAACGGCGGCGGCGCAGGTGTGCCGTGCCGTGCCCGCCGCCCTGTGTCCCGCAAGACCGCGGGGCAGATGTCCGGGCGCACGGCGGCCGGGGCAGCCCCGCCCCGCGCCCTCCGGAGATGAGGTGCTGATATCGCGTCAGGTGGCTCGGTGAGCGACGATGTGGGCTCCTGGGACGGGGCCTGGGGCGGCCCGGGCGGTGCGGCAGGTGCCGGAGGCCAGAAGTGCTGCGCGGACCGTGGTGGCGGATGCGGCGTCGCGGGTGAGGAAGGCTGTCGTGGGGCCCGAGCCGCAGACCAGTGCGGCGAGCGCCCCGGCTGCCGTGCCGGCGGCCAGGGTGGCGGCCAGACAGGGGCGCAGGGACAAGGCCGCGGACTGGAGGTCGTTGGACAGGGCGGGCGCGAGCGCGGCCGCGTCGCCGGTGCGCAGAGCCTCGAGCAGACGTGGCGACGCTTGCGGGGCCGGCACGGCCTGACCTTCGCGGAGGCGGTCGAACTCGGCGTAGACGGCCGGGGTGGGCAGGCCGCCGTCGGCCAGCGCGAAGACCCAGCACAGCGTGCCGCTCACCTCCAGCGGCGTCAGCAGTTCACCGCGGCCGCGGCCCAGTGCCGCCCCGCCGGCCAGCGGGAACGGTACATCGCTGCCCAGTTCGGCGGCCAGTGACAGCAGCTCGTCACGGGAGGCGCCGGTGCCCCACAGCCCGTTGCAGGCCATCAGTGTGCCGGCCGCGTCCGCGCTGCCGCCGGCCATGCCGCCCGCGACGGGGATGTCCTTGGCGATGTGCAGGTGCACGTCGGGCGCGATGCCGTGGCGGGCGACGAGGAGCTGTGCGGCGCGGGCGGCCAGGTTCGTACGGTCCAGGGGGAGGCGGTCGGCGTCCGGGCCGGAGGCGGTGATGCGCAGCGTGTCGGCCGGGGTGGCGGTGACCTCGTCGTACAGGCCGACGGCCAGGAAGACGCTGGCCAGGTCGTGGAAGCCGTCGGGGCGTACGCCGCCGATGGCGAGCTGCACGTTGACCTTCGCGGGCACCCGCACCGTGACGGGCTTCCTCATCGCTCGCTCCCGCAGCGGCTCTCCACCGGGCGGGCTGTTGCCGCTGGGGCGGCCAGCTCACGGGCGCGGGCGCGCGCCCAGGTTTCCGCCTGCAAGACGTCCGCGACCGTCAGGGAGGTTCCCCGGGCCGGCGTACCGTGCTCCGCGACCACCTCGGCGACCGTATCGACAATTCCTGTGAACGGCAGCCCGCCCTTCAAGAAAGCGTCGACGCATTCCTCGTTGGCGGCGTTGAAGACGGCCGGCGCGGTGCCGCCCAGGTCGCCGACGTGACAGGCCAGCGGCACGGACGGGAACGCCTCGGTGTCCAGCGGCAGGAAGTCCCACTGGTGGGCCCTGGTCCAGTCGATGCCGGG
>NZ_JAFIQY010000075.1 GCF_022271435.1 Streptomyces monomycini | reverse complement strand
TACGGGCTGCCGCGCGGCGCGGGGCTGCCCGGCGCCACCGCGCGCGGCGGCGGCCGGTGTGGCCTGGCGCCCGCCGCGCCGCCCTTCGATGAGGGCGACGGCGCCGGCCGGCAGCCAGGCGGAGGCGGTGCCGCTGTCGTCGCTGCCGGAGCCGAACAGGTGCGGTGCGAGCTGGGACTGGAGGTCGGCGGGGGTGGGGCGGCCGGGCGCCTCCATCTGCATGCAGGACTCGATCAACGGCCGCAGTTCGTCCGGCAGCCCGGCCAGGTCCGGGCCCTCGCGCAGCAGCATGAAGACCGTCTCGACCGGGTTGGCGCCGTGGAAGGGGGCGTGTCCGGTGGCGGCGAAGACCAGGGTGGAGCCGAGCGAGAAGACGTCGCTGGCGCCGGTGACGCTGCGGGAGTCGCGGGCCTGCTCGGGCGACATGTACGCGGGCGTGCCGACAGCCACGTTCGTCATGGTCAGACGGGTGTTGGAGACACCGCTGGCGATGCCGAAGTCGATGACGCGCGGGCCGTCCTCGACGACCAGCACGTTGGACGGCTTCAGGTCCCGGTGGACCAGGCCCGCGCCGTGGATGGACTGCAGCGCCTCGGCGATGCCGGCCGCGAGCCAGCGCACCGCCTGGGCCGGGAGCGGCCCGCACTCATTGACTATTTCCTCCAGGGAGGGCGCGGGCACGTAGGCGGTGGCCAGCCACGGCACCGCGGCCCGGGGGTCGGCGTCCACCACCGCGGCGGTGTAGAAGCCGCTGACCGCGCGGGCCGCCTCGACCTCGCGGGTGAAGCGGACCCGGAACAGCTGGTCCTCGGCGAGTTCCGTACGCACCGTCTTGATCGCCACCCGCCGCCCGGACGCCGAGCGCGCGAGGTAGACCAGCCCCATGCCGCCGGCCCCGAGACGGCCGAGCACCTCGAACGGGCCGATCCGCCGGGGATCGTGCTGCGTCAGCTGTGTCAGCTGCTCCACCACTTGCCTGCCACCTCCCCGTGGGGCGTAAAAGAGACTCTCAAAAGCCAGTGGCCGCCGAGAGCCACTGCCCCGTGCAGCGTCTCACCGCCTGGCCTGTTCGGCCGTACGCGTGCTGATTCTTCCTGGCCGGGCCCACGGTTGCGAACCCGGGGCCGCTCCCGTCGTGTCCCGGCGGCCTTCTGCGGTGCGCACCGGTACCGTCACATGCCGTGACGGGCCCGCGCGGACGGGTGTCCGTACGGAGGTGTCCGGGCGGCGCCGCGGGCCGTCGGCGAGCTGTCGAACACCGTACGACCGGATCGCGCCGGGACGGTGTGCCGCCGCGCCGTCACACCGTCCGAAACTGGCACCGGGCCGGGTCGTCGTCCGGGAATGGCCGGGTACGTCGGGTACACCGGGTACGTCCGCCCGACACCGATATGTACGGTCCCCCACCCTGCCCCGCAAGCACCGGAAGCCGTCCGTCCGGTCTGCTGTCCGTACTGGTCATGCCGTCCCGTCCCCGTTCTCTCCCCGCGCGCGGCCGTACCCACTGTGCCGTACTCCAGGCCGTCGCGCCGCCCCCCACGGGCGCCTCGCACAGGCCCGCTGCCGGGCCGCGCCGTCCGCGGCCCGACAGCGGGAGCTGCCATCGGCCCCAATTGTGGTCCGTGGGCCGCTACTTCGGGGCCATGACGCCGAAGCCGGCGCCCTGATCGTCGGTGAGCACCGCGAACGGCCCGCCCGGCGTACCGACCGGTTCGACCGTGACCCGGCCACCCAGCCGGGTGGTGATCCGTACGGCGTCGTCCATCTCGGGGACGAGGAAGCAGACGGTGAAGTGCGGCGGCATCGCGGCGGGCGCGCGGTCGTCCATGCGGATCCGGCCGCCGACCTCGCGGTCCTGGCCGGGCAGCCGCCAGGGCCGGAAGCGCTCGTCCGCCGCCGGGCCGTCGGCGGCGCTCTCGAAGCCGAAGACCTCTTCGTAGAAGGTGTCGGCCCGCTCCGGGTCGCGGGTGCTCAGGCTCGTCCAGACGTACGCGCCGGATTCGCGCTGCACGCCGAAGCCCTGGTGGGTGCCGGCCTGCCAGATGCTGAAGACCGCGCCGGTGGGGTCGGCGGCGACCAGCAGGGTGCCCAAGTCACCGACGGGCACGGCCTCCGTGACGATCCGGCCGCCCGCCCGCAGGATCCGCGCACTGGTCCGGGCGGCGTCCGGGGTCGCGAAGTAGATGTTCCACGCGGTGGGCATCCGGCCGTCCTGCTTGGCCATCAGGCCGGCGGCCGCCCTGCCGTCCTTGTACGCCACGGTGTAGCGGCCGGGCTCGGGAGCGCCGCCGGAGAAGGTCCAGCCGAACAGCTCTCCGTAGAATCTCTTGCCCGCCTCCAGGTCCGGCAGCATGACATCGGCCCAGCACGGGACGCCCGCCGCGAATGCAGTCATGGGGCCAAACTAGCCCTGGATCTTGCATCGCGCCCGGAGAGTAATCGAACATTCTGCCAATTCTCCGCGATCACGTTCCTTACCGGACATTCCCCGGCGCCCGGCAATGATCCGTTCCGCGTCCGCAATGACGTAGGGCGTGACCGCACACCCCCGCCGGAACCCTGTCCACCGGTCCGGAAAAGTTGTCCACAGCCTGTTGACAATACGATTCACTTGTTCGGGCCAAGCCGCCCTCCGGGCCCGCTCCGGGCCGCCCCGGCCGCTCCGCGCAAGGGCCCGGCCAGGACCGATACGGCCGAACTCCCGCATCCCCATTTGCAGGCAGCCAAATCGCGCTCCGATCACCCCTCGGTAAGCTGACGGCATGACAGGACAAGTTCGGACCGTCGACGGCAGAGTCGCCGGGCGCCGTGGACAGGCGACCCGGCAGAAGCTGCTCGACTGCCTCAGCGACATGCTCAGTTCGTCCCCGTATCGAGACGTCAAGGTCATCGATGTGGCCCGCAAAGCGGGCACTTCGCCCGCGACGTTCTACCAGTACTTCCCCGATGTCGAGGGCGCGGTACTGGAAATCGCCGAGGAGATGGCCAAGGAAGGCGCAAGCCTGACCGACCTGGTGGCCGGGCGCTCCTGGGTGGGCAGGTCGGGCCGGCAGGCGGCCGAGGAACTCGTCGAGGGATTCCTCTCCTTCTGGCGCCGGAACGACGCGATCCTGCGCGTCGTGGACCTCGGGGCCGCCGAGGGCGACAAACGGTTCTACAAGATCCGCATGAAGATCCTGAATGCCGTCACCAACTCCCTTACGGACTCCATCAAGGAGCTCCAGTCCAAGGGCAAGGTGGACAAGGACATCAGCGCGGCCGCGATGGCCGGTTCGCTCGTCGCCATGCTGGCGGCGGTCGCCGCCCATCAGAAGGGTTTCACGAGCTGGGGTGTCAAACAGCAGGAATTGAAGCCGAACCTGGCACTCCTGGTGCACCTGGGCGTCACCGGTAAAAAGCCCACCAAATAACCCGGGGCTCATGACGCGGCGCACGGCTCACGCCACGTATCACCGCCACGTATCGCCCCTGTCTCACCCTTCGCGTTCCGCCCCACGACACAGCTCGGGAATACCTCACGAAACAGCCCACGGAACGGTTCTCGTTCGCGCTCGTCCTGCCATAGCTGTACGTCACAGCGGGTGTTGTCCGCCCCTCGGGGCCGGCCGGCACCCGCTGTGCGCGTCTGCGGACGGGCCCCGCCGCGCGCCGCCCCCGGGCCGCACCCCGGCCGCCCGGACGTCCGTACGCTCAGCGCGGTGCCAGCCGGAAGAGCCGGATCTCCCGGGTGACCCGCGCCTGGTACGCGGCGTACGGCGGCCAGCACGCGACCACCGCGTCCCACGCCCGCGCCCGCTCCGCACCGGTCAGCAGCCGGGCCCGTACGGGGACGTCCCGGCCCCGCCAACTGATCTCGGCCTCCGGGTTCTTCAGCAGGTTGGCCGTCCAGGCCGGGTGCCCGGGACGGCCGAAGTTGCTGCCGACCAGCAGCCATGTCCCGCCCTCCGCCGGCAGGCACGCCAGCGGCGTCCGCCGCGGCAGGCCGGACCGGGCGCCCACCGCCGTCAGGACCGCCCCGGGCAGCATCCGCGCGCTCAGCAGCACCTTGCCCCCGGTGAGCCGGTGCACCGCACGGTCCAGGGCGGGGACGACGTACGGCGCCACCCGCGCGAAACCCCGCGTCGCGGACACCCTCTGCACCACCCGCCTGCCGGACGCCTTCACCCGGGCGGACGCTCCCGAGCCGCCGGACGCCCCCGAGCCACCTGACACCCTCACGCCAACACCTCCGCCCGCATCCCGCCGTCCCCGGTGTCCCCACTGCCCCCGCCGCCCCCGCCGCCCCCGAACACTCCCGCCGTCTCGGCGGCATGCGCCCGCAGCCGGTGCACGGGCCCGAACAGCAGCTCGTCGCAGGCCGCGCGCTTGAAGAAGAGGTGGGCGTCATGCTCCCAGGTGAAGCCGATGCCGCCGTGCAGCTGGACGGCCTCCCCGGCCACCGTGCGCAGCGTCTCCAGGGCGTGAGCGAGCGCGAGGCCGGGGGTGCCGGGCTCGGCGTCCTCCGCCGGTCCGCCCGCTGCCCCGCCGCCCACCGCCCACGCCGCGTAGCAGGCCGCGGACCGGGCAGCCTGCACCTGTACGTAGAGGTCCGCCAGCCGGTGCTGGACGGCCTGGAAGGACCCGATGGGCCGGCCGAACTGTTCCCGCACCTTGACGTACTCGACGGTCCGCTCCAGTGCCGCCCCCGCCGCCCCGACCGCCTCGGCGGCCAGTGCCGCCGCAACCCCGGCTCCCGCCCGCGCAAGCGCGCGCTCCACCCGCCCATGCACCCCGCCCACGCCCTCCGCACCCTCCGCGCCCTCCGCGCCCTCCGCGCCCTCCGCTCCAAGCAACGAGGCGCGTACATTGCGCAGTTGGACGGCCCCCAGCGCGCGGGTCTCATCCATCGCCGTCTGCCGCACCCGCACCACACCGGGCGCGTCCCCCCGTACGACGAACAGCAGCGTCCGGCTGCGCGCGTAACCGCCAGCGTGCGCGGCCACCAGGAGCAGCCCCGCGCTGTGTCCGCCCAGCACCTGCGCGGCCTCCCCGTACAGCCGCCACTCCCCCGGCGCTCCGGGCTCCCCTCCGCACTCCCGCGCCTGGATGCCACCGGCCCGGCCGCCGCCCGCCCAGTCCCCGCCATTACGGGCGGTGAGCGCGAGGGCCGTACTCAGCTGCCCGCCAGGTACGGCGAGCGCCCCCGTCACCTCACCCGCCGCCAGCGCGGGCAGCAGCTCCGCACGCTGCGCCTCCGTCCCCAGCGCCAGCACCAGCGGCGCGACGAGGGCGGCGGTGGGCAGCAGCGGCGAGGGCAGCAGCACCCGCCCGGTCTCCTCACAGGCCAGTGCCAGCTCGGTGGGCCCGCAGCCGACGCCGCCGTACGCGGTGGGCAGTGCCAGCCCCGGTAGTCCCAGCTGCTGCGCGAGCTGCCGCCACAGGCCGGGGTCGTATCCCCCGGAAGTGCGGACGGCGGCCCGGAGGTCGTCGGGGCCGCAGCGCTTGTGGAGCAGTTCGCGCAGCGTACGGCGGATCTCGTCCTGCTCCTCGGTGAACGCGGCATCCATCGGCGGACTCCTCCCGGCCACGGCCGTACAGCGGCCTGACGGGCCGTCATATTAGGTACCCCGCCCCGCTTTTCCCAGCCTCGCGCGCACATCTCACCCGGCCGCCACACCCTCCCTTCCCACCTGCCACCTGATGTACCGTCAGATTTATGCCGTTGCCGCCAGGGAGTACCGCCGCATCCCCCCGCAAGGTAGTCGTCGCCGGTGTCGCCCTCGCCGACTGCGGGCGCGTGGACGGAGCCACCCCGTACGCACTCCACGCCCAGGCCGCCCGCCGCGCGCTGGCCGACTCCGGGCTCGACCGCTCCCTGGTCGACGGCTTCGCCTCGGCCGGGCTCGGCACCCTCGCGCCTGTGGAGGTCGCCGAGTACCTGGGACTGCGTCCCACCTGGGCCGACTCCACTGCGGTGGGCGGCGCCACCTGGGAGGTGATGGCCGCGCACGCCGCGGACGCCATCGCGGCCGGGCAGGCGCGCGCGGTCCTGCTGGTGTACGGGTCCACGGCGCGCGCCGACCTCAAGGCCGGCCGCCGTACAGCCAACCTCTCCTTCGGCGCCCGCGGCCCGCTCCAGTACGAGGTGCCGTACGGCCACACCCTCGTCGCCAAGTACGCCATGGCCGCGCGCCGCCACATGCACCAGTACGGCACGACCCTCGCCCAGCTCGCCGAGGTCGCCGTCCAGGCGCGGGCCAACGCGGCCACGAACCCCGACGCGATGTACCGGGACCCCGTCACCGTCGACGACGTGCTGTCCGGCCCGCTGATCGCCGACCCCTTCACCAAGCTCCACTGCTGCGTCCGCTCCGACGGGGGCTGCGCGGTCCTCCTGGCCGCCGAGGAGTACGTACGCGACCTGGTCAGGCCGCCCGTCCACGTTTTGGGCACGGGCACCGCCGTGTCGCACTCCGCGATGTCCGAGTGGGACGACTTCACCGTCTCCCCCGCCGCCGTCTCCGGCCGCCTCGCTTTCGAACGGGCCGGAGTACGCCCGTCGGAGATCGACCTGGCAGAGATCTACGACGCCTTCACCTACATGACGCTGGTGACGCTGGAAGACCTCGGCTTCTGCGCCAAGGGCGAGGGCGGCGCGTTCGTGGAGAAGGGCCGCCTGCTGCGCGACGGCGCCCTCCCCGTCAACACCGACGGCGGCGGCCTGGCCGCCTGCCACCCCGGCATGCGCGGCCTGTTCCTCCTGGTCGAAGCAGTACGCCAACTACGCGGCGAGGCAGGCGAGAACCGCCAGGTGCACCGCCCCGACGGCACCCTCCCGCAACTGGCCGTGGCCTCGGGGACGGGCGGCTGGTTCTGCTCGTCGGGGACGGTGGTGCTGGGGCGGGGGTAGGAGCGGGGCAGGGGCGTGCGGTGAGCCGGGGGAACCGGATGCCCGCGTGACCCGTTCCAGTGGTCATGAGAGAACGGAGGGTCCGGAGACACACCCTGCTGCCGGAAGGCTGCTTCTCCGTCACCTGGATTCCCACACCAGCACCTACACGGCCGGCCGTGAGGCGATGTGGCTGAGCGCCGGGGAAGGCCCCGAAGGCGTCGATATCACGTTCGAAGCCGTGCCGCGCCCGTGAACCGGCGGCACGGCCCGCGCCTTCCCTGCCCTACACCAGCGCCAGCGTGTACTCCACGGCACGCGAGGTCGTCGCCTCGAAGCCCAACCGGCGCAGGGCGGCGTGGAGATCCTCGTCGTCGGGGGCCGCGTTGACCTCCGCGCCGCGCAGGCCGGGGTGGTCGGTGTCGAGTGCGTGGAGGGCCGCCGAGGTGAGGGCGGTGAGCGCGTCGGCGGTGCTGTCGGTTTCGCGGTCGTGGACCAGGCGGGCACGGTCGTCGTCCAGCTCGACGTCGTACCAGGCCTCGTCCGTACCGATACGGAACGCGACGCCCTCCTCCTCGGAAGGGAGCTGCCGTACGACCGCGTCCCGTACGGGGACACCGGCCGGCAGGTCGCGCCGCCACCAGCGGTAGACCTCGCCGCTTTCGAGGGCGCCCAGCTCCACCGCGGCCTTGCCGGGGCTCGTGTCCTCCTCCGTGATCCACCGCAGCGCCGAGCCGCCCGCCTTGCGGACCTCGTCGGCCGCCCCCTGCAACAGGGGCACCAGGATCGCGTCCTCGGCGCAGTCGAGGACGGCGACGAAGCGCAGGGCGGGGTCGTCGGCGCCCAGGTCCAGCAGCGCGACCGAACCCTCGACGCCCTCGACACCCTCGACGCCTTCGACACCCTCGACGCCTCCGGCCGCTCCCTGGGGGCGGGCGGCGAGCACGGCGACCGTGCGGTCTCCGCACCACAGCTCACCGGCGGCGTCCGGATCGGTTATGCGTTCAACGAAGTTTGCCATTTCTTTACCTTATGGATAATTCCTCCCCTCTGTCCACTATGACCCCGCACCCAGCGCCCCCGCACCCGTCTCCCCTCGCCCCAACGTGCCGAGAAACTCCCGTACGGCCCTGACCAGCCCCTCCAGGTCCTCGGTCGGGATGAAGTGCCCGGCGTCCAATGCGACCCGGCGGGTGTGCGGACGGCGCTCGGCCATCTCCCGGGCCAGTTCCGGCGTCACCAGGAAGCTCGTACGGCCGTGCACGAGCAGGGCCGGACAGTCGCTGCCCAGCCAGACCGGCCAGTGGTCACCGCGCACGCCGAGGTCGGACGCGACGATGTCCTCCGGCACGAACGGCAGCCGCCAACTGCCGTCGCCCTGCTGCCGCAGCCACGGGGCGACCAGCGGCGCCGCAGGGCCGAGGCCGTCGAGCAGTTCCTCACGGGTCGGCGCCTGCCGCGGCCAGTCCAGGCAGAAGGCGATGCCGCTCGGGCCGGTGTCGGTGATCACGACCGGGTCGTCCACATTGATCAGCGCGCGGACCCGGTCCGGGTGCCGGGCCGCGAGGTGGTACGCGTTCTTGCCGCCCATGGAGTGCCCGAGCACCACGACGGACGCCAGGCCGAGGTGGTCGAGGAGGGCGACCGCGTCGGCGACGTACGCCTCGCGGGAGTGGTCCGGAGTACGGTCCGACGCGCCGTGGCCGCCCTGGTCGGGGGCGATCACCCGCCATTCCGGGGCGAGTTCGGCGGCGAGCCCGGCGAATGCGCGGCCTTCGGAGAAATGCCCGTGCAGGGCGAGGAGCGGTTTTCCGTCGGCGGGACCGAAATCGAGATACGAGAGGCTACGGCCGCCCAAGAGCAGTCGGCTGCGGCGTTCTTGTGGAGTCTCCATGCCGGGCACGCTAATCCCGAGCACCCCTTACCCTGTAAAGGTTATTTTTTGATCATTACCGGAAATGTTGGTGCAAGAGATGAAGAAGCAGGCCCGCCTGACGGCTTTCCTCGCGGCCGCCGCCGTCGCGCCCGCCGTACTGTTCGCCTCCCCGGCGGTCGCCGCCGAGGCACCGGCCGCCGCCAACTCGGCGCCGGACCACGGAGCGGAGGCGAAGCCGGACGAGTCCGCGAAGAAGCCGGCGGACCTGGCGAGCATGAAGGAGGACCTGCTCGCCGTCGCGCGGATGCTGGACGGAAACCCCGGCCGCGCGCTGGCCCGGGAGGCCAAGAAGGCGCTCAACGGCCCGCGCGAAGGTCTGCGCCGGTTCCTGGAGACGGGACAGTACGAGGCCCGCGACGAGGACAACAGGGTGGCGGTCGTACGGAGCATGGCGGGCAAGAACGTCGGCTCCCAGGTCCGCGAGGCGGCGAACAAGGCTCTCGACGGGACTCCGCAGGACCGGGTGCGGTTCCTGGAGAAGGGCCTGAGCCTGGCCATCGAAGGGGACAACAGGGTGCGCGTGGTGCAGATCCTCAGCATCGGCGGCCCCGCCGTCCAAGCCGCCGCCGACGAGGCGCTGTGGGGCGGGCCCGAGGATCTTCAGCACTTCCTCGACGTAGGCCAGTACGAGGCACGTGCCAAGGACGAGGCCGCCGCGAAGAAGGCGGAAGAGGAGAAGGCGGCCAAGGACAAGGCGGCCAAGGAGAAGGCCGCGAAGGACAAGGCGGCCGAGGACAAGGCCGCCAAGGAGAAGGCGGCGAAGGAGAAGGCGGCGAAGGGGGACGGGGGCGAAACCTCCGAAGGTAGCGGCAAGAACGTCACGCCCGCCGTCGACGCCAAGCCTGCGGGCAACCACGGCACCACCGGCTCCGGCACCGCCGTCACGTCCAGCGACAGCGACAGCGGCACCGGCGCTTCCCTCGCCTCGACCGGCGTCAGCCCCGCCACCCCGTGGGCCGTCGGCGGCGCCGCCGTCGCCATGACCGCGGGCGCGGGCCTGGTGGTCGCGAGCCGTCGCCGCGCCACCGCCGAACGCGGCTGACGCCCAGGGGGCATTCATGCGGCTCACGCCAGGTGGGACGGCCCCTTACTCTGTAAAGGTTATTTTCCGTTCATTGACCGAAATGTTGTGAGCGTATGAAGAAGCAGGCCCGCCTTGCGGCCTTCCTCGCGGCTGTGGCTGTCGCCCCGGCCGTACTGCTCGCCTCCCCGGCGGCCGCCGCCCAGGCACCGGCCACCACCGACTCGGCGCCGGACCACGGCACGGAGGCGAAGACGAAGGCGGACGAGGCGACGAAGAAGCAGGAGGGCCGGTCCGCCGAGGACGACCGGGTGGCGATCCTGCGGATGCTCGCCGACAAGAACGCCGGCGCCATCTTCGTCCGGGACGCCAACAAGGCGCTCGACGGCACGGACGAGGAACTGCGCGAGTTCCTGAAGACCGGGCAGTACATCGCTCGCGACATGGACAACTCCATCGCGATCACCCGGATCCACGGCGCCAAGGACGCTGGCCCGCGCGTCAAAGAAGCGGCGCACAAGGCTCTCAAGGGTTCTCCGCAGGACCGGGTGGACTTCCTCAAGAGGCTTCCGCTGATCCGCTTCGGGGACAATGTCCTCCGCACGGTGCAGATTTCCAGCATCGGTGGCCCCGCCGTCCGGGAAGCCGCTTACGAGGCTCTCCGCACGTACACCCCCGAGGCCATTCAGCACTTCCTCGACGTCGGCCAGTACGAGGCCCGCGCCAAGGACGAGGCCGCCGCGAAGAAGGCGGAAGAGGAGAAGGCCGCCAAGGACAAGGCGGCCAAGGACAAGGCCGCGCGGGAGAAGGCGGCGAAGGACAAGGCTGCCAAGGACGCCGCGGACAAGGCCGCCAAGGACGGCGGCAAGAACGTCACGCCCGCCGTCGCCGCCAAGCCTGCGGGCAGCCACGGCACCACCGGCTCCGGTACGTCCACCGGTACCGCCGTCACGTCCACCGGCGGCGACACCACCTCCAGCAACGGCAGTGGCCTGGCCGCGACCGGCGTCAGCCCGGTCACCCCGTGGGCCGCGGGCGGCGCCGCCGTCGCCGTCGCCGCGGGCGCGGCCCTGGCGGTCGCGGGCCGCCGCCGCGCCGCCGCCGAGCGCGGCTGACGCCCGGCGCATCCACGCGTGCCCGGCGGTTGGATCATTGGCGATCCAGCCGCCGGGCAGGCATCACAAGCTCACGTCGTCGGCCGCGCCCCGATCACGAACTCCGTGCCGAACGGGTCCGTCACCCGCGCCTGCCGTACGTACACCGTGTCCTCCGGCTCGGTCGCCGTCCCGCCGGCCGCGACCGCCCGCGCCACCGCCGCGTCCGTGTCCGCCACCTCGAAGCACGTCCCCCAGCTCGCGGCCCCGGCGGACGCGTCGCCCATGATCCCGCCGATCTCGTGCCCGTCCGGGCGGCGCAGGAACGTGAAGTCGACGTCCGCCATGTCCGGGTTGCCGTCCAGCGTGTAGGCGAAGACCGCCGCGTAGAAGTCGCGGGCCCGGGCGGCATCGGCGACCGGCGCCACCAGGTCGTTGCGTACAAGGGAGTTGGGCTCGTTGACGACCTCGCAGCCGACGTGGGCGCGCCCCTGCCAGAGCCCGAACTGGGCCCCCGCGGTGTCCTCGGCGATCGCGGCCCGCCCGTAGTCCCGGATGTCCACCGGCCCCCACAGCACCCGGCCGCCCGCGTCGGCGATCCGCTTGGCCGTGCCGTCGCAGTCGTCCACCGCCATGTACATCGTCCACGCGCCGCCCGCCGCGTCGGACCGCTCCATCAGGCCCGCGGCGCGCTGCCCGCCGACGAGGGCGACGGCGTACCGCCCGCCCTCCATGGCCTCCGTCTCGTACGTCCAGCCGAACAGTGCCCCGTAGAAGTCCATGGCGCGGTCGAGGTCGGGGACGGCCAGTTCCATCCAGGTGGGCGTTCCGTCGGGCTGATTGCCGGTGACACGGCTCATGACGTGCTCCTCACGGTACGGGGCGGCCGGGTGGCCGCGCTGGCCGATGAGAATGACGTTAGGCGACATGGCGGACAGGGAGTGTCCTACATGCGGAGCGCATTCCCGGCCGGTCTTCCGGGGCCGTAACACCACTGCATCTCCGTCTACGGCCTGCCGTAACGCCGCCGCCGAATTGCCGCAACAAAGGCCAGCCAACATCATGTGCGGTGTGGCCCCCGCCCGCCGTCGCCCTTCAGGCCCGACCGGAAATGACGTACCGATGCTCCGTTCCCTGCCGGCCATGGCGCTCGCCCTGGCCGCCTCGTGCGCGCTGCTCAGCGGGTGCGACGGGACGGGTGAGCCGAAGAGCGCGGGGCGTACGGCGGGGGCGTCGGCGCCCGCCCTGCTGTGGCCCGGCCGCACGCCCGCGCCGGAGCAGACCTACGAGCCGAACTCCGCCGAGCGCCCGGAACCCCTGCGGGGCGCTCCGCGCGTGCCGTCCGGTGACATCCACAAGGTGTCGGCACTCGCCGTCGCCCAGGCCAAGGTCGCGTCCATGACCGGCGCGCTGGACGAGGATGGCACCAACAGGAAGATCGGGGCGTGCCGGGCCGCCGGACAGAAGCCGTGTCCCGTACTGAAGCCGCAGTACCGGGACCTGAACGGGGACGGCAAGGACGAGCTGCTGCTCGGCATCGAGTCCGGAAAAACGTTTCTGTTCCTGTGGGGCTTCATGGTGAAGGACGGGGTGGTCACCCAGATCATGGACGCCGGAGTGACACCCCTGTCCGTTCAACTGTCGGGCCACGACGTGATCATCCGCGAACCGGCCGGCCCGGGCGGCTACAGCCTGCGGCGCGTCTACTCCTGGGACAACCACCTACAGGCCATGAACGAACGCGTCATCGAGTACGACGCGTCCCGCGCTACGAGATGAGACGGAGGAAGTCGGCCCAGGCGGTGGGGGGTACGGAGAGCGCGGGGCCGGTGATGTTCTTGGAGTCGCGTATGTGGATGGTGGTGGGGGTCGGGGCTACTTCGACACAGTTGGTGTCGGCGGACTGTTCGCTGCTGTAGCTGGACTTGCACCACGCGTACGCCACCTCGACGCAGTTGGTGTCGGCGTCTTGTTCGCTGCTGTAGCTGGACTTACGCCAGGAGTAAGCCACTTCTACGCACGTTTCCGCATCGGGGTTGCTGTAGCTGCTCTTGCGATAAGCGAGTTCGGCGGTCATAGCTCACCTGCCAGTCTTTCCATCAGGACCAGGGACTCTTCCGGGGACAGCGCCTGCGCCCGTAGTGCGCCGTACCGTTCTGCATGCTTGATTGCCTCATTGGGCCTGGTGAGCAACTTACTCCTCCCGTCGCCGTCGAAGTAGGCGCTCTTCCGCCCGTCCGGGGAAGTCAGCAACTGTACGGAGCCCACAAGGCCCGCGTGCATCTTCACGCGAGTAGGCATCACCTGAACCGTGAGGTGACGCATGCTGCGGGCGACCTGCGCCACGTGCAGAAGCGCCCCTTTGAGTACTGAATTCCCACCGAGCGGCCGCTCCAACGCAGCCTGTTCCACCACGAAGCTCACAACGGGAGGCCGCTTGCGATTCAGCACAGAATGCCTGCCGAGCCTCTCCCGCAGCATGCGCTCGATCTCCTCGTCCGAGAACGCCGGTACCCGACAGCAGTAGAGCGCCCGAATGTAGTCGGGGCTCTGCAACAGCCCTGGCAGCACAGCCGCTACGTACCCGCTGAGGCTCAGCGCCTCGGCCTCCAGTAGCCGCCATTCCAAGTACTGTGCCCTGTTCGACTCCTGCTCCAACAGGGGAACGGACGTCGCCAACAGCCCACCAGCGGTCGTCAGGTCATCGGCATCCAGCAGGAAGCCTGCATTCGGGATTCGCTCCCCCCGCTCGTACGCACCCTCCAGCGATTCCGAAACGTGCGCTTCATGAGCCAACTGCTTCTGCGTCATCCCCGCACGCTGACGGCAGTGCCTGATGAGCCCGCCAACGTGCGTGCGCACAGGCGACGGCTCCACGGTCTCCAAGACCATGATCACCCCTCACCACAACTCGCTTGTGAGCCTCTTACTCCTGGTGACGCTACGCACACGTGCCGACCATTGAAGCCATGACCACCGAAAACCACCCCCAAGAGCCACGCCTCCTCCCCTGGGCCAGTCAGGACGGCAAGCCCTGCTACGTGATCGGCGACGGGACCGGCTTCGTGTCCGACCTGGCCGACGGGCTGGAAGAGCTGCAACTGTCCACGGCCATCCAGCTCTTGGACCACTCGCGCGCGACCCTGAACCGGCCCGAACCGCCCGCCCCCACCGAACTCCTCTTCATCACCAACCGCCTCACCGAGTCGCTGAGCGACGCAGTGCGCGTGGCCGACAGCCGGGGCCGCAGGCTGGACCAGGCCTTGCACGCACCGTGAGCACCAGCCATCTATACGATTGTCATAGACGACCGTCTAAGACAAATGTATAGTCGCGCCATGACCTCGACGACATCCCGTCCCCACGCCCTCATCTCCGGCGCCGGCATCGGCGGCCCCGCCCTCGCGTACTGGCTGCGCCACTACGGCTACGCCGTAACCGTCGTAGAGCGCGCGCCGGAGCTCCGGACCGGCGGCTACAAGGTCGATCTGCGCGGCGTCGCGATCGAGGTCGCGGACCGTATGGGCGTACTGCCGGAGATCCGGCGCGCCAGTACGGACATGCGGACCGGCACGTACGTGAATGACGACGGGCGGCGCCTCGCCACGCTGCCCGCCGACATCTTCGGCGCCCGGGTGGACGGTGACGACGAGATCATGCGCGGCGACCTGGCCCAGATCCTCTACGACCGCACGCGCGCCGACGTGGAGTACGTCTTCGGCGACTCGATCGGTTCGCTCACGGACGACGGCACGGGGGTCGACGTCACTTTCGAACGCGGGGCGCCGCGCCGTTTCGACCTCGTCGTCGGCGCGGACGGCCTGCACTCCACCGTCCGCCGCCTCGCCTTCGGCGACGAGTCCCGCTACCTGCGGCACATCGGCGCCTACATAGCGGCCTTCAGCGTGCCCGGTGAACTGAGCGAACTGGCGGCCACGGGCGAGGAGATGTACCACGTCACGCCCGGCCGGCTCGTCTGCACGTACAACGCGTCCGGTGCACACGGCGCCAACGGCGCCAAGGCGTGGCTCTCCTTCCGTTCGCCCCGGCTGGACTTCGACCACCGCGACGCGGACGGCCAACGCGCGCAGCTCACGGCCGCCTTCGAGGGCGTCGGCTGGCAGGTGCCGCGCCTCCTCGAAGCCTCACGCACCGCCGCCGACTTCTACTTCGACGGGCTCGACCTGATCGAAATGGACCGCTGGTCGCGCGGGCGCGTGGTGCTGCTGGGCGACGCCGCGCACTGCGCGTCGCCCGCGTCGGGGCAGGGGACGGGGATGGCGCTGGTCGGCGCGTACGTACTGGCCGGGGAACTCGCGGCGGCGGGCGGCGACCCGCGTACGGCCTTCGCACGCTATGAGGCGGAGATGCGCCCGTACGTCACGGCGAACCAGCGGATGGCGGAGAAGTTCGTGCCCCAGATGCTGCCCGCCACCAGGGCGGCGATCCGTTTCCGGCACACGATGCTGCGGATGCTCCCCCACATGCCGTGGAAGAACTACCTCGCGAAGAAGCTCGCCGAGGACGTACAGCGCTGCGCCCACGCGATCACCCTCAAGCCGTACGGCACCCGTCGCCCGGCCCCGACCCCGGACCCGGCCCCCGCATCGGCGTAAGCCGGAACCTTTTGCCCCGGCCGGGCATCTCTCCACCCGTAAGGGACCGGCCCGGTGGAGGAGTTGTTCGGATGGTGCGTCGAGTTCGGGTGCTGCTGTTGTCGGCCGCACTGCTGCTGACGGGTTCGGTGATCTGGTCCGCGCCGGCCTCCGCCGTCATCGGCGGGGCGAAGAGCACGTACGGCCCGTGGGCGGTACGCATGCTGATCGACGGCCAGCCGACCTGTACGGGGACGGCGGTCGCCCCCCAGTGGATACTCACCGCTTCGCACTGCTTCTACGAGCAGGCGGAGCCGGTCGCCGACAAGCGGATCTCCTTCCGGGTCGGCAATCTCGACATGCGCAAGGGCACCACGGTCCGGCCGCTGCCCGGCAAGCGGGTGGGCAGCGCAAAGGCCGACATGATGCTGGTCAAGGTCCCGAAGATGAAGATCCCCACGGCGCGCCTGGCCACGGCCGGCGTCCGTGTCGGCCAGACCGTGCGGCAGTACGGGTGGGGCGCCACCTGCACCGACGACGAGAACGCCTGCCAGTCCCCCGTGCTCAAGCAGTCCGACCTGCGGGTCGTACGGCCCGACGACCGCCGCTGCCAGGGCTACACGGCACCGGGCGGCCCTGACTTCTGCATGGAGAAGGTGACCGGGATTCCGGCCGGCGGCGACTCCGGCGGCCCGGTGATGAGCATCGGAGCGCACGGCACCGAAACCCTCCTCGGCGTCTTCAACGGCTCGGACCGCGAGACGGTCGCCCAGGCCGGCGAGGTCTCCCAGCAACTCGCCTGGATCCGCTCGGTCACCCGCCGCTAGACCGGAGTACGGCAGGCGCCGCCCCGCGGACCTGTGGTTCTGCGGGGCGGCGGACCTACGGACTAGGGCCTGTCTGACAATTCCAGTCTGATCAGCGAGATTCGGCTGAGCTGGCAATCTGTAGGTGCGCCGATCGGCTGGGGACTGGGCAGGGCCTACGAACGGCGGGCCAGTAGATGGGCGTCGAGGAAGCCCCGATCGGAGGCTGGATCGTGGAGCAGCCGGGCGAAGGGGTCGAGCCCAGCATCGCCCAGCAGTTCGGCGAGGCGAT
>NZ_JAFIQY010000074.1 GCF_022271435.1 Streptomyces monomycini | reverse complement strand
GGGAAGGTGCCGCATTCGGGTGCGGCGGCCGTGGGGCAGGACACCGACGGACGCGCCGTGCTGGCCGTCCTCGGCAACGACGGACGGCTGCATGTGGTGCGGCAGCGGGACGCGGGGGCGGACGGCACGTTCCAGGAGTGGCGGGCCCAGCCGGTCCCGCGAGGTCAGAGTGGCCCGGCGCACCGTACCGGCTGAGCCTCGTCACCCGTACGGCCGTCCCCCTCGCCGACCGGAGCGGCATCCGTCCCGTGGGGCCGCGCCCGTCGGGGCAGGAGGATGCGGGTGGACACCAGATAGGTGAACGGGATCGCGATCACCGAGGCGACCAGCGGCGCGATACGGGTGCCGAGCCCGCACCAGTTGACCAGCACGACCAGACCCGCGCTCTGCACCATGTAGTTGGTGACCTGGGTGAGCGGGAAGAGCAGGAACTTCTTCCAGGTGGGACGGGTGCGGTAGGTGAAGTAGGTGTTCAGGAAGAACGAGCCCACCATGCTGAACAGGAACGCGATCGTGTAGGCGGCGAAGTACGCCATCCAGGGATGCAGCGCCAGGTAGCACCCGTAGAAGGTGAGGGTGTTGACGCCACCGACGACGGCGAAACGCAGCAGCCGCCCGAACGGCAGCCGCCCGAACGGCAACCGCCCGATCGGCAGCCTCCGCAACCTGACCCGCCCGAACGAGCACCGCCCGACCGAGAACCGTCCGAACCGGACCCGCCCGGCCGAGAACCGCCCCCGTGACGGCCGGCGGTACGGCCGACGTCTCATCGGCGCGTCCGCCCGGCGACCCGGGCCGTCGGAGTGTGGGTGGGCGCTGTCCCGTTGGTCTCCTTGACCAGGAAGTGCGGGCGCCGCTTGGTCTCGTAGTAGATGCGGCCGATGTACTCGCCGATCAGGCCGAGCATCACCATCTGGAGCCCGCCCAGGCCCACGATGATCGCCACCAGCGTCACATAGCCGGGCGCGGTGATGCCCCCGGCGACCGCCGCGCCGATGATCCACAGGGCGTACGCGGCGGCCAGCCCGGCCAGGCTCAGCCCCGTGTAGATCGCCACCCGCAGCGGGCGGCTGTTGAAGGAGATCATGCCGTCGATGCCGTAGTTGACCAGGGCGCCGAAGCGCCACTTGGTCCGGCCGCCCTCGCGCTGGGCGTTGCGGTAGTCGAAGGTGACGGTGTCGAAGCCTATCCAGGAGAACAGGCCCTTGGAGAAGCGGTTGTACTCGGGCAGTGAGACCAGCGCGTCCACGGCGGTGCGCGACAGCAGCCGGAAGTCGCCGACCCCGTCGGTCAGTTCCACGTCCACCCACTTGTTGACGGCGCGGTAGTACAGCTTGCTGACCATGCTCCGCAGCGGCTTGTCGCCCTCCCGGCTGCGCCTGGCGATGACCTGGTCGTGGCCGAGCTGGTAGAGGTCCAGCATCTTCTCGATGAGCTGGGGCGGGTGCTGGAGGTCGGCGTCCATCAGGATGACGGCGTCGCCGCCGGCCTCCTTCAGGCCCGCGAGCATCGCGGCCTCCTTGCCGAAGTTACGGCTGAAGGAGACGTAGCGGGTGGTGGGGCGGTGCTGCTGGGCGAGGGTGCGTATCCGGTGCAGGGTGCCGTCGGTGCTGCCGTCGTCGACGTAGCACAGCTCGTACTCGACGGCGAGCCGGCCGAGCACCCCGCGGATCTCCTCGTCGAAGCGCCCGATGACTTCCTCTTCGTCGTAACAGGGGACAACGACCGAGAGCTTCATAGGGGGCCCTTTCGCCGGGGCGGAGCGCGGCGGGAGCCACCACGTCCCAGGCAGCAAGTCTACTAATCAGACGAAATGTCACGATTCGAGCGCGGCGGCCGGACGGTGCGCCGCACCCGGCTCCCGCCCCGGCGCCGCCGCACACCGCAGGTGACGGCCACGGCGGCCAGCACCCCCAGCGCGGCGCCGCTCGCGGTCAGTCCCGGCAGCAGCCCGGGCGGACGGTACGAGCAGTCCACCCGTGCGGCGCCCGCTCCGAGGGGTACGGCCGTCAGACCGCCGAACGAGTGCGGGGCGCGCCAGGCACCACCGTCCACCCGGCAGCCCCAGCCGGTGACCGTCGGCACCGCGAGGACGGCCGTGCCCGTGCTGTGCGCGGGCAGCTCGGCGGACAGCCCGTGGCCGCTCGACGAGAGCCGTACCGGGGCCTGTTTCCGCAGGTCAGTGACGGCGGCGGCGAGTTTCTCGCGGTTCAGGCAGCCGAGCGGGCGGCCGGGGACGCGCTGGGCCTTCGGGTTGCTGAAGGACACCGTCAGCCGCCCGTCGGCCGGGGTGACGCCCAGGCCCTTGACCGGGTTCGCGGTCGTCTCCCGGATGCCGAACCCGGGGGAGGTATGGCCGGCGGCCCGTACCTTGCCGTGGTACCAGGGCGCGTACCAGTAGACGTCGGAGCCCGGTGTGCACCGGGCCGTGAAGACGGCCGCGCCGCCCCGGCGGGTCGCGGGCAGCCGCCACTCGCCGTCGACCAGGCGCGGCACCGGACGCACGGCCCCGCTCCCCGGAACGGCCACCGCGTGACTCCCCGCGGCCGGACCCCCGGCGCCGCCGCCCCCGCCCACCGGGCGCAGCGCCGGCACCTCGTACACCCGCGCGCCCAGCAGCCGCTCCTGGCGGGCGAAGACCGATCCGCCGCCGACGCGCGGATCGGCGCGTACGTCGATGCCCCGCGCGGCAGCCCCGCTCCGCCGCTGGTCGAGGCCGTCCGCGGACAGGCCGGGCCGTACGGTCAGCAGGGGCGCGGCGGCGGCCCGCCCCACGTCGACCGGCCCGGCCTGCGGACCGGTGCGGAAGCTGCTCACCGCCAGGACCGCGCGGCTCACGGGGTCCTCGACGCTGCGGAGGTGACGGCCGTGGATGTACCAGCCGCCGCCCATCTCGCGCAGGGTGCGCGCGGTCCGTTCCGGTACATAGCTGCTGTAGTACGAGCCGCCCTCGCCGCCCAGCAGCAGGGGGTCGTTGTTGGCGAACTCGTGCGGTCCGGGGTCGGTGCGCGAGCGCGGCCAGTCCT
The DNA here is from genome assembly GCF_022271435.1 of Streptomyces monomycini. Classification (GTDB taxonomy): domain Bacteria; phylum Actinomycetota; class Actinomycetes; order Streptomycetales; family Streptomycetaceae; genus Streptomyces; species Streptomyces monomycini. The sequence goes on along the minus strand of NZ_JAFIQY010000074.1, from coordinate 17,870 downwards.
CGCTTTCCCTGATCTCCCGGTGGACCGCGATCGACCGGTCGTCGAGCGTGATCTTCGGCTCCCACCAGGCGAGCTGGTCCCTGACGGCCGTCACGGAGAACGCCGCATAGGCCGACCCGAAGAAGACTGCGCAGGTCAGGGCAGCTGCGGCGAGGGTACGTACGGTGCTGCACGCGCGGTGCCGGGCCAGTGCCACCAGCGCCGCGAGCACCACCGCGCCGGAGCCCAGCACCAGGATCCAGGTGGCCGGGCCGACCACGCTGCGGCCGTGGCACAGCGCGGCGAGCAGGGCGACCAGTACGGCCCCGGCCGCCAGCTCGCGCGGGCGCGGCCGGTGCGCCAGCGCCAGCCACGCGATCATCACCAGGAGCGCGCTGAGCACGAAGGAGGCGCGGTACGGGCTGCCGTTGGGGACCGCCAGGCCGTGCCAGAGCAGCAGCGTCGGTTTCCACACGAAGGAGACCGCGACACCGGCGGCCAGGACGTACCAGGCGACCCGCGTACGGACCGGAATGGCACGGACGAAGGGGAAGGCCGCCATCAGCAGCAGCCCCAGCATCCCGATGAACAGGTGCGGCGCGGGCACCGAGCCGCGCCCGCCGGGCAGCAGCTCCGCGACGAAGTCCAGCGTCGGTGGCCGGCCCCGGTAGACGGCCTCCGGGGCGGGCCGGGACGCCTTGCTGGCCTTGAGGGTGACGGTGATCGCCGGGGCCGCCAGCAGGACGCCGGTCAGCGCCATGGTGGCGGCACGGGCCAGGGAACGCAGCCGGTCCCGTACGGGCACCTCGGCGGCGAGCAGCAGGCGCAGGGCGAAGACCAGCGCCATGGCGAGGGTCGCCATCGCCGCCGTGTAGAAGTTCCCCGCCCACGACACGCCGACGAGCAGGGTGCCGGCCACCCAGCGGCGCCGGTGCAGGCACCAGTCGGCGGCGATGCCGGTCAGCGGCAGCGAGACCAGCCCCCACATCCACATGGGGTCGGCGCTGCCGTCGCTCACGACCCAGGCGCAGGTGCCGTAGCCCACCGCGAGCAGCGCGCGCAGCCACGGCGAGCCGGGGTGCAGCCGCCCGAGGAAGACGGTCATCAGGGCGGTGCCGAGGCCGACGCAGCCCAGCGTGACGAGGAACACCGGCAGCTCGGCGAGGTCGCGGGGGAAGAGGCCGACAAGCCAGGAGAACGGATTCATCAGATAGGTGAGGAAGTCGGCGAGAAAGGGCACACCGTAACCGCTGTTCCAGTTGAGGAGCAGGTCACCGGTGGTGCTGCCGTGCAGCAGGTCCCACAGACGGGTGTGGAACGGTACGAACTGATTTCCGAGGTCGTTGACGGCGCGTGAGCGGGTACCGAACGGATAGCTGCCGAGCATCGTCATACCGAGGCAATAGGCACCCATGGCCAGCAATGCTGCGAAAGGCGGCGCGCATCGTGGCGTCGCCAGGCGTTCGGCCGGCGCGGTCAGCATTTTGATCGTCACATTCACGGGGCGGCCGCGCTTCCCTGGTCACCTGCGTCTTGAGCGAGTAGATGCCGCTTTTGGGTGATCCGTTTTTCATGTACGGCATGTCGGGACCCGGTTCTCGATGCGGGAGATCGTCCCCGGGTCGAGAGTCCTACGGTAAGCCAAATGTCCGCAATAATGCGGTTTGACAAGAGCGAGGTGCGGCGGCGAACGTGCGCTCGTACGCCGGTCGACGGCGTGCCGGGCCGGTCGCTGGCCAAGGTAGCTTTGGGATCCCGCAGCGCTATGAAAAGAGGATTGGGGTGCCCGTGCCTGACGTCTCCGTAGTCGTGATCGTCTATAACGACGCCGACCGGCTACCGACGGCCGTCCGGTCCGTACTGGACCAGACGCTCCACGGAGTCGAAGTTCTGATCGTCGACGACTGCAGCACGGACAGATCCTTCGACGTGGCCCGGCAGCTCGCCGCCGCCCACCCCGACCGGGTGCGGGCGCTCCAGCTGCCGGAGAACAGCGGCGGCTGCGGAGCGCCCCGCAACCACGGCGTCCAGCACGCCACCGGCGCGTACGTGATGTTCCTGGACAGCGACGACGTCCTGGAGCCGAACGCCTGCCGCAACATGCTGGAGGCGGCCGAGCGCACCGGCGCCGACCTGGTCTCCGGGATGTGCGTACGGGTCGAGGTCGATTCCCGTCACAAGAAGCAGACCGAGTGGTATCCCTGGCTGTACTCCCGCACCCGGACCATCGAATCCATTTCCGAATTGCCCGACCTGCTGGTCTTCGACACGCTGTCGACCAACAAGTGCTATCGGCGGGAATTCCTCCTGGCGGCCGGGCTCGTCTTTCCCGTCGGCATCCACTACGAGGACCTGCTCTTCTCGGCCCAGGCGTACGTGGCGGCCCGGCGCATCACGCTGATCCCCAACCACGTCTACTTCTGGAACGTGTTCGAGAAGGCCGCCACCAAGTCGATCAGCAACAGGCGCCACGAGATCGCCAACTTCGCGCATCGCATGGAGATCCACCGCCGGGTGGACGAACTGCTGGAGCGCGAGGGGCTGGACGACCTCAAATTCCACAAGGACGTCAAGTTCCTCAAGCACGACCTCGTGCTGCATCTGCGTGATCTTCCGCTGCTGGACGAGGACTACCGCCGCGAGTTCGCCCGGATGGCCAACGGCTATCTCGCCGGTATCGCCCCCGAGGCGTACGAACGGGTCCAGCGCATTCAGGCGATCTGCGCCTACCTCCTCGCCCGGGAGGACTGGGCGAATTTGATGCCCGCGGTGGACACACTGATCAACCGCGACAAACTCTCCTCGCCGCTCGCCGAGCGCGACGGCCGCATCTACTGGTGCGCCGAACACCTCGACGACCCCGAGGGCCGCCGCGTCCTGGACGTCACCGACGCCGGGTACCACACCCGCTCGGTCGGCAAGCTGTTCCTGCGCAACCAGCTCACCGCCTACGAGGACGACGGACAGGGCACGGTCCGGCTGGCCGGCACCGTCGTCAACCCGCTCGGCAAGGTCGCCCCCGGCACCCCGCTGCGCGGCCGGCTCGAACTCAAGGCCCGCCGCAAGAGCCTCCAGGCGTTCTCCTTCCCGCTGACCTCCCTGCGCATCGCGGCGGACGGCCTGCACTGGGACGCCGAACTGGACCTCGCCCGCCGGCTGCGCCCGCTCGGCGTGATCGACGCCGTCTGGGACGTCCGGCTGATCCTGGACGTGGACGGTGTCACCACCCGCACCCGCCTGACCGTCGGCGGCGTCGACCTCGACAGCGCCCACGCGCTGCGGGTCCGCCCCCGCCTCAGCCGGCTGGTCTCCGACCGCGTCGAGCCCGCCACCTCCAAGCGCGGTCACCTCTCCTTCGTCCTGGATGCCCAGGGCAAGGCGGCCCGGCGCACCAACGACGTACTGCGGCAGGCGCTGCGCAGCCCCGCCGCCGACCTCGCCAAGAGCGGTGTGCGCAAGGCCCGCAAGGCCCAGCGCGACCTGAACTCCGGCGAGACCAAGCTGCGCGTCTACCACGAGGTGTTCAGCAAGCTGCCCGTCCGCAAGGGCCTGGTCGTCTTCGAGAGCCACCTCGGCAAGCAGTACAGCGACAGCCCCCGCGCCATCTACGAGGAGATGCGCCGCCAGGGCGTCGACTTCGAGGCCGTGTGGGCCTACGACGGCAAGAAGCCGGAGGGCTTCCCCCAGGACGCCACCCTCGTCAAACGCTGGAGCTGGCAGTACCTGCGCGCCCTCGCCCAGGCCGAGTTCTGGATCGACAACCAGGGCTTCCCGCTGCGCCTGGTCAAGCGCCCGGAGACCACCTACATCCAGACCTGGCACGGCTCCGCCCTCAAGCGCATGGGCTTCGACGAGCCGCGCATGAAGCTCAAGACGCGGGCCGCCAAGGAGGACTTCCAGAAGGTCCTGGACCGCTTCGACCACTTCCTGGTCCGCTCCGAGCACGACGTACGGACCCTGGCCGGTGCCTTCCGGCTGCGCGACGAGGTGCTGCTGCGCAGCGGCTACCCGCGCAACGACGCGCTGGTCGCGACGCGCCGCGCCGAGGAGGCGAGCGGCGTGCGCGAACGCGGCCCGCTCGCCGAGGAGCTGGGCATCGGCGCGGACAAGACGGTGCTGCTGTACGCCCCGACCTTCCGCGCCAACCCCAACGGTTCGGTCCGCGGCTTCGAACTCCCCTTTGACGTGGACGAGTTCGCCGAGCGCTTCGGTGACCGCTTCGTGCTGCTGATGCGCTCGCACTACCTGAACAACGTGGTGCTGCCGCCCTCCGTGCGCGGCAAGGTCATCGACGTCACCGGGCACCACGACATCACCCCGCTGCTCCAGCTGGCCGACGGCATGATCACGGACTACTCCTCCGTGATGTTCGACTACGCCCTGCTCGACCGGCCGATGCTGTTCTTCGCGTACGACTACGAGGAATACGCCAACGAGGCGCGCGGCACCTACTTCGACCTCAAGGAGAAGGCGCCGGGCCCGGTGCTGGGCACGGCCGAGGAGCTGTTCGCGGCCATCGAGGGCCTCAAGGCGGCCGACGAGGGCCACCGGGAGGCACGGCGCCGCTTCACCGCCGAGTTCGGCGAGTACGACCAGGGCGACGCGGCCCGCCGGATCGTCGACCGGTTCTTCGGCGGCGCCGGAGCCGCCGAAGAACCGGACAGCGGTCCGGCGCACGGCGGCGCGCTGCCCGGCCCCGCCGTCATCACCGGCTCCGCGCACAGCGGTTCTTCCGTGAAGGGGGAAGCCCATGACCGGGCGTGACATCTTCATCGTCAACAACAACGTCGACGAGATGGGCGGTGTGACCACCTGGTCGCACCAGATGGCCCGGCTCTTCACCGAGAGCGGCCACCGGGTGCACGTCGTCGGCGTCGTACCGGCCCCCGAGGAGCTGCGCGCCGACCTCGGCGACGACCTGCCGTACACGACGACGACCCTGTACGACGCGCACCCGCCCAAGGCCGTACCGGCCGCCCGCGGCATCAAGGGCCGCCTGAACATCGCCGAACAGCGGCGGCGCGCCGCCCGCCAGGCCGGGATGCAGCAGCAGGCGGACAAGCTCAGCGCGCTGTTCCGCGGGGCCCGGCCGGGCGGCGTGGTCATCGTGACGCAGGTGTGGGCCATGGAGTGGGTGGCGCTCGCCGACACCGCGGGCCTGCCGGTCGTCGGCATGACCCACGAGTCCTTCGACGCCTGCCGCAAGTCCTCGCGTTTCGGGCGGGTCAAGAAGTACTACCGGGGCGTGGACCGGCTGCTCGCGCTCACCCGTGAGGATGCGGACCTGTGGATCCGCCAGGGCATGGACAACGCGGACTTCATGCCCAACCCGCTGCCGGTGATGCCCGAAATGCCCTCCGACCGCACCGCGAAGGTCGTCGCCAGCATCGGCCGGCTCTCCGACGAGAAGGGCGTCGACCTGCTCCTGGACACCTGGGCCATGGTCGCGCCCGATCACCCGGACTGGACCCTGCGGATCTACGGTTCCGGCGACGACGAGGACCTGCTGAAGAAGCAGGCCGCCATGCTCGGCCTGGACGGTTCCGTGGAGTTCATGGGCCGTACCGACGACGTGGCCGGGGCGCTGCGCGGCGCGTCCGTCTTCGCCCAGTCCTCCCGGGCCGAGGGCTTCCCGCTGTCCCTCATGGAGGCGATGGCCGGCGGCGTGCCGTGCGCGGCGTTCGACTGCGCGCCCGGCGTCCACGAGATCGTGCGGGACGGTGAGGACGGCCTGCTGGCGGTGGTCGGCAACACCACCGAACTGGCCCGCCACATCGACGCGCTGATTTCCGACAAGGAGCTGCGCGACCGGCTCGGCACGGCGGCGCGGGAGAACGTCCAGCGCTACTCGACCGACCGCATCCTGAAGCGCTGGGAGGATCTCTTCGCCCTGCTGGAGCGCTGAGGCACCCTGGACGGGCCCGGCCTCGCGCACCGCGGGGCCGGCCCGTACCGGATGACGGAAGAGGCACACCGTGGCAGCAGACCGTCCGCCCGCTCTCGCGAGCCGGGGTCCCCGCGACCCCGTCGTCTCCGTCGTCGTGCCGGTGCACAACACCCGGCGCTACCTCGAACAGTGCCTGGGTTCCGTCTTCGCCCAGAGCCTCGGGCCGGACGCCGTCGAGGTGATCGCCGTGGACGACGGGTCCGACGACGGCAGCGGCGCCTGGCTGGACGGACAGGCCCGTACGCACCCGAACCTGACGGTGCTCCACCAGCCGCCGTCGGGCGGCGCCGGACGGCCGCGCAACGTCGGCATGGACCAGGCCCGCGGCCGGTACCTCTTCTTCCTCGACTCCGACGACCACCTCGGCACCGAAGCCCTGGAACGGCTCACCGCCCTGGCCGACACCCACGGCTCGGACCTCGTCTACGGGCGCATAGTCGGCACCGGCGGGCGCCCGGCCCCCGTCGACCTGCGCACCACCAGCCCCCGCGTCACGCCCTGGGACTCGCCCGTCTACTGGACGCTGGCCGCCTACAAACTCTTCCGCCGCGCCTACGTCCAGGAGCGCGGACTGCGCTTCGTCGAAGGGCGGCTGCTCGCCGAGGACCTGCCCTTCGGCATCCGCGCCCTGCTCGGCGCGGACACCGTCTCCGTCCTCGGCGACTACGACTGCTACTACCTCCAGGGCCGCGACGACGACTCCAACGCCAGCCGCCAGGATCTCGACTGGCCCGAGCACCTCGGCTACATCGCCACCGTGCTCGCCGAGGTCGCGGAGCTGGTGCCGCCGGGCCCCGAGCGCGACACGCTCATGGTCCGCCACTTCCACGGCGAGATCCTCGCCCAGTTCGCCGCGCCGTACCTCGCCCGGGACGCCGAGGGGCGCCGCGCCATGGCGAAGGCCGCCCGTCCGCTGGTCGAGGCCTACCTCACCGACCGGGTGCTGGTCGCCCTCCCGCCCCGGCTGCGGCTGCGCGCGCACTGCCTGCGGGAAGGGCTGGTGGACGAGCTGAGCGAGATCGTCCGCGCGGACACCGGGCGGGAGCAGGGGCCGCCGGTGACGGACGCGGACGGCCGGGAGTACGCCGCGTACCCGTACTTCCGCGACCCGGAGCGCGGCATTCCGGACGAGTGCTACGCACTGCGGCCGACGGGCCCCTGCGAAACGGCCTGAAAACCTGAGAACACGTACGCCCCCGGCGGCACCGGGGGCGTACGAAGGGGCTCGGATCAGGCGCCGGCGCGGTGGTGCTGCCAGCCCTGCCAGGCCGAAGTGATCATGTCGCGCACGTCGTGGCGCGCCTTCCAGCCCAGCTCGCCGGCGATCCGGTCGGCGGCCGCGACGACCCGGGCCGGGTCGCCGGGACGGCGCGGGGTGACCTCGGCGACGGCGTCGGTGTGACCGGTGATCTCGGTGATCAGGTCGACCATCTCCTTGACGGAGACGCCCTCGCCACGGCCGATGTTCAGGGTCAGGTCGCGCACCGGGCCGGGCTCGGCCAGCTTGCGCGCGGCGGCCAGGTGGGCGTCGGCGAGGTCCGCGACGTGGATGTAGTCGCGGATGCAGGTGCCGTCCGGGGTCGGGTAGTCGTCGCCGAAGATCCGCGGGGACTCGCCGTCGGTGAGCTTCTCGAAGACCATCGGGACGATGTTGAAGACGCCCGTGTCGGCCAGCTCGGGGGTGGCGGTGCCGGCCACGTTGAAGTAGCGCAGGCACGCGGTGCTGATGCCGTGCGCCTTGCCCGCCGCGCGCGCCATCCACTCGCCGACGAGCTTGGTCTCGCCGTACGGGTTGATCGGCGCGCAGGGGGTGTCCTCGGTGACCAGGTCCACGTCCGGCATGCCGTAGACGGCCGCGGAGGACGAGAAGACGAACTGGCCGACGCCGCCCGCCGCCATGGCCTCCAGCAGCGTCTGCAGGCCGTACACGTTCTCGCGGTAGTAGTGCAGCGGCATCTCGACGGACTCGCCGACCTGCTTCTTCGCGGCCAGGTGCACGACACCGGTGATGCCGTGCTCGGCGATGGTCCGGTCCAGCAGCTCGCGGTCCAGGGTGGAGCCCACCACCATCGGCACGCCCTCGGGGACCCGGGCGGCCACGCCCGTGGAGAGGTCGTCGAGCACCACGACCCGCTCGCCCGCCTGTGTCATGGCCCGTACGACGTGGGCGCCGATGTAGCCGGCGCCGCCCGTGATCAAGTAAGACATCTCGCCATCCTAAGGGGGTCGTTGCTCGTCGGGTGGTGCGGTGCGGACGCCGGCGGGCGGCGCCCCGGAGGCCACGGCGGCCGGGTCCGGCGCGCTGACCGGGGCCGTCGCAGGGCCTCCGCCGAGCCGGGCCCGGCCGCCGCCGGCCGGGCCGCTGTGACATGACTAACGAGCGCGCCCGCCGCCGCGACGCAGCTTGCGGGCCGCGATCTGCCACGCGGTACGCATACCGGACGCCATCCGCAGCGCCAGTGCTCCGCCCGTGGTCGCGTACGGCTGCGCCAGCAGCAGGCCGTGCCGGGCGCTGGGCAGCGCGTGCCGCCGCAGCCCGGGGCCGGTGGCCCGCAGCGCGGCGTGCAGCACGGAGCCGTCCGCGCAGCGCACCTGAGCCGTCAGGTCCCACGGCACGGGGGTGCCGGAGCCGCTGTCGCCACGGCTGATCAGCGCACCGAGGTCGAGCGCCGTCTCGGCCGTCCAGGCGTCTCCGGACGGGTCCGGGGTGAGGGTGGCGGTGTGCACGGGCCCGCGGCGGCCGTCCGCCCGGCGGCGCAGCTCCACGTCGATGCCGACCGGCCCGGCGGCGCCCACCCGCCCGTACAGCTCGTGCACGCGCAGCCGCAGCAGGGAGCGGGCGCCGAGGACGGGCTCGGCGTCGACGGTCACCGGCAGCCGGTCGGCGGGCAGCGCCTCCAGGCCGTCCAGTTCGGCCTCGGACAGGCCGGCCGACCACACGGGCCGCTCGCCGTCCCGCGCGTACGGCGGCAGCAGCCGTCCGGGGCGCGCGGCGAGCTGGGTGAGCCGGTCGGAGTCCACCGGCGTCTCGGAGGCGAGCAGCACCCGGGCGAGCCAGCGGGCCGGGGCGGTGGCGGCGAGCAGTTCGCCCTCCTCGAACCCGGCCAGGTAGGCGCGGGTCAGCCGCCACCACTCCTGCCGGTAGTCCGTGCCGCGGGTGTGCAGCTCCCGTACGTACATCCGCAGGTCGTGGTCGAGGAACTTGGTGCGCGCCGCGCTCGCGAGGCCCTTGTGCCCGGCGTCCGCGAAGATCCGCACGCTGGTGCGGTGCGCCTCGATACGGGCCTCCCAGTTGGCGACGTCCTTGCGGTCCAGCGAGATCGACTGCTTCTTGGCGCTGCGCCGGACGTGCCAGACGTACACCTCGTCGGGGACCACCGCGAGGCGCGGGGCGGCGGCCAGCACCCGGGAGGTGAAGACGAAGTCCTCGTAGGTGAAGCGGCCGTCGGGGAAGAGGATGCCGTGGTCGAGGAGGAAGGCCCGGTCGTAGAGCTTGTTGACGCACAGGGTGTCGCCGACCAGCTCGGGGTGGGCGGTGACGGGGTCGTGCAGTGCGGGCGCGCGGTAGAGGTCCGGCTGCCAGGCCACCTCGCGCGGCCCCGGCAGCTCGCGGCGCACGCACAGGCCCGCCGTCACCGGGGTGTCGTGGCGCAGCGCGGCCGCCAGGAGGGCGTCGACGGCGCCCTCGGGCAGCACGTCGTCGCTGTCCAGGAACATCACGAAGCGGCCGGTGGCGGCCCGCAGCCCGTCGTTGCGGGGCGTGCCGCAGCCACCGCTGTTGTCCTCCCGGTGGAGCACCCGCAGCCGCGGGTGCTCGCGCGCGAGGTCGTCCAGGACCTGGCCGGTGCGGTCGGTGGAGGCGTCGTCGACCGCGATCACCTCGGCGATCGCGTCCCCCTGCGCCAGCGCGGAGCGCACCGCCGCGCCGACCAGCGTGGCGTCGTTGTAGGCGATGACGACGATGCTGACCTGCGCGGACGGCGTGAGGGCAGACCCCGGCCGCGGCTCTGGGGCTTCATTCACAGTCACTACATCTACATTTCGTGTCGGTGTGGTCGGCGCCGGAGGGCCGAGGGCCCCTTCCGTACGGAGGCCGCGAGCCGGCCCACGGTTGCGTGCGCGCCCCTGCTCCGGGCCATCTTGCCGTCCCGCGCCCCGCGGCCGGGCGCGGGGCCCTGCCACCCGCCGTTCGCGGCTCCCGCCGTCCGCTGTCCACGGCTTCCGCCGCCCGCGTCCGTGGCCCCGCCGCCGTGGTCCGAGGTGCACCGCTCAACTCGCCACGCGACGGCGGGTCACCGGGTCAGGGCCGAACGGGTGACGGACGCGATCGACAGTGCGTAGTGAAGTGATTACGCTCTGCGTCCGTTCCTCCTGTGTCCTCGGACCTGCGAGCCCCGACCTTGGGATTGCCATGCCCCGGTTCAGCGTCATCGTCCCTGCCCGCGGCGTCCAGGGCTTCCTGCGCGCCTGCCTCGACTCCGTACTGGAACAGTCCCACCGGGACGTGGAGCTGATCGCCGTCGACGACTGCTCGGCGGACGCCACCGGCGCGATCATCGACGAGTACGCGCGCCAGGACCCCCGCCTGACCGCCCTGCACCAGCGCCGGCCGAGCGGCGCCGGCCCGTCCCGCAACGCCGGTGCCGCGCTGGCCGGCGGCGACTACCTGCTCTTCCTCGACGGCGACGACACGCTGGCCCCCGGCGCGCTGGCCGCCGTCGACGCGCGGCTGCGGGCGTGCGGCGAGCCGGACGTCCTGCTGTGGGACCACGACCGGACGGACGTCTGGGAACGGCGGCGGCCCAGCGGTGACGGCGCCTTCCTGGAGGCGGCGGAGGGCACGCTGTTCGACGCCGTGCAGCGCCCCGGCGTGCTCGGCGTCGAGCCCGCCGCGTGGAACCGCGCGGTGCGCCGCGAGCACTGGACCGGCCGGGGGCTCGCCTTCGCCGACGGCCCGTACGAGGACGTCCCGTACGCGTACGAGAGCCTGTTGACCGCCGGGCGCGTCGCGGCGCTGGACCGGGTGTGCGTCACCTGGCGCGAGCGGCGGCGGGGCAGCGCCGTGACCACACCCGGGCGCCATCACTTCGTGGCCGTCGAGCGGTACGAGGAGCTGTTCGCCCGGCTGGACGATCTGCTGCCGGGGGAGCCGGACGGGGGCGGGGAGCCGGCCCCGGCGGAAGACGTCCGGCTTCCGCTGCGGACCGTCCTGCACGCCCGCATGACCGACCGGCTGCTGGCGATCCTCGACGATCCCGACCGCATCGTGCCCGCCGACCGCGCCGCCTTCTTCCGCGCCGCGAGCCGCTGCATCCGCACACACCGGCCGGACGGCGCGCCGCTGCCCGCCGCCCTGCGCTCGTACCGCGCCTACCGGTCGCTGCACGGCGCGCAGGTGCTGCGGCGCGAGGTGGCCAAGGAACTGCGGGACCGCGGCGAGGCCGCCGCCCGCACGGCCTTCCGGCGTTATTACGGCCTGCGGCTGCACACCCCGCTCGACGCCGACCTGGTGCTCTACGGCGCGCGCGGCAACCGCGCGGTGACCGGCAATCCGTACGCCGTCGACCGCAAGGCCCGCGAGATCGCGCCCCAACTGCACGGCGTCTGGGCCGTCCATCAGGATGCCGTGGACGCCGTCCCGGCAGGCGCGGACCACGTCACCGTAGGCTCCCGCCGCTACTGGGAACTCCTGGCCCGCGCCACCTACCTGGTCACCGACGGCGACTTTCCCGGCGCGGCCGGACGGCCGGGACAGATCTGCCTCCAGACCCACCAGGGCACCCCGCTGAAGGCCACCGGCCTGGACTCGCACCGCTACCCGGGCAGCCCGGCGGGCCCGGGCCCCGGCCGGGCCCTGGAACACGCCGACCAGTGGACCTACTGCCTCTCCGCCAACCAGCACTCCAGCGAGATCTGGGAACGCGCCTACCCCAGCTCGTACGAGACGCTGGCCACCGGCTTCCCCCGCAACGACCGGTACGCCACCGCCACCGCGGCCGAAGTGCGCGCGCTGCGGGCCGCGCTCGGCGTCCGGCCCGGCGCGACCGCCGTCCTGTACGCCCCCACCCACCGCGGCGGGCCGGGCGGCACCGTCCCGCCGCTGGACGTGGCCCGCCTCGCCGCGGCGCTCGGCCCGCGCTTCCAGCTCCTGGTCCGCGCCCACCCGTACAGCGGCCCCTACCTGGGCGTGGACCCGCACACGGCCGCCCTCCAGGAGGAGGGCGCGGTCCTGGACGTCTCCGGCCACCCGCACATCGAGGACCTGTGCCTGGCCGCCGACGCGCTGCTGTGCGACTTCTCCTCGGTCCTGTTCGACTACGCCGACCTCGACCGGCCGATCGTCGTGCACACCGCCGACTGGGATGCCTTCCGGCTCACCCGCGGCGTCTACGTCGACCTGCTGTCCGGACGGCCCGGCGACACCCCCGGCGTCCTCGCGGCGGACGAGGCGGACATCGCCGGGGCCTTCCACTCGGGGCGCTGGGACGGCCCGGCGGCGGCGTCGCTGCGGGCCGCCTTCCGGGAGCGCTTCTGCCAGTACGACGACGGGCTGGCCGCGGAGCGGGTGGTGCGCCGGGTACTCCTCGGCGAGGACGACCTGCTGCCCCTGCTGCCGCCCGGCGAACGCCGCACCGCCCCGTCGCCCCGGGCCGCCGAACGGGCCGCGGCCCGCCAGGACGGCGCCGGGCGCACCCTCACGGGCCCCGGGGCGGTCGTCGGGTGAGGGCGGGGGCGGCCCGCGCTCAGCGGGCCGCCGAGCGGCGGCGGGCGGCGACGACGGCCTTGGTGATGAACGGCGGCAGGACGTTCACCGCGAGACGGCGGGCCGGACTGCGGCGCGCCCGGGTGGCGGCCGGACGGGACGCGGCGGCGCGGGCGGGCGTCCGCGATCCGGCAGCGGGGGAGGCGGAGGAAACGGCGGAGGCCGCGGCCGCCGGGGCGGCGTCGCGCGCGGGCTCCGTACGGTGCCGGGAGACCGGGTGCGCGGGCTCCTTGGCGTTCTTGGCGCTCAGCCGGATCAGCGGCGCCCCGTTGACCTCCTGCACCTCGTGCCACACCCCCTCGCGGCCGGTCAGCCACGCTAGCAGCGCCGCCTGTACGGGCGCGGGATCGCCCCACGTGCCGTAGAACTTGGTCGGCGTGATGCAGATCGGACGCAGCGCCAGTCCGGTCACCGCCTGCCAGGTCGCGGCGGCCACCCCGGGGCAGTGCTCGGCGCGGAAGTCGTCGAGGACGACGACGCCCTGGGGCGTGAGCAGGTCGCGCACCGTGACGATGTCGCCGTGCACATGCTCGTACAGGTGCGAGGCGTCGATGTGCGCGAAGCGGCAGCTGCCCGGCTCGACGTGCCGCGCCACGCTGGAGCTGAGCCCCTGCACGATCTCCGGCAGCTCGTCGTGGAAGGCCAGGTAGTTGGCCTCGAAGGCGCGGCGCGTCAGCGTGGCGTAGGACTTCGCCATCTCCTTGGAGTTGGAGGCGTCCTCGGCGGGGGAGTCGAACAGGTCGCAGACCGTGAACCGGTCGCCGGCGCGCAGCCGGGCGCCCAGGAAGATGGCGCTCTTGCCCAGGTAGACGCCGAGTTCGAGCAGGTCGCCCGGCTCGGCCCGGTCCTCCTGGCGGGCCAGGAACCAGTCGAAGAGCAGCTGGTCGGCGGTGAAGAACCAGCCCTTCACGTCGGCCAGCCGGGCGGGGCGCGGGAGCTGCTCGGCACTGAGGTCTGCGGAGGGTGCAGTCATGTGCGGTCCGTCTCCAGACGGTCGGGGAGGTGGCGTCGTCGGCGTGGCCGTCATCGTGGGGCAGCAACGTGAACGGAAAGTGGCCTACGGCACAGCGTTCCCTTACGCCCCCGCGCCCGTTCCCGTACCGGCCCGAGCCCGCTCCCGTAGCGCCCCGCGCCCGCTCCCGTACCCCTCCGGCACCCGCCGGGCGCGCTCACTTCACCGCGCCCGCCATCACCCCGGAGACGAACTGCCGCTGGAAGGCGAAGAAGACGACCAGTGGGACCACCATCGACAGGAACGCGCCGGGCGCCAGTACGTCGATGTTGTTGCCGAACTGCCGTACCTCCTGCTGGAGCGCGACCGTGATCGGCGGGCTGCCGCTGTCCGCGAAGATCAGCGCCACCAGCAGGTCGTTCCACACCCACAGGAACTGGAAGATGCCCAGCGAGGCGATGGCGGGCCCGCCCAGCGGCAGCACCACCCGGGTGAACAGGCGCAGTTCGTTCGCGCCGTCCAGCCGGGCCGCCTCCAGCAGTTCGCGCGGGATCTCGGCGAAGAAGTTGCGCAGCAGGAACACCGCGAAGGGCAGGCCGAAGGCGGTGTGGAAGAGGATCACGCCGGGCGTCGTCTCGAACAGCCCGATCGCGCCGAACAGCTCGGCGACGGGGATCAGCGCGACCTGCACGGGCACGACCAGCAGGCCGACCACGACCATGAACCAGGCGTCGCGGCCGGGGAAGTCCATCCAGGCGAACGCGTACCCGGCCAGCGCCCCGATGACGACCACCAGCACCGTCGCCGGGACCGTGATCAGCGCGGTGGTCAGCAGCGAGTCCATCACCTTGGCGTTCTCCAGGAGATGGCCGTAACTGGACCAGGTGAGCTGGGCGGGCTCGGCGAAGACCTGCCACCAGCCGGACTCGGCGATGTCCTGCGGCGAGCGCAGCGAGGACACCAGCAGGCCGACCGTCGGCATCAGCCAGAACAGCCCGATCAGGATCAGCACGACCCGCAGGACACCGCCGCCCGTGCGGGCCGCGATCCGGGCGGGCAGCGACTGCTTGGCCCGTACGACACCGTCGGCGGTCGTCATCGCCCGCGCTCCTTCCGTAGGCGCCGGAGATTGACGTACATCACCGGCAGGACGAGCAGCAGCAGGAACACCGCGATGGCGCTGCCGATGCCCTGGTCCACATCCGTGCCGAACGACGACTGGAAGAGCTGGAGCGCGAGGACGTTGGCGTCCTTGAGGCTGGAGCCCGGCGCGATGATGTAGACCAGGTCGAAGATCTTCAGCACGTTGATCATGAGCGTGACCAGCACGACGATCAGGACGGGCGCCAGCAGCGGCACCGTCACCCGGCGGAAGACCTGCCACTCGTTGGCGCCGTCCACCCGCGCCGCCTCCAGCAGCTCCCGCGGCATCCCGGCCAGGCCCGCCGCGATCAGCACCATCGCGAACCCGGCCCACATCCAGATGTACGCGCCGATGATGGCCGGGGTGACCAGGGCCGGGCCGAGCCAGTTCACGCCGTTGTACGCCGCGGCGAAGTTCGCCGCGGGGAGCCGCAGCTGTGCGCCGTCCGCCGCGGCGGGCAGCGTGAACCGCCCGTCCGGGCCGGTGGTCGTGCTCGCGACGGTCCGCCCGTCCTTGACCGCCTCGACGGTCAGGCCGGGCAGCCCCTTCTCGGCGCGGTCGATGATGTTCGCGGTGCCGCCGCCACCGCGGGTGAAGTCCAGCCAGGCGGTGCCGGTGACCTTGCCGGGTTCCGGGCGCGCGGCCGTCGCCGGGCGCGCGTCGCCCAGGTCGGCGGGCTGCACGGCCACCAGCGGCAGGTTCGCCGGGTCACCCGCGCGCACCGGCTTCGCCGTGGTGTACGCGCCGCCGGACGCCGTCAGCCCGGCGTTGGGCCGCGGCTTGGCGCCCGGGTACGGCGCGGGCTCCGCGAAGGTGTCGTGGACGCCGACCCACACGGCGTTGGCGACACCGCGCTCGGGGTCCTGGTCGTACACCAGCCGGAAGATGATGCCCGCGGCCAGCATCGAGATCGCCATCGGCATGAAGACGACCAGCTTGAAGGCGGTGCCCCAGCGGACCCGCTCGGTGAGCACCGCGAAGATCAGGCCGAGCGCGGTGGCGACGGTCGGGGCCACCACGACCCAGATGACGTTGTTCTTCAGCGCGATGCGGATCCGCTCGTCCGAGAACAGCTCGACGTAGTTGCCCAGGCCCACGAAGCCGTCGCCGGACGTGTCGAACAGGCTCCGGTAGACCGAGAAGCCGATGGGGTAGACGACCAGCGCCCCGAGCAGGACGAGGGCGGGCAGCAGGAAGACGGCGGCGACCCAGGGGCGGGTGCCCGCCACACTCTTGACCCGGCGCAGCGTGCCGGTGCGCGGACGGACCGGGCCGGCCGGCCCGCCCGCGGTCGCAGCGTTCATGGTGGTGTCCCCCGGTCGATGCGGTCGGGCGGCGGTGCGCACCGTGGGTGCGCTGCTGCGGCGGCGGGCCGCGCGGGATCCGCCGCCGTACGGGCGCTCCGGGTCAGCTGCCGTACGCCTTGGCGGCGTCCTGCTCCAGCTTCTTCTGGGTGCCCGCGATGTCCTTGGGGTTCTTCAGGAAGTCCTGGAGGTCCTTCCACTCGCCCTGGCCCGGCTTGCCGCCGAAGCCGGCCGGCGCCTGGTCGGACATGTCGAAGCGGAAGGCGTCGCCCGCCTTGATCAGCGCCGCGGCGATCTCGCGCATCGTGTCGTTGGCGTACGCGGCCTGGTCCAGCTCCTTGTTGGGGGAGACGAACCCGCCGGCCTGCGCCCAGATCTTCGCGGCGTCCGTGGAGGCGAGGAAGGTGAGCAGGGCCTGCGCGCCCTTGGTGTCCTTCAGGGCCACCGCCGCGTCGCCGCCGGTGACCACCGGGGACCGGGAGCCCACCGCGGGGAACGGGAACACCTTGGCGTCCGTGCCGACCTTGGCCTTGGTCTGCGCGATGTTGGTGGCGGCGTAGTCGGCGGAGGAGACCATGGCGGCCTTCGGCTGCTCGCCGCTGAAGGTCTGGGTGACCGACGCCGGGAACTGGGTCTGCAACGCGCCGCTGTTGCCGCCGGCCAGCAGGCCCGGTGTGCCGAAGAGCCGGCCGAGAGCGGTGAGCGCCTGGGTGACGGACGGGTCGGTCCACTTGATCTTGTGCTGGGCCAGCAGGTCGTACTTCTCCGGTCCGGCCTGGGAGAGGTAGATGTTCTCGAACCAGTCGGTCAGCGTCCAGCCGTCCGCGCCGCCCACCGAGACCGGCGGAACCCCGGAGTCCGCGATGGTCTGCGCCGTCTTCAGGAACTCCGCCCAGTCCTTCGGCTCGGCCACCCCCGCGTTCTCGAACGCCTTGGCGTTGTACCAGATCAGCGACTTGTTGCTGGCTTTGTAATACACGCCGTACTCGGTGCTGTCGTACGAGCCGAGCTGCCGCCAGCCCGGGGAGAAGTTCTTGGCGAGCTGCTCCTTGGCCTCGGGCCCGAGCGGCTTGAGCCAGCCCTTGCGGGCGAACTCCCGCAACACGCCGACCTGCGGCGGGAACGCCACGTCCGGCTGCCCGCCGCCGGCGATCTTCGAGCCGATGAAGCCGGCCATGTCGTCACCGCTGGGGATGTAGTCGACCGTCGCGCCGGTGCGCTTCTCGAACTCCTCCAGCACCTTCAGGAAGCTCGCCCGCTCCGGGCCGGTCCACACCGCCGCGACCTGGAGCTTCTGGCCGGACAGCCGGGGGAGCTGAACGGAGACGCCGCCGCTGCCCTTGCTGCTGTCCCCGCTCTTGCCGCCGTCACCGCCGTTACCGCTGCCGCTGCACGCGGTCAGCGTCAGGGCGCCCGCCGCGGCGAGCGCCAGGGCGACGCGGGTGGTCGCGGTGACGCGGGCGCGGGCGGCCGCCTGGCCGTTCGCCGTACGGCCGGTCGCCGTGGTGCGCGCGCCGGCGCGCCGTGTGCGTGAAGTGCCCATCCCCGTAAGCCCCTCCCGTGCGGTGCACTGAGCGCCGTGTGGCGGTCCGCGCCGTGCGACGGTCCGCCGGGCACAGTCCTACGCCCGGATCACCGGCCCCGCAATACCGCCTCCCGCCCCAACTGGCCTTTCGTGACCGGCCCGTTACCCCTCGCGTACACCTCACGACCGCGCCACGCGCGGCACGCCGGGGCCGCGCGCGGACGGCCGGGCGCCGGGGCCGGGCCGCCGGCGCCCG
>NZ_JAFIQY010000073.1 GCF_022271435.1 Streptomyces monomycini | reverse complement strand
AAGGGCCTGGTGGACGCCCAGATCTTCGTGATCGACGTGGCGGGCGGCGACGACATCCCCCGCAAGGGCGGCCCCGGCGTCACCACCGCCGACCTGCTGGTGGTCAACAAGACCGACCTCGCCCCCTACGTCGGCGTCGACCTGGACGGCATGGCCCGCGACGCCAAGAACCAGCGCGGCGACCTGCCCGTCACCTTCACCTGCCTCAAGACCGCCAACGGCGTCCAGCCGGTCACCGACTGGGTCCGCGCCCGCCTCACCGACTGGACCACGGACCCCGCATGACCCTCGCGCCTCCCGAGCGGACCCGGCCCCGGAACCCCGGGCCGGTACGCGTGCCCGACGCCGCCCCGGCGGCGCACGGTCTGCGCGCCACGGCCCGCGTCACCGCGCGGACCGGCACGGACGGCACGACCCGCCTGCCCGTGCTGGACGGCGACGGGCCGCTCGCGCTGCGCCGCGTCCGTGCGTACGGGAAGCAGGCCCGGGTGTGTGTCGTCGGTGCCATGAGCGCCCCGCTCGGCGGCGACCGGCTGCGCATCGAGGTGACCGCCGAGGACGGCGCCGACCTGTGCGTCACGGCGGCCGCGGCGACCGTCGCGCTGCCGGGGCGTACCGGCGGCCACGCCACGTACGACGTGGAGCTGACCGTCGGTGAAGGGGCCCGGCTGGAGTGGCTGCCCGAACCGCTGATCTCCGCCGAGGGCAGCGACCTGCGGATGACGACGACCGTGCACCTCGCGCCGACCGCGCGGCTCGTGCTGCGGGAGGAGCAGGTGCTGGGGCGCAGCGGAGAGCGGACCGGGCGGCTGAGCAGCCGCCTCACGGTCCACCGCGCCGGACGTACGCTGCTCGACCAGGAGACGGCGTACGGACCCGGCACCCCGGGCTGGGACACCGCGGCGGTCCTCGGCGGCAACCGTGCCACGGGCCAGCTCCTGGTCGTGGACCCGGCGTACGACGAGCGGCCCGCGGACGTTCTGCTGCTCGGCACGGGGCCGGGGGAGGGGCAGGGCGTCCGCAGCCCGCTCGCCGGGCCCGCCGCGCTGACGACCGCGGTCGCACCGGACGGGCTGCGGGTGCGGCGCCTTCTGGAGGCAGGAGGACAGCGGTAACGGGGGCGGTCCCGGGACAGGAACGGCGCGATCCGGGAACGCGTCACGTCCTGCCGCCGTATGCTGACGGCCGTGGGATTACGGCGGGGGGCCAGGGCGGTCGAGAACGTCGTCGTCGCCAAGCAGATGCGGCGCTTCTTCAAAGCGCTGCCGGCGGCGGAACGCAGAGATCCGAAGCGGGTGGCCCAGGCGTACGGCCGGCATCTGTTCCATGAGCGCCGACGTACTCTGGTGGATGAGAAACGGTTCGCCGACTGCCGCTTCCACGTCGGGATCGGCGTCGGGCCGACCGGTTTCGAGCGGCTGACCCAGCGGGCCGTGCTCGTCTCCGACACGCTCCTGCTGTCGCATCACGGCCAGGGCCCCCGGCACCTGATCCAGACCCTGGACAGCCGGGGGAGCCTGAGTTCCGCGGACTTCCCCTACGACGACGGCGGCCCCGGGTACCAGGAGCCGCCGGGCGAATACACCGGCGGCACCGTCGACACGGAAACCCTGCACATGCGCTGCCCGGACCTGGACTACCTGGGCCGGTGGCTGCTGAAGGCGGAACCGCTGCTGCGCGCCGGCTCCGCTTGGTACCTGCCGTCCTACTCCGTGGCGCGGAGCACGGAGTACTACTACCCGGACGGCACTGTCTCCGCCCCGGCCGCTGGGCACGCGCGGGTGCCGAGTCTGCTGGACTTCATGCAGGACGGGCGACGGGTCATCGCGCAGAGCGATGCCCCAGCCGTGCTCTGCCGGGTGGTCCGCCCGGTGGTCGAGAACCTGGAGCTGCCGTATCTCGCAGGGGTGCCGCTGGATGTCTTCAGCACCATCACCGCGCAGGAGTTCGGGTCCTACCGCCTTCACCGGACCTGGCTGCGGGGGGAACTGGACGGCCTCGACGCCGCCTTGAACGCGACGGAGTCCGAACACGAGCTGACGAGGATCGGCGAACGCATCCGGGAGGGGATGTACGGCATGAACGCCCGGGTGCGGAAGGTGCGCCGTACCCGCGCGGTGGCGGCGTCGGGGGCCGCCTTCCTCACGGTCGGTGCCAGTCTCCTGGCCGTCCACGGCCCGTCGCTGTTGCAGGCAGTCAGCGCCGTGCTCGGCGGAGCCGCCTCCAGCGGGTTGTGGGTCGCTCTCCAGACGGTGGCGACACGCGGCGATCTGCGTGACGACCCTTGGTACTACGTGTGGGCTCTCTCGGAAGCTCAACGCGGCTTGTAGGGACACGGGGGCGCGTGGCGGAGACGAAGCGGCGCCGCTCCTGGGGGAGAGAGCGGCGCCGCGTACAGCAAGACGGCGGATCGGCGACATCGGTGCCGTCAGATGGCGGGCAATTCGCGAAGAACCGGAAAGCCCGTCGGTCCGTCGGTCCGTCAGTCCGTCAGCCCTCCAGCATCGCGGCGAGCACCGACCGCCAGTCCTCCCCCGGACGCTCCGTCAGTTCGTCCGCGAGCGCGCGGGCGGGGCGGTAGCGGCGACGGTGGTGCAGCAGGAAGTCCGGCCCGGCCGACTCGCCCGCTCCGTGCTCCGCCGCCGTGTCCGCGCCCGGGCCCGCGTGCGTGGCGTGGATCTCGCTGGAGCTGCCGAGCAGCCGGATCAGCTCGGCGGCGAAGTCGCGCCAGTCGACGTGGCCGCCGACCGCGTTGACGACACCGCCGGTCGGCCGTTCCACGCAGCTGACCAGCGCACGGGCCAGTGCCGCGCCGTGCACCCAGGGCGCGCCGTACCAACCGCGCTCCTGTGCGGGCAGCTCGATCGGCTCGCCGTTCCGCGCGGCCTGGTAGAACTGGCCGGTGGCGCCCCAGCGCAGCTGGTCGCGCAGCCTGGCGTGCGGTCCCCAGACGATGGGCACCCGCACCACGTCGGCGGCGCCTCGCCCGCCGCTCCCGGCGGCCTCCAGCAGCATCCGTTCGCAGTCGAGCTTGGCCCGGCCGTACGCGGTGAACGGCCCGGCCGGCGCGGTCTCCTTGGTCACCTCGGTCACCGGCGGCTGCCCGTACGCGTCCACGCTGCTGACGAAGACGAAGGTGCCCCGCCGCCAGCCGTCCAGCGCGGCGCGCATCGCCGCCAGGTCCACCTCGGGAGAGGTGAAGGTGCAGGCGGCGTGGATCACGGCGTCCGCACCGGCGGCCGCCGCCCGCAGGCTGTCCGGGTCGCCGAGGTCCCCTTCGCACAGCTCGATGCCGTCCGCCGCGAGGAGGTGCGCCGACTCGGGCCGTACGAGCGCCCGTACGGGACGGCCGCGTGCCGCCAGCTCCCGCAGGACGAAGGCGCCGACGCCACCGGTGGCACCGGTGACCAGGACCGTTCCGGTGCGGGCCGCCGAGGGCCGGGTGCTGCGCGGGGACGGGTCCGAGGGCCGGGCCGCGCTCTGGACGGCGGCCAGTGCTGCCGCGCGTTCCTCACCCCGTCCGTCCAGCAGGGCCGCGATGGCGCGTGGGCTGCGGTGCTCCATCACGTCGAGGCCGGTCAGCGGCAGGCCCAGCCGTTCGCGCAGCCGGTCGGCCAGTTGGACCGCGAGCAGCGAGTGTCCACCGAGCAGGAAGAAATCGTCGTCCAGCGCGGGGCGACGGCCCAACTGCTCGGTGAACGCGTCCAGTACGGCCTGCTCGCGCACTCCAACGATGCCGGCGGACGCGGCCGCCGCCGGTGCGCCCGGAAGGCGGCCGCGATCCACGGCACCGTCGGCCGTACGCGGCAGCACGTCCAGGACCGTCACGGCGGCCGGGACCGAGCCGGGCGCCAACCGCGTACGCAACGCGGCCCGCAGGCCCATGGGGTCGAGGGAGCCCGTGCGGCTCGGCACGACGTATGCGAGCGGCGGCCGGCCGTCGATCTCCAGCAGGAAGTACTCCGCCACTTCCGGCCGGTCGTGGAGGAGCTGCGCTGCCGGGTGGGCCGGCTCCGTACGGTCCGGGGCGCCGGCGTCGGACTGCGGCCGGGCCAGCGGGTGGCCGGGGTCGGCGGCCACCGCCGCCAGCAGGTCGGCGAAGCCGCGCAACAGCCGCCGGGCCGTCTGCTCGTCGAGCCGCGCCCGGTCGTACTGCACCAGGCAGCGCGGCGGCCTGCCGTCGCTCCGGTCCTCCTCCACGTAGAAGCCGAGACCGAACTTGGCCGTCCCCAGATCGACCTCGACCGGTTCGCTCACCAGTCCGGGCAGGTCCAGGGTGGTGGGCGCCCGCAGCACGTCGGCCGTGACGTCCACCAGGGGTTGGCCGTCCGCCCCGCGGGCCGCCGCTCCGAGCCGCTCGACGATCAGGTCGAACGGCACGTCCCGGTGCTGCTGTGCTTCCAGCAGCGCGTCCCGGACCCGGTCCAGCAGCGCGCCGAAGGTGCCCGTGCTCCGCGCGTCCACCCGGACGGGCAGGGTGTTCACGCACAGGCCGACCAGATTCCGTATCTCCGCCCGGTCACGGTGGCTGCCCGCGCAGCCGAGCACCAGGTCCGTACGGCCCGTCTGCTCCAGGAGGGCGGCGTACGCGGCGGCCAGGACGACGGTGAACAGCGTGCTCCGGTGCTCCCGGCCCACCGCGCGCAGCCCTTCGAGGACGGCGGGCGGCAGCGGCTCGGCGAGCAGGGCGGCCTGTCCGCGCCGGGCCGGGGCGCCGGAGTCCGCGGCGGGGGCGGGCAGCGGCACAGGCCGGGCGCCCGCGAGGCGGCCGAGCCAGAATTCCAGGCCGTTCTCCAGGGCGTCCACGGCGGCATGCTCACGGCGCGCGTAGTCCGCGTACTGCGGCGCAGGGGTGGCGAGCGTGCCGGTCAGCTCCCCGGCCAGCGCTTCGTCGCCGTCGAGCGCCGCCCCGTACAGCGCGCTCAGCTCGCGCGCGACGATGGCCAGCGAGCCGCCGTCGATCGCGATGTGATGCAGTGTCAGCAGTACGGTGTGGTCCTCGGCGGCATGCCGTACGGCCAGCGCGCGCAGCACCGGGCCGCTCGCCAGGTCGAAGGGCCGAGCGGCGGCCTCCCGCAGCAGTTCCGCCACGTCACCGTCCGCCGTCACCACCTCGACCGGAACCGCAGCGGCGTCCAGCGCCTCCTGGTACGGCTCGCCGTCACGCTGCCCGTACCGCGTACGCAGCACCGTATGACGGCGTACGAGAGCGGTCAGCGCCCGGCCCAGCGCCTGCGGGTCGAACGGCCCGCGCACCCGGGCCGCGAACGGCACGTGGTACGCGGCGCCGCTGCCGCCGAGGCGGTCCATCAGCCACATGCGGCGCTGTGCCGCGGAGAGCGGTGCGGGACCTGTCGTGTCTTCTGTGCCATCCGTGCCGACGGCGGCCGCAGGCGCCACGCTCTCGCGCTTGGCAGCCTGCCGCTGTCGGGCGATCCGCAGCAGCGCCGCCTCGCGGGCGGTGTCCGGAGCGGTGGTCATCGCAGATCCTCCAAAGCAGCTGAGGCGGCCGGTCCGTCGCCGGGCGCGCCCGGGGCCTCGTGCAGGTGCAGCAGGGCCCGTTCGACGTGTGCCGCCTGCGCGGCGACCGTGGGGGCGGCGAAGAAGTCGGCGAGCGAGATCTCCACGCCCAGGTCCTCGCGGAGGTCCTCCACGACGCACAGCGCCAGCAGCGAGTGCCCGCCGAGCGCGATGAAGTCCGCCTCGGGGTCGTCCACCGGGTGGCCCAGGGCCTGGCTCCACAGGTCGGCGACGACCTGCTGGAGAGGTGACAGATGACCGGGCGCGGCCGGGAGGGGCCCGGCCTCCGGGGCACCGTCCGGTTCCCCGCCGCCCTCCACCGTCCGTTCGGCCAGCGACCGCCGGTCCACCTTGCCGACCCCGGTCATCGGGAGCGCGTCCACGAACACCCACGCGTTGGGCACCAGATGGGACGGCAGGCGGCCCTCCAGGTGGGCGCGCAGCGCCGCCGCTCCGGCGGCCGCACCGTCCTGCCGTACGACGAAGGCCACCAGCCGCGCGTCGTCCGGCGCCGGACGCTGGACGACCACGGCCGCGTCGGCGACCCCGGTGTGCTCGCGCAGCGCGTGCTCGATCTCGCCCGGCTCGATCCGGAAGCCGCGTACCTTGATCTGGTCGTCGGTCCGGCCGTGGAAGTCCAGCGTGCCGTCGGGGCGCGCCGAGACCACGTCGCCGGTGCGGTAGAGCCGGCCGGCCGTCGAGTGGCCGACGAAGGCTTCCGCCGTGCGGTCCGGCTGTCCGACGTAGCCGAGCGCCAGCCGCGGGCCGCCGAGCCACAGCTCGCCGCGTACACCTGGCGCCACCGGCTCACCGTGCTCGTCCATGACGTACGCGGTCGTCCCGGCGATCGGGCGGCCGATGGGCGGCGGGGCGTCGCAGTCGGCGTCCGTCACGCGGTGCGCGGTGGCGAAGGTGGTCGCCTCGGTCGGCCCGTACCCGTTGACCAGCTCCAGCCAGGGGTGGGCGCGCAGTACGGAGCGCGCGTGCTGCGCGGACAGCGCCTCGCCGCCCACCAGTACGCCACGCAGCAGCCCGAAGAGCGGGGACCGCCGGGCGGCCAGGTGGTGGAAGAGCGCGGTGGTCAGCACGGTGACGGTCGCGCCGAGGCGCTCCGCGTCCCGCGCCAGGCCGGCCGGCGAGAGCCGGTCGGCGGTGGACACCGCGACCGCGGCGCCGTTGGCCAGCGCGGCCCACACCTCGAAGGCGGCGGCGTCGAAGGTGACGGGGGAGTGGAACAGCACCCGGTCGCGGGGCGTGAGGGTGACGTACTCGGGCCGGTGCGCCAGGCGCGCGATGCCCTGGTGGGTGACGGCCACGCCCTTGGGCTGCCCGGTCGAGCCGGAGGTGAACATCACGTAGGCGACGGCGTCCGGGGCGCAGGTGTCTTCGGCGGGCGCGTGCGCGTCGTCCCCGGCGTGGCCCGCCACGCGGGCGGGCGGCGGCAGCGCCCGGTCACCGGGGATGCCCGCCGCCTCCACCAGGTCCTTGTCACCGACCGTCAGTACCGCTCCGGCCGTCTCCAGCATGGTCGCGATGCGCGGCGCGGGATGGTCGGCGTCCAGCGGTACGTAGTGTCCGCCCGCCCACCAGACGGCGAGCTGGGTGACCACGAGGGGCACCGAGTGCGGCAACAGGACGCCGACGGCGTCGCCGGGACGCACGCCACGGTCGTGCAGCGTGCGGGCGAAGCCGCGTGCGGCCGCGGCGAGTTCCGCGTAGCTCAGGAACGTTTCGCCGTCGGTCACGGCGAGTGCGTCGGGGGTGGCGCGGGCGAAGTGCGCGACGCGTCCGGGCAGGCCGGTCGTGAGGCCGGTCGTGAGGTCGGTCATCTCACACCCCCGCCAGGTCGGTGGCGGCACGCCGGGTGTCCACCAGCGCCGCCAGCGCCCGCAGGTCGGGCTGCCGCAGCACCTCGGGCGCCCGCAGCCGTACGCCGCAGTGCTCCTCGATGCCGGTCAGCAGCCGGGCGGTGGACAGGGAGTTGCCGCCGGCCGCGGCGAAGTTGTCGCCCGTGCCGAGGGCCCGGCTGCCGAGCAGGTCGCGGCAGAGGCGCAGGACCAGCTCCTCGGTCGGCGACTGCGGCGCGCCGTCGCCCTCCGGGCCCGTGCCTCCGCCGGCCGCCGCCTCTTCGGCTGCCGCCTCGTCGGCCGCCAGGAGGGCGGCCCGGTCGACCTTGCCGTTGGCGTCCAGCGGGAAGCTGTCGAGGAAGCGTACGACGGCCGGTACGGCCTGTTCGGGCAGCCAGCCGCGGGCTTCGCGGATCAGCTCGTCCGCGGCCGGTACCGGCTCCCCGGGGACGGGCAGGACGAAGGCGACGAGCCGGGTGGCCCCGCCCGCGGCGGTCTGCACGGCGACCGCGGACCGCCGTACGCCCGCGTGGTGCTCGAACGCCGCCTCCACTTCGGCGAGTTCGACGCGTACGCCGCTCACCTTGACCTGGTCGTCCAGCCGCCCGAGGAAGTCCAGCACCCCGTCGGGCCGCATCCGTACCCGGTCGCCGGTGCGGTAGACGCGGGCGGTCCCGGTGACACCGTCCGGCGGGGCCACGAAACGGGCCGCCGTCAGGTCCGCGTCCAGATAGCCGAGCGACAGCACGTCGCCGCCGATGCGCAGTTCACCGGCCTCGCCGCGCGGGACCACGCGGCCCGCCTCGTCGGTGACGCAGACGACGGCGCCGTCGACGGGCGTGCCGATCGGCGGGGGAGCGGTGTCGCCGTCGTCGGCCTCGACGTGGTGCGCCGTGGTGATGACGGTGGCCTCGGCGGGGCCGTACGCGTTGTGCACCCGGGCCGTGACCTGCGGCGCGGGGCGGCGGCGCAGCCGGTCGCCGCCCACCACCAGGTGGCGCAGGTCGGGCAGGTCCGGCCAGGGGCGTTCGAGGACGGTCTCGGCGAGCGGCGTGGGCAGGATGGCGACGGACACCTTGGCGCGCCGCCACCAGCCGGTGAGGGCGTCCGGGTCCCAGCGCACCTCCTCCGGCGGCACGCTCAGTGTGCCGCCCGAGGTGAGCGCCGCCCACAGTTCCTTGAGGTGCGGGTCGAAGGAGACCCCGATCAGCAGGCTGTGCCGGTCCCCGGGCCGGGCCCCGGTGTACGCGTGGTACCAGTCCAGCAGCGAGCCGAGCGACGAGCGGCCCACCGCGACGGCCTTGGGGGTGCCGGTGGAACCCGACGTCAGTACGGCGTAGAAGGTGCCGGGCGGGGCGGTCGGCGCGGTGGCGGTGGCGGGCCCGGCGCGGAACGCGGCCACGACACTGCTGGCCGCGTTGGCGCCCTCCGCGGGCAGCGGCAGGGACACGGCACTCGTCCCGGCACCCGTACGGTACGCAGCGGGCAGCAGCACGGGGTCGCCGACGAGGCAGCCCACGCCCAGCCGCTCGGTCACCGCCGTCAGCCGGTGCTCGCCGGGGCGCGGCCCCAGCGGCAGGTAGACGGCGCCGAGCCGGGCGAGCCCGACCGCCACCGCGACCAGCGCGGCCGAGCGGTCGAGGCACACCCCGACCAGGTCACCGGGGGCCACCCGGCCGCGCAGCGACTCGGCCACGACATGCGCCAGGGCGTCCACCTCGGCGTAGCTCCAGGACAGTTCGCCGTCCTCGACGGCGG
The DNA here is from genome assembly GCF_022271435.1 of Streptomyces monomycini. Taxonomy (GTDB): domain Bacteria; phylum Actinomycetota; class Actinomycetes; order Streptomycetales; family Streptomycetaceae; genus Streptomyces; species Streptomyces monomycini. Next base: position 11,866 of record NZ_JAFIQY010000073.1, on the reverse strand, counting down.
GCGCGTCAGGGGTGCTGCGCACCCAGTGCTCGTACCGGGCGAGGATGTCGGACCGGTCGGTGGCCTCCGCCGGCGTACCGGATGCGGCGCCGTACGCGATGCTGAGCCGGTCGTCCTGCGGACTGCCGCCGGGACGCTCGTGGGCTGAAATACTCATGATTCCTCTGCGGTTCGCGAGTTCACGCATTCGTAAGGGGCGGGGCCGGGGGCGGTCGTCCGGCCCCCGGGCCCCGGAGGGCGGACGGCTCAGCCGAGACCCATGGACCGGGCGACGATCACCTTCTGGATCTCCGAGGTCCCCTCGATGATCGTCATCATCCGGACATAGCGGTACAGGAACTCCAGCGGATGCCCGCGCACCCACCCCGTGGCGCCGTGCACCTGAAGGGCCCGGTCCACCACCCGCACCGCGGTCTCCGACGAGGTCAGCTTGGCCAGCGCGGCGTTCTCCGGCGCCTCCGTGCCGCTGTCCACCAGCCGCGCGCAGGCCAGTGTCAGCAGCTTGGCCGCCTCGATCTCCGCACGGCTGGTCACCAGGTGCTCCTGCACATGCTGGTACGCGCCGATGCGCTCGCCGAAGGCCCGCCGTTCACGGGCGTACGCGATGCCCTGCTCCAGCGCGTACTCGGCGATGCCGTCGCACATCGCGGCCACCACCAGGCGGCCCCGGGACAGGCTGTCCATGCCGTTGCCGAGCGCCGAACCGACCCCGTCGGGGCCGCCGATCACGGCGTCCGCCGGCACCCGCGCGTCCTCCAGCAGCAGCTCGTACAGCGGCTCGCCGGACATGCCGTCGTACCGCTGCCCGATCCGCAGCCCCGGGTTGCCCGCCTCCACCACGAAGGCGGTCGGCTCACCCCCGGCCGAGGCGACGACCAGGGTGAAGTCCGCCCGGTCGGCGTTGCTCACGAAGGTCTTGCGGCCCTTGAGGACCCACTCGCCGGTGGCTTCGTCCCGCACGGCGGTGGTGGTCAGGTGGAACGCGTCCGAGCCCGCGTGCGGTTCGGTCAGCGCCAGACAGCGCACCGCCTCGCCGCGCACCAGCGGCTTGAGATAGCGCTCGATCTGCTCCTGCGTGCCGTGCCGCAGCAGCGGACTCGGGCCGTCGGAGCCGGCGAGGGCGTACGGCGCGAGGGGGCAGCCGCTGCGGCCCGCCGCGTGGTGCAGCAGCACCACGGCGGTGAACGGCATGCCGGAGCCGCCCAGCTCCTCGGGATAGTCACCCGCGTAGAAGCCGAGGGCCGCCGAGCGACGGCGCACATAGTCCCGCAGCTCGGCCGGGGGCAGGTCGGCGTCCTCCGGCAGGTCCGCCGCCAGCGGCACCAGCTCCTTGCGGATGAACGCCTCGAAGGAGGCGGTCAGTTCCCGGTGGTCGGCCTCCAGGACCGACGAGGGGTAGCTGCTCACGCCGCGACCTCCCGCACCGCACGGGCCTGGTCGGCCAGCACCGGGTTCTGGAAGAACAGCCGCAGCGGCGGCCGGCTGCCGAGCCGGGGCTCCAGCCAGGCGGCGAGCTGCGCGGCCAGCAGGGAGTGGCCGCCGATCTGGAAGAAGTGCGACGCCGGGGTGAAGTCGTCGTGGCCCAGCACCTCGCGCCAGGCCTCGGAGAGCAGCGCCACCTGCGGGTCGGCGGGCTCGCCGGGCGTCTCGGCCGCGGCGTTCCCGGCCGCCTCCTCGGGCGGCAGCCCGGCCACCCGGCGGGCCAGCGCCGCGCGGTCGGGCTTGCCGCCCTGGAGCGTCGGCATGGCGTCCAGCCGTATCCAGCGGGCCGGTACGAGCGCGGTGGGCAGCCGGCGGGACAGCGCGGCGTGCAGCTCCTGCTCGTCCGGCTCCGCACCGTCCCCGGCGCGGGATTCCAGGAAGCCGATCAGCCGCGGCCCGGCGGGGCCGCCCGGATCGAGCACGACGGCGGACGACCGGCCGCCCAACTCGGCGGAGGCCGCGGCCTCCACCTCTTCCAGCTCGATGCGGTAACCCCGCAGCTTGACCTGGTTGTCGCGGCGGCCCAGGAAGCAGAGCCGCCCGGTCAGGTCCCGGTAGCCCAGGTCGCCGGTGCGGTAGACCCGCTCGCCGCCCAGGGCGTCCGGCGTCACGAAGCGCTCGGCGGTGGCCTGCGCGTTGCCGAAGTATCCGTCGGCCAGCCCGGCGCCCGCGACGGCCAGTTCACCGACCGCGCCGGCGGGCAGCGGCCGCAGCCCGGCGTCGAGGACATGCACCCGGGTGCCCGGGAGTTCCGCGCCGAGCGGGACCTCGGCGCCGTCCCGCAGGTCTTCGCGGGTCACCTCGTGGACGGTGCTGGTGATCGCCGCCTCGGTCACGCCGTACGCGTTGAACACGGCGATCGACGGCGATCCGGCGGCGGCGTCCACGGCGTCGAACAGCTCGCGCAGCGCGCCGACCGGCAGCCGCTCACCGCCCAGGACGATCACGCGCGGGGCCCAGCGGCCGTCCCGCAGCGCCTCGCCCAGCTCCTGCCGTACGGCGAGGAAGTAGCTGGTCGGCAGGTTGGCGACGGTGACGCGACGGGCCGCGAGGACCGCGGTCAGCTCGTCCGGGGTGGGCACCTCGCGCTGCGGCAGCACCAGGCAGGCACCGGCCAGCAGCGACGGCAGCACCTCTTCCAGCGCCACGTCGAAGGACGGCTGGGCGAAGAGCAGCACCCGGTCCCGCTCCGTCAGGCCGTAGCGGCCCGCCGTGGCGCGGGCGTGCTGCGCCAGCGCGGCCCGGCTCACCACGACCGGCTTGGGCAGGCCGGTGGAGCCGGAGGTGTGGATCACGTACGCGGCGTCCTTGAAGGCGTCCGGGCCCAGGTCCTGGGCCGGGGCCGCTGCCTCCGGGAACGCGGGGCCGTCCAGCAGCGCCACCGGCAGCCCTTCGGCCGGGAGCGACAGCGCGCTCTCCCGCGTGGCCAGGACCAGCGCGGGGTTCAGCCGCTCCAGCAGCGTCTTCAGGCGCGTGGCCGGGTCGTTGGGGGAGAGGGGGCAGTACACGGCGCCGGTCCGCAGACAGGCGAGCAGCGTGACGACGGAGTCCGTGCCGCGCGGGAGGACGGCGGCCACCGGACGGCCCTCGGTCACTCCGGCCGCGCGGAGCCGGCGCGCCAGGTCGTCGACCCGGGCACCGAGCTGACCGTACGTCAGGCTCTGGGTGCCGCCGACGAGGGCGGGGCGGGCGGGGTCCTGGCGGGCGACCGGGTCGAGCACCTCGTCGGTGGGCAGGGCCGCGAGGGCGTCCGTCTCCTCCGGGCCGGTGGCGTGGTCAGCGGTCACCTCGGCGGCTCCCAGTGAGGCCAGCGGTGCTTCCGGGGTCTCCAGGTAGGCGCGCAGTACGTCGAGGAAACGTTCCGACAGGAGCCGGACCACGTCCTCGCCGAACAGGTCACGGTCGTAGTCCCACACCAGCGTCATCCCCGCGGCGCCCTGCCGCGGACCGACCGTCCGCCGGTCGTCCGGCATCAGCACCAGGTCCAGGTCGAAGCGCGTGGTACCGGTGTTGAAGCCCTCGTACAGCGCCACCTCCAGCTCCGGCACCTCGATCTCCGGCAGCGCCGCGTCGTGCGCGCTGAACATCACGCTGAACAGCGGGTTGTCCGCGCCGGAGGTGTGCCGGCCGAGCGCCCGCGTCAGCTCCTGCACCGGCACCTCCTGGTGCGGCAGGGCCCGGATCAGCGTGTCGGTGACCTCGTCCACCGTCTCCAGCGCCCCGGCGGCCGGGTCCGGCCGCAGGCGCAGCGGAATCGTGTTGACGAACATGCCGACGGTGCCCTCGAAGCCCACCGGACGGTTGCCCACCGCCGTGCCGACAACGATGTCGGTCCGTCCGCTGTGCCGACGCAACAGCTCCGCGAACAGGCTCAGCAGCGTGGAGAACGGCGTGTGCCCCTGGGCGCGGCTGCTCTCCCGCAGCCGCTCGGCCAGGTCGGCACCGATGGCCTGGCGCAGCTGCCCGCCCGCGTGGCGGCGCTGCGCACCGGGCCGGGCGAGGCCGGGCAGCGGCAGGTCGAAGGTGGCGTCCGACAGCTCAGCCGTCCAGTGCGCCAGGCTGGCGGACCGGTCGGCGACGGCCGCGGCGCGCGCGTGGTCCTCGTACGAGCGTGCCGCCGACAGCTCCACCGGCTCGCCGAGCACCTGACACCGGTACACGGTGAACACGTCGTGCAGCAGGATCGCGAAGGAGTGGCCGTCGTGGATCAGGTGGTGCTCGACGTGCACGACCCGGTGGTGCCGCTCGCCCAGCCGGGCCAGGCACCAACGCAGCAGCGGCGCCTCGGTGGTGTCGAGCGGCGTCACGGCCTCGGTCCGCAGCAGCTCCTGGAACGCGGCCTCCGGGTCGGCCTCCTGGGAGAGGTCCACCGTGCGCATCCGTGGCTCACATCGTTCGCGTACCCGCTGTTCGGGCACCTCGCCCGGCCGCTCGACGAGTTCGAGGCGCAGGCCGGCGTGCCGGTCGAGCGCGGCGCCGAGCGCGGTGCGCAGGGCCGCCTCGTCGAGTCGGCCCCAGAGGTCGATCGACGCCGTGAAGTTGTAGGCACGGCTGCCCGGCAGCATCTGCTCGTGCAGCCAGACGACGTCCTGGGACGGTGAGAGTGCGAACATGGTCCATCCTTCGGGTGGTGGATGAGGGTGGGCACGGCCCGGCGCCCGCTGTCGGTCGGACGCGGGGCCGGGTGGGTGGAGCGGTACGGCGGAGCCGGTGCCGGCCCGGGGTGAGGGCCGGGGCGCCGGCGTGCGGGTCAGGCCACGGGGGTGGTGGCAGTGGTGCGCTCCTGGCCGGGCAGTCCGGCCGGGATGCTGGTTGGTTCGGCGGGTTCACCGGACAGTTGGGCGGTCAGGGCGGTGAAGGCGTCGTGGACGAGGCCGTCCGGGAAGGCGTCCCGGTCCCAGGCCAGCCGTACGAGCAGGTCGGACCCGTACGAGACGGAGACCGCGAACGGCGCCTGGAGCGGCCGCCCGTCGATGTGCACCTCCCGGCCCGCGACGCCGTCCAGCTCCAGCGGCGGACGGCGGTGCAGGTCCTCGAAGGTCAGCAGACCGTCCAGCTGCCCCGTCCAGGGGACGGTGGCCGTCCGGGCCGCCCGGACCACCTCGTCGAACGGGGTGTCGGCGTGGTCGAGGTCGTCCCACCAGGTGGTGGTCAGGTCGTCCGGGCCGCAGGCGAAGGCCGGGTGCACGACGGTGTTGAGGAAGCAGCCGAGGACGGGCGGCGCCGCGGCGGGGCGGCCGCCCCAGGGGTAGCCGAGCAGCGGCGTACGGCCGGGCGCGTTCGCCTCGCCCAGAGCGCGCGCGGCACTTCCGCACGCCCCGAGCAGCACGGGGAAGGCGGTGGCCCGCCCGTCACCGCTTCGGACCGGGAGGCGCGCTTGAAGCGCACCGGTGGGTCGCGGCGCGGCCGGTGCGGACGCTTGCCGGGCAGCGGGCTGCCCGGGAGCCGCGCTCGCGTCGCTGTCCGCGAGCGCCGGGGCGATCCTGCGCGCCCAGTACGCGAGCGCGTCCGGCCCCGACGCCCTCTTCTCCGCGTCGAGTTGCAGGCGTACGGCCTCCCGGTACCCGGCCACCTCCACCGCGGCACGGTCCTGCGGCACATCGCCGGGACCGAGCCCGTGCCCGTACGCCTCGCCGAGGTCGGCGGAGATCCGGCCGAGCGACTGCTCGTCGCACACGGCGTGGTCGAGGGCGAGGGCGAGGATTTCCTCGGGGCCGGTGGAGCTGTCGGTGTCGGCGTGGGCATCGGCAGCGCGATCGCCACCGGCGCCGGAGCCGGCGTGGGCACCGGAGGAGCCATCGGCGTCGGCCAGGAACAGTCGCAGCGGCGGGCCTTCGGCCGACCAGGCCAGCAGCGTCCGGCGCAGGGCCGCCGCCGCGCTCTCGCCGGGGCGCGGAGTCACCCTGTTCACCTGCGCCTCAGGCGCACCGAGCCGCTGGACGGGCGCCCCGCGCAGGACGTCGGGCCGGGTACGCAGCGCGGGGTGCGCCGCGGCCAGGTGGCCCGCGGCCGCACGCAGCCGCTCCAGGTCGATCGTGCCGCGCGGGAAGGCGAAGAACAGCGGTACGACGTCGGGCCGGCCACCGGGCGCCAGTCGCCGGGCGAGCAGGAACCGCCGCTGCGCACCGGTGACGGGCAGCAGCGCCGCCGGGTTGCCCACCCCGGCGGCGGCCTTCTCGTAGCGGGCGAGGTACTGCTCCGTGATGTTGCCGGTGGCCCGGCGGACGCCGGTGCCGGTGGTGAAGCGGGTACGGACGCCGGTGCCGGCCGGCTGGCCGGTGCTGATACCGACTGTCGTGCTGGGGTCCACGATGACCTCCTTTGCGCCGCCGCGGACGGGGCGTTGCGTACAAGACGTGTGAGACGTGTGAGTCGTAGCGGATACATACGAGACGTATGAGCCGCGTGCGATGTACGAGACGGATGATCGGTGTGAGGCGTGCGGACGCAGCCGCAGCCGCAGCCGCGCACGCGGAAACCGCGCGGGAGCACGGCGGCCGGATCACCGGCTCCGGCCCACCGGCCGGCTGACCCACGTCGGCGGGTGGGTCAGCCGGCCGCTCCGGGCGCATCAACTGCCTCGGAGGCCGCCCCGGTTCCAGCTTCGTGCGCCGCCTCTCCGTGCGCTTCTCCGGCGGCCGGCAGGTCCCGCAGCTTGCGCAGGGGGGACAGCAGCAGGGGGATCGGTACGAGCAGGAAGCCCACCGCGCACACCCATACGGCGGCCCGCGGCCCGGCCGCTCCGGCGATGGATCCGCCGGCCAGCGCGCCGAGCGGCATGGTCCCCCAGACCATGAACCGCAGCGTGGCGTTCATCCGGCCCAGCAGCGCGTCGGGGCAGAGCAGTTGCCGGAAGCTCACCTGGGCCACGTTGTAGACGACCGCGCCGAAGAAGACGGCGCCCGAGCCGAGCGCGAACCATCCGGCGGCGGCCCCCTGCCCGGACAGCGGCCACAGCAGGGCGAACGGCCCGGTGACCAGGGGAGCGAGCCAGATGATGCGGGCCTGCCCCAGCCGCCGGGCAACCGTCCCGGCGCACAGCGCGCCGGTCAGGCCGCCGACGGCGGAGGCGGACAGCATCAGCCCGAGCACACCGGGCGGCAGGCCCAGGTCGCGGGTCAGGAACACGGTCTGTACGGCGACGAGCATCGCCGAGAAGAAGTTCGCCACCCCGGTCGACAGCGCGATCATGCGCAGTACGGGATGCCGCAGTACGAAGGCCAGGCCTTCCTTGACCTGCGCGGACAGCGACACACCGGGCGTGACCTCGGGCTCCGGCTCCCGGACGCGGATGCCGCGCAGGAACAGGGCGGACGCGAGGTATCCGGCCGCGTTGGCCAGTACGGCCACCGGCGGCCCGAGCAGTTGGACGATGCCGCCGCCCAGTCCGGGCCCGGCCACCTGTGCTGCCGAACGCGCGGTCTCCAGCGCACCGTTGCCCGCTACCAGTTGCGGGCCGGGCAGTACCCTCGGCAGATAGCTCTGGTGGGCGACGTCGAAGAACACGGTGGCGACGCCGGTGACGAAGGCCACCACGTACAGCTGGGCCATCGTCAGGGCGTGGCACGCCGCGGCGAGCGGCACGCTGCCCATCGCCACCGCGCGCACCACATCCGTACGGATCAGCAGCGGCAGCCGCCGGACCCGGTCCACCCAGGCGCCCGCCGGCAGCCCGATGAGCAGGAACGCGGCGGTCTCGGCCGCGGTGAGCAGGCCCACTTCGAAAGCCGAGGCGTGCAGCCCGACGACGGCCACCAGGGGCAGGGCCACGAGGGCCACTTGGGTGCCTGCCTGGCTGGCCGCGGCCCCGGCGAGCAGCAGCCGGAAGTCGCGATGGCGGAGGAGCCCGTCACCGGCGCGGCTGCCGGAGGCTCGTGAGGTGGTCACATGGCTGACATTTGGTGATGAAGAGCGGGCGGGTCAAAACGACCGTAGGTTTTCCGGACAGCTTGATCCGCATTCCGGACGCTGTATGAATGTTTTGTCGTAAACCGTCCGTTCTCTCCGGTCCACCCTGCCCTGAGGTGACCTGCTACATCCTCACCAAACGTTCACTCGGCGACCATTTTTTCGGCCGTCGAGCGAATGTCCGGTTAGTGCGGCTGGGGGTGTTCAGAAGCCGTAAGGACTGCTGACGTGCAGCGCGGAATGTGTTACGAGCTGTGAACCCAGCGTGGTCACGATCGCCTGGCCTCCGGCTCCGGTGCCCGGCGGTCCACCTCCAGGGCCCGGGACGCCGGTCCCGCGCCGTGCCCGGAGCGCCCGCGCCGCCTGCCCGACCCGGGGCGTACGGTCAGGCCCAGCCGGCACCGGTCCAAGTACTCCGTGATCTGCTCGTCGTCCCAGCCGCCCGCCTCCCGCAGCCCCGACGACAGATGCGCCAGATAGGCGTCGGTCGGCTGCGTGCGCGGGACCTCGCCCGCGCGCCACGGCGCGGTGAAGGTGAGCAGCGGCAGGCCGTCCAGCGCGCCGGGGTGCACCAGCGTCTCGTAGCGGCCGGGGCCGAACCGGGCCCGTCCCCGGTCCAGCACTTCGGCCAGGTCCAGGTCCGCCGCCGGGACCCGGTGCATCTCCTGTGCGGCGATGTCGGAGAACTGGCTCCGTGTCACCAGGTGGGCGCGGGCCCAGACCTCGCCGGGCCCGTCCGGGTCGTAGAACGCCACGCCGCCCGTCCAGTTCAGCGACTCCAGCGCGAAGTACATGGTCCCCGGCAGGACGACCGGTACGGAACGGGCGGGCGGCCTGGGGTCACGGCACCCCGGACACGTACGCAGGCCGCCCGGCGGGCGCCCGCCCGCCAGGTAATGGCGCAGCCGCGCGCCGTGCATGTTGGAGCCGTACGACACGTACCAGACGTGCACCGCAACATCCCTTCGCCGACGCGCCACCCGGGCCGGGCGGCACCCAGGGCCGAGCCGCATGTCAAGCCGCACATCCGGCCACAAACCAGGTCGTAAGCCATGGTGCGCCTGTCGATATCACAGATCACCGAACGAATCCTGCGGTTTGGTAAAGAAATGGAAGTGAGCCCTGTTCACAGGGGGGCGGCAGAAGACGGGATCCTCAGCCCGACGTCCGCACCATCGAGATCGCCGTGGACCGGATCGGCAGCACCGGCGGCAAGAGCGAGATGCTCGTCGACTCGGTCGTCGACCCGTCACGCGAGAAGGCCTGGTGCCAGGCCAGCCTCGACCAGGACCTCGTCTTCGAGACGCGCTGGAACGACTGGAAGAAGTGGGTCGCCCGGCACGACGCCGTCTACCCCATCGGCACCACCGAGGCCGAGGTGCAGGCGAAGCGGGAGCAGCTGCGCGCCACCGCAACCTGCCCTGCGCCACCTGACCGGAGAAGCCGCGGACCCCGGTCGAGGTACGAAGCGGCAAGGGCCTGCCCAGCGTCCTGATCGTGCAGAGCACCCGTGACGCGGCGACTCCGTACGACGGCGCCGTCGAGCTGCACAAGCGCCTCAAGGGCTCGCGGCTGATCACCGAGCAGGGGGCCGGCTCCACGGCGTCGCCGGTCTGGTCAGCCCCAGCCTCAACGACCGGGTCGACGCCTGCTTCCTGACCGGGAAGACCGACGCCGAGGACGTGACGTGCGCACCGCACGCCGCCCTGGAGCCGAGCAAGGCATAACCGGGGGTACGTGGTGCCGCCCGGGGAAAAGTGGCGCCACACGTGTGCCACCATGGCGTTATGGACCTCACGCCCTACGTCGACAACCTCCGGCACGAACTCGCGGTGGCCGCGGACGCGGGAGGAGACGAAGCGCGTGCCCTCGCCGAGCGGCTCACCGCCCCGCTGGAGTCGGCCGCCCGCCTCACCCTGCTGAACGCGCTGTCCGCCGCGATGGGGGAGGTCACCCGGGACCTGGCGCCGGGATCCGTCGACGTACGGCTGCGCGGCCTCGATCCCGAGTTCGTGGTGACGGCTCCGCCGGCCCCTCAGCCGTACGAGCAGGACGAGCCCGAAAGCGCGCCGGGCGGTGCATGGACCGCCGCTCCGGCCGCCCCCGTCGACGGCGGCGAGGGCGGCACGGCCCGGATCAACTTCCGGCTGCCCGCCCACCTCAAAGCCCGGGTCGAGGACGTGGCGGGCCGGGAGGGCCTGTCGGTCAACGCCTGGCTCGTACGGGCCGTCGCCTCGGCACTGGAACCCGGCGAACGCGGCCGCCCGTCCGGCCGCCAGCAGCACGGGGGCCGGCAGAGTTATACGGGCTGGGCCCGCTGACCGTAATGGTCTGTACTGGACCGAAGTGACGGACGCCCTCCACCACTTCGGCCCCGAAGCTCAATCCGAAGACCTGACACCGCGGTCGGGGCGCAGACGCCGGGTAAGGCCGCGGGGCGCCTGCTGCCGTGCCTTCGCCTCGTTCGCGTACATGTCCACGTACTCCTGTCCGGAGAGCCGCAGGATCTCGTACATGATCTCGTCGGTGACGGCGCGCAGCGCGGCGTGTTCGCCGTCCAGTCCGGCGAATCGCCCGAATTCCAGCGGTGTGCCGAAACGGATCGTGATCCGCATGGCGCGCGGCAGCCTCCGTCCGGTGGGCTGGGCCTCGAACGTGCCGATCATCGCGCACGGCACCACCGGCACCTGGGCCTTGATCGCCATTGCCGCCACACCCGTACGGCCTTTGTACAGCCGGCCGTCGTGCGAGCGTGTCCCCTCCGGATAAATTCCCAGCACCCGTCCTTTCCGCAGCACCGCCAGCCCGGATTTCAAGGCGGCCTGCGCCGCCTTTCCGCCGGACCGGTCCACCGGAATCTGGCCCACGCCGCGGAAGAAAGCGGCGGTCAACCGGCCCCGCACCCCGGGGCCGGTGAAATACTCGGCCTTTGCCAGAAACGTGACCCGGCGCGGCACGATCACCGGCATCACGAAGTGGTCCGAGAACGACAGATGATTTCCCGCGATGATGGCCGCCCCGGCCGGCGGTACATTGTCCAGTCCTTCCACATGCGGCCGGAAGAGCAGCCTCAGTAACGGCCCCAGAAATACGTACTTGAGAACCTGGTAGAACACAGGGCTTCCCCCTCACGCTCCGGAACCGGCATTGGCGGCGGGTGTTTTCGCAGGTCAGGCGAGGTGCAAGGGGAAATAGTGTACGTGCGGACACCGGCGTGCCGTAACCACCCGTCGGCGCCCGGATGCGCCCGAAAAGATCGTTACGGCGGACAGCCGGATGATCAGTGATCTTCCGGCGATATCGGCATGGGCCGAGCGCACGCACTGCGTGGCCGCACGGTGACGGACCGTCCCCGTTACTCGATCGTTCCGTCCCAGGTATTCACCCCATACCCGGCAATCAGCCGACTGGCGGTATCGTCCCGGAAAGCGGCTGATGCCGTCCGTCTTCCGGACATGCGGGGCGGATGGCGCTCTTCACAGGGGGGAACCGGGTTGCGAACGCCTCGCACACGTCGTCACGCGCGTCTCACGCCGACCGCCACGCAGGGCCCCGGGGGCCACTGCGGAGTGCCGCGGCGCCGCGCGGGCGGGCGTGTCCGGGGCGCCGTTCCACCCGGCGGCTCGGTACGGGTCGGAGGGAGCTGGTCCATCCGTAACCAGCTGTTCTGACCTTGTGACCTTTTGACCGAGTGCGCCCGACGCGACGGTCGACCTGCGCAGGGACCGCACGCGTCCGTGCGCAGTGCCCTTTCGGCACGGCCGTCGGGCCCGTCCCCTCGGTGAGGCGCCCGCGCCGCCCCGGGGATCTGTTTACTTCAGAGATGGTGTTCTGTGACTGAGATATCTGTGGTTGTCATCGTCTACAACGATGCGGAGCGGTTGCCTGCTGCGGTGGGGTCGGTGCTGGAGCAGTCGTTCGGTGATGTTGAGGTGGTGATTGTCGACGATTGCAGTTCGGATGGTTCTTTTGCGGT
>NZ_JAFIQY010000072.1 GCF_022271435.1 Streptomyces monomycini | reverse complement strand
CCTCACCTGCCGAGGTCAAGACGCTGCAACTGGCGTCCGGCGTCCCGGTCATCCACCTGATCCGCACGGCGTACGACACGGAGAAGCGGGCCGTGGAGGTCTGCGACACGGTGATGGCAGCGGACGCATACGTCCTCTCCTACCAACTCCCGGCCACCTGACCGACGGTGCGCGAGGCCACTTCCTCGGACTCGTACACCTCGACATGCATACTCGTATAGACGAGTGGGCCAGTGGTGTGGCAAGGTGGTTGCGTTCGTCCGTACTCTGGCGCGGACGATGCTCCACGACTTGATGACTAGATGAGTAGGCAAGAAGGAGGAGACGCGATGTTTTCGCCCAAGTACCCCTCCAACCCGACGCCACCGTCTGTGAGCACACCTCGGATGGTGGACGGCTCGGCACCCGCGCGGCGCTTCGTTCCACAGGCCTCTGTCAGCACAGGAGCGGTCGTGATCGTTCTCGTTGGTGGAGTCGTGCTGATCGCACTCCTGGCCGCCGTCGCGGTCTCGGCGGTGTGCACGGCCGTCACCGCGATGGCTCTGCGTTCGCTGCTTCGAGACCAGCACCGCCACTGACCCTTCAAGAAGCGGCTACAGGACAGCGACAAGCCCCCTACTCGCGAAGAAACCGCAGGCAGGGGGCTCGAAAGCTGGGGCTTACTTCTTCTTGCCCTGGTTCTTGACGGCCTCGATGGCGGCCTTGGCGGCGTCCGGGTCGAGGTAGGTGCCGCCCGGGGTCACCGGGTGGAAGTCGGCGTCGAGTTCGTAGGAGAGGGGGATGCCGGTGGGGATGTTCAGGCCGGCGATGTCGGCGTCGGAGATGCCGTCGAGGTGCTTGACCAGGGCGCGGAGCGAGTTGCCGTGGGCGGCGACCAGGACGGTGCGGCCGGTGGCCAGGTCCGGGACGATGCTGTCGTACCAGTACGGCAGCATACGGACGACGACGTCCTTGAGGCACTCGGTGCGGGGGCGCAGGTCGCTGGGGATGATCGCGTAGCGCGGGTCGTCGATCTGGGAGAACTCGGCGTCGTCGGCGAGGGCCGGCGGCGGGGTGTCGTACGAGCGGCGCCAGAGCATGAACTGCTCCTCGCCGAACTCGGCCAGGGTCTGGGCCTTGTCCTTGCCCTGGAGCGCTCCGTAGTGGCGCTCGTTCAGGCGCCAGCTGCGGTGGACCGGGATCCAGTGGCGGTCGGCGGCCTCCAGGGCCAGCTGCGCGGTGCGGATGGCGCGCTTCTGGACGGAGGTGTGTACGACGTCGGGGAGCAGGCCGGCGTCCTTGAGCAGCTCACCGCCGCGGACCGCCTCCTTCTCGCCCTTCTCGTTCAGGTTGACGTCCACCCAGCCGGTGAACAGGTTCTTCGCGTTCCACTCGCTCTCGCCGTGGCGAAGGAGGATCAGCTTGTACGGTGCGTCGGCCATGTCTTCGAGCGTAATCCACATTCGGCCATGGGCTCGCCGCGGCCCGCGTTGAGGGGGGAGGGGAGGGAGCGGGGTGGGGATGGGGGTGGTGGCACGATCGCGCGGCGCGTGTGGGTTCGGGAGGGTGGTCGGAGGCCGGTCGCGGGAGAACGGGCGGCTCTGCGAGTGACGGATCCGGACGGGGAGTGACGGGATGGCGACGACCTGCACGCGGCGTGCTTGGGTGATGGCGGGAGTGGGGGCGGGGGCCGTTTCGGCTCTGGCCTTCCTCGCGCCGGCGGGTGGCGGGAGTGAGGTTGTGGCCAGTGCTGGGGGCGCTCGGGGTGGGGTGCCGGTTCGTATGACGTTGCCCGCGCCCACCGGGCCGTACGGGGTGGGGATCGCGCCCCTCCGCCTGGTGGACGGCGGACGCCGTGATCCCTGGGTGGCGGAGCGGGCGCAGCGGGAGCTGATGGTGAGTGTCCGCTACCCGGCTCGGGCGGTGCGCGGGCATCCGCGTGCGCCGCAGATGCTGCCCGGGGAGGCGGCGGCCTTCGAGGCCTGGAGCAACTTCTCGGCGGACATTCCGAAGGGCACGGCCGACTGGGCCGCCACCCGTACGCATGCGCATCTGGACGCGCCGGTCGCGCCGCACGGTGGGCGGGGCTTCCCGGTGGTGCTCTACTCGCCCGGCGCGGCGGACCCGCGCTCGCTCGGGAGCATGCTCGGTGACGAGCTGGCGTCCCGGGGGTACGTCGTCGTGAGCATCGACCATACGTATGAGGCGCCCGGGGTGCAGTTCCCGGACGGGCGGGTGGCGTACAGCCGGATGCGGGAGGAAGCCGGCAAGGCGCAGGGGCCGGAGCAGATGACCGCGTTGTTGAAGAAACTGACGGCGGTGCGGGTGGCCGACACCCGGTTCGTGCTGGACGAGTTGGGGCGGTCGGTGGTGCTGCCGCGGATGTTGAGAGGGGTACTGGACCTGCGGGCGGCCGGGATGTTCGGGCAGTCCGGGGGCGGGTTCACGGCGGCGCAGGCGATGCATGACGACCGCCGGATCAGGGCCGCGGTGAATCTGGACGGCGTGATGGGTTACACCCAGCGGGACGATGATCCTGCCCATCCGTCCACGGTCGGTACGGACGGGTTGGACCGTCCGCTGCTCCTCATGGGCAAGGAGGGCGACGATCACCACACGGTCGCGTCCTGGAAGGCGGTGTGGGAGAACAGTTCGGGGTGGCACCGGGATCTCACCCTGGTCGGTGCCGCGCATGCGAGTTTCACGGATGCGCAGTGGTTGGTGCCGCAGTTGGCCCAGAAGGGGGGGGTGGGGGTGGGCTGCCGCGGGCCGTCGTCGAGAAGTTGGTGGGTACGGTCGCGCCGGAACGGTCGGTGGCGGCGCAACGGGCTTATGTGACGGCGTTCTTCGATCGGTGGCTGCGCGGGCGGGGCACGGACAGCGGGTTGCTGGACGGGCCGTCGGGCCGCTTCCCGGAGGTCCGGTTCGTACGGTGACCGGGGGCGGAGGCGTTACGCCGGCGGGCGCTGGGTCAGGTGGCTGAAGGCTTCGAGGTTGCGGGTGGACTCCCCCCGCGCGACCCGCCACTCGTACTCCTTGCGGATGGCGGAGGCGAAGCCCATCTCCAGGAGGGTGTTGAAGCTGCCGTCGGCGTTCTCCAGGACGGTGCCGAGGATGCGGTCGAGTTCGTCGGGGGTGACGGCTGCGAGGGGGAGCTTGCCGACGAGGTAGATGTCGCCGAGCTTGTCGATCGCGTAACTGACGCCGTACAGGCGGGTGTTGCGCTCCAGGAGCCAGCGGTGCACGGCTTCGTGGTTCTCGTCCGGGTGGCGGACGACGAAGGCGTTGATGGACAGCGAGTGCTTACCGACGATCAGGGAGCAGGTCGTGGAGAGCTTGCGGGTGCCGGGCAGGGTCACCACGTACGTACCGCCGGTGGGCGATTCCCACGTCAGGCCGGCCTCGTCGAGAGTCTCCTCGATCACCTGTCGTGCCGCGTCGTCAGCCATGGGGTGATCGTAGGTGACGTCGTCGTTCCTGCATCGCGGCGGTGTACACCTCGGCGGTCGCGGCGGCGGCGGTGTCCCAGCCGAAGGACCGGGCGTGCCGGGCGGCGGCGCCGCCCATCCGGCCGGCCAGCGAGGTGTCGCGGGCGAAGCGTCCGAGGGCGCGGGCGTAGTCGGCCGGGTCGTGGCCGGATATGAGGAAGCCGCTGACGCCGTCGTGCACGGCCACCGGCAGGCCGCCGACGGCGGCGGCGATCACCGGGGTGCCGCAGGCCTGCGCCTCGATGGCGACCAGGCCGAAGGATTCGCTGTAGGACGGCATGACCAGGACGGACGCGGCGCGGTACCAGTCGGCGAGCTGCTCCTGGCCGACCGGCGGGCGGAAGCGGACGACGTCGGCGATGCCCAGGCGGGCGGCCAGCTTCTGCAGCCCTTCAGGCTTGGCCAGGCCGCTGCCGCTGGGCCCGCCGACCACCGGGACGACCAGGCGCGAGCGCAGGGACGGGTCCTCGTCGAGCAGGACGGCGACGGCGCGCAGCAGGATGTCGGGCGCCTTCAGCGGCTGGATGCGGCCGGCGAAGAGGGGGATCAGGGCGTCCTGGGGGAGGTCGAGGCGAGCGCGGGCGGCCGCGCGGGAGGCGGCGGTGTCGGACATGTCCTCGCCGGTCCCCGGGGCACCCGGCCCCATGGGCCGGAAGCGGTCCAGGTTGACGCCCGGGTGCACCACGGCGACCTTGTCCGGCCCGGCCTCGTAGTGCCGCATCAGCTCGGCGGCTTCCTCGTCCGTGTTCGCGATCAGCCGGTCGGCGGCGCGCACGATCTGCGTCTCGCCGATGACGCGCGCGGCGGGTTCGGGGGTGTCGCCCGCGGCCAGGGCGGCGTTCTTGACCTTGGCCATGGTGTGCATGGCGTGGACGAGCGGGACGCCCCAGCGCTCGGCGGCGAGCCAGCCGACGTGCCCGGAGAGCCAGTAGTGGGAGTGCACCAGGTCGTAGTAGCCGGGGCGGTGGCCCGCCCACGCCTGCATCACGCCGTGCGTGAAGGCGCAGAGCTGGGCCGGCAGCTCCTCCTTGGCCAGGCCCTCGTACGGGCCCGCGTCCACGTGCCGGACGAGGACGCCGGGGGCCAGCTCGACGGCGGGCGGCAGGGTGCCGGTCGTGGCCCGGGTGAAGATCTCGACCTCGATGTTGAGGGAGGCGAGTTTCCTGGCCAGCTCGACGATGTAGACGTTCATGCCGCCGGCGTCACCGGTGCCCGGCTGGTGCAGCGGGGAGGTGTGCACGCTCAGCATGGCGACCCGGCGCGGGCGGCGGGCCGCGCCCGGCAGGCGCAGCCCTGAGCGGCCCGGGAACGGACCGTGGGAACGGCTGCGGAGCCTGGACACGTATTGGCTCACTGCGGGCTACCTCCTAGCCGGTACGGCCTGGGCCGGGGCGTGCGGCGCCTCCGAAGCCCGTAACAACGGAGTCCGCGCATCCATTTCCTTGTGAGCCCGCTCTCTTTTCACTTTGCCAAAGCGTGACCTCGTGGGGTGGGTGGGGGAGGTGGGGACGCGAGCACCGAGGGGGGCCGGGTCCGGTGGGCACAGAGGTGGCGGTGAGGTTGACAGGTACGGAGGTGGAGACGGGGCCGGTGGGTGTGGAGGTGGGGCCGGGGCCGGTGACGCATAAGGTCAGGACATGGTCCGCAGCTCGTCCGCCTCTCCCCCGCCCTCCCGCCCCCTCGGGAACGCGACCCGCGGCACCACCAACCCCAACCGGCTGCGCCGCATGGACCGCTGGATCGCCGCCACCCACGCCGCCGCACTGCGCCGCGGCCCCGCCCCGGTCGCCGTGGACCTCGGATACGGCGCCGCGCCCTGGACCGCGGTGGAACTGCTGGCCCGGTTGCGTACGGTCCGGGCCGACGTCCAGGTGGTCGGTGTCGAGATCGATCCGGCGCGGGTCGCCGCCGCGGCGCCGTACGCGTGCCCGGGGCTGGCCTTCGCCCACGGCGGGTTCGAGGTGCCGCTGCCGGGGCGACGGGCGCCGGTGCTGATCCGGGCGGCGAACGTGCTGCGCCAGTACGCGGAGGACGAGGTGCCCGCCGTGTGGGAGCGGCTGTGCGCGCGGCTGGCGCCGGACGGGCTGCTGGTGGAGGGCACCTGTGACGAGATCGGGCGGCGGCACGTGTGGGTGGCGCTGGGGCCCGGGGGCCCGCGCACGGTGACCTTCGCGGCCCGCCTGAGCGCCCTGGAAACCCCGTCCGACCTGGCCGAACGGCTGCCGAAAGCGCTGATCCACCGCAATGTGCCCGGCCAGCCCGTGCACGCGTTCCTGCGCGACTTCGACCGGGCGTGGGCGGCGGCGGCCCCGTACGCCTCACTGGGCGCGCGGCAGCGGTGGATGCGCAGCGTCCTGGCGTTGAGTACGGCGTGGCCGCTGGCCGACGGGCCCCGGCGGTGGCGGCAGGGGGAGGTCACCGTGCGGTGGGAGGCGGTCGCGCCGGTGTGAGGCGGGCGCCTGCGGGACGACTGGGCTCATGAGCCCTCGCCGCGCTCCGGCCCGGCCGCCCCGCCGGAGGCAGGCCGGGCCGGGACCGCACCTCAGTGGGAGATCTGCTTGCGCGAACTCCCTCCCGCAATTTCGATCTTGCGTGGCTTGGCCCGTTCCGCGACCGGGATGCGCAGGGTCAGCACGCCGTTCTCGTACGCCGCGTCCACCCGGTCGCTGTCGAGCGAGTCTCCGAGGAACAGCTGCCGGCTGAACTTGCCCGCCGTACGTTCGCTCGCGATCAGCTCGGCGCCCTCGGGGGCGGTGGGGGTGCGCTCGGCGCGGACGGTCAGCACGTTGCGCTCGATGTCCAGGTCGATGGTCTCCGGGTCGACGCCCGGCAGATCGAAGTGGATCACGAACTCGTCCCCGGACCGGTAGGCGTCCATCGGCAGTGCGGCGGGACGGGCTGTCGTCCCCAGCACCTGCTGGGTGAGCCGGTCGAACTCGCGGAACGGATCGGTACGCATGAGCATCACGGGTCATCTCCTTCCGAAGGCAGTGGGTGCGATGCCCTTCTGCCTTCTGTTGTAGCTCGGAGAAGGAAAATTGACAAGCCTCGACTCAGGGTTTCTGATGCACGGCGTCGGGGCGGTGCGGGAATGCGCCCACGCCACCCGTAAAAGGCCAGCTCAGAGGGGTGTCCCGGGCCCCCGTTGGAGAGCCCCCAGCAGCGCGTCCACCAGCTGCCGGTCCCGTTCCTGGGTCAGGATCCGGCGGGCCTGGGCCGGGGGGAGCCACAGGAGGCGGTCCACCTCGATGCTCGGGGTGAAGCTGCCGTGGGCGGCTTCGGCGGCCCAGTAGCGGACCTCCTTCGGGCGGCCGTTGGCGAGGTAGTGCGTGCTGGGGAGCCGGGCGCCGGGGTGGCATTGCCATCCGGTCTCCTCGGCGACCTCGCGGAGGGCGCCGGCCAGCCAGTCCTCGTCGCGTTTGAGTTTGCCCTTCGGGTGCGACCAGTCGTCGTACTTCGGTCGGTGTACGAGGGCGATCTCCAAGCCGTCGCTCGTGGCGGAACGGCGCCACAGGACGCAGCCGGCCGCGCGGACGGGTTTCGCGGGCACCGCCATCTGCTCCGTCACCCCTTCCGCACCGAAGAGCCGGGCTCGGGTGCGGGGAGCCAGACCCGGCCGAACACGTAGCGGGCCGCTTCGGCCTCGTGCCGCTGGTCGGCGTGCAGGACGCCGAGCGCGTAGGCGGTGGCGGGGGCGATGCGCGGGGTGCGGGCGGCCGCGGCGGCCGCGGCGGCGGCTTCGGCGGCGTCCCGATGGCGTTCCAGTGCGCGGCCGGCTTCCGCCAGGCGCGGGTCGGTGTCGTCGGGGTCGGTCACTTCCTGGGCGTACCGGCTGAGGCGGGCCAGCAGCCGTACCTGGTGCCAGGGCGCGTCCTGCCGGGAGCCGGCAGCGAGGGCGTCGGCGTTGTACGCCTGCCCCGCGCGGGCGAGCGGCAGGGCCGCGACGGCCTCGGCGAGGCGCCGGTGGGCCTGTTCGGCCAGCGGGAGCAGGGCGTCCGGCGCGGGCCGGTCGGCCGTGGCGGTGAGCGGCACCTCCGAGGCGAGCACGGCCACGGCGTCGGCGACGGCGTGGAAGCGGGACGAGCCGAGCGCCTGGAGGGCGGCGGAGTGCGCGCGGGTGCGGGCGAGGGTGATCTGCCGTTCCAGCAGGGCGCCGGCGCGCGCGGCCCCGGTGGACAGCAGGGATTCGGCCGCGTCGGGTTCCGCCGTGTCCCGGGAGGCAGCGGCGGCGGTGGGACTGTTGGGGTCGGTGTGGGCGGTGAGGCGCTGGAGGGCCCCCAGCAGCCGGTCCAGCCGTGCCGTTCCGGCGTGCTCGCGGGCCAGGGTGCCGGACAGCCAGGCCAGTTCGCCGCGCAGGTGGTCGGCCCACCTCTCGTCCGTGAGCGGGCGGAAGGTGTGCAGCGCGCCCCCGATCCGCCGGGCGGCGGAGCGGAGTTGGCGGGCCGCCTCACGGGTGCTCTCCGCGTCCGGTCCGCTCTCGCCGTGGGCGCGCAGGCTGCGCAGGAAGTCCGTCGCCCGGTGGTGCAGGTAGGCGGCGAGGACGTCGCGGGCGGTGCGTCCGGTCAGTGCGGAGCCGTCGGTTCCGTACGGACGCGGGCCGCTGCCTGGGTACGGAGGCCCGCCGGGCCGCGGAGGCCCGTCGGCCAGGGCGGCAGGCGCGCCGCCGGGCACGTACCGGAGCGGGGGGAAGTCATGTCGCTGAGCCACGCCGGCGCCTCCGGGCGTCAATGAGCAGTTCCTGTACGTTGCGCAGCGGCGCGCCGTCCGCGTCGACCGCGTGCCGGGTCCAGTTGCCGTCCGGGCCCAGGTGCCAGGACGAGGTGGCGTCCGACGTGCCGGTCTCCAGGAGCCGGCTGAGGGCGGCGCGGTGGGCCGGGTCGGTGACCCGTACCAGCGCCTCGATCCGCCGGTCGAGGTTGCGGTGCATCATGTCGGCACTGCCGAGCCAGACCTCGGGTTCACCGCCGTTGCCGAAGGCAAACACCCGGGAGTGTTCGAGGAAGCGGCCGAGCACGCTGCGGACCCGGATGTTCTCGCTGAGCCCTTCGACGCCGGGCCGCAGGGCACAGATGCCGCGTACCCACACATCGACCGGCACACCGGCCTGGGAGGCACGGTACAGCGCGTCGACGACGGCCTCGTCGACCATCGAGTTGACCTTGACGCGGACGTAGGCGGGCCGCCCGGCACGGTGGTGCGCGATCTCTTTGGTGATGCGCTGCACGAGACCGTCCCGCAGGGACTTGGGGGCGACCAGCAGCCGCCGGTAGGTCTCCCGGCGGGAGTAGCCGCTGAGCCGGTTGAAGAGGTCGGAGAGGTCCGCGCCGACCTGCGGGTCGGCGGTCAGCAGCCCCAGGTCCTCGTACAGCCGGGCCGTCTTGGGGTGGTAGTTGCCCGTCCCCACGTGGGAGTAGCGGCGCAGCATCTCGCCTTCCTGGCGGACGACGAGCGACAGCTTGCAGTGCGTCTTGAGGCCGACCAGCCCGTAGACGACATGGCAGCCCGACTCCTCCAGTTTGCGGGCCCACTTGATGTTGGCCTGCTCGTCGAAGCGCGCCTTGATCTCGACCAGGACGAGCACCTGCTTGCCGGACTCCGCCGCGTCTATCAGGGCGTCGACGATCGGCGAGTCGCCCGAAGTGCGGTACAGGGTCTGCTTGATGGCGAGGACGTCCGGGTCGGCGGCGGCCTGCTCCAGGAACGCCTGGACGGAGGTGGAGAACGAGTCGTACGGGTGGTGCAGCAGCACGTCACGGGCGCGCAGCGCGGCGAAGATGTCGGGCGCGGACGCCGATTCGACCTCGGCGAGGTCGCGGTGGGTGCCCGCCACGAACTTGGGGTACTTCAGTTCCGGCCGGTCCTGGGCGCCGATGCCGAACAGGCCGGTCAAATCCAGCGGGCCGGGCAGCGGGTAGACCTCGGAGTCGGAGACCTTCAGCTCCTGGACGAGCAGGTCCAGTACGGCCGGGTCGATGGACTCCTCGACCTCCAGGCGGACCGGCGGCCCGAAGCGGCGCCGCATCAGCTCCTTCTCCAGCGCCTGGAGGAGGTTCTCCGCGTCGTCCTCCTCGACCTCCAGGTCCTCGTTGCGGGTGACCCGGAACATGTGGTGCGCCCGCACCTCCATGCCGGGGAACAGCTCCTCCAGGTGGGCGGCGATCACGTCCTCGATGGGCACGTACCGCTGCGGCGCGGCCTCCAGGAAGCGGGAGAGCAGCGGCGGGACCTTGACCCGCGCGAAGTGGTCGTGCCCGCTGACCGGGTTGCGTACGACGACGGCCAGGTTCAGGGAGAGGCCGGAGATGTACGGGAACGGGTGGGCGGGGTCGACGGCGAGCGGGGTGAGCACCGGGAAGATCTGCTGGCGGAACAGGGTGAACAGGCGGGCCTGCTCCTTCTCGGTCAGCTCGGGCCAGCGGATCAGGTGGATGCCCTGGTCGGCCAGCTCGGGGGCGACGTCCTGCTGGTAGCAGGCGGCGTGCCGGGCCATGAGCTCGCGGGAGCGGGTCCAGATGAGGTCCAGCACCTCGCGGGGCTGGAGGCCGGAGGCGGAGCGGGTGGCGACGCCGGTAGCGATGCGGCGCTTGAGGCCCGCGACGCGCACCATGAAGAACTCGTCGAGGTTGCTCGCGAAGATCGCGAGGAAGTTGGCCCGTTCGAGGAGCGGGGTGGCCGGGTCCTCGGCCAGCTCCAGCACCCGCTCGTTGAACGCCAACCAGCTGCGTTCGCGGTCCAGGAAGCGCCCGGGCGGCAGCTCCGCGCCGTCGGCGCCCGCCGCGCCGGTCTCCTCGTAGTCGTCCAGGTCCGCGTCGAGGTCGGGTTCCAGCTCGGGCACCGGCACGGCGACCGCGTGCGGGCGGTGCGCCGCTATGGAGCCCACCGACGGCTGCGCGGACGGCGGCAGGTGGACCGCCGTCCGGGACGTGGTCGGCTCGGTCCGGTCCGTGTCCTGGGCGCTGGGCTGCTGGTTCATGGCCTTATTCTTCCGCGCCGGGGGCCCCGTCAGCCCGTCGGACGGAGCCGGTACGGGTTCCGGTACGGGGCGCAGGCGGCGGCCGGCGGCATTCGGGACAGCGGGCTGCATCCAGCGATGCTCGCAAGCGACGTTGAATCGCCGGTAACGCGGACGTGGCGGCCAGGCAAGCGGGCCGCTACTCCCCGGTGTTTACATTCCCGTGCCTTGCGTTTCCGGGGGCGCGCCCCCTGGGGCGCGCAAAGGGGCGCGCGGACGCTCCGGCGTACGCCCCCCTGTGCGGCCCCCGCCCCGGGTCCCGGGACACCGGGGCATCCAGGCGCTCACACCACCCGCACGCAGCACGTGACGACGGCGCCCAGCGGCCGGGGACCGCTGCCCGGGCCGACCTCCAGCCCGTCCGTCAGCTGCCGTACGGTCCACAGCCCCCAGCCCGTCGGACTGCTCAGCTGCGGCGGCCGCTCGGGGATGACGGACACGTCGAAGCCCGGCCCGCTGTCGGAGACGCAGCAGCACACCAGCGCCCCCCTGCGGTAGAGCTTCAGCAGCCCGCCTCCCCCCGCGTGCCGGATCGCGTTGTCGGCCAGTTCGTTGGCGGACAGCAGCAGGGCGTTGCGGCGGCTCCCGGCCAGCCCCAGGCGGGCCGCGTACTCCCCGAGCACGACACGCAGCCGCGGCAGGTCGGCCGAGGTGAAGTCGGTCTCCAGGCGGTGGTCGGCGGCGAGGTGCACGCGCGGCCCTGGCGGCCTCTGCGGGCCCCCGGCGGGGGAACCCTGGGTCGTCGGTCCCATGCGTCACTCGCCTTCCACGGTCAGCTGCGGGATGTCGAGCGCCCCCAGAAGCAGGAACGTGTGGGCGTGTATGCCGTCGCACCGGATGACGACACGTCTGCCGTCCTCGGCGGCCATCCGCAGTACGGCCCGTGCGCAGTAGACGTCCAGGAAGGACAGCTCGGTGAGGTCCAGGACGACGCGCGGCTCCTGCGACTCGGCGATCCGGCGCAGTGCGTCGTTGAACGGTTCACGGGTGGACAGGTCGGCCTCGCCGACGAGCCGCAGCCCGTACGTGCCGGAACCGGGCTCCGCGATCGGCAGGACCAGCAGGGTGCCGGGGCCTTTCAGCAGGGCGGTGGGGTGACCGGCCGCCGCCCGGTCCAGGACGTCGCCGCTGAACCGGGTCTCGTCGTACGTGCAGATCTCGGTGTAGTGCGCGTCGGTGAACAGGTAGTGGCAGCCCTTGCTCTCCCGCCACAGGACCTGTTCGACGTCGGCGCCGAAGGCCGCCACCCAGGCCATGTCGATGGCGCTGCGGACCGTCGGGTACCCCTCGTGCAGCGCCTCCTCGACCTCTCGCCGCAGCCCGGCCATCTGCCGCTCCACCGAGATCTCCCGGGGCCGCCACATCCGGTCCATGGTGAGCAGCTTCAACTGGCCGCGCTTGAGCGGCGGTCCGACCGGCGGGCCGTACGCCTCCAGGTGCTCCAGTACGGTGGCTGCGGGCACCGCGGGGTCGGCGAAGAGCAGCACCCGCTCCCCGCGGGTGATGCCGGTCTGCGCGAACGAGCCGATCGTGGACCAGCGCGACTCCTCGTCCGCGTAACTCGCGAAGGCGTGGTCCCCCGGCCGCAGGCGCTCCACCGGCACGATCCGGGTGTGCTCTTCGGCATGGAAGGGCAAGGAACTCTCCTACGTCTGCCGCCATTTCGGCCCGGCCGTACCGGCGCACCGCATTCGGGCGCGCCGAGTGCGGGCACTCAGCCGGGAGGGTAGCGGGACGTACGGCGCCGCCGGGCCGAAGGACGGAACGGCGGCGCCCATGGATCACTGTGCGGCGGAAGACGACCGGTTGCGGTCGTCTTCCGTTTCAACGAGGGCGGCAGTACGCCGGGTTCTGTGCGACAGCCGACGAGGCGCTCCGTGTGCTCATGCCTCCGCAGGCTCCGGGCTCCGTACGCTCCAGGCACCGCGCGCGCCGGAGCCGCGTACCCCGGAGCCGTCCGCTCCGCGGCCGCGCGCTCCGGAGCCGCGGGTCCCGGAGCGCGCTCACGTCTCCGTGCGGTACATCAGGTCCGTCTCGTGCGTGGTGAAGCCGAGCCGCTCGTAGACGGTCACGGCGGGCACGTTGTCCGCGTCGACGTAGAGCATCGCCGTCGGCACGCCCTGCCCCGCCAGGTGCCGCAGCCCGATCGCGGTGAGCGCCTTGCCGAGCCCGCCGCCCTGCGCGTCCGGCCGCACGCCGACCACGTACACCTCGCCCAGGCCCTCCGACGCGTGGATCTTGGTCCAGTGGAAGCCGATCAGCCGGCCGTCCCGCTCCGCGAGGAAGAAACCCTTGGGGTCGAACCACGGCTCGCCCTTGCGGTCGTCCAGGTCCCGCTGGGTCAGCGAGCCCTGCTCGGGGTGGTGGGCGAAGGCCGCCGCGTTCGTCTCCAGCCACGCCGCGTCGTCGCTGCCCGGCTGGAAGGCCCGTACGGACACCCCTTCCGGAAGAATCGGTTCCGCCAGGTCCAGGCCGCTCAGCGGGCGGCGCATCTGCCGCAGCTCGCGGAAGAGCGTCATGCCGAGGGTCTGGGCGAGGTGGCGGGCCGCGGAGTGGCCGCCGTGCGCCCACACCCGCAGGCGGCGGCCGGACTGCTCCAGCAGCCCGGTGCCCAGCGCGCGCCCGTGGCCGTGGCCCCGGTGCGAGGGGTGCACCACCAGTTCGGCGGCGGGCGCCTCCACGGGGTCGGTGTCCTCCAGCTGTGCGTACCCGGCGAGCACCCCGGCCTCGTCGTCCGGCCCACCCGGTACGTACAGCAGCAGGTGCCGTACGCCCTCGCGCCGCCCGCCGCGCAGCTGGAGCCGCCCCTGCTCGGACACGGCGGACTGCCCGTCCGCCGCCGCGGCCTGCTCGATCAGTGCGAGGGCGGCGGCGGCCGCGTCCGGCGTCAGCTCGTCCGTGACCTCGACCCGCCGGCCCGTCCGGCTCTTGTCCTGTGCTGCGTCAGTCATGCTTCGAAGCGTACGGCCCGGGCGCCGGTACACCCGATGGACACCGGCCCGCCGCCTGTCACCCCTGTTCCGCTACGCGCGTTGACCGTAGGCTGCGTCCGCTCGGACACCTGCCCACAAGGGAGACCCTCCTCATGTCACCGAGACCGCAGCGGCGGCGCACGACGCGCAGACTGACGGCCGGAGCGGCGGTGCTCGCCGCCGCTGTCGGCATCACGGCCGCGGCTCCGGCCGGCGCCGAACCCGCCGCCACCGCCTCCACCGCCGCCTCCACCGCCCACGCCCGCCACACCGGACACGGGCACGGCGGAGGCCACGCCGCCCGCACCGTCGACGTGCAGCTGCTCTCCTTCAACGATTTCCACGGCACCCTGGAGCCCCCGCAGGGCTCCGCCGGAACCGTCGAGGAGCAGCAGGCCGACGGCAGCAGGAAGAAGATCGAGGCGGGCGGCGTCGAGTACCTGGCCAACGCGCTCCGTACGGCGCGCAAGGGCCACCCGTACTCGGTCACCGCGGCGGCCGGCGACATGGTGGGCGCCAGCCCGCTGCTCTCCGGGCTCTTCCACGACGAGCCGACCGTCGAGGCCATGAACAAGCTGGGCCTGGACGTCACCTCCGTCGGCAACCACGAGTTCGACGAGGGCCGCGCCGAACTGACCCGCCTTCAGAAGGGCGGCTGTCACCCCACGGACGGCTGCTACCAGAAGGGCAAGCGCTTCAAGGGCGCGGACTTCCCGTACCTCGCCGCGAACGTCACCGACGAGAAGACCGGCCGCCCGATCCTCAAGCCGTACACCGTCTGGAAGCACAAGGGCGTCAAGATCGGCTTCATCGGTGTGACGCTGGAGGACACGCCCGGCGTGGTCAGCGCCAACGGCGTCAAGGGGCTGAAGTTCCACGACGAGGCCGAGACCATCGACCGGTACGCCAAGGAGCTGGACCGGCAGGGCGTGAAGTCGATCGTCGCGCTGATCCACGAGGGCGGGCTGCCCGCCTCCACCGCGTACGACTACGACTGCGACAGCCCCGGTCCGGGCGCCGGCATCTCCGGGCCGATCGCGGAGATCGCCAAGAAGGTCACGCCGAAGGTGGACGCGCTGGTCACCGGCCACACCCACCAGGCGTACGCGTGCACGGTCCCGGACCCGTCGGGGATGCCGCGCACCGTCACCTCGGCGGCCTCGTTCGGCAAGCTGTACACGGACACCACGCTCACGTACGACCGCCGTACCAAGGACATCGTCCGTACGTCGGTGAAGTCGGCCACCGCGCGCAACCACGTCGTCCACCGCAGCCAGCCCAAGGCCGCGGACATGACCGCGCTCATCCAGCGCTGGAACAAGCTCGCCGGGCCGGTGGCGAACAAGCCGGTCGGCCACATCGCCGCCGACATCCCGGGCCGCGGCGCGGCGTCCCCCGAGTCGCCGCTCGGCGACCTGATCTCCGACGCGCAGCTGGAGGCCACCCGGGCCACGGACAAGGGCGGTGCGCAGCTCGCCCTGATGAACCCCGGCGGCATCCGCTCCGACCTGGCGTACAAGGCGTCCGGCAGCGAGGGGGACGGCGTCGTCACGTACGGCGAGGCGTTCACCGTGCAGCCCTTCACCAACCTGACCAATGTCGTCACCCTCACCGGAGCGCAGCTGCTGACCACGCTCCAGCAGCAGGTCAGCGGGGCGAACGAGGCGTCGCCCAAGATCCTCCAGGTGTCCAAGGGGCTGACCTACACCCTGGACCTGACCAAGACCGGCGCCGACCGCGTCGTCAAGGACACGGTCCGGCTGGACGGCGCACCGCTCGACCCGGCGAAGAGCTACCGCGTCGCCATGAACGAGTTCCTGGCCGGCGGCGGTGACGGCTTCGCCGTCCTGAAGGAGGGCAAGGACAAGTACGTCGGCCCGTCCGACCTGGACGCCCTGACCGCCTACCTCACCGCGCACTCCTCGGCCGACGCGCCGCTGGCGCCGCCGAAGGCGGACCGGATCACGGTCGTGAAGTAAGGGCGCAGACGGCTCGCGTACGGCCCGGCGGGGTACTACCGCCGGGCCGTGCACGTCCGTTCGGCATCCCGCCCGCCACGGGATGTCCAGAACGAACAGCGCGCCGGCCCCGGCAACTGGCTACCCTCAGCGATCGCGCATCTCTCCTCCGATCCCCCGACGCTCGAAGGACACGCCCATGCCGACGGACTCCCGTCCCCGCACGTCCCCCGCACGTCCGCGCACCTTCCCCGCGCGTCCCCGTCTGCGCCTGGCCGCCCTCGCGCTGAGCGCCGCGCTTCTGGGCGCCGGGGCTCCCACCGCGTACGCGGCGCTGACCGACGGGGAACGGCCGGCGGCCACGGCCGCCGCGGCGGCCCAGAAGACCGTGGAAGGCCGCCCGTACATCGAGACCAGCCTCCTGTTCGGCACCGCCCGCCCGGACGGCGGCCCGCCGGTCACCGACAAGGAGTTCCACGCCTTCGTCGACGCGTTCGTCACGCCGCGCTTCCCCGACGGCCTCACCGTCCAGGACGGTTACGGCCAGTACCGCGACGCGCACGGCACGATCGAGCGCGAACGCTCGTACGAGTTGATCCTCCTCTACCCCACCTCCCAGGCCGGCCCCAACACCCCCAAGATCGAGCAGATCCGCGCCGCCTACATGAAGCGCTTCGGCCAGGAGTCGGTGGCCCGCATCGACGACCGGGCCCGAGTCGACTTCTGACGGAGCGGCAGCCCGGCCTCCGGCCGACCTGTGCCCCCTAACCCCCCCTTGGCCTCCGCCAGGGTGTGCGCGACCAGCGCGTTGGCGTGCCCGTGCCCCATCCCGTGCTCACCCTTGAGCCAGCCGACCAGCTCCATGTGCCGGCTCAGCGGCGCAGCACGCAGGAGCTCTTTCCACTCGGCTATCGGACGCCCGTACTTCTTCTCGATCGACGGGAAGTAACCGGCCGGCCCCTTAACTGCCTTGGCTGCGTTGTCAGTCATGCACGAAGTCTGGCACCCACCACTGACAACGCCTGTGGCCTGCGCGGAATGATCGGAGGCTGATGCGCCCTCCCCCGGACCGCGGAAGCAGTTGCTTCCGCGGGCGGCCGCCGGGGCCGTGGTCGTGCCGGCCACGGTACGGCCGTGGGGCAGTCGGTGTCCGGTGTGGACGATCCGGCTGCCCCTGTGGTTCGGGACGGCGATGCTCGTCGCACGGGGTGTGCCCGGCCTGGTCGAGAACGTGACGACGGCGACCGGGCTCATCCCGCGCGGGCTGCTCGGGAAGGCGGCGGAGTCGGCCGATACCGGGTCGGGTGGGTTCTGGACCGGTGTGGCCGTCAACGGCTACTTCTTCGCGGGGGCAGTGGTGCTGCTGCCGGTGGCCGTGGCGTTCGAGCGTGCCACGGCCGCCCGACGGGTCAGCGGAAGTCGGCCGCGTGGTCGCGGGCCCACTGCTCGAAGGTGCGGGCCGGGTGGCCGGTGACCTTCTGGACGGTGTCGGTGATCGGCGGGGTGGTACCGACGGTGGTGGCGAAGAGGCCGAAGAGTTCGAGCAGGGCTTCCTTGGGCAGGACCGGAGTCGCGCGCTCCTCGGCCACCTGCTCGGCGGGGGCCACCTCCAGCCGGGTCGGACGGCCGAGGACGCGGCCGATGTCGGCGACCTGTTCCGCCCGGGTGCGGGCCTCCGGGCCGGTGACCACGTACGCCTGGCCGGTGTGGGCGCCCGTACGGTCCAGGAGAGCCACCGCGGCGACGGCGGCGAGGTCGTCCTCGTGCACCGGCGAGGTGACCGCGTCCGGCAGCGGGTCGCGCACCACGCCGCTCTCCCTGATCTCCTCGGCCCACAGCAGCGCGTTGGCGGCGTACGCGCCGCCGCGCACGAAGGTCCATTCCAGGCCGGAGGCCCGGACCGCGCGCTCGGCGACGCTGTGCATACGGGAGACGAAGTTGTCGTCGTCCTCCGGGCCGTCGGTGACGGCTATCGAGGAGTTGAGGACGATACGGCGCACGCCGGCCCGTACCGCCGCCGCGACGATCGCGGGGCCCGCGTCTCCGCCGCCCGCGGCCAGGTTGAGGAAGAGGGCGTCGGCGCCGCGCAGGGCCGGTTCGAGCGCGGCCGGGTCGGTGAGGTCCGCCCGTACCGTCTCGGCGCCGGCCGGCAGCCCGGCCCGCTCGGGGTCGCGGGTCAGGGCCCGTACGGAGGCGCCCTCCGCGAGCAGCCGCCCGACCAGACTCCGGCCGATGTTGCCGGTGGCCCCGGTTACTACGATCATCGCTGCGCCCTTTCAGGAGGCGTGGTACGCGTGGTGACGTCCGCGTGCTGACACAGGGGTGCCGTCACTGGTCAACGCCTGGTCGCGGCGGGAATTCCCGGACACCGCGGCGGCGTCGGCGGGTTCCGGCCGAACCGACGGGACAAGCCCGCGCATATCTCACTTACCGCCAGTAGGACTTGCGTTCGAGGGTTGTCGCCATGGTGGGATGGCCTGATGCGTATCCCCACCCGCATACCCTCACCCTCCTCGAACCCCTCCCCCACACCGAACACATCGGAACCACGGACAGCAGCTGACATGGCCGGTACGGACGTCCCCGGCAGCGGCGACCGCCACGACGCCGGCAGCGGCGACAGCGGCGACAGCGGCCGCGAAAGCGGCATACGGGACACCGCTCGGTTCGAGAAGATCAATCCGTATGCGGATCTGGCCGCCCTGGCCGATCCCGAGCCGGAGCCCGGTGCGGACGGGACGACGGGCCCCGCGCCGCTCACCCGGCGTACCTACCTCAACGAGCGCGACGACAGCGACGACCCGCTGGGCCTGGGCCTGCGCTCCGACGAGGACGACCCGCACGCCTGGACACCGCCCAACCACCGCCGCCGCAAGCGCGGGATCAGGCGGTTCGCGGCGGTGTCGAAGACGGTGAAGCTGCTGATCGCGGTCCTGGTGTGTGGGGCGTTCCTGGCGCTGGCGGACCGGTTCGCCGTGCTGTACGCGCAGAACAAGGCCGAGGAGCAGCTGAAGAACTCGCTGCACCTGAACGCCAACCCGGAAGTGGACATCAAGGGCTTCCCCTTCCTGACGCAGGTGCTCGGCAAGCGCCTCGACCAGGTGGACGTCACCGTGCCCGACCTGGCGGCCGACCGGGTGTCGCTGGCCAAGGTCGAGGCGAGCGCGCGGGACGTACGGCTCGACGGCGACCTGCCCGCCTCCATCACCGGCGCGACGGTCGGCACCGTGCGCGGCACCGTCCTGCTGTCGTTCGACGACATGAACCGGGAACTCGGCGCCTCACAGGTCCGGTTCAGCGAGCTGGGGCCCAACTCCGTGCGGGCGGTCGGGCAGCTGCCCATCGCCGGGCACGAGCTGCGCGTACGGGCGGAGGCGCACATCCGGCAGGCCGGGGACCGCGGGATCTCCACCGACATCGGCAAGATGCGCCTGGACATCGCCGACGTGGCCGTCTACCGGCCCGGCACCGGCAAGGAGGAGGGGCTGCGGCTGACCCGCAAGGCCGCGGCCGAGGTGAGCCGGCAGGCCGCCAAGGTGAAGTCGCTGCTGGCGGTGCCGGCCATCGCGGAGCGCCTGGGCATCCCGCAGCAGGCCATCGACGACGCGCTGCGCAACGAGAAGAAGCTGCACGAGCTGACCGGCGCGCCGCGTTTCATCGAGCAGCTGATGCAGGTCAACCTGGTCGATGTCGTGGTGGACCACCCGTGGCTGCTCCAGAAGGTCGGCATCGACCCGAAGGTCCTGGGCGCGCTGTCCGGGCTGACCAAGCCGCAGCTCGCCGACCAGCTGTCGCTGTCCTTCCGGCTGCCGGACACGCCCGGTGACGTGCGGCTGCGGGACATTTCCGTGGAGAAGGACGGGATCCGGGTGAAGATCTCCGGTTCCGGGCTGCCGATCGGCAGCGCCGCGAAGGGCAAGAAGTAGGCCATGGCCGCGGGGCGCACGCCCCGCGGCCACCGGCTACGGCAGGTCCGGCGGCGGCGTGGCCGCTCCCGGCAGGCTCAGTACCGCCTCCGTGCCGCCGCCCGGCGCCGCACGCAGTTCGACGGCGCCGCCCGCCTGGTAGGCCGTACGGGCCACGATCGACAGCCCGAGGCCGCTGCCCGGCAGGCTGCGGGCGGACGGCGACCGCCAGAAGCGTTCAAAGACGTGCGGCAGTTCCTCTTCCGGGATGCCGGGGCCGTGGTCGCGTACCCGCAGTTCGCCCTTGTGCAGGGCCACCTCGACAGCACCGTCCTCCGCGCTGAACTTGACCGCGTTGTCCAGCAGGTTGACCACCGCGCGCTCCAGGGCCGCCGGCTCCCCCCGTACGTACCAGGGGTCCAGCTCGGCGGTGATGTCCAGCGAGGGGCCGCGGAGCCGGGCGCGGCGCAGGGCCGAGTCCACGATGTCGTGCAGCGCGACGACCGGCACGGAGGCCGCGCCGCCCGGCCGGGCCTCCGGTGTGCGGGAGAGTTCCTGGAGGTCGCCGATGAGCGCGGCCAGCTCACCCATCTGGGCCTTCACCGAGGACAGCAGCGCCTGTTTGTCGTCGGCGGGCAGCTGCCGGCCGGACTGTTCGCTGCGTACCAGCAGGTCGATGTTGGTGCGCAGCGAGGTCAGCGGCGTCCGCAGTTCGTGCCCGGCGTCCGCGATCAGCTGCTGCTGGAGGTCGCGGGAGGAGGCCAGTGCGGCGGTCATGGAGTTGAAGGAGCGCGAGAGGCGGGCGATCTCGTCCTCGCCCTCGGCGGGGATGCGGATCGCCAAGTCCTCGGTACGGGCGACATGTTCGACGGCTTCGGTGAGCCGGTCCACGGGTTTGAGGCCGGTACGGGCCACCCACAGGCCCGCGGTGGCGGCGCCGAGGACGCCGACGCCGGTGACGATCAGCAGGATGAGGGCGAGCTGGTTGAGGGGGTCGGTGACCGGGTCCATGGGGGTCGCGACGGAGATCGCGACCTGCGGGCCGAACCGTTCGGTCAGCGGGCCTCCGTAGGAGCGGGTGAGGACCCGCATCTCCTTGCCGTCGTCGGTCCGGGTGGTGTGGAACGACTGCTTGGACAGGCCTCTGGCCACGTCCACGTCCGCCTTCTGCGCGGGGATGGCGGTCTTCGACCACGAGGTGCAGACGTTGCCGTCGGGGGTCACGATCTGGATCGTGTAGTCGGTGGGCACCCCCAGCCAGACGTTCCCGGGCAGCGAACCGGTGCACTTGTCGCCCAGCGCCTGCACGATGCTGGCCGACACGGTCTGGTTGGCCAGCGTCTCGTCCAGCTGCTCGGTCAGCCGGTCCCGGGTCACCAGCCAGCAGGCGGCGGCCGAAGCGGCCACGGCCAGCGCGACGGCGACCGCGGTGAGCAGGGCCAGCCGGGAGCGGAGCGGCAGCATCCGGTAGCGGTGCGCGACGCGCCCCTTCAGGTGCCGCCACACACCACCGTTCGAGGCGGCCGGGCCGCCCTGGGCCGGTGCGTGGCTCATTCGGCGCCGCCTTCGGAGCGCAGCACGTACCCGACGCCGCGCACCGTGTGGACCAGCCGCGGTTCGCCGCCCGCCTCCGTCTTGCGGCGCAGGTACATCACGTACACGTCGAGGGAGTTGGAGGTCGGTTCGAAGTCGAATCCCCAGACGGCCTTCAGGATCTGCTCACGGGTGAGGACCTGGCGCGGGTGCGCGAGGAACATCTCCAGCAGCGTGAATTCGGTGCGGGTCAGCTCGACCTGCCGCCCGCCGCGGGTCACCTCCCGTGTCGCCAGGTCCATCCGCAGGTCGGCGAAGGTCAGCGCGTCGCCCTCGGCGGGCTGCGCGCCGGCCGCCGCCGCGTACGAGCTGCGGCGCAGCAGCGCGCGGATACGGGCCAGCAGCTCGTCCAGCTCGAAGGGTTTGACCAGGTAGTCGTCGGCGCCCGCGTCCAGTCCGGTGACCCGGTCGCCCACCGTGTCGCGGGCGGTCAGCATCAGGATCGGTACGGTCACGCCGCTCGCCCGCAGCCGCCGGGCGGCGGTCAGTCCGTCCATCCGGGGCATCAGCACGTCCAGCACGATGAGTTCGGGGTCGTAGGAGGCGACCTTCTCGACCGCGTCGAGTCCGTCGACGGCCTGCTCGGTGCCGTAGCCCTCGAAGGCGAGGGAGCGCTGCAGCGCCTCCCGGACGGCCGGCTCGTCGTCGACGATCAGGATGCGGGCGGGCTGGTCACCGTGCTCGGCGGGACTCATCGCTGTGACTACCTCGGGTGTGGGTGCGGGCGGCTGACCGGGAATGGTGCGGTCCAGCATGTCAGCCTCGCACGCCGGCGGCCGGGGTACGTCGCTCGGCACGGTCTGGTCGGTGGTCCGCGGGGCGCCCGGTGCGCGGGGGGCGGCGCCGGGGGGCGCGGGCGCGCCGGTCATCTCCGCGCGGCGGCCCGGGGCGGCCGGGCCGTACCCG
>NZ_JAFIQY010000071.1 GCF_022271435.1 Streptomyces monomycini | reverse complement strand
GCCCGCGCCCGCGCCCGCGCCCGCGCCCGCGCCCGCGCCCGCCCCCGCGCACGGCGTCACGGCCGCGGCCGTGACGCAGCTGTCCTGACGGGTGGAGCCCTGGGGCCTCGCGAAGCGCCGTCGGGGCGTACGGCGTGTGTCCGGATGTGTGGCCCTCCTGTCCGTACGGTCGTGGCGTCGGGAGCGTCGGCGGGTGAAGGTGGAAGCCGACCGAGACGAAGGAGGACGTCGTGCGCGAGGTGATCGCCGATGTGCGGATCCCGGACAGTGCTCTGGCGCGGGAGGCGACCGAGCTGGTGCGCGAGGCCGCGCCACCGCTGCTGTTCGACCACTCCCGCCGGGTGTTCCTGTTCGGGGCGCTGCGCGGACGGGAACAGAAACTGGAGTTCGATCCTGAACTGCTCTACGTGGGAGCGATGTTCCACGATCTCGGGCTGACCGACCGCTACCGCCGCACCGACCAGCGCTTCGAGATCGACGGTGCCGACGAGGCCCGCGCCTTCCTGCACCGGCACGGCATCACCGGCGAACCGGCCGACCGCGTCTGGACGGCGATCGCCCTGCACACCACGCCGGAGATCCCGCTGCACATGGCGCCCGAGGTGGCCCTGGTCACCCGGGGCGTGGAACTGGACGTCCTGGGCATCGGCTACGACGCCGTCTCCGACGAGCAACGCGCCGCCGTGGTCGCGGCGCACCCGCGGCCCGACTTCAAGAACCGCATCCTGGCCGCCTTCACCGACGGCATCAAGGACCGGCCCGACACCACCTTCGGGAACGTGAAGGCCGATGTCCTCGCCCGCTTCGTCCCCGGGTTCGAGCGTGGCGACTTCGTGGAGGTGATTCGGGGGTCCGACTGGCCGGAGTGAGGGGGTGGGTTGCGCAGGGGACGGGATGGGATGGGCCGGGATGGGACGGGGCGGGACGGGATGGGATGGGCCGGGATGGGACGGGGCGGGACGGGATGGGATGGGGCGGGATGGGATGGGGCGGGATGGGCCGGTGGGGGTGCGCAGAGGAGGGACGGCGCGCGTCGGCCGGGGTGCGGTGCGGGGACGGCGCAGCCGGTCGGGGTGCGGTGCGGGGCTGCGTGTCAGGTGGCGCGTGAGGTGGGCGATCCGCCTGGGTCGCTCCGGCCGTTCGAGCCGTTCGAGCCGTTCGAGCCGTTCGAGCCGTTCGGGCCATTCGGGCCGTTCGGGCCATTAGGGTCATTCGAGCCGTTCGGGCCGTACGGGCCGCTCGGGTCCTCCGCCGCTCCCGCCGGGCGGCTGGAGGCCCGTACCCGCAGGGACCAGTCGTGGTGACGGACGGTACGCGGCTCGGCGCGGCCGGCCAGGATGTCGCAGAGCAGGGCGGCGCAGGCCCGCCCGTACGCGTCCGGGCGCAGGTCGATCGCCGTCACGGGCGGCGCGCAGGCGCGCAGGGCCGGGCCGTCCACGCAGGAGGCGACGAGCAGGTCGCGCCCGGCCGTGCGGCCGAGTCCGGAGGCGGCCCGCAGGACTCCGGCGGCGGCACCGTCGGGCGCGCAGACCACCGCGTCGACGGCGGGTACGTCCGCGAGCAGATCCTCGGTGGCCTGCGCGGCCTCGTCGGGCGTGGCGGCGAACGGCACGGTCCGTACCGTGACGGGCAGCCCGTGCGTACGGCTCCAGGCGTCCGCCGTCTCGCGCAGCGCGGTGGCCCACGCGGACGTGCCGGCGGGCGCGAGCAGCGCCGGGCGGCGGGCGCCGGACTCGCGCACCTGGTCCAGCAGGGCGGTCAGCGAGGCGGCGTTGTCGCAGACCACGGCACCGGCGGGGGCGGCGCCCGTACCGAGGTACCGCTCACCCGTGACGACGGGTACGCCCGCGTCGAGCAGCCCGGGTACGTCGGTGTCGGTGGCCTCCGGGTCGATCACGAGCAGGCCGTCCACCCGGGAAGCGAGCCGCCCGGCGGCCTCGCCGCCCGGGGCCAGCAGCACCACGTCCAGGCCGTCCTCCTGGGCGCGGGCCACCGCCCCGAAGGCGAGGGTCATGTAGTAGTCCAGCCGGGTCGCGGTACGGGGCAGATGCAGGCCGATCGCCCCGGTGCTGGCCCGGCGCAGGCGTTGGGCGGCACTGTTGGGCCGGTAACCCAGCCGGTCGGCGGTGTCCCTGACCCGGCGGCGGGTGTCCTCGGCCACCCGGCCGGATCCCTGGAGCGCGTCGGAAACGGTGCTCTTGGAGACCCCGGCGGCCCGCGCCACATCGAGCAGGGTCACGGTGCGGCGGCTGGTCACGGGGCGCAAGTCTAGACGCAGGGGGAGCGGGCGGGCCGGGGCGCGATCGCGTCCGGTGGAACGATGGAACGGGGCCGTCGCGTCGTCACGCGGACGGTTCGTTGATACGGCCGCGGTGCGTCGATACGGCCGCGGTGCGTCGATTCGGCCGCGGTGCGTCGATACGACGGAGGCTCGGTGATACGGGGGCGTTGCGTCGGTACGGACGCGGATCGTCGAGACGCTTGCGCCGCGTCGTTACGGTAGCGGTTCGCCGACACGAACCCGTCGCGTCGCTACGGAGCCGCCTCGCCGATACGAGTCCGTCGCGTCGCTACGGTGCTGGTTCGCCGCTACGGGTACGTCGCGTCGTAACGCGAGCGGTTCGCCGATACGAGCCCGGTTCGCCGCTACGGAGCCGGCCCGTCGCTACGGCGTCGATCCGCCGCCACGAAGCTGACCCGTCGCTACGCAGCCGGCCCGTCGCTGCGGCCTCGACCGTCGCTACGGAGCCGGCCCGTCGCTACAGCCCCGACCCGTCGCTACGGGACCGCCCCCACAACGACCCTCTTGCCGGAACGTTCCGGCACTCGTACATTGCTGCGTGCCGGAACGTTCCGGCAAGCGGTTGCGCCTGCCTCTGCGGTCCGCCGCACCCGTCCACGCCCCCGCGACCTCCCGCGCCCCAGGAGCCCCCATGCGTGTCATCACGGCCCTCACCCCGCCCGCCTCGCCGGCCCGTACCCGGCCGGCCGACCGTGCCCCGCTGCGCGTCGCGCTCGTCCAGGAGCGCTGGCACCGCGATCCCGTCGAGCACCGTGCCGCCCTGGCGGAGGGCATCCGGCTGGCCGCGGCGGAAGGCGCGCGCGTCGTCTGCCTCCAGGAGCTGACGCTCTCGCCGTACTTCGCGGTGGTCCGCAAGGCCGATCACCCTGAGCCCGCCGAGCCGGAGGACCTGCGCACCGGGCCCACGGTGACCTTCGCCGCCGAGGCCGCCCGTGCCCACGGCGTGTACGTGCACGCCTCGCTGTACGAGCGGGCCGACCCCGAACCGGGCCCGGACGGCACGGTGACGCCCGACGGCCTCGGCTACAACACGGCCGTCCTGGTCGCCCCGGACGGCACCCTCGTGGCCCGTACGCGCAAGACCCACATCCCCGTCACCGAGGGCTACTACGAGCACCACTGGTTCCGCCCGGGCCCGGCCGGTGCCGACGCCTTCCCGACCCACGCCGTGGAGAACGCCGTCCTCGGCCTGCCCACCTGCTGGGACCAGTGGTTCCCCGAGCTGGCCCGCGCCTACTCGCTGGCCGGTGCCGACGTGCTGGTCTATCCGACGGCCATCGGCTCCGAGCCGGGCCACCCCGGCTTCGACACCCAGCCGCTGTGGCAGAAGGTGATCACCGGGAACGCCGTCGCCAACGGCACTTTCATGATCGTGCCGAACCGTATCGGCACTGAAGGTCCGCTGACGTTCTACGGCAGCTCTTTCCTCGTCGACCCGTACGGCCGCGTCCTGGCCCAGGCGCCCCGTGACGAGCCCGCCGTCCTGGTGGCCGACCTCGACCTGGACGCCCGCCGCGACTGGCTGGAGCTGTTCCCGTTCCTCACCACCCGCCGCCCGGACGCCTACGGTCCGCTGACGGCGACGGCGGCGGACTGAGCGGGGCGTGGGACGGCCGCCATACGGGACGGCCGAGATACGGGCCGGCCGAGATACGGGCCGGCCGCGCGACGTACTGACCGGCGCTTCCGCAAAGTCAGCCACCCACCCCCCCCAAAGTCAGCCGCCTCCCCCCACAAAGCCAGCCCCAGAGCCGGCCACCCGCTCCCCCCCAAGCCAGCCCCCCCCAAGCCAGCCCCCCAAGCCAGCAGGCGGGCGCCCCCACCCCGGAGCCGCCCGCCCGCATCACCTCTACCTCTCGCCTACTCCCCGAGCAGCCCCGCCAGCGCGCCCAGCGTCTGCGGCAGTTGGTCGGCCGCCAGGCCGCCGCCCTGGGCGAGTTCGGGGGAGCCGCCGCCCCGCCCGTTCAGCAGGCGCTTGACCAGGTCCGACGCCGAACCTCCGGCGTTCTTGCCGGCCTTGTTCAGCGCGACCACCAGGGCAGCCTTGCCGTCCGTGGCCGAACCGACGGCCACGGCGGCGGGCTGCCCCGCGGGCATCCGGTCCCGTACGGCCATGGCCAGCGCGCGGGCCGCGTCGGCGCCCCCGTCCGCGGTGGCGGTGACCACCAGGAAACCGGCGGCCTGTACGGCGGAACCGGCCAGCTCGGCAGCGCGCGCCACGGTGGCCTGCTGCCGCAGCCGCTGGTTCTCCCGGTCGCTGGCCTTCAGGCGCTCCAGCAGTCCGGCCACCCGGTCGGACAGTTCGGCGCGCGGGGCCTGGATCTGCTCGGCGATCTGGGTGACCAGGTCGCGCTCGCGGGCGAGGTAGCCGAAGCCCTCGATGCCGACGGAGGCCTCCAGGCGGCGCATGCCGGCGCCGACGGACGACTCCGCGGTCAGGGCGACGATCCCGACCTGCGAGGCGTGCGAGACGTGCGTACCGCCGCACAGCTCGCGCGACCAGGCGCCGCCGATCTCGACGACCCGCACCTTCTCGCCGTACGTCTCGTCGAAGAGCGCGAGGGCGCCCAGCTCCTTGGCCTCGGGGAGCGTCATCCACTTCACGCCCACCGGAAGGTCGCGGCGGAGCGCCCGGTTGGCGGCCTCCTCGACCTCGCTGCGGGCGGCGGCGGAGAGGCCGCCGCGCCACGGGAAGTCCAGGCGCAGGTAGCCGGGACGGTTGTACGAGCCGGACTGGAGGGCCGTCGGGCCGAGGATCTCGCGCAGCGCGGCGTGCAGGACGTGCGTACCGGAGTGGGCCTGGCGCGCGCCGAGCCGCCACTCGGGATCGACGGCCGCGTGCAGCGCGTCGCCGAGGGCGAGTTCGCCGGCGGTGATGCGTACCTGGTGGGCGACCAGGCCGGGCACCGGCCGCTGCACGTCCAGCACCTCGGCCTCGACGGAGGTGCCGGACAGCCGCCCGGCGTCGCTGTCCTGGCCGCCGGACTCGGCGTAGAAGGGGGTGCGGTCGAGGACGACGGTGACGATCTCGCCCTCGCGGGCCACCGGCACCGGGCCCTGGGCGCCCAGCAGGGCCAGCACCTTGGAGTCGGTCTCCAGGGTGTCCCAGGCGCGCCAGTCGGTGGGCCCGTGCTCGTCCAGGACCGTGCGCAGCGCCGAGGTGTCCACCGCGCCGCCGGACTTGCGGGCGCGGGCGTCGGCGCGGGCCCGTTCGCGCTGCTCGCGCATGAGCGCGGCGAAGCCCTCGCGGTCCACCTCGACGCCCTGCTCGGCGGCCATCTCCAGGGTGAGGTCGATGGGGAAGCCGTACGTGTCGTGCAGGAGGAACGCCTGCTTGCCGGGGAGCGAACGGCCGCCCTCCGACTTGACCTTGGTGACGGCGGTGTCCAGGACGGCGGTGCCCTGGCGCAGCGTCGCCCGGAAGGCGTCCTCCTCGCCGGCCGCCTGGCCCGCGATCCGCTCGTAGGCCTCGGCGACCTCCGGGTAGCTGGGCGCCATGCAGTCGCGGGCGACCGGCAGCAGCTCGGGCAGCGCGCGGTCCTCGTAGCCGAGCTGGCGCATCGAGCGGACGGCGCGGCGCAGG
This sequence comes from Streptomyces monomycini, assembly GCF_022271435.1. Classification (GTDB taxonomy): domain Bacteria; phylum Actinomycetota; class Actinomycetes; order Streptomycetales; family Streptomycetaceae; genus Streptomyces; species Streptomyces monomycini. The sequence continues at coordinate 16,521 of NZ_JAFIQY010000071.1, read as the reverse complement.
ATGCGGCGCAGCACGTAGCCGCGGCCCTCGTTGCCGGGGGTGGTGCCGTCGGCGAGCAGCATCAGGGCCGTACGGACGTGGTCGGCGACCACGCGCAGCCGTACGTCGTTCTGCTCGTCGTCGCCGTAGCGGACCCCGGCGAGGGCGGCGGCGCGGTCCAGGACGGGGCGGGTCTCGTCGATCTCGTAGAGGTTGTCGACGCCCTGGAGGAGGGTGGCCATCCGCTCCAGGCCCATACCGGTGTCGATGTTCTGGCGGGGGAGTTCGCCGAGGATCGGGTAGCCGGTCTTGCCGGTGCCCTCGCCGCGCTCGTACTGCATGAAGACGAGGTTCCAGAACTCCATGTACCGGTCCTCGTCGACTTCCGGGCCACCCGCCCGGCCGAACTTGGGCCCCCGGTCGTAGTACAGCTCCGAGCAGGGCCCGCACGGTCCCGGCACGCCCATCGACCAGAAGTTGTCCTCGTCGCCGCGCGAGACGATGCGCTCCTCCGGAAGCCCGGAGATCTCGCGCCACAGGGTGCGTGCCTCGTCGTCGGAGTGGTGCACGGTGACCCAGATCTTCTCGGGGTCCAGGCCGTATCCGCCGTCGGCGACGGACTTGGTGGACAGCTCCCAGGCGAACCGGATGGCGTCTTCCTTGAAGTAGTCGCCGAGCGAGAAGTTGCCGTTCATCTGGAAGAACGAGCCGTGCCGGGTGGTCTTGCCGACCTCTTCGATGTCCAGCGTCCGCACGCACTTCTGCACGCTGGTCGCCCGCGGCCAGGGCGCTGCCACCTCACCGGTCAGGTACGGCTTGAAGGGCACCATGCCCGCGTTGACGAACAGCAGGGTCGGGTCCGGCGTCGGCAGCGGCGCGCTGGGGACGACGGTGTGGCCGCGCTCGGCGAAGAAGTCGAGGAAGCGGGCGCGGATCTCGGCGGTACGCAAAGGGGGCTCCGGGGCGGTCGGTGGCGGTGGCGGAAGGGGACGGTGGCGGTCGGCCGGCGGGCCGTCAGGCTGCGGTCGCCGCCGCGGCCCGTGCCGCCCTGGCGACCGGGTGCAGGGCCGCGTACTCCAGCGGCGCCGACGGGTCGATCGAGAGGTCCAGCGGAGCCGGTGCGGCGCCCGCCCGTACGAGGAGGTCGCCGACGGCGGCGATCATCGCGCCGTTGTCCGTGCACAGCCGCAGGGGCGGCACGCGCAGGGTGATGCCCGCCTTCTGGCAGCGTTCCTCGGCGAGGGACCGGACGCGCGAGTTGGCGGCGACGCCGCCCACCACCACCAGGGTGCCCACGCCGTGCTCCGTGCAGGCCGCGACGGCCTTGCGGGTCAGGACGTCGGCCACCGCCTCCTGGAGGGAGGCCGCGCCGTCCGCGACAGGCAGTTCGCCGTCGGCGTGCCGTTCGGCCCAGCGCGCGGCGGCCGTCTTGAGGCCGGAGAAGGAGAAGCCGTACGGGTCGTCACGCGGCCCGGTCAGCGGCCGCGGGAACGCGACGGCCTTCGGGTCGCCCTCGCGCGCGGCCCGGTCGATCGCGGGGCCGCCCGGGTACGGCAGGCCGAAGACCCGCGCGACCTTGTCGAAGCATTCCCCGGCGGCGTCGTCGAGGGTGTCGCCGAGGTGCACGATCGGGTCGCGCGCCAGGTCCCGTACGAGGAGGAGGGAGGTGTGCCCGCCGGAGACGATGAGCACCATGCAGGGATTCGGCAGCGGGCCGTGCTCCAGGGTGTCTGCGGCGACGTGCCCGGCGAGGTGGTGCACCCCGTACAGCGGCACGCCCAGCCCGTACGCCAGGCCCTTGGCACCGGCCAGACCGACCTGGAGGGCGCCCGACAGGCCGGGGCCGGTGGTCACGGCCACCGCGCCGATGTCGGCCATGGTCAGGCCCGCGTCGTCGAGCGCGCGGTGCACGACGGGGGTGAGGGAGTGCACATGGGCGCGGGCCGCGATCTCCGGCACGACGCCGCCGTAGCGCGCGTGCTCGTCCATGCTGGACGCCACCGCGTGCCCGAGCAGCTTGCCGTCGCGGACCAGGCCCGCCCCGGTCTCGTCGCAGGAGGACTCGATCCCCAGCACCACTGGAGAGCCTGGAGATGCCACCGCACCGCTCCTTCGTACCCGTTTCGTACCCGGCCTCGTCGCCGCCTTGCCGCACGTGAGGCGCTTTGCCGCACGCGAGCCGCCTTGCCGTACGAGAGGCGCCTCGCCGCACGCGAGCCGCCTTGTTGCAATCGATGTGCAACAACCCGTCTCCGACCAGGATACGGCGGCCCGCACCGGCCCGGGCGGGGGCCGCGGGCGGTCCGGGCGGGGCTGCGGACAGGCCGGTCGGGGGCCGCGGACGGTCCGGTGCCCTCGGGAGGGGCCGTGGGGTGGTCCGGTGCCCTCGGGAGGGGCCGTGGGGTGGTCCGGTGCCCCGGGAAGGGCCGCAGGACAGGCCGGTGCCGCCCAGGAGAAGCCGCGGGACCGCCCGCGCCGGCGGTCACGGCGCCCCAGGAGCCGCCGACCCGCCGAGTTCCCCCGTCACCCGCACGTTCCACCGGCCGTCCCGCCCGCTCAGCGCCGTCACGGTCAGCGGCGGTACGTCCACCCGCCAGAAGGACGAGGGCGGGGCCCCCAGAGCGCACACCACGGACGCACGTACGACGTCGGGCTCCACTACGGCCACGATCCGGCCGCCCTCCGCCGCGAGGCCCGCCAGCCAGTCCGCCACCCGGCCGAGCAACTGCGCCAGCGTCTCGCCGCCGTGCGGCGCGCTGTCCGCGTCGGACAGCCAGGCCGTGACTGCCGCGGGCTCGGCGGCCAGCACGTCCTCCAGGGCCAGCCCCCGCCAGCGGCCCATCGCCCGGCCCGCCGCGCCCGGAGCCGGCTCCGCCCGCAGGCCGAGCGCCTCGGCCGTCTCCCGGCAGCGCGCGGAAGGGGAGGTCAGGGCCCGGTCGGCGGGCAGTGCGGCGGCAGCGGGGCGGGCGGCGCGGGCGCGGCGCAGCCCGTCCGGTGTCAGGGATTCGCCGGCCGGGAAGCGCACCGCGCCCAGGGCGTCGTCGAAGGACGGTGAGACCAACATCACCCGAGTTGTCATGCGCACCTCTTTCGACGCGGAAATCTGATGGCGCACCAGGGCAACAGCGGGGCGCGCGACCACCGCCGTGCACCCGCACGCCCGCCCGCTGGGCCTTCTCCCCGCCGCCGCCACGCGGTACGTTCCCGATGATATTGACGATGACATGACGGAAGCCGGTGGAATTCCGGCGCGGTCGCGCCACTGTGAACCCGCACCGGCCCCGTACGGGGCCGACGGGCGAGCCAGACCCGTCCTGTCGTCACGACTCCCCGACCGGGACGCGAGTTCCCCCAGGAGGTTCCCGACATGGCCCATTCCGTCGCGCCGCCGGCCACCGGCCACGCCGCGCCCGCCCCCCTCCCCGTCCGGACGGTCCTGCCGTGGGCGGTCTTCGGCGGCGTCCTCATGCTCGTCCTGCTCTACTTCGTCGGCGCCGAACAGGGCGCCACCGCGCTGCTCTCCGGCACCGGCGTGCACGAGTGGGTCCACGACGGACGCCACCTGCTCGGCTTCCCCTGCCACTGACCGGGGGCCTTCGCACATGAACTCCGCCACCGTCAGATCGCTCCTGGTGCGCGGCATGCTGGCCGGCCTCGCCGCCGGCCTGCTCGCCCTGCTCGTCGCCTACCTGCTGGGCGAACCGCAGGTCGACGCCGCCATCGCCTTCGAGGACGCGCACGCCCACGAGCACGAGGCCGAGGTCGTCGGCCGCGCGGTGCAGTCCACCGCGGGCCTGGCCACCGGCGTCCTGGTGTACGGCGTCGCGCTGGGCGGGATCGCCGCCCTGGCCTACTGCTTCGCCCTCGGGCGCGTCGGCCGCTTCGGCCCTCGCGCCACCGCCCTGCTGCTCTCCGGGGCCGCCTTCGGCGCGGTCTGCCTCGTACCGTTCCTGAAGTACCCAGCCAACCCGCCGTCCGTCGGAGACCCCGGCTCCATCGGCACCCGCACCGCGCTGTACTTCCTCATGATCGCCCTCAGCGTGCTGCTGGCCGTCGCCGCCGTCCTCCTCGGCAAGCGTCTCGCACCCCGCCTGGGCGCCTGGTACGCGACGGTCGCCGCCCTGGCCGCCTTCGCCGCGGCCGTCGCCCTCGCCTACGCGTTCCTCCCGGCCGTCAACGAACTCCCCGCCGACTTCCCGGCCCTGCTGCTCTGGAAGTTCCGCCTCTCCGCACTCGGAGTCCAGCTCGTCCTGTGGACCGCCTTCGGCCTGCTCTTCGGCGAACTGGCCGAACGGGCCACCGGGGTACGGGCGGGCGCCGCTCCGCGAGGGGCGGACGGGGGCGCTGTGCCGTCGGCGCGCTGAGCCGGGTCGACACTGCGGTTCCGGAGCGCGGACATCCGCCGCGGTCCGGAACCGTCAGTGTCGTCAGGTGGTGTGCGTCAGAGTTGTCGGGGTTGTCAGGCGGTGTACGTCAGAGTCGTCAGGCGGTGTACGTCCGCTGCGTCCCGGAGGCGTACGTGTCGTCAGCCGGCGTACGCCCGGCCGGGGGCGCTGACACCGTCTCTCAGAGGGGGTCAGAGAGGGTCAGAGGGGGGCCAGAGGGGGCTCGGCGGGGCGGATCTCAGAGGGGGCGGGCCAGCAGCAGCGTCCACCACGGGCCGCGGTCGTCCGTGCCGCTGTTGATCCCCACCCCCGCGTGCCGGAACGCGCAGTCCGCCAGCACCACCTGGTGCTCCGGGCTGCGCGCCCACGCCTGCACCACCTCCGCGGCCCCCCGCTGGCCGCGCGCGATGTTCTCGCCCGCGCGGCGCCAGTCGTACCCGACGGCCGAGAGCCGGCTGCCGGGGCCGGAGCCGCCGCGTTCCCGGTGCGAGAGCGAGCCCTCGCGGGCCATGTGGTCGCTGTGCCGCTGGGCGGCCTTGGTGACCGTACGGTGCGTCCTCACGGGACGGCAGCCGGCCTTCGCGCGCTCCCGGTTGACCAGCCGGACGACGGCCGCCCTGGTCGCCGCGGCGTTACGGGGGGCGCGGGCGATGCCTGGGGCCCGCAGAGTCCGTGCGTCCGGGGCGACGTAGGGCGCCAGGGCCGGGTGGCCCAGCAGTGCCCCGTACGGCGACTGGGCCCCGTACGGCGACAGGACCTCATACGGTGACCGGGCCTCGTACGGCGACCGGGCCTCGTACGACGAAAGGGCGGTGGACGCGGCTTCCGGCAGCCCCGAGCGCCCGCCCGGAGGCCTCGCGACGGCGGACCCGCCCACCGTCAGGCCCGCCAGGGCCACCACCGCCACCACCGCCCGTACCGCGTACCGCGCCGTCCGCCGGTCCGCTCCGCGTCCCCGGCGCACGCGCGATCCCGCCGCCGCGCCCCGGCCCGCGGTCACGTCCGTCCTCCTGCCCGTACGCCGGTCCGTACTCCCGCGCTGACGTCCACCCGTACTCCCGCCCATTCGGCCCCAGTTCCTCGACAGTCATCGGCTGGGGCGACCGGTCGTCGCCCGGCCGGCGCCGTACCCGGCAGCCGACCCGGAGACAGTCTTGCCGTCCCCGCCCGCGCGTCTGTCGTCCGCGGCCGATACCCGACCCGTTCGGCTGTACGGGCCGGCCGCCGCGCTGACGTACGTCAGATCCATGCCCGCCCGAAACGGGTACCCGCCCGCCCATGACCACCAGCACGCCGACACCTGCCCCCGCCCCGACTCCGACCCCCACCTCCAATCCGACCCGCGGCTCCACTCCCGCCCCGACTCCGACCTCCGCCCCCTCTCTCACTCCCTCTCCCACTCCCACTCCCACTCCCGTCTCCGCCGTCCGCGGCCCCCTCGTCCGCTTCCGGGCCGACCCCTTCCGTACCGCCACCCCCGCGGAAGCCCTCGTCCACGACCCCGACGGGCTGCTGATCTGCGAGGCCGGCCGCATCACCGCCGCAGGCCCGTACGCGGCCCTCCGCGACCGGCTGCCGCCCGGCACCGCACCCGTCCACTACCCGGGCCACCTCATCACCGCCGGCTTCGTCGACGCCCACACGCACTACGTGCAGAAGGAGGCCGTCGCCCGCTTCGGGGCCCAGCTGCCCGACTGGCTCGACCACACCTACGTGACCGAGGAACGCTTCGCCGACGGCGCCCACGCCCGCCGCGTCGCCTCCTCCTTCTGCGACGAACTGCTGCGCAACGGCACCACCACCGCCCTGGCCTTCGCCTCCGTACACCCCGGCTCGGCCGACGCCCTGTTCGAAGAAGCCACCCGGCGCGACCTGCGCATCGCCGCCGGCAAGGTCCTGATGGACCGCAACGCCCCCGACAGCCTGCTCGACACCGCACAGCGCGCCTACGACGAAACCCTCGACCTGATCCAGCGCTGGCACGGCAAGGGCCGCAACCTCTACGCCGTCACCCCTCGCTTCGCCCCCACCAGCACCCCCGCTCAGCTCGAAGCCGCCCGCGCCCTACGCGCGGCCCATCCCGACACCCTCCTGCACACCCACATCTCGGAACACCGCGACGAGATCCCCTGGGTCCGCTCCCTCTTCCCCGACCGCGACGGCTACCTGGACGTCTACGACCACTACGGCCTGCTCGGCCCCCGCACCGTCCTCGCCCACGGCATCCACCTCACCCCCTCCGAACGCGACCACTGCGCCCGCACCGGCACGGCCGTGGCCCACTGCCCGTCCTCGAACCTCTTCCTCGGCAGCGGTCTCTTCCCCCTCCGCGAAGCCAAGGAAGGAGACCACCCACTCACCGTAGCCCTCGGCACTGACATCGGCGCCGGCACCAGCTTCTCCCTCCTCCAGACCATGCGCGACGCCCACCAGGTCGCCAAACTGCGCGACCACGCCCTCGACGCCGTCAAGGGGTTCTACCTCGCCACCCGCGGCGGCGCGGAGGCCCTGGGTCTGGCCGACACGATCGGCTCCCTGACACCGGGCCAGGAAGCCGACTTCACCGTGCTCGACCCGCGTGCCACACCCCTCCTGGCCGACCGCACCGCCCGCGCCGAAAGCATCGAGGACCTGCTCTTCGCCCTCAGCATCCTCGGCGACGACCGCACCGTACGGGCCACCTACACAGGGGGCCGGTTGGCGTACGAGCGGGACGCGGTGCAGGAGGTGCAGGAGGTGCAGGAGGTGCAGTGAGTGAAGTAGGCGGTGGGGTGCGTCTCCTCCCGGCGTGATTCCGCGTCACAGCTGAGGAACCTTCCGCGCGTCGCAGCTCTCCACGGAACGGAAGTACCGCCCCAGCCAGGCACGCCGCCGCTCGTCGTCCATCGACGCGAGGTGCCGCAGGGCCCGTTCACCGGCCTCGGCGGCGGCGACGGCCTCCTTGTCGCCTCCTTCCCGGGCGTTCCGCGCCCAGAAGGCCCGCCGGCGCTCGCTGAGGCCGTTCGACACCAGCCAGTCCCGTACGGCTTCGTCGACGCGCAGGAACGGGTCCGTACCGCCGCAGTCGCGGCCGCCCGCCAGCCCCGCCGCGGCCTCCCAGGCGAACCGTTCCGGGTCGGCCAGGCGCCCCCGTACGACACTCTGCCCCCGGAAGAGCTGCGGCAGCTGGGCCTCGTCGCGGTGCGTTTCGCGCGGCAGGTCCTCGAAGCGGACCGGGGCGTTCGGCACCCCGGCCAGCCGGCCCGTGACGCCGGACAGCGCCTGGGAAACCTGCGGCAGGAGGTCCGCCTCCAGGGCGTTGACGCACACCGCGGGAGACCCGCCGTCGCACACCTGGCGTCCGGCGGCCGGGTCCGGGCGCCACGCGCGGTCTCCTGCCTGGACGAGGACCACGGCGGCGCAGACCGCGACGGCCAGCGGAACCAGCGCCACCCACCGCCCGTGCGCCCGGCGCGCGGCGTACGCGACGACCGCCGCCACGGCGAGCCCACCCGTCCAGCCGGCCATCACCACCGGCTGCCACCAGACGGGCAGCGCTTCTCCGACGCCCCCGTTGACGGCCGGACTCAGGAAGCGGGCCGTCGAGTCCCGGTCCCGAGGGAGGGCCAGTGCCAGGTACGTGAGGCCGGCCATCGCGGCCGCCACAGGGCGCCACCGCACCAATCGCCCGACGACCATCGCCACGGCGACCGTCGCGGCCAGGAACACCGCGTCCGCCACCACCGGAAGTACGAGGAGCCGCCCGGCCGACACGTAGGGCGCCGACGCCAGCAGCGTCCCGGCCGCGGCGAGCACGTACCCGAGCACCACAGCGACGACGACCGGCAGCGCGGCGACCACGAACTGCGCGAGCGGGCTCCTGGCAGCGGAGAGCCGCAGATCGGCCGTACGGGAACGCCGTTCCCGGCCACCGTGCCAGCAGCCGATGGCGGCGGCGAGAGGGCCGCCGAGCAGGGTGGCCGCGGCGTGCAGTTCCAGCGACGTCTCACCCCAATTGCCCTGCCAGCGATCGGCCTTCGCCGCCAGTGCTGCCGCGAGGGAGAGGAAGACGACGAGCCCGGCCCAGGGGGCGATGCTGCCGCGCGCTTCGGCGCGGAGAGGGTGGGGGCAAAGGCGCCGGGCCGGAGCCTTGGGGCGGGCTTCGGCGGCCGGGGAGGGGGCGGTCATCGATGTGCTCCTGTGCGGGAGGCTGGGGGCGCGGTGACGGATGCGGCGGCGCGGTGATCACGGAGCACGGCCAGGTAGCCGCGCTCGACGGGGCCGCCGCTCAGCGCGCCCGCTACCGCTGCCGTGGTCACCGCCCTCCCCGCCTCCGCCTCCGCCTCCGTCTCTGCCTCCGCCGCGAGCGACTCCGGCGTACCCCGGTAGACCACCCGACCGCCTTCGAGGAGCGTGACCCCGGTGCACGCCACGGCCACGTCCTCCACCAGATGGGTGGAGACGAGCACCGTCGCCTCTTCCCCCAACTCCCTGACCAGCTCCCGGAAAGCGACCCGCTGCTCCGGGTCCAGCCCGGCGGTCGGCTCGTCGAGCAGCAGGACGTCCGGATCGTTGACGATGGCCTGCGCGAGGCCGGCCCGCCGCACCGTGCCGCCGGACAGCGTCTTCAGCTTCGCGTCGATCCGGTCGGTCAGCCCGACCCGCGCCACGGCCCGTTCGACCGCCGCTCCGGCCGCGTCGCCCGGCACCTGCTTCAGCCACGCCACGTACGCGACGAAGTCCCGCACGGTGAAACCCGGGTAGTACCCGAAGTCCTGCGGCAGGTAGCCGATCCGGCGCCGGGCGGCCGTCAACTCCGGGTGGACTGTGCATTCGTGGCCCAGCAGCGTGACGCGGCCGGCGGCAGGCCGGGAGACGGTGGCCAGTACCCGTATCAGCGAGGTCTTTCCGGCCCCGTTCGGGCCGAGCAGACCGTGCACTCCCGGGCCGAGATCGAGGTCGATCCCGTCGAGGGCGACCGTCCGACGGTGCCGGACGGTCAGCCCGGAGACGTGCACGGTGCCGGTCTTCGCGGTACCGGTCTTCGCGGTCATGGTGTCAGTGCTCTCGTGTGTCGCGTTCACAGGTTCTCCAGTCGGCCGCGGCGTACGAGGACGAGTGCCGCGCCCAGTAGGGCGGCCGCTGCCCAGGCGCTCTGCGCCGGACCTCCGGACAGGTACCGGGCCAGTTGCCCCGCGAGCGCCGCCACCGGGAACGTCCCGGCTCCGCCGCCGTCCCCGGGCTGCGCCGCGAGCACCGGCAGCAGGACGGCGGACGCCCAGCCCGCCGAGACGACTCCGGCGGCCGTACGGGACCCGACGTACGAGCCGAGCGCGAGCGCGCCCAGCGTCAGCGCCAGACCGGGCAGCAACCAGGCCGGGGCGGCCGGGAGGCCGGGCGCGTCCGGCAGGAGCGCGCTCACCGCCGTGAGCAGCGGCAGACTCACCCCGAGCACCGCTGCACTCCTGGTCAGGAGCAGTCGCAGCCCGCCGGACGGCGACGCGGCGCCGATCTCGTACATCGGGTCGGCGTGCGGCCCGTACGAGAACGCCACCCCGGCCACCGGCAGTACGGGCGCCAGCGCCAGCAGCAGCGGCCGCGTACCGGCGAAACCGGCCCCGTACCCGAGTACGACGGCTCCGACGCACACCACCAAGAGCGCGATCAGCCAGGAACCGCGCAGAGCGGGCCCGGCGGCCCAGAGGACCCTGGCGAGGTGCTGGGGGAGCGGGGTAGTGGGGCGCTGAGGGGCTGCCCCCTCCAGGACATCGGCCAGCAACGCTCCCCGTACCTCTTCCAGCGCTGCCTCCCGTACCCCTCCCAGTACCGCCTCCCGTACCCCTCCCAATACCGCCCCCCGTACCTCTTCCAGCACCGCCCCGGCGGGCGCTGTGGCACGGACCGCGACCGACACCGTGGCCGCACACCGGGAGCAGCCCTCCACATGCATCTCCAGCGACCACGCCTCGGGCTCCGACAGCGTCCCCTCGGCGTACCGCGCCCCCACCGCGACATCCACATGCCAGGCAGCGCGCGCGGGAGCGAACACCCCTGGCCCCTCCGAACCTTCGAACCTCTCGCCCGTCATGCGAGCCCTCCCAACGGAACGTCGCTGCCGTGCAGCTGGGCCAGCGCGGCGCGCAGTTCGCGCCGGGCGCGCATGGCGCGGGTCTTGACCGTGCCCTCCGGTATGCCGAGCAGGTGCGCGGTCTCGCGGGTGGTCAGGCCGTCGACGACCGTGGCGCGCAGTACGTCGCGCAGCTCGGGCGAGATTCGGCACAGGGCGGTGCCCACGTCCCCGTACTCCAGCCCGGCCAAGGCGCGTTCCTCGGCGGAGGGGGCGGGGGCCGGCGGCTCCTGCCCGACGCGCTCGGCGCGCGCGTGCGCCCGCTGCGCGTCCACCAGGCGGCGCGCGGCGATCACCCACAGCCAGCCGCCGGACGTACTGCCGTGGTGCGGCCGGCGGTACGACCCCGCCGAGCGCCACACCGTGACGAAGGTGTCCTGAAGCACCTCGCGCACGGTCTCCGGGTCCGCGCAGCGCCGCGTCAGTCGCGCGTGCAGCCAGCCTGCGTGCCGGTCGTAGTACGCGGCCAGTGCGCCCTGGTCACCATGCGCGACGGCACGCAGCAGCACGGCGTCGTCAGTATCGTCGCCGCAACCGTCACCGCTGCTGCCGACGTCGGTGCTGCCGCTGCCGCTGCCGCTGCCGCTGCCGCTGCCGCTGCCGCTGCCGCTGCCGCTGCTGCTGCCGCCGCCCGCGCTGCCGCCGCTGCCGTCTCGGTCTGCCCCCAGGGGGCGGAACAGTCTCACGCTCCTTCTATCGCGGCGGCGGCCCCGATCGGTTCACGACCGCGCGAATCCCCGGTCCCTCCGCCGCCCCCCCGGCAGGCCTCTCCCCCTACCCGTTCACTCCTTCCCGGCCGCAGCCCACCCCTTCAGCGCGTCCCGGTTCTCGAACTGTGCGACGTTCTTGTCCAGCGGCCGGTCGGTGTGCTGGTGGAAGAGCCATTTCCCCTTGATCCGCGGCTTTCCGGGGCTGACGTAGTCGGCGATCCACAGCCCGTCCGCGGCGTACGACGAGGTGTCGTGCCCCTTCCAGAAGGACACGTTGGTGTACAGCAGTACGCGATGCCCCGGAGCCAATTTCTTCACCTCCCGCAGGAACTGGTCCTTCTGCGCCCCGCTCGCGTGCGTGCCGGAACTCGTCGTTTCCCAGTCGGCGGCGAGCACGTCGCCCTTTTCCGCCCCGCATTTCTCGACGAAGTACCGGGCCTGGGCGGCGATGTTCCCGGGCCACAGGAAGTGGTAGAAGCCGACCACACACCCCGCTTTCCGGGCCTTGGCGGCTTGATCAGCCCGGTGCGGACTGGCGTAGGAACGCCCCTCGGTCGCCTTGATGAAGACGAAGTCCAGGCCGGACGCGTCGTAAGAGGACTGGTGAGCGGAGATGTCGACGCCGTGCAGCATGAGATGCCTCTCGGTGGTGGGAAGAGTGAAGGGAAGTAATCCGAAAACGTGCGAGGGCCCCGGAAGACAACGTCGCCGCACAGTGAGAACGCAGGACGTCGCGCGCCAGCAGGTCATCGAGCCGCCAGGACACCGGGGTGCCTGACCCAACCCCAAGGCATCACAGAACGCCGAACCCGAACGCCCCCAGCCCCGCTCTCACTCCCGACCCCGCTCCTCCTCCACGCCCTCTTCAGCATGCCTCCCCCATACATTCCCCATATTCCCCGCGCGTCACCCCCAACGGCCCCGAGCCACCGTGGCACTGACGTGCGCCCCCACCCGCACTTCACCCCTCACCTTTCACCCTTCACCCCGCCCTTCGGGCAGGCCGAGCAGCTCTCGCATCGACTCCGCGGCCCGTACGGCCGCGTCCGCGCAGCAGTTGTTGAACAACACGTGCACCAGGTCGGCCCGCTCCGCCATCCCCCGTACGCGCGGCCCCCATTCCGCCAACTCCGGCTCCGTATACGCATACCGGAACCGTTCCTCCTTGCTCCCGGTTCCCCACGCGGAATTACGCCCGTGAAAGCGCACCACCGCCAGCCGGTCGTCCGTGACAGGAGTGACCGGCGGTATCGAGACCGGCAGCGTCTGCACCATGTCCACCGCGACGGTGGCCATGCCGAATTCCTTCAGCATGGCCGCCGTGGACGCCTGCCGCTTTCCGTCCCGCCACCACTCCGGATGCCGGAACTCCACCGCGACCGGCCATCCTTCGGTCCGCTCCCGGCACCGCCTGAGAAACGCTTCCGCCCGGGCGCCCGGCGCGAACCACGGCGGAAACTGGAACAGCAACGTACCGAGCCGCCCCGCCTTCCGCAGCGGTTCGACCGCTCCGCTGAACCGCCGCCACACCTCGTCCAGCAGCCCGCCGTCCTCCGCGTCGGCACCCTCCCGGCGCCGTACGAAAGCGGACCGCAGATCCACGGGCAACGCGGCCGGCCGCGTCGGATGCCCGGTGAGCAAAGAAAACGCCTTCACATCAAACCGGAAACCCTCCGGTGTCCGCTCGGCCCACAGCCGGCTGTTGCGTTCACTCGGCAACGCGTAATACGTCGCATCGACCTCCACCACCGGAAACCGCCCGGCGTAATGCCGCAACCGCCCCTCCGGGTCCCGCCGCCCCGCCGGATACCACCCGCTCGACACCAACGCGCGATCCGTCCACGAACACGTCCCGACCAAGATCTCACCCATGCCCCCCGGCTACCCCGTCCCGCCGCCCTCACCGGAGCGTCAACACGACGAGGCCTTCCGCCCGGCTCCGACTCTTATGATCACGCCATGACCGTCACCTACGCATGGCGGGGCGACTTCGACAACGCGGCCGTCAACGCGCTGCACGCCGAAGGATTCGACCACCCGCCCCTGGAGATCGACTGGCTGTCCCAGCTGCGTCGGCACAGCCTCGGCTGGGTCTGCGCCTGGGAGGACGGCCGGCTCGTCGGCTTCGTCAACGTGGCATGGGACGGCGGCGTCCACGCGTTCATCCTGGACACGGTCGTGGACCGGCGGTGCCGTGGGGCCGGGATCGGTAAGGCACTCGTAGCCATGGCCGCGCGGGAGGCCCGCGCCGCACAGTGCGAGTGGCTGCACGTCGATTTCGACGACGATCTGGAGCGCTTCTACTTCGACGCCTGCGGCTTCACACCGACGGAGGCAGGGCTGATCCGGCTGTGAGACGCCCAGCTTCGAGGCACCCAGCCACGATGCCACGAAGCAGCCGCAGTTCTGAGCAGTGATGGTCCTGAACCGGATGCGACGCGATCTAGGCAGGCATGATCCCGTGAATCCGGGAGAGGGTGAACACGCGCTCGGCGTCCCGCAAGTGACACCAGGCTTCGAGAAAGGGCGGGTTGAGTACGAGGCCGCTGAGGGTGCGTACGGTGCGGATTCCGGAGGCGGCGACGTAGTCGATCGTGATGGCCGTACCGGTGTTCAGGGCATGGGCGAGCTGGCGGACATCGCTGTACGACAGCAGTTTCGCGCACCCGTCAACAATCTCTGCGGTGTCGGACTCGTAAACGATGCCGCTGCCGAACGGGTCGGGGAGCGGAGCTTCGGCCGGAGCGTCCAGCAGCCGGCCGGCCAGGGCACTCGGCTCCACAGCGGTCGGAGCCCCCGCCGCACGGACGCCCGAGCTACGGACGACCCCCGAGCCGTCGCCTCCGCGCGGAGCTGGGACCGAACCCGGAACCGTAGCCGGGACAGGACCCGGGGCCGAACCCGGAACCGAACCCGGGGCCGTAGCCGGGACCGAACCCGGAACCGTAGCCGGAACCGGAGTCGAAACCGGCCCCGGAGCCCGCCGAGCCCGGACCTTCCCCACCCGTACCGTTCCATCGGCCGTCTCGGCGACGGCGGCGTAGCCCTCGGCCCGGAGCGCGGCCAGGGCCGGTTCGAGCGCGCTGCGGCTGAGGAGCACCGTCGGGGCGAGGAGCCGGAGACCGAGCCCGCGCAGCGCGCGGTGGGCGGCGAGTTCGGCCAGGAGGGCGGGGTCCGCGCCATGGATGACGCAGGCGGCGGGAGCGATGCGTACGCGGCCGTGCGTTCGCGCGGTGTCGGCGAGGAGAAAAGCCAGAGGCTGGGGCAGGTCTCTGGGGGCCACGGCGGTGAGGTCGGCGGTGATGGTTTCCGGGGTGTGGCCGGCGTCCAGGGCACGTCGGACACTGGCGGGGGTGAAGCGCCACACCGAGGCCGTACCGCTGGTCTCCCGGTCGGCGACGTCATCCAGGAGAGCGGCGAGCTGTGCCGTCGGGATGCCGGTGACGACGGCGGTGAGGTCGGCGCCGATCCGGGCCGTCGATGCCGCTTCTGGCAGCAGCCGGCGGCATGCGGCGGCCAGCCCGTCCGCATCATCGGCCAGCAGCGCGGCACCGACGCGCGACAGGGCGCCACGGGCGAGGACACCGAGCAGCTCGGCCTCCCGAACCACCTCGAAGTACGGGAATCCGCCATGCAGTGTCGGGCCGGCCAGCGGGCGGTACCAGGCCACGAGCTGTCCCAGGCCCGTGGCCTCCTCCGCTCCCTGCCCTGCCGGAATCCGTGCCGCAGCGGCGAGCAGCCCGTGCCGGGCCTGCAGACTGCCGTTGCAGGGCGGCGCTCCGGCGAGTGCGGGGAGCGCCTTATCGATCTCGTCGCGCGCGAGGGAAGGGGTGAGTGCCAGGCTCCACCATGTTCGGCTCAGCTCGGCGAACTGTTCCGAGGGCTCCTGCTCCGCCCAGGCGTCGTACGCCTCGGTGGGTGCGACGTGGTCGCCGTCGTGCCCGAGCAGCCCGGCCGCGTACGCGGTCTCCAGGACGATCCGCACCACGTCGTCAGGGGCCTGGCTCCCCTTTCTGACCCGGGCCAGCTCACGCGCGCCGACCCCGCCGGACTTCAAACGAGCCGGCGGAGACGCCGAGCACACCGACAGGACGGTGGCGGCCTGGGCCGCGAACGCCGTGGCCGCGGCAGCCGCCTCCCGCTCCACCTCCGCCTCGGTCACGGAGATCAACTGCACGGAGGGCGGTACGGGGTCGAAAGGGGCGCTCCAGCCGGGCCCACGCAACGCGAGCGCCACTTCGAGGGGCATGTGGGCCGCGCTGTAGCGGTACAGGTCCTGGACGAGAAGTCCGCGGTCCAGCGCCCACCGCGCGCCCGGTTCACAGTCAGGATGCGGAGCCCCGTACCCGATGAAACCTGGCTCGTGCGGAGCGGACGAATCAGTTCGGGCTCGGCCCTCAAGCACGTCGCGAGCATCCGCAGGGGCGTCCGCGATCACCGAGGCGATCAGAACCGGATCGCTGTGGTGTTCCGTCAGAGCGGCCAGCCGCTGGCGCTTAGTGTTGGGCGGCCTGACGCCCAACGCCGCCAACATGCTGCGTAGCTCATCGGAGGACGTATCCGTTAACAGCTCCTCCAGCGGCGCCTCCAGCCCCAGTGGAGAGTCCCACGCCTCCCGGAACGCCTCGACCATACAAAGCATCCCGGCCCCACTCCCGCCCCCGCCCCTGCCCCCGCTACCAATCGGCCAGACAAGCGCGTACTCCGACAGCTCCTCCAGCATCGCGTCCAGCGCGCGGCCCGTACCGGGGTCTGCCACACCCAGCAGCCCCGCCAGGGCATCCCGCGACGCACAACCCCCCAGGGCCGCCAACCCTTCGGCCGCCTGCAAGCACGGCAATGTGAGCCGCGGCAGGACGAGCGCCACCGACCCTGGCCGTTGCAGGCGGTCCGCCAACTCCCCGGCAGACAGCGGCTCCGGAGGAGCCATCGCGTCCTCGCGCGCCGCGAGCACGCGCGCCAAGCGCGGCCCGTCGAGACCGTGCAGCCACGCCGTCAGCGTCGACCCGGACACCATGAGAAACACCCCGCCCCGTCAAAGAAGCGCGCCGATGCCTGACCCCGGCGTCACTCCACCCGGCCCCAGAGTGCCGCACCCCGGGTTCCGCAGGGGGTGAGATGCCCGAACGATCCCACCAACGGGTACCGGAACGCGTCGAAGACCCCACCGCGAACGGCAGGGACCTTCGACGCAGTACCCGACGAGGCACTGGCCGGGGGTGCCTCTATGTTCTTCGTCAAGCGAGTCGAGGGTTCCTCGGCTCGTAGAAGGTGCCGTCGCGGAGCATGGCGAACAGGACGCTGATGCGGTGGCGGGCCAGGCGGAGGAGGGCCTGGGTGT
>NZ_JAFIQY010000070.1 GCF_022271435.1 Streptomyces monomycini | reverse complement strand
GACCGCCGACACCACCACCGTTGCCGCCCCCACCACCACCGGCTGGCAGGCCCCGGCCCCCACCATCCAGCACACCACCGGCTGGCAGGCCCCCGCCCCCACCACCGGCTGGCAGTAAACGAGCCGGCAACCGCATCGGAGCGCGATCTCCGGACTGCACGGACCATCAATCACTCAGCTCGTCAAAGGTTGACCCGATGAACGACTCCACATTCAGCGAAGCCATGTCGGAAATCATGGAGATCAGGGCGCGCTACGTCAGAGAGCGCTCGGTCTTCGTCGAAGGCGCCCGAATGGTCCGGCTCCTTAGGGCGCTTGGGGCCACGGCCTGGGACCTGGAGAAGATCAAGCTGGTGAGCGATGATCTACCCAAGGATCCGACCCTGCCCTTCCGAAAGTCGAAGAACGGACGATTCTGTTTCGACTTCGACAACTCCCGCCTCTATCGCCTTGAGTTCCAGCCCTTCGCCCTCTCGGCGGAGGAGGATTTTGTGCGACACGACTCCGGCCAGATTCGGGTCTTCGAGGAGATCGGCGACGACCTGCAGCTGAACTCCGCTCTCAAGGCGCTTCTCGTCTTCAAGTCACTGGTGTTCCGGGGGATGAGCACCGTGCACCGGCCGAAGTTGGACTATGACAACCCGGCCTGGATATGCACTCTGTTCAACCTCAGGACGGTCAGCACCCCCGATCTCCAGGGAGAACCGGCGCTGGAGGGCGTCCACTCCGACGGTGTGGACCACACGATGACCACGTTCCTCGGCAGCGAGAACATGACGGCCGACAGCGCCGTGACCTTCCTCCACGACATGCGGGAGAAGAACGCCACCCGGTGGAACGAGACGGACCCCGAGCTGCTTCTGGGGCAGCGCCAGCACCGCCACTTCCTGGACACCCTGATCGTGGTCGACCACGAGCGGAAGCACAGCCTGTCTCCCGTCTCGGCCGTCGACAAGCGGATGCCCGCCACGCGGGACATGCTGATCTTCTTCACCCGCAAGCCGGTCCTCGAAGGGCACATCTCGCACCCGTACGACTCCCTCAAACCGCATGAGGGGCTCCCCATGGCAGTTGAGCTGCCCTCGCCGGCAGAGAAGAAGGTGTTGGTCGGGGCCGGTGCCGCCAACGGCGGAGGCATGGCGCGATGAGTGAAACGGTGCCCGCGCAGAGCGAACAACGCCTCGACAAGGAGGTATTGCGGCAGTTGGCCACGGCAAGCCGACGGCGCGTCATGGTGCGCACCCTCCTCATCCTTGCCGCCTACGCAGCCGGGGTGGCCGTCTCCCTGCGCTTCGGATTCGGGTACGGGGCAGCCATTCTGAGCTCGGTGATCCTGGGGATGATCCTGGCCGGCTTTCTGAACGCCGCCCACGATTGCCTGCACCGCTCGCACCTGCACTCCAAGCGAGGCAATCGTGCCATGGGCGCGGTATGGGCCACGCCCCTGCTGGTGAACTTCAGCGTTTACCGCTACCAGCACCTGACCCATCACCGCTTCACGGCCGTGGAGGGGGACACCGAGTCACACCGGACCTACACCACCGTGACGGCCTACCTCTACGCGCTGTCCGGGATCCCGCTCTGGCGTCACACCCTCTCGGGCCTTCTGGAGCCGTCGCGGGGCAAGTTCCCAGCGAGCGTCAATACGGATGAACGCCGCAACGAGGCGCGGCGGGACGACCTGGCCATCATCGGCTGGCTCGCGCTGGTGGTCACCCTGACCATCTTCTTCCCTCGCGAACTCATCTTCGCGTACTGGCTACCGCTCTACTTCTCGGGCCCGGCGATCATCTTCCTCGCTCTGCCGGAGCACTACGGACTCTTCGGATCCCCGGAGGTCACGCGGAACACGCGCACCGTGCGTTCGAACCCGCTGTCCCGGTTCCTGCTGTGGAATGCCAACTATCACGCGGAACATCACCGTTACCCGGCCGTCGCCACCCTCAATCTGCACCGGCTACACAAAGCCATGCCCGTTCCGCACCCGATACAGGAACGGTCCTATCTGGGGTTCCACGTCAAACTCGTGAAGGCCATCGGTACGGGGGACCAGACACCGCTGAACGCGCCTGCGGCAGCCGAAGAAGCGCGTGCCAAGCTGATTCGCAACTGAACAGGAATAAACTCCATGTCTGAAAAGGCGCCTGCCACCGCCGATTCCGACTCCCTCGAGCGAGTCTGGTACCACGGTCAATGTCATTGCGGTGGAGTGAAATTCTCGGCCGCCGCCAGTCGCCACCTCACTGTCACCTTGTGCAACTGCGGAATCTGCTTCATGTCGGGTCATCAGGAACTGATGATCCCGGAGGAGCGGTTCCAGCTGCACCAGGGGCAGGAGTTCCTCAAGCCCTACCGGTTCGGCAACAAGATCGCCGACCACACCTTCTGTTCCGTCTGCGGGATCATGCCGTTCTACCGGCCGCGCTCGCATCCGACCGGGTTCTTCAGCGTCAATGCCCGCTGCCTCAACCTCGCCCTCTCCGAAAAGATCGACTATGTCGAATTCGACGGGCAGAACTGGGAAGAGAGCATCGCCGCCGGAAAGCACGTCCTGACCGAATAGTGCGTACACCGGCCCACTGGCCCGTACGACTGCACTCCGCCCGTATTCGATGAATAAAGATTTTGCGAGAAGCCATGGAAACCCTGAACTCACCCGGCATACCGGCACAGCAGACGCCTGACACGACGCCCATCGAGCGCTTCGTGTGGGACTTGACCTATGCATGCCCCCTGCGCTGTCTGCACTGTCTCTCCGAGTCCGGCCGGCGCCCGTCGAGCATGCTGCACCGCGACGACGCCCTCAAGGTCGCTGACGTCATCATCAGTGCCAAACCGAAGCGTCTCTCGATCGGCGGCGGCGAACCCCTGCTCGCTCCGTGGTGGGAGAAGGCGACCCGGCGTCTCACTGCGGCCGGAGTGCCCACCACGATCTTCACCAGCGGATGGCTGATGAACGAGGCGATCGCCCGCAGGCTCTCCAGCTCCGTGACGGGTGTCGCGGTCAGCGTGGACGGCGCCGGGGACGAGGTCCACGATCTGATCCGCGGGCGCGCCGGGTCCTTCCAGAAATCCATGGCCTCCCTTGAGCATCTGAATCGCAAGAAGCAGGAGCTCAGGGAGCGTGGTGAGAGCTGCTACCGGCTGGGCGTCGAATACACGGTCACCCGCAGCGGTTGGGAGGGCAAGGAGCGGTTCGTCGAGGAGATCTCCACGCGCTTCCCCGAGGTGGACTACATCACCTTCGGCGCCGTGATCCCCGAAGGACTCGCGCAGGAAGAAAAGTTCGCGTCGCGTGAGCTGCTCAGCGACGAACAGCTGGTAGAGCTGAGCGAATCGGAGGCCGACCTCGCCTCGTACGCGCGCAGCCACGCCCATGTCTCCGTGACCGATGCGCGACTGTTCCTCCCGACATCCCCGCTCAGTGTCGAAGGGGAGACCATCGCGCACATCGAGGCGAGCGGACAGCTCCGGGCGGTCACCAATTACGAGGCCAAGGTGGGCAGTGTCCTCGAAGAGCCGCTCGACGTCCTGTGGGCCCGAGCGCTCGACTGGCGCAACGACCCCTTCGTCTCGCAGCAGCGAAACTCCATCCGCAGCCTTGACGACTGGGCGCGCGTCACGCGACTGCTTGACCGGCGCTACGGGTCCGCGGCAGACAAGCTGCGCATCGCACGGCGGAGTGATGCAGCGTGAGGCGGACATCAGGGGAAGCCACGTTCTCCGGCAGGACAGGGGAAGGAAGCGCGCAGAGATGATCACTGAGACGGCATTCTGCGACTCTCTCGTCGGCGAGCAGCGCTCCAGCGAGGAGCAGACCTCTCGCCCACGGACCCCGCCCGGTCCGCCCCGTCCAGGCCGGGACGTCCCCCGGATCCAGGGCATCGGTGACGCCCTGGCCGCCGCCCGCACCCAGCTGGACCTGCGCGTCGACGAGGCCCGTGAGGCCATCAACGCCGTACTGCCGACGGCCCCCGGCTCCCCGGCAGCTCTGCCGCCCGTCCCGGTCGAGCCGCGACTGGTGCTGGAACACGCGCACTTCCTGCTGAGCACTTACCTCGACTCATTCTTGGCCGCGGTCTTCAACGGCGACCAGTCGGTCCGCCTGCCCGTGAGCGGCAAGCGTCTCAAGAAGGTCTCGCGCCGGCTGCGCGACGCCATCGAGGAATTCGTCGCCCGGCGTGAGCCCGTCGCCACTCTCGCGGAGGTCCTGGCTGACGGGCACCCTGGACTGTGCCCCGCAACCTACGAGCGGACGGCAGCCGCGATGCTCGTACTCGCGGCGTGGGACGCCTCACACATGTCCCCCACAGCAGAACGCACCGAGAGCCTCCTGCGGAGCGTCGACAGGGAGGGGAGGGTCCGGCTGGCCCTCTTCGTGTGCCCGCCCGTCGATTTCACCCAGATCAATGGAGAGCGTCCGGAGCTCTACCTGCTCGACCATATGCACGGCAGCGTGCTGAGTCGCCTCGCAGGACGGCTGCGAGAGCTCTTCCGCGGTCTGGAATGCGCCGGGGTCGAGGTCGAACTGTTGGCCCTCATCGGCGACACGGACGAGGACGACTACCTGTGGTCCGGGATCCCTGTCCCGGCTCGCCTTGACCGCCTCGCGCTGGACGCGCGCAGGGAAGCGCTCATCGACGCGGTCGCGGACTACCTGACCGAGGAGATTCCAGGGCCGCGGGGCAGCACGCATCCCCGGGTCTTCAGCGGCAAGTCCCTCACCGTGCAGCGGCTGTCCGCGATGGCGCCCTCCACGGGATGCCAGGAGGTGTACGCCTGCGTACTGGAAGCTCCGTTCGCGTACTTCGACCAGCGCGACCTCGATGCGGAAGCGGCCATCATGCGCGGTCTGTGGGGGCCCGGCTCCTACTACGACGGGCTGCCGGAACCCGATGCCGAGGCCCTTGCCGGCATCATCGTGCGCAAGTTCGCGACGTACGCGATGCAGGGCAGGCTTCTGCGCGAGATCGATCCCGACCTGGTGCTGATACAGACCGAACGGCCCCCGCTGCTGCGCGCCCGCATGCTGAATGTCGGCTGGGACAAGTCTGGTTGCTCACCCTTGCCGACGGCCGACCTCTTCGCGCCCGAAGAGGGCTGATCGCCCCTCGGCCCGCCGCCCCACCGAATCACACGAGAAGAGCGACCTCACACATGCCGAAGATCATCATTCTGAACGTGGGTACGGAACACGCGCTCGGCGACCGCGCTTCGAGCACCCACCCGATCACAAGATCGGGCTGGCGCCACGCCTGGTTCGCCGAGCAAGGGGACATCCTTATCAGCCCGGTGGCCATCGACGACGACTTCCTGCGGTACCTGGGCGGGACGCTGGGGTTCGACGCTGCCACCGTAACAGTGCTGAGCCGGGAGCGTATCGTCACCGACGAGCTGCTGCTCTCCGGCGGTTTCCTCAAGGAACTGCGGGAGTTGACGGGTACTGGCTCCGATTGGCGGCTGATGCCGTGCTTCTGGACTCAGGGCGTAGCCGAGCTGGCGTCGCTCCTCGGCACCGCCCCCCGGGCCGGCCTCGGCTTTGCCCTGCAGCGAGGCTCCGACCTGCTGAACCGGAAGACTCATTTCCGGCAGCTGGCTGCCGGCGCGGGCCTGCCGCTGCCCGAAGGGTCCGTCGTGCGCACCCCCCGCGAGCTGGCCCGGGCGATCGAGCAGCACCTGCCGCGCACCGGCACGGTCATCGTGAAGCAGGACGATGGGGCAGGCGGTCTCGGCAACCTCACCCTCACCACCGGCGAGGTGGCCCCGCTGCCCGGCTCGCGCGAGACCCGCGCCGTCGGTGAGGACCTTTCCGCACTGTCCGCCGAGGTCTGGGGCACCCTGGCCGACGAGTCGAGCCACGGTCTCGTGGTGGAGAGCTACCACGCCTCCACGCAGCAGTTCTATCTGGAGTACGTGATCGACGAGAGCGGCGCTCCCGTCTTCCTCAACAGCGGGGAGATCCGCGTGCGCCCGGACGGGGACCCGGCGGCAACGGAGCTCGTCTGGGTCGGTCTCGACCTCCCGGCCGCGCTGCCTCCCGGGCTCTCGGCTCAGGCGCTGACCGAGTCCCGGCGACTGGTGACGCTCATCGCGCAGATCGGCCATCAGGGGCACATCAACATCGACGCCATCACCACCGAGACAGGCGAGCTGGTGTTCAACGAGATCAACGCCCGCTGGGGAGGCGGCCTGGTCGCGCACAGCATCTGCGAGCGGTTGATCGGAAGCGGCTACGCCGACCACCATGTGGCCTCCACCCTGCGCGACGTGCCGCCGGCCCCGCTGGACACGGTCCTTCGGCTCCTGGACGAGCACGGCCTCCGGTTTAGCCGCGAGACGCTGGAAGGCGTTATCGTCCTGGCCTGCGACCCCCTGTTGATCAACAACATGGAGTGCCTGGTCGTCGGCACGACACGGGATCGCGCACGGGAGATCGAGGCGCGGCTGCTGGAGGCCCTGAAGCCCATCGACGCTGTGACGGGCGGGGCCTGACATGGTGAGTCCACTGCGGCAACGCGCCTTCCTCCGAGTCTTCCTTGGGCGCTCACTCTCGCTCCTCGGTGACTCGGTGATCCCGGCTGCTCTCGCGCTCGCCCTGCTGCGCGCGACCGGATCGGTGTCGTCCCTCGCCCTCGTCCTCGGGTGCGCGATGGTCCCCAAGCTCCTCCTGCTTCCAGTCGGAGGCGTTATCGCCGACCGCCTCAACTCCCGTACCGTCGCCTTAGTCACCGATTTGATCCGCTGCGCCATGCAGTGCCTCGTGGGCCTGCAACTCCTGGGCGGAGAACCGTCGATCGGCATCATCGCGGCCGCGGAGGTGGTCGGCGGTGCCGCATCGGCGTTCGCCACGCCCGCGCTGTCCCCGCTGGTGAGCGGTACGGTCACCGCGGAGAACCGGCAGCGCGCAAACTCACTGCTCGGCACGGCCGGCAGCGTGGCCCGCTTGGGCGGGCCCGCCATCGCCGGACTGTTGATCTGGGCGGCGGGGCCGGGCTGGGCATTCGTCCTGGACGCGGCGACGTTCGGAGCCAGCGCGGTTCTCCTGCTCACGGTCAACGTGCCCCACGTTCCGCTGCCGAAGCGCTCGTTTCGCGCCGACATCATGGAGGGCTGGTCCGAAGTACGCAGCCGTGACTGGTACTGGACCAGCCTCATCGCGCACGGCATCTGGAACCTCACGGCCGCCGTGCTCATGGTCCTCGGCCCCACGATCGCCGTCCGCTCGCTGGGCGGCGAGGGCGTCTGGGTCGCCGTGCTGCAGAGCGGCTCCATCGGTGTCCTGGTGGGCGCACTGCTCGCGGGCCGCGCCCGGCTGCGCCGCCCCGTCGTGGCGGGCAACCTTGCCGCCGGACTCTATGCCCTTCCGCTGGCGGTGCTGGCCGTCCCCGCACCCGCGCCGGTCGTCATCGGGGCGTACGGGGTCGCCATGGCCGGGCTCGGCTTTCTCGGCCCGGTGTGGGAGACCACGGTGCAGAACGCTGTCCCCGAGCATGCTCTGGCCCGCGTCATCTCATACGACTGGCTGGTGTCCTTGGGCGCGATGCCGCTCGGCTACATCCT
The DNA here is from genome assembly GCF_022271435.1 of Streptomyces monomycini. Taxonomy (GTDB): domain Bacteria; phylum Actinomycetota; class Actinomycetes; order Streptomycetales; family Streptomycetaceae; genus Streptomyces; species Streptomyces monomycini. Next base: position 18,432 of record NZ_JAFIQY010000070.1, on the reverse strand, counting down.
CGCCCCTGTGGCCGGCGAGGCATGGGGCAGCGGGCCCACACTGGCAGTGGCAGCGCTGCTGGTCGGCAGCGCCTGCGTGGGGACGGTTGCGGTGCCGGGTGTGCGTCAACTAGTCGTGCCCGCGCAGGAACGGCCGGGGATAGCGGCGCAGAAGTCCGGCGCTGCCGAGTCGGTGCCATAAGAGGCCAACTGGACCCGTCTTGTATAGCTGGGGCCCGTATCGCGGATGCGATACGGGCCCCAGCTATACAAGCACGCGCGGCAGAGGGGCTTGCCGTCCGTGCGGGCCGGGCAAAGCCCCCTGCCCCCTCAGCTCTGCAGCCCGGCGAACAGCTCTGCGGTCGGCGAGGTGTTCTCGCGCCGCTCGACCCAGTCGGCAATGGCCTGCACGGCCTTGTCCACCGATACGCCGTTGAGCTGGCTGCCGTCGCGGAACCGGAAGGACACCGCCCCGGCCTCCACATCCTTCGCACCCGCCAGGAGCATGAACGGAACCTTCTGCGTGGTGTGGTTGCGGATCTTCTTCTGCATCCGGTCGTCCGAGACGTCGAGCTCGGCGCGCAGCCCCTTGAGCCGCAGCGCCTGCTCGACCTCGCGCAGGTGCGGGATCTGCTCGTCGGAGATCGGGATGCCGACCACCTGGGCGGGTGACAGCCACGCCGGGAAGGCACCCGCATAGTGCTCCGTGAGAACGCCGAAAAACCGCTCCAGGGATCCGAACAGCACCCGGTGGATCATCACCGGACGCTGCCGCGTGCCATCGGCCGCGGAGTACTCCAGGTCGAAGGCGTTCGGAAGGTTGAAGTCCAGCTGGATGGTAGACATCTGCCAGGTGCGGCCGAGCGCGTCCCGGGCCTGTACGGAGATCTTCGGCCCGTAGAAGGCGGCGCCGCCCGGGTCGGGCACCAGCTCCAGCCCGGACTCCTCGGCGGCGGCGCGCAGCGACTCGGTGGCCTTCTCCCAGATCTCGTCGGACCCGACGTACTTCTCGTCGTTGCGGGTCGACAACTCCAGGTAGAAGTCGTCCAAGCCGAAGTCCCGCAGCAGGCCGAGGACGAAGTCCAGCAGCGACTTCAGCTCACCCTGCACCTGGTCTTCGGTGCAGAAGATGTGGGCGTCATCCTGGGTGAGGCCGCGCACCCGGGTCAAGCCGTGGATCGTGCCGGACTTCTCATATCGGTACACCGAGCCGAACTCGAACATGCGCAGCGGTAGTTCACGGTACGACCGGCCGCGCGAGCGGAAGATCAAGTCGTGGAACGGGCAGTTCATCGGCTTGAGGTAGTAGTCCTGGCCGGGCTTACGCACGTTGCCGTCGGCGTCGAGCTCTTCGTCAAGGTGCATGGACGGGTACATGCCGTCCCGGTACCAGTCCAGGTGCCCGGAGGTCTGGAACAGGTTGCCCTTGGCAATGTGCGGTGAGTTGACGAAGGAGTAACCGGCGGCGATGTGGCGCTTGCGAGAGTAGTTCTCCATCTCCATCCGGACGATGCCGCCCTTGGGGTGGAACACCGCAAGGCCGGAACCGATTTCGTCCGGGAAGGAGAAGAGGTCAAGCTCGGTACCCAGCTTGCGGTGGTCGCGGCGCTCGGCCTCGGCAAGCAGCTCCAGATGGGCGTCGAGAGCCTCCTGCGACTCCCAGGCGGTGCCGTAAATGCGCTGCAGCTGCTGGTTGTTCTGGTCGCCGCGCCAGTAGGCGGCCGCCGTACGCATCAGCTTGAACGCCGGAATGTGCTTGGTGGTCGGCGCGTGCGGACCCCGGCACAAGTCGCCCCACACCGTCTCGCCGCTGCGGGGGTCGACGTTGTCGTAAATGGTCAGCTCACCACCGCCGACCTCCATCACCTCGGCGTCCTCGACGCCGCTCTTCAGGTCGACCAGCTCCAGCTTGAACGGCTCGGCAACGAGCTCGGCCTTCGCTGCCTCCACGGACTCGACGACACGGCGGGAGAAACGCTGCGAGCCCTTGATGATCTGCTTCATGCGCTTCTCGAGCGCCACCAGGTCCTCGGGGGTAAACGGGCGGTCGACCTGGAAGTCGTAGTAGAACCCGTCCTTGGTCGGAGGACCGATGCCCAGCTTCGCCTCGGGGAACTCCTGCTGCACCGCCTGGGCCAGCACATGGGCGCACGAGTGCCGGATGACACTGCGGCCATCCGCGCTGTCTGCGGTGACAAGCTCAACCTCGGCGTCCGCCTCCGGAGCCCACGACAGGTCGCGCAGCTGTCCCTCACCGTCTCGTACGACGATGACGGCGTTGGCTCCCTTCGGAAGAATTCCCGCGTTGCGGAGCGTGGCACCGGCGGTGGTGCCGGCCGGCACCGTCACACTCGGTGGGATAATGGACTGGTCAGCCTTTGACTGTGCCACGGAAAGCTCCTCGAACACAATGGATGTTTCCCGGCGATGCTACCCACGCCGAAGCCGGGGGCGAGGAGGGGCGCCGACCATCCCATTTCCCGTCTGCCGAAGACGGGTTAAGGTCGCAACGCGCACGTGCCGATGGTCCCTGACCAGGCACTTCCCTCCCCGCCCCCTGTTGCCGCCCGGAGGTCACCCATGTCCGCATCTGCTCAGTGCAGCCCTCCCCCGTCCTCTTCCGGCCTGTCCTGTTCAGGCCAGAAAGACGCCGAAGCCGTCTGGTCGGTCATCACCGGCCTGTACGCGGCGCATGGCACCGGGGCTACGGGCGAGCTCGACATACTGCTGGACCCGGACGCCACGATGTGGCACTCGGAGTCGGAGGCGATGCTGCTCGGCAGGAAGGACCTCGATCGCCTCCGCGCCGAGCGCACCGCTGGCGGTGGGGGCCCGGAAGTGATGGCGTACGACGTTCACGACCCTGTGATCGATGTTTCTGGCCACATGGCTGTGGTGGGCTACTGGCTGCGCGTCGACTACGCCCCCGCGCCCGACGGAACTGCGCTGCAGCCGGAACTGGTACGCAACACGGCGGTACTGCGCCGGAGCGCTGGCGCGTGGCGCATAGCGCACCTACACGAGGAGGTGTGGGCAGCGGGTGGCATGCCCGAGACCGCGGATCCCGGCCCCGACGGACCGCGTCCGCAACCGCCTCAAGCGCCGCTGGGCTGTAGCCACGAGGTATGACAAGCTCGCGGTCCGCTACGAGGCGACCGTGCTGGTCGCGGTCCTCAACGAGTGGCTGTGAACAGTACTTTCACAACAGACCCCAGGCTCCCGCCGGTACCCCGGCCCCCGCAGCCACCGGCCGAGTGGTCCGTGTCCGGTGGGCGAGCCGGGCCTTCTTCGTGGCGATGTCGACCACGTACGCGTCGATCGTCATCGCGCCGGCCCCCGCCTTCAGCACCATGAACCCGTGCCGGGTGAAGTCCTGCCAGGCGGCGGGGTGGGTGAAGTGGGCCCTGCCGTCGCCTGTCTTGGCCGCGGCGCCGCAGACGAGTTGCCGGGTGCCGCGGGTACGGTCGGTGGGCTAACCAACCGCAACGAGGAATACGCCAGCCGCAACACGCGAGCCCGGCGTCATAAGGCCATGCTCGGCTGGGCGCGGCCCAGGTGGCCAAGGCGCGGCTGCGTCGGCCGTAGTTGGTACAGTCGGGGCGGGTCGGCCTCCGGGCGGTCGGCGATCTGGCCGGTGGGGCCTTCGAAGCCGGGTCACGGCGCGGCCAACTGCAGACTGGGGCCGAGGCGGGTCAGAGCCTTGGAGGCGATGCTGGGCGTGGAGCCGAGGGCGGGGGTGCAGGTGCCCCAGGGGCTGCCGGTGGCGAGCTGGGCCAGGCACGAGGAGACCCCACGAGCGGGCGTCTACTCGCCGCTCCTACGGGCGCGAGTACGCCTGTCTCCGCCCCGCCCCGCCCGCGGGTGCGGGTGCGGGGCCGGGGGCCGGGACTGGACGGGACGGAGAAACGCTTATGCGGCGATGGTCAGTGGCGCTTCCAGGCGCTGCCAGGCACTGAGGACGGCCTTGTGCGCATCCGGCTGCAGGTGCGCGTAGCGCTGGGTGGTCTGGAAGCTCTCGTGGCCGAGGAGGTGCTGGACCTCGTAGAGGGAGACGCCCTGCTGGACCAGCCACGAGGCACAGGTGTGGCGCATGGAGTGCGGCGGGTAGAGCGGGACGGGTTGCTGTTCGCCGTCGGTGTCGAAGTAGTAGGCGTTGCCGACGGCCGGCCACCAGGTCTGGCGTCGCCAGTTGCCGTCGTCGAGGCGACGTCCAGCACGGCCCTTGGTGATGGTGGTGAACACCAGCGCGTCACGGTCGAGGCGGTGGATGAAACGTGCGAGGGCCTCCAGGACGTGGGGCGGCAGCGGGACTTCCCGACGGCTCTTGGAGCTCTTGGGGTACTCCTTGATGCCGCTTTTGGTGTTGACCTCCACCACGAACAGCCGTGAGCGGCGCTCGTCGATGCGGTGGCGGTGCAGGCCGGAAAGCTCGCCCCAGCGCAGGCCGGTGTAGAAGCCGAGCAGGCACATCGTCCGCCAGGCGGCGGGAAGTTCGTCGAGGATGCTCTGCGCCTGGTCGAACGTGAACCACTGGGGCGGCTTGACCGCGACCGCAGGAAGATCGATTCTGCGGCACGGGCTCACCGCCAGCACATCGTCGTCGACAGCCGCGCGCATGATGGACGACGTCAGGTTGTAGGCCCGCTGGATCGCGGCGGCTCCCGTGCCTTTCTCGACCATGGTGCGGATCCAGCTTTGGATGTCCATGCGGGTGATGGCCCGCATCTCCCAGCCGGACCAGTAGGGAAGCACATGGTTCTTGATGCTGTAGGCGTCGCCGCGCAGGGTGGTGGGTTCGACGATGCGGGCGTTCCACCAGCGGTCGTGCCAGTCGCGGAATGACATAGCACTGACCCGGGGATCGCGTAGGGCGCCGCGGGCGAACTGAGTCTCCGTCTCGGTGCCCCAGGCGCGCGCCTGCGCCTTGAGGGGAAAGGTTTCGCTGAACCGGTCTCCGGCCCGGTTGCGTACGGTCGCCTGCCACTTGCCGGACTTCAGCTTGCGGAGGTACAGGTTCTACTCCTTGTTCGGTGATGACGGAGGCAGCGAGGACCGGGGGCAGCGGCGGGCGGTCGGCTGTGCGACGGTGCGGCGGCTGATGAACTCATCGAGACCGGCTGCCGGGATCCGTACACGGGACCGGCCTGGTCCGGTACGGAGGTCGATGACAGGCAGATCGCCGGCTGCGATGAAGCGATAGACGGTGCGGCGGTCGACGTCCAGGGCCGCGGCGACGGCGGGGACGGACAGCAAACGTGCAGGCATGAAGGAGACCTCGAGGCGAAGTTAATGGGCGCCCAGCGAGTCGGCAGCTGGGCCACCGGCGGTCCAAGACGGTCAACTAGCCCCGTCATGAGCAGTTGACCGCGCTCCGCCGCGTCATCGACCAGGCCGACATTGATCACGTGACGTCGCATTGGAGTGAGAACCACCGGCGCAGAAAGAGATGAGCTCAGTGGCGGCTGGGCTCTGGCCGTCAGCCAGAGCCCAGGCCGGGAATCACGAGGATAGCGAGCCTGGGAGCGCTGTCGCCTTCGTCAGGTGCTCCGAGCCGGCTTCGGCCTCCTCCGTGCGGAAGCAGTACGGGTAACGCAGCGCAAGCCACTTCGGGCTCACGCCAGCCCACTCGGCAACCGTGACCGGTGAGATGCCCATCTTCAGCCACATCACCAGGCAGGACTCCAGAAGAATGGTGACAGGCTCCCCCAGGCGCCACGTATACAGCTCGTCGCGCGGTAGAGCGGCTTCCTGAGCCTGCTCCCAGATCCGCATGTACGTGGAAGCCATGAGCGGGCGGTCATGCACGCCCGGAAACAGCAGTTCACCTTCCTGGAGACCGGCCTCGTTGATCCACTCGCGCAGGAACTCAACGATCTGCGACTGAAGGGGAACCTTCCGCTCAGCCCCCTTATGGCGGGCCGTCAAGCTTGCCTCGCCGCCCTCCGAGAGAACCACGTCACTCACTCGCAGAACGTGAGCCTCACTCGGACGCAGAGCCAGGTCGGCGACGGTGCGCATGAAGGGGTACACCGAGTGATGGCCACCCATGTTTCCACGGATCGCCTTGAGCAACGAACAAATCTGCTCTGCGGAAAGCAGCCATTCTTCGTCCATGACGTCGGCAGGCACAGCTATGAACTCCGAACTCCTCGGCGGAATATCTCAATGAGCCACACGGAGAACCGCGCGACAGATTCAATGATCCGCGGAATCACCGGTTTGGCTAACCGGCGATCGTCGGCTATGTTGCCCCGCCTACCCAACGCTTAGGTGCACGCAAAAACAGCAGGCCATTACCGCGCTTCTCCGGACTGTTCTAGGTTTGCTTGCTTCGCCGCCCTGTTCCAGTCCGTTGCCGACTCGATGTGTCTGCCGTCGGCGAATCACCACGGCTGCAGCGTCACAAAGCTCCCCGTCGGCAGGTTCGCCCGTTGGCGCCGAGGGATCGGGCAGGTGCCTTCAAAGCACTTGGCCGCAGGTTCGAGTCCTGCCGGGGCGCCATCGACCTGCCGTCGTGCGCGCGACGTTTCTGCAGGTCAAACGAGGTGCGGCCGACGTATCGGGGCGACGGGCTGCGGTGCTGCCGCTTCCCCTTCAGTCCGGGTGGCACCGGCCGCATCCGGGGTTCTACGGGTATCTGTCCCCCAAGGGGTGTAGCGCAGACCGGTGCCGCACCATGAGGATGGGCAGGACACGCGTGAGGGAAGGACGTAGATGGAAGCGCAGTACGAGGTGCGGACCGCAGGCACGGCGGACTATATCGACAGCCAAGCAGGGTACTTCTCCCGTGTGCAGGTGAGCTGCCGTGAGTGCGATGCCCGCACCGGACTGACCCTGACCGCGCGGGGCGACGACACGCAGATCACGTGCCCGGCCGGGCACGTGACCCGCGACTGGAGGCTGGGCTCCGAGGCCGTACGCGACGTCGCCGCTGCGGTCGCCGACGCCGGTGTCGAGGTGGTGCCAGCCGACGCCGAGATCCAGCTCCGGGTTCCGACCCGGACGGAAATCCTGCCCGACTACGAGGACATCATCTGATCATCGGCTCGGTAGGTTGATCGTCTATGAAACCGATCGCCTTCCGGCAGGGGCAAGACCTATGGGCAGAAGGGGACACCCCGTCCCTTCTGCACGCTTATATCGTTGTTGACCTCGGGCGTTACCCGGACCTCGCCGACCTCATCCGCGGTGTCCGTACCGCGACCAAGGACGACCCGCTCGCCCACGTCGGCGACCCGTGGTTCCACATCACCCTGTACCAGCTGAGCCAGAAGGGCGCCGCCGAGGTCTCCGAGGCCGAACGCCATGCGCTCATCGAGGCCCTGTCCGCGGAGATGCGCTCCATCGAGCCCTTCACCGTCACGGTGGGCAGTGCGCTCCCGTACGGCTCGGGGATCATTTTCGATCTCAGCCCCGACGAGCCCCTGAATGCTCTGCGTGCTGCCACCACGCGCGCCTTCGAGGCCGTGCTGGGAGCCGACGCCACTTCCTATGACACCGCCGTCCTCCACCTCACCGAGTCGTACGCCACCGCCGAGGTCACCCTGGAACACTTCCACCAGATCCATCGACGGGTACGCCGGGTACGCCCCAGCCACGCGCCCCTTCACATCGACACCGTCGAGCTGGTCGACGTCACCGCCGACACGGAGGCGAAGACCATCACCTGGGCGCCTGTCGCCGCACCGATCTCGCTCGGACAATCCCACGGATTGAGAGAACGGAGCTAGGGCGGACCATGCGTCACACGAGGCATGGGGGCCTGGGCCGAGATCGTTATGTATTACTTGTCTCGAATGAGGTCACTCGCTCATGATTCCGTCCCGGTACTGCGCAGGTGTGCCGGTACCGCCCACCACTGGTCCGGGCGGTCGACGACCGGGGTGTCGGGGCCGGTCTCGCCGTACCGGGCGAGGCGCAGAAGGTAGGCCGCGATGCCTGCCGCGCCCTGCATCCACGTCGTGCTGGGCGGCAGCAGCGGCGGGTCCTTGCGGTGTTCCAGAAAGCGCCAACGGGCGCCCGCGTTATCCCTGATGACCCGGTCGACCAACGCGTCACCCATCCTGTGCGCGGCCCGCAGCAGGGTCTGTCTCCTCTCCGGCGCCCGGCAGTCCTGGGCCGCGTCCAGCAGGACGTCTCCGACGCCCGCCGTTCCGCAGCAGCGGCCGTCGTTGTCCCAGAAGCCGGGACGGAGGCGTTCCGGCACACCCGAGGTGAGGATCGAGGTCAGACAGCGCTGCCGCAGTTCGTCGACGTCGTGGCCAGCCACCTCGGTGACCCCTGCGTGCGCCAGCGCGGTGAACAGGTGCGAGGTGCCCGCCGGTCCGTGGCACCACGTGTACGTCACCGGTTCCACCTCCCGGCGCGACGGCGGGATCGTGTGCGGGACGACGAAGCCCGCATCCTTCAACGACCCCACCGAGAGGACATGCCGGGCGCCCGCGACCGCTGCCTCGACGAAGTCCTCGCGGTCCAGGGCGGCGCCCGCGACCGCCAAAGCGGCCGCGACCCCGGACGTTCCGTGCGAGTAGTTCGGCGCCCTCGACGCCGCCCCCGGTGTCATACCCCAGTCGAGGCCCGCTTCCGTACGGTCCGCCGCCCGCAGCAGGGCCTCGCCTCCCGTCGTCGCGATCACCTCGGTGAACTCGCTCTTCACCCAGACCGCCGTCATCACCACGCCCGCGGTCCCCATGATGACGTCGGTGAGGGGCGCGTCGGAGCCCGGCTCGAAATCGAGCGTGGTCTTCCATCCGTCGCCGGTCGCCAGGGCGACCAGCCGCCGCAGCGCCACCACTTCCTCGCCCGGGGCGAGCAGCCTGAGCGCCGTCGCGTCGCCCGCGAGGCCGTCGTACAGCGAGGGTTCCGTTCGCCGCCCGGCCTGTGCCGACAGTCTGGTCACGATGCCGGTCGCCAGCGCCGCTTCCGGCACGCCCAGCTCCCGGTACTGCGCGATCTCGGCCAGCACCGGGGCCAGGCCGGCGATTCCCGCATACAGCGAGTCGCGGTCCTGTGCCGGTGACGAGGCTTCCGGAGCGCCCTCCGCCACCGTCTCCACGAGCCACGGACCCTCGTCCTCGCACACGTGGTCCAGCACCCACGACCACGCGGCCTCGGCCACGTCCCGATATTCACCGTTCCTCACCCGGCCACGCTACGACCGCCGGATGAGCCGGCCTGCCCGGTGAGGTGCTGCCGGCCCGTCAGTTCCAGCCGTCGCGGGTACCGGCCTGCGCGGCCGTCCTCAGATCACGCAGCCAGGCTTCGAGGCCGTCAGGGAACGGTCGAACACCGCTACGGCGACTTCAAGGGCCCCTGGCCGTCACCCCCGCATTCGTGCAGGACAACAAGCAGGTCGCCGCACTGGTGGCGGTGATTTGCCTGGCGCTGTGCCGGTGATTCGTAGTTGGCACAAGAGAGGTAGTTGGCCAGCGAGCCTCAGTCTCGTAAGTCTGCTGGTCAGCGGCTCGACTTGCGTACGCGCGCGACCGCTACCTGTACGTAAGTGCCAACTACCTATCTGAACTCGGCGCCTCTCCCAGGACGCCTATTTGGCACATGCGCTGGTCAGCGCGATGCCGCACTGCCAACTACGAGTCCTTGTCACACACCGTTGCCGGGCGCGGCGGCGGTGGGTAGGGGCAAAGCAGCCGGACAGCGAGACCAGCGTGGACGATTCGGTGATCATCTGCAGCAGGTTACGTTCGTCGGGGCTCAAGGCACTGCGCTCCGAAGTACGGCGACTCGCTGCCGGATCCGCGCAACGTGTCATTCTCGAGGAGGTCCAGGAGAAGGTGTGGTCGACGAGGTGACCACACTGCGCTCAAGGCAGAGGCGCAGCTGGTTCTGGGCCATCGCCGCCGCCCGCAGCAGGTCACTTCGCAAGGGTTCCGGTACGGTCCCGGCGTCGAGTCCTGCGGCGCGTACGAGGCCGGTCAGGGTTCGGCGCTGGCTGGTTGTCATCGCGCATCGAAGCTGCGGCTGGGTGAGAGCGTCCCGTGCCGCGTAGCCGTCGGTGTGGGCCATGGCGAGGACGTCTGCATGCAGTGGGGGTACCTGGGCGTTGGGGCGGGGTGCTGCCAGGAACAGCGCGGTGATGTCGACCCGGGTCCGGAAGACGGTGGTGCCGGGTTTCGGTTGCAGAGCGAGCGCTTTGGTGAACATGTCGTCGATGTGCGTCGCCGGTACACAGTCTGTGGCATATCGGCACAGGACACGCAGCAGGCTCTGGACTACGTCTTCCCAGGGCTCGGCGGGTCGGCTGTCGGTGACCAGGGCGGTCGCCTCGTCGTGTCGTCCACTCTGGGCAAGGGCGACGATGGTGATTTGTCGGCCGTCGAGGAGCCGGGTACCGACGCCGCGGTGGGCGGTTGCCGCTTCGGCGGCTTCGCGCCAGCGGCCGGCTTGGGCCAGGGCGCGGGTGCCGTCAGCGAGGAGTGCCGCCCACACCAGGGTGCAGACCGTTTTGTGGGCGTCTGCGGAGCTGGTGAGCGTGTGCAGGCTGACGGTTCGGCCGGTGACGTCGGTGGAGGTCTGGGTGCGGGCGGCGTGGAAGAGGGTGTCGAGCATGGCGTAGGCGCTGTTTCCGCGGCCTTCGCGGGTGAGCTGCCGGGCGATGTTGAGGATCGGCTGGAGAGCGAGTTTTACCGCCCATGGAGGTAGCGGGCGTGCCTGGTCGAAGACCGCGTACTGGGACCAGCACAGGGCGCGGGCGAGGTCGGGGACGGCGCAGTCGGAGGCGATGAGGGCCGCCTTGTTGCAGATTTCGGCAGCGCGGGTGGCCTGCTGGTGGAGATCGTCGGTGGCGGGCTGTGCGGCCAGTTCCGTCAGTTGGCGGATCCGGACTGTAAGAGGGAGTGCGGGCGGGCGGGGCCTTGGGATGAGCGGGAACCAGGCCAGGAGCCGGTCGTTCATGCCGGGGCTCCTTGCGCGGGTTGATTCTCGCTGGTCGGGTCGGGGCCGAAGACGACAGCTGTGGCGTTGGTGGTGAGGGTGGACTGGGTCGCGTGCGGGAGGCCGAGCCGGTTGAAGGCGAAGATGACGTGGTGGGCCAGGACCGCGCGCAGTCCCCGTTGTAGTCGGCCGGCGGCGGCCAGGGCGGCGAGGTCGTGGCCTGCGGTGGTGAAGGCGCGTGGCCAGGCGGCGGCAAGGGGCAGCCTGGCGCCGTCGCGGGTGAGCTGGGTGATGTCGGCGGTCATCAGGTGGCGCAGGCCGTCCCGCATCGTCGTCAGGCGGTGGGCGGATTGGAGCTGGGGAGGGTCGCGGTGATCGGCCACGCGTGCCCAGACGTCGCCTTGCTCGTACCAGTCGAGGCCGGCAGCGCGGAGCAGGGCTGCGCACAGCAGGATCGACAGCTCGCGGCGGTGCGGCTGGTGCGGGTGGCGGGTGAGGTGGTCGATCAGGTGGTGGGTGTCGAGGTGGAAGAGGCGGTGGGCGGTGGTCATGGCCTCCGGCCCGCCGAAGGCGTGCGTTTCCGGCTCGTAGATCACGGGTGTGACGGTGAGGTGCTGGTCACGCTGGAGGCGAGTGAGGGAGCGCAGGAGGTGGTGCTCGGCTGTGGTGGGGTCGGCGGGTGGTTGATAGCGGATGCGCCAGTGGGGGGCCTTCCGGACGAAGAACCAGGGGCCGATGAGGCGGGCGGTCTCGGTGGTGGCCAGGAGCGGGGCGAGGTGAGTGAGGGCGGTGTGCTCGGCGGTGGCCCAGTCGGGGAAGGCGATGTTGATCTGCCGCCAGGAGGTGTTCATGCAGGTTCGGCTCCGTCTCTGTCTAGGCCAGGAGGAGGAAGGCGTCCCAGTTCGATCGGGGGACGGTGTTGGTGCCGAGGGTGTGCAGGGCCAGCGCGGTGCCGGCAATGCCGTCCAGGAGTTCGGGGTCACGCGGGTTGAGGCGGGCGAGCTGCTGGGTGAGCCGGTCGGTCAGGCGGGGCAGTTCGGCGGCGAGGGCGGGGGTGGCCGCGTCAGTGGCCATGCGCCAGGCGGCCTGGAGCAGCCCGGCGGTTCCGTGGCAGAGCCCGGTCTCGGTGAGCATGTCGAGCTGGTCCGGGTCCTGGAGGGTGGCGAGCATGGCGTGCTCGGCGGTCTCCTGACGGGTTCGGTCGCCCAGGGCCAGGCCCGCGAGTTGCTGGGCGCGGGCGGTGCCGGCGATGCCGTAGCACCACGAGGGCCTCGGCCTCAGCGCCGGGTCGAGCTGCTGGCGGCGAACCTGGTTGAGGGTGATGAAGCCCGGCCACCAGGAGCCGGTGGGGTCGTGTTGGCGCCAGTGGTCGGTCCAGTCGCAGATGCGTTCGACTGCTTCACGCGTACCGGGGAGGGCCGGGCCGTTCAGGAGGGACAGGGCGAGCAGGGCGAGGACGGAGCCGATGCCGTGGGCCATGCCGAAGTTCCCGTGGCCGCCGGGGTAGTCGGGGCTCGCTTCACCGTTGGGTGCAACATCGGTCCACCACGGTGGGAGCCCCTGCTTCTGGGGGCGGAGCGTGGTCAGGCGTACCAGGTAGGCGAGGACCTCGGTGGTGATCGGGTGGTCGGGGTGTCGTCCGAGGTGGTAGGCGCCCAGCCCGGTTAGACCGCGGATCACGTCGAACTCCTTCATCGCCGGGGGGTCGCCGCGGTCGATGCGGTCATGGGCCTGGGCCAGGCGCCTGCGGGTGACGGTGACCGTGGCGTCGTCCAGCTTCTTCAGGGCGCGTTGGTAGCGGCTGGAGCCGTGGGCGGCGGCGTGCATGGCGAACGCCAGGGCCGGGGCTCCCATGTAAAGGCTGGCGTTCGCGGCGGCGGTCAGGTCGTCGGCGGTGGCTGAGGCCAGCCAGGTGTGCACGGTGCTCCACTCGCCTCGCCCGCAGTGGGCGCGCTCGATGTGGAGCAGGGCGATGCCCGCGGCGCCGCCCGCCAGCGACTGCGGCCACGCCCGTTTGCCCGGCGCTTGCGCGGCCCATGCGGTGTTCGGATCGGACAGCTGCGCGGCCAGGGCGTCGGCCAGGGCCAGAGCCTGCGGTATCGGCCTCACGATATCCCCGTCCTCGTGCGGGCCTTCCAGCTCAGGGCAGCGGCGCGGGCCAGGTGCACGCAGCGGCGTTCGGCCTCGATGTCCAGGCCGGCCATGCGGGTGTGATGCAGGTGCAGCAGCTCCGGCAGCAGATCGGTCGCCGATAGCGTGTCCGTGCCCGTGAGGGCGCGGCGGTAGGCGGCCAGCGCTTCGCGCCGCCGGGTCCACCGGGCGAGGACCTTCTCGCCGCCGGGCCGGCGGGCCAGTTCGGTGCGGTCGTGGGGATTGGCCAGGAGGATCGCCTGGTCGTACAGCCCGCGGTCCGGCGCCGTGCCGGTCGGCTCGGAGCTGTCGATGAGCCAGCGCATGGCGCGATCCGCATGGCCGGTCAAGGCGATGGTGAGGTCGAGCATGCTGGCTGCGGTCAGGGCCCGCAGGTCGGGCCCGTCCTTGGTCCCGCAGGCGGCCAGCTGCGCGACGGCGGTCTCGGAGTCCGCCGCGAAGTACGCCTCGGCGGCCTCCCACGCCTGGTCGCCTCCGAAACGGGCGGTCTCGGGGAAGTCGGTGTCCCACTGCACCCGGGCCAGCAGGCCAGCCTGACGCAGTCGCCGCGTCCACGTACCAATCGCCGCAGCGGCGTCAGCGGCCTGGCCGTCGTCGACTCTCAGGCGCAGCCGCAGGTGATCGTCAGGGTCGCGGTACGGCAGGAACCACCACCGCGCCTCGCCGCGCAACCGGTTCAGCAGGTTCGGCAGATGGCGGGTGAGGATGCCGGCGTGGTGGTCGCGGTGCGTGTAGAGCTTGACGAAGAACCGCCCGTCGCACCCGGGCTGCCGCCCGTGCCCACGCCCTGCCACCGGGACGGCGTGCAGCCAGTGCGGCGATCTATCCGGGGTACCGGTGGTGGTGAGGGGGATGACGACTTCGTGGGGGCGTTCGTCGATCCAGCCTGCGTCGGCCGCGGTCTCGGCACGGAGCAGCACCGAGCCGTCGCGCCGCAGCTGGTTCCGCAGCAGTATTCGGTGCGCGGGTTCGGCGAGGTCCAGGCGAAGGCGCTGGTCGCCCTCTCCCAGATGGACGGTGCGCGGTGCTGCCGTCAGCTCGCGCCACGAAGCCAGGGACCGGTCCCACTGCGTCCGGCCGGATGCGGGGCCGGCGAGGTCGGCGGCGGTGAGCCGCCATCGGGCCGGGGACAAGATCGTGCGCCCGTAACGCAGTGCGGGCAGGACCGGCAGGCCGGAGGCCGCTCCCCAGTCGAAGGTGGTGCACGGTACGCTCAGCGCGTTGGTGGCTTCGGTGAGGAACCGCACCAACGGGTGAGTGCGGCGGGTCGGTTCCACCGCGTTCAGGGTCACGAACTCCAGCGGCCGACGGCGCGACCTCGATATCAGGTACAGGCGGTGGGCATCCGCGGTGACGGCGATGTCCTCGACAGATACCAGGTCCGTGCCGCCTGGGTCGTGGCACTCACCGAGGCGGAGGGCGGCAGGCAGCACCTGCGGGCTACGGGCGACGTTCGCGGCGCCCGCATACAGCGGGGGCGCACAGACCTGCACTTTCAGCGCGCCCTCAATCGCAGTGGATGCCACCGTGTACGCCGCCGCCATCCGATCCCGGTCGCGCGTGTCGAGCAGGTGCAGGAAGCGGCCGCTCATCGTCCCGGCGGACCGCGAGACCCCCACGATCGCCAGCGTGAACTCCCCGGCATCCAGGTCCCGTACGCTATGGGCCCCGATGCGTACGGTCAGTTCCGTCGTCGGCTGAATACCTACCCGCGGGCCGGTCTCGGCGAGGTCGGCGACCAGAGCGTCGTCCAGCTCGACCTCGCGGTGGCGGCGCAGGGCTGCGTTCTGCGCGAGCGTCAGCAGCTTGGCATCGCGCTCGCTCACGGCGGTGCCAGCCGGGGGTGGTGGGCCGCCGAGGAAGCCGGCCGGGTAGCCCAGCCCCGAGCCGCGGTCCACGACGTCCAGGAGCGGCACCACGGCGCGCGGGCCGTAGCGTTCCAGGAAGCGGCCGTGCCAGGTCGCCCAGGCCCGGGAGAGTACGGGGCGGCCCGAGAGCCGGATCAGGACCGTGGCCGCCCGCGCGGCCTCGACCGCGACCTCGCCAGGGAGCGTTACCTCGGCTTCCAGGCGCAGATCGACGGACAGCGCCGGTCCGGTGAACGAGGCGAGGCCGCGCATCATCGCGCCGGCCTCGTTGCGTTCGTTCTGCCCGATCACCGGGTCGGTGGTGGTGTTGTGTCGCGCCAGCGCCTGGGCGATCTCGCGCAGCTTGGGCGCTGGCTCGGCCGCCGCAGCGGCGCCCCCGCTGCCGAGGACGGCCAGCACGTGGGCGAGCGGGTCCGTCGCCGTGGTCGCCGGGCGGAGGTTCGTGACCAAGAGGCGCTGGGCGATCAAGCCCGCCAGGAGCTGGTCGACGGTCGGCGCGGAAACGTGGGGGAAGTCGGCGGCCAGTTTGGCCGCAAGATCCGCGGTGCGGATGGGGGCGCGGGCCGCTTCCAGGGCCGCTTTGACAGGCTTGGTCAGGCGAATGTGCACATGTGCCGGGGCTTGGTCCGGGTTGTGCGCGGGGCGGTGTTCGAGCACCACGTGGCCGTCCCGCTCCACCGCGAGTGGATGAGCCTGGACCGTTAAGTGCGGCTGGAGCGTCCGGTCGGCTTCCAGGCGTTCGACCACCGTGGCAAGCCAGGTGGCGTCCGGTCGGGCGACGGCCTGGTGGCCGGTGCCGATGCGGGCGGCCGACGTCGTGCCGAGCCGGGCCGGCGCCACTCCGGCGAAGAGGCCGAAGGGAGTGGCCCGGCCCGAGGCACGCAGCGCGTAGCGTAGGAGCGCCACCACCACTTTGCGAACGGCAGGCTCGGGCAGCCGCCGCCCCTGACAGATCTGCCGGGTCCGGTGTGCCAGCACCGGGCTGGCCTGCTCCACAGCAGCAGCGAAGCCGGGAATGCGTAAGACGTCCTCCAGCCATGGCCTCCATGACGCCGGGCCGTTGGTTTCGCCGGTCAGGTCGGGCCACCACTGGATTCGGTGTTCTGGTGGCCAGGCCGTCACACGCAGCACCACCGCATCGATGTACTCGTACACCCGTCACCCCTGTCGCCGTGCGGTGTCCGGCCACCTGCGCGGCCGGACACCACGGCTGGAGAACCCGGCGGCCTACGGACAGGTCGTCGAGCAGGCGGACTCGCAGGTCTGACCGCAGCCGTCATCGGTCATCTGGATGAGCCGGTCGGCTTCGGGGCCCGACTCGACGATCGAGACGTCCAAGTCCCAGTCCTCGGCGGTTTGCTCTTGGCCTTCTGCTGCGGCGGGGCTCATAGCCACCGCTTCCTCGGACTGCACGGACACAACAACCTCCTCAGAGTTGAGTGGTGCACACCGCCCCGTCCCGGGGCTCGCCCGGGCCGGGGAGCCTATGACCAGGTGATCTCCACGACCCCGAACCGCTTCACCACGACTCCTACGGCCGGCTCGGCCTCTCCCTCAGCCAGCGGCACGTACCGGATGCGGGCGGCGCCGCGCCGCCGGTGCTCGAACGCCCACCGCCGCAACAGCTCCACGTACCGCGCAGCGACCATTTCCGCCTCGGGCCCATGAGCGAACACCCCGCTCTCGAAGCCGCCGGTCGCCTCGTTCGGCCGCTTGGTCCGGTACGCGAAGCTGCTGCCGATCACCAGAGCGGGAACACCACGCGTCACCGACAGCCCAAGCACCCCCTGATCGACCAGGTGCTTGCTCCCGTGCAGCATCACCATCTGAGGCGTACTGCTCACCAAGAACAGCTCCAGCTCATCCGGCAGATCGAACGCGGCACCGGACCAGACCTCCAGACGCGGTCCGTGCACGGCGCCGGCCAGGGCCTCGGTGTCGAACTCCTGACGCTGGTCATCGAGCTGAAGGGTGACTCCGTCCGCCAGCGGAAGCAGCCGCTCCGTGTAAGCGCCGTTCCCCTGCATCGGCACGAAGCCGCACAGCCGGTAGCTGACGCTGACGAGCCCGGCGCCGTCGCGGTCGAACGCGACCGACCGGGTGATCCCCCGCATGCGCAAAGGGACGATGATCCTGCCTCGCTCGGAAACTTGGTCCAGCCACGCCGGCGGGATGTCCCAAGCTGCCGCGGTCACGATGATCCGGTCGTAGGGAGTGTGCTCGGGCACGCCGGAGTCGGCATCGGCCAAAACGACCCGGACCCGGCCGTAACCTGCCGCGTCCAGGCAGGCGCGGGCGCGCTCCACGATCTCCGCGTCGATGTCGGCGGAGACCACCGTGCCGGTGTCCCCGACGAGTTCAGCGAGGAGGGCGGCGTTGTAGCCGCCGGAGCCCACTTCGAGAACGCGCATCCCTGGCTCGATCTCGGCCTGCTCCAGCATCACCGCCTGGATGTGCGTGGCCGACAGCGAACTCAGAGCCTGTCCGGCCACGTCGCGTTTGATCACCAGCGCCTTGTTCGCGGCATACGCCGATTCCAGCGGCTCATCCGCCGCGAACACGTGCCGGGGCACCGCCGAGCACGCCTTCGCCACCGCCTCGGACCGGAACACACCCATCTCGTACAGCTCGTTCACCATGGCCGCGCGGAGCGAGGCCGCCGTGTCACCCGTTTCTCGGACCATACTCATGACATCACCCTAGACATCCGTGATCGCAATACGGGGCCGGTTGGACGAGCCAGGCCCCGACTCGTACGGGGCAGAAACACCACGCAAGTTGACGCCGCATATGGGAGGACCGAGATCACCCCCGTCCCGCCCGGGCCGTAGCTCTCCGGGCGGGACGGGACGGCGATACAGCCCGCACCGAAGCGCGCGGGCGGCGCCGCCCGGGCGAGCGCGGGCGGCATGGCCCGACCGAAGTCCTTCTCGGTGAGCAGGCCAGCGTCTGGGGGCCCTCGGCGGGCGTAGTGCCGGGGGCGACGACGGCACCCGCGGAGGTCGGGACGGGCCGGGGCCTGGCTGGCGAGAGCGTCGAGGCCGAACAGGACCGCTGCGACCAGGGCAACCCGGACAACACGTCCGTCACCGTCCGGCATCGGTACCCTCGGCAGACGGTGGCGGGCGCTCAACGCTCCGCCGACGAAGCATCGGCCGACGCGGAAAGCTCGCTTTCGCGGATGAGCGCCTGGCGTTCGGTCCCGTCGGCCAGCCGTGCCCACAGAAAGGCGCGGTCCGCATCCACTCCGGCGTACCCACTGCCGAGCTGGACCACGGTGCCTTCGAACTTCTCCGGCTTGTCCCGGCCCCGCCGCTCCGGTGACACGTAGGAGGTGCCGCGTACCCGGTCGCCGACCCGGAAGGGGGCCGCCTCCTGTCCGCTCACGCCATACCACCTTCCGTCAGCCCCGCAGCGGGGCGCCGAGACGCTCCGAGCCCGGGTAGACCTCAAGAGTCCTCGGCGCTCCAGGTCGCCGAGGCGCCGTGCGCGGCGCGGAGGGCGACGGCCTCCCAGCGGCCCCCGGGCGCATCGTGACGCCGGA
>NZ_JAFIQY010000007.1 GCF_022271435.1 Streptomyces monomycini | reverse complement strand
CCCTGGCCGGGCCACCGGTCGTAGCCCAAGCGGTGGCCGCGGGCGAAGACCATGCCGTTGATCGCCGAGGACCCGCCGAGCCCGCGCCCACGCGGCAGTCGTACAGATGTGCCGGTGGCCGACTGCTCGACGGTGACGTCCCCCCAGTTCGCGGGGGTCTGGAGCAGAGTCGGCCACGCGGGAGGCGAGGCCTGCGCGGGCAGCATCTTCGAGCCACCCGCCTCGATCAACAGGACCTGCGTGTTCACGTCCTGCGACAGCCTCGCCGCCAGCACACAGCCGGCCGTCCCCGCGCCCACGATGACGAAGTCGAATCCCGGCACGCGGCCCTCCTTCGGAGCGTCGTCACTCCTGCACGGCTTCGCCCAGCCGCTATCAGGTAGCGAAGCATCACGGTCGCACGGCGGGAAGATGACGCGCGGCTTTGATTCCGTCACCGTGATGGTCCGAAACACCGCCGACCAGACGCCCTATCCGGGGCCGGCGCGCTACGAAACAGGTGACCAGGACCGCTTCTTCGGCCGAGACCACCTCATCCAGCAGCTGCTGGTCATGGTGCGCGAGAGACCCGTGCCGGTGTTGGTCGGCCCGTCTGGCACTGGTGAGTCCTCGCTCCTGCGCGCCGGACCGATCCCGAACCTGCGCACTACTCCCACCGCCCGCTGCCCCATACGCCGCCGGACGACGGCGAAGCCCGGCCGCTGACCAGCGCACGGCACCTCCGTCCAAGGCGCCCCGACCGGTGTCCAGCCACAGCGTGATCACTCCGCGCAGGCCCTGGACGCCCAGTTCGCTGCCGTGGTCACCCCCGGCAGCGAACTGGTCCCCTTTCAGCTCATGCGGATACTGACACGGTTGGCCATGGCCATGCGGCTGCCGCCCTTTTCGGGCGTTCCGCATCGCTGATCGTGCGGGAGACGGCCGCGGTCGGGACGCCGAGCCGGTCGCGTTCGGCGAGCAGCCGGCGGTGATGGCATCGAAGCAACGGTGGCTGTTGCCGCCGGTCCACGCGCGGGCGGCAGCACACCGGTCTGGTCGCCGGGCCGCAGAGTCCGGGCGCTCACGCCCAACATCCGTGCAACCCGTGCGGTGGGCCAGGCCACCAATGCCTGCTCACGAAGTGCTGTGCTGGGCCGGTGTTTTGCCCTAACCAGCGCGATAGAACCTGACGCTGCGGCAACTTCACGGCTGGTAGCCACGCTCCGGCCTTGGCGCCTCCGCGAGCGGCCCGGCGCCGGGCGGGTCCCGAACCGAGCCTGTACGCCCCGGATGGCTTCGGAGCATCGTTGGTTCCGCCTTCTCGAGAAAGGAATAGCAAAACCCATCTCGTCTGTGGAGACCACGGTGCGCAGTGGACGATGTGACCGTCCGAGGCGCGTCTCTCCTTCCACAGCGGCCTCCGCTACGTCCCTTCGCCACCCCATATTCGAACAACTGACTTTCACAGTCGCATCATCCCGCCCCCTACCGCATCTCCGGCGATGTATATATATCGCGCCATACAAGCAAACGCTGTCCGCATATGTGCGCGGCATGTAGAGCAAAGCAATGGGAACGTTGCGTATAACTCTGCCCAATTGTGTTCGCCGAAGCGGTTGAAAGCGCGAGTTCGGGGTCAGGATGGGGCCGAAATTGCGCCCTTGCCCGCTGACAGGTCACAGGGTGCCGCTGCATGGGGAGAGGAGGCGTCCGCACGTGACGCAACGCGGAACACGCAAGGCAGCGGAGCGTATGGCGGGTGAGGCGGCGGAACGGTTGCTGCAGCTCGGACGGCAGTTGCAAGGGGCCGCCACGACGCCGGACGGGCGTGCGGTCTTCCGCACGGATCAGCAGGTCAACGACGCTCCCTACCGTGAGCGTTGGGCGCACGACAAGGTGGTCCGCTCGACACACGGCGTGAACTGCACGGGTTCGTGTTCGTGGAAGGTGTACGTCAAGGACGGCCTGATCACCTGGGAGACGCAGCAGACCGACTACCCGTCGGTGGGCCCGGACCGGCCGGAGTACGAGCCGCGCGGTTGCCCACGAGGCGCGTCGTTCTCCTGGTACACCTATTCGCCGACGCGCGTGCGCTATCCGCATGTGCGCGGCGTCCTCCTGGAGATGTACCGGGAGGCGCGGTCACGGCTGGGCGACCCCGTCGCCGCCTGGAACGAGGTGACCGGGGACCCGGGCAAGCGCCGCCGTTACCAGAACGCGCGCGGTAAGGGCGGACTGGTGCGGATCGGCTGGGACGAAGCGCTGGAAATCGCGGCCGCCGCCCATGTGCACACCATCCGTGCCCATGGTCCTGATCGAGTGGCGGGGTTCTCCCCGATTCCGGCGATGTCGATGGGCTCGCACGCGGTCGGCGCCCGGTTCATGTCGCTGATCGGCGCGCCGATGCTGTCGTTCTATGACTGGTACGCGGACCTGCCGATCGCCTCGCCGCAGGTCTTCGGCGACCAGACCGACGTACCGGAATCGGGCGACTGGTGGGACGCGGCGTACCTGATGCTGTGGGGCTCCAACGTGCCGGTGACCCGCACACCGGACGCCCACTGGATGGCCGAGGCCCGCTACCGCGGCCAGAAGGTCGTGGTGGTCTCCCCCGACTACTCGGACGCGACGAAGTTCGCCGACGAATGGCTGCACCCCCACCCCGGCACGGACGGCGCCCTGGCCATGGCCATGGGCCACGTCATCCTGCGCGAGTGCTTCGTCGACCGCCAGGTCCCGTACTTCACCGAATACGTGAAGTCCTTCACCGATCTGCCGTTCCTCGTGGAGGTGGAGCAGCGCGGTACGTCCTTCGTGCCGGGCAAGTTCGTCACGGCGGCCGGCCTGGGGCTGTCCGAGGAGGGGCAGGCGGAGGCGTACGGGCGGTGGAAGCCGGTGGTCTTCGACGCGGGCCGCGGTGCTCCCGTGGCACCGCCCGGCACGTTGGGGGAACGCTGGTCCGAGCACGGTGCGGGCCGCTGGCACCTCGGCCTGGGCGACGTGGACCCTCTGCTCACCTTTTACGAGGAGCGGGCCGGGACCAGCGTGGAGGTCGTTCTTCCGCGCTTCGACCAGGGCGCAGAAGGCGGGACCGGCGGCGGAGGCACCATACGCCGGGCGGTTCCGGTGCGCGAGGTCGGCGGACGGTGGGTGACGACCGTCTTCGACCTGCTGTTGGCCCGGTACGGCGTGCACCGTCCGGGCCTGTCGGGGCAGTGGCCCGAGGGGTACGACGATGCCGCACTGCCGTGCACGCCGGCCTGGCAGGAGTCGCTGACCTCGGTGCCGGCGGGAGCGGTGGTGCGGGCTGCGCGGGAGTTCGCCCACACCGCGGAGAAGACGCGCGGTCGCTGCATGATCGTGATGGGGGCCGGCACCAACCACTGGTTCCACTCGGACACCATCTACCGGTCGTTCCTGACGCTGTTGCTGCTGACGGGCTGTCAGGGCGTCAACGGCGGTGGCTGGGCGCACTACGTCGGTCAGGAGAAGGTGCGCCCGTACGCCGGCTGGCAGCAGATGCAGAGCGCGGCTGACTGGGTACGGCCCTCGCGGCAGATGGCCGGGACGCCCTTTTGGTACCTGCACACCGACCAGTGGCGCTACGAGTCGTACCGCGCCGACGCGCTCGCCTCCGCGACGGGACAGGGACTGTTCGCGGGGCGGCACACCGCCGACCTGGTGGCGCAGTCCGCCCGCCTGGGCTGGATGCCCTCCGCCCCCACCTTCAGCGACAACCCCCTGGCCCTGGGGGAACGGGCCCGCGCCGACGGGCGCGAGCCAGCACAGTGGGTCGCCGACCAGCTCCAGCGGGGACAGTTGCACTTCGCGTGCGAGGATCCGGACGATCCGGCGAACTGGCCGCGGGTGCTGACGGTATGGCGGGCCAACCTCATCGGTTCCTCCGCCAAGGGCAACGAGTACTTCCTGCGGCATCTGCTGGGCGCCGGCGACAACGCGAGCGCCGAGGAAGCACCGCCCGGGGCCCGGCCACGCGATGTCACCTGGCACGAGCAGGCACCGCGCGGCAAGCTCGACCTGCTCCTGGCGCTGGACTTCCGGATGACCTCCACGACCCTGATGGCGGACCTGGTGCTGCCGGCCGCCACCTGGTACGAGAAGCACGACCTGTCCAGCACGGACATGCACCCCTACGTGCACGCCTTCTCCCCCGCGATCGACCCGCCCTGGCAGGCGCGTACCGACTTCGAGATCTTCCACGGCCTGGCGGCGAAGTTCAGCGAGCTGGCCCAGGGCCGCTTGGACACCCGCTACGACCTGGTGGCCACCGCGCTGCAGCACGACACGCCCGGCGAGACGGCACAGCCCGGCGGCGTGGTGCCCGACTGGCGGGAGGCGGTACCGCCCCGGCCCGGACACAACCTCCCGGCGTTCGCACTCGTCGAGCGGGACTACACGGCCGTGGCCGCGAAGCTGGCGAGCCTGGGGCCGCTGGCCGAGGAGTCAGGCATGACGGTCAAGGGCGTGACCGTGTACCCGCGGGCGGAGGCCCGGTGGCTGGCCGACCGGTGCGGAACGGCCCTGCCGCAAGCGGTACGGGGCCGGCCGCTGCTGGACACGGACGTGAAGCTGTGCGAGGCGATCCTCGCCCTGTCCGGCACCACCAACGGACGACTGGCCGCCGAAGGCTTCGCGCGCCTCGCCGAGCGCTGCGGCAAGGACAGTCGGCTGGAGACCCTCGGTGAGTCGGTCGCCGAGCGGCGCGTGGTCTTCTCCGACACCCAGGCGCGCCCGGTACAGGTGGGAGCCAGCTTCGAGTGGTCGGGCAAGGAAGGGCCCGAGCGCCGCTACGCACCGTTCACCATCAACACCGAGCACCGCAAGCCCTGGCACACCCTCACCGGCCGCCAGCACTTCTACCTCGACCACGACTGGATGGCCGAACTCGGTGAGCAACTGCCCGTCTACCGGCCGCCCCTGGACCTGGCCGCACTGGGCGAACACTCCCCGACGGGGGTGGGGAGCGCTCGCTCGGTGACGGTCCGCTACGTCACTCCGCACTCGAAGTGGTCGATCCACTCCGAGTACCAGGAGAACCTGCTCATGCAGACCCTGGCCCGCGGCGGCCCGGTGATCTGGATCAGTGTCGAGGACGCGGCGCGGATAGAGGTGGCCGACAACGACTGGATCGAGGCGGTCAACCCCAACGGCGTGGTCGTCGCCCGTGCCGTCGTCTCGCACCGTATGCCGCCGGGCACGGTGTTCATGTACCACGTGCAGGAACGCCTGGTGAACGTGCCCAAGTCCGAGACCACCGGCCGTCGCGGCGGCGTCCACAACGCCCTCACCAAGCTCCTGATCAAACCCACCCACCTCATCGGCGGCTACGGCCAGCTGTCCTTCGCCCCCAACTACTACGGACCCACCGGCAACCAGCGCGACGCCGTCACCGTCATCCGGCGCCGCTCGCAGAACGTGGAGTACTGACATGCCTCGCGGCACACCCCCCACCCCGCGCGTCATGGCCCAGGTGGCCATGGTGATGAACCTCGACAAGTGCATCGGCTGCCACACCTGCTCGGTCACCTGCAAACAGACCTGGACCAACCGCACCGGCACGGAATACGTGTGGTTCAACAACGTCGAGACCCGGCCAGGACAGGGCTACCCCCGCGGCCATGAGGACCAGGACCGCTGGAAGGGCGGCTGGCAGCTCAAGCACGGCCGGCTGGTACCGCGCTCCGGCGGCCGCGCCCGCCGATTAGCCCGCCTCTTCGCCAACCCCGAGCTGCCGGCCCTGAGCGACTACTACGAACCCTGGACCTACGACTACGCGAACCTGACCACCGCGCCGCTCGGCGACGACCTGCCCACCGCACCGCCCCGTTCCCTCATCGACGGCCGCCCCACCGACATCACCTGGGGCCCCAACTGGGACGACGACCTGGGCGGCGGCCCGGAGCAACTGGCAGCCGACCCGGTGCTGCGGCAGATGAACGAGAAGGTGCGCCTGGAGTACGAGCAGGCGTTCATGTTCTACCTGCCCCGCATCTGCGAACACTGCCTGAACCCGTCGTGCGTGGCCGTGTGCCCCTCCGGCGCGCTGTACAAGCGCATCGAGGACGGCATCGTCCTCGTCGACCAGGACCGCTGCCGCGGCTGGCGGATGTGCGTGTCCGGGTGCCCGTACAAGAAGGTCTACTTCAACCACCAGACCGGCAAAGCCGAGAAATGCACCCTGTGCTACCCACGCATCGAAGCGGGCGAGCCCACCGTCTGCTCGGAAACCTGCGTAGGCCGGCTGCGCTACCTCGGCGTCATCCTCTACGACCCCGACAAGGTCGGCGCGGCCGCTCGCGTCCCCGACGAGAAGGATCTCTACGAGGCCCAACTCGGCTGCTTCCTCGACCCCTTCGATCCCGAGGTCGCCCGCGCCGCCGAAGCCTGCGGCATCCCGCACGACTGGGTCACCGCCGCGCGCCGCTCCCCTGTCCGCGCGCTGATCACCGACTACCGTGTCGCGCTGCCCCTGCACCCGGAGTACCGCACCATGCCCATGGTCTGGTACGTGCCGCCGCTGTCCCCCATCGTCGACTCCCTCACCCACAGCGGCCACGACGGCGAGGACCCCGCCAACCTCTTCGGCGCCATCGACACCCTGCGCATCCCCCTGGACTACCTCGCCCACCTCTTCACCGCGGGCGACACCGCCCCCGTCGAAGCCGCCCTGTGCCGCCTGGCCGCCATGCGCTCCTACATGCGCCGCATCAACCTCGGTGACCCCCGGGACCCCGCCATCGCCGAGGCCGTCGGCCTCGGCGGGGACGACATCGAGGCCATGTACCGGCTGCTCGCCCTGGCCAAGTACGAGGACCGTTACGTCATCCCCACCAGCTACACCGGAGACCTCCCCCCCGGACACGCTGGACGACGGATGCAGCCTCGACGGCAACGGCGGCCCAGGCATGTACGACACCGGGCTGCCAGGCATGGAGAGCTTCCACACCCCGCCCGCCCCGGAACCGGCCACAGCCGGCAACGGGCTGCGCGGCCGCGTCAACCTCCTCAACTGGAACGGCCGGGGCACACCCAGCGGACTGTTCCCCCGCCGCCGGGAGAACGAACTGTGACCGCCGTACGCCCCGCCGTCCACCAGGCGGCCTCGCTGCTCCTGACCTACCCCGACGGCGACTGGCCCGTACGGCTGTCCGCCGTCACCGAGACGATGCGGCAGCTGCCCGGGGAGGCGCCGGCCGCCCTGCTGCGCTTCTGCGCCTACGCCCGGACTGTACCGGTCCTGGACCTCGCGGCCCGCTACGTGCTCACCTTCGACCGCAGCCGGCGCCGCACCCTGCACCTGACCTACTACACCGACGGCGACACCCGCCGCAGAGGCGCCTCCCTGGCCCGTCTCAAAGCCCTCTACCGCGCCCACGGCTGGCAGCAGGAAAACGGCGAACTGCCCGACTTCCTGCCTGCCGCACTCGAATTCACCGCCCGCTGTCCCGAGCCCGGTCTGCGCCTGCTGCGCGAACACCGGCCCGCCCTCGACCTGCTCGCCCACGCGCTGGAAACGTACCGCAGCCCGTACGCCGAGGTGCTGAGCGCCGTGCGCGCCACCCTGCCCGGCCCCGCCCCCGCCGACCGTGCCGCCGCCCTCGCCCTGGCACGCGGCGGGCCACCCACCGAAAACGTGGGCCTCGACCCGTTTCCTGCCCACGGAGCACCGCACATCGAAGGAGCCCGCAGGTGACCCACGTCCACATCGCCCTGTGGGGAGTGCTGCCCTACCTCGTCCTGGCCGTCCTGGTCGCCGGCACCGCGTGGCGCTACCGCTACGACCGCTTCGGCTTCACCACCCGCTCCAGCCAGCTCCACGAATCCCGCCTGCTGCGCATCGGCGGGCCCCTCTTCCACTACGCCCTGTTCCTGGTCATCGGCGGCCACGTGATGGGGCTGCTCGTGCCCGAGTCCCTGACGGAACGTCTGCACGTCAGCGAGAGGATGTACCACTTCTCGGCGCTGGTGGTGGGCGGGACAGCGGGCATCGCGGCCGTAGCGGGGCTGGGCATTTTGCTCTACCGCCGCCTGCGGATGCCGGCGGTACGCGCCGCGACCAGCCGCAGCGACCGCCTCGTCTATCCGTTGCTGGCCGCCGCCCTGCTGGCCGGGCTGCTGGCCACCGCCTCCACTGCCACCAACCCCTACGACTACCGGCTCGGCGTCTCGGTCTGGTTCCGCAGCCTCTTCGCCCTCGACCCCGACGTCACCGCCATGGCCCAGGCACCGTTTACCTACCAACTGCACGCCCTGCTGGGCATGACCCTGTTCGCCCTGTGGCCCTTCAGCCGCCTGGTCCACGCCTTCACCGCGCCCCTCGGCTACATCATCCGCCCTTACGTCGTCTACCGCTCTCGCCGCGGCGCCGGCGGCCGCGGCCCGTACCGGCCAGGCATCTCGTCCCAGGTCCCGCAGGTGGGTCACCCGGCGCGACAGGCCGCCCCGACGCCCCACCGTACGGCCCGCCGCACCCCCGGGTGACACCCGGCCCGGACGCTGTCGGGCCACCGGGCCTGGCTGCAACGACGACCACGAGCCGACCAGGCGACCAAGCCGATACCGTGCGCGGTCCACAGCACGAAGCAGTTGCTGGAGCATCGATGGGCCACCAGGCCACCACCACACCGAACAGCTACCGGGCGCGCATGCGCGAAGGCATCGGGCGCCTCCCCCCGGCGAGCTTCGCCTCCGTCATGGCGGCGGGCATCGTCTCACGGGCGGCCGCCTCCGTCGGTGCCCATACAGTGGCCCGACTGCTGCTGAGCCTGGGCGTACTTCTCTACGTGGTGCTCGTCGCAGCGACCGCGTGGCGGATCGCCGCGTACCGCAGCCGGATGGCGCAGGACGCCGCAGATCCGGCCCGCGCCTTCGGATTCTTCACCTTCGTGGCGGCATCCGATGTCCTGGCCGCCGACCTGGCCACCGGCCACTGGCGCCCCTTCGCCATCGGCCTGCTGACCGGCGGTGCCCTCTGCTGCGTAGCGCTTCTGCGCGCTGTCGTCACCGTCGCCCGGAACCGGTCGGCACGACCGGACGGCAGCTGGTTCCTGTTGGTGGTCGGCCCGCAGTCGGTCGTCGTGGCCACCACGGAACTGCGGGTCGGGCCCGCCACGGCGGTAGCAGGCATGTGCTGCTGGGGGGCGGGCGTGCTCGCGTATGCCACGGTCACCTCACTGGTCTGGACACGTCTGCGGCGTCACGGTGTCTCTCCGACGGAGCTGACTCCGGTCTACTGGATCGCGATGGGAGCGGGGGCCATCAGCGTCCTGGCAGGGGCGAGCGTGCTGCAATCGGCCTGCTGGTACGGTTCGGTCAGGACAGTGATCACCGCTGTGCTGATGCTGGTGTCGGGCTGGGCAACGGCGCTGATCCCCGTACTGCTGGGTGCCGGCGCGTGGCGGCACATCCGTCACCGCGTACCGCTGCGCTACGAACTGTCCTGGTGGTCGGCCGTCTTCCCGATCGGCATGTACGCCGTGGCCACACAACGGGCCGCGCGCGCGACCAGTGCCGGCCTGTGGCAAGAGGCAGGTCGAACGGCCGCGTGGGCGGCACTGGCCGCATGGACACTGGTCGGCGCAGTCATACTCGTCCAGTGGTCCCGTTCCGGACCTATGTCGCAGCGCAACGAACCACCAGGCTGACCTCCTTCGTACCCGGAGGCTGTCGATATGTGCCCGTCGGCGATCGCTTGGCGGACCAACTGCTCGATGGAAGCCCGTCCTTGAAAGAGGCTATGGGCGCCTGCTCCTGCACGGTCTGGTCGTGCAGCGCCTCCAGGCCGTAGGCGGCGCTCGTCCGGCTGGTTGCGCGGGCGTCGGCATGCAGGGGGAGCATTTCCGCGAGCGTCAGTCGCAGTACGTCACGGGGGTGCGGACGATCACCGAGCTTTTCGAGCCTCTGGTGTACGTGCACCGAGGTCTGCTCGGACGCGAAATCCAGGTGGTGTCCGTTTTCCGCGTCGCGCATGAGGAGGGGGTGTCCGGCTCGCCGCCGGCCCCCTCCTCAGATGCTCTCGCCGCTACGGGTCACTTCCTGCCGCTGGTCAGCCACAGTCCCAGCGCGGATCCGACGAAGACGACGCCGGTACCGACTGCGGCCAGGATCCTCGTGGTGCCGGTGTAGTGGGCGAAGGTGCTGACGTAGACCGCCGCCGCCGTGGAGACGACGAGCAGCAGCCAGAGCACGGGCTTCATCAGGGGTTCCTCCTGTTGTGCGCCCCGGCGGCCCGATGGGCGCCAGGGGTGGGATCTCTTACGCGGTCCACCTTCTCCCTGCGGCCCCGGTCGGCGCATCGGACCGTTCCCCCGAACCTGAGGTGTAGCCAGCTACACCCGTGCGCGACGCAGGTCAGGCGTTCAGGTAGGCGAGCACCGCGCGGACCCGGCGGCTGCCGCTGTCGCTCGGCGGCAGGTTCAGCTTGGCGAGGATGCTGCCGATGTGCTTGCTGACGGAACGTTCGGTGATGAACAGGGTCGTGGCGATCGTGGGATTGTCCAGGCCCTGCGCCATCAGCCCGAGGACCTCCCGTTCCCGGGGGGACAGCGCGTCGAGCGGGTCCCGGCGGCTCATCAGCTGGGAGACGACCTCGGGGTCCAGCGCTGTTCCGCCCGCAGCGACGCGCTCCAGCGCGTCCTGGAATTCCTCGATGTGTCCCACACGATCCTTGAGCAGGTAGCCGATCCCCGAGGCGCCCAGTCCGAGCAGTTCGGCGGCGTAGCTCTCCTCGACGTACTGGGAGAGCACCAGGAGCGGCTGGCCGGGAACGAGTTTGCGGGTCTCGATGGCGGCGCGCAGCCCCTCGTCGCGGAAGCCGGGCGGTAGCCGGACGTCCAGGACGGCGACGTCCGGCCGGTGTTCGAGCAGGGTGGGGACAATCTCGGGTCCGCTTCCCACGACGGCCACGATCTCGTGCCCGACCTCCTCCAGGAGCAGAATCAGGCCCTCGCGGAGTAGCACGTTGTCCTCCGCGATCACGATCCGCACGGCAGTACCACCTCAATTGTCGTTCCGGAACCGACAGGGCTGTCGATCCTCGTCGTACCGTCCAGGGCGGCGACCCGTCGGCGTACTCCGGCAAGTCCGCTGCCCGAGGTGGAGTCGGGTGTGGCCCCGCCGCACCCGTCGTCCCGCACGGTGACGCACAGCGTGGGGCCGTCGTACCGGAGCGAGACCTGTGCACGGCTCGCGTCGCTGTGCCGGGCGATGTTGGTCAGGGCCTCGGCAACGACGAAGTAGGCGGCCGCCTCGACGGCGGCGGGAGGGCGGTGGTCGGTCTCGGGCAAATCCAGGGCGGTGGGGATCGGCCGGCCCGCGGCCAGGGAGCGGATGGCCCCGTTCAGTCCCCGGTCGGAGAGGATCGGCGGGTGGATGCCGCGGATGACGGTGCGCAGTTGGACCAGTGCCTCGTCCACGGTGGTCTTGGCATCGAGCACCATCTTCCTGGAACTCTGGGGGTCCTTGTCGAACCGGCGGTCGGCCAGGGCCAGTCGCATGGCCACCGCCACGAGTTGTGCCTGGGTGCCGTCGTGGAGGTCGCGTTCGATCCGTCGGAGTTCCGCCTCGTGGGCCTGGAGGGCTCCCGCGCGCGAGGCGGTCAGTTCCTCGATCCGC
The DNA here is from genome assembly GCF_022271435.1 of Streptomyces monomycini. GTDB lineage: Bacteria > Actinomycetota > Actinomycetes > Streptomycetales > Streptomycetaceae > Streptomyces > Streptomyces monomycini. Next base: position 298,948 of record NZ_JAFIQY010000007.1, on the reverse strand, counting down.
CGGCCGGCGCCGGTCCACGTGCCGAGCATGATCTCTGCGATCCGTGTCTCCAGCCTCACCGTGGCGGGAGCCAGCCAGAAGAAGAGGGCAGCGAGGAGCCAGGCACACACCGCGGACAGGACGATCGCCTGCATCCAGGTGGTGAGGGGGGCCGCGAGGAGGGTGAGGGTTCCGCCGGGCAGGGTCCACCACCACAACGGAATGGAGATCGTCAGCAGCAGACTGAGCAGCACTCCCAGGACGAGGACGGGAAGAACGAGCCCCACGATGCCGTGAACCAGCATCCATGCCATGTCCTTGCGGGTCCCCGGGGACCGCAGCAGTTGCAGCGTCCGCCGGTAGGCATTGCCTTCGGGCGTCGGGTAGGGACGGCGCACGGGGCGGCCGAGAACGCGTTCGGCACGCCGGCGTTCGGCATCGGCCAAGGCGCGCAACGGCCGCACCGCCCACGGCAGGACCGGGGCGACGATCAGCGAGAAACAGAGGATCGGCAACAGAACGTAACCGGCCAGCGAAGGCAGAGCGGTGGTGAGCCCACCCAGCAGATACCTCGCGGATCGTAGGCTGCGGTGCGCCCTCGCCTTCAGGTCCATGGGTCGAGACGGTACTTCACGAGCGTTCACCTGTCATAAGTGCGCGCTACACCTGACAGGTGGAGCCTGCTACACCCTCGGTTCGGGAGCGGGACCGGTGCCGCCCGCCCGGCTCGCGCGATTACGTTCGGTACTCGTTCTGATCGATCGAGCAACCGAGGGACCCACCATGCAACCGATGACGACTCGGGCCATGCGGCTCGCCGTGTCCCTGGAGGAGGTCTCCCAGTCCTATGGCAAGGTGACCGCGCTGGACGGGGTCAGCTGGGGATTCCGCAAGGGCAGTCTCACCGCGATCATGGGCCCGTCCGGATCGGGCAAAAGCACCTTCCTGCACTGCGCCTCCGGTCTCGACCGGCCCAGCGGCGGAACGGTACGGCTCGGTGATCTGGACATGGGAGGGCTCAGCGAGACGGAGCTGACCCGGCTGCGCCGCGAACGGATCGGGTTCGTCTTCCAGGGCTACAACCTCATGCCCTCGATGGACGTCGAGCGCAACATCACCCTCCCGTTGTCCCTCGGCGGCCGCCAGGCGGACAGGCGCTGGCTGGACGAAGTCGTCCACCGCGTGGGGATGGCCGGCCACCTGGACCGGCTCCCGGCACGCCTGTCCGGCGGCCAGCAACAGCGTGTGGCGCTCGCCCGGGCGCTCGTCACCCGCCCGGAGATCGTCTTCGCCGACGAGCCGACGGCCGCGCTGGATCCGAGGTCGGCCGAGCACGTCCTGAAGCTGCTGCGTGACGCGGTCGACGAAATGGGGCAGACGGTCGTGCTGGTCACCCACGACCCGGTGGCCGCGGCCTGGGCCGACAGTGTCGTCTTCCTGAGCGAGGGCCGGATCGTCGACGAGCTGACGGCTCCCTCCGCCGCAACCGTCCTGGCCCGCTGGGGGACGCTGTGAGGCGCGGCATCGCCGCCGGAGTGGCGGTGGCACTGATGTGCGCGGCCATGTTGACGGGCGCGTTCGGGGTCCTGCTGGAGTCCGCACTACGGGCTCACGGATCGACCGACCGCTATGAGCGCGCCGTGGCCGTCGTCGCCGCGAGCCAGCGCGTCGAGGTCGTCAAGGACGACCAGAGCGATGCCAGGTCGCTGGTGGAGCGGGCCCGGGTACCGGTATCGGTGGCGGACCGGGTGCGCACGGCACCGGGGGTCACCGAGGTGGTCGCGGACGTCTCCCTGCCGGTGGTCACCGCCGACGGGGCCGTGCGGACCGGCCGCGGCTGGGACGCGACCGCGCTCACCGAGGTCGAACTGCGTTCCGGCCGGGCCCCGCGGGCGGAACACGAAGTCGCGGTGGACTCCGGCAGCGGCAGGGCCGTCGGGGACACCGTCCGTCTCCAGGTTGGTGGCAAGGCGCCGGAACCCTACCGCGTCAGCGGTCTGGTGGCCGGAGGGCCCGGCGCAGGCCACGATGTCTGGTTCGGCCAGCACACGGCACAGGTCCTCAGCGGCCGTCCCGAGCACGCGGACGCGCTGGTCGTGATCGGCACGAAGGAGACGTCCGCCCGGACGCTGCGGGCGGCCGCCCCCGGTCTGATCGTCGCGACCGGCGCGGACCGTGGCGACGTCGAGAACCCGGAGGTGGCGGCGGCACGAATCGACCTGATCGGCGTGTGTGCGGCGATCGGCGGAGTCGCCCTGCTGGTGGTGCTGCTGATCTTGACCGGTCTCCTGGACACGTCCGTACGGGACCGGACCCGCGAACTCGCCGTCCTGCGCGCCATCGGTGCCACCCCCCGGCAGGTCCGCCGGGTGATCGTCCGCGAGACGCTCAAGGTCGCCGTCCCTGCCTCGTTCCTGGGCGGTCTGCTGTCGCTGGGGCTCGGCACTCTGCTGCACCGCTTCATGGCCGAGCAGGGGGCCCTGCCGCAGGGGCTGGGGCTCGCTCTGGGACCGTTCCCCGTCCTCGGTGCCCTGGTGCTCACCGTGCTCACCGCGGTCGGTTCCGCCTGGCTCGCGGCACGACGCGTGTCCCGGATCCGGCCGGCCCAGGCCGTGAGCGAGACCTCCGCCGAACCGACCCGGCTACCGCGCTGGCGCGTGATCACCGGCCTGGTGCTCCTGGTCGTCGGTCTCGCTTCGGCCGCCACCGCGTTCGCGTTCGGAGGGCAGGTGGCGACCGCGGCCATGGGCGGACTCGTACTCTTTCTCATCTGGGCGGCGGCCCTCCTGGGTCCCTCGATCGCCCGAGGGGGAATCGTCGTCCTCAGCCCCGTCATGCGCCTCCTGTTCCCGGTCTCCGGCCGGCTCGCCACCGACACGGCCACCGCCGCGGCCGTGCGACTCGCGTCGGTGATCACGCCGATCGCGCTCGCGCTCTCCTTCGGCGCCAGCCAGCTGTTCGTGCAGACCACCGCGGTCAACGCCACCCGGACGCAGGCAACCGCGGGGCTGCACGCGGACCAGGTACTCGTCTCGAACGGGCCGGGCGTGCCCCAGGCCATGTACCGGGCGGTGGAAAGGACGGCCGGGCCGGGGAGCGTGACCGCGGTGAAACGCACCACCGTGGTGATGTCGGTCGCGGCCCAGCTCCAGTCCCTGCCCACCCAAGGCGTGAAGGGCGCACTGTCCCATCTGGACCCGGACGTCAAGGCGGGCCGGCTGAAGGGCCTGCACGGCAAGAACACAGTCGCGCTCAGTTCGAACGTGGCCAGCGCGGACAAGGTCGGTTCGACCGTGTCTCTCTGGCTCGCGGACGGCACCGTGATCCGACCCGAGGTGGTGGCCGTCTACGACCGGGGGCAGGGCTTCGGGGATGTCCTGCTGCCGCACGATGCGGTCGCCGCCCACGTCACCGACACGGGCCACGACGACTACCTCCTGGTCAAGGGAGCGGACGACCTGCGACCGGTGCTCGACCGTTTTCCCGGGACCCGTGCCACATCCGCCGGACAGTACAGTGCGGCCCTCACCGAAAAGGCACGCCAGCAGGCCCTGCCCGGACTGCTCGCAGTCGCGGCGATCTCCCTGTTCACCCTGATCGGCGTGGTCACCACGCTGGCCGTCGCCACCGCCTCCCGCCGCCGTGAACTGGCTCTGCTCCGGCTCATCGGCGCGACCCGCGGCCAGGTTCTGGCGATGCTGCGGCTGGAGACCTTCCTCGTACTCGGTACGGGGGCCGCCGTCGGCTCCCTGGTCGCGGCGGTGACCCTGTTGACGTTCGGCGGCGCGGTGACCGGTCTGTCCGCGCTGTCGGTGTCCCCCTCGGTCTGCGCGGCCGTACTGGGCACGGTGTTCCTGTCGGGCACGGCAGCCGTCATGCTGCCCGCCCGCCGGCTGCTGCACCGCCGGAAGTCTCCTCGAACCACGTAGCGGAACCAGGTCCCCCCTCTGTCGTGCACCCGTCCTGGAGCGGGGGGCACGAGCGGAAAGCCGTTCCTTCACGCGCCGCGACCATCACAGGACCGGGCCGAGCCACCGGCAGGCCCGTCGCACCACGACCACCTCTCACTGAACCACTGAACCACTGAACCACTGACCCACTGACCCACCGATGTTGTTCCCCTACCGACAGGAGTTGTTCCATGCACGCACGTGTGTCGCCGAGGTTGCGTCCCGCTCTTTCGCGAGGCGGCCGACGTAAGACCTTGCTCGCCGTGACAGTGCTCACCGGGGCCGTCATGACCACCGGTGCACTGTTCCCGTCCGCGGCCTCCGCTGCCAAGCCGAACCCCGTCCAAAAGAGCCTGAACACCTTGGTGACTGACGACCAGGTACCCTCCGCGTCGGCGAGCGTCGTGGACCGCAAGGGCCAGATGCGTAACTACACCGCGGGTGTCGGCGACCTCAAGACCGGCGCGAAGATGCCCAAGGACGGGCAGGTTAGGGCGGCCAGCAACACCAAGGCTTTCACGGCTGTGGTCACGCTGCAGCTGGTCGCCGAGAAGAAGATCGCCCTGGACGCCCCCGTCGACACCTACCTGCCCGGCCTGCTGCGCGGCGAAGGCATCGACGGACGCCACATCACCATCCGCCAACTCCTCCAGCACACCAGCGGCCTGCCCGAATACCTGGACAAGGGCGCGGTCCTCGAGGATCCGCAGAGGTACTACGAGCCGCGCGAGCTCCTCGACAGCGCCCTCGCGCAGAAGGCCCACTTCTCCCCGGGCGCGAAGTGGGAGTACAACAACACCAACTACCTGGTCGCGGGCCTGATCATCCAGAAGGTCACCGGCCGCCCGCTGGGCGAGGAGATCAACCGGCGCATCGTCGACCGCATTGGACTGCGCCACACCTACTTCCCCACCCCCGGAGACATGACCATCGACGAACCCCACCCCAAGGGCTACCACCGGGACACCGCCGACTCGCCCTGGCGCGATGTCACCGAACTCGACCCGTCTTGGGGCTGGGCCGCGGGTGCGGTGATCTCCACCAACAGCGACCTCAACCGCTTCTATACCGCCCTCCTCAACGGCAAACTTCTGCCCCCGGCCCAGCTCGCCCAGATGCGCACCACCGTCTCCGCAGAGGCGGCCGGCCCGGGTAACCGTTATGGGCTGGGCCTGTTCATGAGGCCGTTGCCGTGCGGCGGCGTTTACTGGGGCCATGGCGGCACCATTCCGGGATACTTCACCTTCGGAGGTGTCACCGAAAACGGCCGTGCGGTCAACATCGCGCTGACCGCCCTCCCGGCCGACGATGCCGCCGGACAGCACGCGCAGACCGCCGTCGAATCGACCCTGTGCCGCCGCTGAAAGCCTCACTGACCTCACCGGGCAGCCGCCGCTCCCACACCGCGGCCGTAAACGCCCGATGAGGGCGGTCAGGCCGGTGGGCGGTCCCCTGCCGCCGTCGGCGCCTGACGGTACCGGTCGCCGCTCCCGCGAACGGGAACGGCGACCGGTACCCCGGCGGGCCCGTGCTCACGGGCGTCGCCAGGCCACCGGAGCGACGGGCCGTCCGGCATGGCCTCACATCCCGCGAGAGCCCGTACCCGGCCCCGGGGCCGGAATCCGCCACCGTCACCGGGGCGCGCACCGACTCGCTCTTCGCTTGCTCTTCACTGTCACCACAGGAGTTGTTCCATGCACGCATGTGTATCGCCGAGGTTTCGTCCCACTCGCTCGCGAGGTGGCCGGCGCAAGATATTGCTGGCCGTGACCGTGCTCACCGGGGCCGTCATGACCACCGGTGCACTGTTCCCGTCCGCGGCCTCCGCCGCCAGGCCGGACACCGTCCAGAACAGCCTGAACGCGCTGGTGGCCGACGACAAGATGCCCGCCGCGCTGGCAAGCGTCACGGACCGCGAGGGCCGGATACGCAACTACACCGCCGGGGTCGGCGACCTCAAGGCCGGGGCGAAGGCCCCCAAGGACGGCCAGGTACGGGCAGGCAGCAACACCAAGGCATTCACCGCCGTGGTCGCACTGCAGCTGGTCGCCGAGAAGAAGCTCGCCCTGGACGCCCCCGTCGACACCTACCTGCCCGGCCTGCTGCGCGGCGAAGGCATCGACGGACGCCACATCACCACCCGCCAACTCCTCCAGCACACCAGCGGCCTGCCCGACTACATGGAGTCGCCCGTCTTCGCGGACTTCCCCGCCGTCCGGTACTGGTACTTCGAACCACGCGACCTGCTTGACGGCGTCCTCGCACAGAAGGCCCGCTTCTCCCCGGGCGCGAAGTGGGAGTACAGCAACACCAACTACCTGGTCGCCGGCCTGATCATCCAGAAGGTCACCGGCCGCCCCGTAGGCGAGGAGATCAAGCGGCGCATCATCGACCGCATCGGACTGCGCCACACCTACTTCCCCACCCCCGGAGAGACGACCATCCGTGAGCCCCACCCCAAGGGCTACGAACGGGAAACGGACGACGGACCCCTGATCGACTACACCACCATGGACATGTCCATGGCCTGGTCTGCGGGTGCTCTGGTTTCCACCAACAGTGGCCTCAATCGCTTCTACACCGCCCTCCTCGGAGGCAGACTCCTGCCCCCGGCCCAGCTCGCCCAGATGCGCACCACCGTCCCCGCAGAGGCACGCGGCCCCGGCGTCCGCTACGGACTGGGCCTGACCAGCACACCGCTGTCATGCGGCGGCGTCTACTGGGGTCACGGCGGAACCGCACTGGGATACCGAACACGAGGAGGCGTCACAGACGACGGACGTGCCGCCGACGTCGCGGTGACCACCACCCCGACGGGTGCGGCCTCCCAGCGGGTGGAGGCCGCCGTCGACACGGCGCTGTGCAACGGCTGACGTGCTGGACTCCGACGGCGAGGTCATCGCCGTCGGACCAGGGCCGCCAACCGATGATCACGCGGTGACCGTACCCCTTCCCAGCCAGGTCCGCTACAAGATCGCGAAGTCAGACTGGAGTACTAGGGCGGCCGTACTCGGCCCCGGCGAGGCGACTTCGACCGGTCCCACTTTGCGGGTGGGAGATCGAGCTCAGGCGTCTTCCTCCGGACCCGAGGGGCGGCTTGGATCAGGACCACCTCGCGGCTGGGCGACGGACTTGTTCCGGCAGCCTCTCGTGCGAGCAAGCCGGTAGGATTCGGTGCCGGTCTCGATGAGGGTGGCGTTGAAGGTAAGTCGGTCCACGACCGCAGCGCAGAGCCGGGGATCGATAAAGGTCCTGCTCCAGCCGGTGAAAGCCTCGTTCGAGGCGATCGCGATGCTGTTCTTCTCTTCACACTCCGTCAGCACCTGGTAGAGCATCTCCGCGCCGCGGCGGTCCAGTTCGAGGTAGCCGAACTCATCGATCTCAAGAAGGTCGACTCGTCCGTAGCGGGCGATGGTCTTGCCTAGTTGCTTGTCGTCGGCGGCCTCGACGAGCTCGTTCGCCAGGGCGGCAGCGGTGGTGTAGCGGACGCGGTAGCCGGCCATGGCAGCCGCAGTGCCCAGCGCGATCAGCAGGTGCGACTTGCCGGTCCCGGAGCCGCCCATCAGACACAGCGGGTAACCCCTGGCGATCCACTCGCAGTTCGCCAGACCGTGGATGACTGCCGGGTCGACGTTGGGATTGGCGGCGTAGTCGAACTCGCGCAGGGACTTTTCGCGGGGGAAGCGGGCGGCCCGGATGCGTGGTTCGGCCCGCCGCCGGGCGCGGTTCTCGCACTCGGCCATCAACAGCTCGGCGAGGAACCCGGTGTAGGAGAGCCCTTCGCGTTCGGCGCGGGCGATCGTGTCGGCGGCCTGGGCCCGCATGGTGGAAAGCCGCAGCATCCGGCAGGCGGTGTCGATCGCGGCGTCTGAAGCCTGTGCGGTGAGCGCGTGATGAACGGCGGTCATGACAAGGATTCCTTCCAGCGAAGGCTCAGCAGCTCATCCCACTGCTCCAGGCGGGGCAACGGACGGCGGTCATCGGGCAGGGGCGAGCCAGGCGGCGTGGAGTGAGGTGGCTGACCCGCGGCAGCTGCAGATCCTGTTGGGGCAGGAAGGGAGATTGCGCGGAGACGGTGGGAGCACGGCCGGCCACCTGGGCGGCCTTTCGGGCCTCCCAGCGCGACGACGTCCTCGCTGCAGGTGCCCAGCCTGACGGCAGCACGAAGCCCTGCGAGCCCGCCGGCGTGTTCTTGGTGACGGTGCAGCAGCAGGTCCACCGCACTGCTGACCTCCAGGTGGTGGGCGAGGAAGGCCAGCGTGGCCTCGGCCCGCGCCGCCGGCCGGCGCTCCGGTCGGTCCGGGCGAGGGCGGTAGGCGGCGGGAACGAAGCCGGTGTGCCGGTGCGCCCGCAGGGATGTCGGAGTGGGGAAGCGGGCGGTATCAAGAAGTTCGGCCGGATCCGGCAGGCTGACACCGCGATCGCCGGGGCGGGGCCATTCTTCGACGAGTCCGGCCTCGGCCGGACGCCAGGAAACCGGAAGGGCATAGGGAGCGTACAGCCGTCGCACACGGCCCTCGGCCTCCCACTGGCGACGGACGGCGAGCGCGAACTCGTCCGCGGTTTCGCTGAGCGAGACAGCGGTGGCGCGCTCGCGGTGGTTCGCGCGGTAGCTCAGCCAGGAAACGGCCAAGGAGGCGATGCCGACCACCACACCGGTAAGTACGGAGCTGACGTTGAGGGCATGTCCCAGCCGCTGAACGCCTTGGCGGTCGGCGACGGCCCAGAAACCCACCCGTGCGATCCACAGCAGACAGATCACGGCGACCGCGCCCGTCAGAACGCGTTTCCAACGTGCCCCGGCAGGGATCCGGCTCTCCCCCGTCCGCATCTCCGCCAGGATGCCGCAAGATCGCACGCCACGGCAGGGTGTGTTGCGCACGAAGCGACCGCCCACCTGGCGTACGCCGGTCGCCGTGACTCGGGCCGGCTACTTACACGGTCTACGTCTCCCCGAGCAGGGCGAAAACGCCCAGTAAGAAGAGGCTCGTGCACAGCGTGCCTCTTACGCCCCGCACACATAGCCAAGCGTAGCGCTGGTGCATCAACGCTTACTCTCAAGGGAGTTGCTGTTCCTCACCTGCGGGAGGTTGACCTATGGCTGCCGTGCACGTGACCGTGTGGGATGACCGCGAACAGGCCGGAGGGGGCCGGGCCCCGACAGCTTCGAGGGCTCCGGTGACCCCGGCGGCCGGTGCTGCCCCCGCCCTCTTCATCCACAACATCTTCACCTGGGGCAGCGACTCCACCTATGGGTTCGGCGCCCAGCGGACCCTCGCGGACAGCCGGCAACTCCTCCTGATGGATCGACGGGGTTACGGCGACAGCCCGGACACCGCGCGCAGCGACTTCGACATCGACACCGAGGACGCCGTGGAGGTTCTGGGCGATGGAGCCCGCTCGGTGGGGCCCGGCGGCGCCCACCTCGTAGGCCACGGGAACGGCGCCGTCGCCGCGCTCCTGGCCGCCGCACGCCGGCCCGACCTCGTTCGCTCCCTTGCCCTCATCCAGCCCTCCGCCTTCACCACCGCCGCACACCATCCGGTCGTCGCCAGCCTCCTCGACCGGGTGCGCGACGGCACCCCGGGCATCCCGGACGGCGTCACGCCGGAGCAGTATCTGCGGGCGTCCACCGAAGGGCTGGGCATGGCCATGCCCAAGCCTACGCCGCGCCGACTCCGTGCCGTTGCCACCTCCATGAGGGAGCGCCCCATCTGGGAGGCGGAGATCCCACTGGACGCGATCCGGGACGCCGCTGTGCCGATCCTGGTGATCTGCGGAACCTGGGAGCACGCGCCGGTCGCGTACCGCGAGCATGTAGGGCTCCCCCTCATGGCCGTGGCCGAGTCCCTCACGGACTCCCTCGGGGGCCGCCTCCTGCGGGTGCCCGGGTACTACCCGCACACCCAGGAGCCCGCCACCGTCAACGCCGCTCTTCGGGAGCTCTGGGCCTAACCCAACCCCGCATCGGCTGCCGACCCCGCGCGCGAGACCACCGCATACGCGCTCCACCACCGACTACCGGCCGAGCGGGATGTATGACCCAGCCCGCTGCCCGCCCACCACCCCTGCCACCGCCCGGTCGGACGCCGTCACGGACCACTTCTGGGTAGATCTCGACGGCCGCCATCCAGTCACCTAGTGTGTGCGCCGGCCGCTACCGGAAGGGCTGTGCCATCGCGCTCTACCACCTGCGCGAGAGAGGAAGCCCCTGGGGTGAATCTGGGGAGTTTGGAGACCGCTGGGGAGCGGCTGGGGAGAACCGGCTGCGTAAAACGGCATAGAGCTGAAATGCGATGAAAGGCCGTTCCGTGCAGGTCAGAGACGCAGGAGCCCGCATAACCGCAGGTCAGCCGGGCCCGGTAGACGACTTCAAGAAGATCTCCTCGCCAACCAACGCCGCTATTCACGTGACCTGACCAGCCCGGTAGAGCACCTGGCGCCCCATCAGTAAGAGCGCCAAATGAGCGCCACAAGCGTCATTTCAGCGTCAAGACATCATCCGTAACGCCCACACCGCACATCATGCGCACGTACAGAACCCCGGTTCAGGAGCCCTTCGCGGCCTTCTCAAGGATCACCATACACTCCGCATGATGCGTAATCGGAAACGTGGAGGCAACGCCAACGACCCCAACCGGCAATACTGGCACCGATTGGGCCCGTTCCAACTCATCCCTAACACTGAGCGACGCAGCGTATCCGCAAACGACCGGTTTCCCAAACCGGCGATTCCTCGGATCATTGATAGTCCACCGCTTCTCCCTGCTTCCCCACTCACGGAAGCAACCAGAACCGAAAGGCACTGCGGACAGGAATGCCCAGCCAGAGCAGTACAACGCATCGTGACCCGTTCAGCCCTGAGCACATCCGCGCCACCTGGAGCGGGACAGCGAGCGTCGAGGACGCCGCCCAGGCGTTCGGCTTGTCGAGGTCGAAGAGCTACGACCTTGTTCGCCGCGGGGAATTTCCATGCCGCGTACTGCCGATAGGCCGCACCACCCGCGTCGTCACCGCCTCGCTCCTCCGGGTACTCGAAAGCGGCGAGCCGGAGTACAACATAGCCTCCAGCGCAAGCACGAAGCCGTCTTGACCAACTGCACGAGGACGCCCCGCCGGAGCAAGCCGGCGGGGCGTCCTCGTATCAGGTCCCGTCTACGCAGGCCCCCCGTCGAAGCAAGCCGACAGGGCCCTCACATGTCACGAGCGATCACAACCGAGTCACCAACCCCACGGACACCCTCACGCCACAACGCTCTGACCTGGACTCATGCGCTCCCCCTGGACCCACTGGACGCCCATGGACGGTTTCTACGACATGTGCCATGTGGGACCGGTGCCCCTGTCAGCACCGAGCAAGATCTGGGCCAGGGGCGGTCCAACACGGGGTGCTGCCTAGCACTTCCAGCCATCTCTGCAGCTCAGAAGCGGTGGACGCCGTGTACCACCAGCAGACGAAGAATCTGTTGGTGAGCTGCGGTTGCGGTCGACCTGGAGTGGGCTGGAGCTGCGCAGCGAGCGGCTGTTCGGCCTGGGAAGTTAAGTGGGGGTTAGGCATCGGTGCGGGGCTGTCTGAGTGTGCTTTAGGTGTCGGCTGGCGGTTTGTTGGCGCCGGTGGCGTGTGCTGTGGCCGTTCTGCTGCCGGTGCCGAAGGAGGCTTCCCATGGCCACAGCCAGCCGCACGTGTGGTCAGAGATACCGGAGTCTGCCATTGGATCTGGTGCGCGAGGAGTTCTCTCGTCTGGTGGACGGGGCCGGCCCGCCGACAGTGGACGGGGCCGCCTTCGCCCACCTGCCCGACCGGATGCTGGGGCTGGGTGAACTACGGGACCTGCTGCTGCGGCCGCAGTGCCCGGGATCGGTGCGCGATGCGGTGTGGGCGCACCTGGTGGCCCGGGCCCGGGCCGAGGGCGGGTGCTGGACAGTGGCGTGCGCCGGGATGGCGTTGCCGGCCCTGGTCCGGGTGGCCGCCTGGGTGGCGGCGCGTTACCCCGGGGAGGTGCAGGACGTGGAGGCGGAGGCGCTGGCCGGGTTCTTCGCCGGGCTGGCCACAGTCGACCTCGGCCGGGCCCACGTCCTGCTGCGGGTGGTGTGGGCGGCGCGCCGGGCCGGGTTCGCCGCGCTGAGCGAGGCCCTGGATGCGCCGGTGCCAGTGGCGCCGCGCTTCGGCCCGGCGCCGCCCCGGCCGGGGTGGGGGCATCCGGACCTGGTGCTGGCACGAGCGGTGGGTGCCACGGTACTCACCGAAACCGAAGCCGAGCTGATCGGGACGACCCGGCTGGAGAGGGTCCCGGTGGTGAGGTGGGCGCAGGAGCACGGAGCGCCGGCTCCGACGGTGTACGCACGGCGACGCCGGGCCGAGCAGCGGCTTGTCGCCTACCTGCGCGACGGTCCCCAGCCAACCATGGCCTCCGACGAGGGCCGGAAGCGACGGACCGTCCGCAGCCCGCCCGTTGTTGACCGTGCCGTCCGCCCCAGGCGATACGACAGCACGGCACCCTCTCGAAAATCTTCGACGGTGGTGCATAAAACGGCGGTCTTTTCCGGCCTTGGGGAATGAGGGGCTTTTCAGGCCCGCCCGCCACCGCTCCTGGAGGGAGCTATGCCGCCCGGCTTCCGTCCCCATCTCTCGCCTCGGGGGCGCGCGGCGTCCGGCTGCCCGCACCGCGGCCGCGCGGTGCCGCGGCGCCGGTGGGCGGTCGTGGGCGCGGTGGCGACGGTGGCGGTCCTGGTGGCGGCGGCACCGGCCGGGGAGCCGGGGCGGTGGGTGCTGGCGCTGGCGACGGTGGGCCAGGTGCTGACCAACCTCCGCAACTGGCTGATGGGCATCCTGGCCGGTCTGGCCACCGTGTTCCTGACCGTCGGCGGCGTGCGGTACCTGCTGGCCGGCGGCGACCCCGGGGAGGTGGCCAAGGCCAAGGCGGCCTTCCGGCACGCCGGCCTCGGGTACGCGCTGGCGGCGCTGGCGCCGATCGTGGTGCAGGTCCTCAAGGGCATCGTGGGGGCGTGATGGGCGGCTGGCTGACCGATCTGATCCTGCAGTCCCTGACCACCGTGCTGGAGCGCTTCTTCGCCGCCGTGGTCGACCAGGCCCTCAACCCCCTGCTCGACCTCCTCGGCTCGACGCTGCTGGCCACGCCCACCCTGGGCAGCATCCCGCGCATCACCGGCCTGTGGACCGCCTCCTGGACCCTGGCGCTGGCCTGCTACACCGTACTGGTCACCGTCGCCGGACTGGTGGTCATGGCCCACGAGTCCCTGCAGACCCGCAGCCGCCTCAAGGAGACCCTGCCCCGCTTGGCGGTGGGCATCCTCGCCTCGGCCTCCTCCCTGTTCCTGGCGGACAAGGCCATCGCCCTGGCCAACGCCCTCTCCCAGGCCCTGCTGGGGCCCGGCCTGGACGCCGACAGCGCCGGACAGGCCCTGGCTCGCATGATCCAGGGCGTCAACAAAGGCTTCTTCGTGCTGTTCGTCGGCGTGTTCGTGATCGGCATGCTGGTGATCCTGCTGGTCTCCTACGCGGTGCGCATCAGCCTCACCCTGATCCTGGTCGCCGGGGCGCCGCTGGCCCTGATGTGCCACGCCCTGCCGCAGACTGAAGGCATCGCCCGCTGGTGGTGGCGGGTCTTCACCGGCCTGCTGGGGGTGCAACTCGCCCAGTCGCTGACGCTGATCACCGCACTGCGGCTGTTCCTCGCCCCCGACGGCTACGCCCTGTTCGGCCCCACCCCCACCGGCCTGGCCCATGTGCTGGTCGCCCTGGCGCTGATGTACATCCTGATCAAACTCCCCTTCTGGATCCTGCGCTCGGCCGTGCCCGGCTACCGCGGCCCCCTGGCCGTCGGCCTGGTCCGCTCCTTGCTGTACGCCAAGACCTTCCACGCGCTGCACGCCGCGTCCCCGTCCGCCCCGTCCGCCCGCTCGCGCGGCAGGGGTGGACCGTCGGGCCCCGGCCCTGTCGCCGGCCGGCCCGGTCCCCGCGGGGGCGGCCCCGGGCCCGTTCCGCCTGTCCCCCGGAGTGGGCCCGGCTCCGGCCCTCAACCGGGCACCCCACGCCCGCTGTTCCACCGCTCCACCCCGCCGCCGCTGCCGCAGTTCCGCTCCCCTGCCCCCGCACAGCCGGTACGGCCGGGGCAGCCCATCCGACGCACTCCGCCGGGATCCCCCGTCTTCCAGCCGCCCATACCCCGCGCGGCCGCCCCGCCACCGCGTACGCGCCCCACGGCCCCCGCCCCACCGGTCTTCCGCCCGCCGGTCCCCGCACAGCCCTCACCCGCACCTCCCCCAGGCACGACACACCGACCGCCGTCCCGGCCCGTGTTCATCCAGGCCGCACCCGAGCCCCCCGGCCCGGTGCGGGCCTCCGGTCCCGCACCTCCGGCTGTCTTCCGCCCGCCCGTACCCGAGGAGCGCCGTGCCCCGCGCACCCGCCGCGAGCCCCCGCCGCCCCCGGCCTTCACCCCGCCACACCGCTCCAGCCCGCCCCCGCCCCGAGGCGGGCCGCACAGAGGTGACCGACGATGACGCAGCCCGTACGCATCCCCGCCGACGTCGACCGCGAGGACACCCTCTGGCACGGCCTGACCGCCCGCCAGCTTTTCCTCCTCACCAGCACCGGCCTGGCCCTGTACGCCCTGTGGTCAGCCACCCGCACCGTCCTGCCCCTGGCCGTCTTCGCCGTCGTGGCCCTGCCCGTCGCGGTCACCACCGCCGTCCTGGTGCTGGGCCGGCGTGACGGCCTGCCCCTGGACCGCCTGCTGCTCGCTGCCGTCCGCCAGCGCCTCGCCCCCCACCGCCACCTCGCCGCCCCCGAAGGCCTGCACTCCGTCCCGGCCTGGCTCACCGCCGCGAGCACCTCCCACCCCGAAAGCGTGACGACGACCGGAGCGGCCGCAGTGCCACTGCGCCTGCCCGCCCACGACATCGCCAGCACCGGCCTGGTGGACCTCGGACCCGACGGGGTGGTGCTGGTGGCGGAGTGCACCACCGTCGACTTCGCCCTGCGCACCCCGGCCGAACAGGACGCGCTGATCGGCGCCTTCGGCCGCTACCTGCACTCCCTGACCGCTCCCGTGCAGGTGCTGGTGCGCGCCGAGCGCCTGGACGTGACCGCCGCGGTCGCCGAGCTGCGCGCCCAGGCCCCCGCCCTGCCCCACCCGGCCCTGCAGGCCGCCGCCGTCGACCACGCCGACTTCCTCGACCAGCTCGCCCGCGAACAGGACCTGCTGCGCCGCCAGGTGCTCCTCGTGCTGCGTGAACCCGGCAACGCCGCCAGTTCCGTAGACGGTCTCGGCGGCCCCGGCTTCCCGGCTGCCCTCGCCGCCCGCCGCACCCCGCGCAGCGCCCCGGCGCGCACGGAGGCCGAGCGGCACGCGGTCGGCGTCCGCGTGACCCGGCGCCTGGCCGACGCCACCACCCTTCTCGGCCTGGCCGGCATCGCCGTCTGCCCACTGGACGTCGGCCAGACCACCGCCGTACTCGCCGCCGCCTGCTCCCCCGACAGCTTCCTCGCGCCCTCCCCGCACACGGCCGGCGCCCACCACATCATCACCGCCGCCCCTGCACCGCCCCCGGGGCCCGGGCCCGCCCTCCTCCCGTCCGCCTGGAGCGACAGTTGCCCCTCGCGGGACGACTCGCAGGCCGCCTTTGCGCCGGACGACGACACCGGGCACCCGGATCTGCCAAGGGAGCCCTCGTGGTGAAGCACCGCCGCGCAGCACGGGCCCGATACGGCCGATGCTCCGGCCCTCGCGCCACGGCGCCCGCCGCCGACGCCACCGCGGCCTTCCTGCCCGACGCCGTCACCGTTGCGCCGCGCCACCTGGAGGTCGGCGACGCGTGGGTGGCGTCCTTCGCCGTCACGGGCTACCCGCGCGAGGTCCAGCCCGGCTGGCTGCAGCCCCTGCTGACCTACCCCGGCCGCCTGGACGTCGCCTTGCACATCAAACCGATCGACCCTATCACCGCCGCCCGCCGCCTCAAACGCCAGCTCGCCCGCCTGGAATCCGGCCGCCGCCACACCCACGAAAAGGGCCGCCTGCCGGACCCGCAGACCGAGGCGGCCACCGAGGACGCCTACGACCTGTCCGCCCGCGTCGCCCGCGGCGAAGGCAAACTCTTCCGCCTCGGCCTCTACCTCACGGTCCGCGCCACCAGCGCACCGCACCTGGCGCAGGAGGTGGCCGCGGTGCGTGCGCTGGCGGCCAGTCTGCTGCTGGACGCCAAGCCCACCACCTACCGCAGCCTCCAGGGCTGGCTGACCTGCCTGCCGTTCGGCCTGGACCGCATCATGCTGCGCCGCACCGTCGACACCAGTGCGCTGGCCGCCGCCTTCCCCTTCACCAGCCCCGACCTGCCGTCCCCCGCCCCGGCCTCGGCCGCCGCCCCCGAAGGCGTGCTGTACGGCTACAACACCGCCAGCCAGGGCCTGGTCCACTGGGACCGCTTCGCCCAGGACAACCACAACGCCGTCGTCCTCGGCCGCTCCGGCGCCGGCAAGTCCTACCTCGTCAAACTCGAAGTGCTGCGCTCCCTCTACCGCGGCATCGACGCCCACGTCATCGACCCCGAAGACGAGTACACCCGCCTCGCCGAGGCCGTCGGCGGCGTCTGCCTGCGCCTGGGCGCCGACGGCGTCCGCCTGAACCCCTTCGACCTGCCACTGCGCACCGGCCCCCACGGCCAACCAACCGCCCCACGCGATGCACTGGTGCGCCGGTCCCTGTTCCTGCACACCATGCTGGCCGTCCTGCTCGGCACCCCGCTCACCCCGGCCCAGCGCGCCGTCCTCGACCAGGCCATCACCGCCACCTATCAGCGGGCCGGGATCACCGCCGACCCGCGCACCTGGACCCACCCGCCCCCGCTGCTGGCCGACCTCGCCGCCGTCCTTACGGGCTGTGCGCAGCCGACGGGCCGGGACCTGGCCGACCAACTGCACCCCTTCGTCCGCGGCGCCTTCGCCGACCTGTTCACCGGGCCGACCACCACCCGCCCCGACGGACACCTGGTCGTCTACTGCCTGCGCGACCTGCCCGACGAGCTCCACGCCATCGCCACTCTCCTCGTACTCGACACGATCTGGCAGCACGTCAGCGACGCCGCCCGTCGCCGCCCCCGTTACGTGGTGGCCGACGAGGCCTGGCTGCTGATGCAGCAACCGGCCGGCGCCGACTTCCTCTTCCGCATGGCCAAGGCCGCCCGCAAGCACTGGGCCGGCCTGACCGTGGCCACCCAGGACACCGCCGACGTCCTGGCCACCGACCTGGGCCGGGCCGTGGTCACCAACGCCGCCACCCAGATCCTGCTGCGCCAGGCCCCGCAGGCCATCGACGAAGTCACCGCCGTCTTCGACCTGTCCGAGGGCGAGCGGGCCTTCCTCCTCGCCGCCGACCGCGGCCAGGGCCTGCTGTCCACCGGCACCCACCGCACCGCCTTCCAGGCCGCCGCCTCTCCCGCCGAACACCAGCTGATCACCACTGACCCGGCCGAACTCACCGCCTACGAGCCGGAGACGGCCGTGGACGCCGTGACGCATACCCCTGCCGGTCAGCACGAGATGGACCTGTTCGACGAAACCCCGGACCCGTCGGCCAAGTCCGGTGTCGCGTGAGCCTCACACGGCTGGCCGGCGCCTGCGCCGGCGTACCCCTTGGTTACGCCGCCGCCCGCCCCGGGGCGTTGCCCTTGGCCGCCACCGGCGACGGGGACTCACTGCAGAAAGGCAGGACCGCCCGTGCTCCGCCGCTTCCTGATCACCGTACGGGTCTGGTCCTCGGCCCGCAGCCCCGCCGCCAGCGGCCCCCTGCACGACTTTCTGCGCGACCCCGCCGGCAGCTGGCACGCCCTGCTCACCCACCTCGGCAACACGCTGACCACCTGGGCGCCAGCCTCCGCCACCGTCCTGGCCGCAGGCGCCTTCCTCCTGCGCCTCGGCCGAGCATGGCAGCAGCACCAGGCTCACCGGCGCCTCGCACGGGGCGCGCAGTTCATCACCGTCCTGCCGCCGCCCGACGTGGGCCCGGACGGCGCAGCAGCCTTGTGGGCACACCTGACCGGCCTGCTCACGCCCGCCCGCCGCCACCGCCTCATTCCCGGCCCCCACCTCTCCTGGGAGTACCTTCTTGACCGTGACGCCGTCCGCATCCGCCTGTGGGTGCCTGGCTCGACTCCTCCGGACACGGTGGAACAGGCTGTCGAGGCCGCCTGGCCCGGCGCCCATACCCGCGCTACGCCCGCCGCACCGCCACGCCCCACCGCCGCCCCGTCCGGATACCGTCGCTACGCCGCCGGGGGCGAACTACGGCTGGCCCGCAGCGACGCCCTGCCGCTGCGCACCGACTTCCCCACCGACCCCCTGCGCGCCCTCCTCGGCACACCGACCGGGCTCTCCGAGGGCGAGGACGCCGTGGTCCAGATTCTGGCCCGTCCGGCCACCATGCGCCGGGTCGCCCGCACCCGCCGTACCGCCCGGCACCTGCAGGCCGGTCACGCCGCCCGCCCCCTCGGACGCCTCCTGGACGCCCTCACCCCTGTCCCGGCGACCCGGCCCCGGAACGCCGGAATGAGCCCGGACCACCAAACGAGCCTGACCGCCTCCGCACAAGACCGCGCCATCACCACGAAGCTGCGCGGCCCCCTGTTCGAAACCCGCCTCCGCTACGCCCTCACCGCGACCGTTCCCGTCGCCTCAGGAACCGTGGAACGCCAGGGAACCCAGGGCCGGCTGCGTGCCCAGGCCCGTGCGCTCGCCGCAGCATTCGCGGTCTTCACCGAACACAACCATTACCGCAGCACCCGCTCGCACCGCTCGCTGCGGCGTCTGACGCAACGGCGCCTGACGCGCGGGCAGCTCCTGTCCACCCCCGAGCTGGCGGCCGTCGCCCACTTGCCGTGGGACGTAGCCGTCGCCGGCCTGGAGCGGGCCGCCGCCAAAGCCGTGCCGCCCCCACCCGGCACCCCCGCCACCGGCGAGGGCATCAAGCCCCTCGGCGTCAGCGATACAGGGCCGGACCGGCCCGTCGGCCTCCACGTCACCGACGCCCGCCACCACATCCACATCCTGGGCGCCACCGGCGCCGGCAAATCCGAACTGATCGCCCGCCTGGCCCTGTCCGACGCCGCCGCCGGCCGCGGCCTGCTCGTCATCGACCCCAAAGGCGACCTCGTCACCGACCTCCTCCCTCGCCTGCCCGCCCACCGCGCCGCCACCACCATCCTGTTCGACGCCGACAGCCTGGCCCCACCGCCCGTCCTCAACCCCCTCGACCACCGCGAAGCCGCCCGCAGCGTCGACCACGTCGTCTCCGTCTTCGCCCGCATCTACGCCGCCTCCTGGGGCCCGCGCACCGACGACATCCTGCGCGCCGCCCTCCTGACCCTCCACGCCCAGCCCGGCACCCCCATGCTGACCGACCTGCCCCGCCTGCTGGCCGACCCGGCCTTCCGCCGCCGGGCCACCGCCCAGGTGAGCGACCCGGTGCTGCGCGGCTTCTGGGCCTGGTACGGCCAGCTGTCCGACCCGGCCCGTGCCCAGATCACCGCCCCGCTGCTGAACAAGCTCCGCGGCCTACTACTGCGCCCGTTCGTCCGGGCCGTGCTGGCCAGCGGGCCCTCCACCGTCTCCATGGACACCGTCCTGGACGGCGGGATCTGCCTGGTCCGCATTCCCCAGAGCACCCTCGGCGCCGACACCGCGCACCTGATCGGCTCCTTGACCGTGGCCGCCGCCTGGCAGGCCGCCACCCGCCGCACCCGCCACCCACCCGGCCAACGCCCCGACGCCGCCGTCTACCTGGACGAGGCACACCATTTCCTCCACCTGCCCTACCCGCTGGAGATGCTGCTCGCCGAGGCCCGCGGCTACCACCTCTCACTCACCCTCGCCCACCAGTACCTCAGCCAGCTCCCCCACGACCTCGAAGAAGCCATCAGTACCAACGCCCGCACCAAAGTCTTCTTCAACGTCTCCCCCGAGGACGCCCACCGCCTCGCCCGCCACACCCTCCCGCGCCTGAACGAGTACGACCTGTCCCATCTCGGGCGCTTCCAGGCCGTCGTCCGTCCCGTGCTGCACGGCGCCGAAGTCCCCGCCTTCACCCTGCGCACCGAACCCCTGCCCCCACCCCGACCCGACCACGCCCGTATCAGCACGGTGCGGCCCGAGCCCTGTCCGCGCCCCGTCGTACTGGCCAAGGACCAAGACGTCGTCCCGGCCGACCCTCGCCGTGCTCCGTAACCTTCTCCTCCGCCGGAGGCGACCTCACCATGCCCACCGCTCCCCTCCCCCAGCGGGCGCTGCGCGGCCACCGTCCGCCGCGCCCCACCCCGCGCGCCGCCACCAGCCCCGCCCACCTCGCCCACCTGGCCGCCCGGCTGACCCCGCGGGACCGCTGGCTGGCCCGCATGCTGCACGAACACCGGGTGCTGACCACCCACCAGGTTGCTCAGCTGGCTTGGCCGTCGGAGCGCGCGGCGAACCTGCGCCTGCTCAGGCTCTACACCTGGCGCGTCCTGGACCGCTTCCAGCCCTTCACCCCCGTCGGCACCGCTCCCTTGCATTACGTCCTCGACACCGCCGGCGCCCTCGTCCTCGCTCGCGAAGACGGCCTGGACCCCGCCCAGCTCGGCTACCGGCACACCCGAGCGATCGGCATCGCCCACTCACTGCGCCTGGCCCACACCCTCGGCGTCAACACCTTCTTCACCACCCTCATCGCCCACGCCCGCCGCACGGAAGACGACGGACGGCTGACGGCCTGGTGGCCGGAGACCCGCTGCGCCCGCCACTTCGGTGACCTCGTCCGCCCCGACGCCTACGGCCGCTGGACCCGCACCGGCCGGCACAGCGACCTGGAATGGTTCCTGGAGTACGACACCGGCACCGAACCCCTGCCCCGCCTGACCGCCAAACTCTCCGACTACCAGCACCTGGCCCAGGCCACCGGCATCCGCACACCGACCCTCTTCGTCTTCCCTACCCTCCGCCGCGAACAAGCCGCCCGCCATGCCCTGGCCCCGGCGCTCAGTACCGCTCCGACGCCGTTGCCGGTCGCCACCACCGCCCACGACATCCCCCTCTCCGACGACGCCACCGACCCGGTCGCCGCCCGCTGGCTGCCTGTCGCCCCCGACCACGCGGAGCAGCGCCTGCCCCTCGCAGGCCTGCCGACCGCCTGGCCCGACCTGCCCCCGCCCGGTCCTACGGGCAGTGGCGCCCTGCCCGGCACTCTGCAACCGCCCGCACCTGCCCCGCCCGTGCCGTACAGGAAGTGACCGCCGTCATGGCTCCGCTCGGGCTCGTCGCCGCGGGCCTCCTGCTGCTCCTGGTGCTGCTCGCCTCAGTCATCTCCGGTGTGTTCACCGCCTTTGGCGGCTCCTCCGGATCCACGGGCAGTCGGCCCAGTACCTCAGCACTGGCTGACATTCCGCCCGCCTACCTCGCTCAGTACACCGCTGCCGCCCGCAACTGCCCCGGGCTGGACTGGTCCGTTCTGGCTGCCATCGGCAAAGTCGAGACCGACCACGGCCGCTCCGCCCTCCCCGGCGTCCATTCCGGCGCCAACCAGGCCGGCGCCCAAGGCCCGATGCAGTTCCTGCCCACCACCTTCGCCGAGGTCACCGCCCGCCACCGCCTCCCCGAGGGTGGCGCCCGTCCCCCCTCCCCGTACAACGTCCACGACGCGGTCCACGCCGCCGCGGCCTACCTGTGCGACCACGGCGCCCGCGGCAACCGCAACCTCCGCGCCGCCCTCTACGCCTACAACCACGCCTCCTGGTACGTCGCCGACGTCCTCGCCCAAGCCGCCCGCTACCGCACCACCGGCACCTCCTCCGCGCCCACCGGGCGGTACCCGGCACCGGCCGCACTGGCCGCCGTCACCTATGCCCGAAGCCAACTCGGCCTGCCCTACCAGTGGGGCGGCAACGGCCCCGCCCACGGTGACACCGGCTTCGACTGCTCCGGTCTGACCCGTGCCGCCTACGCCACCGCGGGAGTACACCTGCCCCGCACCGCCCAGGCCCAGTACGACGCCAGCCCCC
The DNA here is from genome assembly GCF_022271435.1 of Streptomyces monomycini. Classification (GTDB taxonomy): domain Bacteria; phylum Actinomycetota; class Actinomycetes; order Streptomycetales; family Streptomycetaceae; genus Streptomyces; species Streptomyces monomycini. The sequence goes on along the minus strand of NZ_JAFIQY010000007.1, from coordinate 276,977 downwards.
AACTTCCCGCAGGCACCGACCCGCTGCCGGGCGACCTCGTCTTCTACGGCACCCCCGGCCGCGTCCACCACGTCGCCCTCTCCCTCGGCGGCGGCTACGTCATCCACGCTCCCCACCCCGGCGCCCGCATCCGCACCGCCACCCTCCGCGAAGCCGGCACCGACCTCCTCGGCTGGACACGGCCTACCACACGAACCGTGCGGTGACCGCCAGCCCCAACAGCGCCGCCGCTCCGCCACGCATCGCGGCTGCCTACAGCGTGCCCTGCTCGCCCTTCGCGATGGGCACGTAGCTGCCGGGTAGCCGGGCCGACATAGGGAGTTCGGTGTACAGGCGAGCTACCACGAACTCGTCAACCATGCCGCCACCAGTGCTGTCGTCGTAACGCTCACGCCAGGTGCCGTGCAGATGCAGCCGCGTGCCCGGGTGCAGGGCATGGAGGCATGTGAAGGCGATATCGCTGTGTTCATCGCGCAGCACCACCCGGTGGAAGACGGTGCGGCGGTAGGTGCGGTCCTTGTCGTAGATCTTCGTGCCGAGGAGGAAGCGCAGTTCCGAAACTGCGTCCAGGGCATCCCGAACCACCTGCGGTCTGCGTGGTGGAGACGAACCCGGTCAAGGTCCGTGGGCGGTTGTGCTGGGGCAGGTACGGCATCAGCAGCTCTCCTTCACACGCGCGGCGATTGTGTTTGTGGCGGTCGCGTTGCTATCGGTTCGGCCCGGCACGGCGCGCCAGGGCGGTGCACAGTGCCACCGTCTCGGGTGAGGGCTCTTCGTCGATCTCGGCAAGGTTGGTGGCCAGCAGTGCAAGGGTGCGCGGGACGGCTTCGGGGCGACCGAGGCGGGCCTGGGTGCGGGCAATGTCCTCGTAGAGGGCCTCGTTGTACGGGTCGAGCGGCCGGGCCCGTTCCAGCAGTGCCAGAGCGTGAACGGGGTCGTGGGCCTGGGCGGCCTGTATGAGGATGCCGTAAGTGTCCAGCACCTCCCGCCGCAGCGCCTCACGCGGGCCGTCGGGCCACTCACCGCTCACCTCCTGCGCAAGATCACCGCGGTAGCGGGCCAGCGCCTCTTCCAAGTCTGCCCGGTCGGCGGGAACCGCGCCGTCGGCATGGTCCAACTGGTCACGCAGGGCCCACAGGTCAACCCGTACCCGGCGTGCGTCCAGAACGTAACGGTCGTCGTGATGGAGGACGATGTCGTCGCCATCGAGCGAGCCCCCCAGAGCCTGGCGCAGGGCGCGGCGCAGCTGACTCAGCGTGGCGTGGAAGGCGTTGTACGGACGGCCGGAGCGTGTCTCGGGCCACAGTGCCGCAGCGATCGCCTCCCGGCTCGCCCCCTGACGGTGCAAGGCCAAGAACGCCAGTACTTCCCGCTGCTTGGGTGTGGTCACGTCGGTGATCTCGCGTTCCTGTCCGTGGTGCCGGTGGACGAGGCTCATCCGGCCCAGCACACACAGTTCCAGCGCGTCCTGCTCGGGTATCCGGACCGCCGGGGCCGCCTCGGCCGACAGTGGATCCGATACGGGCGCGTCGACGCCGGCGGGCGAAGCCTGCGGCCACAACGGGGCGGGGTGCGTGGCGCGCAGAGACTCCACCAGCGTGGCGGCCTCCGGCTCCGGGCGGGTGAACAGCCGTGTGCCGTTCAACTGCTCCGCCGCGGCCGGGAAAGCGGCGCTCACCGTACCGTCCGGCTGCACGCGTATCGTTCCGCCACGTGCCCAGGACCCCAGCAGCAGCACCGCCCTCCCGTACGCTGCCGGAAGGTCCAGTGCCGTGCGCAGCCGCGGCACGGCGTACGGGGCCGGTGTAGCCACCAGCACCACCTCTGTCTGTTCCTCCGGTCGGACAAGCGGTGTCCCCGACACCCTGGGGTACTTTGTGGCAGCTTCCATCACCATCAGCGCGGCATCCAGGCTGGGAGCCAGGTGCACCCCGGGCACCTGGACGAGAGCGGACCGAACGGTGCCGAACAGAAGCGCGGCATCGTCCTGCGGCACCACCAGCGTGATCTGCGCTGCCGCCGGCGGTTCGACCATCCGGTACAGCAGCAGCGCGCGCACGGCGGCGAGCGCACCGGGCCCCACCAAGCCCAGACCGCCACGCCGTGCCAGCTGCCAGGCGGTGTCCCGGCCGTCGGGAGCCCTGGCTCCCGTGTCGGTCGGTGATACACCGGACGTACTGAGATCTTTGAGAGCTCGTCCGGTCGGCGGCGAGACGTCCCCGCCGACCGGGGGCAGTGCACGTACCACCGGTCCGGGAACAGCACCCTCGCGGTGACGGGTGTGTCTGCGGTGACGAGCTCGGGAACGCCGACGGGCGCGCACCGCGCCCAACGCGGCGGCCAGAGCCGCCAGTATGAGGCCGACCACCGCCCCGTCCGGGAACCCGTCGTCCCCGCTCGGAGCGGGCCGCGGCTGCGTAGAGGCCGCAGCAGTAGGACCGGGAGACGCCGGACCAGGCGTGGACGGGGACGGCGCCGGCCGGGACGGCGGGACGGTAGGCGCCGTCCGCCGCGGGGGCAGTCGCAAAACCCATCCGGGCCGGATGAGGTCAGGGTGACGCAGGGTGTCTCCGTCCGGCTGGGTACGCCCCACATTCCGGGCATAGATCTGCGGCCAGCGCCGTCCGTCCCCGAGTTCCCGGGCCGCGATCCGCCACAGACTGTCGTGCTCGCCATGGCACGGCGAGCGCACCGTCACCGTGGGGGAACGACCGGAGGCGGACGTGCCGCCAGGCCGCTGCCGGACCGGGGGCTCGACGGTGTGCTCGCCGAGAGTACGAACCACGGCCGCCGTAACCGGGACAGGCAGGGCCACCGTCTGATGCCGGCCGCCCAGGCGGCCGGGCGTCGCCAGCAGCACCACGCTGACCAAGGCTGCCGCCAGCGCCTGCCACGCCCCCCAGGGCATGATCAGCAGCACGGTGGCCAGCACCCCACTGGAGATCATGCGGCCCATCCGGCCCACCGGGCGCCACCCGCGCAGCGGCCGGGAGCCAACGGCGTGCCGTCTCATCGTTCCACCTCCGAATGCGTGCTCAGGGGAACTGCGCCGCTGCCTTGACCGCCTCGCGCAGGGCACGCGGGCAGGTGAGAATGCGCCCCGCGTCCGGCGGCACGGCCCAGTGCGGTCCCGGCGGCTGGACGCACGCGGCGTCGGGCACGACGACGTAGAAGGCCGGGCCGAGGGCAGTGGTCCCGAAGACGTCCCAGTGGTCGGCGGTCCCCGGCGGGACGAAGAAGTACAGCCGGGGAACGTCGAATCCGTCCGGGTCGGCGGCGACCGGTCCGATGGGGCACTCCGTACGCTGCCGGAGCGCTTGCAGCGCGGCGATGCCCAGTTCCCCGGAGACCCGGACGATGTCCCACCACACCCCGACCTTCGTCACCCGGTGCGTCCCGTGATGTGGGACCCAGTCCGACCCGTCGGCGGACCGCGCGGCAGCAAGCGGCACAGGACTCATGGAGGCTCCCCTGTCTGAGAGGTGAAGGCCCGGGGCCCGGAGAGCCCGCCGTGACGGCAGTGACACCGTCCCCGAGGCTGGATTCGAGATGTCCTCGCGGGTGATTCGCCAGCCGCGCGGTTGAGTCGCAGCCGATGCCGATCAACCACCGGTTGATTCCTGGTACGGAGCGAGTGTAGGAGCCTTGGCGGTCCTGTCAACCTCTGGTTGAATGACGTCAGTTGAGGGTTTTCCCCCGGTTGATCTCGACAGCGACGAGGTGGGAACGATGCCCGACCCGCAGACGCGCACGCCCTTGGCCGACAGCCTCAACCGGCTGTTCCGCGACATCCGCCCCCAGGGCCCACGCGGCCGTACGTACACCAACGACGAGGTCGCACATGCGATCAAGAACAAGGATCCGGATATCCGGGTGAGCGGCGCCTACCTCTCCGCCCTGCGAACCGGGGCGAAGAAGAATCCTTCCACCGAGCTCCTGACATCTCTAGCCCTGTTCTTCGGCGTACCTGCGGCCTACTTCCTCGACGCGGCGACGGCCGCCCGCACCGATGCGGAGATCGAGCTGGCCAAGGTGGCCCACAACCTCGGGGTCCGACAGCTCGCCCTGCGCGCCCTGGAGCTGACCCCCGAGGGACTGGCCGCGGTGACACAGATCGTCGAGCACGTGCTGGCGACCGGTGCCCAGTCGAAGCCGGACTCCTCCCACGTCGCGGAACCGGACCAGGAATGAGGCGGATACCGCAGTGGATGTCCTGGTGTGGGAGACGAGCCCAGCGCAGGGGAAGGGCGGGTCAATGGAGCTGAAGGCGATGCGCCGCACCTGCGACGCCCTGGTCCACGACCTCGACCTCCCCGTCCCCTCGGAGCCGCACGAACTGATCACCGCCTTGTGCGGCCGGATGCGGCAGCGCCTGGGCAAGGATGTCCGCCACCTCCTCGTCCCGTTTCCTCCCGACACGGTCAGCGGCCTGTGGGTCGCCACGGACGACGCGCACTTCGTCCTGTGCGAGCAACACACCAGCCCCTGGCACCAACTCCTCATCACGTGCCATGAGTTCTGGCACATCGAGGCCGACCACGCCCCCACCCATGCCCCAGAGGACGCCGCGATGCAGCAGGTCTTCCCCTCCCTCCGCCCCGATGTGGTCGCGCGGATCGTCGCCCGTCGCAGCCACTGCGGCGCCGCCGCTGAGCAGGAGGCCGACTTCTTCGCCTGTGTGCTGATGACCAAGGTGAGCCGCTGGCTGCCCCAACAGACATGGACCGTGCCCGACTCCGCCACCGCCGTCGTCCAGCGCCTGGAGTCAGCCCTGGGAAGGGATCACCACGACGGAGGCAGACGGTGACGGGCCAGAGCATCGCCGCCTGGATCACCGCAGCGCTCGTATGGACAGCAGCGCTCTACCAGGTACGCGCCCTGTTCCGGCGTCCGGGGAACCCCGCACGGTGGACGGTCTGCGCCGCGCTCTTCCTCGCCGGCGCAGCGGTGTCCTCCAGCGCCCCTGCAACGATCACCTACCTCAACCTCCTCTTCGATGTGCCCAACCTCGGCATGCTGGTGCTGTACGTGCTGCTGATCGCCGTCGGAGCCTCGGCCCGGCTCATGCTCGGCTACTGGCACTCCCCCACGGAGCCTGCGGGCCGGGCAGCCTGGCGCTGGGCCGCCGTCTACGCGCTTTTGATCCCTGTGATGTGCGTGCTCTTCGCCCTCGGGGACGCACCCGTGGAACGGCTGACGGACTTCGACACCTATTACGCCACCACCCCTCTCATCGCCGCCTGCATCGTGCTGTACCTGCTGGCACTGGCCGCGATGGCCGCCAGCGTGGGGGTGACGTGCTGGCGGTGGGCCACCGTAGCCGGTCGCCCCTGGCTGCGACGAGGGCTGCGGGTCCTGACCGCCAGCGCTGCCACCGAGGTGGCCTTCTGCGCGATCCGGCTGGCCGCTGTCGCGGCCCGCTGGGCCGGTGTGAACTGGGACGCGGTGAACACGAAGGTCGCCCCCGCCTTCGCCTTCGCCGCCCCCTTGCTCGCCGCTGTCGGAGTGGCGCTTCCCGCCTGTGGCCAGAACCTGACTCGTCTTTGGGACCGTTGGCACCGCTATCGCGCCTACCGGAAACTGCACCCCTTGTGGGACGCGCTCCGCCGCGCCACGCCCCAGATCGTCCCGCCGGCCCGTCCGCCTTGGTGGGACATCGACCTGCGTCTGACCCGGCGGCTAGCAGAAATCAACGATGGCCGTCTCGCTCTGCGCTCCTACACCGATGCTCACGTCACGGAAGCGGCTTGCCGTGAAGGCCGGCTTCGCGGCCTGGAGGGCGACGAGCTGACCGCGGTTGTCGAAGCTGCCCGGCTCAAGGCCGCGGCCGCCGCGAAGGCCTCTGGCACCCGGCCCTCGCCGTCTCCCGGCGAGGCCGAGGGGGAGCGCGGAGGTGCGGACGGCGCCAGCGAGCTGGCCTGGCTATGCCGGATCGCGCACGCTTTCGCCCACTCCCCCATCGTCGGCCGCGCACAGCAGGCCGCGAGCATCGACCCCTCCCAGGAAGGGGCGCGAGCAACGTGACACCGACGTACGAGCGAAAGAACACAGTGGGGCCACCGACCTCGCAGGCCGTGGTGCTGGGGGGCGGCATGGCCGGGATGCTGGCCACAGCGGCACTGGCGCGGCACCTGGACCGGGTGATCCTCATCGAGCGGGATGCCTTTCCTTCGCGCCCCCAGGCCCGTCGCGGGCTCCCGCAGGCGCGGCACACCCATATCCTGCTGTCCACCGGGGTACAGGCGATCGAAACCCTGCTGCCAGGAACATTGCGCCGACTCCTCGACGCAGGGGCTCAACGTAGAGGCATGCCCAACGAGTTGCTCTCTTTCACCCCTCAGGGGTGGCTGCGCCGGTGGCCGGAGACGCAATACGTGATCGGCTGCAGCCGAGACCTGCTGGACTGGGTGATACGGCAACGCCTGCAACAGCACCCGAGGATCACCCTCCGGCCGGGCCTCACGGCCACCAGCATTACGGGCAGCGCCGACCGCATCACCGGTGTACGACTACTGAACGAACACACCAGCCAGGCGTTCACCATGACGGCCGACCTCGTGGTGGACGCCACCGGACGCAGCTCCCGCATGCCCCACTGGCTGGCGACCTGCGGCCTTCCCACCGTACGGGAGACCACCGTTGCCTCCGGCCTGACGTACGTCACCCGCGTCTTCCGGGCCCCAGAAGGGGCGAGGGACTTCCCCGTGGTCAACATCGCTGCGGCTACCGGGGAACCTCGCTACGGCCAGGCCGGCGCGCTTCTGCCGATCGAAGGCGGGCGGTGGCTCGTAACCCTCGCCGGCACCCGCGGCGGAGAGCCTCCCACCGCACCCTGCGGGTTCACCGCCTTCGCCCGCCAACAGCTTCGCCACCGGCTGATCGGAGACCTCATCGCCGACGCGGAACCGCTGGGCTCCGCTCACGTCAGCCGCAGTACCGCGAACCGGCGCCGCGCTTACGAGAACCTGAAACGCTGGCCCGACGGGCTCCTTGTCCTGGGGGACGCCACCGCTGCCTTCAACCCCATCTACGCGCAGGGCATGACGGTCGCGGCTCTCGGTGCCGTGGCGTTGGACCGCCATTTGGCCCGGCACGGCGTCCTCCCGGAAACCACGCGCCGAGCCCAACGAGCGGTCGCCCGCCCGGTGACCGTGGCCTGGTCGGTGGCGACGGGCCAGGACCGTCTCCTCATCGGCACCGACGGCCCCCGCCCCACAGTCACCGATCATCTTGCCCAGCACGGCGCGGCGCAGCTCATGAGGGCTGCGGCAGCCCACCCTGCGGCCGCCGAAGCGTTCTTCGGTGTGCTCACCCTCGCCCACTCCCCTGCCCGCCTTCTTACGCCGAAAGCGTTGCTGGCCACCTTGGTCGGTTCTCGCGACCAGCAGCTGACCGAGCCGCCGCTGACCCAGTGGGAGCAGTCCTTCCTGGCCCCTGGGAGAAGCGGAGAGCAGCACCTCCGGGACGGGGCCTAAGGAGAGCATCGATCAATATGCCACTCGGGATCAGGGGCCAGGCCGCGTTTCACCCGACGCATCAGCACACCGGCTGTCTGAGTTGCCCCTTGGATGCGATACGCACCAGCCGAGACATACTTCGACGGGCCGACCGCCCTGGAGGTGACGGCCGGCCCGTCTGCCCCTCCCGACCCACGGGGGAGGTCGCTGCGGCGGGGCGTATGGGCACGGCTGCTCGGCGGCGCCGTAGCTACGCCGAGCAGCCGCCGCAAGGCCGGAGCTGACTCGTACCCGTCAACCGGGCCCCGCGTCCGTACCGCCCCGAGCGTGGAAAGGCGGCACGGAGGCTCTGCACAGATCGGTGGCGTTACGGAGGACGTTCAGCACCGCCGCCAGATGCTGCGGCTGTGCCAGGTAGATGCCGGACCAGTACCGTGGCCGCGCCCACCGCAGCCCCTCCGTGCGGCCCGCATGCGGCACGATCAACGAGCCGGTGTCACGCACCACGACCGCCGGCTGAAGCCGCTGCCATAGCCAGGAGGCCGGGTCGGCACCGCCCCGGGGGATGAGCCACCAGGCCCGGTCAGATCGCGGGTCCACGATCGCCGGCGCCTCCACGTGCCGTAGCCGACAGGCCCATGTGACCGTCGCGGCTGGGACCTCGACCACATCCCAGGCATCGCCAATGGGCATCACGGTCGCCCCACTGCCGGGCGGAGCCGCCCACTGCTCGCTCATGTCGGTCGCCTCCCGCACGTCGCGACAAGCTGTTCCCATTCGGCCTCCGTGAACGACCACGGCGCCCGCGTCGCGCAGGACCGGCACAGGAGGTACGTCCAGCCAAGGCCGACCAGGTCGAACTCCTGGACCTCGACCAGGCCCTGGATTGCCCCACAGTGGTTGCTGCACGTATCAGCCACAAGAGCCGCCCGCGGCCGCGCCACGCCGTACGCCAGCGCCCCGGCCAGCGCCACGACGATGAGGACGTACGCGGCCTGGCGCCACCGGTCAGGCATCGGAGCGGCCGACGAGCACCGCGTGTGCCCGTTCATCGGACTCGTCGAACGTCGTCGCCACGTAGCCGCCGGCCTGGGCCACGCGCTGCTGCAGCGCGATGCGCAGCTCGCCGTCGTGAGCGAGACGGTCCCACGTGTGCACCAGGCAGAGCACCGGCCGGATGCGGGCCTGCGTCCGCATGATCTCCAGCAGAGCGGTGAACCGGGGCCGCCTGGAGCCCAAGGCGTCATCTCCGCGGTCGATCCACTGGTCCGCCACCTGCCAGTCGTGACGCCTGGCGTAGGTAAGGCAGCCTTCGAGCCGCATGTCCAGGACGACGTGGGACCGCGTCGCGTTCCGGTCGTAGATGAACGCGAGCGGCCGCGCCCCGCCGCTGTTTCCGTACAAGTCCGCAGTTGGGCGGGCGGATGTGGGAATGGGACCAGTGCTCATGTGCAGGACCGTAAGGGCAGGGAAAACCGGCCACCCGAACTGAGAGTTCGGGCGAACCACAGGCTCGGCTACTACAAGAGGCCGAGTCGGTGGGCGAGGCTTTCGGCCTGCCGAGCGTGCATCGCCCGTGCCCGCCGGACGAGCCCGAGCACCAGGCCGCGCGCCATAGGGGTACGCGCCAAGTCCTCTGGTGCCACTGTCTCCAGTTGCAGCAAGTGCAGAAGAGTCGCCGCGTCCTCTCGCCTCAGGTCGTAGCAGCGCGCCACCTCCAACGCGAAGGTGAACTCACGCTCGATCGACTGCACGGCGCTCGTGTCCACCCGGTCCGCCAGGTACAGGGCCTCACTGATGTTGCCGGCTTCCATCTCCACAGTGACCCGGTGGAGTTCGACGTTCGTCGGTCCGAATACGGTCCACAGGAAGTTGCCCTCGCCGGTCACGGCGGCGGCCGGCACCGCCTTCTCGCGGATGCGATCGCGTGCCGTGTCCCAGTCGCGACGCCGAGAGGCAGCGACGGTGGAGACGAGATGCAGCGCTCCCGTCATCGCCGCGCGCTCCCCGTCGTCCGGTACCTCGGCGTGCAGGGCCGCGATACCGTGCATGGCGACGTGCTCGGCGCCATCGTGCTCATCTGTAGCGAGCAGGACGTGTCCCAGGTTCCACTGGGCCGCGGCGACACGCAGTGGGTCGTCCGCGTCCTCGGCAGCTCGTACCGCCCGATCGGCTGCCATGAGCGACAGGTCCAGGCGGCCGGTCCGGCGTAGGTAGGACCGGAGCAGGAAGTACAAGTCGGCTGCGACTCGCAATACTTGTCGCCGTTGCTGCCCATCCGTACCCGATCGGTGGGCGCGCACCGAGTGCTCGACCTCGGCGATCAGGCCGGGCAGCACCTTCGCGACATCGGTGAACCGCGTAGGCGACTGCTGCCAGCTGCGCCACGCCGCCTCGATCCGCTCCCGCAGTTCGCGCGGACCGACGGCAGGTGTGCTCAGCGCGGGTCCGTAGCCCATGAGCGCACGCACCACGCCGGCCTCCGCCGTGGGCGGTGGGGCCGGAGTTGACGTGGTCTGGTCTGAGAGTAGGGCTGCGATGGGCACTCCAAGCTCCCGAGCAATGGCGTAGAGGATGTGCAGGGACGGCATCTTGAGTCCGCGCTCGATCTGCGAGAGGTAGTCGGGCGTGATGCCGACGAGGCCGGCGACGACGTCTTGCTGGCGGCCCTTACGGTAGTGGCGAACCCTGTCCCCGATGGGCAGGTCCGGAGCGACCATGCCCCGCTCCCTTCGACCACGAGTTGTTTCGTCTTGCAGCGTAGAGGCCTGAGCACCCACGGCGTAGGGCATTGACTACCGTGTGAAGCAGACGGCGGACAGAGGAGTGCACGGATGACACAGCTCGTGCTCTGGGACATCGACCACACCCTCGTGAGCACGCGGGGCGTCGGACGCTCCCTGTGGGCGGAGGCCTTCCGTCAGGTGACGGGCCAGGAGATGAAGGAACAGGCGAAGATCGACGGTCTGACGGAGCAAGTCATCTTCCGCGAGACGGCCAAGCTGCACGGACTCACCACGAACCGTGCCGACTTCGACGGGTTCGCTCAAGCACTCGGCGAACTGCACGTCCGGCGCGCGGCCGACCTCCGCGAGCGCGGTCACGCGCTCGACGGCGCTGCCTCGGCCCTCGACGCGCTGGCCGCCCGCGGTCTACGCCAGACCGTGGTGACCGGCAACGTGCGGGCAGCCGCGGAGGTGAAGGTCGCCACCTTCGGTCTCGATCACCACTTGGACCTGCCGGTCGGCGCGTACGGCGAGGACGCCGAGGAACGCGCGGAGCTGGTGGCGATCGCTCTGAAGCGCGTTGGTCACCAGGCAGACGTAACAGTCCTCGTCGGGGATACGCCGGCGGATGTGGCGGCGGGCCTCAGTGCCGGCGTGCGCGTCGTCGGGGTGGCTACTGGGCGCAGCAGCTCCGATGAGCTGTACGAGGCCGGGGCGCACGCGGTGCTAGCCGATCTGTCCGAGACGCGGGGAGTGCTGAAGACGCTCATTGTCGACGTTTGACCGGCCCGCCGCCGAGCCACCGCTCTGCGCTGACGCAGCGCCGAACTTGCAGGTGTCAACAGTCGAAGATGTGGCCCCATCCAGCTTGCGGTCGAACGCACCGTCCGGGCCGCATATGGGCCTCGTGGGCCCACCACGTCGTCGGCGCGTCCGGGACACAGAAACTCTCGATGTGACAATTTTGCCGCGCAATGCTTCTTGGACTCGATAACAGGGCGGTGCCACACCTGCCGCGACCGCCGATCGATAGCGGGAATCACCGGCTCCGACAAAAACCCTTAGGACACGCACCCCCTTCTCGTGACCGGCTGTCTAGCCTATAGGTGACGCTTCGGGTACCCCTGCCGCGCGGGCTTCCGCCTAAACAGGAACACTCAGCCTTTGCCCTAGGCGCTGGCCTCGCCCCCGGGCACCCCTACCGCTGTCGGCCGAGACTGAACACTGCCCACGTCAGTGCGGCAATGTGCACGCCGGTCACGGAGCCAGTCGGCACCCGTGCCAGCAGCCGTCAGACGCTCATCACCTTCCCCAACGCGGCAACCGAGCGCGGATCCGCACCACCAACCCTTCACCCCGCCCGCCCCGGTCCCACGATGCGATCCCTTAGTCGTTTCCACCTGGTCACAATCAACTCAGGGCGACCCTAAGCAGTGACAAAATGACCACCACCCTTCAAATGCCGCGAATAAATCATCAACCTCGCGCATCCGATTCGAAAATACCCATTGACTCGATCTCACCTTATTAGTAATTTGCTAGTTATCAGAAAGGAGCTGCGGCCACATTCAAGGAAGTGGATACCATGACCGCAATCGCCAAACGTCCCCGGCTCACCGATGACATTCGGTCCGCCCGGCTGACACAGGCCCATGAACAGCTCCAAAGCGCGGTGGAATCCCTGATGACTTCAGCGGGATGGCAGCAGCTGATCACCGCTCGCCGCTGGCTGAGGTCCTACAGCCTGAACAACGTGCTGTTGATCCTCGCCCAGCGTCCCGGCGCCACCGACGTGCGTTCCTTCCGCGCCTGGCAGGAAGTCGGACGGCACGTCTGCCAGGGCGAACACGCCCTGCGCATCTGGGCCCCGTCGACCCGCAGGCGCCCCGACCCGGACACCCCCGAGGACGCACAGGACGAGTCCGCGATCGTGACCCGATTCGTCCTCGTCCCGGTCTTCGACGTGGCCCAGACCGACGGCGCGCCTCTTCCGGCACCGGCCAGCGCCACCCCGGAACGGCTCACCGGCGACGCCCCGGCCTGGCTGTGGCAGGCAACCGTCGCTGTGATCAGCGACGACGGTTTCACCGTGGAACGCGGTGACTGCCACGGCGCCTACGGACACACCGACTTCCTTCGCCACACGGTGCGGGTGCGTGCTGATGTCGCAGCGGCTCAAGCCACCAAGACGCTGGTGCACGAACTCGCGCACATCCGCCTCGACCACGACACCCGTAGTCTGTCCCGGCCTACAGCGGAGGTGGAGGCCGAGTCCGTCGCCTGCATCGTCAGCGCGTGCGCCGGACTGGACACCCTGCCCTACTCCGTCCCGTACGTCGCCGGGTGGGCTTCCACCCCTCAGGCCGCGCAGGACAGCGCGGGCCGAGTGCTCACGGTCGCCGACGCCGTCACCACGGCGCTCGGTCTCTGAACATCCCTTCCGGCCCGTCCCTTCGGGTTGGCGCCCCTGGGTGGGCCGGACCACCGGCAACCCGTTCTCCGGGGAGACATCATGACCCCAGCAGCCTTACCCGTACTTCTGGTGACCGAGGACCACGATCTGCGCGACCACATCACCTGGCTCGCCGACCCCGTCCCCGTCCTGGCCACCACTCCGCAATCCCTCACCGACCAGCAGTGGCATGACGCCTACCTCGTCCTGGTCGGTGACCGGAGCGCAACCGCTCTGGCCGAGCAGCACCCCGCGCACCGCGACCGCGTCATCGTGGTGGGCCACGACCCCGATGACGCTCAGGTGTGGGAGCGGTCCGACTCCCTGGACGCCTCCACCGTCATGGTCCTGCCGTACGACCAGGCGACGCTGCGCCGCCGGGTTCTGTACGCCGAACGCGGGTCCGACCCCACGTGCACCGTCGCCGTGCTCTCGGGTTGCGGCGGCGCAGGCGGGACTCTTTTCGCCACTGCGGTGGCCATGGCGGCCCGGCGAGCCCACCACCGGGTGGCGCTGATGGACGCCGATCCGGTCGGCCGCGCGCTTCAGCTCCTCCTGGAAGAGGTGGCCACCCATCAGGCCCCGGACGCCTTCGACGGCCCCGGCGACGAGGCGGCCCCGCTGGTCTGCGCCACACGACCGGTCGGGGTGTGCGGTGGGATCGACCCCGAGGATTACCTGCCGGTGCTTCATTTCCTGCAAGCCGATCAGGACATCGTGGTGGTGGACGCTCCCCGGGGGCCGTCCGACGCAGCCGCCGCACTGCTGGAACACAGCGACCTGACTTTGATCGTCGTGCCGGACACCCAGCGCGGGATCGCCAGCGCTGCCCGGGTCCTGGACTGGGTGACCGGCTTCGCCTCCCGCACCGCCATCGTGGTGCGGCGTTGTACAGACGAGGCTCCGCCTCCGGACAAGGTGGCGAACGTGCTGCACACCTCGTTGTTGGGGTGCATCGACACGGAACGGGCCGATTGCGACGGTGAGATTGTCGTTCGGGGCAGCGTGGCCGACTTGGCCGACGCGCTGGTGGACGACCAGTTCGGCTTGGGGTGACTCTTCGGCCGACGACTCTCACGGCTCTGGCCCGGCGCACTGCTCCGGGCCAGAGCCACGTCGCAGGAATGGACGTCTGGGACGATGCGGCACCGCCGCCCTGCCGCCCCTCCTGGATCCGATACGGCCGACGGACGAACCCTCGCGGGTCTGGCGCCGCCCGCCGGCCGCGGCAACCCGCCCCGCAACCGGGGCCTTCCCAGCGTAGAGCCGGTGGCCCGGCGCTGATACGGTGCACCGATCAGCCGCTGGCCCCTGGAGTGCTCCTCAGTGCCCCGTCACCCGCCGGTTCGCCTAGCACCTGACGAAATCACCCTCGTCCGCTTGGCCGAGGAAGCGCAGGTCCACGTCGTGACCGTGTACCGGTGGATGGGCGAGGAAGGCGCACCGGCACCGGTTCGGATCATTCCGCGCGGCCGGGGCGTGAAGGTCTATCGGCGCGCTCCCGCTCTGGCGTACGTACGAGCCCGCAAGGACGACAAGCGGCCGGCTCCCGTGACACTCGGCCTTCCACCGGACACCCGTGTCACCCTCTACGGCTTCGCCCGGGCCATCGGTCAGCCCGGCGCGAGCGTCTACCAGTACCGGGACAGACCCGGCTTCCCGCGCCCTGCGGCCGACGGGACGTACGAGCTCGGCGTGCTGCTGCAGTGGTGGAACAGTCGGCCGGGGCCGGGCCGGCCGCGACGGCGGTGAATGTCCTGGGGCGTCGGTCAGCGTGGGCCTCTGAGCAAAGTCGCGGTCTCGCGGGACGCAGAAGGCCCGGCGGCGCTGCAGCGAGCCGGTGCGCGCCAGCGCGGCCGGGGCGGGCGGAGCGCGCACCCAGCCCCGGACCGCTCGGTGGGATCAACCGTCGGGGACCCAGCGCATGGCATCTCCGCTGACGTCCTCGTCGTCCCGAGCCTGGTCGAGGAGCGCGGACGCATGGTCCGTACACGGCTCCCCCACGACGGAGTTGTACGACGACACGGCGCGCCAGCGGCTGTACGGGCCACGGTAGAGGGCCGGGACCGGGTACGTATCGGAAGTGAGGCCCTCGGGCCCGTTACCATTGTCGGTCCACCACCGGACGGCGATCCGGTCAGTGGCAGCGTCGCGTTCCTCGCGGCTGGCGAATACCTCCACCGCCGTTTCGCCCGCGACGTAGGTGGCGAGGCCGTACCCCCCTCGCAGAGGCAGGTCGCAGTGCACCAAGATCTGATACGGCCAGCTCCCGAGCTCCCAGCCGTTTCCGCCCCAGACGCCGACGTAGCGCCAAGGGGCGGGGAGCTGGTTGACCCACGCGCCACCGCCGCGCCCCAATCCGCCCTCGGGGAGGCTGGGCAGCAAGTCGCTCGGTGACGAGTTCGCGGGCGTTGTGGACACTGCCTCCCGACCTATCTGGCGAGCGCTACCGCGCCGCAGCAGAAGGACCAGTTGCTGCTCTTGCGCAGCACTCACCCGCACCCGCCAGGTGTGGTGCGCCGGGTTGTAGACCGCGCGCTCCAGCGCATCCCTGAGGGGCGCGCTGAGCTCACAGGCGAGCAGTACGGTAAAGGCCGCGTCGGTGAAGGTGGCTTCCATCAGGTGCCGCCGAAACCTGCGTAGGAGCGCGCGAGCGACCGAGCGACGACCGGAGCCGGGCTACCAGACACGGAAGCCGCCGCCGTCGCGGGCGCGCCGGAGGTACCGAATCCACTCGGGCCACCAGTCGAGCCGGGTGGTGATTTCCCGTTGGACCTCCCGGTGCGCAACGGCCCACCATCCCAGAGCCGCGTCGATTTCAGCAGGGGTGACGAGCCAGCCGTCGTTGCTGGAGAACTTGTAGGCCGGGATGCCGGTGGGGTGTTGCGCGGAAGCGTCCACGACCACCTGGGTGGCCGCGTGCAAGGCACGGACCGTCTCTGGGGCGTCCTCGTCATCCGGACCGTAGTCCCACAGTTCGTCCGCCGTCGTCCCATAGTCCTGAGGGTCGGGTGTGGGCGGCGGGGCCAGGTGAGTGAGCATGCCCAGGGCCTCCATGACGAAACAGGCTCGCTCATGCCCCAGATGTTCAGGCGGAAGTAGGACGTGTGCACCGCTTCCATCGCGGCATACGTCTCCTCCACCCGGCCCTGCGCGGCCGTGTAGTTGGCATGGCCGTTCAGCAGGCGCAGGGCGTCGCGGTCGCACACGGCGGCGTGGAAGGCGGCGCTGGCGGCCTGGTAGGCGGCTTCCTCGTTCTCCGCCGGGTGTTCGATGTACATGTCGTAGCCCATGACGATCTCCTTGACGACTGGGCTGACGTTCGTCGGAGTCGGCCGCGCCCGCCCAGGATGCGCGGGGGCGGCCTGACAGTGCGTTCGGCGTACTGGCATGGCTCAGCCGCAAGCGGCGGAGCGGGTGAGGGAAGTTCGGCGCACGTGGTGCGGCCCAGGCAGTTCCCCCCAGGGGTCAGCGAGCGCAAACCGGATCACGGGGAAGCCCAGTTGGTCGAACGCCGCGCAGTTGCCGCACCGGCACGGCAAGGCGATCCACAGGCCGTGGTGAGTGGGGATCGACCCGTGGTAGAGCACCAGGTCACCCGGTTCGATCAGTTCGGCGGAGCGGAACAGCGCCTCATCGGACATGGAAGCTCCCTCATGGCCGGACGCGGGATGCGAGTGAGGTCGTAGTGCACCTCGTGACGTACCTGGCAGCGAAGCATTTTCTCTATTCGGACTGCCATGTTTTTGTAGCTACAAATATAGCGCCTTCGTAGCTACAAGACAATCTCCTCGGGGGAGATTTCGTAGCTACAGATACACGCAGATGACCTTGTTGCTCGTAGCTACGATCCACTACCTTCCCCCCATGACCGACGACACCGAGGGCACTTACGACAAGCCACGCCAGATCCGCGTGCCCGACGACGAGTGGGTTCCCTTCGAGGCGGCGACGAAGGCCGCCCACCCCACCGGCCGCAGCCCCCGCGCCCGCGTCGTGCGCGAGTTCATACGCTGGTACATGCGCCGCCCCGGCGCGAAGCTCCCGGCACGCCCGCCCGCCGGCCCTTGGTCTGAGCCGCCGAGCGGCTCGTAAGCGCCAGCCGCGTCGCCGTACAGGAGCCGCGGGAGCTGAACGTCGATCAGTCCTCTTCCCACGTACCGCGCACAGTGCCCCGAAAAGTGCCCGTGCGCCGACGGCCCGGCGGTGTGCACACGGCCACGACGGCGCCGATCACCGCAAGGGCCACCAGAAGCTTGAAGCCGACGGCAAGGACTGCTCCGACAGCGGTGGCGCCTGCCACGATCTGCGGCGCCCAGACGATGCCGACGATACCGCCGGCGACAACAGCTGCTCCGGCGACGACGCACCGGGGATGAGCGAGCAGCCAGTCGGGCGGACGCCGCCGCTTCGGGCGCGGCTGGGAGGAAGACGGCAGTGCCGGTGACGGTGCCGGGAGAGGGACGACCTCATACACCGTCTCCGTGCCACCGTCGGGGCCGGTGCGGTGCGTCTGGCGGATCGTGTAGCCGGACGGGACCGGCGCTGGCGGCGCGGCCGGGGCGTACGGCGCGGAGTCGGGGAACGCCTCACCGAGAAGTCGCTCGACGGTGGTGCGCTGCTGTGAAGTGAGGGGTGTCGGATCGGTCATGGTGCGATCTCCGGAGAGGTGGAGGGCGGGGCCCGGTGACGGCGGGCCCCGCACCGGTGGCAGGGTCAGGCAGCGGGGCGATCGTCGTCGACAGCACTGACGTCGCTCCGACGGGCCAGGCGGCCGGGGACGGCGCCGAAGCGCAGCAGCACGCAAGGGCCGACGACCGTCACCGCCCGGTCATCAAGGCGGGTGACGCTCTCCTTCGCGTCGGGGACTGCGTTGGCAGGACACTCCGGTTCCACCTCGACGGTGTACGCGCCCGCCGGATAGGTGACCTCCCGATCCGCGGATTGCTCACGCATCCGCCCCAGATCCGCGTCCTGCGCGAGCGTACGGGGGCTGTCGCTCGGCAGGTGCGAGTGAACGCATCGCATGGCGATCTCCTGAGTCGAATGAGGCGGCCGATTGGCCGGTTCCCCGCGGTCCCGGTCCCCGAGGCCACAGGCAGCCGTCAGGCGGCTGACGCCGTCTCGTCTTCCGCTTCGTCGTGCGCGCTGTGCTCGACGACCCACGTACCGCGCGCCACCTTGGTGACAGCGCCCTCGTCCGCCAACCGGGCCAGGGCCGACGACGCGGTCTGCAACGGCACGTCCAGCGCCCGGGCGATCGCGCCGGTGTACGCGAAGGCGCCGTTCAGGCCGATGAGGTGATCAAGGATGGCCTGCTTGCAGGTGCCCGCCCGCGCCGCGGCCTCCTGGCCGGCGGGCGTCTGCGGCAGGACCGGACCACCGGACTCGTCCCCGTCCTCCAGGGCGAAGGCGGGCGCGTCGACGGGCATCTGCCAGCGTTCTTCGCGCCGCCGGCGCCAGGTTGCGAACGGCTTCCCGGCCGCAGTGACGGCCGACTGCTCCAACGTCGTCTCGGTCCCGGACCGCGCCCACCGCAGCGGGTCGGCCAGGAACAGAGTCCGCATCACCGACGGGCGCGCCGAGGGGCCGAGGGCATAGCCCAAGCCCGAGGTGGAGGAGCCATCGCCCCATTCGCGCGGCAGCTTGTGGGGGTACACGGGGAATGCCGACTGGAAGGCGACCTGCCCGGAGATGGCCATCGAGGTCCGCAGCACGATCACGTTTCCGGCGGCGACCTGCGCCCGCAGGACGTGCGAGTTGCCCAGTTGGTCAAGCAACGGCATCTGCGTGACCAGTCGCAGCCGTATCCCGCACTTGCGGCCCATCTTCCCGATCTCCTGGCACAGCAGGACCGCGATCGGGTTACGCAACACGGCGTGCGCCTCGTCGATAGTGATCGACAGCAGGGGCATGCCGAGCAAGCCTGGCGTGAAACCTTTGAAGCCGCGCCGCGTGGTGCCGTACTCGTCGGTCCACTCGGTCCGGGAGAGGACGGCGGAGCGCTGGTACATGATCCGCACCGCGGCCATCAGCAGGAGGAGGCCTTCCTCGACGGAGTCGGCGAACCAGCCGACGTCGTCCTGCCAATCAGGCAGGGACTGACCACCCTGCGGGTCGATGACCCAGGAGTGGATCAGTGCCGCGTGCTTCTCTGTAGCGAGCAGCGCGTCCAGAAGGCGCGACTTGCCGCTGTCGGTGTCGCCGGAGATCAAGTCATGGACGGGGCCGGAGCCAGCGCGCCAGAACCGGTACCGCACTGGGGTGCCATCGGCGTACACCCCGATCTGCGCGACTCCGGTCGTCTCGTTCAGGACCTGGGGGCCGGGCCAAGGATGGACTCGCTGGAGCGGATTAACAGTGTAGACGGTCAGCGCGGCGTGGTCCTCGGCACCGTCGGGCATCCGCTCGATGACGACGGACGCCAGCGGCACCCGGTAGGCACTGGCCACCCGCGCCGCGGCACCGATGGCCTGCTCAGCAGTCAGGTCCCCGGCCGGCAGCTCGACTGTGGCCTTCCAGCCGTATCCGTTGACGAGATCCTGCACCTCGGCCAGCACCGAGCCGGGCAGCGCCTTCCCCTGTGCGGCGATGCGCTCGGCCCACACCTGCGCCCGCTCGGTCTCCTGGAGCGGTGCGATGGGACGGATCCGGCGACGCCACCAGTACGGACCGGCGACCGCGAGGAACCACAGCAGGGTCAGCCCCGGCACGGGCGGAGTGAGCGGGCCTATCAGTGCCATCGTCATCAGCAGCGCCGCCGCGCCGCCAGTCGTGGCGAGGTACCAGAGCAGGACGCGGGGCGTGGCCGCCCGCTTACGGGCGGCACGGCGCCGGAGCCGCCAGGCGAGTGCTGCGGCCCCGGCAGCGGACAGCACGGCGGCCGTCGGCGCCCCACCCCGGCTGGCTGCCAGGACCCCGCCCAGGCCGGTCAGGCCGGCCGTCGCGTACAGAGGCGCCAGTCGCTTCCGGTACTTGATGCCGAGGCGCACCAACGCCCGTGTTGAACGGCCCGCCCGGCACAGCCCGGTGGCGGACACGCTGCGGCGCGGCCCCAGAACCTTGCCCTGGTGTCGGTCGGTCCGTGCCTTCATGACGGTGAGCAGCATCCGATCAGCTTCCGTGCAGCATCATCCAGCGGCGGCCGCCCGCCAGGAACGGCCGGCCCGCAAGACCTCAATCGCCCTGGTAATACGCCTTCTGCGCGGCGTCGGGGTTCGAGTCGTGGGCTTCCTTCATCATCTGGTGCTTGGCGACGACGATCTGCTTGGCCTGTTCGGCCTGCGCCTTGAGCGCCTCGCAGGAGGCCAGCCGCTGCTCGGCTGCCATCGCCCGCTGCTGGAACGGTTCGACCAGGGCCTGCACCTGGCCCACGGACTCGGGGTCCAGGGCGATCTCCTCGCTGGCCAGCCCGGCGGCCAGCGCTTCGACGTTGGTGACCTCCTGGTTGGAGCGGGCCAGGTCGGCCGAGGCGTCGTCGTGGTTCGCCGCGGCCTCGTGGATGATGGCATCGAGCGCGGTCAGCAGCGCGGTGTGGTTGGTGGCCTCCGCGGTGGTCGTAGTGATCGGCATGGTGCGTACTCCTTTGTTGTCAGACTCGGTTGCCCTCACGGGCAGGTTGTCGTCATCCGCACGGGAACCAGACCTGACCGGACCGGTCTTCGCGGAGGTTTTCTTCGGCAGTGGGTCCGGAGCGGATGCGGTCGTCATCTCGTACGGCTTCTTCGGCCGTACGAGACCGGCGTCGCGGCCTGCGTACGGCCGAACACTGCGCCGGTTTGTACGGTCGAGCACCCACTCCCGGCCCTTCGGCCAGCCGCGCCGCCAGCCCTTGTTGAAGCCGCGGGCGGCCAGGCCCAGCGAATGCGCCGTCGTCGAAGCGAGGGCCCCCAGGGACACGCCGCCCGCTTCCCCGATCGCTGCCGCGTTCCGGTCGGCGTTCTGGACCTTCTTTTGGCGGTAGTGGTCACCCATCTCCCGTCGAGCGGCCTGCGCCCCCTGTGCGGCGCCGAAGGAGAACGCCATGATCAAGATGAGCAGCAGGATCATGTCAGCCCCCGAACATCCACTGTCCGCCACCGCCGACCACGCCCGCCAGGGCCCCGCAGAGGCCCATCACGACCGCGCCGGCGGGGCCGGGGATCGTGGCCCCAGCCACTGGCAGGGCCACCGCGCAGCCCAGGGTTCGCGTGCCGATGTGCTTCTTCCACACATCCAGCCCGAGGACGACCGCCACGGTGATCCCGATCAGTCCCGTGACCGCCGTTCCCAACCACGTCGTGAGCACACCGGACAGCCACCCGTCGGCGGTGCCCACCCAGCGGCGCAGCATTTGCCCCACCGGGGTCCCCACGATCGACATCATCCCGACGACGATCAGTACGACGGTGATACGCGGCCACACCCGGCCGCCGACGAAGTGCAGGAGGCCGGCGACCAGGAGCGCGACCACACCCACCGTCACGCTGATCCCCGCTTCCAGTCCAGGCATGACGCCCTCCCTTCTCACGCTCGCAGTTACGGCCCGTCGGCGCGGCCTCGCGCGCGACGCGCACCCGCGTGCGTCGCGACGGCTGACGTTGGGAACCGGGTACGCAGACGTCGGTCGGTGGGTACATGGCTGGGTACTTCACCGTGCGTCACCGCCCCGCGATCTGTCGTCGGCACCGGTCCAGGGCTGCGGAGACCGTGCTCCAGGCGGCCTCCCGGCGCTCGTACGGCAGACGGGAGACCTCGGTGCGCAGCCAGTCCCACCGAACCAGGGCACGCTCACGCTCCCCCGCGCCCGACCTGATCTTGTACTGCCAGTGAGCCGCGATCCGGACGGTGCGGCGCTGCCGCCGCGTCTTCCCGAAGTCCCTGACGTCCTCGTCCATGACCTGGCTCTCGCTACCCGGCCAGATCCGACAAGTCCTCGCCGCGGCAGCCGGCCGCATGATGCTCGGCCTGTTCCGCGGCGGCGCCGAAACCCGCGTCAGCCTCTCCCCGGGCGCAGCCGTGGCAGACCCAGCGCACCCTCGTCGTTCCGGCTTGGTACGGGCTGGTCGGCCGGGGCACGGCCGCGACCACCTCGACTGCGGCGCCAGCGCGATTGCTCAGGCGCAGCCAGAGGTGGCCAGTACCGCTGACAGGGAGGTCGGGACGGAGCGCGTAGACGCTGCCGCGGCCCGTCCGATGCAGCAGACCACTGGAATACAGCTCATAGAGGGCGTTCCTGGCGCGCGTCCAGGTCAGGCCCGGGTGTGCGGCCTTGAGGGTCAACGGGGTGATGCGCTGGTCGGGACCGAAGTGATCCAGTCGAGCGGTGAGCCAGTCGATGAGTTCGTCCGAGCTCGGCGGCCCTGTCGTGGTGGTGTCCATTGGTTGTCTCCACGATGTGCGCGCGACCAGGAGCCGCGCGCCGGTTAGTTGCGGATGGAATCGGTGGTCCGTGTGGGGACTTCCTCGGCCGACTCCACTGGGGCGTGCAGCAGTCGCTGCATTCGCTGCGCCCGCTTCTGTCCGATGCGCAACTCGGTCTGCAGGCGACGTAGGGAGGCCGGGCGTCCGGTCTCAGCCCGGGCGGCTTGATCAACGCGGAGGGCACCCTGCAGCAGGATGGCGTCGGCCCCCGCATCCGGCTCGTCGCAGGTATCCGCACCCGTACGGCCGTCCGGCACCCAGCGAGCTTCTACACGCGACCGCGGCTGATCAGCAGCGGATGCGCATTCCAGGCCACGTGGTCGTACGGCGGCAGTGCCGCGCAGAGCGATCTCGACCAAGGTCGCGGAGACAACGACGCCGTGCTCGATGAGCAGACTCGCCAGCTCGGCGGGGGCCAGATCCGGATGCGTATCCGCGACCTTGCGAATGGCATCCATCGGGTGCATTCCAACGAGTGCACGGTGGGCGACAGCGGCTGGCGACCGAGGCCGGTCGGACATGTCCGCCTCCGGCGTCCACGGTGAGGGCAGTTCCACTGTTGCCAGCGACCGGGCATGCCGACGCGCGGCCAGCAGCTGCAGCAACATCTGCTTCTGCTCCGGGTGCGCGCCGGCCTGCGCGCGGCCGACGGCCAAGGACAGCTTGCGGGCGACCCGCTCCCGCTGCTTGTCGTCGGCCGACATCTCGGCGAGGCGGGTGGCGAGGCTGACAGCCTTGACGGTCCACCGGTCGCGGGTAATCTGCTCAGCCGTACGGTCGCGTACCGCCAGCCCGATGCGAGACAGCAGCCGCTTACGGCCCTCGCGCCACAGCACGCTCGGCAGCGACTGGGACTCGGCATCGGGCTGACGGTGACGCAGCTCGATGCCCATGGCCAGGTGCCACAGCCAGGCCGCCATGACCGGGCCGACGAAGGCGCGGACGATGCCGCCCCAGAATCCGGATTCCGCGAACGCCGGGATGATCTGCACGCCGGTGATGACCCACACGAGCACACCCGGTGTACCCGGCATCCCCTTCACCCGGAGGTTCTGCCGAGCCATCAGAGCCACCGCGAACAGCGCCAGCTCAGCGGCGCCGAACAGCGTTGCCCGCTCTTCCAGCGCGACCATGCCCAGCACGTGTTCGGCGAAGCGCCACGAGGTGTCGGCGCTGTAAGCGGTGCAGCCGGCCGCGGCGAGCCCGGTCACCAGGACGGCAGCGGGCGGCCGGTGCCGGTCGGGGCCAGGAGCACTTGGCCGACAGCGACGCGCGAGCACAATCGCCACCAGGACGCACGCCCCTGCGCCTCCGACGGTCACGGAAGCGTGCTCGCCGAACCAGCGCAGCAGCTCCGGGAAGTTCACTTCACATCAGTCCTCCGGTCGCGAGGCAAGAGGCGACCCCAGTGGCCCCGGCCGCAGCGCTCTTCTGGAACCGCACCAGGGAACGAGCGATCGGCGTCTCGCCGGTCGTGCCCTTCGCAGCCGACATCCAGCGGAGAGCTGGGAGTGGGCAGGCCCACGGCCCGCGTGCGCGAGCACATCCAGCAGCCGCCCGGCCAACGCCGCTGAAGCCGCCGCCGTCGGCCGAGCAGTGGGCCACGCTGCTCAGTCCAGGCTCGGGCCCGCGGAGTCATCAGGTGGCTCCATGCCGACTGTGGTCCGTCGCCAGAGCTCGGAGCCGACAGAGCGCCTCGGGGCTGGCACCACGCACGCGTACGGAAACGGCACAGCCGCTGACCGGGCACGTGTACAGCGTGGTGCGCATGCCCTGGTCGAACTGAGCGGCCAGCGACAGACCGACGGTGAGCGTGCAGCAGACAACGGCGGCTACGACCGCAGTGCCCACGCCACGTTCGAGGAGCCGGGCAGCGAGAGCAGCTGCGAGCGCGCCGCTGACAGCCAGGAGCCCGACTTCGACGAAGAGGACCTTCCGAGGGTTCCGCCGGGTCATCGCGCCATCCTCCGTTCGCCCTCGGGCCGGACGGCGGTCCACATGAGCGTCACCGCCAGCGCGGCGGCAGCGGCCAGCGGCGTGAACAGGACCCACGACGCGATGGCGAGCACTGCGGCCGGCAAGGCGGGACACGTCACGCACAGGACCCCCGCCAGTATCAGAGCGAGCCAGGCGGCGGGGCGCATCAGGCACCTCCCGTCTCGGCCCACATCAGGGCACTGACGGCGAGAACGTCGGTGGCGCACAGACGCACGAGGTCCTTGGTTCGCAGGCCCTGCGCCTGTGCCCCCTCCCACACGAGCTGCGGGGACACCGCACCGACGACGTACTGCAAGGTCTCGGCGCAGAACAGCGCCATCAGCGCCGGGTCGTCAGCGCGGCGTGCACCGACCTTCCTGCCTTCGGCAAGCGCCTGTTCAAAGGTCAGAGACCGTTTCGAGGAGTTCATCAAACACCTCCGGTGAAACTGACAGCAGAGCCGACAAGACCACGTGGCACGGAGCTTCCCGTCCCGGCCGCCGCCTACCACGCCTGCCGGACGTCACCGGCTCGCGGAGATCGCCACGGGCGGCAGGGGGGAGATCACGTCATTAGGATCAACAGCAGCGCTCGAAACGCTTGTTGATGGCGCCCCCAGGCGGGGACGAAAGCTCGATCATGAGAGCGTCTTCCACGCACCGCGTGGACCTTCGGATACTGGTGATGACGGCGGTGGTCGATCAGAAGACCAGGAAGGGTGACAGTCACCCCATCAACCGTCCGGGCAGCGAGTGTGCTGCCACCGAGGCAGCTCCGAGCTACGCGATGGAACTGCCATGCGAGCCAATTCTTGTTCTGGACAAGTTAGCGCATACGGCTGGCTGTAGCCATCCATCTCTACTGAACATCCTGCATTGCAAAAAAACGGCCCCGCCGCGAACAGGCAGGGCCCTTGTAATGTCACAGGTCAAGAATTGAAGTTGTACTCCAGGACATAGCTGTTGGAGTCCAACATCATCTCGTTCACCTCGACCGGTTGGCCGTCTATGTCGAATGCCGTGCGAGCAATGAGCATCACCGGTGTGCTCATGGTGACTCCGAGCACCTTCGCCTCATGAGACAGCGGCAGGCGGCTCCTGATCTCCTCACGGAAGCGGATGGGCGCGTGCCCGATGTCGGCCAACCGCGCATACGTACCGCCGGCGCCGGTGTCAGGCCGGGTGATGGCCGTACCGGCAACGAGGTCAGCAGGAAGATAGGAGGTGGACTGTTGAACGAAGCGCCCTTCGGCACGATGCAGTCGACTTCGCCTCCAGACGCGGCTGCCGGGCCGCATACCGAACACGGCCATGATGTGCTCGGGGGCTTCCACCTCCTCCACCTCTACATCTTCGTGGCGACGACGCCCTTTGAGGTCTGAGTCCCAGATTGCGCGCCCCGTGCCCCAGTTGCTCCTCGCCAGACGCTGAGCCGCATCTCGGCGGATGCGTTCGAAGGTACGAAGGTAGACGCCCGACCCCTTCTTCGCTTCGGTCAAGTCCTCGGCCTGCAGTACGGCGATCGCGTCGCGCACAGTGCCACGAGCAGCACCGAACCGCTGCATCAGCCCCGCTTCGCTGGGGAGTCGCTTGCCGCCGTCATAGACGCCGGTCTCGATCTCCGCGCGCAGATCGTCCGCGATCTCTTGGTAGCGCGGCTTCCTCGGACGCGCTCGATTCGTCAAGGTTCCTCCCTCAACCGCTACGCGTGGTGGACACCGTACCTGTCCAACCAACTGGCAACGCCTCACCTGAACAGGCGAGTTGAAGCTCGGGCGACTCCACCTCATTGACACACCAGAACAGGAAGCGCAACCTCTCCTATACAGGCTATTGGAGAAGCGGCATGGTCGCACCAGGGCATCGAGCCGTACTTGCACGACGCCACGTACGCGCCGCCGCCCCGGCTGGCCTGCACGCCGCGGACAACTGCCTGATCAACGCCGGTCTTGTCCGCGCCCCCCTACAGCGATGGATCGATCAGCCGTGCAGGCGACTTTCTCGGCTGACACCACTGATCATTTCCGGTATTCAGCACGGTCAGGCCCGAGTACGCGGCTTCAAGGGGGAGTGGCCGTGGACGCACCGCCAGTCGGTCAGCGGCCTGCGCTCCTCCAACCAGCAGCACACCGACGCAACTTCAGAAGGGAGTATCCCCCAATGAGCATTTCCCTCCCGCCGGAACCGTGCCCGCCGGTCCCCCGCCGCTCGACTGTGCGCGTCCACGGCCAGCAGGTAGTGATCGAGTGCCCGCCATGGTGCGTAACGGCCCACGACGACGCGCACGACGCGCTCCTCGACGATGTGGTGCACGAGAGCGCGCCGACGGCCTTGTCAGTGCCCTCATCATCCTCGGGCCAGGAACAGGTGCTCATTGTGCGGCTCGTCCAGTGGCCGTTCGCAGACCAGGAAAGCGACCGCCGGGTGTCGCTGTCTCTGGAGGTGGCTGAGGACAGTGACGTCGTGAAGCTGGATGCGTCGTTGGCGTCCTCGGTGGCCAAGAGCATGGAGGAACATGCGGCGCGCCTGCGGAAACTGGCCGAGGTGGTGACGTCATGAACGTTGTCACCGATGCACGTGAGCTGCCTGCTGGGAATCCGCGTTCGCTGCCGGCCTTGGACGCGCTGGTCGCGAAGCTGCGGGCGGCTGGTGAGGATGTTGAGGTGGTGTACTCCGCCCACCAGGACACCTTCAAGATCGTACCGCGCCGAAGGTGGCCGGCTCCGAGGGGGAAGCCGTGATGGCTGTATGGGCGAAGACGGAAGCCCCGGTGCCGCAGGTATGCGGCACCGGGGCTTCGTTCCGGCTGACCCTATGAGGATGCGCCGTCGAGCGACGGTTTGGAGCTGGGCGTAAAGAAGCGGGTACGCGCCGAATCCGTCACTTGCTTATGAACACCGACGGGCCGACGGCCAGACCCGGCAGGATTCGGCACCGGCAACGACTTCGAAACCAAGCATTCAGGCGGCGAACGGATCAGTGCCCCTCCCGCTCGCCGCGCGAAGGGAATGATCCACATGAACCGTCTACTCCACAGGGCACTCGTGACGGCCTCCACCCTGCTGGTGAGCATGATGCTGCCGGCCCCGCCCGGACATGCCTCGCAGACCACCCCCTCCGAAGACGCCTGCCACACCGTCACCACCAACGTGCCACGCGGTGACTGCGGCTCCTTCCGGCAGACCTTCGCCGAGAACTTCAACGGGGACACCGTGCCGCTCGGCGCGTTCTCCGACTGCGACCACCAGGCCGGACAGCCCGAGGCCTTCTGCGACGGCCTGCGCGGGAAGTACCGTGCCGACTGGTGGGCCTACCCCACCGGCTGGTCCGACACGGCCGCCTCGGGCGCCGACGGAAACGACGGCCGGTCCGTGGGCGGCCGCTACCACCCCGAGGACACGGTCAGCGTCGGCCCGGCCGCCGACGGCGACGGCCGGATGCGCATCCGCATGTGGCGCCCGCCCGACGGCGGCCCCGTGCACGCCGCCGCTATCGTGCCCAAGGCGGCGATGCACCAGGCCTACGGCAAGTTCTCCGCCCGCCTGCGCGTCACCCGCGCCGCGCCCGGCTACAAGAGCGCCTGGCTGCATCACGGTGACGGCTGCGAGATCGACTACCCCGAGCAGAACTGGACCGACACTCTCGCCGCCTTCCACCACCCCTGCACCGGTGAGGACCAGGATGCCTTCCCCACCGAAGCCCGCTGGACGGCCTGGCACACCGTCTCCCTGGAATGGACACCGGAAGCGGTGCGGTTCTACTTGGACGGCAGGCTGATCGGGCGCAGCACCGATGGCGTGCCGACGCAGCCGCTGACGTGGGTCCTGCAGAACGAGTCCGCACTGGACGGCCCGTACGCGGCACCTGGCAGCAGCGCCGAACTGCAGATCACCTGGGTCACTGTGTACACGTACGAAGGGGCGCGGTAGTGGCTGGCCGGACGGTAACGCCGCCCCCCGTCGCCGAAGACGCCGTCGATAGTTGGCCAGCATTCGTCATGCCCACATCGGCCAAGCAGTAGCAGGCTCACCCGGGCAGCCGGACCGCATCCCCCGATGGTAGGGCCGGGCCCAGGGCCAGGAGCGCGCGTCCGCGTGACCTTGGCAGCTTTGCGGCCTTGCCCCGCCCCTCAGACGAAGGAAGCGTGGCCACCCTCGTGCCCCGGGCGGGGTTCCACCACAGCGAAGGGGGTGGGCCGGCATGGCCGGTCAGTACGTACATCTCGCAGTGGGCAGGACGAACACCCAGATCTACCGCTTCGACCCCAACACTTGGGACATCGAACTGGTCAGCCAGGTACCAGCCTTCTCCGCCGGCTACACCGCCATGGGCGAGCGAGACGGCCTGCTGTACGCGATGAGCCGGCACAACCTCGTCACCATCGACCCGGTGAAGGGCGGCACACCTACCACCCAGGCCATCCAGGACCTGCCGGACACCACCTGGTACGGCGGCGACGTCACACCCGACAAGAAGTCCCTGTTCATCTGCCCGGACCCGAACATCGCCTCCTACGACATCGACCTGGCCGGCCACCAGGCGACGCCCGGCAACCCCCCAGGCAGCGGACGCTGGGACGACTGGGCCTACCACCCCGAGGACGGCCGCCTCTACGCGGTGGAAGGCGACAACGGCGACCTGCTCCTCATCGACCGCACCCAGTCACCCATGAAACAGACCCTCAAGCAGCAGGTCTTCCCACCGGCGGAACAGAGCTCCAGCGGCGGACGCAAGTCGTACTCCGCCGTCTTCTTCAGCGAGGACGGCATGTTCTACGCCATCGACTCCAAGGGCAACGCCAACGCCCTGGACCTCACCGCGTCGACCAGGGACCACCCGATCACTCCGAGCCAGATCGGCACATCGCAGCGACTCAGCCGGACACCGCTGCCCGTGGACGACCTCGAAGTGATGAACGCCGCCGGAGTCATCACCAAAATCACCCCGCTCGACCCACCGGTGATCACGGAACCGCAGGACCGGGCGCAGTACCTCGACCCGAGCCAGGCGATCAAGGGCACCGTGACCGACGGGGAAGGGATCGACACAGTCAAGGTCTTCGAACTGCTCGACGGCCAGCCTCAGCTGCTCGGCCCGGCCACCCTCACGACCCTCACCACCTGGGAGTTCCGGCCGGGCCGGCCCTGGCCGGGCGGCGACCACACCATCCAGGCCGTGGCCTATATCGGCAAGCGGGACTCGGCCCCCGCGAACGTGCACTTCACCGTCGCCGTCGCGCCCCCGGTCATCACAGCCCCCAAGGACGGGACAACGGTCGACACCGACCAGGTGATCAGCGGAACAATGGCCGACGGCGTGGACAAGGTCAGCCTCTCGGAGGCCGGCGAGCCGCTCGGCGACGCCACCCTGAGCACCGGCACCGGGACGTGGACCTATACCCCGTCACCCCCTTGGTCCGAAGAACCCCACACCGTGCAGGCCGTGGCTCACAAAGCCGACCGGACCTCCCAGCCCGCGACCGTGCACTTCACGGCCAAGGATCCGAACCTGCACGTCACTCCGCACTTCGACAGCCACTGGCGCAAGCAGTGGGAGACCAACCCCAGTTCATCTACTCCTACACCCTGACCGTGCAGGCGAAGCGGACCCGCGTATCCCTGTGGAACATCAGCTTCGACGTACCCGCGAACACCACCGTCGATCCGGACTGGAAGCAGGTGTTCAACAAGACCTACCACGTCGCCAAGGACGGAAGCGACGGCACGGTGGTCCTCCAGAACACCAACCCCAACCAGACCATCGACCCGGGCTCACCCCTGCCGCTGAACGTCCAGGTCCTCTATCCCGGCGAGGACGCATCGTACGAAACCCTGAACAACCTCACCGCCCACGAAGGCAACTGACCTGCTGGGGTGGTGCACTGTCTCCACCCCACCACAACGTCCGGAACACGCCCGAGCATCACCGTCACAGCGGACGCGGCCCGCTATCTCAGGGCCCATCGGCACAGCTCCTGGGTCGGCAGTGTTCCTATATCTCATCGACACTTCCGAGCCCTGAAATCAAACGACACGTACGGAGGCAACAGCGCGTCGACAGCTGCGGCGACCCGCCGGGCCCGCGCCGGGTCCGGCTGCCCGCAGGTGCGGCGCAGCGCCTCGACCAGGTGTTCAGCGGACAGGACCAGGACGCCGCGCAGGGTGAACTCACCATCCGCGACTGGGGCGTTGTGTACCGTGATCAGCACCGCTACGGGGCGCTTCAGGGCCTTGCCGATGCACCGTCCCTCGAACCGGGCCCGGTCCACATGCCGGTCGCGGTCCTCGCTGCCGTGCATCAGTCGGCCTCCAGCCGCGTAAACGGAAGCGCGACGGTGCCACAGCTTGGAGTCTACGAGGCAGACACAGCCGCAGGGGCCGACCAGGACGTGGTCGGCATTCGCCTGCCCGGCCCCTGGTATCGCACGGTCCGCGAAGCACCACCAGCCGTCGTACGTCAGGGGCGCCAGCAGGCGGCCGGTGCGCCGCTCCCCCTCGGCGCCGGCCTCCCAGCGGGCGGCCGCTGAGGCCGCCCGGGCGGCGGCCTGCGTCCGGAAACCGAGAGCGTGCAGGACGCGCTGCCACCACCGGCCGCGCCCGGCCGCCCGGATCGCCGCGGCCTTGGCGGCCGCTGAGGCACCGGCGTTCACGACGGGAGGCCACCGTGGGAACGGTCGGGCAACCGTACGGGAGGGTTCGGCCGGATCGTCGTAGCGGCCGTGCCGTCACCGCCCCGGGTTCCGATGCCGGTGACCGACTGCGCGTCCAGCTTCTTCACCGGCTCTCCCCTACCGCGCGGTCCAGCCCGCCCCCATAGATGGCGTCCACGATCTGACGCGCCCGTCCCTGCGGCGTATCAGCGAGTCCGTCGGCCACCCGCACGGCGGCGTCTTCGTCGGCGTCCGGCACCCGGTGACCGCCGCGGGACCGCAGTTGTCCGCTGACGACCAGGTCCGCGACGTAGCTGGCGGCCAGGCAGCACCCTGCAGCGAATCCCTGCTGTACGGCGATGCATTCAGTGGGGCGCCGCCGTTCGCGACCGTGCTTGGCGCACCGGGCGTGGTGCGCCCCATCGGTGATCAGCCGAGTCAGGAGGACGCGCATCGGGTCGGGCGGGGCCGCCCCTGGCTCCTGCCCAGCGTGCCCTGCGGCGGCGTCGCTACCACGCACGGTCGGGGGCTCGGCCGGAACCGGTGGGGCCGAGGACGGGGCTGTCCGTCCCCCGGCTCCCAGCGCCCCGGCCACTGCGGCAACTAGACGGCTGACGCCACGCCGGGCAACGAGCCACGCGTGCGTCACCCTCGTCGCGATCACCACGTCTCCCGCCGCGCGGCCACCCGGCCCGGCCAGGCCCCGGGCGGCACGGCAAGTTCGGTGTACAGGCGGCGCACCACGAACTCGTCCGTTGCGTCGCCGTCGGTGCCGTCGTCGCGCTGACGCCAGTCCCCGTGCAGATGCAGGCGAGTGCCGGGATGCAGGGCGTGCTGATAGGCGAGGGCGATGTCACTGTGCTCGTCGCGCAGGACGATGGCGTGATACTCGGTGCGGCGGTAGCGGCAGGCCGCGTCATACACCCGGATGCCCAGGCGGAAGCGCAGTTCGACGGCGGCGCCCTCGTCATCGCGCACCAGCTCGGGGCGGGTGGTGGTCACGAAGCCGGTCAGGGTGCTGGGGCGCACGCTGCTGGAGGTGGTCATGGGCCGCTCCTTGACGGGAGGTGGTCGGTGTCGTGCACGGTCAGGTCCGGTCGCCGGGCGTGGAACCGGATGTCCCGGGGGCGGGGGCCAGGCAGCGAAGCCGGGCGAACTCGCCTTGGACGTGGAGGGTGATTTCCTGGCCCTGTCGGCCGTTGCGGTTCTTGCCGACGATCAGGCCGACTGTGTCGGCGGCCGGCCTGGCGGCGGAACCGAGAGCCGTCGTCGGCTTGCGGTAGAGCAGCAGGATCACGGAGGCGTCCTGCTCGATCTGGGAGGAGTCCTTGAAGTCGGTGATGAGTGGCTTGCGCCCGGTGCTGCCGCGGTTGAGCTGGGCCAAGGCGATCACGGGGACGGCGAACTCGTCGGCGATGAGCTTGAGGCCGCGGGAGATCCGGGCGACTTCCTGGGTGCGGTTGGCCTCACCCTGCGGCGTGGCCTCGGGGGTGACCAGTTGCACGTAGTCGACGACGACGAGGCCGGGCGACATGTCCTGGGTGGTCATCCAGCGCACCCGGGCGCGGATTTTCGCTACTGTCAGGGCGGCCGAGTCGTCCAGGACGAAGTTCGTGGCGTGCTGCAGCCGGTCCGACACCTGCGCGATACGTTTCCAGTCGTCCTCGGTGAGCCGGCGCCGGACCAGGTGGCCGAGCTTGACGCCGGCCTCGGCTGCCGTGAGGCGGGCCAGGAGTTCCTTGCGGGCCATCTCCATCGAGGCGAACAGCACCGGCCGACCTCGGCGCAGTGCGACGTGTGCGGCCAGGTTCATGCCGGTCAGCGACTTGTAGGCGCCGGTGGCCGCGCCGATGACGGTCAGTTCGCGGGGTTTGAACTGGACGGTGGCGTTGAGGTCCGTCCATGGGGAGTCCAGGGCCTCGGGGTCGTGGCCGGCGCTGAGTTCGTCGACGAAGGCAGGCCAGGTCCCGGCGACGGACAGATCCGGTGCAGCGCCGCCGGCAGCGTCCGCGCACAGCGTCTGCAGGGTCGCCAGCGTCCGGTCGAGGATCGCCTCGGGCTCGGCCTGGGCCGTACGGGCGGCGGCCGCGGCGTCGAGGCCGGCCGCGACGAGGCGACGCAGCCGGTACAGGCGCTGGACAATGGCGGCGTACCACTCGGTGTTGGCCGCAGTGGGGATCATCTGCACGCAGTGGTGCAGGTAGGAGGCGCCGCCGATCTTCTCCAGGTCTCCGCTGCGCTTGAGGTGATCGGCGACGGTGATGGGGTCGGGGCGGGTGTCGGGGGCTCCGTGCAGGGTGAGGATGGCCCGGTAGATGGTCTCGTGGCGTGGCCAGTAGAAGGCCGGGCCGCTGCCGAGGACCCGTTCGGCGTCGTTGATGCCGGTGGTCGCGAGCAGCATGCCGCCGAGCACGGCCTGTTCGGCTTCGGCGTCGCACGGGGCGTCGGAAGCGGCCGGGAGGCCG
This sequence comes from Streptomyces monomycini, assembly GCF_022271435.1. Lineage (GTDB taxonomy): Bacteria > Actinomycetota > Actinomycetes > Streptomycetales > Streptomycetaceae > Streptomyces > Streptomyces monomycini. Next base: position 243,850 of record NZ_JAFIQY010000007.1, on the reverse strand, counting down.
CAGTGGCCGGGCGGTGGTTCGTCGTAGCGTGCGGTCATGATTGGGCTCCTTGAGCGCACGGGTGGCACAGCGGGCAGGGGGTGAGGACGGGGAGGCCGTCGTCGGTCTGGACTTCGCGCAGGCGGGTCTCGGGGTGGCAGTCGAGGGCGCCGCAGTGCGGCGAAGGGGCGGCCGCCGTGCCGGGCACCGCAGGGTGCGGTCCGGCCGGGAGGGGCGGCAGTTCGGCCCAGCCGGGCAGGAAGTAGCGGGCGGAGTCGACCGGGGCCCGAGCGGCGGCCTTCACGGCGTGTTCGACCATGGCGGGGATGCCGGTCTTGCTGATCAGGGCAAGGACGGGGAACCACCCGTCGCCTCGGAAGGGCCAGCGGACGGTGACACCGGCAGCGGTGAGGCCTTCGACGAGAGGGCGTGCCGCCTCGGGAATGCCGTAGGCGAGGCCGGTCCGGCCAGCTGGCCGGCTGGTGACATATGAGGGGAAGGGGTCCGTGATATCCGGACCCTCCCGGCGTTGTTCCCGGACCCTTTCTGCTCCTTTGGGTCCGGGGTTTCCGGACGCTTCCTCGTCCCTAGCATCCGAAATCTCCGGACGCTTCGGAGGCCGATCCCGGACCCTTCCTTCCCCGAAGTGTCCCCAGAGCCGGGACACTTCTTCCCCCGGAGGGTCCGGACCCTTCCGTGGCTGTTCCCGGTTCCTTTCCGCACCACAGGATGCGCGGTCTCCGCACGCTTTCGCTCCCCGAGCGTCCGGGGGCTCCGCACCCGCTACCGGGGCGAGTTCTGCGATGCGATACACCGCGCGCTGCCCCCGGTGTCCCGCCACCACCGTCTGCAGGACCTTCTTCTCGCGCAGCGCCCGGAGCACGGCGTAGCGGCCGGAGCGCCCGGTCACCCGCATGCGCCGCACCAGCTGCGGATCGTCCTCGATGCCGGGCCAGCACTCACGGGTGGCGTCGTTGGCGCATTCGGCGAGCACGCTGAGCGCGTGGCGCTCGCGCCAGGTCAGGCTGTCGGGTGCGTGATCGAGCACCTCGGTGAACAGGTGAATGCCCACGGCCGGTCTTCCTTCGCAGAGATGCGGGAGCTCGGGCGTAGTCGCGGTTCGGCGCGGCGCCGGGCGCGGTGACCCGGGGCGGGGGCCGGGGCCGCGCGTCGGAGCGTGCCCGGCGGTGGACGACATGTTCGGCGCGCTCGGCGCGCTCGGCGCGGAGAACGGTGCCTACGGTGGTGGAGGACACACCGAGCCGCGCTTCGATTTCGAGCGCGGACAGGCCGAACGAGGCCAGGTGGATGATCTCGTTGTGGCGGGCGGCGGTCCGCTCCATACGGGTCGGTTCGTTTGCGGCCCCGGTGTCGGGAACGGCTGCGGGGTCGTCAAGGGTGTCGTCGTCCCAGGCCCCCACCGGTGCCCAGTATCGGCTGCGGGCCTGGTTGCGGGCGCGGCTGTATGCCTGGGCATCGACGCCGTGCCGACGCGGATCGGCGCACCACAGTGTGTCGTACAGGGCCTTGACCGCCCGGACCGTGCGCACGCACACCCGTTCGCGGGCCATCAGGGCGCTGACGCAGCCCCGGGCCATGCCCAGGCGAGCGGCGAGACGGGCCTGCGGCCATCCAGCGGCGACCAGGGCCTGCAGGCGCCGCCGGGTGCCGGTGGCGTCGATGACGGTGGCCGGTCCGAGGAGGTCCTCGGTGGGTTCGATGGCCAGAACGGCTTGGGCGAGGCCGGGGCGTACCTGCCGCTGCGGTGGGGTGCCGCGTTCGGGACGGCCGTGCAGGACGGCCTGCAGCCGCTTGCGGTCCACCCCGGCGGCCTGGGCGATGCGGCGCAGGCCCAGGCCGCACGCCTGCAGCCGGCGCAGGTGTGCGCGGACCGGTGCGGCATCGACGTACGGTTGCCACTGGCCCCGGCGTACGGCCTGTTCGCGGGCGTCGCGCCACTGGGCGACGGCGAAGCCGCACACGTAGCAGCGGCAGCCGTCGAGCTTGTACCGGGCATAGCCGTGGTCTCGCGGGCTCATACCGTCGGCCCCTGTATCACCCGTAGGAGGCTGTGGACGTAGTCGCGGGTGAGGCCGAGCCGGTCGGCGATCTCGTTTTCGGCCAGATGGTACGCGGCGAGGTGCGCGACCTCTGTGCGGCGCTCGGAGGCGGTGGTCTGCGGTGCCGGGAGCCCGACGGAAGGCGCCATCCGGTGGCGCTCCAGGGCGGTGGCACCGCCCCAGATCCCGGCGCGCTCGGTGATGCTTTTGCCGTCTTCCATGGTCAGGGCCGCGGACAGGCAGGCGGCGCGGACCGGGCACCCGTCACAGATGGCCATGGCCCGCTCGATCTGAGCGTGGTAAAGCGCGCCCCAGCCTTTGGGGAAGAACAGGTCGGGGTCCTGGCCGCGGCAGGCGGCACGGCGCTGCCACGCGGTCTCGACTCTGTCCGGGGCCACAGACGGTGCCGAGGCGTACGGCCGCCCGCGCGGACTCTGCCCGCGCCTCCGTGTCATGGAGACTTCCCCGGGTCGGCGGGAAGGTGGGGCAGGGCGAGGGCAGTCAGGTGCCCGTCGTGCCACGCGCGGGCGATATCGGCGCGGCCGGTCCTGGCGAAGCGCACGGAGTGCGTGCGGGCCCGGCGGGGCGCGATGCGAACGCCCGGCACCTCGTGCAGGACCCCGGTCTGCGGGTCGGCCCACGCCGTGCGGCCCGTGGCGGTCAGGTCGTGCAGGATCCGCTCGGCGAACGCGGGACGGACGGTGGTGACGAACCGGCGCTCGACTTCGGTGGGGTACTCGGCCGCCACCCATCGGGTGAACGCCCGCTCGTCGGTGACCTGTGCTTCGGCGGTGCTACCGGTGAGGCTGACCACGGCGACCTGACGGCCGTCGGGTAGCGCGGCGGCGACCTGGCGGAGGCCATGGTCCTGTGCGGCCGCGTCCAGCAGTTGCTGGGCCTCGGCGCGGGCCTGCTGGTATGCCGTGCCGATCGCGTCCAGCAGGGCGCGCAGGACCGCCTCGCGGGCGACCGCGTCCTTGACGTTCATGCCGCTTCGCCTCCCAGCATCAGCGCGCGGGCCTGCTGGAATTCGGTGGTGGTCCCTTTGGACAGGGGGTGGCCGAAGGTGTCCGCGAACTGCTCGGGCAGGGCGTCGGTGAACTGGATCTGCCGGGCGGCGTCCCACATGCCGGCCAGCGCGGCCTCACGGGCGACAGCATCGCCGTCCGGTGACGCCGGGTGCCCCGCAGCCGTGTCCCGTCCGGCTGGTTCAGGCGCGGTGGGCTGCGGCGTGCGGGGTTCCGGACGTACGGGTGGGTCGGCGTTCAGATCTGGGGCAGCCGGTGTCTTCCCGGCGTCGCCTGGGGGCGGGTGCGCGGCCGACCAGCGCACGACCGCCTCACGGGAGCCATCGTCGTACAGCGACAGACCGAACTGGTCCCCCAGGTTGGTGGCACAGCGTTTTAGCGCCTGGGACAGAGCCGTCTTCAGCGCCATGTCGTGGGCGTCGCCGAAGGACGGCTGGTGTACGGCCTCGCCCACGGCGCCGTCGTCCCAGGCTCCGATCCGGCGGCCGTCGGTGGCATAGACGGTGAGACGGACCTGTGCCCGGTAGACGACGGTCCAGGCCGTGTACGGGGCACCGTAGGGGCGGCCGTCGGCGTCCTTCTTGCGCAGTTGGGCGCTGTGTTCGGCCACCAGGTCCAGGGCGAGAGTGCGGATGCCGTAGCCACCGAAACCGAAGACACGAAGGAGCTGGCGGCGGATGTCCCAGGCCTCCATGTGGGCCAGTCCCCGGAACATGCTGACACGTTGAGGGCTGACCGGTGCGAGGAGAACCTTCAGCTGGGGGTCGGTGAGCGTACTCATCGGGCGGCGCTTCCGGTGCGGTGGTTCGATGCGGCACGCGCCCGGGGTACGACGATGACGGCGCGGCGGGCACGGCTGATGCACTGGGCCGGGCCGGGCGTCAGGGGCGGGCGGGCGCAGTGCGGCTGGTACCGGAGGCCGGTACGGCGCACGGCGCGGTGAAGGAGCGTTCCCATGGTGGGCTCCCGATAGCGGGTTGGCGGTCAGGCGATGACACATCCGAGCGAGAGAACCCGGCCGCCCGCAGCAAGGAGGGGGGGCGGGCGGCCGGGGGCGGGCCGGGCGCTGGGGGACAGTGCCGCACGGCCCGCGCGGTGGGGGCACTCAGCGGGCCCTGAGGCCCCGTTGGTCGGCGTGGCGCTGTCCGGTGCCCTTGCGGCGCACCGCGTTCGGGTCGCCCGCCGCGACGATGCGGCGGGTCTTCGGTGACACCCTGAAGCGCATGCACGTCTTCGCGTCGGCGGTGAACCGTTCCCCCGTGCGGGGGTTTTGACGGGTACCGGCGGGCCGCTGCGCCGGACGGAAGGTGCCGAAGTTCGTGACACTGACCGGCTCACCGGCTGTCACCGTACGCACGACGACGTCGAACAGGGCGGTGACGGCCCGGGCGGCCTGGCTTTGGGAGAGGCCGGATGCGGCGGCCACAGCGGTGTTGAGGGCGGTCTGATTCATGGAGATCACGTCTTCCGTGGGCGGAGTGACGGGCGGGGTACCGTCCGCTCGTCGGCGGTGGTCGGGCCGCCCTGGGGCGGGTGCGGCGCGCCGGGGGCGCTTCGCCGCACGGCGAGTTGCTCCACGGTGGCGCGGTCCTCATCGCCCAGATCGGCCAGTTGGCGGGTGTGCGGGTCGTATCCGAGGAGGACGACGGGGCCGTACAGGCAGTACGGGAGCGGGCCGCCGCGCACCCGCGCGACGAAGCCGGTGGCCAGCCAGTTCGACGGCAGGCCGTCACCGCGCCCTGTCTCGTGCACGACGGCGCAGACGGCGCCGCGTCCGAAGCGCCCATAGCGGGCGTACTCGGGCGCGCCACCGACGGCGGCGCTCAGCGCGGCGCGTCGGGCCTCCCCATCACGGGGCACCGTCAGGGGGCGGTAGGTGCCGTCCGGTGCGACGCGGACGGCCCGCAGCATCGCGGTGTTCATCAGGTCCTCCGGAGGTTTGGGCGCGCGGCGTGTGTCGCGGCAGTGCTGGTGCGCGGGCAGGCACGGCCCCGGCGGCCGGGACGGGCCGACCTCAGCCATCGGCCTCACCGCCCGGGTGGCTGCCGCCCATCCGCGTACGGGTGGCGACGTAGTAGCGCTGCGAGTCCGGCCCGCACGCGGTGAGCAGGCCCTCGGCCGCGAGCGCCTTGAGGTCGCGTCGCGCGGTCCTCCGCTTCGCGGCAAGCCCGAGACGGGCGTAGGCCGCCCTCGCCGCACCCGACGTGATCCTCCCCTGCGGGCGGCATCGCGCTTCGGCCAGCAGGGCGTCGGCCCGCATGGACTGATGGGTGGGCTTGGGAGCCGTTGCTCCGTTTCCGGTCATCAGGCTGGCTCCAGCAGGTGAAGCGGCGTGGACGGCGTCATGCGGGGAGGGCCGCCTTGACGGGCGCGGGCACGCTCGGGAACGGCCGGAGTGTCGCGCTCGCCGGTCACCACCGGGCGCAGCGCCTTCATGGCCGCCTTCTCGATCTGCCGGACGCGCACGGCGGAACAGCCCACGTGGGAGGCCACCGCTGCGTAGGACGTGCCCTCGCCGCGGAACTCGACCACCCAGCGCCAGGCATCAGGCAGCAAGTCGATGGCCTGGCGCAGACGAGCGGGGAACTGCGGCCCGTCGTAGTCCGGTGCCGCACGATCAGCAGGTCGACAGGCCGGGAAGCGCTCGTCGACCGTGGCCGGGTCAGCCCACCAGGCCACCGGGCGCTCCCGGTTCCGGGCGACACGGAAGTGGGCGACGATGGCGTTGCTCACCATCATCCTCAACAGCCGGGGCAGCGCGGGACCGACCAGCAGCCGTCCCCGCCGCAGCTGGGAAGCAAGGGCCAGCCAGGTCTCGGAGGCGATGTCGTCCGCGAGAACGGCGTCCACCCCGCCCAGCCGCGCGTAGGCCACCACCCGGGATTGGTGCTCGCGATACAGGGCACCGAGCTGGTCGGCGACATCTGCGGGCAAGGGAGCGTCCGAGCGCGGGGCCGGGGCCGTCATGACGGCTCCTCGTCCCATGCGCCGTAGCGCACCGTGCGAACCACGAGCTGCGCGTCCGGCGCCCGGTCGCGGTACCGGGCCAGACGGATCCGCGCCACGCCCCGGTCCGGTGTCCGGCCCACGACGTGCTCACCAGCCGTGTCCCCGGCGCGCACTCGGATGCCGAACTCAGCAGCCTCGGTCAGAGCGGTGCGGGCCTCGCCCTGTGCCTGCTCCAACAGACGGGTCAGGCGCTCATTCGCCGCGAGCAACCGCCGTGCGACGGCACGCAGTTCGTCTGTCGATGCAGCACCACCCTCAATCTCCCTGCCGAGGGTGACACGTTCCGGCTCCGACAGGGGCGCAGCGACAGCCAACAGCCAGTCGATCTCGGCGAGCAGGAGCGGGACGTCGTCGTGCGCCTCGGCGATCCACAGGGCCAGGTTTCCGGCCCAGTCCGGCAGCGTCGCCAAAACTTGCCCCTCGTGCTTGACCTGCCACACCTCGCCGTCGGACGCAACGGCTTCGTGGATCGTCCACGGGCCCGCGAGCCACTCGCCGAGCTGCCGCCGACGCACCAGGTCCAGCTGCTCGGAAGGCATCGGCTCAGGCATGCGGCTCGCCTCCCTCGGGCAGGGGCAGCCCGACCTGGCGGACCAGTTCATCGACCTGCAACTGCAGGCGCTCCAGTTCCGCCAGCACGCGGGCCAGCCGGGCACGTTCCACCCGAACCGACTCGCCGGCCGGGCATCCCAGAGCGTGCTGCAGCACCGACTCGTCAAGGGCGTCCAGCAGCGACTGGGAGATCTGCCAATCGAAGCGGGCCTGCTCGTCCGCCTCGCACTGCTGCGCCGACCAGTACACGTAGAACAGGTCGGCCAGCGCCGCCCCCTGCTCCTCCGGCCGTAGCCCCTCCCACGCACGGAAACCGATCACAGCGGGATCGACACCGTCGGGGTGCTCGTGCCGCAGGCGCGTCTGCGCCTGCTCGAACAAGGCACGGAAGGGGCGGTAAGACTCGTCGGCCAGGTCCACCGTCAGCGCGGCGAAGAACGCGTCGTCGCTCATGCCGCCACGCTCCCGCCAAGGGGATACGTGACGTACGCGAACGCGGCGAACAGGCGGCGATCACCGCCGTACACCGCGCCCAGCCCCGTACGGGCACTGACCTGCACGTCGAGGGGCTCCTCGGTGAGGCGGCGCAGGTACCGTTCCACGTCCTCGGCCATGGCCGGGAGGCGGGTGATCAGCGGCTGCACCGCCGACCCGAGATCGAAAGTCACCACCACGACGGCCGTACCGTCGCGGCTCTGAACTGCTACGGGCACGATCTGCCTCGTCTCTGAGGGAGTGCTGAGAGGGGCCCAGGCTCCGACCGCCGCGCGGCTCTGCGGCAGCGGGGCCACAACCGCGTCAGGCATCCGGGCGTACAGGGTGTCCCGCGCGGTTCGGTCGTCGGCGTGGCACCGTTCTCACCGCGTGCGTCGGAACTCGGCACAGGAACCGGATCTCGTCGCGGTCCTGGCGGCTGAACTGCAGGAACTTACCGAGCCGGTGGTGCGGGAAACCGCGGTGGTTGGCGCCGTCTCGCAACCAGCGTTCGCCGCAGCCGAGTTCCCGGGCTGCCTCACCGGGTTTCATGAACCCGTCGTGGACGACGGGAAGCGTCTTAGCGGGCACGGTGCCCTCTTCTCCCAGGGTCACCGTCCGGCGGACGAAGGGGCCGGCGGGGCCCTGAAGCGCACGTAGATCTCGTCGAGTTGGTGGCCGCCTGACCTGGGGCGCCGGGGACGGGTCGTGCTGCCGTGCGGCTCACATCGACCCGTATGGTGCCGCGTCCTGGGAGTGTGCGGCCGGTGCGACGTGGCGGCCCGCTCACCGAAGCGGTGGGCGGTGCGGTTCCACGAGAGCAAGGTAATCGTTTCTCATATCATTAACCAGCAATACGCGCCGGTAATTTGAAAGATTCTGCCGGTGCTCGTCGGCGGTTCTGCGAGGATCACGCCCCCACTGCGGGCTTCTCTGGCTGCCTCTGCGGGTTTCTGGGACGATGTGCCCCATGGCCGCCACCCAGGACAGCGCCGCCCTGCAGCGTCTCGCCGACCTGACCACGGAACGCCGCATCCAGCTGGGCATGACCAAGAGCGACCTGGCGCGGGCCGCCGGGCTGACCATCAACACCTACAACAAGGTCGAGGCCGCCCGACCCGTCCGGGACACCACGTACGGGAAGATCGAGCCCGTGCTCGGCTGGGCCACCGGCGCCTGCCGGGAGGTGCTCGCCGGAGCCGACGAGGCTCCCGTGGCCATGACGTCCTCCGAGTACGGGGCACCCCGCGCGGCCTCCCCGGAGGTGTTCCAACGGGACATCGAGGAGGCGGTACAGGCCGCCGCGATCACCGCGACGGACAACCTGACGACCGCCGACGTGCGCAAGCTGAAGCAGCACGTGGTGGAGGAGCTGCGCCGGCGCGGCTACCTGCCTCCTGCCGCAACCGCTGACTGATCTGTTCCAGGCGGGGCCCTGCTCAGGCGTCCCGTCAGTGTGCCAACGCCCGGCCGACGCCTGTTCCATCCACCGGCCGGCCCGGACGACACGAAGTGCAGCCCAGCCCGGTGCCCCGGCCGGTGTCCTCCGGGTCAGAACCAGCTTGTTGCCCGACCGAGTTGCCAGGCGCGGACCGCGTGGCGGTCCGTTGTTTCGGTGCAGGGATCCATGGCATCTGGCGAGAACCACGCCAGCTCGGAGCACCGATCGGGTTCGCGGTTCTCGGGTACGCCGTCCCACCGGGCGGTGTGAAAATACCATCCGACGACGGGTGTGCCGTCGTCGCTGATCTTGTTCAGCACATGGGCGGTGCGCAGAACTTCGGCAGGTACGTGGAGGCCGACTTCTTCTTCGGCCTCGCGCGCGGCTGCCTGGACCAGCAGTTCGCCGTGCTCGACACGGCCACCGGGCAGCGACCACATGCCGTCGGCGAACCCGGTGTTCGCACGCCGCATGAACAGAATGAGGCCTTCACGGTTTTCGATGATGAGGCCGGCGAAGACGACGGAGGGGCGCTGGGACGCAGGCACACAGGTCCTTCTGTGGAAGTTGGTGTCCGACAGACTGTACTGGGGCGGCAGCACAGTCGAATGCGGGCGCTGTGCAGCCTGGGTACCCGTGTGCCCGCTGGTCAGAAGATCGGGGGGCGTCCCGCACGAATCAACCGGATCACGGTGCGCCAGCTCATGGGTGAGCGCGCACCGGGGCGGGCGCTCAGGCCCTCACGGAGTCCGGCAAATGTGGCCCGCCAGGCGTCCCAGCCGCGCACCCGCCATACGGTCAGCACCACCCAGGTCGCCAGGCTGAGCGGGATCAGTGGGGCGGGGAGGTTGCGGCGGGCCAGCCACACCCGGTTGCGCGCGGTGAGCCGGTAGAACTCGGCATGCCGGGCCGGATGGGTAGCCGGGTGGTGGACGACGATCTCGGGCCGGTACAGGCCCCGATAGCCCCGGTCCCACAGCCGCCAGGCGAGGTCCACGCCTTCATGGAAGAGCCGGAAGGCGCCGGGCCAGGCCCCGGCGCTTTCGAAGGCCGACCGGCGCACCATGACGACGCCCTCGGCCATGACCGTCACGATGCCCGGGCGCGTCACATCGGCGGAGCGCAGGCGCGGCACCCAGCGGCGCAAGGTAGCGCCGGTGACGGGGTCGGCGATACGCGGCTGGACGTAGGCCAGCGCAAGGTCACGGGTGAGCTCGGCGGCGAGCCGGGCCAGCACGTCGCGGGCGGGCAAGACGGCGTCGTTGTCGAAGAAGAACAGCAGGTCGCCCTTGACGTTGGCGGCGCCGACGTTGCGGCCTTCGGGGATGCCCACGTTGTCCGGCAATTCCACGGTGCGTACGCCGTCGGGGACGTGGGCGGGGGCGACACCGTTGCCGACCACCACGACGTCGAGGGTGACGTCCTCCTGCTCCAGGAGGGAAGCCAGGCTTCTCGGTTCCTCATCGGGGCGGTCGTTCATGGTCAGGACGACCGCGCCGACGGTCGGCCGGGAAGCGCCAGTGCTCACGGGCAGGATCTTTCGGTAGCGGCAACGTCACCTACTGGTCGCCTTACCGTAATGCACGCCACCCCTGTGCCGGACGGTTCAGGGGGCCGGGGCCAAGGTGTCGATCGCGGTCCGCACCACGCCGCCCAGCACTGCACGCACGTGCGGGGCGTCGGTGCGCGGCCGACGGTTGACGAGCGCATCGGCGACAACGAAGGTGGCCGCTGCCGCGGTGCCCCGGTGCTCGGCGACGGCGAAGACGGCGGCGGCCTCCATGTCCGCGACGAGGATGCCTTCGGCGCCGTACCACGTTACCTCCTGCACGGTTTCCCGGTAGGGCGCATCGGTGCTCCACGCGGCGCCGGTGCGTGCCGGCAAGCCGTGGGTGCGAAGGGTCCGGTGCAGGCGTCGGCTCAGCGCGGAGGCGGGGCGGGCATAGCGTGCGGGGGCGAGGTAGTGGTGGGAGAGGCCTTCGTCGCGCAGGGCTTGGGAGCACACCACCACGTCTCCGGCTGTGAGGGACGTCTGCAGTGATGCCGCGGTCCCGACGGTGATGACCGTGCGCGCACCTAGCGCGATCAGTTGTTCGAGCACCAGGCCGGCGGCGGGGGCGCCCGGGCCGAAGCCGCCGCACAGGCCCACCGTCGCGCCGTGGCGCTCGATCAGTCCCAGGTCCCCGCGGACCCACCCCGGGAGCGGGTGCACGGCGAAGCGGGCCTGAGCGTCGTACAGGACGGTCCGCTGGTAGACGAGGATGACGCCGGCCAGGCCCGTGAGCGTCGCATGCGGGTGCCGGGAGCGTACCCAGGCGGCGTGCTCCGTGGGGTCGGTCACCGCTGGGAGAGTGTGTTTGCCGGGACCTGGGAGAAGCCCGTCGCCGCTCACTGGGCGGCCTCTCGTGCGGCCAGGGCGGTGGCGAGCTGGTCTTCGGCGGTGCGGTTGACGTGGTTGAGGACGTGCCACGGCAGGACGGGATCGTCCATGTGCCGCAGGTGCCGGTCGTAGTCCAGGCCGTGTCGGTCGAGCGCCTCGACGAGTTGGTCCTTGGTCAGTTCCGCCAGGTCGGTGCCGGCGTCGTAGAGGTCTTCCAGGACGTGGCCGACGCGGCGGTCGCCGCGGGAGCAGACGACTTCCAGGTGCATCCGGCCGGTGGCGAACTGCTCCACCCGGTAGTGCGCCGCGAAGTCCGTGTCACCGGCCAGCGCGCGGACGCGGTCGCGGACCTGGTCGCCGTAGGCGTGGACCACGTCCGGGTCCATCATCGCCAGACGCTGTGTGGGCGTGCCGGGCTTCGGCATGAACTGGTGCAGCTTGATGATCACGTTGGTGTCCGTGGCACCGAGCCGCCGCCGCACGTCCACGGCGTAGTCGGCGATGGCGAGACGGTCTGCGGGGCGCTCGCCGGGGGCGCCGAGGATGAAGTAAAGCATGACCGTGTTGATGTTCCCGTTCGCCCGGCACAGTTCAAGGGCCCGGTGGATGCGCGCGGGAGTCTGGGTCTTGCCGTACAGCGCGACGAGGTCGGGACTGGCCCACTCGGGGGCAATGGTGATCACGCCGCGCGCCTTCGCCACGTGCAGTTCGGTGAACAGGTGGCCGAAGTCGCCCAGTTCGGTGACGGCGTCGAGATAGTCGGCGCTGATCTCGTCGGCCCGGATAGAACCGATGATCGTGGTCACCTGGCGGCCTGCGGCGGCGGCACGGTGGGCGTAGGCGCGCAGGCGCTCCAGGAGCTGTTGGCGGTGCCGGTACTGGGTGAAGGTCGGTGCGCTGATGATGACGGTGGGGACCTGGAGTTCTTCGAGACGGTCGATGTAGGCGAGCAGCAGTGGGAGAGGTGCCTGCCGGAAGGGCGGGATGCCGAGGTTGCAGAACGAGCAGGTGTGGCGGCAGCCGATGACCGGGTGCATGCCGGCGGCCGTCCCGTCAGTGATCGGGTAGACGAAGTGTGCGTCGCGCAGCTCGCCGACGCCGAGGTACTGGGCGTGCACGCGCGCCGGCACTCTGACGCTCCGGGGGCCCAGCGCCTGAACGCCGCCGCCGGGAGCGAAGTGCGGTTCGTACAGGGCCGGCACATAGAGCCCGGGCACCCGCGCAAGGTCCTGCAGCAGGGCCGCCCGCGCGGGCGGCGTGCCAGCCGCGGGGTGCGCGGCCTTGGCCCGATGGACAAGGTGCAGCAGCTCGGCGAGGGACTGTTCGGCTTCGCCGATGGCCACCACGTCGAGGTAGTCCGCCAGCGGTTCGGGGTCGGCCAGGCCCTGGTTGCCGCCGATGACGAGCGGGTGGCGGCCCGGAACACGGTCGCGGCTGCGCCGGGGGACCCCGGCCAGATCCAGCAGGCGCAGCACGCTGTGCAGATCCCCGGCGTTGATCATGGAGATGCCGACGATGTCCGCCTCCCGCACCGGACGGGGCGACTCGATCGTGCGGTAGGGCACACCGTCCGGGGTGGAGAGGCGGTTGCCCTCCCGGACGAGACAGTCGTACTGCAGGGCCCGTTCGGCGACGGCCGGGATGTTGGGACTGCGGTTGACCAGGTCGTACAGAGCCATCGGCCCGTTGCACATCAGCGAGAAGGCGTGGCCGAACGGAAGCATGAAGACCATGCGCAGCAGCCCGCCGGAAATCTTGCGCGGGTACGGGGCGGTCAGACGGGTCTCGTGCAGGTTGGCGATCTCCTCATCGAGGACCGACGCCGGGCCGGAGCTGAGGGCGTGCGGTACCTCACGGCGGTGCGGGTGAGTGCGGGGCTGGTCGGGCGTGGTGTTGGCGGACGGGCCGTGCGGGGTCTCCGAGTGCTCCGCCGCGGGGGCCGCCTGGGCGGGTACGGCGCGGTCGGCGGACGTGCCGGGGGCGGCGGGGCGGGTGTCGGGGCGGGGCGAAGCAGGGGCGCGGCGTGCCATCATCGGTCGTCCTTCGGGGTCACGGTGCGGGGTACGTGCGGGCGACCTGGGCGGTGGCCTGCCGGATGGCGTCGGTGATCTGCTGCTCGTCGGCAGCGGGGACCCGTGGGTGCAGGCAGGGGCACAGCAACCGGTCGGTGAGCCGTTCGGCGCGCGGGCAGTTCCGGCCGCGGAGGTGCTCGTGCACCCGGCGGTGGAAGAGGTAGGCAGGCCGGTCGCTGATGATGCTGCCGACCCCGTACTCCCGGGCCAGGGTTTCCATCAGCGCATCGCGCCCCCGGCCGGCCCAGGTCTCGGGCACGAGCAGGTTGTGCCGGTAGTACAAGTGCTGATGATCATGCAAGGTCGGCGGCGGTGTCAGCTCTTCGACGTCGGAGAGGAGCGTGGTGCGCTGGTGCGCACGGGCGATGCGCGCGTCGTTCATCTCGTCCAGGCGGGCGAGCTGGACCAGTCCGACGGCCGCCTGCGCCTTGGTCATCATCTGGTTGGTGCCCCATTCCTGGGTGCCGCCGTAGGTGCGCAACCGGCGCAGGCGCTCGGCCAGGAAGGCGTCGTTGGTGGTGACCATGCCGCCCTGGCCGAGGGTCGTCATGAGTTTCTTCGACTCGAAGGAGAACATCGTGGCCCAGCCCTCGGCGCCCACACGGGCTCCGGACGGGGACCGGCCGCCGCAGGCCCGCGCGGCGTCCACGATCACCCGGGGCGGGCCGTGCACCGGATGCGGGTGCCGCGCGGCCAGCTCCACGAACGGGCGCAGGTCGCAGACCGCGCCGTTCCAGTGCGTCACCACGATGGCCCTTGTACGGGCGCTGAGAACCCGCTCGGTATCCACCGGGTCAAGATTCAGCGTGGGCAGCGCGGGTTCGGCCAGAACGAGGCGGGCGCCCTGACCGATGACGGCCAGGTGCGGACCGACGAAGTTCACGGCACAGGAGACCACCTCGTCCCCGGGGCCCAGGTGCAGGCAGCGCAGCAGCATCTCCAGGGCGGTGCCGCCGGAGTTGAAGGCGACGGCGCACCGGCTGCCGGTGTAGACGGCGAACGCCTCCTCGAAGGCGGCCACGCCCACGGTGGCCTTCCAGCCGACCCGCCAGTCGTCCGACTCGGCCAGCAGCGCGTCCACTGCGGCGTGCTCGGCGGCCGTGTACCAGCCGCCCTGAGCCGGTTCGACCGGCCACCGCAGGCGGGACCGGGAGCGGGGCACGGTCGCACGGTCAGTGGGCATGGCGGTCCTCTTGGCGACCCTCTGGGCGGTTCTCGAAGTCGGTGATGAGCGCGAGCTTCGCCGCGGCCGACGAGGTCACGTCGAACCGGTAGGTCATCCACTGCCGGACCAGCTCCCGTGCCAGGCCGAGACCGACCACGCCCTGCCCGAGCGCCAGCATCTGGGCGTTGTTGTGGAGCACCGCATGCCGGATTGACAGCGGGTCGTGGGCGGTCACCGCGCGCACTCCCCGGACCTTGTTGGCCGCGATGGCGACGCCCAAGCCGGTGTGACACACCAGCACCCCCCGGTCGGCCGCGCCTGCCGCGACCATCTGCGCGGCCGCGAACGCCACCTCCGGATAGACGGCGCCCCCTCGGGTGTCCACGCCGACATCCGTCACCGACGAGACCAGCACACTGGACCGCAGATCCGCGGCCAAGGCTTCCTTGTACGCGTGACCGGCCTGATCGGAGCCGACCACAATGCGCAACCGTTCCACCGGCGCCCCCTTCCCACGTGATGCCGCCGGACCGCGCCGGTGGCCTGTGCCCACATCTCACCGTCCGCCCGCCGCGCCGGGGAGGGCTCACACGAGGGCTCACAGCTCGCAGCGGCGGTTCACCGCTACCCTGCAGGGCAATAACCTCGGCAGCGCACCCTGCGCGCTTCGGTCAACTCTCGGCACCCGGGCCTGATCATCAGGCCCTACGGCGCCCGACCACTGTCCCCGTCTCTTCGCATAAGCCTTTTCCAGCGCTGCCCCGGAAGGGGAACAGGTGACCATGACTGACCGCCGGGCCCGCCCGCCCAACACGGAACTGGCCCGGCTCATCGAAGCCTGCGGCGCGAGCAAGAAGTCCTTGGCTCTGCGCGTGAACCAGTTGGCGCACCACGCCGGAATACAGGCCTCCTACTCCCACACCAGTCTCGCCAACTGGGCCCAGCGGGGTGTGACCCCGAAGTGGCCCGTGCCCGTCCTGCTCGCCCAGGCGGTCGGCGAACGCCTCGGCCGGCCCGTGACCCTCGCCGACATCGGCATGGAGCAGGGCGAGACACTGGATGCTCAGGTGGGATTGGATTTCGCCCGGGACCGTGCGGATGCGGTCCGTGTCGCCACCTCGTTCTGGAGCAGCGTGAACCGTCGCGATTTTCTGACCGGATCCGGCTTCGCCGCGTCCGCCTTCACCACTCCGGTGACCCGCTGGCTGGCCATCCCCGCCGACCAGACTGCCGATCACAGCGGAGGCCGGCGGGTCGGCCGGGCCGACCTCGCCGAGCTGCGCGAGTCCGCTGACGAGGCCCGCCGCTGGGACTCCAAGTACGGCGGCGGCAACTGGAAGGCCAGTTCCGTCACCGCCTGCCTGACCCAGCGCTCCGCTCCCCTGCTGCGCGGCTCCTTCTCCGACGCCGTCGGCCGCGAGCTGTTTTCCGTCACCGCGGAACTGTCCCGCCTCGCCGGGTGGACCGCTTTCGATGTCGGTCGCCATGACGCCGCACAGCGCCACTTCATCCAGGCACTGCGTCTGGCCCGCGCCGGCGGCAATGTACAACTCGGCTGCTACATCCTGACCACCATGGCCATGCAGGCGCTCCTGCGCGGTTTCGTCTCCGAAGCCATCGACATGGCCCAGGGCGCCCACGAACGCGCCAAGGCCCAAGCCGTCCCACGGGTGCTGGCCTTCACCAAACTCATCGAGGCCCGCGCCCACGCCCGAGACAACAATGCCCCAGCAGCCTCCCGGGCCCTGGCCGCCTCAGAATGCCTCCTCGGGCAGGCCGACGCCCGGCAAGGGGATGATCCGGCCTACATCGACTTCTATCATCACGCCCGGCTGTCCGCCGACGCGGCCGAGATCTTCCGGGACCTGCACAACCCCGAGGCTGCCCTCGCCTGGAATCGGCAGGCCGCCGCCATGCCACCGGGTGTCTTCACCCGCTCGGTCGGCATGCGGCTCGCCATCGTCGGCACCGCCCACCTCCAGGCCCGCGACCTGGACCGCGGCCTCGCACTCGGGCACCAATCCGTCGACATCCTCGCCCGCGTGCAGTCCACCCGGGCCACCGACTACGTCCGCGAGTTCACCACCGCCCTGGCCCCCTGGCGCCACGAGCCGGCTGTCCGCGGTTTCGTCCACCGCGTCCGCACCGAACTGAACGTCGCGGCCTGACGGCCATCTGGTCAACGACAGGAGCGCCCGATCGGCGAGCCGCGTCTCCCCGGGTGGTGGCAGGCGTCCCTCCCGGTGCCCCAGATGCACCTGACCGGGCCCTGCGGACGTACCCCAGCACCGTCACACAGCATCGGCAAGCCTCCTGATACCCGTCCCGCTCGGCCTTCCGCACCGACAGGGTGGCTCGGCGATTGTTACGGGCGGGGCACGGAGCGGACTCGCGCACCGACGCATACTCCAAGCTTCCCCGGCCGGGAGCCCCCGCTACGCGGCCCTGGGCACAGGCTCGCACAGACACCCAGCCGTCCGAGCTCGGCCGACTTGGAGCAGCTACGGCTGCGCTGCAGTGATCCCGACGGGGCGGGCTGCCCCCGTGGGGACCAGTTCGCCGAGACGCCCCCGTTGTTCGGTCCACCCGGCGTCGCCGCTGGGTGAGACGCCGGGTGCGGTGCTGTCGTGTCCCACTGCGAGGCAAGCACCAACGACGACAAGACCACCTGCCCGTCCTCGGCCGCCGGACACTTCGATGAGCGTCGTCGGCGCCCTCTGCCGCGCATACCGACCGCAGATTTCACGATTTCCGCCTACGGCAGGCGCCGCTGACCGTAGGCTCCATTCGCGCGGCATCCTGCTCTGCCTCCGATCCACCACGCGCCCGGACACCGGGTCCGGGGCCGATCACCGGAGGTGCGCAAGATGCGACGCCGCTTAGGGAACCTGGCCGACCGGCTGGGCCGACGCGAACTGGCACTCATCGTCATCGGAGCCTTCGTCTCCGCTGTGGCAGCCAAGTTCGTGGACGCCCTGCTGTAGCTGGCGAACCTGGTGTTGACGCCACCAGGTTCGCCAGCCGCTCAGCGGCCGGGTGCCCACCAGCCCCGGGGGCACGTCCTACGCGTCCCCGGGGCCAGCGGCTCGGCTGTCGGGCACGGACCGTTACAGCCCCGCATAGCTTTCCTCACACCTTTGCGGTGGCCTACGCGCTTCGATCGTGCACGGACACAGTTAACTTACTACTGGCGTGAGCCTCTCACATGGCTATTGCGTACGCACTAGTTATTCGACAAGCGAAGCTTGCTTCTTGACTGCCCATTCGGCGCTCTCGACTCGTTTCGTTGACCCCACACAATCGTGTGCCGGCATGGATGTATCGGCAGGGATTGGGGGGCGTCTGGCCAACCGGGTGCCACGCCACGCTGCGGGGATGCACCGGGCTCTCTCCCTTGTGCATCAACTGCGCAGCGATGTCACGCAGCTCACCGCACGTCGCAATCACGTGGTGACTCGGGATGCGTAACGAGTGGATCCGCCGGTGGTCAAGCAGCGTCTTGGCCGGGTCGAGCTCTCGTCCCCGGGCTCGCGCGGGCGACAGGGGCTCCGTTCGTAATCCGTGTCCAGCAGGTCCTCGATCAACACCGGCCGGGCCGGCTCCCCAGTGTCACTGCCCTACCCAGTGCGAAGGTCCCTCCAGGCCAGGACGACCCAACCGTCGGCGACCGGGCGGATGGTGGCCTGCTGACGTCTGCCGTCCCTTGTTCCGAGCGGGCCACGCACGCGACACGTCGGGCGGGGCCCTGTCAGTGGGGTGTGCTTGGCTTTTTCGCACACTCGGTTGCGCTGGGGCGGCGACGCCAGGCAGTGAAGGGGTTGGGGTGTCCATGGGGGCGGAGGACGTGCCGAACGAGTCGTTGTGGGGGAAGTCGCGGGGGCTGGATCCGCAGTTGCCGCCGTATCCGCTGGTGCGGCATCTGCTGGATGCGGCGGCCAAGGCCTTGCATCTGTGGGACGAGTACCTGTCGGCGAACCAGCGGTGCAGCATCGCGGCTGGTCTGGGGGTCGGCGATGATGAGGCAGCGGCGCGGGCGGCGGTCGGCCTGTGTGCCGGGTTGCACGATGTGGGCAAGCTGTCCGGCTTCCAGTTCTGTTCCCGGCACGGCCGCGCACACCTTGATCCGGTGTTCCGTGCGGATGCCGGGACGATGACGGCCGACCGGATGGGGCATGACGTGGCCGGTCTGAAGGCGGCCGAGGCCGCCCTGGCCGCCCTGGGGTTCGATACGGAGGACGAGTACGGGGCTGCGGCACGGATCGCGGAGATCATCGGGGGGCATCACGGCCGGTTCCACCGCCCGGATGACACCGGGGGCGACGATCCCTTCCTGGGTACCGGCGTGTGGGAGCGGCAGCGGGTGGCCCATGTGCGGGCGGTGCACTGTCTGCTGGGAGCGCCTGCGGAGCCGGAGTCTTTCGCTGCGCCTGCGGCCGTGCTCGTGACGGGTGTGGTGATCCTGGCGGACTGGCTGGTCAGCCAGGCGGACTACCTGCGGCGCCGGCAGCAGAGCCTGGAGGCATCACTGGAAGAACACTTCGTGCGGTCCTGTGCGGATGCGGCGGGGCTGCTGGCCGAGGCCGGGCTGACGCCGGTGGAGTTGTCCCGGCGAGGCTTCTCGGAGGCGTACGGGATCGCCGGGGAGCCCAACCCGTTGCAGCGATCCGTCATGAAAGAGCTGCCCTCTGGTGTGGGACGTGGCGGGCGGGGCGGGATCCTGCTGGTCACTGCGGCGCCGGGGGACGGCAAGAGCGAGGCCGCTTTGGAAGCCGAGCGCGTGGTGTCGGCCGCGTTCGGGACCCGGGGGCTGGCTTTCCTGCTGCCGACAATGGCGACGAGTGATCAGATGTACGGGCGGGTGGCAGGTGCGCTGCGCCGGCAGGCGGGTGATGGTGCCGGGCTGACGCTCGTCCACAGTATGGCCTGGCTCAACGACGCCTACAGCGACGACGACCTGGCCGCGGGGACGCCGGTGGTGACCTGCGACGGCGACGAGCGTGCCGTGGGCCGGGAGCGTGCGGAGGCGGACATGCGGCCCCAGCAGTGGCTGCGGGGGGCGAAGCGCCCGCTGCTGGCACAGTTCACGGTGGGCACGGTGGACCAGGCGCTGATGGCGGTGCTGCCGGTGCGGCACAACGCCCTGCGGCTGCTGGCGCTGTCGAACAAGACGTTCATCGTGGACGAGGCGCACGCCTACGACCCGTACATGCAGGTGCTGTTGGCGCGGCTGCTGAACTGGCTGGGGGCCTACGGGGTTCCGGTGGTGCTGCTGTCGGCGACCTTGCCGGCCTCCGTGAGCGACCGGCTGATCAAGGAGTATCTCCGGGGCGCCGGCCACCGCACGGATCGCCTCGCGCAGCTGTCCTTCCCGGCGCCGTACCCGGGCTGGCTGTATGTGGATGCCGCCGCGGCACCAGGTGCCGGTGGCCCGCGGGCCACCGCGATTTCCCAAGAGGCCAAGACGGCGCAGGCTGTTGTGCGGAACATGGCGCTGCGGGTGCAGGTCGAGCCGGTCACCCACGGGCCGACGCGGCGCGCGGCGCGCCGCCGGCTGGCGGTGATCGAGTGCCTGCTGGCCCCGGTCGTCGAAGGCCAGGGCGGCGTCGCCCTGGTGGTGTGCAACACGGTGGCCGACGCACAGGAGACCTATCAGGCGTTGCGGGCGCGCGTCGATGACCGCTCCCACCAGGACGGTGGTGACGTGCAGCTCCTGCACGCCCGGTTCCCCGGGGAGGTGCGGGAGCGGCGCACCGCGTCGGTTACCGGCGGGCTGGGGCGCACCGGGCCGCGGCCGGTGCGCCGCATCGTCGTGGCCACGCAGGTGGTCGAGCAGTCGCTGGACCTGGATGCCGACCTGGTGATCAGCGATCTGGCGCCACTGGCACTGTTGTTGCAGCGGGCCGGCCGGTGCTGGCGGCACGAGAACTGGTGGGCCCGCCGTGCGCGGGCCGACGGGCCCAGTCGCCCGGCCTGGGCCAGGGAGCCGGTGCTGGTGGTCCTGGATCCGCTGGCCGGGGGCGGCAGCGTGCCGCGGCACTGGGGCGAGGTGTATACCGAACACCTCCTGGCCGCCACGTCCGCGGCCGTCGCTGCCCTGGACGGGCGCACCGTCGCGGTTCCCGGCGAGGTGCAGGCGCTGGTGGAGTCCGTGCACGGCACGGCAGCGGAGCCCGTCGACTGGGAGGCCCTCGACGCCCGGGGTCGTATGGCCTGGAGCGCGCATCGCGGCAAGGAGCTGGCCGAGCGCGGGCAGGCGGGCCTGGTGGTCATTCCCCGGGCGCAGCAGGTGGGTGGTCTGCATGCGCTGCACAGCCTGCCCGGCGAGGAGGACGAGTGGGAGACCGCCACCCGGCTGGGAGCGGAATCGGTGCGGCTGCTGTGCGTCTACCTGCATCCGGACGGCCGCACGACACTCGACCTCGATGGCCAGGAGCCGCTGCCTGCGGCCGGCCCCGGTGATGCGGTCACGGCGGCTGCGGTCCGTGCCGTGATGCGCCGCACGGTGCCGGTGCGCGGGACCTGGTTTTCGGGAGAGGACCGGGAACGGTTGGCGCCGCCCGCCGCGTGGGGGCAGCATCCGCTGCTCAGCGAGGTCTTGGTCCTGTGCCAGCCGGTGGTGGCAGGGGTGCCGCAGCCGGTGGCGGTGAGCGGCAAAAGGCTTTACCTGGACGAGGATCTGGGGCTGGTACGGCAGTAGGCAGCGTCGGCTTGTAGTGCGCACCCCCACGGTGGCGGGGAGAGAGCTCCGGAGAGGACCGGTCCGCGCTCGTTCAGCGGAACACCCCCACGGTGGTGAGGAACAGTGACACGAAGGCGCGGACTGGGCATCGCCCGGCTGCACGATACGCCGCAGCCGACGCGGCACGCAGCGTCGGCACCTGCGCGTGCGGGCGGCCGTCGGCTCGTTCCCCCCATCCGGTCCATCGCGGGCACCGCCCTCACGTACGGACCCCCCTCTTTAACTCCCCGGTCTTTCAGCTTGATTGGGCTGCGGACGATCGCCGGCTCTGGTTCACTCGGCCGTGGGGCCCGGCCCCGGACGCCCGTTGTCAGTGGCGGGTGCTTGGATGTGCAACACGTCGCGGCGGTCCCGCCGTTGACGACGGTGTGCCCTGGTCCGGGGTGTGCTGTGCTGCGATACGTCGGTGAGAGGGGACGGCGGTGGGTGGGGGGTTCGATCTGCGGGACGAGCCGTGGATTCCGGTGCGCTTAGCAGACGGTGCGCCGCTGCGGCTGGGGCTGCGCGGGGTCTTCAAGCGGGCGCACGAGATCACCGACCTGGAGCTGCCGGTGGCACCGGCCGCGGCGGGCCTGCTGCGCATCCTGGCCGCGGTGACGGCCCGGGTCGCCGGCGCACACGGGGTCACGCTCGGCGATCCGGGGCCGGCGGAGAACCTCCAGGACTGGCTGCGGCTGCGACACAAGGTCCTGCGTCACGGCAGGTTCGAACCCGGCGCGGTGGACGCGTACTTCGATGGGGCGGTGCCGGCGGGCCGGTTCGATCTCTTCGATGCCGCGCGGCCGTTCCTGCAGGATCCGCGGCTGGCGACGGAGTGCGTCACGGCGAGCGGCGAGCCGAATCCGTCGGGGGTCAACAAGCTCGTCTTCGGGCGGCCGACCGGCGTCAACGGCGCCATTTTGTTCGGGCACTTCACCGACGCCGCGCCGGCGCCGGTCCCCGCGGCCGAGGCCGCCTGGCATCTGATCGCGCAGCTGTTCTTCGGCCCGTCGGGCCAGTGCACCCCCCGGCGCATCACCGACCAGCGCACCGGCAGCACCGACGCGGCCCCATTGCGCAAATCCGTGTCGTACTTCCCCTGGGGGCGAGAGCTGTTCACCACGCTGGTGCTGGCCGTGCCCCGCCCCGATACGGCCCCGGACGAAGGAGGACAGGATGCCTGTCCGTGGGAGGAGGACCTCCGCTCCCCGCTGGCGCCGCTTGAGCCCCTGACCTGGCCGGGGCGGCTGCTGACCGGCCGCTTTCGGCACGCCGCCCTCCTGGTGCCGTCCGAGGATCACCGCGCGGTCACCGACGCCTACCTCACCTGGGCCACCCACGAACGGCCCCATCGGGTGCGCGACCCGTACCAGATCCTGGACCGGCGCACGGACGGCGGCTTCCAGCCGCGGGAGGCGGACGGCGCCCGGGCGCTGTGGCGCGATGTGGACGCGCTGCTGCTGAAGACCAGCCGCATCGACGCGCAGCGCCCGCCCTGCCTGGAAGAGCTGCCCAAGGCCCTGCGGCCGACGCTACGGGTGCGGGCGTACGGCTTCGACCAGGACGGTCAGCAAAAGGACAGCGTCTGGTTCCAGGCGACGACTCCCCCGGTGCTGCAGTGGCAGGAGGAGAACGACCGGTCCATGGCCCACCACATCGCCCGCTGCCACGAGGCCGCCGAGCGCACCGGGCAACGGCTGGAGCTCGCCGCCATGGTCGGCTGGAAGCTGTCCGCCGCCCCGGCCGCGGACGCCTCGCCGACGGCCAAGGTCCGTCTCGATCGCCGCAAGCCCGGCCCGTGGGCGTCCGCGGCGCTGCACCGGTTCTGGCCGGCCGCCGAGGACACGTTCTGGCGCCTGGCCGTCCCCGAGCAGGCCGGGACGGAGGTCCTGCGGCCCTTCGTGGAGACGGCGTTGACCGCGCTGGACGCGGCCGTCGGCGGGGTCAGCCGGGCCGACATCCGCGTGGCCCGGGCCCGCAGCCGGGCCCGCGGCCTGCTGCTGGCGCTGCTGCGTCCGGCCACGGCCGACTGACCCGACCGCACCCGCACTGTTCCCGCTCCACCGCACCACCACCCGTCACCGCATGCGGTGATGCCCCGGCCCACCGTCACCCCCGTTAGGGAAGTGCCATGAGCAGTACACCCTCCGCGCCCGCGGCGCGGCCAAGCCAACAGCGCGCCTCCGACCGGTTCATCGCCTACGTCCAACAGCTGTGCGCCTCCAACCGCACGCGCGCCGAACTGCGCCGCGGGCTCGGTCTGCCCGTCGACCGCTGCAACTACCTCCACCGCTACCTGGTGCCCTTCCTCGCCCCGACCCACGGCAAGCAGGTCCCCCGCGAGCAGCGGCGCGCGTACTACGCGGTGGCCGCCCTCATCGCAGCCCGCCCCCGTGCCGTACGCGACACCGAACCGGCGGGCTGGCACGAGGGACGGCCGCCGGAGAACTGGTTCGCGCGCGCGAACCTGGGCGCCTGCCTGGGACGGGCCGCGGCCGACGGCGTCCTCAAGGCCCGGTCGGCCGAGGGCGTCCTGCACCTGATGTGCCAGCAGAGCGCCGAGAGCATCCACCCCGGGCTGCCGGCCCTCACCCGGCAGCTGGCCAACGGGGGCGTGGCGGTGGACTGGGCCGTGCTGCTGGAGGATCTCGCCCGCTGGGACCGCGACCGGGACCGCATCGCCACGCGCTGGCTGGAGAGCTACTTCCGGGTCCTGCACGCCGAGAACCCGGCCGACCTGACCGTACCGAACGCACTCAACGACAGCACCGAGGAGAACGAGTCATGAGCCTCTACCTGGACCTCAGCGCCCTGCAGTCGGTCCCGGTCGCCAACCTCAACCGGGACGACCTGGGCTCGCCCAAGCAGGTCAGGTACGGCAACGCACCCCGCATCCGGGTCTCCAGCCAGTCCTGGAAGCGGGTGATCCGCGACGGCGTGGAGACCGACCTCGGCGAGAAGGCCGTGCGGACCCGGATGGTGCCCGTCAAGGTCCGTCAAAAGCTGGAGGACGCGAGCTGGCCGAAGCCGCTCGCGGAGTTCGCGGGAGAGCAGGTCGTCGCCAGCGTCGGGAAGAAGGGCATCGGCACGGAAAAGGAGGGACACACCTCCGTGCTGCTGTTCGTGCCTGCGGCGGCGATCGAGGACCTGGCCGCGGTGTGCTCAGATCACCGTGCGGCCCTGGAGAAGGGCCAGACGGCCAAGAAGCCGGGACGGCTGCTGCCCGCGGAGCGGATCGAGGACATCCTCAAGCAGCGCACCTCGTCCATCAGCCTGCTCGGCCGCATGCTGGCGGAGGTGCCCGGTGCCAACGTCGACGGGGCGGCGCAGGTCGCCCATGCCTTCACCACGCACGCCGCCGAGCCCCAGCGCGACTACTTCACCGCCGTCGACGACTGGACCGGCGAGACGGAGACCGGCAGCGGCCACCTGGACACCGCGGAGTTCAGCGCCGGGGTCTTCTACCGCTACGCCACCGTCAACGTCACCGACCTGGTCAAGAACCTGGAAGGCGACGCTAAAACGGCCCGCACCGTGCTGCAGTCCTTCGCCGAGCATTTCCTGTTCTCCCTGCCCCAGGCCAAGCGCACCAGCACCGCCCCGCACACCCTGCCCGACCTGGCCTACCTCGCCGTGCGCGAGCACCGTCCCATCTCGCTGGCCGCCGCCTTTGAAACCCCCGTGACCGCCGATGGCCGCGGCGGCTTCTCCCCCGCCTCGCGCACCGCGCTGGCCTCCTACGCGACGCAGATCAACCGGCTGACCGGCCAGCGCCGCCGGCGCTTCCACGGCCACACCACCATCGCCCCCGACGAGCAGCTGGCCGGGATCGGCGACGCCCACGACTCCTTCGACCAGCTCACCCAAGCCGCGGTCGACAGCGCCCTTCCCGCCACCGGACAGCCGGCATGAGCGCACTGATCCTGCGCCTGGCCGGACCGCTGCAGTCCTGGGGCGAACGCTCCGCGTTCGCCCCCGTCCGCGACACGGCGCCGTTTCCCACCCGCTCCGCCCTGACCGGGATGTTCGCCGCCGCCGAAGGCATCAGCCGCGACGACACCGGTGCCCTGCACCGCTACCGGCCGCTGCAATTCACCGTCCGCATCGACCGGCCCGGCGTCCCGCTGATCGACTACCACACCGCCGGCGGCGGCCGTCCCACCTCCCGTACGGCGGCCACCAGCGGCGGCAGCAACAAGGGCGCCGCCGTCATCACCCGCCGCCACTACCTGGCCGACGCGGTGTTCGTCGTCGCGGTCTCCGGGCCCGAGCCCACCATCGACCGCCTGGCCCGCGCCCTGCGCCGCCCCTGCTGGGCCCCCTACCTCGGCCGCCGCTCCTGCGTACCCG
This sequence comes from Streptomyces monomycini, assembly GCF_022271435.1. Classification (GTDB taxonomy): domain Bacteria; phylum Actinomycetota; class Actinomycetes; order Streptomycetales; family Streptomycetaceae; genus Streptomyces; species Streptomyces monomycini. The sequence continues at coordinate 218,622 of NZ_JAFIQY010000007.1, read as the reverse complement.
ACGAGCCGCTCCTGCTGCACGCCCGCGCCGCCGACCCCGAGACCGAACTGCGCACCCGCGTCCCGCTCAGCCGCACCCGCCAGCCGACAAGCTCCGGCACCACCACCCTCGCCGTCCCGTTCCTCTACGAACACCCGCCCACCGACGGGCAGCCCGGCGCCGAGGCCGACACCGTCAGCGTCAACGACATCCCGCTCAGCTTCTCCCCCCAGGCCCGCGCCTACGGCTCGCGCACCCTGCACCGCACCACCGAACAGCTCCCCGCCGCCCTCGCCGGCCCCCAGCACACCCTGCTTCCCCGACTGATCGACTACGCCCGGGACCACGCATGACCGACCACCCCTTGCTCGCGCGCATCCGGCTCAACTCCCACAGCCGCGACGTCCAGCGCGACCTGCGCGACGCCACCGAAATGCACCGCACCGCCATGCGCCTGGTCCCGGACCACCTCGGCCACAGCGCCCGCCAACAGGCCGGCCTCCTCTACCGCATCGACGAGAGCGACACCGCCAGCACCTTGCTCGTCCAGGCCCGCCACCTCGACCTCACCCGCCTCCACAACGGCTACGGACACGGCGAGGTCAAAAGCCTCGCCCCCATGTTCCAGGCGCTGCGCGAAGGGCTCACCGTCCGCTACCGCATCGTCGTCAACCCCTCCAAACGCGAACTCCTGCCGAAGTCCGCCGGCAGCCAACGCGGCCGCATCATCCCCCTCGCCGGAGCCGACGCCGACCAGTGGTGGACCCGCCGCGCCGCCAACGCCGGCCTCCACCTGAACACCCTCATCCCCACCCCGCTGCAGCCCGTGCGCCCGCACGGCAAGGACGCATCCTCCATGCGCCACAGCCTCCTGCGCTACGACGGCACCGCCACCATCACCGACCCCACCGCCCTCACCCACGCCCTGACCACCGGCATCGGCCGAGCCAAACCCTACGGCGCCGGCCTCCTCAGCCTCGCCCCCGCCACCACCCGATGAGCACACCCCGCAAAGGCGGCGACGCCCGCAGACGGCTCGCCGCCCCCACCCTCGCCATGCTGCCGCGCATCGCCGACTCCCTGTCCTTCCTGTACCTGGACATGGTCCGCGTCGTCCAGGACGACACCGGCGTCTGCGCGCAGATCCAGGCCGGTGACCGCACCGACCTCGTCTACCTCCCCACCGCCGCCCTCTCCTGCCTCCTCCTCGGCCCCGGCGTCTCCATCACCACACCCGCCCTGACCACCCTCGCCCGCCACGGCACCACCGTCGTGTGCGTCGGCGCAGCAGGCGTCCGCACGTACGCCGGCATCCTGCCCGACTACCTGACCACTCACTGGCTCGAACTCCAGACCACAGCCTGGGCCGACCCCGACCGCCGCCTGCACACCGCCCGCCGCATGTACGAGATGCGCTTTGCCGACGCCGACCTGCCCACCACCGTCGACCTCGACCAACTGCGCGGCATGGAGGGACAGCGCATGAAAGCCCTCTACAAAATCCTCGCCCAGCAGCACGGCATCGGGCGCTTCCGCCGCAACTACCACCCCGACCAATGGGATACACAAGATCCCGTCAACCTCGCCCTGTCCGCCGCCAACAGCTGCCTCTACGGCATCGTGCACGCCGCCCTGCTCGCCCTGGGCCTTTCCCCCGCCCTCGGCTTCGTCCACGCCGGCACCCAGCACGCCTTCGTCTACGACGTCGCCGACCTTTACAAAGCCGAAACCACCCTTCCCCTGGCCTTCGCCCTGCACCAATCGCCCCACCCGGAGCAGGAAGCCCGCCGCCGCTTTCGCGACAACCTCCGCCTACTGCGCCTGCTGCCCCGCATCGTCCGCGATACCCAGCGCCTCCTCACCCCAGAAGCCACCACCGCCGCCGACCACAGCGAACGCCATGACGTCGACATGGTCCACCTCTGGGACCCCAAAAAGGGCGTCCTGCCCGCCGGAGTCAACTACGCCGGCGGCGACCGCTGATGCCTTCCCTGCTCGTCATCGCCACCACAGCCGTCCCCGACCATCTCCGAGGCGCCCTCAGCCGCTGGACCAGCGAGGTCGTCCCAGGCATCTTCGTCGGCGCCGTATCCGCCCGCGTCCGCGACCAGCTCTGGCAAGCTGTCACCGAAACCGTCGGAGACGGCGCCGCCCTCCTCGTCCACCCTGCCGACACCGAACAGGGCTACGCCCTCCGCACCGCAGGCACCCGCCGCCGCACCCCCATCGACTTCGACGGCCTCACCCTTATCCGCATGACCGGAACACACAAGGCAAAGAACGAGCAAAGCCCCCTTTAAGACGCAGGTCAGGAAGGGTCCTCCTCGCAGGCGCGGGGGTGCTTCGGCCTCGGAGAATTCCTCGTCGGCGACGAGCTCGTCCTCCCCGCAGGCGCGGGGGTGCTTCGGACATCAGGCAGCGTGCCCGCTCCCGGCCGGAGTCCTCCCCGCAGGCGCGGGGGTGCTTCGGACGGGTCCCAGGACCCGAGGAAGGGGGACGGGTCCTCCCCGCAGGCGCGGGGGTGCTTCGCCGTACGCCGCGCTGCGGAAGATCCGGCGCCCGTCCTCCCCGCAGGCGCGGGGGTGCTTCGTCCGCGTGGCTGTCGGTCATCGTGATCGACGCGTCCTCCCCGCAGGCGCGGGGGTGCTTCGATGCCTTCCTCATGGACGCCGACCTTGCTGTCGTCCTCCCCGCAGGCGCGGGGGTGCTTCGGTCGCGATTGCAGATCGCGCAAACGGGGTGGAGTCCTCCCTGCAGGGGCGGGGGTGCTTCGAGACGCCGTGAACGAGCAAGACTCCGGGCGTAGTCCTCCCCGCAGGCGCGGCGGAGTTCCGGCGTTGTACCGGCGTCGTCGCCCAGCTCTACGCCCTCCCCGCAGGCGAATTCCAGGGGGGCGTTTCGCCGCCGAGGGAGGGGCTGCACAACCACTGCAGGTTCTCCCAGGCGTAGGGCGTTCCGTCGTCTCGGTCATTGAGTTCGGCGCACGTGGGTGTCCCCACTCCACCACGTCACTTGAAAAGATCACTCTGCAAGAGCTCCTCGTACACCGAACACGAAGCCACGCCGACGGAGCGACGCGTTAGTGGTGCGGGTCGGTGACCAGGCGGATAATGCGGATTCGGCCGCCTTCGCCCCTGCGTGACGATGCCGAGGACGTGCTTCCGACACCGGATGGCGCAGGTCGCAGCGGTGCCCCGACGTCACGGGCATTTGCCGAGAACATCCACATCGCGCGGTCTGGTGCGGGGCAGCTGCTCAGTACACCCGGCTCCATGGAGCCGTGCCCGTCGGCCCGCCTCAACCACACCGGCTGCGGGCATCGTACTGATCAAGCCGTCCCGCACGGACGCCCTGCGCAACGCACGTGTCACAACAGTCCACCGCGGACTTCCTCGCGCCGAGCGCACCGCCACGGCCCTTTCCTCCGGGCGGTATACCGTGGGCGGCACAAAACGAGACCCCGCCGGTCCCTTCCGGCGCCCCGAAGGCGCCGGACTGTCAGCGCAGCGACAGCACCTCGGGCAGCCAGTGCTGCTGCCCGTCACCGCGGCGGGAACTCGTGGCGGGTGGCATCTGAGACCATCCAGCAGGTTCGGGGGCGGCATGCCGTACATCGAATGGCGCGGAAACAAGTGCCGGGTCAAATGGTGGTCCGGTGAGTACCTGGCGAACGGCAGGAAGAAGTACGAGAGCAAGAGCGGCTTCGACGACGAGGAGACCGCCTACACCTACGGTCTGGATCGCGAGTACGAGGTCCGCCACGGCACGCGCATGGCCACGAGCCGCAGCGACCTCCTGATGGACGAGTACGGCTCGGAGGTCTGGCTGCCCGACCAGGATCTGCGTCCGGGGTCCGTCAAGCGGTACCGCTCGATACTCAAAGCCCAGATCAACAAGCAGTGGGACAGACGCCGCGTCAACGAGATCGAACCCCCGGAGTACATCGCCTGGAAGAACGCGCTCCACCAGAAGGTGGAGCGCAAGGAACTGGCCCGGACCTACGTCGATGACATCCTCATGGTCTTCGGCATGCTGATGACCGACGCCGTGCAGCGGTACCGGCTCCGGACCGACACCCCCATCCCGCCGCCCACTCCTCGCCGCGGCCGGTATGTGAAAAAGGTCCGCAAGAAGAAGCGCCCCCTGGCCATGGGCCCGGTCTACCAACTCGCCGTGAACGCGTACACGGTGTGGGGCTTCACCGGCTGGACCTACATCTGGGACGCGGCCTTCCAGGGGATGCGGCCCGGGGAGATGTTCGGGCTGCAGAAGGTCTACGCGGCGCCGGCCTGGCCAACCTCCGAGCCCGACCGGGAGCAGCGCAAGGAGTTCCAGGAGCGGTACGCGCGGATGCCCGCGACCCGGGTGCAGTTCCAGCACCAGTGGGTGGACGGGAAGAAGACACTCACCGCCCCGAAGTACGACTCCCACCGCACCCTCGTCCAGGCACCCTTCCTGACGGCCATGCACACCGCGCTCGCGGCGTCGCACACCTCCCCGTGGTCGTTCCCCTCGATCAACGGCGGGACGCTGCTCGGGGCGTCCTTCGGGCGGGACTACTGGTGGCCGATCCGGGACGGAGCCCCTGCCCGTGAGGGGCTCCGGGGCCTTCCGCGGCCCGCTATCCCGCCCGTGGAGGAGTTCGCGGTGGGCGGGTGGCCGATCTACCGGCTGCGGCACTGGATGAAAGAGTGCCTCGAAGAAGAGGGGCACAGCGATACCGCCATCGAGACCCGCATGGGACACGAGCTTGCCGGCGTCAAAGGGCTGTACAGCAACCTCACCCTCAAGATGGAGCAGAACATCGTGGAGGCCCAGCAAGAGCGGTGGGAGGGTTTTTTACCGGGCAGCCGGAGGCCTGTGGACGCCACCGTTTCCCACTCCTCTCCCAGTCGACCAGACGACGGCCTGATTTTCCCAGGCCGGAGCCCTGGTAGGCGCGGCTGTCAGGTGAGCGTACGGTTCACGGCGCCCGGGGCGGCGGCGCGGGTGGTGGCCCGCGAACGGTCGACCGCGGCATGCGGCCGCTTCGGCCAGCACGTCGTCGCGAGCACGGGCTGGCGGGCGCAGTCCGGCCACACCTACCTGCTGGCCGCGGGCAGCCGGGCGGTCACCGGGATCGAGGTGGCGGGGGCGGTACGGGCCTCGGCGGCGGGGCGGGTGCTCGCCGTACGGGCCCCCGCGAACGCGCAGGCGCAGGTCAGCGCGCGCCTGACCGGAGGCGGGACACTGGCCGAGGTCGGGCGCTCTACGGAGGACTGACGGGGCGTTGCGGGGCGCGGGCGGCGCTGCCGGAGGGGCCGCCGGAGACGACGGTGCCGCGCTCCGCTCGGGTGGAGGCCTCCGGGACGCGGTACGGCGGTTCCGGACAGTGAACATCAACCGCGGCGCGTTCACCGCACCCGAGAGACGGCGCCCTCCCCCAGGCGCGCGCAGACCAGGTGCCCGAACTCGGCACAGTGGTCCATCAGCCACGGCAGGCGGAACAGGCCTTGGTTGATTACGCCCGCAGCCACGATGCCGTTCATCGTGTGGAACAGCTTCAGCCCTCACACCTTCCCCTCTTCGACTCCGCGACCTCCACCGCCTGCGAGGCCCACGATTGCGCGAGTGCATCCGCCTGGACGCAGCCGAGATGTTCGCTGCCGGACGGGACAGCGCCGTGATCGCCAGACAGCTTCGGGTCAACATCTGGTCGGTGCAGCGGTGGCGTCAGGTTTGGCAGGACACCGGACAGTACGGTTTGCGTTCGAAGGGATCGGCCTCCCGGCCAGGACCGAGCGAAGCCCTGTTCACGGTGCTGGAACAGGAGTTGGCCAAGGTGTCGGCGTACTCGCGAACGTGCCCAGTCACGTACCAATGATCGGGATCTTGAAAGATTTCCGTGACGGGGTGACAGCGGGTCACCTTGATTGCGCCAGGAGGATTCGCCGGCGGAGGAGTGGGAGACCCGATCGGCCGTAGCCCTGACGTTTGAGGAGTTCGGCCCGGTTGGCCTGTCCCTCGCCCTGGCCGGAACTCCACGGGCTGGACAGTCCGGCGGTGATGGCGTCGACGTCGCTGTTCAGTCCCTGGGCGAACTGCCTGCTGTGCGGCAGCAGGTGCGCGGCCGCGCTGCGGCGGCCAGCCGTTGGCTGGTCGACTCCAGGTTCGTCGCCTGAGCTCACTGCCCGCACCAGGGACGACTGCAAGCCCGTCGCGCTTCAGCCACCCGGCCGGGAACCAGTCGTCGTGCATGCACGTCAGGTTGGGTTCAGTGCTCCACCCGGCCGGTGTCGTACGCCCACATCGCGATCTCGACCCTGTTTCGGGCGCCGATTTTGGTCAGCAGGCTGGCGACGTGGGTCTTGGCGGTCGTCAAGCCGATGAATAGCTCGTCGGCGATCTCGGCGTTCGTGCGGCCGCGGGCGACCAGTGTCAGCACCTCCTCCTCGCGTTCGGTGAGCGGCTCGATCGGTTGGGTCCGTCGGCTCGACGGTTCCCTGGCGGCGAAGGTGGCCAGCAGCCGCCGGGTGATGTTCGGCGCGATCAGTGCATCGCCGACGGCGGCGGCATGGACGGCCTGGACGAGCAGCTCCGGCCCGGCGTCCTTGAGCAGAAAGCCTCGGGCGCCGGCCCGGAGCGCGCCGTGGACGTACTCGTCGAGGTCGAATGTCGTGATCACCACTACCGCGATCGGGTCCGGGACGCCCCGCCCCGCGAGGCGCTGGGTCACCTCGATGCCGTCGAGCCCGGGCATCTGGATGTCGACCAGGCACACGTCGGGGCGGAGCCGATGCTCCAGCTCGACGGCGGCGCGGCCGTCGGCGGCCTGGCCGACGACCTCGATGCCGGGCTGCGCGTCAAGGATCATCGACAGGCCGGTGCGCACCAGATCCTGGTCGTCGGCCACCAGCACGCGCACCGTCATCGGCGTACCTTCGTCGGCAGTTCGGCGTCGACCGTCCACCCGCCCTCGGGCGCCGGCCCGGCACGCAGCGTGCCGCCGAGCAGCTGCACACGCTCGGTCATCCCCAGCAGCCCGAAGCCGTGGTTCACCGACCGTGCCGGGTCGATCTGTCCGTCGTCGGTCACGCGTAATCGAAGCCGCCCCGCGCCCTCTACGACCCGGATCATCACACGCGAGGCGTTGCGGGCGTGCCGCAGGGCGTTGGTCAGCGCCTCTTGCGCCAGCCGGTAGACCGCCGCGTCGACCTGGGGCGGAAGTTCGTCCAGGCCGTCTGGCAACTCCACGTCGACGGCCGGGGCCGGGGCGCGTCGGGCGAGGGACACCAGGTCGGCAATGCCGGGCTGGGGGGCGTACTCCGCCGGCGCTCTGTCGCGCAGCACCCGGACCATCGCCCGCATCTCCGCGAGCGTCCGCGACGCTTCCCCTTCGATGACCGCCAGCGTCTCGAGCGCCGCTTCAGGTCGCTGCCCGGCGATCGCCCGGCCCGCCTGCGCCTGCACAGCGATCGCCGAGACGTGGTGGGCGACCATGTCGTGCAGCTCGCGCGCGAGGCCGACCCGCTCCTGACTACGGATCTGGTCCACCGCCCGGCGCCAGCTCTCGGCGCGGTAGCGGAACGCCGCTCCGCCCGCCGTCGCCGTCGCCAGCACGGCGAGTCCGCCGAAGAGCTCGGTCGGCCCGGTGTAGTCGGTCACAATGCCGAATACCGCAGCGACCGCCACCACCGCCAGCCCGATCACGATCTCGCGTCCTGAGTCCCAGCGGACCAGCGCGTAGACGAACACCAGGATGTAGATCATCGTGTTCAGGCCCACGCTCTGGGCCCCGCCCAGCAGGCTCGCCAGTCCCAACGCCGTCGCGGTGCCGAAGGCCACCACGACACAGGCCAACGGGTGGGTACGCCGCCACAGCAGCACCGGTGCAAGTCCGACCGCCACGATCGTCGCGAACGGCCGCCAGGCGACGTCGTCCCGGAGGACTCCCTCGACCAGCGCCGTCACCATCAACACCCCGACCAGTACCCAGTCGCGCGACACCCGTCCGGGAGCGTCCGTGGCGCGGGGCTCGGCCCACAGCGAGCTCAGGGCGTTGGTGGTCACCCACCCAGCCTAGGGACCGCCGAGGCGTCGGGGACCGATCGAAAGAACGAGACGCCGCTCCTCCCGACGGCCGATGCGGGTCCGGCCTCGACGCCGAGGTGTCCGCCGCCGGGCTCAGCGATCGTGGACCTACCGATCCTCACCACAACAACGGAGCCCATGATGAGGACGCGTCAACCCACCACCACACTGGATGACCAGCGAATCCCGGTGAGAGCCAAGCTCGCCGCAGCGTGGACAAGCTTCATGTTCCTGTACGCCTACGTGGACATTCTCGCCTTCTTCAAGCCCGGCGTCGTCGATGGCATCCTGGTCGGCGTCGTCTGGGAGTTCGACATCAGCCAGACGTTGTTGACCGTCTTCCTCGCGCTCATGGCGATCCCGATCCTCATGGTCGTGCTGTCGATGACGCTGCCCGCCCGGGCAAACCGCATCACCAATATCATCGTGGCCTCGGTACAGGTCCCCTTCGCGGCATTCAACGCGGTGGGCGAGTCCTGGACGTACTTCTACGGCCTTGGCGTCGCACTGGAAGTGATCCTTCTCGCCCTCATCCTGCGGTACGCCTGGACCTGGCCCCGCACCGTCGGCGACCACGGCGACCACGGCGACCAGCCCGGACCGTGAAACCGTACGCGCTCAGTAGCAAGCGTGAACCCAAGCTCAGTCCCCGTCCTGTTCGGAGCCATCTGCCTCGGTGCCGCGGTGAGGGCCTGCTGGCGGTGGGACACCAACTACCACCGGGACGTCGCGTAGGGGCCTTCCAAGGCCCCTACCGGCAGGTCAGGTCAGGTCATCGGATGCGCACACAGCCCACCGCATCGTCGACACCACCCCCAAGCGCGGCAACGTCGCCGTCCGCATCACTGGCACCCGCCACGACGAGCCGACGTATCAGGTCCGCCAGTCCCCACCGAACACCCAGGAGGTCCCGGTCATGATCCATCTTGACGGGTGCCGCTTCCGCGAATGTCCCGCGTTGGCGCCACCACGTCCTGCGGTCCAGAGCTCAGCTCGTATCGGTCGCCACGATGTCAGGCGCGATGTCCAGCACCAGAAGTGCCGCCGCCATATGGGCCGGATTGTCCTCCACCTTGACGGCCGAGAGTTCGTTGGCCCGCGAGACCCGCCGTTCGACGGTGTTGCGGTGTGCGTAGAGGTTGGCGGCCGCTCGGGTGGTATTGAAGCCGCACTGCACGTAGGTGAGGAGGGCCTGCCGTAGTGCTGTGTCGGCTTCGGCCAACGGCCCGAGGGTGTTGATGACGAACCGGCGTGCGCCGGCACGGTCCTTCGTGAGCGCGTCGATCAGCTCGACGTCGGCGTAGGCCGTGTATCGCCGGTCGGATCCGAGCCGGATGACCAGCGCCTGCGCCGCGAGGGCGTCCTGGTGGCTGGAGCGGAACCCTTCGAGTCCGCGTCCCGGCCTCCCCACCGCCGCACGGATCTCGTCGGTCGTCGCGAGGGCCTTCCGCACATGGTGGAGGTCCGAGACGGACTCCCCCGAGAGCCAGATCCACCGTGACGTGGCGCTGGCACGCGCCACCAGGGCGCTCCGGCCGCCGGCGGCGGAGCGCACGGCGGAGATGGCCTCGTCCAGGGCATCGGCCTGCTGAGGACCGTCGATCCACAACACGAGTCCCACGTGCCACCACGTCATCCGGTAGCGCAGGCGTTCTTCGGCGAGGTCCTCCGCCATCGGTGCCCCGCTGGCAATCAGCTGGATCAGTGCGATCCCCTCGGCATCCGTACTGCCCATCGCCGCGGCCAAGCCGGCTTGACGCAGAGCCGCGACCGAGTCAAGGGCGTACTGCACCAGCGACTTCGCCGTCACGTCCAGGACCTCCACGAGAAGGTCGGGGTCGGCGCAGCCCGTTACGCATGCCTCCAGCCATCGCCGCCAGCCGATACCCAGCGCCACGCGCCAGGCAACGGCGAAGTCGGGCGCGATGCCTCGGGAGACGAGATCGTTGATGTATGCCGTGGTCCTCGGGCCGACGTAAGGCTCCACCCGCCGCCCCGGTTGCTGGACGTTCGCAGTCAACCATTGGACGAGGTCGGAGCGGTTGAGCTCACGATCCTCTTCGACCAGCGATGCGTCCGCGAGGAGGGCAGGATCGTTCTGGGCGACGAGAGAGGGCCTTACGAAGGCGTCGACCAGGGCGTCCGTTTCCGTCAGTTGGCGCTGGCACAGTGACCTGATCGCATCAGCAACCTCGCGGGAGGGCCTGGGCCACAGCTCTTCCATTTCTACAGTGTCCTCCTGATCGCAAGGAGCCGACGCTCCCGACATGCCGTGTCACAGCCAGATGAAAGGAAGTGGTCGCGGAATTCACGGGCGGCAGCGTCGCTCCGCCCGACACGGGCCGGGATCCACCGTCGATGACGTTGCTGACGGACGATGGGTGTCATGGTTCCTTCTTCGTGCGTGAGGGGTGTCGGAGGTGGGCGGGGTGCCGCGCGCTCAGGGAGACGGCAGTTGACGCGACTGCCGTCCGGCGGCGAGGACCTCCAACGCCTGTGCGGCCTCTTCGAGCGGGCGGCGACGGAGATCATCGGCGTGAGCAGGAGTTCGCCGTCCATGAACTGGCCGACGAGCGGGGGAATGCCGATCCGCGGACGGATGCTGTCGCAGTTCGAACCGAGGTTCCGCTCGTGAACTCATTCCCGGTGGGGCGAGATGACGTCTTCGACGCCATCGGGCACACGACGACGGCTGAGGCCGCGACCTGTTCGCTCGCTCGCGGAGGCGCTGCGGTGATCGTGAGTCTCCCGCTGGCCGGCGCCTTGGCGGAGGTTCGATCCGCTGCGGCTTGCCGAGACCGACGCCGAGAGGCGTGTCCTTGCGCGCCTTGATGGCGCCACCGGCCGGGATCACTGCCTCTTCGGCCCACGCGCAGACGCCCACGTCGTGGTGCAGCGGCGCACCGTGCAGCGACAGCCAGCTGGTGCCGTCGGGCAGTCCGCCGGAGGTGTTGACGGTGGTGGCGAGGGCGTGGCACCAGGTCTCGCGGCCGGCGGAGAATGCCGGACACGTCACGCAGTACGGCTTCCAGGGCAGCACGACAGGATCGCCCCCGGTAAGGCCGGGGACGTCTGGCCCCACGGCGGTCACGACGCCGGATCCCTCGCGGCCGGGGACACAGGGCGTCGGCCCCTCCCAGCCCCCGGACGAGACGAAGCGCCGAGTGACACACGCCCGCCGCGGTGATGTGAACGCCGCCTTCGCCTGTCTGCGGATCAGCGAGGTCGACATCCACCACCTCGACGGGCGCGGCCGGGTCATGGAGAACAACCGCGCGCATGGGCCTCCAAGAGTTCGGGAGGTGTTTAGTGTCACTAAACGTCGGCAGATTTATCACGCCGTCGGTGGCACCGCAAGGGGTTCGGCACCGGCGCCCTCCGGAGGGCACACCAACTACCCATGACGCGTGTGCCTTAGCCTCGTGTCACGGAGGGGGCTCGTCCAGGTCGGCCTGCCACCCGACGGGCACACGACCTCGACCGCGGGACGGGCGGTGAGCACACAATGTCCATCGATGACGGCAAGAGAGCAGGCGGAGCGGCCAAGGGCTCCGCGGCCCTCGAAGCGTCCGCCGGCGCGCAGCTGAGGAAGATCAGGCTCCGCCGCGGGTTGTCGTTGACGGAGGTCGCGCACCAGGCAGAGGTCACCAAGGGCTTTTTGAGTCAGTTGGAGCGTGGGCTCACCAGCGTGTCCGTCCCGACGTTGCTGCGCGTCTGCGATGTACTGCAAATCGGGGTCGGCGAGCTGTTCGCGTACCCCGACGAGCAGGTCGTGGAGGGTGGAAGCCGGATCGACATGGGCGGTGAAGGCGTGGCCGAGTACCTGCTCACGCCCGCCGGCACCACGGCGTTCCAGGTCTTCCGTTCCGTGATCGAACCCGGCGGAGGCACCGGTGGCTCCTATCGGCTCGACATCACCACGATCTTCGCGATGGGGCTGAGCGGCTCGACCCGTCTGGTCGTCGGCGGCGAGACCCGGATGCTGTCAGCCGGCGTGTCCACCTCGTTCTCCGGTCAGACGCTCCACCGGTTCGACAATCCGGGTACGACGGTGAGCGAGGTCCTGTGGGTCCTGTCGCCTCCCCTGCCGCGCGTCACGCGAGGACCGTCCTGGAGCCGCTCGTAGACGGCCGGTCCGCGCGTCCGCAGGACGGAGGGCCTGCACTGCGCCGGCCACGGCCGAGAGGGCGACGAACCCGCCGATCACCCAGGCGCCCCCAATGTACCGATGAGAAGCGGGGGGTTGGCGCCCAGCAAGCAGACCACAGGCCAGGCCGAGGAAGGCCACGACCGTACGCCACACCGACTGCTGCTCATCGGCACGCCGGAAGAAGCCGATCACCGCGAGCCTGGTGGTCACCAGCAGCAAAACAATGCCGAGGGCAGCGGCGCCGGAGAACCAGGCGTAGAGGTCCCCGATCGGATCGAGGTTGAGCGCGGCGACGAAAAGCGTGGTGACGCACGCGACCGCTGAGACGACAACCGAGGACGCTGACGGCGCGCGGTGCCGGAACGACACGCCCAGCGACGCCGGAAGCTCACCGGTCCGGGCGAGTGCGAACCGGTAGCGCGTTACGACGTTGTGAAAGGCCGGAACGCCCTCGACAGTACGCACGAGTACGCACGCGAACTGACTGGCGATCAGAGCGCCTGCGACACACCGACGTTGTCACCGCAACGGCTGCGGCGAGGCCGGCCGCTGCGCTGACGCCCTGCTCCTCGAAGAGCCGAGCGCGGCCTCGGCCGAGGTCGCGCTCGGCTGTCGACCACCGTATGGGCGCAGCGGCGCAATCGGCCTGTGCATCGTGCACCGGGTCCGGGCGAAGCAGGTGCTCACTGTCGTTCTCACCGCGGTCGCGACTGGCGACAGTGAAGCGACCGCCACAGGAACAGCGAGGGAACGGAAACGCCATGACAGCTGAGGTGTTGGACGCCGTCGAGGAGTTCGACGTGGTGATCATCGGAGCAGGGATCTCCGGGATCGGCGCGGCCACCTATGTCAGCCGGGAGCTCCCCGACAAGTCGCTCGTCGTGCTGGAAGCACGCGACGACATCGGGGGCACTTGGGATCTGTTCCGCTATCCCGGCATCCGCTCGGACTCCGACCTCCACACGTTCGGTTACGCGTTCAAACCGTGGCGCCACGAAGCCGCGATAGCCGACGCTCCCCTCATCAAGGAGTACCTCCAGGAAGCAGTCGGGGAGAACGGCCTGGGGCGCGTCCTCAGGCTCCGCCACCGGGTCATCCGCTCGGAATGGTCCTCGTCGGAATCGAGGTGGACCCTCACCGTCCAGACGTCGGACCCCGCCACGGGCGCGACCCGGACCAAGACGTTCCGCGCGGGGTGGGTCTTCGCCGCCACCGGCTACTACCGGTACGACGAGGGGTTCTCCCCGGAGTTCCCCGGGCGGGACGACTTCGAGGGCCGGATCGTTCACCCGCAGCGCTGGCCCGAGGGTCTCGACTACAGCGGGAAGAAGGTCGTCATCATCGGCAGCGGCGCGACCGCGATCACGCTGGTGCCGGCCATGGCCACCGGGGAAGGCGCCGCCCGCCACGTGACGATGCTGCAGCGCACCCCCACCTACGTCATGGCGCTCCCCCGTGTCGACAGGGTCGCCCTGGCACTCACGAAGGTGCTCGGACCAGAGCGCGGGTACGCCGTGACGCGGTTCAAGAACATCTGGGCCGACCGGGCCGTCGTCAAGGGGCTGCGGACCTTCCCCAAGGCCGGGCGGGCGCTGATCCGGCGCGAGAACATCAAGCGCCTGCCCAAGGGATTCGACGTCGACAAGCACTTCAACCCGCCGTACGACCCGTGGGACCAGCGGCTGTGCCTGGCACCGGACGGTGACTTCTTCGACGCGATCAAGGAGGGCAGGGCCTCCGTCGTCACGGACACCGTGGCGAGGTTCAGCAGGCGCGGAATCGTCCTGGCGTCGGGCGAGGAACTGGAGGCCGACGTCATCGTCACCGCGACGGGGCTGAACCTGCAGCTCTTCGGCGGCATGCCCATCGTGGTCGACGGGCGTCAGGTCGACATCGCAGACGCCCTCTGTTACCGCGGGATGCTGCTGAGCGGGATCCCGAACTGGGCGATGGCGATCGGTTACACCACCTCGTCCTGGACGCTCAAGGTGAGCCTGATGTGCCGCTACTTCATCGACCTGGTCAGGCACATGGACGCCCGCGGATACGACACGGTGGTTCCGGTCGCACCGGCGGGGGCGGAACGCAGGCCCGTCATGGATCTTCAGGCCGGGTACGCCAAGCGCGCCGAGAAGCACATGCCCAAGCAGGGCCTCGAAAAGCCCTGGCGGATGGCGATGTCCTACCCCGAGGACGCCAAGGCCCTCCGCGGCCCGGTGGCCGACGAGCACCTCGAATTCGGCACCCGGCAGGCGGCCGCGCAGTCGCCCGGTGGGAGGCGGGCCACCCATGCCTGAGACGAACGGCGCCGAGGGCGTCGACCAGTACGCGACCCTGCCCTCCGGGATCAGGATCTGCTTCCGGGACCACGGCGACAAGGCCGACCCCGCGATGCTGCTCGTCGCGGGACTGGGCGAAGACCTCACCTTCTGGACGGACTCGTTCGTCGGCTCACTCGTCACCCGCGGCTTTCGGGTCGTCGCGATCGACAACCGCGATGCCGGCCAGTCGACGTTCGTCGCCGCTTCTCCTCCCGGACTCTGGCGTCGGATCGCCGCACGTCCGCGCGGCGATGCGTACGCGCTGGCCGACATGGCCCAGGACGGCATCGGCGTACTCGACCATCTCGGGATCTCGCGGGTTCACCTGGTCGGACGGTCGATGGGCGGAATGATCGCGCAGACGATCGCGGCCACAGCGCCTGAGCGGGTTCTGTCCTTGACCTCCGTCTACTCCACCACCGGGGCACGCAAGGTGGGCCAGCCGGCTCTGTCGACGGTTCTGCTCCTCGCCGCCCCGCCGGCGAGGAGCAGAACCGCAGCGGTCCGTGCTCACCTGCGGCTCACCCGGCACATCGCGGGAGTGGGACATCCCATCGATGACGCGGCCGAGGCGGCCATCGCAGCTCGTGGATGGGACCGCAACGCCGGTGATCCGGCGGCCGGCACGGCGCGCCAGATCCAGGCGATCCAGCGCTCCGGGGACCGGACGGCCCAGCTGAGCGGGGTCACAGCCCCGACGCTGGTCATCAACGGCGACCGGGACCTGCTGATCGACCCGAGCGGCGGCGCCGCGACCGTCCGGGCGATCCGTTCGGCGCAGCACGTGGTCATCCCGGGCATGGGCCATCACCTTCCCGAGGCCCTCGTCGGCCCCGTCACGACATACGTCTCGCAGCACGCGAACCGCGTGGGTGAAGGAGGAAACCATGTCCGAATCTCCTGAGCCCGGCTCCGAGGACACCACGGTCGACGTCGCGGTCGTCGGCGCCGGCTTCGCCGGCCTGAGCGCTGCCGAGCGACTGGTGAGTACGGGGCGGTCCGTCCTGGTCGTGGAAGGCCGCGACCGGGTCGGGGGCCGATCGCTCTCCGGCGAGGTGGCAGGCGTGAAGGTCGACCTCGGAGCAACGTGGGTGGCACGACGCCACACTGCCGTCCGGAACCTCGCGAGCCGAGTGGGGTGTACCACGACCGACCAGTTCGACCAGGGTCGCAACGTGCTGTGGATGGCAGGTCGGCGCCGCACCTACAGCGGCACCATCCCCAAGGTCTCCCCCACCGTCCTGATGGACATGGCCCGCATGCAGATGGCGGTGAACAAGCTGGTCGCGACCATCGACGTGGACGCCGCGTGGGAGTCGCCCGGGGCCGACCGGCTGGACGCCATCTCGTTCGGCGAGTGGCTCGACCGGAAGCACGCGCTGCCCAGCACCCGTGCGCTGATGACCGTCGTCAGCAAGGTGCAGTGGGGCTGCGCTCCGGGAGACGTCTCCCTGCTGCACGCGCTGCGCTGCCTCCGTTCGGCGGGCGGGCTCGATCACATGCTGGACGTCGAGGGCGGTCAGCAGCAGGACCGGTTCGTCGAAACCACTCAGGAGATCGCCCTGCGGGTGGCGGAGCGGCTCGGCGACCGCGTGCGTCTGGAGACACCGGTGCGCCGTATCACGCAGGACGAGGACGGCGTCACCGTCCGCACCAACTCCGGCGTGATCCACGCCAGGTACGCGATCGTCACGGCCTCGCCGGCGCACCGCGCCGCCATCGAGTTCGATCCCGCTCTGCCCGAGCGGGCCGAAGGGCTCACGCGAACCTGGCGCATGGGCGTGCTGAGCAAGGCTTTCGTGGCCTACGAGAAGCCGTTCTGGCGGGCCGACGGATGCTCCGGTGAGGCGGTGACCGACACCGGAACCCTGTTCATCACCTTCGACGTGTCACCCGCCCACAGCGGACCGGGCGTCCTGATGGCCTTCTGCGATCCGCGCGTCTTCGAGGGCTTCAGCCCCGCGACCCGACGCGACCGGGTCAGCCGGCAGCTCGCCGACCTCTACGGCCCGCAGGCCCGCACCCCGATCGACTACGTGGACCACTGCTGGGGAGCCGAGCCCTTCGCCCCGGGCGGCCCCAGTCCCGCTGTCGCCCCCTACGCGACCGTGAGCTTCGGCAAGGCGCTGAGCGAGCCCCACGGACGCGTCCACCGGGCGGGCAGCGAAACCGCCGGCGAATGGGCCGGCACCATGAACGGCGCGGTCCTGACGGGCCGGCGCACCGCCGAGAACATCGTCACCCTCCTGCCCCACGACGTCCGAGAGGGGGCGTTGCGATGAAGGAAGCGCTGTTCTTGCTGGCCGATCTGTGGATGGTCTGCGCCGGCTACTTCTACGGCTGGAGGTTCATCCGCCGGTACGGCAACTACCTCCTCGGTCTTGAGTGGATGGTCGTCGCGACGTCGGGCAGCAACTTCCTGCTCTGGTCGCTGCTCGGAGCCGACAGCGGCAGCCTCCTGTACGACGTGGCGTACTTCTTCGACGCGTTCTCCAGGTCGGTCGGCATCACGCTCATCCTGATCCTGGGCCTGATGCAGGTCACCCATCGCCACAAGCCGAGCCTCGGCGTCGACATCGGCGTGTTCGGAGTTGCGATCGTGGCCGGCCTGTTCCTCCGGCCCTTCCACGGCGCGGATCTCCACACCGACCGCGCCGCGTTCTCGGTCGCCTTGTTCTACGTCGTCGTCAATCTCCTCACGGCGGTCTTCGTCGGGTACTTCGCCAAGCGGCTCTGGGACGCGGGCGCGAGGTGGCCGGCGATCTGGACGGGACTGGTCACCGCCGCCGGGACCGCCATCGCGTTGACCTACGACTTCTTCCCCCTGCCGTTCGACGACGCGAACCGCACGGTCTTCTACACCGCCGCGCTGGCGACGTGGGGCACCCAGGGATTCGTCTACTTCCGTGCCTATCGCGCGCTGCACGATCACGACGCGGCCGTGGATGCGAACCCGGCTCACGCCACAGCGGCCATCGCATGAACCCCGAACACGAAGAGGGAGGCAGTATGGCGAACAGGCACGTGTACGCGGTGGTGGACCCGGCCAGCGGCGAGTTGGTCAAGGAGTACCCCACCGCGACGGACGAGGTTGTTCACGGAGCGCTCGACGCGGCGTCGAGGGCTTACGCGCAATGGTCGAGGCGGACCTCCGTGGCTCAGCGCGCCCAGTTGTTGAACACCGTCGCCACCCTGCACAGCGAGCGCAGCGGGCACCTTGCCGGGATCATCCACCGGGAGATGGGCAAGCCGGTGGAGGAGGCCATCGCGGAGGTCGAGTTCAGCGCTTCCATCTACAGGTACTACGCCGAGAACGCGTACGAGTTCCTCACCGACGAGCCGATCGGGCTTTTCGAGGGAGAGGGCACCGCATTCATCCGTCGCCAGCCGATCGGCGTACTGCTGGGGATCATGCCCTGGAACTACCCTTATTACCAAGTGGCCCGATTCGCCGCACCCAATCTGGCGCTGGGCAACACCATCGTGCTCAAGCACGCACCGCAGTGTCCGGAGTCTTCCGCGGCTCTCCAGCAGTTGTTCACGGACGCGGGCTGCCCCCATGACTGCTATGTCAATGTCTATGCCACCAACGAGCAGATCTCTCTCGCCATCGCGGACTCCAGAGTGCAAGGCGTCTCCTTCACCGGTTCGGAGCGGGCCGGCGCAGAGATCGCCGAACAGGCCGGGCGCAGCCTCAAGAAGGTGGTGCTCGAACTGGGCGGCTCGGACCCCTTCATCGTGCTGTCGGCCCACGACCTCGACGCCACGGCCCAGGCGGCGGCCGAGACTCGATTCGAGAACACCGGACAGGCGTGCAACGCCGGGAAGCGCATCATCGTCGCCGAGGACATCTATGACGTCTTCCTCGCCAAGTTCACCCAGAATGTGCTCGCCATGGCCGACGGCCTGGCGCCGCTCTCCTCGGTTGCCGCCGCTGAACGCCTGGAAGAACAAGTCGAGCGAGCCATCGCTGACGGGGCGTCCTTCGTCTCCGCAGGACAGCGTGCAGGGGCGTACTTCCCGCCTGGCATTCTGACGGGCGTATCGCCGACGTCGCCGTCGGCCGCCGAGGAATTCTTCGGTCCCGTCGCGATCGTCCATCGAGTCGGATCCGAGGACGAGGCCGTCGACCTGGCGAACGGAACACCGTACGGGCTGGGCTCCTACGTGTTCACGACGGACGCCGAGCAAGCGCTGCGTGTCGCCGACAAGATCGACGCAGGCATGGTCTTCATCAACGGTGTCGGACTCGAAGGCGCAGAACTGCCTTTCGGCGGGGTCAAGCGGTCCGGTTTCGGCCGCGAACTGGGCCGGGCCGGAATCGACGAGTTCGCCAACAAGAAGCTCATCCGCACTGCTCGGACGTGATCGCCACAGCGCACAGAGGAAAAGCTCTCATGACCATCGAATTCGACGCCGCTGTCTTCAGAACGCCGAACGAACCGCTGACCGTCGAAAGAGTGACTCTTCCCTCGACGCCTCCGCCCGGTGAGGTGCTCGTGCGGCTCAAAGCGAGCGGGGTGTGCCACAGCGACCTCCATGTGCTCGTGGGCGAATGGGAGGTGCCTTCGCCGATGATTCTCGGCCATGAAGGCTCCGGGATCGTCGAGAATGTCGGCGAAGGTGTCACGACGCTGAAGAAGGGCGATCACGTCGTGCTGTCCTGGACGCCTTCGTGTCGCCGCTGCCGCTATTGCATCAGTGGCAGGCCCGTCCTCTGTGACATGGTCAGCCAGCACTCGGCGAACCATCTGTCGTTCGACGGCCGGCCTCGGATCACGTCCGCCGTCGGGGGCGACGTGTACAGCTTCGCGGGCCTCGGAACATTCGGCCAGTACACTCTCGTGCCCGAGTCGGGCGCGATCGCCATCCGCGACGACGCACCGTTCGAACAGTCAGCTCTGGTGGGATGCGCCGTCACGACCGGCGTCGGCGCGGCCGTCAACACCGCCAAGGTGTGTCCGAGCGACACCGTGCTGGTCCTCGGCTGCGGCGGCGTCGGCCTGAACGCGATTCAGGGGGCTCGGCTCGCCGGCGCGCGGAAGATCATCGCCGCGGACGTCTCCGATGAGAAGCTCAAGCAGGCACGTGTCTTCGGCGCGACCGATCTGATCAACAACGGCCGCGAGGATGTCGCAGACAGGGTGTACCAGCTCACCGACGGATGCGGTGTGGAGATCGCCATCGAGGCCATCGGGCTGCCTCACACCATCGAGTCGGCCTACGAAGTCCTGGCCCGAGGCGGCACGGCCGTGGTCGCCGGGCAGGTGGCGGACGGCATGAGGATCTCCATCGACCCGCTCGTCATGTCCGACCAGGAACTGTCGCTCATCGGCTCGAACTACGGATCGAGCAAGCCGGCTTCCGACTTCCCGCTGCTGATCGACCACTACATGAACCACCGCATCGATCTCGACTCCCTGGTGACGAGCGTGATCGGTCTTCAGGACATCAACGAGGCGTTCGACCAGATGAAGCGCGGCATCGGTATCCGCTCGGTGATCACCTACTGAAAGGCAGGGGCGATCCCATGGCCCTGGAATCATCACGTTCGGCCTTCGAGCGAGCTCGCCGCAGCGTCGGCGGGGGTGTGGGATCGGGCCTGCGCGCCGCGATGCCTCCCCACCCGCTCTTCGTGCGGGAGGCGCGGGGCGCGTACGTCTGGGACCTGGACGGCGACCGGTACGTCGACTACGTGATGGCCTGGGGCCCCCTCGTCCTCGGTCACGGTGACCCGCGCGTGGTGTCCGCGGTGTCCGAGGTCACGACGAAGATGCAGGTCGTCGGCACTGGCCACCCGCTCGAGTACCTCGCGGCGGAAGCGGTCCTGGAGGCCGTGCCGCACGGCGAGCGCCTGCTGTGGAGCAACACGGGGACCGAAGCCGTGCAGGTGGCGCTGCGCCTCGCGCGAGCCGCCACCGGGCGGCGCCGTGTCCTCAAGTTCGCCAAGAGCTACCACGGTTGGCATGACACCGTGTATGCCGGAATGTCCGAGGACGACTGCGATCGTCCCGCGGCCCCCGGCGGACCGGGGCAGTCGGCCAGCGTGCTGGACGACCTGGTCGTGGCGCGCTTCAACGACGTACAGCTGGCCGAGCGCCTGCTGAGCGAGTCCGTCGAGCGCGACATCGCGGCCGTGCTCGTCGACCCGGTAATGAGCAACGCCGGCGTCGAAGCACCCGCGCCACAGTTCCTGTCGACGCTGCGAACCCTCTGCGACCGGCACGGCGTCGTCCTCGTCTTCGACGAGGTGATCGTCGGGTTCCGGATCGCACGGGGCGGGGCGGCCGAGAAGTACGGCGTGCTGCCCGACCTGTCGGTCTTCGGGAAGGCGATGGCCGGCGGTTTCACCCAGAGCGCCGTCGTCGGCCGGGCCGAACTGGTGGATCAGGTGACGGCCGGCGTCGTGCACGCCGGAACCTTCAACGCCAACCCGGTCGCACTGGCGGCCGTCGCGGCGACGATGCGCGTCCTGGCCGATCCCGCGGTCTACGAGCTGCTCGAACGGACCTCGTCCGAGTTCGAAGCTCGCGTCGGCGCCGCTCTTGGTTCATCTGCTCACTTCGGCCGCTTCAACCGGGTCGGCTCGCTCCTCCAGTACGTCCCTGCCGGCGGGAGTACCGGGCTCCACGGGACCAGCGGGCTCTGGACCATGATTCTCGAAGGGATGCTGCGCCAAGGCTTTCTGTTCATGCCGTCCGGCAAGGTCTTCATCAGCACGGCGCACACCAGCGTTGACATCGAGGCGACGGCCGAGGCCCTCGACCGGCTGCTGCGGCAGTGGTGACGTCCGCACCCAACCACGTGTAACCCCCCACCCGCCCCGGGTCAGGCCGCGTGTTCTGTTCCCCCGCGGTCTGGCCCGGCCCACCTTCCCGGAAGACACCATGCTGAACCTTTCGGTCCTGCTCGAGGACTCCGCCCGCACGCACCCGGTCCGGGACGCCGTCGTCCTCGGCACGACGCGTCTCACCTACGCCCAGGCCGAGGCCGGCGCCGTCGTCGTACCGCTCAACATCCTGCTCAAGGGCCGGGAGGCCGCCTACCACCTCGCCGGCTCGGAGGCGAAGGCGTACTTCTGCTTCGAGGGTGACGCGGGTCTGCCGATGGGTGCGGAGGGACACGCCGGATTCAGCGAGGCCCCGGGCTGCGAGCACTTCTTCCTGACGTCGACGTCGAAAGGATCGCGAAGAACCTGCGCGTCGGTGTCTCCGGCGGTGCCTCGCTCCCCGCGGAGCTCAGCAAGCAGGTCAGGGAGCGACTGGGCGTCCAGGTCCTGGCCAAGCGCATGGACATGGGTGGGAAGGACGGCGGATGACAGTGAATGAGGGCCGACGGCGGGACACGTTTCTCGACGGGTTAGGTACGGGGGCGGATGCGGTTCCCGCCTCGCTCGTGGCCGCCTGGAAGGCGCGCGTGGCGAAGAATCCGGAGGGAACGGCGCTCCGTTTCTTCGACGGTGCTCTGTCCGCGCGGGAGGTGGACGCCGCGTCGGACGCTCTGGCCGCCGCGTTCGAGGCCCGCGGCACCGGCCGGGGTGATCGCGTCGGGGTGTACCTGCAGAACGTTCCGCAGTACGCGCTGGTGTTGCTGGCCCTGTGGAAGCTGGGGGCCACGGCACTGGGGCTCAACCCGATGTACCGGCGCCAGGAGCTGCGCAGGATCATCGAGGACTCCGGGGCGGTCGGGGTCGTCTGTGCGGACGCGGACGTCCACGAGACCCTCGGCACGCTGGCGGGAAGCACGGTGCGATGGCTGATCAGCACATCGGCGCTGGATTACCAGACAAGGAACGATCCGCGGGTTTTCGCGACGACGCAACGCTACGCCCCGGCGCCGGACGGCGACCTGGTGGCCCTGATCGGTGAGTTCGAGGGCCGCAGCCCCTTACCCGTGGAGCTGACCCGCGACGACGTCGCGTTCCTGACGTACACCTCGGGAACGACGGGACCGCCGAAGGGAGCCATGAACACCCACGGCAACGTCCTGAGCGTAGTGGCGACCTGCGCGCCGTGGACGGGTCTGAGCGACGGGGACGTCGTGCTCGCCATGGCCCCGCTGTTCCACATCACCGGAGCGGTGGTCAACGCGACGATCTCCCTGCTCACCGACACCACGCTCGTCCTGGCGGGCCGGTTCCACCCCGAGGTCGCCCTGGAGGCCTTCGCCGAGCACGGGGTGACCTACACGATCGGCTCCATCACGGCGTACAACGCGGTCTACGAGCTGCCGCAGGCCGGACCGGAACACTTCGCGTCGGTGAAGGCCCTGTACTCCGGCGGCGCGCCGATCCCGCCGGCCACCGTCGAGCGGTTCCTGAAGCGGTTCGGCGTCTACCTCCACAACGGTTACGGGATGACCGAGACGACGTCCGCCGTCATCGCCGTGCCTCCGGGAGACAGGGCGCCCGTCCACCTGCCGAGCGGCACGCTCTCCATCGGCAAGCCCCTGCCGCACCTCACCGCGCGCGTCGTGGACCCGCACGGCAACCCGGTGCCGAGCGGGGAGCAGGGCGAACTCGAATTGAGCGGGCCGCAGGTGGTGCCCGGTTACTGGGACAAGCCCGAGGCCACCCGCCGGACGATGCCGGAGGGCCGGCTCCGTACCGGTGACGTCGCCGTCATCGACGAGCAGGGCTGGGTCTACCTGGTGGACCGGCTCAAGGACCAGATCAACGTGTCCGGGTACAAGGTCTGGCCGCGCGAGGTCGAGGACGTCCTGTACGAGCACCCGTCGGTGCTGGAAGCCGCGGTCATCGGACAGCCGGATGCCTACCGCGGCGAGACCGTCGTCGCCTACGTCTCGCTCAAGGCGGGTCTGAGCGCCACGGCGGAAGAGTTGATCGCTTTCTCCCGCGACCGGCTGGCCGCCTACAAGTGTCCCCGCTCGGTCCATTTCCTCGCCGGCCTGCCCAAGACCCAGAGCGGCAAGATCCGGCGCGCCGAGCTCCGCGGCCTCGACGGCCCCGGGCCGGTTTCCCCCTCGTAGGACTGATCCATGAGCGAGAACCCCACCGACCAGGGCCGTTGCTCAGACCGTGTCGCCGTCATGACCCGAGCGAGCCGGGGCATCGGTCTTGCCGTCGAGGACAGCTTGTCGCCGCAGGGGCGCGCGTGTGCATCACAGCGCGCAAGGCCGGGCCGCTTGAGGATGCCGCGGCTTCCTTCCTCCGGGGCAGCGTCATCACCGTCGCCGACGCGCGGACGAATCCCAGCACCGCCGCGAGATCTTCGACACCCTCGCACGCGATTCGGCGGGCTGGACGTCCTCGGGAACAACGCGGGCATCCAACCGGCGTACGGCCCTGTCGTCGGCCTGGACTCGATGCCGCCCGCGAAGTGCCGGAGGTCAACGTCCTCGCCACCCTCGGCTGGGTCCAGGACGCCGTGGCCCACCCGAAGCCAGGGTTCACCGAACGCCCGCCTGAATGGCCGCCGTATGACCGCGGCGGTGCGACCGGCCTGTGCAACGTGCACCGGACCCGGGCAAAGCAGGTGCTCGCTGTCGTTCTCGCCGGCGGTCGTGGCTGGCGAGAGTGGCGCCACCAGCCACAGGGACAGCGAGGAAACGCCATCACGATCGAACCCGCCTGGCCGTCGTCAGGGCGACGCGCAGTCGACCACGACAGCCAGGATGCCGGCGGCCGATCGGGCGTGCGGTCAACCGAAGTTCATGGTGAGGGAGAGGAATGCACATGACGACGCAGAAGCAGCCCCGGCCCCTGTCGTCGGTGGCGACGGACACCCCGACGGACGAGATTGCCGAACTCCTGACCCGCGATGGCGGCCTCATCGTCAAGAACTTCCTGACGCAGGAGCAGATGAACCGCTTCAACGCCGAGATCGAGCCCCCGCTGCAGGCGCTTCGCCCGGGCTCGACCCACGAGAACGACGTGGTGGCCGCGTTCCACGGCAGCAGCACCAAGCGCCTCACGAACCTGGTCACGCACAGCGCCACGTTCCGCGACGAGATCCTCGAGCACCGCCTGGTCCACGAGATCTGCGACCGGACCTTTCTCCCGGAGTCGGGCACGTACTGGATGACCACCGCACAGGTGATCGAGATCGGTCCTCAGAGCCAGGCGCAGATGCTGCACCGGGACCTGGAGAACTGGTTCCCGTTCGTCGGGATGGGGCCCAGCGGCCCGGAAGTCGCCCTCAACTTCCTGATCGCACTGACCGACTTCACGGAGGAGAACGGCGCCACCCGCGTCATCCCCGGGAGCAACCACTGGAGCGACTTCGAGGACCGCGGGACTCCTGAGCAGACGATTCCCGCGGTCATGAAGGCCGGAGACGCCCTGCTGTTCAGCGGCAAGACCGCGCACGGGGGTGGAGCGAACCGGACGAGCGACGAGTACCGGCGGGCGGTGGCCTTCGCCCTCAACCCGGGGTTCCTCACCGGCGAGGAGGCGTACCCCTTCCTGGTCGACATGGAGCTCGTCAGGACGCTCTCGCCGCGTGTCCAGCGCATGCTCGGGTTCCGCTCCCAGTATCCGACGGGCTCTCCTGGCCTGTGGCAGGTCGACTACGCCGATCTGGGCGACTACCTCGGTCTCTGAGAGCCGGCCCGATCAGGACACGCGCCCTGACTCCCGACCGTAGTGCTCCATCACGGTGACGGGGTCACGTCAGCGCCTTTCTGGATCTCCTGGGGTGCCGCGATGCGCCTCCCGTCCGATCCAGCGGCCTCATCCGGGCCCGCCGCTCCGCATTCGACGCTCGCGAGCGAAACGTCACCCGGGCCGGGCAGACTCTCCCCGCGGGCAGCGGGCCGGACACCTGGCGACTGAATCACCGCTCGGCCCACGACGGTAGGGTGCGTTCGACCGAGCTGTCCGCCCGGCCGGCGGCAGAGCCCTCGGCCGAGCCGACTGTGTCGCCCGACTAAGTCGAATATAGTGGGCGTATGGCTCATGTGTCCGCGGCGGAGCGCCGCCCTCAGTTGATCAAGGCGGCCATCGACCTGATGACCCGGGAGGGTGTCGCCGCGGGGAGTACCCGCGCCATCGCCGCGGAGCTCGGTGTCGCGCAGGCCACCGTCCACTACACCTTCGGCACGAAGGAGGACCTCTATCGCGCGGTCATGGACCAGATCACCGACGAGCTGGTCGCGCAGGTACAGCGGGCCGCGCCGGAGGACGCGGGCTTCGAGGAGACCTTCAGCGCCTTGGCGGGAGCCCTGTGGGGCACTGTGCGGGAGCCGACGACGCACCACCAGCTGCTCAGCGAGCTGACCATGTTCGCCCTGCGCGTCCCCGGTCTCAACGAGGCCCGGCAGAGCCACTACCGGCGGGTCATAGAGGTGACCGCACAGGTGATCACCGAGACGGCCGCGAGGACGGGACAGGAACTGGCCGAGTCCCCGGAGACGGTGGCCCGGTTCTTCCTCTCCGGCTTCGACGGACTCACCATGCAGGTCCTCCTGTGCCTGCCGGACGAGGCCACTGAGCGGACGGGCCTCAGGGCACTCGTGGCCGCGACCGTGGCGCTGGCCAAGGGCAGCCTCGCCCTGCCGGACGTGCCGACGGCCTGACACGACGTGGACACGTTTGCGGGCGCACCTTCCGGGTGCGCCCGCAAACGTCTCTGTCCACTCGTGAGAATCAGCCGGCCCAGACGTCCTCGACGTAGCGTCCGGCCTCGACGAGCTCCGCGAGCCATGCCACGGCCTGCTCATCGCTCGCACCGGTCCGCTCGCAGTAGAGCGTCATGAACGCTTCCCGTACGGCGGGTGCCATACGGCGGCCGTCGCCGCAGATGTGGACGCGTCCGCCGGCCTCCAGGACCGACCACACCTCCTCGCTCTCACCGGCGATGCGCTCCTGGACGAAGCGGGCGCCGTTCTCGGGTGCATGCATGAAGGTGGGGCGCATGCTGACGGCGCCGGCCGCCTCGGCCGCCTCGAACTCCTTGCGGTGCAGGAAGTCCACGTCGGGATGGTCGCAGCCGAAGTAGCAGAGCAGGGTGCCGGTCGAGCCGGTGTGGTGGCGATCGAGGACCGCGCCGCGGAAGGGCGCGAGGCCGGTGCCCGCGCTGATCAAGATCACCGGTACCGAGGTGTCCTCGGGAAGGCGGAAGGACTCGCTGCACGGCAGGACCCGGGCCTGGATCACATCGCCCGCGTTCACCGTCTGCAGGAAGTGCGAGGCGATGCCCCGGAAGGTGCCCTCCCCCGACCGGTGGGGCGCGGCGAGCAGTGACACCATCAGGTCGGCCTCGCCGGGCCGGGCCGCGGCGGACGACGAGATCGAGTAGTGCCGGGGGCGCAGTACCGGCAGCAGCTCCAGGAAGCGTTCGAAGGGCAGTTCGCACGCGCGGTAGCGCTCCAGGAGGTCCAGGACGCTGAGCCCTGCGAGGGTCACCTGCTCCCGGAAGGTGTCGGGGCCGGCGGTGGCAAAGGCCGTGAGCGGCTGCTTCTCGGGCGGGCAGGCAGTGTGCTCGGCGAGCACCGCGACCTGCTCCTGGGTGGCCGGGTCCTGGAGCTCGACGAAGTCGGTGAGCAGGCGGCGCAGGGGCAGCGGCCGGTCGACGGGCAGGGCGCCGCGGCTCCGGCGGCGGGCGCGCAGCCGGACGGTGCGGTCCAGGTCGAGGCCGAAGCGGTCGGCGACACGCTGGACGAGGGCCTCGGGGTTGCTGGGCAGGACGGCCAGGTGGTCGGCGGTGCGGTAGGTGACGCCCTCGGGCAGCCGGAGCCGCAGGAACCGCTTGGAGCGACCGAGTTCGTGGTCGGTGTCGACGAGTTCGTACGCTTCGAGGACCTCCATCGGCTGGACGCCGTGGCGATCGGTGAGGCCGCCGAGGACCGACTCCGAGGTGTCCTCCAGCTCGTACAGCCCTTCCCCTTCCGTTTCCGGTGCGGGGCCGGCCGCTTCGCCGGCGACCGCTTCGCCGTACTCGTCCAGAAGGGCCGCCCACAGGTCTTCCGTCCACTGGTCGACCGCTCCGGCGAAGTCACCGGAGGCGTCGGCGCTGCCGCGCTCCATGAGCGGGGCGGCGCCGGCGGCGGTCAGACGCTCGTCGATCAGGGTGGGGATCCGCTGGTAGGTGGCTGCCCAGTTGCGGTCACCGACCCCGAGGACGGCGTACCGCAGCCCGGCGAGCGAGCCGGGTGCGAGGTCCTCCAGGGAGGCGACGAACTCGGCGGCGTCGTCGGTGGGACGACCGTTGTAGGACGCGGCGACGATGACGACGGGGCCCTCGGTGCCGGCCAGCCGTCCCGTGTACGCGTCGAGGGAGGCGACGGAGGGGGTGAAGCCGTGCTCCTCGCCGTCCGTGCCGAGATCGCGGGCGATGCCGGCGCAGGTGCCGAGGTTGGAGCCGTGCAGCAGGGTCAGCGCGGTGCCGCTCACGCGGCGCGTCACGGCCGCGGTCGGGTCCACGAGGGGGTGCGCCGCCGTCACGGCGGGCAGGCGCCGTTCGCCGCTGGTGCGGCGGGCGAGCCGGAGGCGGAATCCGTCGGGCTTGATGGTCAGCGTCGACTTGATCTTCAGCTGGTAGTCGGTGTGGTCGATCAGGCGGTAACGGTGCACCAGCAGGCCCAGCAGCAGGGTGGCCTCGTGCAGCGCGAACTGGCGGCCGATGCAGGCCCGCTCGCCGTTGCCGAACGGCTTGAAGGCGTGGACCGAGCGGGCCGCCTCCCGCTCGGGAGTGAAGCGCTCGGGATCGAACAGCTCGACGTTCTCCCCCCAGGCCGCATCGCGGTGCAGGGCCGAGGTGACCACCATCAGCGAATCGCCCTTGTGTACCGGGTACCTGCCGCCGATGACGGTGTCCTCGATCGGCTCGACGGCGAACGCGGGAGCCGTCGGCCACAGCCGCAGGCTCTCGTTGAGCACCTGGCGGATGTAGGTGAGCTTGCCGATGTCACCGTACTGGGGGTCCGGGGAGTCGGTGTCACCCCACAAGGCGTCCACCTCGGCCTGGGCCCGGGCAAGCACCTCCGGGTGCTTGGTCAGGTAGTACAGGGCGAAGGAGAGCGCGCCGCTGGTCGTCTCATGGCCGGCGATCAGGAAGGTGATCACCTGGTGGCGGATGTTGACGTCGTCCAGCGGCTCGCCGGTGGCAGGGTCCTTGGTGTGCAGCATCAGCCCCATCAGGTCGTCCGTGCTGGTGTCGCCGGAGGCGCGGCGCTCTTTGATCACATCGTCGACGAGGTCCGTCATCAGGTCGACGTCCGTGCGGAACTGCTCGACCTTCTTCCTCTTGAACAGCTCGGAGCCCGGGATGGACTCGCCCTTCTCCTGGGCGAAGACGAGAGCCCGGGTCATCGCGTCGACGAACGGATGCAGGTCGTCACGGCGGAAGGACTGGAAGTCGTAGCCGAAGCCGCACAGGCCGATCGTGTCGAAGGTCAGCCTGGTCATCTCGTCGGGGACATCCACCGACTGCACCCCGGCCAGCCGGTCCCACTTGCCGATCAGTGAGCGGGCGACCTTGAGCATGGGGGCGTGGTAGCTGCGCATCGCGCCGAGCGAGAACGCGGGCATCAGGATGTCGTGGGCTTTGCGCCAGTTCGGTTCATGGTTGTAGGCGGTGAACAGGCCGTCTCCGGCCAGGGCCCGGACCTCGACCAGGTCGGCGTGAAGGTGTTTGCGGAAGCGGGTCTCGTCCGACAGTTCGGTCACCAGGTCCAGGCCGCCGATCATGACGGTGTCCCTCCCGAAGACCCGCAGCCGGTACACGGGCCCGAATTCCTTGAACTCCTTCAGCAGGTAGGCCAGGAAGTCCGCGCCTGCGGGAACGTTGAACGCGTGGCCTACGAGGGGCAGCGGGGGGCGCTCGGGGATCGCCCGCGCCGCGCCTACGGACACCTGAGTCATGAGCGTGCCTTTCGTTTCACTCCAGCAGTCCCTCGCTAACCTACACGCGACTTTGTCGGGTGAACATGTCGCTTGACTGTACCGAGGGACACAGTCATCCGAGGGAACTTGCCGACCCCTGAGAACGTCCGGCGGGCATCGCTTGACAGGAAACCTCGTCAGCAGACACGGTTGCCCGACATGGTCATACGACCATGTCGCGTGTATGCATTGCATGCGCACTTTTCACCGAGCACATCGAGGTTTCCGCATGAACACCATGCTGGCCGGACGGCTTCGCCTGGACACCCGCGCCTTCGCCGTCGAAGAGGTCCCGGTCCCGGTTCCCGGCCCGGGCGAGGTCCTCGTCGAAGTGCGGGCCGCCGGCGTCTGCCTGTCCGACCTCCATCTGATCGACGGCAGCCTGAGCCCCTTCTACCCCGTGGAGGCCGTCCAGGGCTCCGGTGCCATCACCCCTGGCCACGAGGTGGCCGGCGTCGTCCACACCGTCGGCCCCGATGTGAAGGGCGACTGGACTCCCGGCCTGCGGGTCGTGCTCCAGGCCGGGCAGGCGTGCGGCGATTGCGCCGACTGTCTGCGCCGCATGCCCTGCCGCCGGCCGCTGACCCGAGGGGTGGACTACGACGGGGGCTGGGCGCAGTACGCCCTGGCCCGGGAGGAAACCCTGCTCCCCATCCCGGACCACCTGCCGTTCGACCAAGCCGCGATCATCCCCGACGCCGTCTCCACCCCGTACGCCGCGATCGTGGACACCGGCGCGGTCCGCCCCGCGCAGGCAGTCGGCATCTGGGGAGCGGGAGGCCTCGGCGCCCACGGCATCCGGCTCGCCCGCCTGGTCGGCGCCGCCCCTGTCATCGCTGTCGACCCGCTGCCCTCAGCGCGCGAACGCGCCCTCCTCTTCGGCGCCGACCACGCGCTGGATCCCACGGCCGGAGACTTCACCGAGGCGGTGCGCGAGGCCACGGCAGGCCGGGGCATCGACGTCGCCTTCGACTTCGCCGGCGTCGGAGCGGCCCGCACCCAGGCCACCACCGTGCTCGGCCCGAACGGCGTCCTGGTGCTCGCCGGCCTCACCCCGGAGCCGGTCACCGTCGCCGACAGCATCGACTTCTGCTTCAACGTCCGGCAGATCCGCGGACACTACGGCTCCGAACCGGAGCACGTGGAACAGCTCGTCGGACTGGCCGCCGCCGGACGCATCGACCTCGGCCCCTCCGTCAGCGCCCACATCCCCCTGGCGGAAGCCGCAGACGCCGTGGCCCGGCTGGAGAAGAAGACCGGAGACCCGATCCGCCTCGTACTCGTCCCCTGAGCAAAGGAGAGCGGAGGCCGGATCACCAGGCACAACTCGGCCGATCCGGCCTCCGCCCCCACCACCGCCACCGCCACCGCCCAAAGGTCAGCGGCACCCTGGAGTGTTCGGCCATCCGGCGCTGACAGGGCAGCCGCTCAAGAGCGACCACTACCTGCTCGACTGAAATCCTTCTCTGTTCTGATTCCTTCCGAGGGAACAGACCGCAGCCGACGCCGGTGTTCGATTACGAGACCGAACGGCAAGCACGTTCACGATTGCCGAATTGTCCGAATGAAGTCACGCGCTCCGGGCATGGCGGGGCATGGTGCGTATCACAGCGCTTGTCAATCGGTGACCATCCGAAATCAAGAGTTCGGTGCATCGTGCACTTCTTCCGCACGAGACAGGTGCACGTTTTTGTTGCAGGCGGGATCCACAGTTGGGACGGTGGAAACGTCGGAACCGCGACCAACGAGGAGTCGGAACCAGGAATGAAAACCGCGGATTCGGGCGTGGCGCGTCGCCATACCGGCACGACGGAACATCCCATTCCCGAATCCCTTACTGCCCCGTTCACCCAATACATCTCACAATGCGCGGACCGCGTGAGTGAAGGAGGAAAGCATGTCGAACTCTCTTGAAGGCGGAACCGAGGACACAGCAGTCGACGTCGTGATCGTCGGTGCTGGCTTCGCCGGCCTGACCGCCGCAGAACAGCTGGTGAACATGGGCGTGTCGGTCTTGGTCGTAGAAGGTCGCGACCGCGTCGGAGGCCGAGCGTTCTCAGGCGAAGTGGCCGGAGTCAAGGTCGACCTCGGGGCAACGTGGGTCGCACGGCGGCACACTGCGATCCGAGACCTCGCGAGCCGATTGGGGTGCACCACGACCAGTCAGTTCGACGAAGGCCACAACGTCCTGTGGATGGACGGACAGCGCAGCACCTACACCGGCACCTTTCCCGAGGTCTCACCTGAAGCCTTGGAGGACTTGGCCCGCATCCAGATGGCGGTGGGGGAGCTGACTTCGACCATCGACGTCGATGGAGCCTGGGAATCCCCGGACGCCGGCCGGCTTGACGCGATTTCGTTCGGAGAATGGCTCGACCAGCAGCAAGCGACAACGAGCACTCGTGCGCTGATGTCCATCCTCACCAAGGTGCAGTGGGGCTGCAGCCCGGGGGACGTCTCTCTGCTGCACGCGTTGCGCTACATTCGCGCTGCAGGGGGTGTAGAGCACATGCTCAGCGTCGAGGGCGGTCAGCAAGAGGAGCGAATCACCGAAACCACTCAAGAGATCGCCATGAGGCTCGCCGAGCAACTCGGCGACAGGGTGGTCGTGGGTGCCCCTGTTCGCCGAATCAGCCAGGACGACAGCGGCGTCACGGTGAGCACCGACTCGAAAGTGATCAACGCCAAGTACGCCATCGTCACTGCCGCCCCCTCACACCGCGCCGACATCGTTTTCCAACCTGCCCTGCCTGAAAAGGCCGAAGGGCTCACGAAGACCTGGCGTCTGGGCACGCTGAGCAAGGCGTTCGTCGCCTATGAGAAGCCCTTCTGGCGGAGCAGCGGGCTTTCGGGGGAGGCACTGACCGACACCGGGACCGTGTTCATCACCTTCGACGTTTCACCCGGCGACAGCGGACCAGGTGTCCTGATGGCCTTTTGCGACCCTCGCGTCTTCGACGGTTTCCGCTCGGCCGATCGACGTCGCCGGGTGATCGACCAGCTCGTCGAGCTGTACGGCGCCCAGGCGAGCACCCCCATCGGCTACCTGGACCACTGCTGGGGGGCGGAATCCGAACCGTTCGCCCCGGGAGGGCCGAACCCTGCTGTAGCCCCCTATGCATCCGTCAGTTACGGCAGCGCCCTCACGGAGCCTCACGGGCGCGTCCACTGGGCCGGGGTGGAAACCGCGGGCGAGTGGGCCGGAACCATGAACGGCGCCGTGCTCACGGGTCAGCAGGCCGCCGAACGGGTCGCACAGCGGCTCGGAGGGCGCGCCGATAAGGGTTTCCAGTAGGCAGCACTGCGAGGAGCCGATTTCGGCAAGGCCGGACGGGAAGGCGTAGCAGACAGCTGCGTCGACCGGCGAGGACGCCGCCGATATCGGCTCCTGGCAACGCTAAGGGATCGGCCGCGCGGACATCGAGGTCTTCACCGCTCCTGGAACGCAGACGCCGCCCGCATTTAGGTCACCGAGGGCATCATGCTCGCCTGGTTCCAATATGAGCACGCGCCCCATCCCCCGACCTGCCGCTCTCCTGCCCCTGCCGGGGCGCCCTGATCTACGTGATCGCGCCGGGGACCGTCGCATCGACACCCTGGCCGCCCACCCCTTGCGCCTGGGACCGCTGGAACAGTCCGGCCGCCTCCTGTCCATCACCCCGGCCAGAACGGCGCCTTGGTCCCGTTTCGGCGGCATCACGATCAACGGCCTGCTCTCGCAGGCGTTCCTCGCCCAGTACGCCTGGACTCTCGACTTCGACCGCTTCGCATACACATTCCGTCCGCCACCGCCCTGACAGACTTCGGGTTCCGTCATGTTCACTCGCCGGAAACCGGTAGGACGCTGGGGGAAATGGGCGCGCCGGCCGTAACGCTCCAGCTTCTTCTGGTTCGGGTCCGGGGGTGCCGTAACCGACCGCAGGCGTTGCGGGTTTCCCGTGTCACGCCCGCCGTGCGGTCACGGCTCCCGTCCGTAGCGCGTCCTTCGGTGTTCAGACGCTCTCAGGGGTGCGGGGGTCGCGCCGCATGGCCCACAGCTTCGGGCCGCCGCCCGGGAGTTCCATTTCTCCGCGTACGACGAAACCGAAGTGTTCGTAGACGGGGACGTTGGACGGTTTGGAGGACTCCAGGTAGACGGGCAGGCCCGCCGCGTCGGCCTGGGCCAGGCCCGAGCGCAGCAGCGCGGCTCCGTGTCCCTGGCCCTGGGCGGCGGGGTCGGCGCCGATCACCGCGAGGTACCAGTGCGGTTCCTGGGGTGCGTGCTCGGCCGCTGCCATCACGGTGTCGCGGAACAGCGGGGCGCGGTCGCCGAGGATGTCCTGGAGTTCCTGGACGGTCTCCGCGTCGGGGACGGCCTTCGCCTGACCCTCCGGCGGTACCCAGAAGGCGGCCGCCGCGCCGGTGCGTTCGCACACGCCGTGGTGGGCGTACTGCCGGGTGAACAGCGTGGTGAAGTAACGGGTCAGTCCGGTCTCGCGGGACGAGTCGTCGGGGAAGAACCAGCGCATCATCGGGTCGTCGTCAAAAGCGCGGGCCAGGGTACTGCTGACCAGTCGGGCGTCGTCGACCGTCGCCCTCTGCGGGGTGTTCGTTATCGGCACATCGGTCATTCTGCACTCATGGTGATCTTCGTTGGTCGGCGGGTGGCCTGTTCGCCGTACCGGGCCGTCGGACGGCCGCGCCGTACCGGGGCCGCCGTGCGGACAGCACAGGGACGCACCCGAAATCGGAAGGATTTTCTGGAAACCCCCTTCACCGTTCGCCACTTGGGTCACACTCGGCCTGTCCGGCCGCGCCCCGGCGGCCTTGCCTTTGCGTTCCCACGCAACCGAGAGGAAGCGGCCCGATGGCATTCGCCCTGCTTCGCACGCGTTCGTGGGCGACCGTCGCCCTGGCGTCGGCCCTGCTGTTTCTGGGCGCGCCCGCCGCGCGGGCCGTACCGCCCGCGCAGGGCGCCGCTCCGGCCGACGCCTCCGCGCCCCCTCAGCTGCACGACGCCTTCGGTCTGGCCCAGACCGCGCCCGCGACCGGCACCGCCACCAACTTCGTCATCACCGTCAAGACGGCCGAGGTCGCCGGCGAGCACCGCGTCCGCATCCTGCTGCCCCGCGACTACGCGGCCGATCCGGCCAAGCGGTACCCGGTGTTCTACTTCCTGCACGGCGCCTCCGACGACCCCGGCAACCCGGCTCTCGCCTACCCCGCGCTCACCGCGGCGCAGTCGATGATCACGGTCGTTCCGGACGGCGGCCGGCGTGGCTGGTACGCCAACTGGCTCGACCAGAAGACCGCGGCCGGCGCGCAGAACTGGGAGAACTTCCACATCGGTCAGGTGCTTCCGTTCGTCGACGCGAACCTGCGCACGGTCGCGGACCGGAAGGGCCGTGCCGTCGGCGGCATCTCGATGGGCGGCTTCGGCGCGCTGCACTACGCCCAGCGGCATCCCGGTCTGTTCGGTCAGGTCGCGACGTTCTCCGGTGCGAACGACCTGTCGGTGGACGCGGGGGTCATCCGCGCCGCCGTGGTCGCCACCCTGACCAACATCGGTGCTCCGCTGTGCGGTGCCGGCGCGGGCTCCGCCTGCGGTCTGGACTTCGGGCCCGCGGTGTCCAGTGACGCGGTGTTCGGCTCGCCGTATCCGGTGTTCAACGCCGACTGGCGGTGGAACGCCGCCGATCCCACCGCCCACATGGCGGCGCTGCGCGACACGGGCATCGCGATGTACACCGGCAACGGCGACGGCAGCCCCGCCGACGCGGAGTTCTGGGTGGAAGCGGCCGCCCGGCACGCCAAGGACCGGCTGGACGCCCTCGGTCTGCCGTACCACTACGTGAATTACGGCAACGGGTCCGGCTGGGGCAGCGACTGCAACGGCGGCCATACCCACGGGTGCTGGGCGCGGGACCTCGTCGACTACGTTCCGCGCCTGGAAGCCGCGTTCGCCTCCTCCTGAGACGTCGCGACACGAACTCCCCGACGCCCGGCCGGCGCTCATCCGGCGCCCAGGGTGGCCCGGATCGTCTTGCCGCCCGTCGGGCCGTCGAGGACGTCGAGGGTGTGCGCGAGGGCGTGCACGATCAGCAGGCCGCGGCCGCTCTCGTCGCCGTCACCGGCCGGGCGGAGCCGGGGCCGGTCGGGGCAGTCGTCGCTCACCTCGACCGTCAGGGTGCCGTCCTGGACGCACAGGCGCAGCCGGCAGCTGCTGCGGGTGTGGCGGGTGACGTTGGCGACCAGTTCGGTGACGATCAGGAAGGCGTCCGCCGGATCGGCCGGGCAGGGTGCGGCGGTGCCGTCCCGGGCCAGGAAGGCGGCGGTCAGCCGACGGGCCCAGAAGACGGATTCGTGGGCGTGGGGCAAGAGGTACTCGGCCCGCGTCGTCCGGACGCGGGCGCGAGGGCGGGTACACAACCTTCGGCTCACTCCCCCCAAGGGCCAGTCGGCCCCCTGCGGTTACGCCTCGGTGGCCGGATCGCGGCGGCTGGTCTGTACCACCCATGCCCCGTTCGGGTGACAGCCACGCACGGTTCCGCCGTAGTACGGGTCGTACGGTGGCGTGACCACCGTCTGCGAACGCCGCCGCCCGCCCGGACCGCGCACGCCGGCCGTCCCGGCCGTGCACACCGGCCGTCCGTCCGGGCCGCGAGCGCCGCGGCCCCGGCCGGCGGCCGGCCTCGTACAGTGACGGGGTGGCCGTTCAGGTGTCCGGGGGCCGCGTGCCTCCGGTGGGACGCTCCCCCGGCGCGTGCTTGTCCCGGCGGAATCGGGGGCATCAGACCGGTTGAAGCCGACGGGCGGGTCGGCGAACGCCCCGCACGGCATCGGACCGCCCACCCGCTCGGCCACGACTGCCCGGCCACCTCCCTACGGGCCGGGACTCGTCCACCGACGGAGGAGACGCCTGTGTCCGGTATCGCACGCTGCTTCCGTGGCCGCGCCGTTCCCCGCCGCCTCGCCCGTACCGGCGCCCGCTGGTGGCGCTACGACGGCGGGCCGCGCAGGCGGCCGACCGGCTCGTACCCGAAGAGCGACGGACCCTGCTGGCGTGCGCGGCGGGACGGGGAGACGCTGCTGCTGTCGGTCCGCGGCGACCTGGATCTGGAGCTCGCCCGACGCCTGGGCCCGGCCCTGTCCCAGGTGTCCTCGCGGTCCGTCCGCACGGTGGTGCTGGACCTGAGCCAGGTCACCTTCTTCGACTGCAGCGGATTGCAGTGGCTGTGCGAGGTGCGGTCCCGGGTGGCCGCGCACGGCGGGGAGACCTACCTGCGCCAGCCGCCGCGCTGCGTGTACCGCGTGCTCCAACTCGTGCCGATGTCATGGCCGTTCGTCTTGCTGCCCGCCACCGGCACCGTCGCCGCCCGCCCGGCGGGGACGGCGGGAAGCGGCCGTTCGGCGGGCAGCGGTGCCCGCCGCCTCGCCGTGCGCCGCCGGCGGGCCGCGTCCGGGTCCACCCGGCCGCACAGCAGCTGAAGGGTGTTTGCGACGACCACTGGAACGGAAGGAGTCCGGTCCGCGTCCGGCATCCGGGCCGCGGGCCTTTCTCTCGGAGGTGGCGCAACTCGCCGCCTCCGGGCCGGACCCGCCTGGTACCCGTGCCTGCGTACGGATAGCGTGGTCGGCCCGGCCCCATGGGTGTTGGTGCGAACGCGCTCGGAGGTGCGACATGCCGCACGCTGACGGGTTGCTGGTCAACATGGTCGCCGACTGTGACGCGTGTGCGGTGGTACGCGTCAGCGGAGCTCTGGACCACACCGGGGAGCAGTTCTTCCGTACGACGATGGGCGGCCACGTCGACGCTGGTTACCGCTACGTGGTCCTGGACTGCTCGGCGCTGGTCTACTGCAACTCTCGCGGCCTGAACTGTCTGCTCGGGCTGCACTGGCTGCTCAGCCGCCGCCGCGGCCGCCTCCTGCTCGCCTGTGTGGGGCGCCGGGTGCTGTGGATGCTGGAGCACACCGGCAGCAAGGAGGTGCTGGCCGTCTTCCCCACCGTGACCCAGGCGCTGGCCAGCCTGCCCGTGCACCACCGTCCCGCCTGGCCGCCTCCGCACCCGGTGAGCGCCGGGCCCGGGGCCTGAGCTCCGGGCGGTGCCGACGGCACCGGCTCACCCGTCACCGGCACCTCCGTCACCGGCTCACCCGTTCGCGGCCTCCGGCGCCCGGTCGTCCCGGGCGTCCTCGACGCTGGTGTAGCGGGGAAACTGTTCGGCGTAGCCGGTCAGCCGGAGCAGCAGGTCGACGGCCTCGTGGTCGTAGACGATCCGCACCCAGCCGCCGGCCGCCTCGCAGCGTGACTGGGCCTTCATCAGCTCCTGCAGTCCGCTGCTGTCGATGAAGGACACCTGCCGCAGGTCGGCGACGACGAAGGCCGGGAGTGCAGCATCGTTCCCTCTGAGCTGGTCCCGGAACGCCGGCGCCGTGGCCAGGTCGATCTCGCCCACCGGGCAGATCACCCGGCAGCCCTCCCTCAGTTCGGGACACCGGGTGTTCATGGCGGCCAACTCCTCGGGGACTACGCGGCGTGGTCCGCACGACCGGGTCTGCGGCGGACTGCTGGCAGCTTACGGACACCACACGCGCAGGCGAAGCCGAAAGTTCACTCATCAATGAAACCTTCACGAAAGACTTCTATCGATCGTCCAGCGATCGATTTTGCCTGCCCGTCAGCGCAGTTCGATCAGGTCACGCGGCCCGATCATCCAATCATCCGCGCAATGGTTCGAGAGGCGATGCCGACGGGGCGGCCGCAGCCCCGAAGGCGCGCACAACCCGGGGAGCGGGCCCGTGGTGACGGTGGGCCCGCTCCTGAGGTCGTGCGGGTGGTACAGGCGGTACAGGTGTTACGAGTAGTGCCTCAGGTCAGCACTTGTTGTCCGGGTGGTCGGAGCCCCCGTCGTCGAGGTTCTTGTTGTAGACCCAGCCGTCGACGTTGAGGCCGTCGATCCGTACGTGCGTCCACTTGTTGCCGGCGGAGTTCTTCACCCAGCAGTGGTAGAACAGCGTGCGCGCGGTGCCGACCGTGGCGACCACGCCGCACTCCTTGTTGGGGCCGGTGCGGACCTTGACGCTGTCGCCCTTCGCGGTGCCCTTGCCGGAGGACTTGTTCGACCAGCCGGGGTGGGTACACGCGTCCGCACCGGTGGGCGCGGCGCTGGCGGCCGGCGCGGTGACGGTGAGCGTGGCGCCTGTCAGGAGGAGCGGTGCGGCGATGGCCGCGGCGAGTCTCGCGCGCTTCTTCAGTGTCACGGTGGTTCCCCCTTGCTCGACGGGCGCCCGTACGGCCGGCCCGGTTGCACTGAGCATGGCGTGCCGGGGCGTGATGTGCGGGACGCGAGGGGCATCTGGCCAAAAGTCGCACTGGAGGGACCAGTTCCTGAATCCTCCCGATGTCCTGCGACGGGTGACCGTGGATCACCTCGCGTCCGCACGGACCTTCCGCTACGGCGCCATCTCGTACGCCCCCGACAGCGCCTCGACGCGCTCCCAGACCCGCGCGGAGCGGGCTTCGTCGACGACCGGGCGGCGGACCGCGGACAGGGCCCAGGTCTGCTGGGCGTCGGTGGCCGAGTCCTTGCCGTGCAGTTCGACGGCGTGCGCGGAGAAGTCGCGTACGAGGACGGCGAACAGTTCGTCCAGGACGTCCGCGTCGAGGTCCGTCAGGCGGGCCTGCTCCAGGATGAGCTGGCCGTGGACGACCAGGGCGAACAGCTGGCCGACGGCGAGCAGCAGGTCGAGGTCGCGGCTCTGCTCCTCGTCGGGGGCGGCGGTGGTGACGAACGCGCACAGCGCGTCCGCCTGCTCCCGGAAGCGGGCGACGTTGGGCACCTCGGCGTACGCGTCGTAGGCGGCGCGCCAGTCGTGGAACCGTACGGCTCCCAGGCCGCGGGCCGGGCCCTGGCGGAAGAGGAAGGCGTCGTCGGCCGCGTCGAGGCGGGTCGGGGCAGGCGCGTACTCGGCCGGGTTCAGCAGGTGGTTGGCCATGAACTTGAGGATCAGCGCGAGGTTGACGTGGACGGTGCCCTCCAGCTTCGGCAGGCCGCGGATCTCGGTGGCGGCCTGTGCGAAGTAGGTGTCCTTCTCGAAGCCCTTGGCCGCGATGACGTCCCACATCAGGTCGATGACCTTCTCGCCCTCGGTGGTCACCTT
Organism: Streptomyces monomycini; assembly: GCF_022271435.1. GTDB lineage: Bacteria > Actinomycetota > Actinomycetes > Streptomycetales > Streptomycetaceae > Streptomyces > Streptomyces monomycini. The sequence continues at coordinate 179,118 of NZ_JAFIQY010000007.1, read as the reverse complement.
CATCTTCGTCATGGGGTTGAAGAGCAGGTAGCGGCGGTCGTCGGGACCGGCGGAGCGGAAGTAGTCGACGGCGCGGTCGCTGAACAGCTTCATCCCGACCAGGCGGACGTAGGCGTCGGTCAGCTCGCGGCGCACGTGCGGGAAGGCGGTGACCGGGCGGCCGTACAGGATGCGGTTGCGGGCGTGGGTGACGGCCTCGTACATCGCGTGCTCGCAGATGCCGATCGAGGCGGTGCAGAGGTTGAACTTGCCGACGTTGACGGTGTTGAGCGCGGCGTCGAAGGCGGCGCGGCCGGTGTGCAGGACGTCGTCCGGCCCGACCGGGTAGTTCTCCAGGCGGAACTCGCTGACGTACTTCGAGGAGTCGACGACGTTCTTCACCAGGTGGTACGCCGGGTGGCGGCTGTCGGCGGCGAAGAAGACGTAGCCGTCGGGGCCCTCGACATCGGTGCGGCGGCCGAAGACGGAGACGAGTCCGGCGGCGTTGCCGTTGCCGATGTAGTACTTGGCGCCGCTGGCGAGGAAGCCGCCGTCGCCGTCGGGCTCCAGCAGCATGTCGGTGTTGTAGATGTCGGCGCCGTGCGTCTTCTCGGACAGGCCGAAGGCGAACACCTCGCCCTCCGCCAGGAGTTCGGCGGCGCGGGCGCGGGCGGCGGCGTTGTCGCTCTGCCAGACCGGGCCGAGGCCGAGGATGGTGACCTGCCAGGCGTACCAGTAGTCGAGCCCGTAGAAGCCGAAGATCTCGTTGAGGGCGGCGATCCGGGCGGTGTCCCAGCGCTTGTCCGACGGCCCGGACGCCTGCTCCTCGGGAGCCCCGGCGGCGGAGGCCGGGGTGAGGAAGGTGGCGAACAGCCCCTCCTTGCCCGCGAACGCGAGGAAGTCGGCCAGCCAGGCGCGGGAGCGGTAGTCCTCGATCAGCCGACGCTTGCCGCGGTCCTCGAACCAGTCGACGGTGGCACGCAGCAGCCTGCGGGTCTCCGGGTCGAAGTGCGCCGGGTCGTAGGTGCGCGGGTTGAAGAGCAGCGGGTCGGCCATGGGGTCCGCCTTTCGGTTCGAGGGTGGGTGGGAAGAGAGGGCGGGGTCGCGGGCCCGGACCGGCCGCGTCGGGCGGACGGCCGGCTCGGCGTGGTGGTGCGGTGCCGGGGATCAGAGCCGCTCGGGCTCAGGTCCGCTCGGGCTTCAAGGCATGGAGCGTGTCGAGCACGTCCTCCAGCCAGGTGATCGTCATGCGCTCGTACGCGATGCCGCCGCGCAGCACGGCGTGCTGGAGCTGCTGCCCGGCGTCGAGGGCGGCGGGCGCCTCGGGGCCGGTGAAGTCGCGCCGCTCCCCCGCCAGGTAGTGCGCGAGCCGGTCGGTGTGCACCTGGTGGTGCCGTTCGACCTCGTGGATCAGCGCGGCCGGGTCGTCGAAGGCCGCGCCGCGGATCTTGACGGCGAGGTCGTGCCGTACGCTCTCCGGCTCGATCGGCTCGTGCAGCCAGGAGGAGAGGGCGCTCCGCCCGAGGACGGCGACGGAGTACTCCTTCTTGTCCGGCCGCCCCTGCTGCGGCACCTCGCGGACGTCGACCCAGCCGTCGGTCTCCATGCGCTTGAGGACGCGGTAGATCTGCTGGTGGGTGGCGGTCCAGAAGTAGCCGATGGACCGCTCGAACCGCCGGGCCAGCTCATAGCCGGAGCCCGGCTTCTCCAGCAGGGAGACGAGGATCGCGTGTTCGAGCGCCATGCCCCGATCCTGCTATGCAACGAGTTGCATAGACAAGCGGCGCCGCGCAGGTGAGACGCGGGTCACCCGGCCCGGACGTCCGGTGAGCGCGCCGGCGGGCAGGACTCGACCAGGATGAACGCCACGTCGTCGGCGAGGGCGCCGTCCGTGTGACGGAGCAGGGCCTCCTGCACCGCGTCGGCGGCGTCGTCCAGCGCCGCCCGCGAGCAGGCGGACCGCAGGCCGGCGAGATCGACCATGTCACCCTCGGCGCTGCGGGCCTCGGCCAGGCCGTCGGTGTAGAACAGCAGGCGGTCGCCGGGGCCGAGGATGACGTCCTCGACGACCGGCGCGGGGTGCAGCCCCAGCGGGGTGGTCGGTTCGGCCGGAGCGAGCAGGCGGGGCGGGGCGCCGGCGGGCAGGAGCAGGGGCGGGTGGTGGCCGCAGTTGGCCAGGCCGACCCGGGTGACGGCGGGCCGGCCGGTGGTGCGGAACTCGGCGGCCAGGGCGGTGACGAAGTCCTCCGCGCCGAGCAGCGCGGCCAGGCGCCGGTCGGTGGCGTCCAGCACGGCGGGCAGGTCGGTGCGGGTGTAGGCACTGTCGCGGAAGAAGCTGATCACGGCGGCCGACAGGCGTACGGCCCGCAGGCCGTTGCCCCGCACGTCGCCGATCAGCAGGCGCAGGCCGGCGGCGGTGTGCGCGAAGGCGTACAGATCTCCGCCGAGCAGGGCCTGCGGCGAGGCGGAGCGGTAGCGGGCGCACACGGTCACACCGCCGAGCCGGAAGGTGGTGGGCTGGAGGATGGCGCGCTGGGCGACGGACGAGGTCTCGGTCAGCTCACCTTCGTGGGCCACCCGCCGGGCGGCGCTCCAGGTGCCGTACGCGCCGCCCAGCGCGAGCACGGTCAGGCGTATCAGCACGTCCCGTTCGCCGAGCTCGCCCTCCCACACCGCGACACCGGCGGCCAGCAGCACCACGTACAGGGCGACGGATCCGGTACAGGGGCCGTCGAGCCGGGTGGCGGCCAGCAGCGTAGAGATCATCAGCAGCCCGGCCAGGCTGTGCGGCGTACCCATTACGAGATCACCGGCGGCTATGGGGACGCCCGGGAGCAGCGCGAACAGCAGCCACCTGCGGTCGCGGTCCAGGCGCATGCACCCTCCTCCTGCCTCGCGGTGCGGAAGGTCGTCATGGGCAGCCGCGCCACCATCCGGCTCCCCTGGACCGGAGGCCGGCAACCGAGCGGAATCGACGGACGCAGATCACGTAAGGGACTTTGCCGACCGGCCTTGACCTTTCCTGCACCTTGCGGAGGAGATATGCCCGCTGGCCAGTCCGCTTGCACATGCCGTACGGGAAGGACGTCCGCGGGTCGACACTGTGGCGCGACCGACGCGGGCGGCAGCTTCTACCGGCGGTGTCCAACCCGGGCAACCCTCCGGTTGGACAGGCCCGACGCCCGCCCACCCGTCCAACTGAACGCGTTTGACCGGTACTTCGGCGGCCAGCACAGTGAGGTGAATCGGTTCATCAATATCTGGAACCGCTTCGTGAATTCCCGGGAGCCTTATTCCGACCCTTTACGTGAAGCTCCGTTGTTTCCGCTTCGGCGGCCGGCCGGTGGGCCGTGGAGATATCGGCTCGTCATGGTCGCCGCGGTCTTTCGGAGAGGAAGGTGTGCGCAGTCCGGCGTATCGGAATCCGTCCTCCCCCCGGCGCAAGGCGGGAAACGCGGGCGTGGAAAGGACGGGTACGAGGAAAGGACCCGGCGCCGGTCCCCGGCCACCCCTCTTCGGGGGCCGGCGCCGTTTTCGCGGTGAGCGGCCGCTGCCGCCCCGTTGCCGCCGGAGTTCCGCGCGGCAGCGGCCCGGCTCCCGTCCGGCACATTCCAGGGCACACGCCTGCCCGGCCACGGCGCCCGCACGGACGCCTTCCGCCACCGCAGCCGACGACCGAGAAGGGATGTCAGGATGACCCAGCCCCAGGAAATGCCTGTACACCTGCGCCGGGACCGGTTCGACCCGGTCCCCGAACTCCGGCGGCAGACACGGGAGGCGCCGCTGAGGGACGCGGACATCGACTTCGGGCCCAACGGCCGGGTGAAGTGGCTCGCCACCGGGGAGGCCGAGGTACGGGAGGTGCTGGGCGACCTGACGCGGTTCAGCTCCGCGCTGCCCGAAGGCGAGGACGGGACGGGCACCCCGGTCCTGCCGGGGAACCTGCTGACGTGCGACCCACCCGACCACACCCGGCTGCGCAAGATGGTGGCGCCGGAGTTCACGGCCCGCCGGACCCGCAGGCTGGAGCCGCGCCTGCACCAGATCGTGGCGGAGTGCCTGACCACCATGGAACGGGTCGGGCAGCCCGCCGACTTCATGCGGCACTTCGCCTGGCCCATGGCGGGCCTGATCACCTGCGAACTGCTGGGCATTCCCCGGGACGACCGGGCGGAACTGGCGCGCTACCTGGACATCTCGCAGAACGACGCCGGGTCGCCGGAGCAGCAGACGGCCACCGGGAAGGCGTACTGGGCGTACATGGTCACGCTCGCGAACCGGCACCGCCGCGACCCCGGCGACGGCCTGTTCGGCTCGGTGGTGCGCGCGCACGGCGCGGACATCAGCGACGAGGAGCTGGCGGGCATCGGCGCGACCTTCGTCTCGGACGGGTTCCTCCAGGTCTCCAGCATGCTGGGGCTGGGCACGCTGGTGCTGCTCGACCACCCCGACCAGCTCGCGCTGCTCCGGGAGCGGCCGGAGCTGATCGACCGGGCCGTGGAGGAGCTGCTGCGCTACGTCACCGTCATCCACACCGTGGCGCCCCGGACCGCCCTGGAGGACGTGACCGTCGGGGACCAGGTGATCAAGGCCGGTGAGCGGGTGGCCTGCTCCCTGTTCGCCGTCAACCGCGCACAGGGCGGGGACGAGGCCGACCGCTTCGACATCACCCGGCAGGCCGCACCGCACATGGCCTTCGGGTACGGCATCCACCACTGCGTCGCCGCCCCGCTGGTCAAGAGGGAGATGGCCGCCGTCTACACGGCGCTGTTGCAGAGGTTTCCCGGGCTGCGGCTCGCGGTGCCGCCGGAGGAGATCCGCTTCCGGGCCTCGCAGACACGGCAGTTCAGCCTGGAGGACCTGCCCGTCGCCTGGTGAAGCGGCACCGGTCGCCTGCCGCGTGCCCGGCGCGCCCGCCACGAACGGCGGGCGTGCCGGGCATACGGCGCCGGATGGTGGACCAGGCCGGTCCGGGGACCCGAGGCGTGCCCTCGGGTCCTCGGCCGGCGGGCCGCCGCGGCCCCGGCCCCACTCACCGGCCCTCAGCGCCCGGCGCGCCTCTGCTCGTCAGGCCGAGCCTGGCCGACGTACTCCCGCAGGTGCCGCGCCGTCAGCGTGTCACTGTCTGCGACCAGCTCGGCGGGCGTGCCGGTGAAGACGACCTGTCCGCCGTCGTGTCCGGCCCCCGGGCCGAGGTCCACGATCCAGTCCGCGTGCGCCATCACCGCCTGGTGGTGCTCGATGACGATCACCGAGTTGCCGTCGTCCACCAGCCGGTCGAGCAGGGCGAGCAACTGGTCGACATCGGCCATGTGCAGGCCGGTGGTGGGCTCGTCCAGAACGTACGTGGTCGCCTTCTCATTCATGTGGATGGCCAGCTTGAGGCGCTGCCGTTCGCCGCCGGAGAGGGTGTTGAGCGGCTGGCCCAGGCGCAGGTAGCCCAGCCCCACACCGGCCAGCCGCCCGAGGAGGGCCTGCGTCGGCCCGGAGGGGAAGAAGTCCCGTGCCTGGGCGACGGACATCGCCAGCACCTCGCTGATGTCCTTGCCGCGCAGTTTGTACGTGAGCACCTTCGGCGTGAAGCGTTTGCCCTCGCACGCCTCGCACACCGACGCCACCCCCGCCATCATCGCGAGGTCGGTGTAGACCAGCCCGATGCCGTTGCAGTGCGGGCAGGCGCCCTCGGAGTTGGCGCTGAACAGTGCCGCCTTGACGCCGTTGGCCTTGGCGAAGGCGGTACGGATCGGGCCCAGCAGCCCGGTGTAGGTGGCCGGGTTGGAGCGGCGTGAGCCGCGGATCGGCGTCTGGTCGGCGACGGCCACGCCGTCGCGCCCGGCGACGTACCCGTGGACCAGCGAACTCTTGCCGGAGCCCGCGACGCCGGTGACGACGGTCAGCACCCCCAGCGGTATCTCCACGCTGACGTCCCGCAGGTTGTGCCGGTTCGCACCCTCGACGGCCAGGGTGCCGCGCGGTGTGCGCACCGTCTCGCGCAGCCGGGCCCGGTGCCCCAGGTAGCGTCCGGTCAGCGTTCCGGAGGCGCGCAGCCCCGGCACGTCCCCGGAGTAGCAGATCCGCCCGCCGTCCGTCCCGGCGCCCGGACCGAGGTCCACGACGTGGTCGGCGATGGTGACGACCTCCGGCTTGTGCTCGACGACGAGGACGGTGTTGCCCTTGTCGCGCAGGCGCAGCAGCAGGTCGTTCATCCGCTGGATGTCGTGCGGGTGGAGCCCGACGGTGGGCTCGTCGAAGACGTACGTGACGTCGCTGAGGCTGGATCCGAGGTGCCGCACCATCTTCACGCGCTGCGCCTCGCCGCCGGAGAGGGTCCCGGCGGGCCGGTCCAGACTCAGGTAGCCGAGGCCGATCTCCACGAGGGAGTCGAGCAGGTGCCGCAGGTTGGCGAGGAGTGGCGCCACCGAGGGGTCCTCGACCGTGCGCAGGAACGCGGCGAGGTCGCTGATCTGCATGGCCGAGCACCGGGCGATGGTGACGCCGTCGATGGTGGAGGAGAGCGCGGCGGCGCTCAGCCGGGTGCCTTCGCAGACGGGGCAGTCGGCGAAGGTGACGGCCCGGTCCACGAAGGCCCTGATGTGGGGTTGCAGCGCGTCGCGGTCCTTGGCCAGGAACAGCCGCTGGACCTTGGTGACGAGCCCTTCGTACGTCGTGTTGAGGGCGGCGGCCTTCACCTTGGTCGCGGGCTTGTGGAGGAAGTCGTGCCACTCCCGCTCGGTGTAGTCCTTGAGCTTCTTGTCCGGCGGGAAGAAGCCGGAGCCCGTCATCACCTGCCAGTACCAGGAGCCCACGGCGAAGTTGGGCACGGTGACGGCGCCTTCGGCGAGGGAGAGTTCGCGGTCCACGAGCTGGTCGACGTCGATGGCCGACACCTGGCCGATGCCTTCGCAGCGCGGGCACATGCCTTCGGCGCTGTTGAAGCTGAAGGCGCTGGAGGTGCCGATGTGCGGGGTGCCGAGGCGGCTGAAGACGATCCGCAGCATGGTGTAGGCGTCGGTGGCGGTGCCGACCGTGGAGCGGGAGTTGGCGCCCATCCGCTCCTGGTCGACGACGATCGCGGCGCTCAGGTTGCGCAGCGCGTCCACGTCCGGGCGCCCCAGACTCGGCATGAAGGACTGGACGAACGCGGTGTACGTCTCGTTGATCAGCCGCTGCGCCTCGGCGGCGATGGTGCCGAAGACCAGCGAGGACTTGCCCGACCCGGAGACCCCGGTGAAGGCGGTGAGCCGTCGCTTGGGCAGGTCCAGGGAGACGTCGGCCAGGTTGTTCTCCCGTGCGCCGCGTACCTCGATGACGTGGTGCAGGTCCGCGGCGGCCGGCCGGGGGCGGTTGGGGTCGGCGGGCATCTCGGTCTCTTCTCCTCCGGTACGGCGGTACGGCGGTACAACGGCCGGGCGGCGGTGGCGCGCGCGGCCGGGAACGGCGGAGGCGGGCAGCGGACCCGGGCCCCCGTCGTGCCGGGGTACTCTCCCACACTTTCCGCGTACGGCGTACGGAGTTTTCGCGGACGGCCCGCCGCCGGACCGCGGACCGATCACTGTGGTCGGTCTACGGTCCGCCCGTAGAGACGTCTCGCGCGGGCGGTGGTGACACTCGGGGGCGATCCGCCGACCCCGAGGACAGACGATGCGACCGAAACTCAAGCCCGACGTGCTGTACGTGCCCACCGCGGACGGGGTGCACCTGTTCGGCGCGGGCGCCAACCTCGAACTGCGGGGCGGCGCCATCTACCAGTGGGTGGACCGGCTGGCGCCCCATCTGAACGGCACCATCACCCTGGACAACCTGCTGCGCGGCCTCCCGGACGACAAGCGGACCGTGGTCGCGGCCCTGCTGAAACGCCTGGAGGACGGCGGCTGCCTGACCGACGCGGAAGCGGACGAGCCGCACGGCCTGACCGACCGCGAGCTGGAGACGTACGCGCCGGAGATCGCCTTCGTGGAGTACCACCGCGGTTCGGCGGCCCGGCGCTTCGAGACGTACCGCAACAGCTCGGTGGTGGTGCTGGGCGCCGGACCCGCGTTCACCGCGCTGATCGCTTCGGCGCTGCACTCGGGCGTCCGCCGCCTGCGCGCCGTGTGCACCCCGGAGTTCCCCACCGACGAGGACCGGCTGACCGAACTGACCGGCGGGTCCGAGCGGCGCGACCCGGACCAGGAGCTGATCCGGACGGTGCTGTCCGGCGACTCCGACGCGGAACTCGCGGCGGCGCTGGAGGGCGCCGACGCCGTGCTGCACGTGTCCTCGGCGCCGGTGACGGACCGGGCCGTACGGCTGCACCGGCTGTGCGAACAGGCCGGCCGGCTCCTGGTCCAGGGCGTCGTGCTGGACGACGTGGCGTGGCTGGGGCCGTCCGGCGCCGCCTGGGCCTCGGCCTGGCAGCGCCTCGCGGCGCCGGAGCCGTCGCGGCCCAGCACCTTCCTCACCGGGCCGACCGCCGCGGTGGTCGCCGGTCACCTGGGGCTGGCCTGCTTCACCGCGCTGACGGGCGCCCGGGACGACGGACAGCCGACGCTGACCCGGATCGACCTGGAGACCCTGCGTACCTCGACGCACCCCTTCCTCCCCCACCCGTCGGCGGTGGCCGCGCCGCAGGAGAGCGCCGAGGAGTTCGGACAGCGCGTGGAACGGCTCCGTTCGGCCGAGCCGTTGCTCCCGGCGGAGTTCTCCGCTCGCGCCGCGGCCTGCTTCGACCGGTACACGGGGGTGCTGCGGGCGCTGGAGGAGGGCGGCTTCACGCAGCTGCCGCTGAACGTGACCGAGGCGGTACGGCCCGAGGGGCCCGGTGAGCGGGTCTTCGGCTGGGGCACCGGCTTCGCCGAGGCCCGGCAGCGGGCGGCGCTGCGCGGCCTGGCCGGGTACGCGGCAACGACCCCCGACCCGCGGCGCTTCGCCGACGACGGCTCGGTACGGGGCTGGGACCTCGCCGGCAAGGAGGTCACGACGGTACCGGCCGCCGAGGTGTTCACGTCGGGACCCGGCATGGCCGCCGCGCTCGACTGGACCGAGGCGGTCACCGCGGCGGTGGCGCAGCAGTGTGCACGGCTGGCGCTGGAGGACGTACGGGCGGGCACGGCCGAGCCGGTCCGGCTGGACGTGGCGGGCGCCTCGGTGGACGAGGCGGGCCGCCGCCACCTGGACATGCTGCGTCCGGCGGGCGGCGAGGTCACGGCCGCTGACATCGGTTCAGCGCTCGGTGTACCGGTCCTGGCCTGGTGGCAGGGCACCCGGCCGGTCGGGGTGACCTGCGGCCCCGGCGCGGTCACCGACGGCCTCGAACTGGCCCTGCTGGACCGGCAGTCCGAGCTGACCGGCGAGTCCGCGTACGCTCCGCAGCCGGTCCCCGGACTCGGCGCGCCGCCGCGCGGGCCGGGCGGCACGGCCGTACCGGCGGACGCGGACCTGCCCGCCCTGGTGGAGGCGCTGGCCTCGCGGGGGCGGTCCCCGGTCGTGGTTCCGCTCGACCACGACCCGGCTGTGCACGAGGTGCTGCCGAACGTCGTACGGGTGGTGCTCGCCGGATGACCGGGGCCGCCACCGACGAGGCCGGAGCGCTGGGGCTGCGGTTCTGGTACGACACCTTCGAGGGCGTACGGGAGCTGTTCGCCGAGGGGCACGGTTCCGAGGGCGGGCCGGACGATCCGCTGCCGAGCAAGACCTACCGCGGGCTGCCCCGCCACGTACTGGCCGCCCCGCCCCGGCGCATCGGCGACGCGCGCTGGTCGTTCCCCGGCTTCCGGGACCGGCATCCCGAAGGCCCGCCGCGCAGGCCCTGGGACGGGAGCACGTTGTCCGCGCTGCTGCACCACACCTACGGCCTCGGCCGGATGGAGCTGGGCCCGCAGGCCGCGTGGCCGTACCACCGGGTGGTGGCCTCGGCGCGCTGCTTCTACCCGGTGGAGCTGTACGTGTGGCTGGGCGGCGACACCGGGGGCGTGCCGGCGGGGTGTTACCACTACGACCCGCTGCACCACGCGCTGACCGCGCTGCGGCCCGGCGGCATCCCGGAAGAACTGCGGGCGGCGGTGGCCTGCAAGGGCCGCGACACGACCGCGCTGCTGCTGCTCTCCGCGTACTTCCGCAAGACCGCCTTCCGGTACCGCGACTACGCCTACCGGCTGTGCGCGCAGGAGTCCGGCATGGTCGTCGGCAATGCCCTGCTGGTGGCCGGCGCGCTCGGCCTGGACGCCCGGGTCCACCACCGGTTCCTGGACGAGCCGGTGAACCGGGCGCTGGGCCTGGACGGTACGGAGGAGACCACGTTCGCCGTGCTGGAGATCGGCGCGCTGGACGAGGTGGCCGCTAGCCCGGCGCCGGGCCGCCTGCCGCCCTCCGTACCGGACCGTCTGCCGCCCCTCGTGACGGAGCACGTCCGTACCTGCCGGGAGGACGCGGCGCTCTGGAGCCGGCTGACCACGCTGGACGCCGGCAGCCGGCTGACCGGCGAGGCGCGCTTCGCACCGGTTGCCGCGGACCCGTTCCACCAGCCCGCCGACGGCCCCGCGGAGTTCTTCGCCGACGACGACCGGCCGCCGGGAAGCGTCGAGTTGGGCGACGCGCTGCGGCGCAGGGACTCGGGCGGGCGGATGTTCCTGCCGGACCGCGCCGCGTTGCCGCAGCAGCAGCTCGCGGACCTCCTGCGGTACGCGCTGGACCCGGTGCCCTCCGACCACGGCGACACACCGCTGCGGCCGCTGCTGGACTGCCACGTACTGGCCCTCAACACCGCCGGCCAGGCAGCCGGGCTGTACCGGCTGGACCCGTCCCCCGCGCTCGTCCCCGTACCCGGGCGCGACGGACGGCCCACGGTGGCCATGCTGTGCGACCGCACACCCTCGGTGAACACCGCCCGCGCCAACGCGGTCGTCTTCCTCACCGTGGACCGCTACGAGGGCGCCCGCGGGTTCGGGGACCGCGGCTACCGCGTCCTGCACCACGAGGGCGGCATCGTGGCCCAGCGCCTGAGCGTGCTGGCCGCCGCCGAGGGCCTCTCGGCCCGGATCACCAACGGCTACGACGACCGGGTCGTACGGGAGTTGCTGGGCGGCGGGGACGCGCACGTACCGATCTTCGCGATCGTGCTGGGGCGGCGGCAGGCCACCTCCCAGTACGAGCCCCCGCTGGACTGGTGACCACAGGCACCGTAGGGCGCGACCTCCCGGCAGACCCTACGGGGCCTCCGTAGAGACCCGGAGCCCCCGCGGATCACAGAATCAGCTCGGACAGCGGGCGACCGCCGCCCGCAGTCGTCACCCACAGAGGAAGGAGGTACACGTCATGGACGCGAACCTGGTGCTGGACCTCGATGACCTGAGCGTGGACCAGCTCGACATTCTCCCGACGGCCCCCGGCTCCACCCTGGAGTCGATCAACGTCGGCCACGCCATGGTCGAGATCGGCGCTTCGAACTGCACCTCGAAGGGCTCGCCCGCGAGCTGCTGCTCTTGCTGCTGCTGCTGATCAGGCCGCACTGCAGGGCCGTGCCCGGCGCGCACCACGCGCCGGGCACGGCCCGGTGCCCATGACGGGACTTGGAAGACGGGACGTGCGAAGGATGCAGGAGGGGATCGTGCCGGAGCGGCCGACCGGACTCGCGGTACGGGGCGAGGGGCTGCTCGCCCAGGCGGTCCGCGCGGCGGTCTCCCGCCGGCACCCGTCGGCCGCCGAGGACAGCGACCGGTGCGCCGGACTGCTCACCGTGGACGACGGCTGGCAGGACGCCGGCACGACGAGCCGCCCGGACCTGCCGTGGCTGCCCGTCCGGGTGGAGCTGGGCAATGTCGTCATCGGGCCGCTCGAACTGCCGGGGCGGCCGGGGTGTGCGCAGTGCGCCCGTACCCGCAGGCAGCGGGCCCTGGGGCAGGACAGCCCGCGCGCCGAACTGCTGCGCCGGCACGGCGATCAGCTCGCCGAACGGCCGTCCCCGCTGCTGTCCGCCTGGGCGCGCGACACCGTCGCGGCCTTCGTGGAGGCGGAAGCCGCCGCCGTGCTCGACGACCCGGAGCGCGCCGCCACCCGCAACGCGATCACCCTCATCGGTCTGGCCGGTCTCACCGCCGACTCCCACCCGTTCCTGCCCGACCCCTGCTGCCCCCGCTGCGGCACCCTCCCCGACGACGGGCCGCCGGTCCTGATGGACACGCCGCGGCCCAAACTCGACCGGGACACCTACCGCGTACGCAGCCTCGACACCGGCTGGGACGACCTGCTGCGGACCTACGTGGACGGGCACACCGGCATCGTCCAGCAGCTCGACGTACGGACCGACTACGCCTACCCCATGGTCTCCGCGCCGCTGCGGCTGCCCGACGGCATCCAGGAGGCGGGCTTCGGCCGCGGCCTGGACTACACCGGGTGCGAACGCACCGCGCTGGCCGAGGCGTTGGAGCGGCTGGGCGGCGCCCGGCCCGGCGGCCGGCGCACGACGGTCCACGCGGGCTACGAGCAGGTCGCCGACCGCGCCGTCTGCCCCACCGACCTGGGCCTCTACCCGCCGGAACGCTATGCGGACCCGGAGTTCCCCTACCCGGCGTTCACCCCCGACCTGAAGATCAACTGGGTGTGGGGGCACTCCTTCGGCCGCGGCGGCCCCGTGCTGGTGCCCGAGGACTACGCCTACTACCGCACCCGGCACGGCAACGACACGGCCCGCCCGCTGGCGTACGAGGTCTCCAACGGCTGCGCCCTCGGCGGCTGCCTGGAGGAGGCCGCGCTGCACGGCATCCTGGAGCTGGCCGAGCGGGACGCGTTCCTGCTCACCTGGTACGCCCGGCTGCCGGTGCCGCGCGTGGACCTGGACACCGTGGCCGATCCCGCGATCCGGCTGCTGGTGGAACGCATCCGGCAGGACACCGGGCACCGCGTCGCCGCGTTCGCGACCACGCCCGAGCACGGCATCGCCACGTCCTGGGTGATGGCCGTACACCCCGGGGACGGCTCGGAGCCCGCCGCGATCTGTGCCGCGGGCGCCCATTTCGACCCCGAGAAGGCGCTGCTCAACGGCCTGTTGGAGCTGACCGCCAACCTGGGCTGGAACCGCGCGGCCTACCACGAGGAGCTGCGCCGGATCGAGGGCATGGTCGCCGACCCGCACGAGGTGCGGGAGATGCGCGACCACGCGCTGCTGTACTGCCACCCGGACGCCTACGACCGGTTCGCCTTCCTGCCCGGCGAGGAGACGGCGCGGCCCGTGGCCGAGGCCTTCGCCCGCGCCACCTGCCGGCCGCGCCACACGGACCTCCGCGACGACCTCGCCGAGGTGGTCGAGCGCTTCACCGCCCGCGGCCTGGACGTGATCGTGGTCGACCAGACCACCGACGAGCACCGCGCCGCCGGCTTCGCCTGCGCGAAAGTGATCATTCCCGGTCTGCTGCCGATGACCTTCGGGCACCGGATGAGCCGGACCCACGGCCTGCCCCGGCTGTACGACCTGCCGGCCCGGCTCGGGTACCGGGACGGGCCGCTGGAGCCGGCCGACGTCAACCCGCATCCGCACCCGTTCCCGTGACGTCGCGGCCGCCCGCTTCCCCGATCCCCCCGTACGGTTCCCGTTCTCCGTACGGCCGGGGCCGCTTCCCCGCACGACCAGAACCGACCCGCACGCGAAGGCAGGGACAACGATGAGTGGCTTCCACGTCGCGGACACATTCGGCGTACGCATCGGTGGTCTGCCGGTGTCGGTGCTGGACGGTTTGCGGTCGGACGAGGTGTGGCGGCGGACCGGCGCGCTGCTCGACGGCGCCCGGGAACTGGCCGACCGGGGCACGGAACTCTCCGACGCGCTGTACGCGTTGATCGGGCAGGAGACCGGCGTCAAGCCGGCGTTGGTCGCGCTGCGCCGGGCGGTGCACAACCAGCGGACGCCGGGTGAGCGCTGCTGGAACGACGAGGTGCGCGCCGCTCTGCCCGCCGCGGTGGTGGCGGACGTCGAGCGGTGGGCGGAGCTGCTGGCGGCCCACCGCGCGGACACCGCCGCCCTGGACGACCTGCTCCCACGGGACGCGGCCGACCGTCACGCCGTCCTGCGCGAGGCGGCCGCGCAGCCGGTGTTCCGGCACGGCCTGATCCAGGGCAGCCCGGTCCTCCACGAACAGTTGCGCAAGTGGCTGGCGCGTCCCGAAGGCGCCGTGCCGGACCGCAAGCTGGCGCTCCGGCTGGCCAAGTACCTCGCCCGGGTGGCGGCCAAGACCAGCCCGTTCAGCACCTTCACCGTCAGCGGCCTCGGCCGGTGGGACGGGCCGCGCCCGGACGCGGGCGGAGCGGCGGTGCGCGACACCGTCGAGATCAACCTGTGGCTCGTCCAGCAGCTCGTCCGGCAGCTGCGCGATCACCCGGCCCTGGCGCCCGCCGTCCGGCTGCGGGTCAACCCGAGCGCCCACCCGGCCGACGGCCACTGGGAGTTCCTGGGCCCCGGCGAGGAGGAGCCGCTGCGTACGCTGCCGGTGTCCGCGCCGGTCCAGGCCTGTCTGGACTTCGTCTCCGACGGCGCCCGCCCGCGGCACGAGGTGGCCGCCCACCTGACCGAGCGGAGCGGCGCCTCCCCGGAGCAGGCCGAGCGCTATCTCGCGCGGCTCACCGAAGTCGGCGTGCTGGAGGTCGTGCCCCCGTTCTCCGAGCAGGCGGCGGACCCGCTCGCCGAGCTGCGGGCGTGGGTGGAGACCGGCGGTCCGGAGCTGGCCGAGGTGTCGGCGCGGCTCAAGGAGGTGGCCGCGCTGCTGGACGGCTACCCGGAGCTGACCGACCCGGACGCCCGCCAACGGCGCAACCAGGAGATCCACCGGGCGCTGGGCCGGGTCGCCGAACTCGTCGGCCCGGAGCACGTCATCGTGCCGCCCAAGAACTACGTCATCGAGAACGCCCTGCTCGTCGGGCCGCCGCCGGTTCAGGACCGGGCGGCCTGGGAACCGGTGCTGCGCGACCTGGACACCGTCCGCCGCTGCTACGCGGCGCTCGACCCGGCGCTGCCCGGCCGGGTGGCGCTGGCCCGGCTGTTCACCACGCGCTTCGGGTCCGGCGCGAGCGTGTCGTTCCTCGCGTTCCACCGTGCCGTCCAGGAAGAGATGCGCACGGACCCGCGGTTGCCCGGCCTGCTGTCCGTCTCGCAGCACGGCTACGCGCCGCTCGCCGACAGCCCGCTGCCCCGGATCAAGGAACTGCTGCGGGTACGGGCCGGGCTCACCGGCGCGGCCCTGAACGCGCGGCCGGACGCCGACGGGGTGGTGCACGTCGATCCCGCGCGGCTCGCCGCGCTGGCCGACAGCTGGCCCGCGTGGATGCGGCCGCCCGGCTCGGTCGCGTTCTACGGCCAGCTGACCGGCGGACCCGAGGACCCGGCCGGATTCGTGGTGAACGCCGTCAACGCGGGGCACGGACGGGGCCGCGACCGGATCCGGCGGCTGCTCGGCCAGGCCGGTGTCACCATGGCGGGCGAACCGTCCGGCCCGCCCGGCGACGTGATCCTGGCGGACACCTGCCGCCACTACGGCAGCAACGTGGGCCTGCGCGACCTGACCATGACCGACGAGATCGACTACCCCGGTTCGGCGAGCCCGCGCCCGGCGGAGCGGCGCATCCCGCTGCGCGACCTGGAGGTGCGCCACGACCCGGTGCTGGACCTCCTCGTGCTGTGGTCGCGCACCCGCGACCGCGAGGTGCGGCCGGTGCACCCCAGCCTGATCGCGGAGTTCTGGCTGCCGCCGGCGATGCGGCTGCTGATCCAGGCGTTCGGCGACACGCCGACACTGCTGATCCCCGGGCGGCGGATGTTCGGCGACATCTCCCCCGCCACGCAGCAGGGCCTGCTGCACGAGCCCAGGATCACGATCGGCACGGTCACGGTCAGCCGCCGCCAGTGGGTGTTCCGCACCGACGAGGCACCGGTACGCGCCAAGGGCGAGGCGGACCGCCCGTACCTGCTGCGGCTGGCCGCCTGGCTGCGTGAACACGGCATCCCCGAGCGCTGCTTCGTGCGCGCGCTGGACCCGTCCATGCTGACCGACGGCAACGTCTGGCAGCTCAAGTCGCGCAAACCGCTCTACATCGACTTCGCGAACCTGCTCCTGACCGGACTGTTCGAGCGGATGCTCGCCGAGCGGGGCAACCTGCTGTTCCTCCAGGAAGCCCTGCCCGACCCGTCCGCCGCGCCGCACTACGGCGACGCCGGAGCCCGCGTCACCGAACATCTCGTGGAGGTCGGTCACCATGGCCGCAGCTGACCGCCCCCTGGACCCCGGCACCGCCGACGCGTCCGACTGGGTGTGCGCCCACGTCTTCCAGGACACCGGCCACGACGCCCTGCTCACCGGCTGTCTGCGGCCGCTGGTCAAGGAGCTGTCCGCCGACGGGCTGCTGCACCGGTACTTCTTCCTGCGGTACTGGGAGGGCGGCCCGCACGTCCGGCTGCGCTTCCTGCCCACCGGTACGGCGGCTTCCCAGGAGGTACGGCAGCGGGCTGCCACGGCGATCGGCACGTTCCTGCGGGACCACCCTGCCCCCGACACGGTGGACCGCACCCGGTACGCCGGGCTGGCCGGCGAACTGGCCGCCCTGGAGGACCTTCCGGACCACGACCGGGAACTGCGGCCCAACAACACGGTCGACTTCCTGCCGTACCTGCGCGAGCACACGGTGTACGGGCAGGGGGCGGCCATGGCCGCGACCGAGGAACACTTCCAGGAGTCCAGCGAACTGGCCCTGGCGCTGATCGCGGCCGGTACGACCGATCAGCAGCGGGCGCTGATCGCCCTGGACCTGATGCTGGCCGTACTGGCCCTGTGCGACGAACTGCGCGCGCAGTGGGTGGACAGCGGGCAGCCGCTGATCCCCTTCGCCGAGGGCACCGAACCCGCCGCCACCGAAGAGCACTACCTCGCCCGGCGGGAACACCTGCGGGAGCGCGCGCTACGGGTGTGGCAGCTCGCCCCGGAACCCGCCGGAGCGACCCCGCAGGCGCACTGGCTGCGGTCGCTGCGCACGCTGCGGGACCGGCTCAGCGGCTGGGAGGACTCCGGCACGTTCACCTCCGAGTGGGCCCGCTCGCCGCTGAACCAGGGCCCCGACCTGGCAGCGCTGCCACACCCCGCCACCACGCTGATCCTGCTGCGCTGCGCTCACCTGGCGAACAACCGGCTCGGGCTGACCCTGAGCCAGGAAAACCAGCTGCGCTTCCTGGCCGGCCGGATCGTCACCGATTTGCCGGCGCTTCCGGTGTGCTGATTCTCCGGGGCTGTAGTCGCTTTCGGTCCGCCGGGCCTCCGGGTCTGTAGTCAGTAGTCGCTTCCGGTCCGCCGGGCGTCCGGGCCTGCCGTCGCTTCCGGTGTGCTGATTCTCCGGGTCTGTCGCCCCCGCCCGGCCCGCCGCCCCCGTACGGCGGGCCCGTCCGTCACCTCGACGCGCTGGGCCGCAGCTCCGCGGGCCGGGGGCCGTCGTGCCACCTGGACGGCCGTACCGGGGTGTCGGAGCACGGCGTCCCGGGCGGCAGGGCCCGGGAGCAGGAGCACGGCTCCGGAGCGGCGTGGCGGGACCGGCCGTCGGCCGGCTGGACCGACGGGCGTGCCAGGTCCTCCGGCGGCTCGGCGGACGGCTCCGCCGGAATCGCCCCGGCCAGTCCCTGACGTCCCGCTATGCCCAGCTTCCGGTACACACCGGACAGGTGGAACTCCACCGTACGCATGGTCAGGAACAGCATCTGGGAGATCTGCCGGTTGGTGTGTCCGCTCCGGGCCAGCCCGGCGATCTTCAGTTCCTGCGGTGTCAGCAGCGGATGAGTACGGACCGGCTTGTCGTGGGCCGGTACGGGCTCCGGCGCCGCCCGCAGCCGCCGGGCCAGCGGTGTGGCACCGCACTCGCCCGCCAGGGCCAGCGCCGCGGCGCTCTCGCGGTCCGCCTCGGCGGTCCGTCCGGCGGCGCGCAACGCGGCTCCCAGGTCGGCCCTGGCCACGGCGAGTTCCAGGCGGGCGGGCGACGCTTCGAGGTGGCGCACCGCCTCGGTCAGCAGCGTGAGCCTGCGCTCGCCCTGCCGGGTCATGGCCAGGGCATGCCGGGCGACGCCGATCGTGCGCGGTGTCCCCCAGCGGCGGGCGGCCTCCAGTTCCTCGCGCGCCAGGGTCTCGGCCCGGTCGGCGGCGCCGTCGGCGGCCAGGGCGAGCGCCGCGCGGGAACGCCACGGCAGGATCGCCGGGCTGACGGCGCCCCGGCGCACCAACTGCCGTCCGGCGGCCAGCAGATCCGCCGCCGCACGGCCCGGCTCACCGCGCAGCCGCCACAGGGCCGCCCGGGCGGCGAGCAGGTACGGGCCCTCGTACCGGCCGTACCGGTCGTCGTCCGGGCCATGGCCGGCGGGGCCGTGCGCGGCCAGCAGCGCGGCGGCCTCGTCCTGGTCGCCCAGCTGCGCCAGCGCCTCCACCAGGCCGGCCACCGCGAAACCGGTGACGGTCGGCAGCGCGGTGCTGCCGGGGCCGATCTCCTCCACCACCGGCCGCAGGATCGCCACGGCGCCGGGCAGGTCCCCGGTGACCCGGCAGATCCGGGCCCGGAAGATGTCCGCCGCCAGCCCGGCCCGCCGGCCCGACATGGCACGGCTGAGCCGGCCGGTACGCCAGCAGTGGGCCCGTGCCTCGACGAGTTCGTCGGCGCGGATCAGGGCCGCGCAGCTCTGCCAGAGGCGTCCGAGGTCGCCGCCCGCCGCGTCGGCCAGCGCCTCCCGTGCCGGGGCGAGGGCCGCTTCCCGGTCCGCTCCCCGGTCGGCGGCGATCGCGGCCCGCAGGTTGGCCAGTTCCCTGCTCCGTGCGCCGTCGGCCGGCTCCGGCGCGTCCGCCAGCCGTCGGGCCTCGGCCGACGGGCCGGCCACGTCGAGCAGGGAGACGGTCGCCTTCCGGAGCGTGAGCCTGCGCACCGCCGCCGGGTGGCCGGCGCCGATCCGGCCGGCCGTCTCGTCCAGTACGGACGCGGCGTCCGCCGGCCTGGCCCGGTCGATGAGCATGCCGGCCACGTCCAGGGCCAGTTCGGCGCAGACCTCGGGGTCCTCGGACTCGCGCAGCAGGGTGTCCAGTTCGCTCAGCGCGAGGTCCGGGTCGACGAAGGTCTCGGCCTCGGCCAGTTCGCGCCGGACGGCGGCGCGGACGTCCGCGGGCAGCCGGTCCCGCAGCACGCACCGCAGATAGCGGCTCGCCTCCTCGGCCCGCCCCTCGTGCAGCAGTTTGCGTGCCGCGGTGCGCAGCGGCTCGACCGCCCAGTCCAGCCCGGTCGGGCCCGCCGCGGCGAGCTGCTGGGCGACCCGTTCCGCGCCCCACTGCTCGTCCCGCATGAACCGGGCCACCTCCAGGTGCGCGGCGATCCGGGAGCCGACGGGCATCCCGGCGAGCACCGCGGTGCCCAGCAGCGGGTGCCGGAACGCCGGCGGCACCCGGTTGGCGAGCACCTGCCGTGCCACCAGGGTGTCGATGGCGTGCAGCGCGTCGGGAACCGGCAGTTCGGCCAGCGAGGCGGCGTGGGTGACCTCGGCGCTGTCTCCCAGAACCGCGACAGCCCTGGCCATGGCCAGGGCTGGTCGGGGCAGGTCGTCGAGCCACCGCCGGGTACATCGCAGCGCTTCCGGTCCGGCCGCGCCGCGCAGCTCCCGCGCCGTGACGGCCGTGCCGGGGCGGCCCGCCAGGTGGGCGAGCAGCAGACCGGGGTTGCCGCCGGTCAGTTCGTGGCACACGGCGGCCGCCGCGGCGTCGAGCGTGAGGCCGCAGTGCCGCGCGGCGAACTCGGCGACCCCGGCCTCGGGCAGGCCGGTCAGCTCCAGGTGCTCGGCACGGGCGAGAAGTTCGGCCGCGCCGGCCGTCCGGCCGGATCCCGGGTCATCGCCGGCCGCCGCGACGAGCAGCAGCGGTACGGGCCGGTCGAGCGAGGCCAGGGCCACCAGCCAGCGGGCCGACGACGCGTCCACGTCCATGAGGTCGTCGACGCACAGCGCGAGGGGCGTGCGCGCCATGACGTCCCGGCCGCGGGCGACATAGCCCTCCAGGGTGTCCGCCCCGTCGTCCGGGCGGCCGAGGGCCTGGCGGGCCACGGCGAACAAGGAGTCCCGCACGGCCGGTCCCCCGGCGGCGGCCCCCACCCGGAAGCCCGCGTCCGCCGCGCGGGCCGCCACCGCCTCCAGCAGCGCACTCTTGCCGATGCCCCGCTCCCCCCGCACCGCGACGATCACCGGTACGCCGCCGCCGGCCCGCCCGATCAGCCCGTCCAGCCGGGCCAGCTCCGCTTCACGACCGGTTAACGGCATCAACAGCCCTCCCCATAGACATGAATATGTCGGGACGTCCTTACACCCGACAGGTTCGTCCATCTTTCATCCTGATACGTGCCTTGCCCGGTCTGCGATCGCCGACCGGGCCAAGAACGGCTGGTTCGCTACCCCCGGCGGCCGATTCCGCACCGCCTAGGGCCCGGTTCCGGGGTGGCCGCGGGGTGCCGGACCGCCGGTCCGGTCCCGGCTGCTGAGGGCGTCCGGGCCGTCGCCGTCCCACCGCGTCCGTACCGTCGCCCCACAGGCCCCCGGCGTTCGCCCCCCGTCTAAGGTGCGGCAATGACTTCGCACACCTATCTCACCGAACTGTTCTCGCTGGACGGAAGGGTCGCCGTGGTGACCGGCGGCAGCTCCGGTATCGGACGTTCCATCAGCGGGGCGCTCGCCCGCTCCGGCGCGAGCGTCGTGGTCGTGGCGCGCAAGGAGGCGGAACTCCGCGCCACGGCCGACGAGCTGACGGCCGACGGCTGCCGGGCGGCGTGGGTGAGCGCCGACCTCGGTACGCGGACGGCCGTGCGCGAAGCCGCCGACCGGGCGGCCGGCGTGTTCGGCGAGCCGGACATCCTCGTCAACTGCGCCGGGGTCAACCTGCGGCCGCCGATGGACGAGCTGGACGACGAGGTGTGGGACACCACGATGGCGGTGAACCTGGAGGCGCCCTACCTCCTGGGGCAGCGCTTCGGCCCCGGCATGGCCGAGCGGGGCTTCGGCAGGATCATCCACATCACGTCCCAGCAGGCGCACCGGGCGTTCGTCCAGAGCGGTGCGTACGGCGTGTCCAAGGGGGCGCTGGAGTCGCTGGCCCGTTCCCAGGCCGAGGCCTGGTCGCCGTACGGCGTCACGTGCAACACGCTCGTGCCGGGCTTCGTCATGACGCCGCTCAACGCCCGGCTGTCGTCCGACCCGGAGAAGGTGGCGGCGCTGGCCGACCGCACCATGACCGGGCGCAACGGCCTCGCCGAGGACTTCGCGGGCGCCGCGGTCTTCCTGGCGAGCCGGGCCTCGGCGTACGTCACCGGGCAGTCGCTCTTCGTGGACGGCGGCCTGTCGGTCCACTGAAGGGGCGCGGGACGGGCGCGGGACGGGCGCGGGACGGACGCGGTAGGGGCGCGGTACGGGTCCGAGACTGACACGGTACGGGCGTGGGACGGGCGGCCGGACAGCGGCGATGCACCGCTGTGGTCCACGGCGGTGGCCTCCGCGGTGGACCACAGTGGCGGTCCCCCGCGGTGGTCCGTCACCCGGCCTCTCGTACCGGACGGCGGCACACCCCCTGACTACACTGCTCGCAGCGTCGGCACGGCAGCACCGGCCGGCCGTCTCCGCGGCGCGCGCCCCGGAGTCGCACCGCACCTGGTCCGGACGAACGGCGAAGGAGGGGGCATATGAACCGCTGCGGGCCCGAGAGGCGGGAACCGTCCCGGAGGACGCCATGAGCACCGGGGCGGAGCACGGCACCGAGCATCGCACCGAACACCATGCCGAACTCCGTACGGGGCGCATCGCCCTGAGTCCGGCGGCCGAGGAACTGCTCCGTCGGTTGCGGGAGGCGCACGGACCGCTGATGTTCCATCAGTCCGGCGGGTGCTGCGACGGCAGCTCCCCGATGTGCTACCCGGCGGGCGAGTTCCGTACGGGCGCGGCGGACGTACTGCTGGGGCGGCTGTCCGTGCCCGGTGTCGCCGAGCCCGTCGACTTCTGGATGGCGGCGGACCAGTTCGCCCGCTGGCGGCACACCCATCTGACGGTGGACGTCGTACCGGGGCGGGGCGGGGGCTTCTCGCTCGAAGCTCCCGAAGGTGTGCGCTTCCTGATCCGCTCGCGGCTGTTCAGCGAGGAGGAGCGGGCGCGGCTCGGCGACTGAGCACCGTCCGGGCCGCCGACCACGGGTTTGGTGAGGCCCCGCGCACGGGGGATGACGCGGGGCCTCACCAGGTTGAACGACCGGACCGGGGAGGGGGTTCCCCACCAAGGCGGACTTTACGAAAAGTTTTCGTCACCCGGCACATCGGCCCGCCCGCCGTACTCACGCCTCGTCCTGCACCAGCCGCTCCAGCATGTCCTGGAAGTCGAGGTCCACGACCACCCGGAGCCCGTCCCCGTCCGGCTCGCTCAGCCGCGTCATCGCACCGCGCCGCCACCAGAACACATTGGGGCTGATCGCCCCCGCCGCGTCCTCGTGGCCCGCCGCGGCGAACTGCGCCATGGCCTGGAGGGCCGGGACGACCTGCGCGTCGTGGATGGGGTGGAAGGCCAGCTGGTGGCGGAAGGGCATCGCGACCAGCGCGCCGTCCTCGGTGAGCGGCGTTCCCATGATCCGCTCGACCAGGTCGTCCAGGACCAGCACCCGGCTGGCGGTGAAGAACGAGTCGCCCAGCACCACCTCGAAGGACGAGCCGTCCCCGCGCCGTACCGTCTCGTGGCCCTCCACCGGCAGCGCCCGCAGATTGTTCAGCGCCCTGATGCGCAGCTCGGCCACCTCGCCGAGGTCGGACAGCGAGTCCTCGCTGAGCATCTGCACGGCCTCGGGCAGGTCCAGGGCGAGCACCTCGCGCAGCCCGGGGGCCGGCGCCCGCCCGTACCGGAAGGAGTCCGCCGGCGGCAGCGTCTCCTCGGCGACGACCCGCGGGAACAGCCGCGCCCGGATCTCGTCCTCCGCCAGGGTCTCCATCGGCTGCGGCCCGTCCATGGTGCGCAGCACCTTGCCCACGTGGTCGCGGATCATCGCGGGCCACACCCGTTCGCCGCGCCGGTCGCGGTGGCACACCGCGGCGAGGTTGCCCAGGCCGAACTGCCGTCCGCCGGAGTCGGCGACCACCCCCGCGTACACCGTGACCTCCAGGCCGCGCTCGGCGAACGCCTGCCTGACCTGCGAACGGAAGACGCCGCCCTCCCGCTCCGAGAAGAACCCGAACTCCCCGTCGCGCGGGGCTTCCCGCGGGTCCCGCTTCGGTCCACGGCGGAACAAGCCCATCTCTTCCTCCCGGCGACGGCCACGATGCCGCCGATCGTAACGGGTGTGCCGGAGCCCCTCGACCGGTCCCCGGCCCGGCCGCGCCCCGGCTCCCCCGCCTCACCGCCGCACGGCCCGCCGGGGTCCCCCATGGTCATCCTGCCCAGGAAGCGGGCCGGTCATGGCGCCCGCGAGCAGCGGGAACGAAGGGCGGGCCGCGAGCAGGGACCGGCGCTGCCCGGGCCACGGGCACGGACCCCCTCCGCCCGGGCCGAGGTACGCTGCGGGGCCGCCCGGCGGGCGACCGGTTCCCGCCGTCCCCGCCCCGCCCCACCGGCGGGGATGCGACGTCCGGATACCGCCAGCCGTCACGTGTCCGCGGCGGCACAGTGGGGGTGACGGACGAGCCGGTGTACGGCTCACGTGCACGGAGAACAGAGAAAGAGAAAGGGGCCGGACGATGACGGCCACGACGGTCCACACGACACTCGGCAGCCCGCTGGGCGACCTGCTGCTGGTGGGCGAGCCGTCCGCCACCGCGCCGGGCGGTACCGCGCTGACCTCGCTGTCCGTACCGGACCAGAAGGGCGGCGCCACGGTCGACGGGGCATGGACCCACGACCCCGCGGCCTTCACGGAGATCGCCGCGCAGCTCACCGCGTACTTCGAAGGCGCCCGCACCCGCTTCGGCATCACGTACGTGTCCGGCGGCACCCCCTTCCAGCAGCGCGTCTGGCAGGCCCTGGAGGACGTCCCGTACGGCGAGACGTGCACCTACGGCGACATCGCCGCCCGGATCGGCGCCCCGCGCGCCGCGGTGCGCGCGGTCGGCACCGCCATCGGCCGGAACCCGCTGCTGATCGTCCGTCCCTGCCACCGGGTCATCGGCGCCGACGGCACCCTCACCGGATACGCGGGCGGTCTGCGCCGCAAGGAACAGCTGCTCCGCCTCGAAGGCGCGGCCTGCGTGCCGGGAACCCTTCCGGCCTGACCGGCCCCGCGCCCGTGCGGACATGAAGAACAGGCATGAAGAGCGGGCTTGAAGAGCGGACATGAAGAACGGCGCCAAGTCCCCTGTCCCGGCGCCGTTCCGCCCGCCGCTCCTCCCTTCCCCCCACCACCCGCTCACGCGGGCCGGGAGGAGCGGCCGGGCAGCGGCTGGACCCGAGTCGGGCGATCCCCCGCACCACCCAACCCAGGCAGCCTCGGCCGGAGCCTGCCCACGACGGGGCGGGCGTCCGAAGCCATGCCGAGTATATTGGCTCCGGGCCAGTCAACGCAGCGGCTGCACCATGACCATTTTCGAGCGGCCCCCTCAGCAGCCCCGACGATCATGATTCGGCCGTCTCCCGTACGGCCTCCCGGCGCGGGAACCTCGCCGGCCCCACCCACATTCGTACACTTGCTCGATATGGCGGCGACGGGCCGCGACGACGGAAAAAGGGGCGGACGTGAGGGATGCCGAGAGGCTTGCGGCGGTCGGCGAGGGGGCGTATGCGCTGCGCAATGTGGGCAGCGGCCTGCTGCTGGAGGTCGAGGACGGCCGCAAGGGCAGCGGGGCGAACGTGCGGCAGGGCACGGAGGACGGTTCACCGGCTCAGCTGTGGCGGGTCACCGAAGTACACCCCGGCAGCGGACTGCGCCACCTGACCAACGTGGGCAGCGGCAAGCGCCTGGACGTCACCGGCGCCTCCACCGAGAACGGCGCCAACGTCCAGCAGTGGAAGGCCAACCATTACGGCGCGCAGGAGTGGCTGCTGGAACAGGACGTGGCCGAGCCCGGCACGTTCACGCTGACCAACTACGCCAGCGGGCTGCTGCTGGAGGTCGCCGACGACAGCAAGGAGCCGGGGGCCAACGTCCAGCAGTGGGAGGACCGGGACCGCCCGGGCCAGTGGTGGAAGCTGGAGAGCCGCTGACACACAGCGGCCTCCGGCCCGGCCTCCCCGCAATCCGGTTCCGCGGCCGCCCGGGGGCCCGGAGCCCCGGCTCTGCCGCCCCTTCAGAACCCGGCGGCGCGCTCGATGCGGTCCAGCAGGCGGTGGCGACGTACGGCGTGGGCGAAGTCCGGGGCGTGGCGGGTGCCGTCCGTGAGATCGCGGCGGATCTGCTCGTAGGCATGGGCCACGGTGTACGCGACTTCCGTGGTGCGGCCGGCGAGCGCGGGAAGCGCCGCGTCGTACGTGCCGGGGACCGGCAACTCCGCCAGCTCCGTACCCTCTCCCCGCGCGCCGTACACGGTGACCTGCCCGAATTGCAGATGCCCCGAGTCCCCGGTGACCAGCAGGTCGCCGGCGGTCCCGTTGATCTCCCAGTGGAAGTTGGTGGCGCGGGACAGGCCGCCGCGGAAGTGGAGCGAGGCCACCGCGCCGCCTTCGAGCACACCGCTGACGGCGATCTGGTCCGGCACGTCCATCCGCGCCGGCTCGCCGGTCACCTCGTCGTGCACCTTCGGGCGGCGGGTCGCCATGACGGCACCGAGGTCGGTGAACTCGCCGAGGGCCATGGTCACGGCGTCCACGGTGTGTCCGAAGGGGATGGTGAGCAGGGAGCCGCCGTTGCGCCGGTCGAGGAGGTAGGCGCCGTCCGGCTCGAACCGCGGCCCCCAGCGGCGCCCCGAGGCGATGACACTGGTGGACAGGACCTCGCCCACGTAGCCGTCGGCGATCAGGTCCCGTACGTACCGGACGGGCGGCGCGGAACGGGCCTGGAGCCCGACGAAGCTACGGACGCCCCTGGCTTCGGCGACGGCGGCCAACTCCTCGGTCTCCGCGAGGCCGTTGCCCAGCGGCCATTCGCTGAGCACCGCCTTGCCGGCTTCGAGGGCGGTCAGCACCAGTTCGCGGTGGTGCGGGACCTTCACGGCGACAACCACGAGGTCGACCTCGTCGCGCCGCACGAGTTCCCGGGCGCTGCCGAAGGCCAGCGGAACGCCATACTTCTCCCCCGCCGCGCGCGCGGATTCCGGGGTGGTGGCGGAGAGGGCCCGCAGCTCGAATCCCGGCACGGCGGCGAGTGCGGGCAGGTGGGCACGGGCGGCCCAGCCGCCGGAGGCACTGAGGCCGATGATGCCGACGCCGATCGGGGCGGCGGAGGGCGGGTGCGCGGGCATGGCGGATTCCTTTCACCGGTCATGCGGTGGGGTGCTCGGTCGAGCGGTGATCACGACCGTAGCCCATGTTCACACGGACGTGAACATGGGCCCAGGGGCGGTCACCGCGCGGGACGGTGGGGGATACTGAGGCCATGGCCAGCCGTACGTCCTCCCCCCTGCTCCACCCCGACGAGCGGGACTTCGACCTCTTCGCCGTCATGAGCGCGCTCACCGACCCGGTCCGGCTGAGCATCGTCCTGCGGCTCGCCACCGAGCCGGCGGTGCCCTGCGGCACCTTCGACCTGCCCGTCGCCAAGTCCGCGCTCAGCCGCCACCTGCGGGTGCTGCGCGAGGCGGGCGTCATCAGCCAGCGGGACGAGGGCACCCGCCGGATCAACTCACTGCGCGCGCGGGAACTGGACCGCCGCTTCCCCGGCCTGCTCACCCTCGTCCTGAAGGAAGGCGCCGAGCGGGGCGCACCGCAGCCGGTGACCGGCTGAAGCAGACCGGCACGACTCACGAGGGGGGAACGGCGGATGCCGACCACGTCACAGGAGTGGCAGCTGGCCGCACGGCCCGTAGGGCGCCCGGCGCCCGGCGACTTCCGGCTGGTGGAGCGGGAGTTGCCGCCGCTCACCGAGGGGGAGGTCCTGGTGCACAACCGGTTCCTCTCGGTGGACCCGTACATGCGGGCCCTGATGGGTACCGAACACTCCGGTTCGCCGGCCTACCAACTGGGCCGGCCGATGAGCGGCGGCGCCGTCGGCGAGGTGATGGAGTCACGGTCGGCCCGGTTCGCCCCCGGGGACCTGGTGCTCAGCGATCTCGGCTGGCGCACGGCCGCCGTCGCACCCGCCGCGCGCTTCACCGAGCGGGAGCGCATCGCGGACGTACCGGATTCCGCGTATCTCGGGGTGCTCGGGATGCCGGGGCTCAGCGCGTACGTCGGCCTCACCGAGATCGCCGGCCTGCGGGCGGGTGACGCCGTGTTCGTCTCCGGCGCGGCCGGCGCGGTCGGCAGCCTGGCCGGCCAGATCGCCCGGCTGCGCGGTGCCGCGGCGGTGTACGGCAGCGCCGGGTCGACGGAGAAGGTGGCCTACTTGACGGACACACTCGGCTTCACCGCCGCCTTCGACTACAAGGACGGCGATGTGCGCGACCGGCTCGCGGAGATCGCGCCGCACGGCATCGACGTCTGCTTCGACAACGTCGGGGGTGAGCACCTGGAGGCCGCCATCGACCTGCTGAACCGCGACGGCCGGGTGGCACTGTGCGGGGCCGTTTCCGAGTACAACGCCACTACGGAGCCACGAGGCCCGCGCAACATGACCGAACTGGTCAAAAAGCGCCTCACCCTGCGCGGCTTCGAGGTCGGCGACCACGCCGCCCTGCGCCCGCGTTTCGAACGCGAGGTGGCCCAGTGGCTGACCGCCGGACAGCTCGTGTTCCGGGAGACGGTCGAGGACGGGATCGACCGGGCGGTGGAGGCGTTCCTCGGGATGATGGACGGACGCAGCGTGGGGAAGATGCTGGTACGGCTGTGAGTGGTCAGTCGGCGGAGTCGGCCGCCGTGAGGTCGAGGGCGATATCGGGGATCATGTCCTCCTGGCCGCCGACCATCTTGCGCCGGTCGGCCTCGGCGTGGCGGCTGGTGACGCGGGAGACCGCGAGCGTCACCACGTGCTACCGCTCGGTCTTCGGCTACGCCGAAAAGGCTGGGGAAAGCTTCGGCCCCGCTCAGCCACTCACCACACCGAGCAGAGCCCGGACCGTCTCCGCCATCGCCTCCCGGCCCTGGGCGACGTAGGGGCGGGGGTCGGTCAGGGCGGGGCGCTCCGCCAGCGTCTCGCGGACCGCGCCGGTGAACGCGATATTGAGAGCGGTACCGATGTTGATCTTCACGATGCCCGCCCGAACGGCTTGTCGCAGATCGTCGTCGCCGACGCCCGAGGAGCCGTGCAGCACCAGAGGTACGGGCACGGCCGCCCGCAGGCGTCCGATGAGCGCGTGGTCCAGGGTCGCGGAGCGTTCGGTCATCGCGTGGCTGCTGCCGACGGCGACGGCCAGGGCGTCCACGCCGGTGTCCTCGACATAGCGCGCCGCCTCCTGCGGGTCGGTGCGCACCCCGGCCGCGTGGGCGCTCGCGGGAGCGTCGGGTTTGCCGCCGACGTAGCCGAGTTCGGCCTCCAGCCACAGGCCCGCGTCGTGGGCCCACCGGGCCGCGGCGCGGGTGGCGGCGAGGTTCTCGGCGTACGGCTGCGCCCCGGCGTCGAACATCGCGGAGGTAAACCCCGCGTCGGCCGCCGTGCGCAGCAGCCGCATGTCCGTCACGTGGTCCATGTGCAGTGCGACATCGACGTCACAGGCCTTGCCGACCTCGGCCGCGGCCCGCGCGATCGGCTCGGCCCGGCCGCCGTGGAACCGTACGGCGTTCTCGCTGATCTGCAGGATCACCCCCGGGGCGCCCGCGGCGGCCGCGCCGGCGGTGATCGCCTCGGCGTGCTCCAGCGTGATCACGTTGAACGCCGCGACGGCCCGGCCCGCGGCGGCGGCCTTCGAGACGAGTTCGCACGTGGGAACCAGGGGCATGAAGGTGTCCCCTCGCTTTCCTGTCGGTTCGGTGGGTACGGGCCGGTGCCGGCCCGTACCGCTGCGTGGTTCGGCCGGTACGGGTATGTGGGCGATCAGGACTTCTGCGGGGCCGGAAGCACGTCCGCGCCGTCGTCCGCCGCGCCCGGGGCCACGGAGTTCTCGCCGCTCTTCTCGTCGCTGTAGACCATCAGGGTCGAGCCCACGAGGGCCAGCACGATACCGAGGGCGCCCCACACGTTCGGGAGTGTCCGGTAGACCGCCAGGGACAGCACGATGGTCAGCACCGGGGCCAGCGCGTTGGTGACGGGGGCGACGACCGTGGCCTTGCCCCGGCTGAACGCCATGACCAGGAACAACGCGCCGACCGCGTTGAGGACCTGCGTCACCGCGGTGAGTGCCGGCGCCTGCCACGGAGCGTCGGACGGGAAATCGCCCATCATCACGAACGCCACCGGAACCAGCAGCAGTCCGCTGATGGTCATCCAGCCGAACGTCGTCGCGGAGTTGACCCCGACCACCGCGGCCTTGCGCATGCAGAACGCCTGCACGCCCCAGGCAACACAGATCAGGATGGCCATCAGCAGCCACGGACCGTGCGAGTTCGAGTCGTCCGTGCCGCTGGGAATGCTGAGCAGCACGATCGCCGCCAGCGCCGCGACGACTCCCACCAGGGCGAGCCGGTTGATCCGCTCCCGCAGCAGCGCCATCGCCATGAGGACGGTGACCACCGGGGAGAGCGACACCAGGGGGAAGATCAGGTACGCCGGGCCGTTGGCGAGCGCGTGGAACAGCAGGAGTTGGCCGCCGGCGCCGGTCAGTCCCGCGATCAGTCCGTACACGGCGGCGGTCGGCCGGCGGTCGAACGTGTTGCCGCGCATGGCAAAGTACGCGGGTATGAGCATCGTGCAGGCCCAGATGATGTAGATCATCTCGTTGGGGTAGCCGTACCTGCTGTTCGGCTCGCTGGAGAAGGCGCCCCACACACCCCAGAACAGGACCAGCAGCGACGCGTACGGGACCCAGCTCTTCGTGCCTGCGTTCATCGGTCTTCCCCTCCTGAGGCGGAGATCCCGGAGGCCATGCGCAGCGCTTCGAGCGCGGGCCGGTCGAGCGGGGTTCCGGCGATTCTCGCCGCGTACAGGGCGGCACCTACGACGGGCTCGTACAGAGGATGTCGCAGTTCGTAGTGAGTGAAACGATTTTTCAGTCCGGTGGCGAACGCCTCCAGAACCGCGTCCGCGCCGAAGGTGCCGCCCGAGTAGGAGACCGGTACGGCCTCGTCCGGGCCGAACTCCAGCCGCTCGCGGGTGACGTCGACGAGCCGGGCGAGTTCCCGGCCGGCCTCGGCGAGGATCGCCGAGGCGGCCTCGTCGCCCAGACCGGCCGCCTCGGCCACCGAGCGGCTGAGCGCGGCGATCCGGCCGCGGTCGCCCTGCCACCGGTTGTGGACGACGTCGATCACGTCGAAATCGGACGCGAGATCCAGGTGGCGCCGGAACACCTCGGCCAGGGGGCCCTCGGGGAGCCGTCCGTCGCTCATCCGCGAGAAGGCGTTGAGGCCGCGGACCGCGATCCAGTGCGCCGATCCCTCATCGCCGAACAGCTCGCTCCAGCCACCGACGCGCACGCCCCGGCCCAGCCGCTCGCCGTAGGTCACGGAGCCGGTGCCGCTGATGACGTTGATGCCGTCGACCGCGCCCAGTGAACCGGCCCAGCCGCAGACCATGTCGTTGTCACAGGCGTAGCGGTCGTGTCCGAGCACGGCTCGCGGGGTCGCGTTCAGGACGGGCAGATCGCGGGCAGCCTCCCCGTAACCGGGCAAGCCGAAAAAGGCGTACTCGATGTCGGCGGGGGTCAGCCCGGCCGCCGCACAGACAGCGTCGACGCCTTCCCCCAGCACACGCTCGACGAGCTCGATGCCGTGGGAGAAGTAGTACGAACTTGCCGCCTGCGCTCGCGCCACGACTTGTCCGCCGCGGTCGACCAGGCAGAATGCGGTTTTCGTACCGCCACCGTCGACACCTAGGAACATCGTTGTACCTCCGTCGGGCGCCCTGGAGCCGCGCCGTTGATGCCTTTGATCAGTTGTGCAAGGAGTGCAGGGTCACGCCCTGCACGACGCGGTTGACCTCGCCCGAGGGGAACGGGTTGTCGGCCCGCAGGCCCCGGGCCTGGGCGGCGCGCAGGGCGATGAGCTGGGCGTACACCACAGCGGACAGCGCCAGGGCGACGTCCTCGACGCCGTCGAGGCCCGGCAGCGGCCAGGCGTCGTCGCCGTCCGCTTCCGTGCCGGGGCCCGCGGAGACCGTGACGACGCTGCCGGCGGGTAGATTTCCGCGCAGCTCCGCGGAGATGTCCTGGTCGTACTTGCGGGTGTAGGGGTCGTTCGACATGTACACCACGGCGACCGAACGGTCGTCGAGCACCGCCTTGGGACCGTGCCGGAATCCCAGCGAGCTCTCCGAGACGGCCATGAGCCTGCCACCGGTGAGTTCGAGCACCTTCAGCGCCGACTCCTCGGCGAGGCCCTTCAGCGGGCCGCTGCCCAGGAAGACGATGCGCTCGGGCGCGCGGGCCACGAGGGCGCCGACGGTGCGGTCCACGGCGTCGCTCTCGCAGATCGACTCGGCCGCCCCGGCCAGGCGTTCGGCGACCCCGTCGTAGGCGCTGCCGCCGAGAGCGAGCAGTGCCGCGAGCGTCATGCACGTGAAGCTCGACGTCATGGCGAAACCGCGGTCGTTGGACGCGGCCGGCATCAGCAGCACGCGGGACTTCGGCAGCTCCGCGTGCTCGCGGGCCAGGCGGCCCTGCTCGTTGCAGGTGATCACGAGGTGGTGCACCTCGGAGAGGACCTGGTCGGCCAGGGCGGTGGCGGCCACGGACTCCGGGCTGTCACCCGAGCGCGCGAAGGAGACCAGCAGCGTGGGAACGTCCTCGGCGAGACAGCCGCGGGGGTCGGCGACGAGGTCCGTGGTGGGGACCGCGTCGACGCGGCGTCCCAGGCGCCGGGCCAGGGCGGGCTGGAGCACCTGGCCGGCGAACGCGGAGGTGCCGGCACCGGTGAGTACGACGCGCAGGTCACCGCGGGCGACGAGCGGACGCAAGAAGGCGTCCAGCGACTCCCGGGAGGCGGCGACGATCCGGTCGACCTCCCGCCACAGGGCGGGCTGCTGGGCGATCTCGCGGACGGTGTGGGCGGCGCCGTCGTCCAGGGACGGGGTGCCGGAGGGTGTGGTCACACGTGCTCCATCAGGTAGGGGTGGGAGGCGCGGCCGTAGTCGCGCAGAACGTCGCGGACGTGGTCCACGGCCAGGTCGCGCGGCCGGGCGGCGAGCTCGCCGTGGCGGACGCGGACGTACTGGAGTGGGAGGTGGGCGCTGAGCAGTGGCAGGGGGATGTCCACGGCCGAGAGGTTGTCCATCAGCCGGGCCTGGGCCTTTTCGATCTCAGGGTCGGGCCAGTAGTAACGCATCCGGTCGCTGTAGCTGTAGCGGCGTGCGAGGCGCTGCTCGGCAGCGCTGCCCGGGTAGTAGCCCTCCCACTTGGCGGGCTCGGCAAGCATCCGCTCCTCGACGACCTCGGGAAGGTGTGACCGCTCGGCGGCCGGGACCAGCTCGTCCTCAATGGCGGCGAGGGCGAACAGCGCCTCGCGCAGGGCGAAGGTCAGCCCGGGGCCCACCTTGAGGACCGCCCAGTGGTCCTCGACCAGCGCGGTGAGCGCCTCGGCGGTCTGGTAGTCGGTCGAGTGGGCCTCGTAGACCATGGTGGGCTCGTCGTCGAGGACCTTGCGCAGCTCCTCGGTCAGCTCGCGTCGGTAGCCGACGACCTGCACATGGTCGAACTCGACGGCCGGCTGGACCACGAGGGCCATGACGCGCGGCCAGACCTCGTCGATGCCGTGCTGGGCGAACGCCTTGCGGTGCTGCTCCAGAGTGGTGCGCGCCGCCTCGGGTGTGGTCGGGACGAGCGCGTCGAGCGTCTCGTGCGCGCCGCCGGGTGTGGGCACCTCGGTACCGATCACGTACCGGATCCGCTCGGCCCGCTCGGGGCCGGCCGTCTCCTCGGCCACCCGGATCAGCCGTGCGGCGCGTTCGGCGACCACGTCGTCGGTCAGCGGTACGGGGTCACCGGCGCAGGCGAAGCTGCAGTCCAGGTGGATCTTGGTGAAGTCCGCCGCCACGTAGGCGGCGACCAGGGCGTCGGCCCGTTCCATCGCCTCGTCGGGCGTCAGGGACTGCCAACGGTTCGGTCCGAGGTGGTCGCCGCCGAGAACCACGCGGTCCAGTGGCAGACCACTTTCGGCGGCGATGCCGTACACGAGGTCGCGGAAGTCCGCGGGCCGCATGTCCGTGTAACCGCCGTACTGGTCGACCTGGTTCGAGGTCGCCTCCACCAGTACATGACCGCCGGTCTCCCGTGCTTGCACCACGGCTGCCTCGATGACCAGCGGATGAGCCGAGCACACCGAGGTGATGCCCTGCGGCTGTCCGGCCTTCTGACGCCGGA
This sequence comes from Streptomyces monomycini, assembly GCF_022271435.1. Taxonomy (GTDB): domain Bacteria; phylum Actinomycetota; class Actinomycetes; order Streptomycetales; family Streptomycetaceae; genus Streptomyces; species Streptomyces monomycini. The sequence goes on along the minus strand of NZ_JAFIQY010000007.1, from coordinate 145,689 downwards.
CCACCTCGCTCAACAAGCTCTGCATTGCCAACCCCTTACGCACTGTGCGTCTCAAGCCGATGTGCCGTCATGGGCGGCTCATTCCGGACAGTACTGGTCTCATTTGGGGTCGTCAATAGTCTTATTCTGGTATGCAACTGGTATTACATAGCCGAACCGGCAGGTCACGGCGATCGCCCAAGTCCGGTTGGTGATCGCCGAGTCCGGTCGGCGATCATCCAAGTCCGGTCGGTAATTGCTTAAGACTGGTTGGTGATGGAGGCCCGGAACCGGTAGCGGTCCCCCCGGTAGACCTGCACGGTCAGTTCGATCGGGCGTGATTCCTGGTTCGACGTCAGCTGGGTCGCGACGAGCATCGGCATGGTCTCCCCGATCTCGAACAGCTCGATCTCCCGTGGCGTCGGGTGGCGGGCCTCGACCGAGTAGTCGGCGACGCGGGGCAGTTGGGGCGGGTCGGCGGCGCGCAGGGTGGCGTAGAGCGAGGCCGTGTTGAAGTCGGTCTCGGCCAGGGCAGGGCAGGCCGCCAACGGAAGCCGGTTGTGCTCGAGCACGACGAGCAGACCGTCGAGGAAGCGCAGCCGGTGGAGGTCGAAGAGGTCGGCGCCCGGAGCGATCCGGAGCTGCTCGGCCTCGGACACCGTGGCCGGACGGACGGTGGCGGAGAGCACCTTGCCGGCCGTCGTCAAGCCGTTGGCCTGCGCATAGTCGGCGAACCCCTGGACCTGCGGGGCCGCCGAGGCGGCCGTCGTCGTCGCCTCGGGGAGCAGACCGAGCTCGGCGACGAACCACCCGCGCGACGACGACGGCCGCACGATGCCCCGCGACTCCAATTGCGCGAGGGCCGCCCGCAGCGTCACACGCGACACGGCGTACCGGTCGACCAGAGCCCGCTCGGAGGGCAGCCGGTCACCGGGGCGGGCGGCAGCGGCGCGCAGGTCGTCGAGCAACTGCGTGGCAGTGCGCTCGTACAACGGGAGGGCATCGTCACCGAACAGGCCTCTGGGCATCGACGTTCTCGCATCTGCCATACCAGAAGCATACCAATCCGTGGACGGCACGAACCGTCCTCCAGGAGTCCCACCCGTTGACATGCCACTCGAATACCACTTACGTTCTCGAAGCAGGCCACCCGATGATGAGGAAGTCGCCCGTGAGCGACCTTCCGTTCGCCGCGCCCCGGGCACCCGCCGGTGATCGAGGCGGCGTCGGCGCAGCTCACCGAGGATGCCCGCCCGCTACTGCCCGAGGCGACCGCGCACTGGGGTACCCGTTCGGACGATACGCCGTCCCCCGACCCCAGCCGACCCACTGCGAAAACCGGTAGCAGACCAGGCGGCGACCAGCCTTACGGACGGTCGCTTCGTCGCGAGCGTGCGGCTCGACTTCGACGATCCACAACGACGGACAAAAGGCGGCTGCCCCAGTCGGGCACGCACGACCGAAAGAGAGTTCGACATGACGGACATGAACCGGCGCAGCGTACTGAAGGTGGCGCTGGGGGGTGCCGGCCTGGCCGCCTTCCCCGCCGTGGCCATGGGCGCCGCACCGGCGGCCGCCGCACCGAACTCGGGTCCTGACCTCGTCGGAGTCGGCGACACCTCCATCACCCTGGAGTTCGACGACCAACTGCGCAGCCGGGTGGCGCTCAAGGGTGTCGACCTCACCCGCTTCGACGCCGGCGAAGCCTTGCTGGTGGGCGGCAAGGCCGTCGAGGCGTTCGCCTACCGCGGGCACCGGACCCGCCACACCCGGCACCCCCGCCACGGCGCGGGCGTCCGGGTGACGATCGAGGGCACGTCCGAGGAAGGCGTACAGAAGACGGTCGAGCTGACCTCCTTCAAACGTCTTACCGGCATGATCGTGATGAAGGTGACCTACACCAACAGGTCCTCCACCGCGCTGAACGTGACCGGGTGGCGCAACGGAGCCCACGAACTCCTGGAGACTCCCGGCGGCTTCCACACCTTCTCCGGCACCACGTACACGAACCGCCGCGACTGGGTGATGCCGGTGAAGGACGGCTATGTCCAGGAGAACTCGTTGGGGATGGACTCCTCCGACTACGGGGGCGGCACCCCGCTGGCGACCGTCTGGCGCCGGGGTGCGGGCCTCTCCGTCGGACATGTCGAGCCCGTGGCGACGGTCCTGCGCATGCCGGTCCGCAAGACGGACGCCGGAGCGAGCATCGCCATCCAGGACGACACCGCCCGCACCCTGAAGCCGGGCCGTCGGCTCAGCACCGACACCACGTTCCTGACCGCCCTCCCGGGCGACCACTTCGTGCCGCTCCAGCGGTACCGCGACTACATGAGCGACATCGGCCAGCGCGCCCCCGAGGTCCCCGCCTCGGCCTTCGAGCCCATCTGGTGCGCCTGGGGCTACGAGCGCGGCTTCGCCACCGAGCAGGTCACCGGAACGCTGCCGAAGGCGCACGAGGTCGGCCTGCGCTGGGCCGCGCTCGACGACGGCTGGCAGACCAACGAGGGTGACTGGGACATCGACACGGCCAAGTTCCCGCGCGGCGCAGCGGACATGCGGGCCTTCACCAAGGAGATACGGGACGCCGGTCTGCGGCCGCGCCTGTGGTGGGCCCCGCTGGCGGCGGACCCCGGCAGCAACCTGTTCCGGGACCGGCCCGACATGCTGCTGCTGGACCGCGACGGCAACAAGCAGGACGTCACCTGGTGGGACGCCTACACCCTCTGTCCGGCCTACCGGCCGACGGTGGACTACTTCGTCGAGCAGGCGAAGAGGTTCATCGGTGACTGGGGTTACGAGGGGCTCAAGATCGACGGTCAGCACCTCAACAGCGTCGCGCCCTGCTACAACCCGAAGCACCGGCACGCCCGCCCCGAGGAATCCACCGAGGGCGTGGCCCTGTTCTGGAAGGCGATCCACGAAGCCGCGCACGAGGCGAACCCCGACGCCCTCGTCGAGCTCTGCCCCTGCGGCACCGCCTTCGCCTTCCACAACCTGCCCTACGTCGACCAGTACCCCAGCTCGGACCCGGAGTCCTCCTACCAGGTCCGGAGCAAGGGCAAGTCGATGAAGGCGCTGATGGGCGCGGGCAGCAGCTACGCCGGCGACCACGTCGAACTGAGCGACGGCGGCGACGACTTCGCGTCCTCTTACGGGATCGGAGCCGTCCTGTCGACCAAGTTCACCCTCCCCGGATCCGGAGCCCCGGACAAGGCGACCGACCTCACCCCGGAGAAGGAGGTTCTCTGGCGCAAGTGGGTGTCCCTGTACGAGAAGAACATGCTGTCCACCGGCGAGTACCGCGGTGAGCTGTACGACATCGGCTTCGACAAGCCCGAGGCGCATGTCGTGGCCAAGAAGCGCAGCCTCCACTACGCCTTCTACGCCGACCGGTGGGACGGGATCGTCGAGCTGCGCGGTCTGGGCCGCAGGCGGTACCGCCTGACCGACCCGTTCACCGGCACGTCACTCGGAACTGCCACTGCTCAGCACAACACCGTGAAGCTGTCCTTCGAGCGGTTCCAGCTCATCGTGGCCGAGCCCATCGGCTGATCACGGGACGCGTCGGGCGTGTGCCATGGACAGGCGAGGGGCGGCGGGGCGGGTTCCCCGCCGCCTGCTCGTCAGGTGGGCTGTCCGGCCGACGCGACCAGGGTTCGGGGAGCCCGGGTTGGAGCGGAGAGAGGGTTGCCCTGCTTGTTCGCGACCGTCGGCAGGGGCAGAGCGTTGCCATCGGCCGGCGGCCGTGGTGGGTTGCCATCGCCGGGCGGCCGTGACGGGTTGCCATCACCCGGCGGCCGTGCTGCGGTCACGCAGGTGGACTTGCCGGATTCGGCTTCGCCGTTGATGGCGGTGACACAGAATGCGTAGTTCCAGACACCGGGGACCAGGTAGGCGATGACCCGGCTGGTCTCGTTGACGACGTACTCGTCGGCCTTGGGCGGGCTGCCGTCGTTGACGTTGCGGATCCAGACGCGGTAGCCGACGGCCTGACCGGACCCGGTCCAGGACAACTGGACGGTGGTCGCGTCGGTGGAGGTGACTTTCAGGCCGGTGGGGACCGGTGGCGTTCCCGCGCCGACGGTGACGGAACGGGCTACGCCAGGCATGCCGCCGCCGGCGGCGTTCCACGTGACCACCGCGACGAGGTAGTGGTGGCCCGGCTTCAGCCCGTCGATGTGGGCGGATCTCCCCCTGACCGCGGTGCTGTCGAGAAATGCCCCGGGGGTGTCTCTGTCCCAGGTGATGACCTCGTACCGAGAGTGCCTACAAGGGGCGCATTGCCGGGACGAACATCCCGAAGGGATGACAGGGCGGGCGGGACGACCGGCCCGGTGCCCTGAGAGGCGTCGACGGCGAACGCTGTGGGGTTGCCGACGGCGTTCGTGCCGCTGCCGCCTCCCGGCGGCCCCGGGCCAGAGGGTGTCCGAGACGCCGGAGAACTGTTCCCACAGGTCCGCCAACACCCGCGCGACAGCCTCCCGAGTGATCTCCAGCCGTGACGGATCTCCTCGAAAGCCGCCCTCCGACCGAGGTCTCGCGTTGGTCAGGAGGGCGGCTGTCTCTTGCTGTCGTCGCGTCAGCTCATGTCATGCGTCGGACGTGCGTCCGCTCCGGCGTCGGGGTCAGGACGGGTCGCCGTACTGGAGGCCGCGTCCGTTGGTGCCGACGTAGACGCGGCCGAAGGTGTCGGGGTCGCCTGTGATGACGCCGACACCGCCGATGCCGCCCCACTGGTGGTCGTCGTCGTTGACGCGGAGCCAGGTGGCGCCCTTGTCGGTGGAGCGGTACGGGACCTGGCCGGCCTCGGTCCACACGATGCTCGAACCGCCCGCCGCGGGCGCGACCTGGCCGCTGTCGGCGCCGGCCACCGGCTCCGGCCGGAAGCCGGTCCAGCTGTTGCCGCCGTCGGCGGAGTAGGCGCCGTCCTGCGCGCCGCCACGGCCGACACGGACCATCATCGAGGGGTTGGCCTCATCGAAGTCCATGTCGGTGCTGTTGGTCATCATCGGGTTGTTCATCCTCCCGGCGGGCACCTTGGTTCCCATGAAGAACCTCACGGACGGAGGTGTTCTCCTCGCGTATCACCTTGCGTATCACCGTGGGATCAGGCAGGTCAGCGCTGCAGGGTGAGGACACCCGGCCGGTACGGGAGCCGGTCGTAGTCGCCGTCCGCCGCGGGGGACTTGCCCTGGTAGAGGAACCGCAGGTTGCAGGGATCGATGGTCATGGTCTGGTCGGGGTTGTCGCGGACCAGGTCGCCGTGGCTGATGTCGTCGGTCCAGGTGGCACCACTGTTGGCCTTGCCCGCGAAGGGGTTGCGTTCGCCGGCGGCCTGCGGGGTCCACGTACCGCTCAGGCTGGAGGCCGTGAACGAGCGGAAGTAGCGCGTCTGGTGCGCGCCCTTTGCCTCGACGATCATGAGGTACTGGTTCCGGCCCTGAACCTTGTAGACCTGCGGCGCCTCGAACAGGTTGTCCGGCGTGTCGCTCATGACCGTCGTGTAGGAGGAACCGAAGGTGCCCGGGAAGTTCCCGATCGGCATGCTCGCCCGGTAGATCTTGCCGTTGTCACCGGCGAAGAACAGGTACACGTTCCGGCCGTCGGCGATCAGGGTCTGGTCGATCGGGCCGGTGGGGGAATCGGTGCGGGGGATGCTGCCGGTGAACAGCGGATGGGGCGCTGACCAGCCGTTCGGGTCGGTGGGGTCGCTCGACGTGCGGTAGCTGAAGGGCCACGCACCCCACTGGGACGCCAGCACCCAGACCCTCTTGGGTGCGAAGTAGAACAGGGTGGGCGCCACCGCGCCCTGGTGCATGGCGGTCTGGCGGGCCGACGCCATGTCCGACCAGTTCGTGAAGGGGTTGAAGGCCATCGAGCCGTACGAGGCTCCGGACGCGGTCGACGCGTAGACCAGGTGCTTGCCGTGGTGCACCACATGGGTGAAGTCCTTCACCGCGGCCCACCCGTTCGAGGGCTGTGCGAGGGCACCCGTCGATTTCCACTTGTACGTCGCGGGAAGAGCACACGTGCCGCTGCCCGCCGTCCCGGACGGGACGCTCCACTTCTGGTTGTCGACGGGCGCGCAGGCGTACAGCTGAAGCTTGGTGCCGTTCGCGGTGGCCGCGCCGACGGCGTCGAGGCACAGCCCGGACCGGACGCCGGTGATCGTGCCGTTGCTGTTGATGTTCCACTGCTGGTTGGCGCCGCCGTTGCAGTCCCAGACGACCAACGAGGTGCCGTTGGTGGCGCCCTTGCCCTTGGCGTCCAGACACTTGTTGTCGTAGACCTTCAACTGCTTCGCGGCGGTGTAGGTCCAGCGCTGGTTGGCCCGTCCGCTGCAGTCCCACAGTTGCGCCGGGGCGCCGTCGGTGGTGGCGGAGTCGGGGATGTCGATACAGCGGCCGGAGGCCACGCCCTTGATCTCGCCGGTACCGTCGGCCGGCTTGGCCGGGGTGGTACCGGAGCCGGAATGCAGAGCGTTCACGACTGCGGTGTACGCGGGCTTCGGCTTGCCGTTGTCGTCGAACAGCAGGGGGCGCTCGTCGCGGCGCCAGGAGTCGCTGTCACGGATGCCCCACACCGTGATGCCGGTGCACCGGGCCACGGACAGGCAGGCTTTGACCGTGTTCGCGTAGTGGACGGGTGGTGCCTGGGCGATGTCCAGCTCGGTGATCTGGACATCGACGCCCAGGGCTGCGAAGGCGGCCAAGGTGGTCTTGAAGCTCGCCGGCGGGCCGCCCGCCCCGAAGTGGCTCTGGAACCCGACGCAGTCGATGGGCACACCGCGGGACTTGAAGTCCTTGACCATGCGGTGGACGCCCTGGGTCTTGGCGTCCGACCAGTTCTCGATGTTGTAGTCGTTGTAGCAGAGCTTGGCCGAGGAATCGGCCGCACGGGCGGTGCGGAACGCTTCCTCGATGTAGCCGTCGCCCAGCAGGTCCTGGAACTTCGAACCGCGGTGCTGGGAGGAGCCGTCGGCGAAGGCTTCGTTGACCACGTCCCAGGCATAGATCTTGCCCTTGAAGTGGTTCATCTCGGTGGTGATGTGGCTCTTCATCGCGCTGCGCAGGGTGTTGGCGTCGGTGATGGACTTCACCCAGCCGGGCAGCTGTTTGTACCAGACCAGGGCGTGGCCGCGTATCCGCTGCCTGTGCGCGGTGGCGTGGCCGACGATCCGGTCGGCCGGGCCGAAGGTGAAGGTGCCGCGGGAGGGTTCGGTGGCGTCCCACTTCATCTCGTTCTCCGGGGTGATCATGTTGAACTCCCGGTCGAGAATCGTGGAGTACGTCGGGTCGCCGAGCCTCCCGGCAGCCACGGCCGTGCCGAAGTACCTGCCCGAGGGGGCCGCCTGGGTGCTCAAGGCCGCGGCTCCGGCGGAGCTGGGGAGGAGCGTCACGACTCCGGCGATCACCGCCGCGGCCGACAGTCCTCCTGTCAGGGTCCGGCGGCTCCGGCGGAGCCGGTGCAGGCCCTTCATGATTCTCCTCGGAGGCCGCGGGTCACCTGATCTGCCGCGGGGTGGGTGCGGTGCAGGGCGTGGGGCCGTTCCTGCCTGCCGGTCACCCGGGGTTCGTGGGTGTGTCGGGTCATGGGAGCCGCTTTCTTCAGGGGATACGTCAACGGGGACATCGGGAGACCTGCCGCGCCGGCACACCATGTGAGCGGCGGGAAGGGCACCCCTGAAGTGGAGGCTGTCGAACTCGCGGTCCCGTAACGGAAAAGTCGCGCCGTCCGGACGATTGCTCAGTGATGCATATCGCAGGCAGAAAGCGTTATGCCGGGCCCCGTGGTCCGGTCGTCCCCGTGGGGAGGGATTCAGGCCTGTCCGTCACGGCGAGGCAGCCGTCGATGACAGGCGGAACGAACCTGGATCCGGCGCAGCGCTCGGCTCACTGCGGGTGGGGGCGTGGTGTGGGCTCGTGCTTGGGAATCGCCGGCTGTCACCGAGCGACCCGGCCCAGGATGCTCAAGAAAAACAGCCCTCAGGCCCGGGCCCCGCGCGTGATGAAGGAAGCCTGGCCGGCGAAGTCCCGCGTGCCGTCGGAGCCATCGAGCCAGATACCGCCGTCGCGGTGGCGGAGGACCGATCCGGGGTAGTTGTGCGCGTGCAAGGTCACCGACCCGGCGACCGCCCCGGGGCGCGGACAGAAGGTGGCGTCTTCACGGAACAGTTCGCTGCCGTCGTCGGGGCTCAGCCGTAACCGCAGGTACTGATGGCGAAGGTACCGGCCGTCCGCGGCGCGGAGCGTGACGCACCGCGTGTCGGCCAGTCCCCCGACGACCGTGAAGGTGACCCGTCGCGGTGCCTGCGCGCCGCCGGGCGCGGAGACTCGGCCGCCGAGCATCGCGAAGTCACCGGCATACGTGACGAACAGGCCGGGCCGGTCCACGGACTCCAGTGACTGCGCGCCCAGCGGAACCGTGCCTGCGACGGCGGACGGACTCGCCGGGGACGGTTTGGGCGACGTGGTGGCGCGCGACGGGGTCGGCGTGGGGGTGCGCGACGGGACCGGCGTGTAGGTGCCGGCCGTGGGAGAGGCGATGACAGCGGGCGCCCGGGGCGCCGGTTCGGGCCAGGCCGCGTAGGTGGCGGTCCCGGCGATGAGCACCGCTCCGGTGGCGAGGCTCACCATCGGATGAGCGGTCACCACGTGCAGTTTGCCGATCAGCGAGCCGTGCAGACTGCTTCCCCCCGCCGCCGTGCCGGCGCTGACGTGCGCCGCGGCCAGCCCGGCGGCGCCCGCAGCAGCCGTACCCGACAACAGCCCCTTGGCGGCCAGCGCGGCGAGGAGTGCGGCCGGGACGGCCAGCGGCGCGATGTTGAGAAGCAGCAGTTCGGCCGGGACCCGTTCGGTCGTCGTGCAGATCGGGCAGTCACGGGTGTGCCGCGCGATCCGCTTGCGCCACACAGATGTACGGAGACCGTCCCAGCCGACGACGGTCTCGTTCAGCTGCGGACAGCGCGGGTCCGCCTCCAGCGCGGCGACGATCGTCCGGCTCAGCTCCAGTTGCTCGCGCATGCGCTGCACACGTACTCCGGCGTGGGCGGCACTGAGCCCCATCGCGTCGGCGATGTCCTGACGGCTCAGCAAACCGGCGCACTCCTGCCACCACAGCGACAGCAGCACCCGATGGTCCGGGTCGAGCCACCGGCCGGCTTCGACCACCTGACGGCGCTCGTCCGACATGTGCAGACGCAGGATCGTCACGTCCTCGAGCGCGGCGCCGGCGCGCGGTGTCCGGAGTGCCTCGTCGATGACCGTGGTCCGGTCGGCGAGAGTGCGTTGCCGGTGCCACTGGGTATGGATCTGGCGGAGCGCGATCGACACCAGCCAGGACCGGAAACTTTCCGGGACACGCAGGTCGGGCAGGTCGCGCACCACGCGCAGCAGGGTCTCCTGGACGACGTCGTCCACGTCGGCGTGTCCGCTCAGCGCCCGCCCGACGATGTTGTAGAGCAAGGGCAGGTACGCGGCGATCAGCTTCTCCCGCGCCCGATCGTCACCGGCCTGCGCCGCAACAACCAGCTCCGCGTGGCCCGCGTCCATGAGCCCCATCCCACCTTCGTCAAGGAAGCGATCCGCCGGGTACGGCGGCACACCTTAGCGTCGGCAAAGGTAGACGGCCAAAGCCTGCGCCGCCCCCGCCTCCCACGACGGCATGGCCGCACCGGCCCCCACCCCTGCCTGCAGAAGTACGCGGCATCCTACTTTTGCGGGTGGAAGTTCCTGTTGCGCCTGGTCGGCCTCGGGTTGGCTGGAGGCCGTACGAACGCGGGGCCGGACCCACCCGGCCGCCCCGCTCCGCCGCTTCTGGTGCCGGACGGTGCCCTCAGAGGGGCAGCACGGTGGGGGAATTCGGCCTACGCCTACGGGTGCGACGCTTCGTGAAAGGAACTCCGTGAGATACGAAAGAGCTGCTTCACCGGCCGGGCCGGCCGGGAGAAGTCCGCGGGCGCTCAGCATGCTGCTTGCCCTGGTGTGTGTGCTGGCCGGGTTCGTCGTGGCGGCTCCGCAAGCGCGTGCCGACACGGACGAGCCTCGCGAGCAGATCGTCTGGAACGTCCACAATCTCTTCGCGGGAAACTTCAGGGCAGCCGCGACCGACTACCAGAACATGATCAGCGCTCTTCGTGACAGGGCCGGGCACAGTCTCCTGACGCAGCGACTGGGCGCTACCGAGGTGCGGGCGAACAACGACCACCGCGCCGTCGAGATCAGAATGGTGAACGGCCCGGACACTCCTGGAAACAGTGTGGCCTCGCTGTATCTGCGGTCGAACGACCTGTACGTGATGGGGCTCTGGACCCCCAACGGGGGCGGGGACGTGCCGGTGAGCGGCCTCATGGCCTTCCGCAACATGGACGGTGAGATGCGGAACATCGTCCGGCGGGCCACCACGGTGAATCATCCGGTCGGGGACCTTCGCGTCGGCGCCGGCTACGACGCTCTGGGAAGCAGCCGACGGACTCAGGTCCGCATGGGCGGGAACGGTCTCCGGGAAGCCATCCAGAGGATTCAGCACTATCAGCGCCCCACCAGCGAAGATGAAGTGCAGTCCATGAACGACGCCTATCTCACCCTGATTCAGGCCACCGCGGAAGCCGCCCGGTTCGAGAGCATCGCGTCCCATGTCGCCGACAACCTGAGGCAGAACCGGGAAACGCATCTGAGCAGCCAGGACAGCACCATGGAAAACCAGTGGAACACCCTTTCCAGCTGGCTCCTCGCTCGACTGCGGAATCCCACCGGGGAGGGCATCACTTTCCGCGGCGTGCACTACGCCACGCTGAATGCACTGCTCGCGGCCTCGGGATACATCATGGCGCAGGGATCCCGTTGAGGGCCGGCGGCCCGATCCAGACCGACCCTGCGCCCACCGTCAACCAACAGCTAAGGAAAAGTACATGAGAATCAGAAACAGCATTTCCGGGATCGCGGCCGCCGCCTGTGCGGGCCTCCTCCTGTCGGTCGCCTGCGCCACGGAAGCCGCGGCCGCGCCGCCGACCTCGCAGTACAAGAACCGAGCGACCGGACTGTGCCTCGACTCGGACATGGCCGGGTACACCTACACCAAGTCCTGCGGGTCGAGCAACCCCTATCAGCACTGGTTCCGGTATGACAGCAACGGCGCCGTCCAGCTCCAGAACACCAAATCCGGTAAGTGCCTCGCCGCCACCAGCAGCGAATCGGTCTTCGCGAAGAACTGCAACAAGGACGACAGTGCTCAGTGGTGGACCGAGGAATACGTCACCGACGGCGTGGTCATGCTGATAAACACGAAGAACCGGATGGCGTTGGACTCGGACAGCAGGGGCCAGGCCTATTTGAAGTCGCCTGGGGCGGGCAACACCTATCAGGAGTGGAAGACGTATCTGTAACAGCGCCGATACCCGCGACGCCTGCGCCCGGCGGGTGACGGTGCAGATGCGGGTAGAGGGCCGCCGACCGTTCCCCGTCCCGGGGGCGGCCGGCGGACTGGTTCGCCGTTCCGGTTCAGGAACGCTCCGCGGCCGGGGCACCGATGTCGTGGGCCCGGTCCAAACCCAAGGCCCGGTTGAGGCGTGCCGAGACACGCGTGGTCGTGGTGCGGGGAAGGATCCGGGTGGCCCAGGTGACGGCCCTCAGCCCGGTGCGGCCGGGATAGGCGTTGACGGCTCCCTTGGCGAACGCGTCGAGGGTCCGGGCGGCGACCGTCTCGGGCCGGTCGGTGAAAGCCGGCTTCATGGCGGCGGTGGTGCCCTCGAAGAACGAGGTGGCGGTGGCGCCGGGGTGGGCCGCCATGACCCGGACCCCGCTCCCCCGGAACTCCTCGGCCAGCGCCTCGGTGAAGGACAGCACGTACGCCTTGGTGGCCGCGTAGGTCGCCTGGTACGGCATGGCCTGGAAGGCGGCCGTGGACGCCACGTTGATGATGCCGCCGCTGCCCCGCGCGACCATCCTGCCGCCCAGCGCGTGGGAGAGCCGGGTGAGGGCGACGATGTTCAGTTCGACGCTGTCGACGTGCCGGTCCTGCGGGGAGCCGAGGAACGGGCCGACGGCACCGGAGCCGGCGTTGTTGACCAGCAGGTCGACGGCGATGTCCCGCCGGTCGAGCGCCGCGACCAACCGCGAGACGCCGTCGGGTGCGGCGAGATCGGCCGTCTCGGTCGTCACGTCGGCGCCGTACTCCTCGCGTACGGAGTCGGCGACCCGGCGCAGCGCGTCCCCCGAGCGGGCCACGAGGACGAGACGTGCGCCGCGCCGGGCGAGTTCCCGGGCGTACGCCTCCCCCAGGCCTTTCGAGGCGCCCGTGACCAGGGCGGTGATGCCGGAGTAGCGGGTCATGCGCGATCCCTTCGTTCACGGCGGGCCACAGCCGGCACACCGCACACTTACTTCGAGTCTCGAAGCACTGTTGCGGAAAAGGTAACAGCTTCGAGTCTCGAAGCAAGTGGTAATCTCGGATCATGACCGACCCGCTGCTGGAATCGGTGGTGCGCGCCAACCACGAACTCTTCATGCGCACCGGCGACCGGGTGTCCCGGCCGCTGGAGGAGATGGGTCTCACCCTGGCGACCGCGCAGGCCCTGTGGGCCATCGACCCGGACCGGCCGCCACCGTCGATGAAGGTGCTGGCGGGCCGGCTGTACTGCAACGCTCCCAACCTGAGCTTCGTCGTCAACCAGCTGGTCGACCGCGGACTCGTCGAGCGCGGCACCGATCCCGCCGACCGGCGGGCCCGGGTGGCCGTACTGACCGGGCGGGGCCGGGAGATGCGGGAGCGTGTCGTGGACCTGCTGCTGCGGCAGAGCCCGTTCGCCGAGTGCGGCGCCGAGGAGCTGCGGCACCTGACCGAGCTGTTGGAGCGGGTGCTGGACAGGTCGGCCGACTGAGCTTCGCCCGGGAGAGCCGGGCTCGTCATCGAGGAGGGCCCAGGCGTCGCGTGCCGCCCGGGTCCTTTCACCAAGGCCGGGTTTCCCGCCCGGGCCCTTTCACCAGGGCCGGGCTTCCTTCGCCCCGGCGACCCCCGGCCATGCGCGAACCCCCTCCCCGCACACGGCGGGAAGGGGGCTCGGGAGCGCTCAGACCATCGCGCTCAAGCGGTCAGCCGCACGTCCGGACCGGCTGCCGGTGCAGCGTCCTCGATCCGGTGCGAGGCGTCCGTCACGCGGGGCGCGGCAGCGAGCTGCCGGCGAGCGACGTCGAGGGCGTCCTCGGTCCTCCGGGTTCCCGTCGAGACGCACAAGGTGTACGAGACGTCCTCCAGCCGCTGCCGGGACGCGTCCGTACCCTGCTCCGCGTGGAGAAGCCGCAGCGTCTCGTACTGCTCGACAAGATCCCGCAGAATCGCGGGGTGGGCCGTCAACACGGTCTTTCCCTCCATGGCCGTAGGGTTGTTCACGGGCTGTCACCTCAGGGTGCCGGGCGGCTGCGTCAGGCTTCGACGCACAGGCCCGTGCGGAGCTTGCCGAGGGTGCGAGCCAGGAGCCGGGACACATGCATCTGCGAGATGCCGAGCGCCTCGCCTATCTTCGACTGTGTCATCTCCTGGCCGAAGCGCATCTCGATGATCTGGCGTTCCCGGTCGTCCAGTTCCTGGATCAGCGGGGCGAGGGCGTGCAGGTTCTCGACGGTCTCGATGGCGGGGTCGGCCTCGCCCATGGTGTCGGCCACCGTACGGGCCTTGCCGCTCGCCGGGCCGTCCTCGGACTGCTCGCTGGGCGAGTCCAGGGAACCGGCGGCGTAGCCGTTGGCGGCGACGAGGCCGTCCAGGACCTCTTCCTCGGTGATCTTCAGATGGGTGGCGAGGTCCTTGACCGTGGGGTCGCGGTCGAGGGCGCCGGCCAGCTGCTCCTTGGCCTTGGCTATCTCCACCCGCAGCTCCTGGAGCCGGCGCGGGACGTGCACCGCCCAGCTGGTGTCGCGGAAGAAGCGCTTGATCTCGCCGACGATGTACGGCACCGCGAAGGAGGTGAACTCCACCTCGCGCGACAGGTCGAACCGGTCGATCGCCTTGATCAGGCCGATCGTGCCGACCTGGATGATGTCTTCCATCTCGCCGCTGCCGCGGTTGCGGAACCTGCTGGCGGCGAACCGCACCAGGGACAGGTTCATCTCGATGAGCGTGTTGCGCGCGTACTGGTACTCGTGTGTGCCTTCTTCGAGATGGCAGAGCTGCTCGAAGAACAGCTTCGACAGCTCACGCGCGTCCTTGGGAGCGACCTTCCCCGCGTCCTCGACCCACGGCAGTCCCTCGGCAACGCCCCGTGACTCGCTCGCCGGCTGGTCCGTACCGGCCGTCCGTCCGAGTTCCACAGTCCGCACTGCTGCCGTTGTCATTGACTCGCCCTTTCCTGCGTCGACGACGATGTGAGGGAGCGGGTTCCCAGATCCACACCACTCATTCCTCACAGATCAAAAACAGTCGGCGCAGGTCGGTCCATCAGTGGCGCGATACAGACCAACAGATGGGAGCAAGAGGGGCATTCAACGTAAATGCCGCAACTCGGGCAAGAGTGGCACGTCGTGGCTCTCGCGGAGTGCGTCTCACGGGGAGGGCGGTGTCGTGCGGGGCGCCTCCGGGGGCGTTTCGCTGAACGCGTCCGCCGGTATGTTGGGCATGGCCTGGCTGGTGATGCGGTAAAGCCCGTCGAGCGGCTGCTCGGCGCCGGTCACGTGCACGGTGAGCGGACCGGCCCACTCGTAGTCGTGCTCGGCGGCGTGCCGGGCCAGGACATCGGTCAGTTCCTGGCCGATCTGCCCGTCACGCTCGCCGAGCTGCTCGTGGACGGTGGCGGCGAGTTCCACCTTGTAGGCGTTGGGGACGAGGACGCGGCGCCGGCCGCACACCACGGCGTGGCGGTCGCATTCGCGTCGCAGGTCGTCGCAGAGCTCGACCGGATCGTTGCCGAGCACCTTGTCGACCAGCGCGCTCTCCCAGTGCTCCACCGTCTTCTCCATGCGCGTGAGCAATCCCATGCCCCGCCGGGTGCCCGCTTCGCGGTATCCCATTCGGCGCGGCGGACCACGACGGCGGCGACCCGCCGGACGCGCGTTCCCTCTACCGGTTACGGGTGTCGGATGTCCGGCCGGTCACGGGTGCCGGATCTCCGGCGGGACCGGTGGCGCGGGAGCGACGGGGACCGCCGGGGCGTCGAACGGCGGCGGTTCCTCCACCGCCGACCTCGGGCGTGCGGGCTGCGGCGCGACCGGCGCCGGAGGCGGTACGGGCGCGACGGGCTCGGGAGCGGGCGGCCGGGGCGGGGCCGGAACCCGGATCCCGGATTCCGCGTTCTCGGGCGATGACGATGACGATGCGGACATGGTGCTTCCTTTCTGGGCGTACGGCGGGAACGGGAACGGCAGTGGACGGAAGGTCACCGCAGGACGCGGCGGGCGAACGAGCGCATGGCGAGCCACCCGAACACCACCGCGCCCACCAGGAGGGCCGTCAGGAAGGCCCAGGCGGGCATGGAGTCGATCTGCGGGGTGAGGACGGCGCGCAGGCCCTCGTTCATGTAGACCATCGGGTTCAGGAGGACGGCGTACTGGAGCCAGGGCGTGCTCTCCAGCGCCGTCCAGCGGAAGTACACGCAGCCGAGCATCATCGCGGGGAACATCACCAGCGTGAACAGGACCTGGATCTGGCGCGGGTCGATACGGGTGGCCAGATACATGCCGATCGACGCGGCCAGCACCGCGCCCGCCAGCAGGACGAAGACCAGCATCGGCCAGTTCGCGACCTCCACGGCGGGCCCGTGGCCCTGGGCGTGCACCAGCAGGACGACGGGGAAGACCAGCAGACCGGCGACGAGGCCCTCGACGACGGCGGAGAGGATCTTCTGCAGACCGAGCACCCGGACGGACACCGGGGCGAGCGCCCGGTCCTCGATGGCGCCGGGCCCGGACAGCTCCATCACCAGCGGGAAGGTCACGGCCGCCATCGCCTGCAACACCATGGAGGAGCCCACCAGCCCCGGCACCATGACCGTCGAGAAGGCCTCTCCCCCGGGTCCGGCACCGCCGCCCCCGACCTTCGGCAGCACGTACGCGAAGACGAAGACGAACAGCAGCGGCTGGATGACGATACGGACGGCGCTCATCACGAAGGTGCGCCGCAGCACTCTGGCGTCCCGCGCCATCATGGCCCCGAAGGTGTGCAGAGCACGAGCGCGGTTCTTGGCGGCCCGCGTCCCGGTGGGCACGGTGGTGGTCATTCGCGGAACTCCCGTCCGGTGAGGGTCAAGAACACGGTTTCCAGGCTGGGGGCGAGCTGGGACGCGTCGACGACGGTGAGCCCGGCCTTGGCGGCCAGCGCCACCAGGTCGCTGAGCACCCCGTCGGGGTCCCCGGCGAAGACCCGTACCTGTCCGTCCGTGGCCTCCACCCGGTCGGCCCGCGCCATCGCGCGGACCGCGGCGAGGTCGAAGGCGCCGCCCTCGTAGACGACGGTGACCACGGTCTCCGCACCGACCGTCTCCCGCAGGGCCCGGACGCTGTCGCAGGCCAGGACCCGGCCCTGGTCGATCACGGCGAGCCGGTCGCACAGCGTCTCGGCTTCCTCCATGTGGTGCGTGGTGAGCAGGATCGTCTGTCCTTTGGCCTGCAGTCCGCGCAGGACGTCCCAGAGGTGGAGGCGGGACCGCGGGTCGAGTCCGGCCGTCGGTTCGTCGAGGAAGAGCACGTCCGGGCGGTGGACGAGGGCCCGTGCGATCATGACGCGTTTGAGCTGGCCGCCGGAGAGCTCGAAGACCCGGGCCCGGGCCCGGTCAAAGAGCCCGAAGAGGGTGAGCAGGTCCCGCGCCCTGGCGCGGGCGTCCCGGCGGCCGAGGCCGAAGTACCGGCCGCGGAACTCCAGGTTCTCGGCCACGGTCAGCTCGATGTCGAGCGTGTTGTCCTGCGCCACCACGCCGATGCGCCGCTTGACGGCCACCGCGTCGGCGGCCACGTCCAGGCCGCAGACCTCCGCACGGCCCGCCGTGGGCCGGACCATGGTCGTCAGCATGCCGATGGTGGTGGACTTGCCGGCGCCGTTGGGTCCGAGCAGACCGAAGAACTCCCCCTTCGCCACGCTCAGCCCGAGACCGCGGACGGCCTCGGCCTCGCCGCCCGGCCCTGGGTAGCTCTTGCGCAGACCGTCGGCGTGGATCGCCAGGTTGCCGGTCATCCGGGCACCTTTCTGTTGTCGCCGCCCCGTCACCGGGGCCGTTGTCGCGGGGTGTCGGGTCATGTGCGGTCGCTCACCTTCGGGCGGAGGGCGCCGTCCGCGGGTGCGGCGGGTGCGATGCCGGGGCAGGCCGACCGTCGTGGTGGGGCCGGCGGATCCGTCCGGAGCCTGCCGATCCTGACCGCGGGCTCCGCCGCGACCTGTCGCAGTACGCCGGTCAGCTCGACCGCGAAGGCCTCGGCGGTCCGGCGCTCGTACACGTCGGCGCTGTACCGGACGACGCCTTCCACTCCGGCCGGGCCGCTCCCCGGGGTCCGCAGCTCGCGCAGGGTGACGGCCAGTTCGCTGCGGGCCGCGCCCCGGTTGCGGTGCGCGGGGTGCAGGGACTGTGCCGTCAGCCCCGGCAGGTCCCAGGGCGGTTCGGGCAGGTTCTCCATGCCGGTGATCATCTGGAACGGGCGGTGCCCCAGGCGTTCCTCGACGAGCTGGGACGGCAGGTCCTGGTGGGCGTAAGCGGCGAGGTCGGCCGCGCGGACCCGCCGGACGAGCTCCGCGAACGTCGGGTCGCCGCCCGCGTCCGCGCGGAGCACCAGGTGGTCGGCGAACAGGCCCACCACGTCGCTCGTCGCGTGGTCGGCCCGGCCTGCCGAGACCGTGCCCATCGGTACGTTCACCGCGCCCCGCCGCGCCCACAGGGCGGCGATGGCCGCCCGCAGCACCATGAACAGGGTCGCCCGTTCGCGCCGGGCGGTCTCCAGCAGTGCCCGGTGCGCGGTCTCGTCGAGCGCGAAGGGGACGCTGCCGCCCAGGCCGCTGGGTTCGGCCGGCGGTGTCCGGTCCCGGCGGAGCAGGGGCGCCTCCGGCAGGTCGGCGAGTACGCCGGTCCAGTACGCGAGGCGCTGTCCGAACGGGCTGTCCGGCTCGTCCAGGCGGGCTGCCTGCTCGTTGAGGCGTACGGCGAAGTCGGCGTACTGGACGGGCAGCGGCGCCCACCGCGGCTCGCCGCCGGCTGCCCGCGCGGCGTACGCGGTGGACAGGTCGCGGGCGATCAGCCCGGTCGACCAGCCGTCCGCGGCGATGTGGTGCACCACGATCTGGAGCACGTGGTCGTCGGGCGCGAGAGCGAAGAGGGCAGCCCGGCTCGGTGGCCCGGAGGCCAGGTCGAAAGGCTGGGCGCGGGCCGCTTCCAGCGCCCCGGGCAGCTCGTCCTCGGTGACGGGGACGGCGGTCAGCCGCGTCCGGCGGGGGTCGGTGACCTCCTGCCCGCCGGTCTCCGGGAAGCGGGTGCGCAGGGCTTCGTGCCGGGTCACCACGTCCTGCCAGGCCGCTTCGAGCGCGTCCGTGCGCAGCGGGCCGCCGAGGCGGACCGTCAGCGGGATGTTGTACCGGCTCTCGCCGGAGAGCATGGACCGCTGGCCGGGGGTCAGCGGTATGACGTCGGGGCGCGGCCCGGGAGCCGGTCCGTGCCGGTCGCCGGTGCCCGCCAGCCGGGCCGCCAGGGCGGCCGGGGAGGGTGCTTCGAAGAGCATCCGTACTTCGAGTTCCTTGCCGAGGACGGCCTGGACGCGGCCGGCCAGGCGGGTCGCCAGCAGGGAGTCGCCGCCGAGGTCGAAGAACCCCTCCTCGGCGCCGGCCCGGGGCACACCCAGGACTTCGGCGAACAGGGCACAGAGAATTTCTTCCACGGGCGAGC
Organism: Streptomyces monomycini; assembly: GCF_022271435.1. Taxonomy (GTDB): domain Bacteria; phylum Actinomycetota; class Actinomycetes; order Streptomycetales; family Streptomycetaceae; genus Streptomyces; species Streptomyces monomycini. The sequence goes on along the minus strand of NZ_JAFIQY010000007.1, from coordinate 126,866 downwards.
CGGGGCCGCGTCCGCTGTAGCCGGACGGCTGGTCGGGGGCGGGCAGCGCGGCCCGGTCGACCTTGCCGTTGGCGGTCAGCGGCAGTGCGTCCAGGACGACGGTCGCCGAGGGGACCATGTAGTCCGGCAGCCGCTCGGCCACGAAGTCCCGCGTCCCGGAGGCGTCCCCGACGACGTACGCGATCAGCCGTTTGTCCCCGGGCCGGTCCTCGCGCACGATCACCGCCGCCTGCCGCACCCCCGGGCACTGCCCGAGTACGGCTTCGACCTCGGCGGGCTCGATACGGAAGCCCCGCACCTTCACCTGGTCGTCGGCCCGCCCGAGGAAGACCAGGTTCCCGTCGTGGTCCCGGCGCACCAGGTCACCGGTCCGGTACATCCGCCCACCGCCGTACGGGCACGCCACGAACCGCTCGGCGGTCAGCGCCGCCCGGCCGAGGTACCCCCGGGCGACTCCCTCCCCGGCGATGTACAGCTCCCCGGTGACCTCGGGCGGCACCGGCCGCAGCGCCGCGTCCAGCACGTACACCCGTACCGCGGCGCGCGGCCCGCCGATCGGCAGGACGGCCGGGGCGGGTGCGCCGGGCCCGACGACGAAGGCGGTGGCGCACAGGGTGGTCTCGGTCGGCCCGTACAGATGGCTGACGGTGACGTCGGGGCAGGCGTCCCGTACCCCGGCGACGGCCTCGGCCGGTACCGCGTCGCCGCCCGTCAGGACGTGTTGGAGACCGGCGAAGCACTCGGGGGTCTCCTGCGCGAGGACGCGGAACAGTCCGGCCGTGAGGTGCACGGCCGTCAGCCCGTGGTCGGTGACCAGTCGGGCCAGCGTCTTCGCGGTGAGGCCGGCCGGCGGCGCGATCACCACACGGCCGCCGTTGAGGAGCGGCACCCACAGTTCGAGGGTGGCGGCGTCGAAGGTGTGCGGTGCGTGGAAGAGGACGCGGCCTGCGGCGATGCCGTCCCAGCAGGGGTCCTGGGCCAGGGCGGCGACGTTGCCGTGGGTGGTGACGACGCCCTTGGGCGTGCCCGTGGACCCGGAGGTGTACATCACGTACAGGCCGGAGTCCGGTGTCACCCGGGCCGTGAGCGGAGCGGCGGAGCGGTGGCGCACCGCGTCCTCGACGTCGGCCTCCGTCAGGACGACTGCGGACGCGGCGTCGTCGAACAGCGTGCGTACCCGCCTGGCCGGCTGGGCGGTGTCCACCGGCACGGCCACTGCGCCCGCCTTGGCGATGCCCAGCAGGGCGACGACCAGTTCGGGTGAGCGGGCGAGCGTGACGACGACCCGGTCCCCCGGCCGGGCGTCGGACGCGTGCAGGTGCCGGGCGACCTGGTTGGCCCGGGCGTCGAGGTCGCCGTACGTCAGGGTCGTCTCCCCGGAGACCACCGCTGTCTCGTGCCGGTGCTGCCGTACGGCCCGTTCGAAGAGGCCGGTGACGGTCGTCGGCGCGGGCCCGGGGGCGCCGGTACTCACGCCGTGCAGCAGCCGGTCCCGTTCGCCGTCGACGAGGATGTCGAGGTCACCGGCGCGGACGTCCGGGTCGGCGACCAGCTGTCGCAGGATGCCGGTGAACCGGTCGGCGAGGAGCCGTGCGCTCCGGGCGCCGATCAGTTCGGGGCGGTGTGTCAGAAGGAACAGCAGCTCGGGGCCCGGGAAGGCGGCCAGGCTGACCGGGTAGTGGCTGACGTTGTGGCCGCGTACGGGGGTGAGCTTCAGCGGCGGCCCGTTCTCCTCCTCCGGTGCCCCGCGCGGGAAGCTCTCGTAGACCAGCAGGCTGTCGAACCCGGCTCCGGGGCCGCCGGCCTTCTGGATCTCGCTGAGCCCGAGGTACTGGTGGGACATCAGGGCGCCCTGCCGGGTCTGCACCTCGGTGAGCAGGGCGGACACCGGCCGGGAGGCTGTCAGCGGGACCCGTACCGGAACGGTGTTGATGAAGAGCCCGAGCATGGACTCGACACCGCGCAGCTCGGCGGGCCGGGCGGCCACGGTCGCGCCGAACACCACGTCGTCCCGGCCCAGCAGGCGGCCGAGGAGCAGCGCCCAGGCTCCCTGGACGAAGGTGTTGGGGGTCAGGCCGTGGCGGCGGGCGAGTTCGGTGAGCGCCTCGGTGGCCGGCTGGTCCAGTTTCGTGTGCACCTGGCCGTGCCCGGCGGCGGACGGCGGACGGCCGGCCGCCGGTGCCAGCAGCGTCGGCTCGCGGAGCCCGGCGAGGTCGGCCCGCCAGGCGGCGCGGGCCGAGTCCTTGTCCTGGGCGTTCAGCCAGCCGAGGTAGTCGCGGTAGGGCGTCACGGGCGGCAGGCCGGCGGGGTCGCCGCCCGCCGCGTAGAGAGTCCACAGCTCGCGCTGGAGGGTCGGCAGCGACCAGCCGTCCATCAGGATGTGGTGGTTGGTGAGGACGAGCCGGTGTCTGGCCGGTCCGAAGCGGAGCAGGACGAGCCGGAGCAGCGGCGGTACGGCCAGGTCGAAGCGCCGGGCGCGTTCCTCGTCCGCGAGGCGTTCCGCGGCGGCGAGGGCGTCCTGGGGCGGCCTGCCGGTCAGGTCGACGTTCCGCCAGGGCAGTTGTACGCGGGCCGGGATGACCTGGACGGGGTGTTCGAGGCCCGGTGGCTGGCGGAAGCAGGCCCGCAGGGTGGCGTGCCGGGCCACCAGGGCCTGCCAGGACGCCCGCAGCGCGGCCGCGTCGAGGTCGCCTTCGATGTCCAATACGTCCTGGACCACGTAGGTGTCCTCGGCCTGCCCGTCGTACAGGGAGTGGAACAGCAGTCCCTCTTGCAGCGGTGTCAGCGGCCACACGTCTTCTATGCGGCGGTCCACGGCATACCTCCTTCACCGGGTACTTCGTTGAAGTCGTCCTCCAGCGCCTCCAGCTGACCCAGCGTCAGGTCGACCAGCGGCAGGTCGGAGGGGGTCAGGCCGCCCGCGTCCGGTGCTTCGGCGAGTGCGGCCAGGCCGGCCAGCAGGCCGGTCCAGCGGTCGGCCAGCCGGACGGCGCCGTCCTCGGTGAGGGCGCCCGCCAGCCACGACACCAGCAGCACCAGCTCCGGGCCGCCGTCGCCGTCGCGGACCAGGCCGCCGAACTCCAGCGCGTGCGGGACGGGCAGCTCCGGGTCGGCGTCGGCGCCCATGGAGCGGGGGCCGGCCGGCTGCCAGTCGCCCGCCTCCTGGCCCGCGACGGAGAACCGGCCCAGGTAGTTGAATCCGGCCGTGGGTACGGGCAGCCCGTCCCCGTACGACCGTCCCGCCTGTTCCTTGACCCGCTTGAGCAGCCGGCCGGCGGCCGGACCGCCCGCGCGCACCTCGTCGAAGTCGGTGACACCCGCGTCCAGCCGGACCGGGCGCAGGGTGGTGAACCAGCCCACCGTGCGCGACAGGTCCAGGTCGCCGTCGCGGCCGTGCCCCTCGATGTCCAGGTCGACCGGGCCCGGCCGTTCCTCGGTGAGGGCGGCGGTGAGCGCGGCGAGCAGGACGTCGCCCGTCGTGGCGTGGAAGGCCGCGGGGACGGTGGTCAGCACCGCGGACGCCGTGCGTGCGGGCACGGTGAACGTCCGCTGCCGCATCTGCCCTTCGGTGCCCTGCGCCGGGCCGGCGGGCCGCGGTGGCCCCGCTGCCTCCGCCGCCTGCCGGGCGTACGTGCGGAACGAGACGGCCACCGGGGCCAGCTGCCCTTCCGGATCGGTCCAGGCCGCGGCGAGGTCCGGCAGCAGGATGCGCCAGGACACCGCGTCGAAGACCAGGTGGTGGACGACGACCGCGAGCCGTCCCGGCCGTCCGCTCCCCCGGTCGAACCAGACCGCCCGCAGGGTGGTGCCGGTCCGCGGATCGAGGCGGCCGGACGCCGCCCGCGCCTCGATGTCGATCAGCTCCTCCAGCGCCTGTTCCGACAGCCCTTCGGCGTCCACGCGCCGGACCCGGTCCGGCACCGCTGCCGCGTCACCGACTTCCAGGTACGGCTCGGCGTCACCCGGGACGACCAGGCGGGCCCGCAGCATCGCGTGGTGGTCCACCACCTTCTCGACGGCCCGCGTCAGCCGGGCCGGCCCGGCGTCGGCGGGGACGCGTACGACGGTCCACTGCGCGAACCTGGCGGCCAGCGTGTCCGGGCCGCCGCGCGCGGTCAGCTCCCGCATGACCGGAGTGAGGGGGACGGTTCCGTGGCCGTCCTCGTGCTGGATCCCGTCCTCCGTGACGGGCTCGGCGACCAGGGCCAGGGCCTCGGGGGTCTTCTGCTGGAAGACGTCGGATGCGCTGATGCGGTATCCGGCCTTGGCGGCGCGGGCGACGAGCAGCAGGGAGACGATGCTGTCCCCGCCGAGGGCGAAGAAGCTCGCGTCCGCGGCGACCGGGCAGGCGTGCCCCCCGTCTTCCGCTTCCGGTGTCCCGAGGCCCAGGAGTTCCGCGAACAGGCGGCAGAAAAGCGTTTCGAGCGGGGTGCGGGGGGCGCGCCCCGCAGACGCCGCCGCGTAGTCGGGTGCGGGGAGTCCGGCCCGGTCGACCTTGCCGTTGACGGTAAGCGGCAGCGCTTCCAGCACGATCGTCGCCGAGGGGACCATGTAGTCCGGCAGCCGCTCGGCCACGAAGTCCCGCGTCCCGGAGGCGTCCCCGACGACGTACGCGACCAGGCGCTTGTCGCCGGGCCGGTCCTCCCGGACGACGACGGCGGCCTGGTCCACGCCCGGGCACTGCCCGAGAACGGCCTCGACCTCCGCCAACTCGATACGGAAGCCCCGCACTTTCACCTGATCGTCGGCCCGCCCGAGGAAGACCAGATTCCCGTCCCGGCCCCAGCGCACCAGGTCACCGGTCCGGTACATCCGCCCACCACCGTACGGGCACGCCACGAACCGCTCCGCCGTCAGCGCCGCCCGGCCGAGGTAGCCCCGCGCGACACCCTCCCCGGCGATGTACAGCTCACCCGGCACCCCCACCGGGACCGGCCGCAGGAACCGGTCCAGGGCGAAGACCGCGAAGCCGTCGCGCGGGCGGCCGATCGGCAGGACGGACGGGACCGGTGTGCCGGGTGTGACGGTGTGGGTGGTGGCGCACAGGGTGGTCTCCGTCGGCCCGTAGAGGTGGTGCACCTCGGCGTGCGGGCAGGCGTCGGCCACCCGGGCGACCGCTTCGGCGGGCACCACGTCACCGCCGGTCAGCACGTGCCGCAGCCCCGCGAAGCACTCGGGGGTTTCCTGCGCCAGCGCCCGGAACAGCCCGGCCGTCACGTGCACCGCCGTCACCGCGTGCTCCGCGACGAGCCCGGCGAGCGTCCCGCCGTCCATGTCCACGGCGGGCGCGACCACGACACAGCCGCCGTTCAGCAGCGGCACCCACAGCTCGAAGACGGACGCGTCGAAGGCGTGCGGCGCGTGGAACAGCACCCGGCCCGTGCCGATGCCGCCCCAGCACGTGTCGCGTGCGAGGGCCGCCGCGCCGCCATGGGTGACCAGCACGCCCTTGGGCGTCCCGGTCGAGCCGGAGGTGTACATCACGTACAGGCCGGACGGCGGTGCCACGTGCACGGGCGGCGGGGACGCGGGGAAGCCGTCGAGCGCTTCCCGCGCCCCGGCCTCGGTCACCACGAGCGCGGGGGCCGAGTCCTCCAGCAGGTGCCGCACCCGCTCGGCCGGATAACCGGTGTCGACGGGGACGGACACGGCTCCCGCCTTGGCGATGCCGAGGAGGACGGTCACCAGCTCGGCGGTGCGCGGCAGCAGCACCGCCACCCGGTCCCCCGGGCCGACGCCCTGCGCGTGCAGGTGGTGCGCGTAACGGTTGGCGCGTGCGTCCAGTTCCCGGTAGGTCAGGGTCAGCGCGCCCGACACGACGGCCGGTGCGTCCGGGTGGCGGGCCGCGACCTCCTCGAACACGGCGGGAACCGTGCGTTCCGCGGCGCCGGTGCCCGGCTGCCCGATGTTCACCCCCGAGACGAGGTGGTCGCGCTCGCCGTCCAGCAGGATGTCCAGGTCCCCCACCCGGGCCCGGGCGTCGCCGGCGAGCCGGCCGAACACCTCCACCAGCCGGGTGGCCAGGGCCTGCGCGGTGACCGGGTCGAACAGGTCGGTGGCGAACTCCAGCAGGCCGTCGAGGCCGCCTCCGTCGGGGCGCTCCCGCAGCACCACGGACAGGTCGAACTTCGAGGAGGCCAGTTCCACCGGGACGGCTTCGGCGCCGAGCCCGGGCGCCGTGAACGCCGTGTCCGGTGCGTTCTGGAGGGCGAAGGCGACCTGGAAGAGCGGGTGCCTGGCCAGCGAGCGGACCGGGTTCAGGACGTCCACCAGGTGCTCGAAGGGGACGTCCTGGTGGGCGTAGGCGGCGAGGTCGGTCTCCCGTACGCGGCCGACCAGCTCGGTGAAGGAGGGGTTGCCGCTGACGTCCGTACGCAGCACCAGCGTGTTGAGGAAGTTGCCCACAAGGCCGTCGAGGGTCTCGTCGGTACGTCCGGCGACAGGCGTTCCGAGTGCTACGTCCTCGGCGCCGCCGAGCCGGGACAGCAGCACCGCGACGGCGGCCTGCGCGACCATGAACAGCGTCGCGTCGCACTGCCTGGCGATCTCCAGGAACCGCCGGTGCACGGCGGCGTCCACGGTGAACGGGAGCATCGCGCCCCGGTGACTGGCCGTGGCGGGGCGGGGCCGGTCGAAGGGCAGCTCCAGTTGTTCGGGGAGGTCGGCGAGGGCGCGGGTCCAGAAGTCGAGCTGCTTGCCGAAGAGGCCGTCCTCGGTGCCCCGGTCGAGCAGTTCGCGCTGCCAGAGGGTGAAGTCGGCGTACTGGACGGGCAGCGGCACCCAGCCGGGCGCACGGCCCTCGGACCGTGCCGCGTACGCCGCCGACAGGTCCCGCGTCAGAACGCCCATGGACCAGCCGTCGGCGGCGATGTGGTGCACCACGATCAGCAGGACGTGCTCGGCGGGCGACACCTCGAACAGCGTGACCCGCCACGGCAGTTCCGTGTCGAGCCGGAACCCGCGGGCGGCCTCGGCGGCCAGCGCCGCGTCCACCGTCTCCTCGGCGACGGCGGTCACGGGTATCCGTGCCGGTACGGCTGCCAGGATCTCCTGGCGGGCGCTGCCGCCGTCCTCCGGGTAGCGGGTGCGCAACGTCTCGTGCCGGGCCACGACGTCGCTCCAGGCGACTTCCAGCGCCGTGACGTCCACCTCTCCCGTCAGCCGGACGGCGAGCGGAATGTTGTTGGTCGCGCTCGGCCCTTCGAGGCTGTGCAGGAACCACATCCGCTGCTGCCCGAACGACAGCGGCAGCGGATCGGGGCGTTCGGCCGGGACCAGCGCCGGCCGTACGGCCTCGAACTCGTCCAGCCGCCCGACGAGCCCGGCGACCGTGGGCGCCTCGAACAACGCCCGTACCGAAATCTCCGCCCCCAGCGCGCCCTTCACCCGGCTCGCCAGCCGCATCGCCAGCAGCGAGTCCCCGCCCAGGTCGAAGAACCCGTCGTCGATACCGACCCGGGCCGTGTCCAGCCCCAGCACCTCGGCGAACAGCCGGCACAGGATCTGCTCCTGGGGCGTGCGGGGCACGCGGTCCGAGGCGGCTGCCGCTGCCGCGTAGTCGGGGGCGGGGAGCGCGGCCCGGTCGACCTTTCCGTTGACGGTGAGTGGCAGCGCGTCCAGGACGACCGTCGCCGAGGGCACCATGTGGTCCGGCAGCCGCTCGGCCGCGAACTCCCGTAGGCGGGTGGCCTCTCCGACGACGTACGCGACGAGGCGCTTGTCGCCCGGCTGGTCCTCGCGCGCCAGTACCGCGACCTGCGCCACACCCGGGCACTGCCCGAGGACGGTCTCGACCTCGGCCGGTTCGATGCGGAAGCCGCGGATCTTCACCTGGTCGTCGGCCCGGCCCAGGAAGACGAGGTTGCCGTCCCGGTCCCAACGCACCAGGTCACCGGTCCGGTACATCCGTCCGCCACCGTACGGGCACGCCACGAACCGCTCGGCCGTCAGCGCCGCCCGGCCGAGGTACCCCCGCGCGACCCCGCTGCCGGCCACATACAGCTCCCCGGCGACACCCACCGGAACCGGCCGCAGGAAACTGTCCAGAACGAACACCCGTACGCCGTCCCGAGGTCCTCCGACGGGGAGGGCGGAGGGCACCTTCGCGCCGGGGCCGAGGGCGAGGGCGGTCGCGCAGAGGGTGGTCTCCGTGGGGCCGTAGAGGTGGCGTACCGTCACTACCGGGCAGGCGTCCATGACGCTCGCCACGGCTTCGGCGGGGACCACGTCGCCGCCGGTCAGGACGTGCTGGAGGCCCTGGAAGCAGTCTGGGGCCTCCTGCGCCAGCACCCGGAACAGCCCGGCGGTCACGTGGACGGCCGTCAGCGCGTGCTCGCCGACCAGGCGGGACAACGCCGCGCCGTCCAGGTCCACTTCTGGCGCCACCACCACGCACCCACCGTTCAGCAACGGCACCCACAGCTCGAACGTCGAAGCGTCGAAGGCGTACGGCGCATGGAACAGGACGCGCCCCGTCGTCCCGATGTCACCCCAGCAGGAGTCCAGCGCCAGCCCCGCCACACCCCCGTGCGTCGCGACCACACCCTTGGGCGTGCCTGTCGACCCGGAGGTGTACATCACGTACAAGGCCGACTCCGGCGACAGCCCACCCGGCAGCGGAACGGCCGAGAAGGGCCCGCGGGCAGCCTCGCGCACCTCCGCCTCCCCCACCACCAGCACCGGACCCGCGTCCGCCAGCAACCACTCCACCCGCTCCGCCGGATACGACAGATCCACCGGCACGAAAACAGCCCCCGCCTTCGCCACACCCAGCAGAACGACCACCAACTCCACCGACCGCGCAAGCGCCACACCCACCCGGTCGCCGCGGACCACCCCCTTGGCCCGCAGGTACCAGGCGAATCGATTCGCCCGCGCGTCCAGCTCCTCGTAGGTCAGGGTCTCCGCCGCGGACACCACCGCCGCTTCCCGCGCGTACCGCCGCGCGGTCCGCGCGAAGAGGCCGGGCACGGTCGTCGGTGCGGCGCCCGGGGCACCGGTGTTCACGCCGTGCAGCAGCCGGTCCCGTTCGCCGTCGACCAGGACGTCGAGGTCGCCGATCCGGGTGGCCGGGCCGGCGGCCAGCTGTCCGAGGACGCGCACGAGGCGGTCGGCCAGGAGCTGGGCGTCGGCGCGGGTGAACAGGTCGGGACGGTAGGTCAGCCGGAAGCGCTCGGACATCGCGGTGAACGTCAGCGGGTAGTGCGCGGCGTCCCGGCCGCCGACGCTCGCGAGGTCGAGGTCCCCCGACACCGATCGTGCGGTGGTCCCGGTCAGGTCGAGGAGGTCGACGGGGTAGTTCTGGAAGACGGTCAGGGTGTCGAACAGGGTCCGGGTCCCGGCGGTGTTCTGGACCTCGGCCAGGCTCAGGTGTTCGTGCGGCAGCAGCGCCGCCTGTGCCTCCTGGAGGCGGGTGAGCAGCTGGGCGACGGTGTCGGTGGGCGACCAGCGGGCCCGTACCGGCAGGGTGTTGATGAACAGGCCGACGGTGGTGTCGATGCCCGGGATCTCCGGCGGGCGCCCGGCCGTGGTCCCGCCGAAGACCACGTCGTCGCGTCCGGTCAGGGTGCCGAGCAGCACGGCCCACGCGCCGCGCATCACGGTGCTCATGGTGACCCCGTTGCGGCGGGCCAGCGCCGCGAGGTCCGTCACCAGCGGGGCGGGCAGTTCGACCCGTACCTCGTCGGGGTCGACCGGCGCGCGGCTGCCCGTCTCCGGTGCGACGAGGGTGGGACGTGCCCCGCGTAGCGCCTGCCGCCACGCTTCGGTGGCGGCCGCGCTGTCGCGGCGGGCCAGCCAGGCGAGGTAGCTGCGGTACGGGGTGACCGGCGGGAGGGCGTGCTCGTCGCCGCCGTTGCGGTACAGCTCGACCAGTTCGTTCGCGATGATCGACGTCGACCAGCCGTCGCAGAGGATGTGGTGGACGGTCAGCACGACGCGGGTACGGGTGTCGGCGACGCGGATGGCGGTCAGTCGCAGCAGGGGCGGTGCCGCGAGGTCGAAGCGCCGGGTCCACTCCGCGCGTACCGCCTCGTCCAGGGTGTCCGCACGCCGGCCGGCCGGGACGGTGCGCAGGTCCAGTTCCTGCCACGGGAGGTCCGCGCGCTGCGGGACGATCTGCACCGTGTCGCCGGACTTCAGGGTGCGGAACCCGGCCCTGAGGGTCGGGTGCCGGCGTAACAGCGCGTGTCCCGCCGACCTGAGGGCGTCCGTGTCGAGAGGGCCGTCCAGGTCCAGGACCACCTGGCCCCGGTAGATGTCCGTGGCCTCGGCGTCGTACAGGGCGTGGAACAACATGCCCTTCTGCATCGGCGCGAGCGGCCATATGTCGGCCAGTCCGGGCTTGCTCACGGCTACTTTCCCCATTCCGTTTCGAGCTGGTCGATGTCGTCCTGCGTCAGGGCGACAAGGTCGAGGTCCGACGGGGTACGCCCGCCCGCGCCCGCCTGCGCGGCGCACGCCACCAGGGCCTCGGCGGCCCGGAACCACGCGTGGCCGAGCCGCCGCATGTCGGCCTCGGAGACCAGCGCCGGGTCCCAGGCCCAGTGCGCCGTCAGCCGGGGCCCGTCGTCGGTGTCCACGGTGCGGGCGTCGAGGTCGACCGGGTGGGTGCGTACGCCTTCGGGCGGGCGGGCGTCGCCGGTGGCGGTCCACGCGGTGGCCGCCCGGCGCTCGTCCGCGGCGGGGACGCGGCCGAGGTAGTTGAACAGCAGTGACGGCGTGGCGAGTCCGGCCAGGGCCGGGGCCGTCCGCGCGTTCAGGTGGCGCAGCAGTCCGTGGCCGATGCCGTGCTCGGGCAGCTCCCTGAGCTGTTCCTTGACGCGTTTGAGCACGGCCCCCGGGTCGGCGGCGCCGGTGCGGGCTCCGGGTTCCGTCCCGCCCGGGTCGAGCCGGACCGGGTGGACGCTGGTGAACCAGCCGACCGTACGGGACAGGTCGGTGCCGGGGGCGAGGCCGCTCTCGCGGCCGTGCCGCTCCAGGTCCACCAGAACGGCGCCGGAACGGCCGCGCCAGTCGGCGACCGCGAGCACCAGTGCGGCGAGGAGCACTTCGGTGACCTCGGCGTGGAAGGCCGCCGGGACGGTGGTGAGCAGGGCTGCCGACGTGTCGGGGGCCAGGGTCATGCGCAGTTCCCCGGACCCGCCCGGCCCGGTGGGCGTGGCCGGCAGCAGCGGGGCGGTGGGCGCGCCGACCCGCTGCCAGAGCGGCAGTTCGGCGGTACGGGCGGGGTCGTGGGCGGCCTGCCGCAGCAGGCCCGCCCAGCGGCGGAAGGACGTACGGACCGGTGGCAGGGCCGGGGTGGTGCCCGCCTGGACCGCCTCGCAGGCGAGCGCCAGGTCGTCGAGGAGGATGCGCCAGGACGCGCTGTCCACGCACAGGTGGTGGGCGGCGAGGAAGAGCCGGCCCGGCCGGTGCGGGCCCGCGTCGAACCGGACGGCTTGCAGGACGGTGCCGGCGCGCGGGTCGAGCCGGCCGGTCGCGGCGGCGCACTGCTCACGGACGATCGTCGCCGTGATCTGCTCGGCCGGTCCGGGCAGCCGTACGGTCCGCAGCAGGTCCGCCGCCTGGACGGAACCCGGCGGCCTGATGTGCAGAGCGCCGGTGTCGTCGGGGCCGAGGCGGAGCCGCAGGGCGCCGTGGTGGTCCAGGACGGCTTGCAGGGCGGTGGTGAGGTCGGCGGCGGTCAGGCCGGTGGGGGTCCAGACCATGACGGTCTGGTGCAGCGGCCCGGCCAGGGCCTGCCGGTCGGCGAGCTGCCGCATGACCGGGGTGAGGGGGACGGGACCGTCGCTGTCGTCGTGCCGGGTCTCCTCCTCCGTGACGGGCCGGGCGGCGAGCGCGAGGGCTTCCGGGGTCTTGTGCTGGAAGACGTCGGTCGCGCTGATCCGGTACCCGGCCCGGGCGGCGCGGGCGACGAGTTGCAGGGAGATGATGCTGTCGCCGCCGAGTTCGAAGAAGTTGGCGTCGGCGCCGATGCCGAAGGCCGGTGCCGGGGCCTCGGGGGCCGCCGGGGATGTGGGGGCTGCCGGGGGCCGCGGGGCGCCGGGGTGCGGGCCGGCCAGGCGCGGGACGACCGGTTCCGGCACGTCCGGGCGCGGTAGGTCCGGTGGCCGGACGTCCGGCTGCGGGACGGGCGGCTCGGCACGCGCGTCCGGCGTCACCAGCCCGAGAACCTCCGCGAAAAGGCCGCAGAACAGCGTTTCGAGCGGGGTGCGGGGCGCGCGTCCGGCGGACGCCGCCGCGTAGTCGGGTGCGGGCAGCGCGGCCCGGTCGACCTTGCCGTTGTCCGTGACGGGCAGCGCGTCGAGGGTGACGACGGCGCCGGGGATCATGTAGTCCGGCAGCCGCTCGGCCGCGAAGTCCCGTACGCCGTCCGCCTCCCCGACGACGTACGCGACCAGGCGCTTGTCGCCGGGCCGGTCCTCCCGGACGACGACGGCGGCCTGGTCCACGCCGGGGCACTGCCCGAGGACGGCTTCGATCTCGGCCGGCTCGATACGGAAACCCCGTACCTTCACCTGGTCGTCGGCCCGGCCCAGGAAGACGAGCCTGCCGTCCCGGTCCCAGCGCACCAGGTCGCCCGTCCGGTACATCCGCCCACCCCCGTAGGGGCACGCCACGAACCGCTCCGCCGTCAGCGCCGCACGCCCGAGGTAGCCCCGCGCGACACCCTCCCCGGCGACGTACAGCTCACCCGCCACGTCCGTGGGCACCGGGCGCAGCAGCGGGTCCAGGGCGAAGACGCGTACGCCGTCGCGCGGGCGTCCGATCGGCAGGACGGAGGGTGCTTGCGTGCCGGGGGCGAGGGTGTGGGTGGTGGCGCACAGGGTGGTCTCGGTCGGGCCGTACAGGTGGTGGACGGCGACGCCGGGGCAGGCTTCGGTGACGCGGGCGACGGCTTCGGCAGGGACCACGTCACCGCCGGTCAGGACGTGCTGGAGGCCCTTGAAGCAGTCGGGCGTCTCCTGCGCCAGCACCCGGAACAGCCCGGCGGTGACGTGGACGGCCGTCAGCGCGTGCGCGTCGGCCAGCCGGGTCACCGTCTCCCCGTCCAGGTCCAGCGGCGGCGCGACGACCACGCGACCGCCGTTGAGCAGCGGCACCCACAGCTCCAGGGTGGACGCGTCGAAGGTGTGCGGGGCGTGGAAGAGCGTCCGGCCGCTGCCGATGCCGTGCCAGCAGGGGTCGAGGGCGAGCGCGGTGACGTTCGCGTGCGTCGCGAGGACGCCCTTGGGCGTCCCGGTCGAGCCGGAGGTGTACATCACGTACAGCCCGGAGTCCGGCGCGACCTGCGCGGCCGGCGGGGCGGCCGGGAAGTACCGCAGTGCCTCCAGCACTTCGGAGCGCGTCATGACCAGGACGGGCTCGGCGTCCTCCAGCAGGAACCGCACCCGTTCGACCGGGTACGCCGTGTCGAGGGGCACGGCCGTCGCGCCCGTCTTGGCGATGCCGAGCAGTACGGCGACCAGCTCCGCCGAGCGGTCGAGCAGCACGGCGACCCGGTCGCCGGCGGTGACGCCCTTCGCGAGCAGGTACTGGGCGCAGCGGTCGGCCCGCGCGTCCAGTTCCCGGTAGGTCAGCGTGCCGTCGGCGGACTCCACGGCCACCGCGTCGCCGTGCCGGGCGACGACCCGTTCGAAGCACTGCGGCACGGTCGCGTCCCGGGCGTCCGCCCGGCGTGGCGCCACCGCCGCCGTGACCCGGGTCCGCTCGTCGTCACCGAGCACGTCCACCGCACCGGCCCGTACGGCGGGGTCCGCGGTGACCTGGTCGAGCACCCGCAGCAGCCGGGCCACCAGCCGTTGCGCCGTGGCGGGGTCGAACAGGTCGGTGGCGAACTCCAGGTAGCAGTCCAGGCCCGCGGGGGCGCCGTCGGAGTCCCGGCGTTCCCACATCAGGACGGACAGGTCGAACTTCGAGGTGGACATCCGCACCGGTACCGGCCGGGACTCCAGCCCCGGGGCGTCGAAGTGCGTCTCGGGCGCGTTCTGGAGGGCGAAGGCGACCTGGAAGAGCGGGTGCCTGGCCAGCGAGCGGACCGGGTTCAGCACTTCCACCAGGTGCTCGAAGGGCAGGTCCTGGTGGGCGTAGGCGGCGAGGTCGGTCTCCCGTACGCGGCCGACCAGCTCGGTGAAGGAGGGATTGCCGCCGATGTCCGTCCGCAGCACCAGCGTGTTGAGGAAGTTGCCGACCAGGTGGTCCACGGCCTCGTCCGTACGGCCCGCGACGGGTGTGCCGAGCGGGATGTCCTCCCCGGCGCCGAGCCGGGACAGCAGCACCGCGACGGCGGCCTGCGCGACCATGAACAGCGTCGCGTCGCACTCGCGCGCGATCTCCGTCAGGCGCCGGTGCGCCGTGGCGTCCACCGTGAAGGGCAGGAACGCTCCCCGGTGGGTCGCCACCGGCGGTCGGGGCCGGTCGAACGGCAGCTTCAGGTGTTCGGGCAGGCCCGCCAGGGCCTCGGACCAGAACGCGGACTGCCTGCCGAACAGGCCGTCCGGGGTGTCCTGGGTGAGCAGGTCGCGCTGCCAGACGGTGAAGTCGGCGTACTGGACGGCCGGCGGTGCCCAGCCGGGCGCGCGGCCCGCGGCCCGTGCGGCGTAGGCGGTCGCCAGGTCGTCGGCCAGGACGCCCATGGACCAGCCGTCGGCGGCGATGTGGTGCACCACGATCAGCAGGACGTGATCAGTGGGCGGCACCTCGAACAGGGTCACGCGCCACGGCAGTTCGTGCTCGATGTGGAAGCCCTGCTCGACACCGGCGGCCAGCGCCCGTTCCACGTCGTCCGCACCGATCCGGACGGTGGCGAGGTGTACGGGCACCTCGGCGGCGGCCACGATGTCCTGCCGCGCGCTGTCGCCGTGCGCGGGGTAGCGGGTGCGCAGCGTCTCGTGCCGGGCCACGACGTCGGCCCAGGCCGCCTCCAGCGCCGTGACGTCCAGCTCTCCCGTCAGCCGGACGGCGAGCGGGATGTTGTTGGTCGCGCTCGGTCCTTCGAGGCTGTGCAGGAACCACATCCGCTGCTGCCCGAACGACAGCGGCAGCGGATCGGGCCGGTCCACCGGTACGAGTACGGGCCGCACGGCCTCGAACTCGTCCAGCCGCCCGGACAGCCCGGCGACCGTGGGCGCCTCGAACAGCGCCCGTACCGGGATCTCCGCCCCCAGCGCACCCTTGACCCGGCTCGCCAGCCGCGTCGCGAGCAGCGAGTCCCCGCCGAGGTCGAAGAACCCGTCGTCGATGCCGACCCGGGCCGCGTCCAGCCCCAGCACCTCGGCGAACAGCCGGCACAGGATCTGCTCCTGCGGGGTACGGGGAGCGCGGGCCGACGACTCCGCCGTGGCGTAGTCGGGGGCGGGCAGCAGCGCCCGGTCGACCTTTCCGTTGGCCGTCAGCGGCAGCGCGTCCAGGACGACCGTGGCCGACGGGATCATGTGGTCCGGCAGCCGCTCGGCCGCGAACTCCCGGATGTTCGAAGCGTCCCCGACGACGTAGGCGACGAGGCGCTTGTCGCCGGGCCGGTCCTCCCGGACGACGACGGCGGCCTGGTCCACGCCCGGGCACTGCCCGAGGACGGCCTCGACCTCGGCCGGTTCGATGCGGAAGCCGCGGATCTTCACCTGGTCGTCGGCCCGGCCCAGGAAGACGAGGTTGCCGTCCCGGCCCCAGCGCACCAGGTCGCCCGTCCGGTACATCCGCCCACCGCCGTACGGGCACGCCACGAACCGCTCGGCGGTCAGCGCCGCCCGGCCGAGGTACCCCCGCGCGACACCCCGCCCGGCCACGTACAGCTCCCCGACAACCCCCACCGGCACCGGCCGCAGAAAGCCGTCCAGAACGAACACCCGCAGGCCGTCCCGGGGCGCGCCGATCGGCAGCACCGGTGGCACCTTCTCACCTGGCTCGATGACGTACGTGGTGGCGCACAGGGTGGTCTCGGTCGGCCCGTACAGGTGGCGGATCTCGGTGCCGGGGCACGCCTCGGCCACTCGGGCGACGGCTTCGGCAGGCACCACGTCGCCGCCGGTCAGGACGTGCCGGAGGCCGGTGAAGCACTCCGGAGTCTCCTGCGCCAGCACCCGGAACAGCCCCGCGGTCACGTGGACGGCCGTCAGCGCGTGCTCACCGACCAGACGGGACAAGGTCCCGCCGTCCAGGTCCACTTCTGGCGCCACCACCACGCACCCACCGTTCAGCAACGGCACCCACAGCTCGAACGTCGAAGCGTCGAAGGCGTACGGCGCATGGAACAGGACGCGCCCCGTCGTCCCGATGTCACCCCAGCAGGAGTCCAGCGCCAGCCCCGCCACACCCCCGTGCGTCGCGACCACACCCTTGGGCACACCTGTCGATCCGGAGGTGTACATCACGTACAGCGCCGACTCCGAAGACACCTCCACCGGCAACGCAGCGGCCGGGAAACCGCCGAGCGCCGCCTCGCGCACCTCCGCCTCCCCCACCACCAGCACCGGACCCGCGTCCGCCAGCAACCACCCCACCCGCTCCGCCGGATACGCCAGATCCACCGGCACGAAAACAGCCCCCGCCTTCGCCACACCCAGCAGGACAACCACCAACTCCACCGACCGCGCAAGCGCCACACCCACCCGGTCACCGGAGGCCACGCCCCTGGAGCGCAGGTACCGGGCGAACCGGTTGGCCCGCGCGTCCAGTTCGCCGTACGTCAGCGACGTGGCGCCCGCCGTCACGGCGGTGTCGGCGCGGGACCGCAGCACGGTGGCGTCGAACTGGCCGAGGACCGTACGGGCTCCGGTGTCCGCCGCACCGACGTTGACGCCGGTGACGAGCCGCCGCCGCTCCTCGGGGGCCAGCAGTTCGACCTCGCCGACCCGCAGCTCCGGGTCGCCGGCCACCTGGTCGAGCACCGCGAGCAGCCGGGTGACCAAACTCTGCGCGCCGTCCGGGTCGAAGAGGTCGGTGGCGAACTCCAGGTAGCCGTCGAGGCCGGAGCCGCCGGGCCGCTCCCCCAGGCCGAAGACCAGGTCGAACTCGACCGTGGCCGGGGGCACCGGGACCGGTTCCGTGCCGAGGCCGGGCAGGTCCCACGCGGGGTGCAGCTCGTCCTCCAGCACCAGCAGCACCTGGAACAGCGGGTGCCGGGCGGTCGAACGGGCGGGCTTCAGCGCCTCCACGAGGTGTTCGAACGGGAGGTCCTGGTGGGCGTAGGCGGCGAGGTCGGCGTCCCGGGCACGCGCCACCAGTTCGGTGAAGGTCGGATCGCCCCCGGCGTCGGTGCGCAGCACCAGAGTGTTGAGGAAGAACCCGACGACGCCGTCCAGGGACTCGTCGGCGCGGTCCGTGACGGGGGTGCCGAGCGGGATGTCCTCGCCCGCGCCGAGCCGGGACAGCAGCAGGACGACCGCGGCCTGCGCGACGGTGAACAGGGTGGTGTCGCACGCGCGGGCGACGGCGCCGAGCCGCTGGTGCGTCCGGGCGTCGACGGTGAACGGCAGCACGGCGCCGCGGTGGCTCGCCGTGGCCGGGCGCGGCCGGTCGGTGGGCAGTTCGATGTGGTCCGGCAGGCCGGCCAGTGCCTCGGTCCAGTGGGCGAGCTGGGTGTCGAGCAGGCCGTCGGCGCTGTCGAGGAGCGCGTGCTGCCAGAGGGTGAAGTCGGCGTACTGGACGGGCAGGGGCGCCCAGCCGGGCGCGCGACCCGCGCTTCGCGCCGTGTACGCCGTCGACAGGTCGCGGGCCAGGACGCCCATCGACCAGCCGTCGGCGGCGATGTGGTGCACGACCACCAGGAGTACGTGGGCGTCGGCGGACAGGGCGAACAGGGTGGCCCGCCGGGGCGGTGCCGTGTCGAGGGTGAAGCGGCGGCCGATGTGCTCGGTCAGTACGGCGTCGAGCGATTCCTCGTCGGCGGAGACGACCGGCAGCTCCGGGGCGTCCTCCGGTCGGCCACCGTCCAGCACCAGCTGGTGCGGTACGCCGTCCCGCTCCGGGAAGACCGTACGCAGCGGCTCGTGGCGCGCGATCACGTCCGCCCAGGCGGCGCGGAGCGCGGGCAGGTCCAGGCTGCCGGTCAGCCGGACGGCCATGGCCATGTTGTAGGCGCCGGTGTTCTCCAGCCGGTTCGCGAACCACATGCGCTGCTGCCCGAACGACAGTGGCAGGATCTCCGGCCGCCGTTCCGCGACCACGCGGGGACGGCCGGTGCCCAGTTCGTCGAGCAGCCCGGCCAGCCCCGCGACCGTAGGCGTCTCGAACAGCACGGCGAGGGGGATCTCGACGCCCAGGGCGGTGCGGGCCCTGCTGGTCAGGCGCATGGCCAGCAGGGAGTCGCCGCCCAGGTCGAAGAACCGGTCGTCGATCCCGACCCGGTCCAGGCCCAGGATTTCGGCGAAGAGCCGGCACAGGGTCTGTTCCTGCGGGGTGCGGGGCGGCCGGTCCGAGACGGCCTTCGCGCGGTCGGGGGCGGGCAGCGCGGCCCGGTCGACCTTGCCGTTGGCCGTCAGCGGCAGCGCGTCCAGGGGGACGACGGTGCCGGGAACCATGTGGTCCGGCAGGTGCCCGGCGGCGAAGTCCCGTACGCCGTCCGCCTTCCCGACGACGTACGCGACCAACCGCTTGTCACCGGGCCGGTCCTCGCGGACGACGACGGCGGCCTGCTCCACGCCCGGTGCCCGGCCGAGGACGGCCTCGACCTCGCCCGGCTCGATCCGGAAGCCCCGGACCTTCACCTGGTCGTCGGCGCGGCGCAGGAAGACCAGACGGCCGTGGCGGTCCCAGCGCACGAGGTCGCCGGTGCGGTACATCCGCCCGCCGCCGTACGGGCAGGCGACGAAACGTTCCGCGGTGCGCGCGGGGCGGTTCAGGTAACCGGGGGCCACGCCCCGCCCCGCGACGTACAGCTCACCGGCGACGCCGGGCGGTACCGGGCGCAGGGCCCGGTCCAGGACGAAGACCCGTACGCCGTCGCGCGGTCCGCCGATCGGGAGCACCACCGGTGCCTTCGCTCCCGGCGGGACGGTGTACGTGGTGGCGCACAGGGTGATTTCCGTGGGTCCGTACAGGTGGTGCAGCGTGGCGTCCGGGCACGCTTCGGTGACGCGGGCGACGGATTCGGCGGGGACCACGTCGCCGCCGGTCAGGACGTGCCGGAGGCCCCTGAAGCAGTCGGGCGTCTCCTGGGCCAGCAGCCGGAACAGTCCGGCCGTGACATGGACGGCCGTCAGCGCGTGGGCGGCGGTCA
The DNA here is from genome assembly GCF_022271435.1 of Streptomyces monomycini. Taxonomy (GTDB): domain Bacteria; phylum Actinomycetota; class Actinomycetes; order Streptomycetales; family Streptomycetaceae; genus Streptomyces; species Streptomyces monomycini. Next base: position 107,650 of record NZ_JAFIQY010000007.1, on the reverse strand, counting down.
GCCGGGCCAGGGCGCTCCCGGTCAGCTCCGCCTCCGGTGCCACCACGACGCACCCGCCGTTGAGCAACGGCACCCACAGTTCGAACGTCGAAGCGTCGAAGGCGTGCGGGGCGTGGAAGAGGACACGCCCGGAGCCGATGTCGTCCCAGCACGTGTCCAGGGCGAGTGCCGCGACGTTGCCGTGGGTGGCCGTGACGCCCTTGGGCGTGCCCGTCGAACCGGAGGTGTACATCACGTACAGGCCCGACTCCGGCGAGATCCGTACCGGGAGCGGTGCGGCCGAGAAGTCCCGCAGGAAGGCTTCCCGCAGCGCCTCGTCCCCGCTCACGACCAGCGTGGGGGCGGAATCCTCCAGCAGGTACCGCACCCGCTCGGCCGGGTAGGACGGGTCCACCGGTACGGCCAGCGCACCGGCCTTGGCGATGCCCAGCAGGGCGACGACCAGCCCGGCGGAACGGGGCAGCACGACGCCGACGCGGTGGCCCGGAGCCACTCCCCCGGCGTGCAGGTACCGGGCGAACCGGTTCGCCCGCGCGTCGAGTTCCGCGTACGTGAGGGTGTCCGCGTCCGAGACGACCGCGGCCGCGTCCGGGAAGCGGGCGGCGATCTCCGTGAAGCGTGCGGGGACGGTCGTGTCGGGGGCGGCCGCCCGGCCGGTGTTCACCTCGGTGAGCAGCCGCGCTTCCTCACCGTCGAGCAGGACGCCGGTCTCGCTCACCCGCAGCGCCGGGTCCGCGGTGACCTGGGCGAGGACCGCGGTGAGCCGGGCGGCCAGCAGGGCGGCCGTCTCCCGGTCGAAGAGTTCCGCGTTGTGCCAGAGCCCGCCGTCGATGCCGTCGGGCCGGCCGTCCGCGTCGTGGCGTTCGGTCAGGCTGAGGTAGAGGTCGAAGAGGCCGAACGTCAGATCGTCGCGCGCCGCCTCGATACCGACCCGCTCCGGTACGGCGGTCAGGCCGGGCAGGTCCCAGGCCGAGCCGGGCGAGTCCTCCATCACCAGCAGCACCTGGAAGAGCGGGTGGCGGGCCAGCGAGCGGTCCGGGTTGAGCACGCCGACGAGGTGTTCGAAGGGCAGGTCCTGGTGGGCCTCGGCGGCGCGGCCGGTGGCGCGGACCCGCCGCACCAGGTCGGTGAAGGCGGGGTCTCCGGAGAGGTCCGTGCGCAGGACCAGGGTGTTGGCCACGAAGCCGACCAGGTCCCGGAGCGTCGGGTCGGTCCGTCCGTCGACCGGGGAGCCGATGGGGATGTCGTCCCCCGCGCCCAGGCGCGAGAGCAGGACGGCGAGCGCGGCCCGCACGACCGTGAGCGGGGTGGCGTCGCAGTCGTCCGCGATCTTCAGCAGGGCCCGGTGGGTGTCCGGCGGGATGCGGACCGGCACCGAACTCCCCTCGTGCCGGGGTTCGGCGGGACGCGGCCGGTCGCAGGGCAGGTCCAGCTGGGCGGGCAGGCCCGCCAGGGCCTGGCGCCAGTGGGCGAGCTGCCGCCCGTACACGCTCTCCGGGTCCTGCTCGGCACCGAGCAGTTCCTGCTGTCGCCGGGCGAAGTCGGTGTACGCGACGGGCAAGGGCGGCCAGTCCGGCGTCCGGCCCTGCGACCGGGCGGCGTAGGCGCGTGACAGATCCCGGGCCAGCACCTCCAGGGACCGGCCGTCCACGGCGATGTGGTGCACGACCAGCAGCAGTACGTGCTCGCGCGGGGAGAGGGCGTACAGCGTCGCCCGGCACGGTGGTTCGGCCCGCAGGTCGAACTCCCGGCCCGCTTCGGCGGCGAGGACCGCCGCCAGTTCCTCCTCGGTGACGCCTCGGTCACCGAGTCCGGCCGGCGGCTCGTCCCGCACCTGCTGCCAGGTCTCCCCGTCCGCCTCGGCGAAGACCGTACGCAGTGCCTCGTGGCGCCCGACGACGTCGGCCCACGCTGCCTCCAGCGCCGCCTTGTGCAGCCTGCCGACGAGCCGGACCGCCAGGGCCATCGTGTACGCGGCGCCCGCGTTCTCCAGCCGGTTGACGAACCACATCCGCTGCTGACCGAACGACAACGGAATCCCCGTCGGTTCCGTCCGGTCACCGCGGTTATTCCCGTTTGTGCGCACGCCGAGCTCCCCCCGGTGAATTGCAACGCCGCGCGCCACACCGTTATCCGGGGCGCGCGGCGGCAGCTCTTGCGGCGAACATACCCGTAACGCGCCGGACCCGCGCAGTGTCCAGACAGCGGAATATTGACGTCCAGAAGAAGGGGAATTCCCAGCGGCGTCAGTGTGCGACGGGTGGGAATTCGACGCGGATTTCGAGGCCGCCTTCCGGCAGCGCCTCGGCATGCAGATCCGCGTCGTGGGCGGCTGCGATGGCGGCGACGATCGACAGGCCGATGCCCTGGCCGTCGTGGCCGCCGAGGCGGGTCGCGCGCAGCCGCTGGAACGGCTGGAATATCAGTTCGACCTGGGACGGGAGGACTTCGGGCCCGGTGTTGCGGACGCTCAGCGCCGGCCGGCCCTCGCGCAGGCCCGTCCGCACCCGGACCTGGCCGTCGGGCACGTTGTGCCGGACCGCGTTGTCGACCAGGTTGATGATCAGCCGCTCGACCAGCGGCGGGTCGCCCAGCACGGCGGCGGGCGCCAGTTCGCTGCCGATCCGCACACCGGACGGGCCGTCGGCGTCCCGCGGCCGGTCCAGGTGGTCGGCGGCCAGCGCCGCCAGGTCCACCGGCACCCGCCGGTCCAGGCCGCGCTGGCTGCGGGCCAGCGTCAGCAGCGCCTCGATCAGCTTCTCCTGCCGGGCGTTGCTGCCCAGCACGCGGACGCACGTCTCCCGCAGTTCGGCGGTGCTCGCGTCCGGGTCGGCGAGGGTGATCTCCAGCAGGCTGCGTTCGAAGGTGAGCGGGGTGCGCAGCTCGTGGGAGGCGTTGGCGACGAACCTGCGCTGCGCCTCGAAGGCGCCCTCCAGATGGTCGAGCAGCGCGTCGAACGTGTCGGCCAGGTCCTTGATCTCGTCGGACGGGCCGGGCGCGCCGAGCCGCCGGTGCAGGTCGTTGGCCGAGATCTCCTTCGCGGTGTCCGCCATGGTCCGCAGCGGCCGCAGCGCCCGGCCCGCCATCAGCCAGCCCAGCCACACCGACAGGAGGGTCAGCAGCGCCAGCGCGATCCCGGAGGAGGTGAGGAGTTTTTGCAGGTAGTCGCTGCGCTGCTGGTTCAGCTGCTGTTCCAGGTCCACCGTCGGGGCCGGTACGTCGGCGCCGAGGCCGAGGCCGCTGGGTGTCACGGAGGCGGCCGGCGGAGCGGGCGGTTCGACGCCGGCCCACGGCGGCCGCCCGGCCACCAGCAGGTAGACGACGGTGAGCAGCAGCACGCCGGTGACCAGGAAGAGCGCCCCGTAGAGGAGGGTGAGCCGGAGCCGGATGGTCCAGCGCACCTTGGCCAGGGGGCCGGAGGCGGGACGGCCGGGGGCGGGACGGCCGGAGGCGCGGCTGAAGGCGGGACGGCCGGGTGGCGCTGGACGGCCGGACGCAGCGGCCTCGGGCGCGGAACCGCCGGACGGGCGGCCCCCGGACGGGCGGCGGCCCGGGCGGAGTGTGCGGCGCATCACCGGCCTCCCCTCAGATCCGGTAGCCGGCCTGGGCGACGGTCTCGATGAGCGGCGGGTCGCCCAGCTTGCGCCGCAGCCGGCTCACCGTCACCTTGACCGTGTTGGTGAACGGGTCGGCGGCCTCGTCCCAGGCCCGTTCCAGCAGTTCCTCGGCGGAGACCACCCGCCCGCCGGCCGCCAGCAGCAGTTCGAGCACCGCGAACTCCTTGGGGCTGAGGTCGAGCTGGGTGCCCGCGCGCTGCGCGGTGCGCTTGCCCGGGTCCAGCTTAAGGTCGGCGTGGCACAGGACCGGGGGCAGCGCGGGCTGGCTGCGGCGGCTCAGGGCCCGGATACGGGCGACCAGTTCGGCGAAGGCGAACGGCTTGGGCAGATAGTCGTCGGCGCCGCTGGTCAGGCCCTCGACCCGGTCCTCGATCGTGGCGGCGGCGGTCAGCATCAGCACCCGCGCCGGATAGCCCTCGGTGATCAGCGTCTGGCACACCTCGTCGCCGTGCAGGCCGGGCAGGTCGCGGTCCAGGACCACGACCTCGTACCGGTTGACCGCGGTGCGCTCCAGCGCGGCCGTGCCGTCCAGGACGACGTCGACCGCCATTCCCTCCCGGCGCAGGCCCGCGGCCAGCGTCTCCGCGAGATCGCGATGATCCTCCACCACCAGAATCCGCATGGCCCCCACCGTCGGTTCGGCACCGTTGTCCGTGATCTTGCGCGGTGGGCGGTTACAGCGGCGTAAGGGCTGGTCGGGGGTTACAGACGCCTAACACCCGATGTTCCGCCGCGGTAACCGCCCGGTTGGTGAACTGGCTTCCAGACATCCAGCGTCCCAGAGGAGTTGACATGTCGGCACCGTCCGAAGAAGAAACACCACCCCGCAGGAAGCGCAGGCTGCTCGCCGTGCCGCTGCTCATCGCGGCGCTGGCGGCCGGCGGGACCGTCCTGGCGGTCCAGACCTCGTCGTCCGCGGCCCCGGCCGCCTCGACGCAGTCCGTCGCCAACGCGGCGCAGAAAGCGTCCTCGGCGTCTTCGGCGTCCGCTTCGAGCGGTACGGGCAAGGCCGCCGCCGGGGACTCGGCGGCACGGGAGCGGCAGGCCGAGGCCTTCACGCAGTGCATGAAGGACAACGGGATCAAGGACTTCCCGGGGATCACCGTCAAGGAGAACGGGCAGCTCCAGCTGAAGCCGGGCAGCGACATCAACCCGGTCTCCAAGGCGTACCGGGCCGCGGCCAAGGCCTGCGCGTCGAAACTGCCCGAGAACAGCAGCCTGCCGAAGGAGCCCGCGGCGGTGACGCCCGAGACTCCGCAGCTCGGTTTCACCTGCACCGAGGACTGCCCGGCGGTGCCCAAGGCACCGAGTCTGCCTTCCGAGTTCTGACCTTCCGGCAGCACGTCCAACCGCCTTCTTCGGGCGGTTGGACATTCTCGGTGTGCCCTTATTCCACGGAATCCGGCCTGTAACCGCGGCGTAACCGCACACCCGGCATCATGGAAGTTTCGCACCACGCCCACGAATTCCGGCCATTGTTCGAACAACCGGCCCACATTCGGTTCGGCGAGCCCGGCGGCCGCCGAATTCGATGACCTCCCCAGGGCCGCCGGAGACCACACGGCCGCCCCGGCCGTCCCCCGTGCGCACGACGAGGCCGGGGGCGCCGCACCCCGGTCTCCGGCGGTCCGCCCCGCCGTCGGCCGGCCGGCCCGCACCACGGCCGGCCGGCGGCTCCACCGTCGATCCCATCGTCCCGTCGCCCCTGCGCCAGGGAAACGTAACGTTTTCGTGGCAGAGCAGAACATTCGTACGGGGAGTAATCCCATAGGGTCGAGCGGTGATCGAACGTCGAAAAGGGGCACACGCCCGGGCCACCGCCGCCGCGGGCGGCCGATGGTCCGTCCTCAACCGGTGGTGGGCCGCCAACCGCCGCAGACTCCGGCTCCGCCGCCCGGCCTACCCACGCCCGGGACGCACCGGCTTCCGGCGCTGGGTGCCGTCCTGGCGCCAGACGCTGGGACTGGCGGGCTCCTGCTTCGGCGTCCTGTCCATCCTTGTGGCGATCATGTACGCGCGCACCGAGATACCCGCCGACCTCAACGCCTTCGCCACCCAGCAGGACAACGTCTACTACTGGGCCGACGGCACCGAGATGGCCCGTACCGGCGACATCAACCGGCAGGACACCCCGCTCGACGCCGTCCCCGAACACGTCCGCTGGGCCGCGCTCGCCGCCGAGAACGAGACGTTCTACTCCGACAGCGGCATCTCGCCCAGCGGCATCCTCCGGGCCGCCACCCGGATGGTGACCGGCGGCGACACCCAGGGCGGCTCCACCATCACCCAGCAGTACGTGAAGAACGCGTACCTCAACCAGGACCAGACCTTCACCCGCAAGCTCAGCGAGATGTTCATCGCGATCAAGCTCGACAACAAGATGACCAAGGACGAGATCCTTGAGCGGTATCTGAACACGAGCTGGTTCGGGCGCGGCACCTACGGCATCCAGCGCGCCGCGCACGCCTACTACGGCAAGGACGCCGCCCAGCTGAACGCCAGCGAGGGCGCGTTCCTCGCCTGCCTCCTCAAGGGCGCCGCGCTCTACGACCCGGCGCTCGGCGCCGAGCCCCGCAAGCGCGCCGTGGAGCGCTGGAACTGGGTGCTGGACCGAATGGTGTCCATCGGCAAGCTCTCCCCGGAGGAGCGAGGCCGTTACACCCGCTTCCCCGAGCCGCAGGCCCCGCCCAAGCCCGCCGGCCTGACCGGCCAGAACGGCTATCTCGTGGAGACCGCCCGGGCCTATGTCGGCGCGCACACCGACATCTCCGAGAAGGAGTTCGCCCTGGGCGGCTACCAGATCCACACCACCTTCGAAGCGCCCCGCACGACCGCGCTGACCAAGGCCGTCGAGTCCGTACGGACCAAGCTCGACCCGGGCCGCCGCGCCGCCGACCGCCACGCCCGCATCGGTGCGGCCTCGGTGACCACGGACGGGCGGATCGTGGCCCTGTACGGCGGTCCCGGCTACCTTGAGCAGGGTTTCAACGACGCCAACTCCTCGGTGGTGCCGGCGGGCAGCGCCTTCACGCCGTTCGTCTACGCGGCGGCGCTGCGCGACGGCGTCGAGCGCGAGCGCGGCAAGCCCCGTACCCCGGTCACACCGGCCACGGTCTACGACGGCGACAACAAGATCACGCTGCGGACGCCGGAGGGCCCGTACTGGGACCGCGCGGGAAAGATCGCCAAGGCGGAGAACGACGGCGGGAAGTCCTGGGGCAGGATTCCCCTCAAGAGCGCGGTCGCGCAGTCCGTCAACAGCAGCATCATGCAGCTGGGCATGGACGTGGGCCTGGAGCGGGTCGGCAAGGTGGGCGTGCAGACCGGGCTGCTGGAGAGCAGCCTCGGCGAGAAGCTGCCGTCCTTCGCCCTGGGCACCGCCACGCCCAGCGCGATCCGCATGGCCGACGCGTACGCCACGTTCGCGGGGCAGGGCAAGCACAGCGAGCCGTACTCGGTCGGCAAGCTCATGCGCAACGGCAGCGACGTGCCGGTCGAGAAGCCGGCCGCCGCGCAGGTGCTGCCGCAGAACGTGGCGGGCGCCGTGGACGACGCGCTGCGCGAGGCCGTCAGCCGGGGTTCGGCCACCGCGGCGAAGGCGGCGGGCCCGGGGGCGGCCGGCAAGACCGGCACCGAACAGGACAACAAGTCGGCGTGGTTCGTCGGCTACCGCGGCACCGTGTCGACCGCCGTCTCGCTCGCGCGCATCGACCCCAAGAGCCAGGAGCTGCTGCCGCTGGACGGCATCGGCGGCCGGGCGAAGGGCGAGGCCGGCAGCCCGTACCCGATCGACATCTGGACGCGCTACATGACCGCCGTCCGGTAGGGGCGCGCACCGGGAAAGCCCCCGGCCCGCGGATCCCTTCGGGGTGCGCGGGCCGGGGGCTTTCGTGACTCCTGGCGTACCGGAGGGGGCCGGTGGACGGGACCGGAGCCGTGACCGGGCTACTTCACCACCGACGCCCAGTCCGTGATCTGCGCCGGGTCGAGTCCGCGCATCCGCTCCAGGACCGCCGGGTCCTGGGCGTCCAGCCAGTCGGCCACCTGCTTGAAGGTGACGCAGCGCACCCCGTCCCGTTTGCAGACCGACTTCACGAGGTCTTCGATGGCTTTCATGTAGATGCCGCCGTTCCAGTCCTCGAAGTGGTTGCCGATGAACAGCGGCGCCCGGCTCCCGTGGTAGACGCGGTTGAATCCGTTGAGATACCCGTCCCGGGTCAGCTTCCGCCACTGCGCGTACTTCGCCGGGTCGCCCTTGGTGTTGTCACCGGACTGGTTGTAGAGGAAGTTGAAGTCCATGGACAGGACCTGCTTCTCGCTCTGCGGATAGGGCAGCAGTTGCAACGGGAAGTTCCATATGCCGTTCTTCTTCGACGGCCATATCTGGAAGTCGCCGGGCGAGCTGGCGTCGTAGCGCCAGTTGTAGTCCTTGGCCGCGGTGAGCAGGTTCTCCTGGCCCTCCAGGCACGGCGCGCGCCCGCCCACCAGCTCCTTCTTGTAGTCGAAGGGCAGCGGGGGCAGGCTCGTGTAGCCCGTGTTCGTCTTCCAGTTCTGGACGAAGGAGTACGCCTGGTCGATTTCGCTCTTCCACTCCGCGACGCTCCAGTCGCCGCCACCCTTGGCTCCGCAGAAATGGCCGTTGAAGTGGGTGCCGATCTCGTTGCCGTCCAGCCAGGCTCCCCGGACCTGGCGCAGGGTGTCCTTGATGTGCTCGTTGGTCGCGTACGAAATCGCCGAGGCGCCCGGCTTGTGCTGCGGCGGCTTGTACATCGTCGCCTTCGCTTTCGGCAGGAGATACGTGCCGGTGAGGAAGAACGTCATCTTGGCGTTGTTCTCCTTAGCCACCTCCCGGAAATGCGAGAAGAGATGGTCGTCGCCCTCCAGCGCGCCGTCCCAGGAGAACACCACGAACTGCGGCGGCTTCTCGCCGGGCTTGAGCTTCGTGGGCTTGGGCTGGTGGGGCTGGGGCCCGGTGTACGACGTCGAGCCGTCGCCGAGCACCTTGACCTTGCCGTCCCACTTCTCCTCGGGCTTCGGCTTCGGTGTCTCCTTGTCCTTGCCCTCCGGTGGCGCCGGCCTCGGCTGGGCGGCGTCCTGCGACGGCGCCGCCTTCGTGTCCCCACCCTGGTCGTCGGAGCCGCAGGCCGTCAGGCCGAGGGCGAGCGCCGCCACGGTGACCAGCGCCGGCGCGCCGAGCACGCTCTTCTTCGACATTTCCCTACCCCCTGGCACCAAAACACGTGTTCTGGCCCAAGTATCACAGAGGAGTCATGCCGCCCATCAGCCCCGGGCGCCCCGTATTGCGTCACACCGTGACCGTATCGCGGCGGGCCGTGGGCCCGGCCGGTCCGCCGGGCCCACGGTCCGCCGTGCGGGCGGCAGCCGGGCGGCACGACGGGCCGCCCGGCCCTGCCGTCAGGTGCGGTAGGCGTAGTAGACCGAGTCCGGGTAGGACGCGATGATGCTCGCCACCGACTTCCGGTAGGTGTTGGTCGAGTGGTACGTCAGGTACGGCACGCCGTAACTGCTGCGGTACGTCGTCATCATGGAGTGGTCCTTGGACCCGTCCCCGTCGAAGTCCATCTGCATGACGTCGCCGACGTCCATCTGGTAGACGTTCGACAGGCTGGTCACGCGCTGGGAGTTCAGCGCGTACCAGGACCACTCGTTGGCCCCCACCCAGCTGTCGGACTGGTGGCTCGCGTCGTACCACCACTTGCGGTAGTCCGAGGCCGAGCCGCCCTCCGTCTTCCAGCCGCCCGCCTTCAGGGCCTGGCTGAGGAAGTTCGTGCAGTCGCCGCCGGCCGCGTTGAACTTGCGGTATTCGGGGTTGTAGTTCCGCCAGTACTTCTCCGAGTACGCGGCCATCGCGGCGTAGTCGAGACCGCCGGTCAGCTGCTTGCGGGGCGCCGGGCGCGCGGGCCGCGAGATACTGGCGCGGGGCGCGTTGGGCATGGTGTCGCCGTCGTCCGCGACCGCCGCGGTCCGCAGCGTGGGGGCGTTGATCGCGCCGGGGCCCTCGTCCCGGGACCTGATCCCGGTCAGCTCCCAGGTGCCGCCCGGGGCCGCGGTGAAGTCCATCTCGTGGCGGGCCTTGAAGCCGGTGGTGGCCGGCTCGTCACCGCGGATCTTCTTGTACGTGAGCGTGGTGCTCTCGGTGACCTCCACCGTGGCGTGCCGGCCGGTGAGCCGGGTGCTGTCCACGGTGACGCGGGTGTCGGCGGCGGTGTACGCCTCCCCCAGGTCGGCGAGCCGCTTCTTGCGGGCCCGCAGCGAGGACACCCCGGCGTCCTCGGTCCGCGCCAGGCGCGCCGACAGGCGCACCTGCTTGCGGGGCAGCTCGGCTATTCGGCCCGAGCGGTTGTCGAGCAGCGCCGCCGTCCGCTGTGTCAGTACGGCGTCGGCGGTGCGGCTGAAGGTCTGCGTCGTCGCCTGGTCCGCGGCAACGCTCCGCGGCGCGGCGGCGGCGGACGAGGCGGGCAGGCACACGGCCACCGCGGCCACGGTGAGCACCGTGCCGACGGCGGTTCTGAGGATCGTTGATGTCACGAATTTTCCCCTTGTCACCCCGGCCCACCCGGGCCGGGCAGGGAATCTTTGCACAAAATGCCCATCAGTGGATCACTGGTCCGAAGAAGGCCGCGCCCGCCGCCCGCCGGGCCCGGCACGGTCGGCCGCATCGATCACGAATCGAGAAGCGCCGGGCCCCGTCCACGGCTAGCGTCATGGCCGTGGACGGCACCGTCCGCACCGGAGAGACCGCGCAGGCGGACTCCGTGAACGAGGGAGACCCGATGAGCAAGGCCGTACGACCGGACCCGCAGCCGCCTGCGCCGCACGTCGCCGACAGCCACGACCTGATCCGCGTGCACGGCGCGCGCGAGAACAACCTCAAGGACGTCAGCATCGAGATCCCGAAGCGCCGGCTGACGGTGTTCACGGGGGTCTCCGGCTCGGGCAAGAGCTCACTGGTCTTCCACACCATCGCCGCCGAGTCGCAGCGGATGATCAACGAGACGTACAGCGCCTTCGTCCAGGGCTTCATGCCGACGCAGTCCCGGCCCGAGGTGGACGTGCTGGAGGGGCTGACCACCGCGATCATCGTCGACCAGCAGCGGCTGGGCGCCGACCCGCGCTCCACCGTCGGCACCGTCACCGACGCCAACGCGATGCTGCGCATCCTCTTCAGCCGGCTCGGACTGCCGCACATCGGCTCGCCCGGCGCGTTCGCCTTCAACGTCCCCTCGGTCCGGGCCAGTGGCGCGATCACCGTCGAGCGCGGCAGCAAGAAGGCGGTGAAGGCCACCTTCAGCCGGACCGGCGGCATGTGCCCGCGCTGCGAGGGCCGGGGCACGGTCTCCGACATCGACCTCACCCAGCTGTACGACGACACGAAGTCGCTCGCCGAGGGCGCGTTCACCATCCCCGGCTGGAAGTCGGACAGTTTCTGGACCGTGCGGGTCTACGCCGAGTCGGGCCTGCTGGACCCGCACAAGCCGATCCGTGACTTCACGGAGAAGGAGATGCGGGACTTCCTCCACCGGGAGCCGACGAAGGTCAAGGTCGAGGGCGTGAACCTGACCTACGAGGGGCTGCTCCCCAAGATCCAGAAGTCGTTCCTGTCCAAGGACCGGGAGGCGATGCAGCCGCACATCAGGGAGTTCGTGGACCGGGCGGTCACCTTCCGGACCTGTCCCGAGTGCGACGGCACCCGGCTGAGCGAGGCCGCCCGGTCGTCGCTGATCGCCGGGACCAGCATCGCCGACGCCTGCGCGATGCAGATCAGCGACCTGGCCGCCTGGGTGAGCGGCCTCGCCGAGCCCTCGGTGGCACCGCTGCTCACCACGCTCCGGCACACCCTCGACTCGTTCGTGGAGATCGGTCTCGGCTACCTCTCGCTGGACCGGCCGTCGGGCACCCTGTCGGGCGGCGAGGCCCAGCGCGTCAAGATGATCCGCCACCTCGGCTCGTCGCTCACCGACACCACGTACGTCTTCGACGAGCCCACCACCGGCCTGCACCCGCACGACATCCAGCGGATGAACAACCTGCTGCTGCGGCTGCGGAACAAGGGCAACACGGTGCTCGTCGTGGAACACAAGCCGGAGACGATCGCGATCGCCGACCACGTCGTCGACCTGGGACCCGGCGCCGGTACGGCGGGCGGCACGGTCTGCTTCGAGGGCACCGTCGAGGGACTGCGCGCCGCGGACACCGTCACCGGCCGCCACTTCGACGACCGGGCCGCCCTCAAGGAGACGGTGCGCGAGCCCACCGGCGCGCTGGAGATCCGCGGCGCCACGCGGCACAACCTGCGAAACGTCGATGTGGACCTGCCGCTCGGGGTGCTGTGCGTGGTGACCGGCGTGGCGGGCTCCGGCAAGAGTTCGCTCGTGCACGGCTCGCTGCCGCCCGGCGCGGGGGTGGTGTCGGTCGACCAGGCGCCGATCCGCGGTTCGCGGCGGAGCAACCCGGCGACGTACACCGGGCTGCTCGACCCGGTCCGCAAGGCGTTCGCGAAGGCCAACGGCGTGAAGCCGGCGCTGTTCAGCGCCAACTCCGAGGGCGCCTGCCCGCACTGCAACGGCGCCGGGGTCGTCTACACCGACCTGGCGATGATGGCGGGCACCGCCTCCACGTGCGAGGAGTGCGAGGGCAAGCGCTACCAGCCGTCGGTGCTGGAGTACCGGCTCGGCGGCCGCGACATCAGCGAGGTGCTGGCGATGCCGGTGACCGAGGCCGCGGAGTTCTTCGGCGCGGGTGAGGCGCGGACCCCGGCGGCCCAGCGTATCCTGGCCCGGCTCGCGGACGTCGGGCTCGGCTACCTCAGCCTCGGCCAGCCGCTGACCACCTTGTCCGGTGGCGAGCGGCAGCGGCTCAAGCTCGCCACGCACATGGGTGAGAAGGGCGGCGTGTACGTCCTGGACGAGCCGACCGCCGGGCTGCACCTCGCCGATGTCGAGCAACTGCTCGGCCTGCTCGACCGGCTGGTCGACTCCGGCAAGTCGGTGATCGTCGTCGAGCACCACCAGGCGGTCATGGCGCACGCCGACTGGATCGTCGACCTGGGCCCCGGTGCCGGTCACGACGGCGGCCGGATCGTCTTCGAGGGCACCCCGGCCGAGCTCGTCGCCGCCCGTTCCACCCTCACCGGGGAGCACCTGGCGGCCTACGTCGGCGCCTGACCCGGCAGTTCGCACATCGGCGGCGCCTCGGGCGGAACGTGCGCCTCTCCGCCCGACGCGCCGCTCCCCCGCGTACCCGGGGGCCCGGTGACGTCACGTCACGGCAGCCGGTGCCAGAACTCCAGCGCGTGCTCCTCGGCGTAATCGACCGGTGCGATCCGGTCCGGCGCCAGGGACTGGGTGTACGGACGCGCGTCGGCATTCCGGTAGGGGCGCCAGACCGGCAGGCGGGACCCGTTGGGCGTGCCGGTACGGGCGAAGGCGGCCCACTGGCCCGTCATGGTGGCCGAGAGCCACCGCTGCGCCGCCGTGAAGCGCTGCTGTGCCGCCGCCTCCTCGAACAGGTAGGGCGTGTCGCCCGCGTGATAGGCGCCGAAGTCGAACCGGCCCGGCAGGGGCAGGTACATGGGGGCGTCGCGGTCGGCGAATTCGTAGGCGTACAGCGGGACTCGGCGTGCGAGCGCGGTGTGCTGCGCGTGCGTGCCGCGGGCCCACATCCGGTCGGTGACGACCGCCGACCAGGCGATGGCCGGGGAAGGGAACTGCGAGAGCGGGTACCGCGCGCGCACCCGCTCCGCGTCCCCGCCGAACGCGGTCGCGAGGCTCCGACCGTAATCCGCCCGCGTGAAGGGCTTGCCCACGGCGTCGTACTGCATGCCCACGAACGTCCGGTGTTCGTCGCGGGTCGCTCCGGAAAGCACCGGTACATGCGGGAAGCGGCCCGCGCGCAGGGCCCGCGGCGGCAGTTCCGGCAGGGTCTCGTTGCCGTAGGCGAAGGCCTGGAAGGCGTTCATGATGAACGGCACTTCGAGGATCTTCTTGACCGGCAGGGCCCGTAGGCACCGCAGGGTCCGTGCGGGATCGTCCGCGGCGCAGCCGAGCGAGGAGGTCATCTCGGCGCTGATGTCCTCCATCTCCCGGCCTCGGCGCCAGACGAACCACGGATAGCCGGGCACTCCGGGTCCCATGGTCCCGGCCGGCATGTCCATCATGCCCTCGCCGCTGGCCAGGACGGCCCGGTGGAACAGCCCCCGGGCGCCCGGAGAGGTGAGGTGCGCGGTGATGGCCGAGGCTCCGTACGAGGAGCCCGCCACCGTCACGTTGCCCGCGTCCCCGCCGAATGCGCCCGCGTTGCGCCGTACCCAGCGCAGCGCGGCCTGCTGGTCCTGGAGGGCGAAGGTCCCCGATCCCCTGAGGCCCGGGTGGGCGAAGCCGCCGAAGATCCCGAGCCGGTAATTGACCGTGACGACCACGAGGTCGCGGTCCGCGAGCCGACGCGCGTCGAAGAAACTGCCGCCGCCGACCGAGCCGTCCCCGTGGATCCACACCAGTACGGGAGCGCGCCCCCGTACACGGGCGGGTGCGGTGACGTTGAGGACCAGGCAGTCCTCCTCCTCGCTGGACACCTGCGCGTACGGGGAGGGGACCTGCGGACACAGCGGCCCCGGCCGGGTCGCGTCCCGGACCCCGCGCCACGGCGCCACCGGGCGGGGAGCGGCCCAGCGGTACGCGCCCTTGGGCGGCCCGGCATACGGGATGCCCTGGAAGAGCCGGTGCCGGGTGGTGCGGACGCCCCGTACCCGGCCGGTGTCGGTCCGTACGGTGACGTGGTCCTGTCCGGCCCCGGGCCCCGGCCGCACGTCGGCCGGTGCGGCCGGGGCCGCGGCTCCCGCGCACAGCAGGGCCACGACCGCCGCGGCGCCGGCCTTCCTTCCCGGTCCTCTGCGACTCCTCATGAGCGGTCTCCTCCCGGAAGTGGCGCGGGGCCGCGCGGCCGCGACGTGCGCCGGTCGTGGAGGAAACGGCGGTGGCGGGCCGGCGGACACGGCCGCCCCCCGCATCCCTCGTCCGGGCCTGGGACGTCCTCCTCCCGCTCAGTCCGACGCCGCGCGGAGCCAGGCCGTGGTCCACGGCGGCAGCGCGTCGCCCGGGACAGGCGCGGAGGACAGCAGCAGCGTGCCGTCGGGCAGCGGCTGCGGGCTGTCCGACAGGTTCGTCAGACAGTGCCAGCCGCCCGAGCGGCGGAAATGCAGCAGCCCTCCGGCGACCGCGTCCGGCCCGCTGACCCACTCCAGGGCCTCGTCGACGAGCAGTTCGCGGCGCAGGCACAGTGCGGCGCGGTACAGCTCCAGGGTTGATGCGGGGTGGCCTTCCTGTGCCTCGACGGACAGTTCGCCCCAGTACGACGGCTGCGGCAACCAGGAACCGCCGCTGCCGAAGCCGTACGAGCTGCCGCCGCGCCGCCAGGGCAGCGGCACCCGGCAGCCGTCCCGGCCCTTCGACCGGCCGTGACTACGGGTCCACACCGGGTCCTGGAGGACGGCGCGGTCGAGGTCGGCGACCTCGGGCAGACCGAGTTCCTCACCCTGGTAGACGTAGGCCGAGCCGGGCAGCGCCAGCATCAGCAGGGTGGCGGCGAGCGCCCGGCGCAGCCCGTACGCGCGGTCGAGGGCGGGCGCCAGGCCGTCGGACAGCAGCCACGCCTCCTCGTCGCAGCCGTCGGGCAGGCCGTGCCGGGAGGCGTGCCGGATCACGTCGTGGTTGGAGAGCACCCAGGTCGCGGTGGCTCCGGCCGCGCGGGCGTCGGTGAGCGCGGTGTCGATGGAGGCGCGCACCTCGCCGGCGTGCAGGGACGCCGTGAGGAAGTCGAAGTTGAAGGCCTGGCCGAGTTCTTGCGGGGTGGCGTAGGCGGTGCGGCGGGAGTTGCGCACCCAGGCCTCGGCGACCGCGATGCGCGGCGGGTCGTACGCGTTGAAGACCTTGCGCCAGTCACGGAAGATCTCGTGCACCTCGTCCCGGTCCCAGAAGGGGTGGCTGCCGTCCTCGGGCAGGTCGTCCGGTTCGTACGCCTCGACGCTGCCGATGTCGCGGAGCGGCGCGGTCAGGTCCTTGGCCAGGCCGTGGGCCACGTCGACGCGGAAGCCGTCCACCCCGCGGTCGGCCCAGAAGCGCAGCGTCGTACGGAACTCGGCGCGCACCTCGGGGTGGTCCCAGTTGAAGTCGGGCTGCTGCGGGGCGAAGAGGTGGAGGTACCACCAGCCGTCGGGCAGCCGGGTCCAGGCGGGTCCGCCGAAGCAGGAGACCCAGTCGGTGGGCGGCAGCGCGCCGTGCTCGCCCGTGCCCTCGCGGAAGACGTACCGTTCCCGCGCGGCGGACCCGGGAGCGGACCGGAGCGCCTCCTGGAACCAGCGGTGCTGATCCGAGGAGTGATTGGGCACGATGTCGACCATGACCTTCAGGCCCAGCCGATGTGCCTCGCCGACCATCGTGTCGAAGTCGGCGAGGGTGCCCAGGCGCGGGTCGACGTCACGGTAGTCGGCGACGTCGTAGCCGCCGTCGGCGAGTGGGGAAGGGTAGAAGGGGCTGAGCCAGACGGCGTCCACCCCCAGGTCGGCGAGGTGGCCGAGCCGGGAGGTGACGCCGGGCAGGTCGCCGACGCCGTCGCCGTCGGAGTCGGCGAAACTGCGCGGGTAGACCTGGTAGACGACGGCCTGCCGCCACCAGTCGCGGGTGTCGCGGCGCATGCCGCCGGCAGAGTGCGGTGCGGTCATGTGGCTGCCTTTCGGTTCGCGGTACGGTCCGCACCTTTCACGTCGCGGAGGACGCGGCGCGGAGGACGGCGATCACCTCGTCGTCACCGACCTGTCCAAAATCGTCGTACCACTCGCCGACCGCACGGAAGTGGTCCGGCTGGTGCAGGACGAGCACACGGTCGGCCTCCCCGGACAGTTCCATGACGGCGTCGCGGGAACCGACCGGTGCGGCGAGCGCCAAGTGCGCGGGCTGTCGACGGCGCAGGTGCCGCAGGGCCGCGAGGGCGGTCAGGCCGGTCGCCAGGCCGTCGTCCACGAGGAGTACGGTCCGCCCGGTGACGCGGGGTTCGGGGCGGCCCTCGCGGTAGAGGTCCTCCCGCCGGTGCAGTTCGGCGCGTTCGCGTGCGACGGAGGGGGCGAGCGCGTCCTCGGCCAGGCCCAGGAACCGCAGGGCCCGGTGGTCGAAGACGGGCTGTTCCTCGGCGGCGATGGCGCCGATGCCGGTCTCGGGCGAACCGGGTACGCCGATCTTGCGGGCCACCAGCACGTCGAGGTCCGCCCGGAACTCCTCGGCGACCGCGGCGGCCACGGGCACACCGCCGCGCGGCAGGGCCAGGACGAGCGGGTCGGTTGCGCCGTACGGCCATGTCGCGGGGTCTGGTGCTTCGGACGAGACGGATGAGGTGGACGGGCCGGTCGTGCCGGACATGTCTGACGAGGCGGACGGGCCGAACGTTTCTGACGAGCCGGTCGGGCCGGTCGCGGTGTCGGTCGGCGCGCGCAGCCACTGGGCGAGAGCCCGGCCCGCGTGCCGGCGGTCGGTGAAGCGCATGCATGCTCCTTGTCCTCGGGCGCCGAGGGGACTTCGGGGCGTACCGCGGCGACCGGGACAAGCCGCCTCTGCCTGCCACCAGGGCGATCAAAAGTGCTTGCGGGCAGGGCGTCGGCCGGATAGACAGTACCGCTGTACCTCGCCATGAAGGGTGCGGGGACACGACACCGAAAGGAGGGGTAAAGCCCATGATCCCCATGATCACCGCGCTGCTGTCCTCCCGGAGTACGGACCGCGTCTGACCCCGGAGCGGACGAGCGCCTTCACCGGAGCGTGCCTCGACCGTGCAGACGAACGACACGAACGACCTGACCCTGCGCCCGATCACCGGGCGCGACGAACTCGCCCTCTTCCGCCGGCTGCCGTACGTCCTCGACGACGAACTGGCGGACGACCTCGCCGCCGGCCGTCGGCGCCCGGAATGGATGTGGGTCGCCCTGCGCGGTGACCGCCTGCTGGCCAGGGTGGCCTGGTGGTGCCGGTCGGCCGGCGACCCACCGCAGGTCCTGGACATCGTCGACATCGAAGACGGTGACGCGCAATGCGACCACGTGGACATCGGAGTGCGGCTGCTGCGCACCGCGATGGCCGCCACCCTCCCGGGCGGGCCACGTCCCGCCGACGGCAGTCCCGTCGAATACAGCCGTTTCGTCCCGCCGCACTGGCGCGCGGATCCGGCGACCAGGCAAGCCGTCGAAGACCGTATGGCCGTACTGGAACGGACCGGTGCCCGGCTCTTCGTCGAACGGCTGCGCCTGGAATGGCGTCCGGAATCGCCGCTCCCCGAGCCCGGGAAGCGCCTCGCTTTCCGGCCGGTCCACGACGCCGAGGAACTTGTCGCCCTGATGGCCTCGGCCCTGGACGGGACGCTGGACGCCCACGGACGTGACGACCTGACCCGGATGTCCGTGCGCGAAGCGGCCGTCCGGCACTACGAGGACGAGTTGGCGCGCTACCCGAGCCCCCGGGACTGGTGGCGCGTCGCGACCCTGCCCGGCGGCGAGCCGGTGGGCTTCGTCGTCCCGGCCCGCAACGCCTACAACCCGATCATCGCCTACCTCGCGGTCCTGCCCGCACACCGCGGCAACGGCTACGTCGACGCCGTCCTCGCCGAGGGCACCCGCGTCCTCGCCGAGCAGCACGTACCCCGTGTCCGCGCGTCCACCGACCTCGGCAACGTCCCGATGGCGAACGCCTTCCGGCGCGCCGGTTACCGCGACTTCGAGCGGGAGATCAAGATGACCTGGAGCTGACCCGGTACGGGCGGGACCACCCGGATGCCGTGGTCCCCGCCCCGCCCCGGGAAAAATGTCTCCGGCTCCCTGACCACCCCTCAGCCCGCCCTCGGGGTACTACCAGGGATGTCCCGGATGAACGGGAGGCCGGCCTTCACGACCCTTGACGCATGATGACAACAGCACAGCGCTCGCTCCTCTCCGGCCCCCTTCTGTTCGGCGCCTACGGTGTGATCCGTCTGCTCGACGGGCTCGACGGCGTCAGGGGGCCGGGGCTCGCCTGGACGGCGGGGCACCTGTGCTTTCTGGTCGGCCTCGTCTTCTTCGCTCAGGGATTCGCCGGCATGCGGAAGGCGGCGGGGAGCGACCTGTGGTCGTCGGCGGGGTTCTGGATCGGCGGCGCGGGAGTCGTCGCGCTCGCGGTGCAGTTCAGCGTCGACATCACGACGGGACTGATGGCGGACAGCCATACGGAGATGGCCGGGCTGACGGGCGACTTCCAGTCCGTACCGGGCGTCGAGCTCGCGTTCTACACCGTCGGCCCGCTGCTCTTCTTCGTGGGCCAGCTGCTGCTCACCGGCCGGCTGGCCGCCCTGCGTACCCTCGCGCCGTGGGCGCCGGTCCTCGTCCTCGCCGCCTCCCTGCTCACCTTCACCTTCAAGGACCTGATCCCGCTCGGTGCCGCACTGCTTCTGCTGTCGTACTCCCCGCTGTGGCGGACCGGCGTCTCCCGGGCCGCGACCGCGCCCTCCTTGCGCGCGCGAGCCTGAGGCGGCGGCCCACCGGTCCGGGACGCCACCGCGTCTTTCACCATGTCGGCATGACCACCGCCGACGGCCGGGTGCGGTACTGGCGCGACGGCGACCGCCCCGTGAAGGCCTTGCACGCGCACTTCTACGACCACGTCTACCCGCCGCACAGCCACCACAGCTACTCCTTCGGCATCACCGACGCCGGCGCGCAGAGCTTCCACTGCCGGGGCGGCACCCATACCAGGCCGAGTGTGAGGAGCCGCGCGTGACGGGCCGCCGACCGTGCCCGGGCGGGCTTGAGCAGGGCCTGAGCGGGGCCTGAGCAGGCTACGACCGGGGCCTGGCGGCGTCCGGTGTGGCCATCGGGCCCGGTCTGATGGACTGGCGGCATGACGCCACTGCTGCCCCGCCTCCTCCGGGCGCTCGACCGGTTCAACGCCGCGCGTCCCTGGGACCACAACGCCCATTTCCACCCGTGGATCCTGCGGCAGCTTCCCCGGCGCTTCGACAGCGCTCTGGACGTCGGCTCCGGCAGCGGTGACCTGGCCAGGCTGCTGGCCACCCGGGCCGCCAGGGTGCACGGCATCGACCCCGACCCGGTGATCGTCGCCCGCGCGCGGGAGCTGACTCCGCCCGCGAACCCGAACCCGAACGCGGCCACCGTGACCTTCACGGTCGCTGACGCGCTCACCGGCATCCCGGGCGGCTCCTACGACGTCATCACCTGCGTCGCCGTCCTCCACCACCTGCCGCTCGCCGACGCGCTCGCCGTCTTCCGTGCCCACCTGGCTCCCGGCGGTACCCTGGTCATCGTCGGGCTCGCCCGTCAGCAGACACCCGTGGACCACCTGCTCGCCGCCGTGTCCTCCCCGCTCAACGCCGCCACCGGCTGGCTCAAGCACCGCGGCCGTACCTCGCCCGCACCCCGGCCGGTCGCGATGACCGCCCTGACCCGCCCCGCGGACACCGGCTTCGCCACCATCGCCCGCGAGGCCCGCCGCGTCCTGCCCGGCGCCCGCCCGCGCCGTCGGCTGTTCTGGCGGTACACGCTCGTATGGCGCGACCGCCCGCACGGCCGTGTCCGAATGTGACAGGTAATCGTCATTGCGGTCGCCGACGGCAGCGATGAGGATCGCTTCATGCCCACTGCGCACCGTGTCGTCATCGCGGTCTTCCCCGATGTCGATCTTCTCGACGTCACCGGCCCGGCCGAGGTCTTCGCGCTGGCCAACCGGGAGACCGCAGGCCGCGCCGGCTACCAGGTGCGCCTCGCCGGGCCGGCCGCCGGCACGGTCCGTACGTCGGCGGGTGTGCGGCTGTTCGCCGACGTGGCCTTCGCGGACGTCGGCGAGCAGGTGGACACCCTGGTCGTACCGGGCGCGGTCGACATGACCGACGACGGCCCGGTGGCCCGTACCGATCCTGCTGTCGTGGCGTGGGTGCGGGAGACCGCCCCGTACGCCCGGCGGGTCGCGTCGGTGTGTGTGGGCGCGCATCTGCTGGCCGCGGCCGGGCTGCTGGACGGGAAGACGGCGACCACCCACTGGTCGACCGCCGCCCAGCTCGCCGCCGACCACCCGGACGTCGTGGTCGACCCGGACCCGATCTTCGTCCGTTCCGGCTGCGGCCGGCTGTGGACCGGGGCCGGGATCAGTGCCTGTCTGGATCTCGCGCTGGCCCTGGTGGCCGAGGACCTGGGCGAGCGGACGGCCCTGGCGGTCGCCCGCCACCTGGTGATGTACCTCAAACGGCAGGGCGGTCAGAGCCAGTTCTCCGTACCGCTCAGCCGTCCCGCCGCCGAGCGCCGGGACATCGACGAGCTACGGCTGTGGATCTCCGACCATCTCGACGCGGATCTGTCCGCACCGGCCCTGGCCGCCCGGATGTGCCTGAGCGAACGGCACTTCGCCCGCGTCTTCAAACAGGAGACGGGCAGCAGCCCCGCCGCTTACGTCGAAGCGGCCCGTACCGAACTGGCCCGGCGCCTGCTGGAGACCACCGACTGCCCGCTCGACCAGGTCGCGGCCGCCGCCGGACTCGGCTCGGCGGAGACCTTGCACCGGGCGTTCAGGAGGCAACTCGCCACCACCCCGGCGGCCTACCGCCGCCGCTTCCGTACCCGGACCGGCTGACCCGCCGCACCACCGGCACACCCATCCGTTCTTCTCCCCCGGCACAGCGAGGCGGAAGTTCCCGCCCTGCCGTTCCCTTTCCTTTTCTGCTGCTTCATGACGAAAGGTTCCCGATGAACGCCCACTCCCCCGCCACGCCTCTGCGCGACGTGATCGGACTGGACGGCCGACCGCCGCGGCTGAGCGAGTCCGCCCTGCTCATGATCGACTTCCAGAACACCTACCGCACCGGCGTCATGGCCCTCGACGGCGCCGACCAGGCCCTCGGGGCGGCCGCCCGCCTGCTGGAGCGCGCCCGTGCCGCGAGCGCCCCAGTCGTCCACATCGTCAACGACGGCGGCGAGGGGACTCCGTACGACATCCGCGCCGACATCGGTGCCATCAGCGACCGGGTCGCCCCCGTCGCGGGGGAGCCGGTCGTGGTCAAGCGGTTCCCGAACGCCTTCCACGCGACCGAGCTGGAGCAGACCCTGAGCGAGCTGGGCTTCGGGCCGGGCAGCGGCAAGGATCTCGTGCTGGCCGGCTTCATGACGCACATGTGCGTCGCCTCCACCGCGCAGGGCGCCTTCAACCTGGGATACCGGCCCACCGTCGTCGCCGACACCACCGCCACCCGCGCCCTCGCCGCGCCGGACGGCACCGTCCTGCCGGCCGCCGCCCTCCGGACCGCCGCCCTGACCACGGTCACCGACCTGTTCGGGCTCGTCGTTCCCACCGCGGACGGATTGCCTGCCTGACCTGCTGCTGGCCTGGCCTTCGGCAGCGCGTGGCCATACGGTCCCCACCCCCGTTCCGTGATCGGGGACCGTATGACCGCGCTCTCCCCGCCCCTTCCCCCACCCGCGTACGCGTGCCGGGCGCGGCTCACTCCCGTACGGCTCGGAAGCGGAACCTCCCTTTCCCGAGGGTGACTTCGGCCGACCCGAACCCGGCGGCACGCAACCGCCGCGGCAGGGTCTCCGGCGGGACGGGCACATAGGTGTCGCCCAGGTGCAGCAGGCGGAAGGCCGTACTCGCGCAGCCGTCGCAGCCGGCGAAGACGCCGCCGGGGCGCAGCACCCGCCGGGCCTCGGCGAAGAGCCGGTCCTGCTGGTCGGGGGACGGCACATGGTGCAGCATGGTGAAGCACACGACGGTGTCGAAACCGCCGTCGGGGAACGGCATCGACGTCCCGTCGCCGTGTACGACTTCGACCCGCCCCCCGTAGTCGTCCTGGAGTTTCTTGGCGTACTCCGCGTCGACTTCGAGGACACTGAGGTGGCCTGGTGCGCGGCGCGCGAGGACGCGTGTGGTGGCACCGTAACCGGGACCGATCTCCAGGGTTCCGGTGCCGAGTTCGACTCCGTCGAGGGCCCAGGGCAGCAGGTTCCGCTCCACCCCTCGCGCCCACCTCTCGGAACTGCAGATCCACTGGTGCAAGCGATTCATGGAGGCCATGTGGCGATGTTAAGAAGCGCGGACGACGTCCACCACGAGGTAGGGGGACACATCCTGTCGCGGTACGGACATCTCGTACCGGGCGACAGGCTTCCGGACGCGGCGGTGGTGGTCGGCACGTTCGTGGTCGCCGACGGCCAGTGGTACGGGCGCCACTGGCATACGTCGCACCAACTGGCCTGGGCGGAGAAGGGGGTCGTCGCCATACGTGCCCGGGGCAGCACCTGGGTCCTGCCGCCGACCATGGCGCTGTGGATACCGGCCGGCGTCGAGCACGCGACAGGGGCTTCCGGTCCGGTCGAGGGCCACAGCCTGTACTACGAGCCCGACCGCTGTCCGGTGCGCTGGACGGCACCGACCGTCGTCGGCGTGTCGCCCCTGCTGCGCGAGTTGATCGGGTACCTGGCGGCCGACAGTCTGACGGCGCACGCCAGGGAACGTGCGGAAGCGGTCCTGCTCGATCAGCTGCGGCCGGTGTCGGTGGCGACCGTACTGGCGCCCCTCCCCCGCGACGACCGGGCCCGCCGCGTCGCGCACGCCCTGCGCGCGTGTCCGACGGACGACCGGACCCTGGCCGAGTGGGGTGCGGAGGTCGGGGCCAGCGCGCGGACCCTGGCCCGCGCGTTCGCCGCGGAGACGGGGATGCCGTTCGGCCAGTGGCGTACCCGGGCGCGTCTGCAGAGCGCGATGCCGCTGCTGGCGGGCGGTGCGACGGTGGCGGCAGCGGCGTGCCGGGTCGGGTACGCGTCGCCGAGCGCGTTCGTGGCGGCGTTCCGGCGCGTGGTCGGGGTGCCGCCCGGGACCTACTTCTCGCCGTGAGGCGGGCGCCGTCCTTCAGTCGCGCGGTACGGGACGGAAGGCCAGCAGGGCGATGTCGTCGGCGCTGTCGGCGCTCAGCGCGATGAGCAGTTCGTCGCAGAAGACGTCGAGGGGTTCGTCCGCCAGGGCGGCGGCGTGCCGGCGGAGCCGGTCCATGGCGTGGTCGAGGGACTCGTCGCGGCGTTCGATGAGGCCGTCGGTGTAGAGCAGGACGGTCGCGTGCGCCGGGATCGGGTCGATGGCGCCCGGGCGGGGCATGTCGGGTTCCATGCCCAGCAGCAGGCCCGAGCCCGCGTCGAGGTAGCGCGTGTCCCCCTCTCTGGTCGTCAGCAGCGGCGGCAGGTGCCCGGCGGAGGAGTGGTTGAGCTTCCAGGGCCCGCTCGCGGGGCCGGTGACCAGGCCGTAGATGCAGGTGGCGGTGGCCTCCTCGGACAGGCTGTGGTTCGCGACGTCCAGGCGGCGCAGCACTTCCTCGGGCGGTTCCTGGCGGTCGATGGCGATCCCGCGCAGCATGCTGCGCAGCTGGCTCATGGCGACGGCGGCCTCCAGGTCGTGTCCGGTGACGTCACCGATGACCACGGCGGTCCGGTCGCCGGGGACGACGAAGCTGTCGTACCAGTCGCCGCCGATCTGCGCGGTCGTGGAGGAGGGCGCGTAGCGGGCGGCCATGTCCAGGTGGGCGATCTCGGGCAGTACGGGCAGCAGGGAGCGCTGGAGGCGCTCGGCGATGTGCCGGGTCTCCTGGTAGAGGCGGGCGTGCTCCACGCCCAGGGAGAGGCTGCGGACGAGGTCGCCGATCAGGGGCAGCGACTCCTCGGTGAACGGCCGTTCGCCGTCGGTGCGGATCAGCGTGAGGGCGCCGAAGACGGCCCCGCGGGTCCGGAGCGGGGCGATGACCGCGCTGTTGGCCCCCACCCGTTCGAACAGTTCGCGGTCGTGGGCGTCGAGCGGGCTCTTGACCTGGCTGGGCTCCGGGCCCTCGGTGAGCAGCAGCGGTCCGGCGCCGCGCAGCACCCGGGCCAGCGGCCCCCGTGCCGCGCCGGTCACCGGTGGGAGGCGGCCCGCGTACGCCTCGGCGGGCAGCTCCGTGGAGCTGTGGTGCGCGACGCAGAACCGCTCCAGCAGTTCGCCTTCGTCGAGCAGGTCCACCACGCACCAGTCGGCCAGCCGCTGCGTCAGGATCTTGCAGACCCGCTGGAGCCCTTCGTCCAGGTTCGGGGTGCTGCTCAGCGACTCCCCGATGTCGGCCAGCAGCCGGCGTTCCCGGGCCGGCCCGTCGGGCTCGTCACCGTCCGCGCCCGTGACGCGCTCCGGATCGTCCGGCAGCTCCGGCCCGCCGGGCAGCTGCGGGGAGACGGCCTCGCTCTCTCCGGCGGCCAGTGGCGCGGGGACGGGCGGGGCGGTCCTGGGGGCGAGCTGGGCGACGTAGACGGTACGGCCGTCAGCCGTCACCTGGGTCTGGATGAACAGCCGGACGGGGACCAGCCTGCCGTCCCGGTGCAGCGCCGGGAGCGGTACCGAGCGGCCCAGGATGCGGGGCTGACCGGTGAGCAGCAGGCGGGTGAAGGCCGTCACGTGCCGGTCCCTGAGGTGCTCCGGGATCAGTACGGTGAGCCGTTGGCCGACCAGCTCGTCCTCCTGCCAGCCGAGCATGTCGGCGGCCGGCCCGTTCACCACGATGATCCGGTTCGTGTCGTCGGCCGCGATGGTGGGCACCCTGCTCGCCCATACCTGGCTGGCGTCCCAGGACACCAGTTCCGAGGGGCTGGCGCTCGGCTCGCGGGGCACCATGGTCCACGCGGTGGGCGGCCCGCCGGTGAGCTGGCCGGTGACCTGGTCGAGCAGCCAGCGGCGGAAGGCGCGGTTCTGGGGGAGCGACGGCCAGGTGAGCAGGCGCTCGTCCCGGGCCGCCTCCTCGGCCGCGTCGAGGACCCGGCCCAGGATCCGTACCGCCCGTGCGACGCCCGCCGGCAGGGTGACGCTCAGGGAGTGGACGTGGGTCACCGACGGCTGTCCGTCCAGCGCTGCCGCCATGCCCGCGCTGATCGCGTGGTTCGCGTCGTGCGCGGCGGCGAGGTCTTCCGGGTCCACTCCGGTGTCCGCACCCGCGAACGCGGCCAGCGTCAGCTCCCGCAGCAGTGCGTGCCGGTGGTGCTGGGACGCCAGGTACAGCGTGCCGGGCAGGTCGACGAGCGTCACGGTACGGGTCGGGCCGCAGGGCGGCGCGGCGCTCCGCCAGTCGGAGGGCGGCGGCGGCCGTCCGTCGAGCCACAGCTCGAACCACACCGTCTTGCGCGCGTCTTCGACATCGACGCCGTACCGGGAGGCCAGGTGCCCGACGACCGCCAGTCCCTGTCCCGCTCCGGCGTACGGGGCGGACTCCCCCGCGGGTACCGGCCTGCGGCACGGGCGGCCGTCGCTGACTCCGACGCGTACCAGGTGGTCGAGCACCCGGGCCGACACCTCGGCCTCCGTGCGCGCGTGCCGCACCACATTGGTCATCAGCTCGCTGACCAGCAGCTCGGCGGTCTCCACCGCGTCCGGCGCGCGGTCGGCCAAGGCAGTCCGCACGAAGCGCCGGGCCTGCCCCGCACTCTCCGGCCGCGGCGGGAACCGCTGCGAGGACACCGCCTTCGGCTGACTGATGTGGTCCATGCCGTCAGTGTGCGGTACGCGACTCCCCGAGGCGCTGCGCTCCCGAGGTATCTCGTCAACGTGCGCGCCGGAATCCATCAACTGGGTGAGGGGGCCGGGTCGCCCGCCGGGGTCGCGGAGCCGGGCCGGGGGGGCGGCCCGGTTTGCCGGGGGGCGGCCCGGTTTGCCGGGGGTGTTGCGGCAGCGATTTCCGATCACCGCGGAGTCGCTCCGTGCTCACTCGCCGGGCGCCGCGCACCACGGTTCGGGCACGGTGTCGCGCACGGTGGCCGCGCCCTGTTGCGCCGGGACCGTCGGAGCCGCCTTCGCCTTGGCGACCGCGGCCCCCAGATGGCCCTGCACCGCTTCCGGCAGTGCGGACCCCTGAACGCTGTTGACCAGGTCCTGAGCGAGACGGTGCAGTTTGATGTTGGTGTTCTGGGAAGCGCTGACCAGAACGGACCAGGCAGCTTCCGGACTCAGGGTGAAGGTGGCCATCAGGATGCCCCGGGCCAGGTCGATGGCCGGGCGGGTCTCCATGGCGCGGCGCAGTTGTGCGTTCTCCCTGGGCAGATCCCGGGAAGCGTCCTCGGGCCAGGCCGAGTCGTCGATCGTGGAGAACATCAGGTGTCCACCGTCCGGGGCACGGTTCGGGCCCGGGGCGAGGTGCGGCTCCGGGGGGATGAACAGTTCGCGGGCTTCCGCCAGCTCCAGCAGCCGCTCGACCGCACGGGCGGCGGAGACGATGACGACGGTCTTGCCCTGCGCGACGGCCCGCAGGCGCAGCCGCAGCAGCATGTTGAGGCCGGAGCAGTCGCAGAACGGCACCGCGCCGAGGTGGAGGTCGATGCCTCCGGACGCATGGCTCAAGGCGTCGTACAGACCGCCTTCGAGCTTCTGGCACGAGGCCAGATCCAGCTCTCCGTGCACCGACACCAGTGTGCGGTCGCCACTTCGCGAAGCCTCGATCCGCGACAGGCTCGGCGTGTGCACGGCCGACGGGCCGCCGTCCCCGTTGCCTTCAGCAGGATCTTCGGGGAGGCACGCCCAGTGCGCAGCTTCCGGCATGGTCTTCCTCTCCCGTCGTCGGCTCGGCCGCCGTCCATCTCAGGCTCGCCCATCGACAGACACCCGTCAACTAATACACGAAAATCATTGCGTGTATCGAGACGCGTGAATGTTCGGTCGGTAGAGTTGGAGCATGGATGGACTGACCGAGTCGAACAACGGAGTACCCGAACCGCACAGCGGCTGGACATTTGTGACCAATCACGCCCGGGTACTGGCCGCTATCGCCGACGATCACAACGCCCGTATCCGTGACATCGCGGCACACTGCCGGTTGACCGAGCGCGCCGTCCAGAAGATCATCTCTGACCTGGAGCGCGACGGTTATCTCTCGCACACCCGCGAGGGCCGCAGCAACACCTACCGGATCGACCCCAGCAAGGTGCTGCGCCACCCGGCCGAAGCCGGCCTGACCGTGGCGTCCCTGCTCTCGCTGCTCGTCCAGGACGAGCAGGACCGCACCACCTCGCTCCCCGACGGCCACCGTCACCCCAGCACGGCCTGAGGGACGTCGCCAGGAGGACCGCTGGTCGCGACGCGGCCCGCGTGCGGCCCTACGCCTGCGCCCGTGGCCGGCGCAGGAACTCGATCCCCTGATCCAGGGCCGCTTCCAGATGCTCCAGGCTCCCGGTCGTGAGGTGGATCAGCACACCCCCCTGGACGCCGGCCAGCAGGGCCCGTGCGCCGCGCTCGGCGTCCAGGGCGGGCTCGATCTCGCCCTGGCTCTGCATACTGCGGATGCCCGCGGCCAGTTCGCCCTGCCACTGGGCGTAAAGTTCCCGCACCACGGCCCGGGCCCCTTCCGACGTCGGGCCGAGCTGCCCCATGACCGCGTTGAGCGGACAGTTGGGACCCTGGTCGCGGTAGCGCTCGACGACCTTGTCACGCCAACTCCGCCAGGCGCTCCAGGAATTGAGCGCGGACAGTTCCGGCTGCTGGTCGCCGAGCACGCCGGACGCCTCGTAGCGGGCCACAGCCAGCAACAGCTCGTCCTTCCCGCCGGGGAAGTAGTGGAACAGCTGGCTCTTGCTGGTCCCGGTGCGCCGCAGGACGTCGTCCAGCGTCAGGGAGAAGACGCCCAGCCGGCGCATCTCGGAAGCCGCGCCCTCGACGATGCGCTGCCGGGTGGCGGCGCCCTTGCGGGTCAGCGGCATGAATGATCCTCCCGGACGGCGGACGGTGGGCCAGACGGTCAGGGTACGAGCAGGAGCTTGCCCGTGGTCCGGCGGGATTCGAGGTCGGCGTGGGCCCGCGCGGCGTCCGACAAGGCGTAACGCCCTCCGACGCGCGGTGTCAGCCGCCCGTCCCGTACCAGGCCGAAGACCTCTCCGGTGCGCTGGACCAGGGCCGCACGCGTGGGCACGTGGTGGTGCACGACGGGGTACGTCAGAAGGATGCTGTCGGGGAGGTCGGTCGGGGCGATGGACGGGACGCCCATGAACGGCCCGTAGTAGGCGTGAACTCCGTGCGGGCGCAGCGCCCGTTGCGAGGAACGGAACGTCGCGGTGCCGCCCCCGTCGTACACCACATGCGCGCCTTCGCCTTCGGTCAGCTCCCTGACCTGGCCTTCGAACCCTTCTCCGCGGGAGACCAGGACATGGTCCGCGCCCGCCTCCCGCGCCGCGGCCGCCTTCTCCTCCCGGGACACCAGCCCGATCACCCGGCCGCCGCGCGCTTTGATCATTTGTGTCAGCAGCAGTCCGACACCGCCGGCCGCGGCGTGCACGACAGCGGTGTCTCCCGGCCCGACGCGGTAGGTCTCGGTGGTGAAGTGGTTGGCCGTCAGGCCCTGCATCATGACCGCGGCCGCGGTCTCGTCGGACACCTCGTCGGGCACCTTGACCAGCGATTCCTGCGGGATGGCGAGCAGTTCGGCATAGCTGCCGGGGTGGTAGAACCAGGCGACGCGGTCACCTGGCGCGAAGCCCTCGACGCCGTCCCCGAGGGCGGTCACCCGGCCCGCGCCCTCGACTCCGAGGATCGCGGGAGCGGCCCAGCCGGGGCCGCCGGCCGTCCGGGCTCCGATGTCCATGTAGTTCACTCCGGCGACGGCGAGCCGTACGAGCACCTCACCGTCCCCGGGGGTCGGGTCCGGTAACGCGGTCCAGTCCATGACCTCGGGTCCGCCGTGCCGGTCCATGCGTATCGCGTGCATGGGGATGTCCTTTCTTGCGCGTCGTGCGAGTGAGGAAGGCGATTCGCTTACGGACGGGGAGGAGGAGCGCACCGCCGACCATCAGCTGCGGCGCAGCGTAGGACGGCGAAAATGGACCCACAAGTCCAGTTTTTTGGGGGCGGCGACCGTGCACGGCAGGGCCGGCTCCGCCTCGACGGCGTACGGCCGGCTCGGGCGCCCCGCCGGGCCAGTCGTGCACGCCTGCCACGTACGGGTGTTAACCTGGCGATGACCTGATCTCGGATCGAGGAGACGCAGCTGTGGCGGGTGACGACGACATCTCCGGGTGATACCCGGACCTGACGGCCGCCGGCCGGTGCGCGGACGCACCGCCGTGGTGGCTGCCTTGTCGTGCCCTCCTGCCCGCTCTCCGGGCACCGGTGTCTGCCGGGCCCGTCGTGTTTTCCGAGGTACCCCATGTCCGACGCTTCCGTCGTCTGCTCGAACCTGTCCTTTTCCTGGCCCGACGACACCCCTGTCTTCCGGGATCTGTCCTTCACCGTGGGCGCCGGCCGTACGGGTCTGGTGGCGCCCAACGGCTCCGGCAAGAGCACCCTGCTCAAACTGATCGCCGGTGAGCTGCGTCCCGCCGCCGGGTCGATCACCGTCTCCGGCACCCTCGGCCACCTCCCGCAGAGCCTCCCGCTCGCCGCCGGCCTCACCGTGGCCGAAGTGCTGGGCGTCGCCGAGGTGATCCACGCCCTGGACGCCGTGGAGTCCGGTGACGTGGACGAGAAGCACTTCGCGACCATCGGCGACGACTGGGACATCGAGGAACGCACCCGCGCCCAGCTCGACCGGCTCGGCCTCACCGAACTGACCCTGGACCGCGGCCTGAGCACCCTCAGCGGCGGTCAGATCGTCTCGCTCGGCCTGGCCGCGCAACTGCTCAAGCGGCCCGACGTGCTGCTGCTCGACGAGCCGACGAACAACCTCGACCTGGACGCGCGGCACAAGCTCTACGACGTCCTGGAGGACTGGAACGGCTGCCTGCTCCTGGTGAGCCACGACCGGGCCCTGCTCGACCGCATGGACCGTATCGCCGAGCTGGAGCCGGGCGCCCTGCGGCTGTTCGGCGGCAACTTCACCGCGTACGAGGAGGCCGTACAGGCCGAGCAGGAGGTCGCCGAGAAGAACGTCCGCAACGCCGAGCAGGAACTCAAGCGCGAGAAGCGGGAGTTGCAGCAGGCCCGCGAGCGCGCCGAGCGCCGTGCGAGCAACGCCTCGCGCAACCTCAAGAACGCGGGGCTGCCCCGCATCTTCGCCGGGAACATGAAGCGCGGGGCCCAGGAGTCGGCGGGCCGGGCGGGTCAGATGCACGCCTCCCGGGTCGGCGAGGCCAAGGCCCGGCTGGACGAGGCGGGCCGTGCCGTGCGCGACGAGCAGCGCATCACGCTGGACCTGCCCGACACCCACGTGCCCGCGGGGCGCAATCTCTTCCTCGGCGAGGGCCTGCGTGTCAGCCACGGCGAGCGGCCGCTGTTCGCCGGCGGCGGGGTCGACCTGACGATCCGGGGCCCCGAACGCATCGCGCTGACCGGCCCCAACGGCGCCGGCAAGACCACGTTGCTGCGCCTGCTGGAAGGCGGTCTCGCACCCGACGCGGGACAGGTCAAGCGGGCCGACAGCCGCATCGCGTACCTCTCGCAGCGCCTCGACGTGCTCGATCTCTCCCGGACCGTGGCCGAGAACTTCGCCGCCTTCGCGCCGCACCGTACGGCGGCGGAACGGATGAATCTGCTCGCGCGTTTCCTCTTCCGGGGCTCCCGGGCGCATCTCCCCGTCGACGTGCTGTCCGGTGGCGAGCGGCTGCGCGCGACCCTGGCGTGTGTGCTGTGCGCCGAACCGGCCCCGCAACTGCTGCTCCTGGACGAGCCGACGAACAACCTCGACCTGGTCAGCGCCGGGCAGCTGGAGAGCGCGCTGGCGTCCTACCAGGGCGCGTTCGTCGTGGTCAGTCACGACGAACGGTTCCTCGCCCGGATCGGGATCGACCGGTGGCTGCGGCTGGCCGGCGGAGAGCTGAGGGAGACGGCGGCCCCCGAGGTGTGAGGCGGCGGATCACGGCCTGGCCCGCGTCCGAGGTGCCCACCCGGCGGGCCGCGTACCGCCCTCACATCAGGAGGACCACCATGTCCCGACCCGCCCTGCTCGCCCATGACCTCGTCCGTACGCTGGGCACCCGACGGGTGCTCGACGGCGTCTCCCTCACCGTCTCCCCCGGCCGGCGCGTCGGTCTCATCGGAGAGAACGGTGTCGGCAAATCGACACTGCTGCGTCTGCTCGCGGGAGTGGACGAGCCCGACGCCGGTCAGGTCACCCGCCCGTGCGACCTGGGTTTCCTGCACCAGGAGATGCCGTTCGACGGTGCCACGACGATCGCGCGGGTGCTGGACGACGCCCTGCGGGAAGCCCGCGCCGACCTGGCCGAACTCGACCGGCTCACCCGGCTGCTCGCCGGCACACCGGACGACCACCCCGGACACGCCGCGCTGCTGGACGCGTACGGGAAGCAGCTGGAACACGCCCAGGAGAGCGAGGCCTGGGACGCCGACCGGCGGGCCGCGATCGTCCTCGACGGGCTCGGCCTCGGCGGGTTCGGGCACGACCGGACACTCGGGTCGCTGTCCGGCGGGCAGCGCGGCCGGCTCGCGCTGGCCGCGCTCCTCGTCCGCCGGCCCGCGGCCCTCCTGCTGGACGAGCCGACCAACCACCTCGACGACGAAGCGGCCGTCTTCGTGGAGGAGCAGATCCGCGCCCTGCCCGGAGTCGTCGTGGCGGCCAGCCACGACCGGGCGTTCCTCGACGCGGTCTGCACCGACCTGATCGATCTCGACCCGGCGGTGAACGGTCCGGTTCGCTTCGGTGGCAACTACAGCGCCTACCGTGCCGAGAAACGGGCGGAGCGCGAGCGCTGGGAACAGCGGTACGCGGCGGAGCAGGAGGAACTGGCCGCGCTGCGCCGCTCGGCCGGGGTGACCGCGCGCCGTGTCGCCCCGGACCGCGGGCCGCGGGACAACGAGAAGATGGGGTACGGCCACCGGGCCGGCCGGGTCCAGCAACAGGTCTCCCGGCGGGTACGCAACGCCGCCCGCCGGTTCGACGAACTGGAACGGACGCAGGTCGGCAGGCCGCCGAAGCCGCTGCGCCTGCACGTCGGCGCGTTGACCGGCGCGCCGGCGGGAAGCGCTTTGGCGGACAGCGGAACGGTGAGCAGCCAACCGGCGGGCAGTGGCCCGACGAGCAGCGATCCGGCGGACTGTGATCCGGTGGACTGCGATCCGCTGGACGGCCCGCTCGTCGCGCTGCGTGACGCGGGTGTGCCCGGCCGGCTGAGCGTCGCGCGCCTGGACCTTTCCGACGGGGACCGACTCCTGGTCACCGGGGACAACGGGGCCGGGAAGTCGACGCTGCTGTCCCTGCTGGCCGGGCGGCTCGACGCCGCGGGCGAGGGCGGGACACGCCGACGGCCCGGCCTGACCGTGGGCCTGCTGGCGCAGGACACCGTGTTCGAGCGCCCGGACCGCTCGGCGCGCGACACGTACACCGAGGCGCTGGGTGCCGAGCGGGCAGCGGCGGTTCCGCTCGTCTCGTTGGGGCTGCTGAGCGTCGCTGATCTCGACCAGCCGGTGGGCCGGTTGTCGGTCGGCCAGCGCCGCAGGCTGGCGCTGGCCCTCCTGGTGGCGCACCCGCCGCACCTCCTGTTGCTCGACGAGCCGACGAACCACCTCTCCCCGCGCCTGTGCGACGAACTCGAAGACGCCCTCGGCGCCGGGCCGGGCGCGATCGTCGTGGCCAGTCACGACCGGTGGCTGCGCGGCCGCTGGACCGGCCGCCGACTGCATCTGCGCTCCGGCCACCAGGTACTCCCGGACGACACGGAAGGCACGTCCGACCCGTAGAACACGGGCGACACGTACGGCACGGAAGGCAGCCCCCGCCTGATGCCTCCGCCCGGTGACCAGGGGCGCGCCTTGCCGCGCCCCTGGTCACCCGTCAAGATGGTGATCGTGAATGCCGACCACGTCTTCGTCTGCGGGCATCCCGCCCTCGACTTCGCCGCGACACTCCGCGCCCGCCGCACCGTCCGCTTCGAGGTGTTCGCGGCACCGGAGCGGCTGGACGCGTGGTTCGTGGAGTCCGGGCTGGTGGATTCCGTGACGCCCGCCCGGCCGTCCGACGTGGAGCGCGCGAAGTCCGTACGGGAGGCGGTCTACGAGCTGATCACCGCGCGTCGCCTCGGTGAGCCGTTCGGCGCCCGGGCCTTGGACGTACTCAACAAGGCCGCCCGGAAGCCGTCCGCGGCCCCGCAGCTCACGAGCGCCGGCCGCCGGACCGACGCCACCCCGGAGGAAGCGCTGTCCGCCGTGGCACGTCTGGCGGTGGAGTTGCTGAGCGGGCCGGACGTGCCGCTGCTCAAGGAGTGCGGGAATCCCGAGTGCACGCGTGTCTACATCGACCGCTCCCGGGGCGCGCGGCGGCAGTGGTGCGGCATGGAGTCCTGCGGCAACAAGATCAAGGCCGCCGCCTACCGCGCGCGCAAGAAGAGCGCACCCGCCGCGGCCGCTCGCTGACCGTACCGGCCGCTGCCCTACGCCCTACAGTGCCCTGCTGGGCAGCCGAACAGATCCCAGCTCGCACAGCTCGCCACCAGGTCCCGGGCACACCGCCGCCCGGCCCGTACCGACGCATGTCGCCGGTGCCTCCCCCGAGTTCACCGACCCGTTGTGGCGCATCTCCGTCCGCCTGAAACCCGTGGAAGTGGACCTGCTGCGCAGCGAACCGCTCCGGCGTCTGCACTTCGTCGCGCACGCCGGGGCGTCGGCGATCAGTACGCCGCAGTCGTACTCCAGGCTGGAACACTCCCTCGGCGTCTTCGCCCTGACCGCACACTTTCACCCGGAGGACGAGCTGTTACGGGTCGCTGCGCTGCTGCACGACATCGGCCGTCTACCGCTGAGCCACACCTTCGAAGGCATGGCCGGGCTCAACCACCACGCCATCGGCCTGGAACTGCTGCGGACCTCCCCGATCCGGCCGGTGCTCGAACGCCACGGAATCGACGCCGGGGCCGTCGCCGCCGCACTGGGCGGCCGGCCGCCCTCCTCCCTCACCAACCGTTCCGGGCTGCTCGGTCTCGACCACCTCGATTCGTACGTGCGCAGTGGGCGCGCGGCCGGACGTCTCGATGCCGGCCCCGCTCGCCTACTGGGGCGGCTCGGCATCGAGGACCGTGCGGTGTCGACCGACCGTGAGACCGCCGCGCTGCTCGTCGGCCTGGTGTGCGCGGAAGCGCGGTTGCACACCTCGTGGGACAACGTGGGCCCGGTCCCGGTGGTCCGGCGCCTGGCCCCGCCGGCTGCTCGACAGTACGGACCTCGCCCCCGAGCGGCTGGCCCGTATGACAGACCCGCACCTGTGGTCCGCGTTCGATGCCTGCTCGGTCACGCGGGCGGAGAGCGTCAGGATCCGGTACGAACCGCACCGGTTGCGGGTCGCGGCCGCACAGGGCGCCCGGGAAAGCTCGGGGTGGGACTACCCCTTGCGCAAGATCTACAGCTCGGCACCCCTGGTGAAGGGACAACTGGTCGAGGTGGCCGCGCCCGAGCTGGCGGAGAAGTTGGACGCGCTGCGTTCGTTGCCCACCGAGTTTCACGTCCGCTGGAACTGAGCGCCGACTTTCGGCCCACCAACCCTCCGTAGCACCAGAGTTGCCGGGGACACTTTCGGCGCCGCCCCGGCCCACCCGCCACCGCCGGCACCGTCACACTCTTTCGCCGTCACCCCCTTGACCGGTGACGCGTCACCTGCCAGAGTCGTCACACACTCGCCCCACACGGAGGCCCGCGATGAACACCGGCACCACGACGGACAGCACGACAGCAGTCCGACAGGCCAGGTTCGGCACGCTGCCCGAGCGCATCCCGTACGAGGACATGGTCACGGAGCAGCCCTCACCGGAGAGCCGCGCGCAGCACGCGCACCACCCCGAAGGCTCCTGGAACCACTTCTCATGCCTGGCCTTGGACCTCGGCCTGTAGGCGCCCCTCTCCCGTTGACAAAGCGGAACGCTGTTCCATATCGTAACCGGAACAGCGTTCCGCTTCTGCTTCCCCGGGAGCCGGACGCGCCCGCCCGCCTCTTCCCGTGACCGCCCGACGCGGCCACCGGCAGCGGCCCTCGAAGGGACATGCGCCTCATGAATGCAACGAGCTCCCCGGCCGGCACCTTCGGCTCGCCCGCCCCCGTCCTCTCGGTCAGCCCGGTGACGCTGCCCGTACCCGGACGGGCCGTGGACCTTCAGGTACGGATCTCCGCGCCGGTCACCGGGAGCGACCTGCCGGTCGTCCTCCTCTCGCACGGCCAGGGACCCTCCAACCACCTCTCCTCGCTGAACGGCTACGCGCCCCTCGCCACCTACTGGGCGGCGCACGGCTTCGCCGTGATCCAGCCCACCCACCTCAGTTCCAGGACACTGACCCTGGACCCCGCCACCCCCGGCGCCCCTCTGCACTGGCGCTCGCGGGCCGAGGACATGCGGCACATCCTCGACCGCCTCGACGTGCTCGAAGCGGCGGTCCCGCAGCTTCCCGGGCGCCTGGACCGGGACCGGATCGCCGTGGCCGGGCACTCGATGGGCGGGCACACCGCGAGCATGCTGCTCGGCGCCCGGCTCACCGACCCGGACGACGGGACGGTGGCCGACCTGACGGAGCCCCGGATCAAGGCGGGTGTCCTGCTCGCCGCACCCGGCAGGGGTGGTGACGCCCTCACCGAGGCCATGGCCGAGGCGCTTCCGTTCCTCGCGGGCATGGACTTCTCCGGCATGACGACGCCCGCGCTCGTGGTCGCCGGCGACAAGGACGACTCCTCCCACCTGACGGTCCAGGGCCCCGACTGGCACGCCGACCCGTACGTCCTCTCCCCCGGACCCAAGTCCCTGCTCACCCTGTTCGGCGCGGAGCACGGGCTCGGCGGGGTCTCCGGCTACGACGTCGCCGAGACCACGGACGAGAACCCCGCGCGGGTGTCCGCGGTGCAGCGGCTCACCTCGGCCTACCTCCGGACTCAGCTCTACCCGGGGGACTCCGCCTGGGAGGCGGCCTGCGACGCGCTGACGTCCGGCCCGGACGCGTTCGGACGGGTCGAGGCCAAGTAGGGCGACCGGGCGCCGTTCCGGAACGTCCGTTCCGGGTGGCGTTACGCTTCAGCCGACGGCCGGTGGCCGGTGGCCGCCGGCTGGAGCGCGGCGGTCTCCCTCGTACGGTCGCCCGCGGCCGCTACGGCCCCGGCTTTCAGCGCGGTGACGACGGCCGCCGGGTCCTCGGCGTAGAAGCGGAAGGCGCGGGCCTCGGCGGGCTTGCCCAGGGCGCGTACGAAGCGCACCGGTTCGGTGAGTTCGACGAGGACCGTCGTCCGGCCGGCCACGGCCATGTCGGCGACACCGTTCTTGTCCACGACGGCCAGCTTGCCGTCCGGGAACTTCTGCTCCCGGCGGACGGAGGCCACCCGGCCGGCGGGTATACGGATGTCCAGCAGGGCACCGTAGCGCAGGCGCAGCGAGCCGTCCGCGCCGATCACGTGCGGGCGCACCACGCAGGAGGCGTGCAGGGCGATGACGAAGTAGCAGCCCCAGATGTCGAGGACGAGCGTCACCGCGTGCACCACCGGCCACGGGATGACGAAAGCGAGCCCCACGGTCTCGACGACGCAGACGAACAGGAAGCCGTACATGGTCGCCGTCTGTCCCGGCGCGTACGGGACGGGCA
Organism: Streptomyces monomycini; assembly: GCF_022271435.1. GTDB lineage: Bacteria > Actinomycetota > Actinomycetes > Streptomycetales > Streptomycetaceae > Streptomyces > Streptomyces monomycini. The sequence goes on along the minus strand of NZ_JAFIQY010000007.1, from coordinate 70,461 downwards.
GGTCACCGTCGCGTACCCCGTGCGGGCCACGGCGGGCCGCCCAGCGCAGGAAGCTGGTGAAGAGGAACACCTCGTGGGTGGTCAGCTTGCGCACCGGCGCCGGGACGGTGTCGGCGATCGCGGCGACGAAGGCGGCCCGGCTGCCGAGGCCCGCGCGGCGGTGGCGGCGGTGGTCCAGGCAGATCAGAGCGGCCGCCGCGGCGGCGAGCGTGAGCACGGCCGGCTCCATGGCCAGCCGGACGGCCGGGGCGATGCGCACCCCGCCGGCCACACTCAGGACGAGCACCAGCTCCCCGGGCACGAGCGCGGCGAAGGACCAGCGCACGGCCTTCCTCAGCGCGTTCACCCGGCACGCTCCCTGAGCAGCTCGATGGCGCGGTACACCGCGGCGGCCTGGGCGGGGGTGAAGTCGGAGAAGAAGGCGTCGGCGAACCTGTCACCGGCCCCCACGTCGCCGTCGGCGGGCAGGCGCATCGCCTGGAGTGCCTCGTCCGGGATGCAGTCGACGACGGCCCGGGCGGCCTGTTCCACCCGCGGGTCGTCCTCGGCGGCCTCGGCCAGCTCGTCCATCAGGGCATAGACCTCGTACGCACGCCGTACCGCCGCCGGATCGGCCCGGAAGGTGTGCATCAGACCGTCGAACCAGCCGCGGTCGCCACCCGGCGCCCCGGTCTCCAGCAGGGCCAGGAGCTGCCGCTCCTTGGCCGCCATCGCCGGCTCCGGTCCGGGCACCAGCGCCGAGGCGCGGGCCATGTCGTCGAAGACGGCCGCGAGCTCGGGCGAGACGGGGGCCTCCGCCGGCAGCCGGCCGGTCCGCTCGGCCTGTTCGAACAGCCGGGCCAGGCGGGCGCGGCGCTGCCGGATGGCCTCCTCCTGGCGTGCCAGGTCGGCGTCCAGCTCGGTGAGGATCTCGATGAGGTCCTTGCCCGCGTCGTCCGCCAGGACGTCCTTGACCTCGTCCAGGCTCAGGCCGAGCTCGACCAGCCGCCGGATCCGGGCCAGTTCGATGGCGTCGCGCAGCGAGTACTCACGGTAACCGTTGGGCTGCCGCGGTGGCTCGGGCAGCAGCCCGGTGCGGTGGTAGTGCCGTACGGCACGAGTGGTGACGCCGACGATGCCGGCCAGCTCTCCGATGCGCATGGCTTCAGTAGAAACGTTGCCGCTGCGACAAGGTCAAGCGACACGGTACGGGGCGCCCAGACGGTACGCCGCCCGGTCCTGCCAGCGCCGCCCGTCCCAGACGATGAGGTGGACCGCGTCCACGGAACAGCTCAGCGGCAGCGCGGGGGCCAGTTCGGCCTGCAACGCGTCGTACGCGGCCTCCTGGGTCGCCGGGCCCTCGTGGTTCGCGATCGTCAGGTGCGGGGCGAGGCCCGCGCCGAATATCCCCCGGTAGGGCACGGCTTCCGGCCAGCGCCGGGTGAGGTCCTTGGTCAGCGCGGTCACCGGATCGTGGGGCCACGGGTCGAGGTGGAGCACGCCGGGGAAGCGGCCGAACGCGTCGAAGGTCAGCGTGAAGGCGTCGTGCCCGGCGAAGAGGCCGGTCAGCGCGTGCTGCGTCGCGGCGTCGACACGGCTCTCGTGCAGGAACGGGTACAGCACGGTGACGTGGGCGGGGAAGCCCGCACGGACCAGCGGGTCGGCTTCCGGGACCTTGATCGTCAGGGCGGTGTCGCCCGGTACGTCCGGCCAGCCGGCCGCCGCGGGCCCGCCTCCGACGGGCTCCGCGTCTGCCGCTCCCGCCGCGTTCCTTTCGGCCTGTACCTGTACCTGTACCCGCGCTTCCGTCTCTGCGTTCATCACGCGACATGATCCCATCGGCGGGGGCGCCTCCCCTCCCCCGAGTCGCTGCGGGCGTTGGCCGGAACGACGCGCTGAATTCACCACCGGACCGTGGAAGCCTTGGCGGGACCGACGAGCGAGAGAGGCCCTGGCATGACCAAGACCTGCCTGCCCGTAGAGCCGCCGTCCATAGAGCCGCCGACCGCGGAAGCGCTGCCCGCCGAACCGCTGCCCGTGAACCGAAGCGATGCGCGGCTCCCTGACTTCGCCGCCCTGCCGCTCGGCGAGCTGTCGGCCCGTACCGAACACCCGGTGCTGAGCGCCCTGCTGCCCGGCGTGCGCGAACGGATGGACAGCTCGGACGTCGTCGCGTTCTACGACGACGCGCCCCCTGAATGAGGGAGTCCGGCCGGCCTGTTCCTTCCCGGCAGCGTGTGCCGTTCCGGCAGTTCGTGCTCAAGGTGCACAGCAGGTGCAACCTCGCCTGCACCTACTGCTACGTGTACGAGGGGCCCGACCAGAGCTGGCGCGAGCGCCCCGCCCGGGTGGCCGAGGAGACCGTACGCCGTACCGCGGAGCGGATCGCCCAGCACGTCACCACCCACGGGCTGCGGTCGATACGGGTCGATCTGCACGGCGGGGAGCCCCTTCTCGTCGGCCCCGCCGCACTGATCGGTCACGCGCGGGCCGTCCGGGACGCCGTGCCCGGCGGCTGTGCCGTCGCCGTCTCGGTGCAGACCAACGGCACGCTGCTCACCGCGGACGCCGTACGGCGGCTCGGCGCGGCCGGCATCACCGTCGGCCTGAGTCTCGACGGCGGCAGCGCCCGGCTCAACCACCGGCGGGTCGACCACGCGGGGCGGCCCTCCTGGCCCGCGGTACGACGGGCGGCCGGCCTGCTGGCCGGTGCGCCCGCCGCGTACGGGGGCATCCTGTGCACCATCGACGTGGCGACCGACCCCGCGGAGACCTACCGGTCACTGATCGCGCTGGAGCCCACCGGTCTCGACTTCCTGCTCCCGTACGGGAACTGGAGCGATCCGCCGCCCGGCCTCGGCCCGTTCGCCGGGCCCGTCGGCCGGGCAGCGCGTCCCGTCCCGTACGGCACCTGGCTCGCCCGGGTCTTCGACCTGTGGTGGGACACGCCCCCGGATCAACGGCTCGTCCCGGTCCGCCTGTTCGGTGAGATCGTGGCGTTGCTGCTCGGGGCGGCGAGCAGGTCCGAGACGGTGGGGCTGTCCCCGCTGGCCGTGGTGGTGATCGACACCGACGGTGCCCTCCAGCGGCTCGATTCCCTCAAGACCGCCTATGCGGGCGCGCCCGACCTGGGGATGGACGTCTTCCGGCACGACTTCGAGGACGCCCTGGGCCATCCGCACACCGTGGCCGCCCAGGCCAGGGGGCTGGACACGCTCTGCGGAAGCTGCCGCCGCTGCCCCGTCGCCGGTGTCTGCGGGGGCGGCAGATACACCGACCGTTACCTGCACGGGTCGGGTTTCGATCACCCTTCGGTGTACTGCGCGGATCTGGAGCACCTGATCCGCCACATCGGCGAGCGGCTCCGCGAGACGGTACGAGGACGGACGGCACGAGGGCGAGGAGCGCCGGACGAGCCGGTGCGCCGGTGAACCGGTCCACCGGACCACATTCACCCGCCGGGCAGTTGACGGATCTCGGCGAGCATGTGGTCCACGAGCGGGCGTACCCGTGCCTTCAGCTCGCCGCTCCAGCTCTCCTCGGCGTACCGGCAGGTGAGGTACAGCTCCCTGGCGTGGCACAGGACCGGGCGGTGCCGGGGCGGGAGGTGGTCGAGGGCCCAGTCTGCGGCGGCGTCCTTCGTCCTGATCACCCCGGTGGCGAGGGTGGTCCAGATGCGCGCGAGGGTCAGTACGACGTTGCGGGTGTCGCTGTCCACGTCGTCCAGCAGGCCGGGGATGCCCCGCACGCTCGCCCGTACCACGTCCGCCCACGGGACGGGGTCGAGAACCTGTGCCGGGGGCGGGCCCGTGAGGGGGTGGTCGCCGGCCAGCGTCATGGTGACGAGCAGGGCCAGGTCCGGCATCGGTTCCGGCTCGGGGACCGCACCGGTCACGAACGCGTCGCGCAGCCACTCGCCGTAGAGGAAGTCGCCGGTCGGCGGGTAGCACCACGGGTGTACCTCGTCCTGGACGACGACGGTGAGTTCGACCGGGCGGGCCCCGCCGGTGAAGCCGGAGATGCCGCGCAACCCGTCGAGCAGGGCTCTTCGTTGCCGCGCGGTCATGCGCCGCCGGGAGACGGCGAGAACGTCCAGGTCGCTCGCCGGCCGGAGGCCGCCGAGCACGGCTGATCCGTGGAGGTAGCTGCCGACGAGCGTGGGGCCGAGGACGTCTTCGACCAGTGCCGCGATCTCCTGTTTCTGGTCCATGACCGCAGTCTCGACGCCGGGGGCGGGCGCGGTGGCGCGCCGTCGGCGAGTGGCTGAAAACCTCCTGTCTGTCGTCGCTCTCCTCGGGCACATTCGTGAGCACCGAGGCTGCTGTCCGTAGGTCGCCGGGGAGGCGCCGTGCACCAGACCATCGGTCGCCCCACGACCGGCAACGCGTTCGAGAAATACGAGCGGTTGCACCGCTCCGCACGGCAGGCGGCCGACCGGGCCCGCCGTATGCGGTCCGAAGCGGCAGCCGCCAGGCTCCGGGCCGCACAGATGCGCCGCGACATGAAACGCATGTTGACCCGGTGCCGGTCGGACCATGCCGACGTACAGCGCTCACCAGCCACGGGAGCTCCCCGCAACTCCGCCGCGCCGGCGGCGCAGCTCACCCTCCTGACCACCTTCCTGCACGCCCGTCTGGACGAGGACGGAAGGACCGCCGACCTGTTCCACGAAGCAGGCTGCCCGGGCGCCGAGGCGTCCGGGTGCCACTGCCTCGTCCCGCAACGGGTACGCCACGACGTCCTCGTCCGTCACGGCCTCGCCCGGGACTGCGAGGAGGCGATCGACGATCCCGATCACGACGCGTGCGACTGGCCGCACAGCGAGATGAGGGCCCTGTTGCGGTTGAAGGTGCTCGCGCTGCCGTACGAACTTCACCGGCAGTGGCGGGAGGAGTGGAGGCCGTGACAGCACGCGGGCGCGGCCCGGGGGCCGTACGCGGCTCACTCGGGTGAGGCGGCCGGCTCGCCATGGCCCTCCCACGGCCGGGCGAGCGTGACCAGGGCTGTCGCGGACAGCAGTACGCAGCCCAGGACGACGACCGCCGTCGACATGGCGGTGGTGTCCCCCAGCACCCCGGGCAGCGGCGCGGCCGCGGCTCCGAGGACGAACTGGGCGCCGCCGAGCATCCCGGAAGCGGCTCCGGGGGCGTCTCCGCCGACCGCGAGGACGATGGTGGTCGACGCGGGCAGCAGCAGCCCGAACCCGGACGTCAGGCCGAACAGGCAGGCCCAGGTGGTGAGGAAGGTGCTGATGCCGACGGCGAGCAGGGTCACCAGCGTGGCCAGGGAGACCACGGTGACGGCCACGCCGACGGTGAGCAGGAGGTTGAGACGTACCCGGCCGGCCAGCCGTCCGAAGACCGTCCCGGCCACCACCGTACCGACGGCGTTGGTGGCGAAGACGAGGCCGTACTCGGTGGGCGACAGTCCGTAGACGCCCTCGAAGACGAAGGGCGAGCCGGTGATGTAGGCGAACAGGGCGGCCAGACCGCACCCCATGACCAGAAGGTGGCCGGCCATCTCCCGGCGCCGCAGCAGCCCGGCCATCGCGGCGAGCACGGCCGGCAGGCCACCGGCCCTCCGCCGCTCGACGGGCAGCGATTCGGGTACCCACGCCCAGATCGCGGTCAGCAGCAGCAGTCCGGTCACGGCCAGTGCCACGAACACCAGCCGCCACGAGCCGACGCCGAGAAGGAGGCCGCCGGCCACCGGCGCCAGCACCGGCGCGGTGGACCCGATGACGCTCAGCGTGGTGAGCCGGCGGGCCGCGGGGGCGCCGGTGAACAGGTCGCTGACGACCGCCCTCCCGATGACGATGCCGGCGCCGCCCGCCACGCCTTGCAGCAGCCGGGCCGCGTCGAACACGACGATGTTCGGGGCGAACGCGCAGACCAGGGACAGCAGGCTGAACGCGCCGGAACCGGCCAGGAGCAGGCGCCGCCGCCCCGTCGCGTCGCTGACCGGGCCGAGGACGACCTGCCCGACGGCGAGCCCGACGAGGCACGCCGTCAGGGAGAGCTGGACGGCCGTCTTCGAGGTCCCGAAGGAGGTGACGATCTCCGGAAAGCCGGGCGCGTACATGTCGATCGCGAACGGCGACACCGCCGAGAGCCCGCCGAGGACCATGATCAGTAGGCCTGTTCCGGCCCGTGGGGGTGCGGAATTCCGTGGGGGTACGGAAGCGGTGCGGACGGTCATCGGTCTCCCTCCGAGGGTGCCTGCGGTGCGCCCATCGTCGGCGCCGCGGACGTGCCGCGGTGTGGAGCGCGGGGCCCGGGGGTGTGGAGGGCGGGGCCCGGGGGTGTGGAGGGCGGGGCCCGGGGCATGGAGGGCGGGGCCCGGGACGTGGGGCATGGGGGCGCCTCGGCGGGCCGCGGGAGGAGCGCGCCCGTTCGCGGCCCGGACGGCTGATGTCAGGAGTGCGCCTGCCTGAACCGGGCGGGCGACGTGCCCCGGTCGCGCCGGAAGGCGTAGCCGAAGTTGCCTGCCGAGGCGTAACCGACCTCGTGGGCGATCCGGGAGACCGGCCAGTCGGTCTCGACGAGCAACGCCGCGGCCCGGTCCAGGCAGTGACGCCGGTGGTACTCCATCACCGACGTCCCGTACAGCGCGCGGAATCCGGTGGTGAGGCGCCGCACCGACATCGACGACGCCCGGGCGAGGTCGGCGAGCGTCGGCGGTGCGTGGCGCTCCCGCCACAGCAGCCCGGGCACCCGGCGCAGCGCGGCCGTCTCGTGGTCGGCCAGGACCGGCTCGGCGCGGCCCCGGGCGCCGGCGGCTGCCGCGTCGTCGGGCGATGCCCCGGCCGAGAGCCCGTCGATCAGCGCGGCGAGTGCCGCCACGAGCCGGGACTCCATGAACAGCAGGCGCCCCGGGGAGGAGCGCCGGTGCAGAAAGATCTCCTCCAGCGGGCCGGCGACCGGGCGCAACGCGGCGGACCGGCCCAGGTACCGGTCGCGGGCGACGCTCTCCGGCCCGGTGGGCGGCAGGGCGCCCGCGCCGAGGCCGCCGAGATAGGACTCCAGTCCGGACCAGGTTCCGGTGACCGACACCGCTCGGTACCGCTCGCCGTCGCCGTGCGCCACGACGCCGTCGATGGCACCGCGGGGACTCAGCGCCACCGAGCGGGCGCGCAGGTCACCGGCGCCGGCCCCGGCCTCGCTGATGTGCATCCGCCCGTCGACGCAGTGCTCCAGCTCGAAGTGGTCCCCCGGGAACCGGAACCCGACCTGGTGTCCGCCGGCGAACGCGACGTCGTAGCGGACGATGTCGAACCCGCTGCGCAGCGACGTCACCTCGATGGTGCCGTCGCCGACCTCCGGACGCAGCCGGTGCCGCACCGTGCCGTCGCCGCTCTCCTCGGCCTGCGCGATCGACGCGTAGTACGCCGCGGACGTCGCCTCCGACACGGCCGAACCGGCCACGCCGGCGAGCTGATGCACCCTGGTCACAAGTCCGCAGGTTAGCTCCCGTCCGGCGCTCCGGTCATGCGCGCCCGGTGGCCGCGGCGGGGACGTACCGTACTCAGACGTCGCCGCGTCGCCGCTGTGCCGCGGTGAGGGCGCGGACGACGAAGACGGCGGCCATCGCCGCCGCGACGACTGCCGTGTCGGCGGCCAGGAGCGGGTACACGTTGTGGTAGGCACGCTCGATGACGTGGCCCGTGGAGACGGTGTACATCAGGCCCGTCCCGCTCGGCATCCCGACGAGCCACAGGCCCCGCCACCAGTTCACGGCGTGCGGCAGCCGCTCTTCGGGCCGCTCGCCCGGTGGATGCCGGCCACGACTCCACGGGGCACCCACAGGTTCGCGATGGGCGCGATCCAGCCTGCGTGGACCCACGGCCAGCCGTAGCGCGGCGGCTCTCCGGAGAGGGCGCGGACGTTGTCCCGGGCGCGCGAGAGCCAGATCAGGAAGGCGATCGCGCGGAGCACCGTGGCCGCGCTGCCCAGCATGGTGACGATGTGGTAGCCGTCCTCCAGCGCGGTCAGCCGCGCCCAATTGGCGTCTGACGTGCCCGGACGGCAACCAGAGAGCGTCGGTCGTTCGGCACGGAGCCGACAGTTCCCCGCCCCGGCACCGCCGGCTCCCCCGTCTTGTCAGGCAAGTCTCCACTTGCCTATGGTGAGGTCATGGCAGAGGATGTTTTCAAGGCGCTGGCCGACCCCACCCGCCGGCGCATCCTCGACGAACTGGCGGAGCGGAACGGCCAGACGCTGTTCGAGATATGCGCCCGGCTGGCGACCAAGCACGGCCTGGGGCTGTCCCGGCAGGCGATCAGCCAGCACCTGGCCGTCCTCGAATCCGCCGGCCTGGTCCGCTCGCGGCGCCAGGGCCGCTACAAGTTCCACGACCTGGACACCGCACCCCTGGAGCACATCGTGACCCGATGGCTCAGCACCGACACTCCGGAGAGCACCCCATGAGAATCCACGTGACCAGCGTCTTCGTCGACGACCAGGCCAAAGCGCTGCGCTTCTACACCGACATGCTGGGCTTCGTGAAGAAGCACGACGTCCCCCTGGGCGAGGAGGCCCGGTGGCTGACCGTGGTCTCCCCCGAGGATCCGGACGGGACCGAGCTGCTGCTGGAGCCCTCCGGCCACCCCGCGGTGCAGCCGTACAAGACGGCGCTGGTCCAGGACGGCATCCCGGCCGCCTCCTTCGCCGTGGACGACGTGCGGGCGGAGTTCGAGCGGCTGCGCGGCCTGGGCGTGACCTTCACCCAGGAGCCCCTGGAGATGGGCACGGTCACCACCGCCGTCCTGGACGACACCTGCGGCAACCTGATCCAGATCGTGCACAGCGCGTAGAGCGTGCCCCACGCAAGGCGTGCCCCGTGCGTGGATCGGGCACCGTGCGCAGACCGATCCCCCCGCGAGGCATGCCCGCTCAGGACCGGCCCTCCGGCCGCTGCTTGGGAAACGCGGTGCGCAGCGCGGCCCCCCGGGTCAGGAACGCGGCACCGATCAGGGGCACGGAGCAGACGCCCTGCAGCACGGCGTACCACGGCGGGCAGACACCGGGGACCGCGTCGACGGCGATGATCGCGATCGGCATGACGGCGGTGAGCGTGCACACCCGCTCGAAGTGCCGTCGCGATCCCTGCCCCGCGCGCACGGCCAGCCGGTGGACCACCGGGGCGATCACGAGCAGCACGGCGGCCCGCACCCACATGAACGTGGTCACCGTGTGCCCGCTGACCGCCACCGCGGCCACCGTCACAAGGGCGAGGGCGCAGAGGGCGCCGTAGAGCTTGACGCACGTGCGCACCGTCGCGAAGGCGCGCTGGACGCCGGGCTCGCCGTGGTGCGCCGTACCGGCCGTGATGTCACTGATGTTCGTCATGGACTTCCTCCGTCGTGTCGTGATGCCGACGCTACGGAGCACGTGAGCGGCGGAGTACGGGGCTGGACCCACGGGTGGGTGGGGCTGGACCCACTCCCCTGCCCGCACCGGCAGACGTACCGAACCGGCGTGCGCCGCCCGCTCACGCTCCCGCCGGGGCGGCACTTCCGGGGCACCTGGCAGACTCGTCCTACGGAATGCGACCGGACGGGAGCGCTCTGGGCCTGGCCGGTCGCCGGGGCAGGGAGGACCCATGAGCGGGCACGATCCGCACATCCACGTTCAGGCAAAGGCGCTGCACGACGACGCCGCTGCCCGCAATCTGATGGCATCCACGTTCGGCCTGGTCAGTGACCTGCCGAGCGTCGTCACCACGGGTTGCGGGCTGCGGGTTCCGTACGCGATGACCTCACGGCGTCCGGACCGTGTCACCTGCCTCGCCTGCCGCGAGCACGCATGTCAGGAGCACCTGCGTTTCGCGGCGGAGGTGGAAGGCATGAGCAGCGTGGTGGGATCGGTCTTCACTCCCGCCCAGAGGAAGCTGGCCGCCGACCGGCTCCGCGACCTCGCGCGGCAGTTCTCCGACGACGAGAGCTGAGAGGCGAGAAGCGGAAGCCGGATGCCGGGAGCCGGCCGTCGCCATGGCGACGGCGCGACCGCCCGCCGTCACGGCGCGCCCGCCGGCTTCAGCGGCGCGCACACCTGGGACCCGGGGGGCCGGACGGCGCGGGACGGGCGCAGGTCGGCGACCGCGAAGCAGCGCCGCAGCCAGCGGTCCTGCCCGTCGTAGCGGGGCCGGAAGGCGGTGCGGCCGTGCACGGCCGCGCGGTTGTCCACGACGATCAGGTCGCCGGCTTCGAGGACCGCGCCGTCGAGTACGGCGAGCATGGCTTCGCGCAGTTCGTCGAACGCGCGCGCCGCGGTCGCGTCCAGTGGCTCCATGGCGTGGAAGTCGGCGACGATCTCGGGGTCGGTGTCCGGTCCGGACAGTACGGGCAGCGGCGGCGAGACGGTGCCGGTACCGGTGCCCGTCGTCCGGGTGCCGGGTCCGCCGAACGAGCTGCTGAGGTGGATCCGGAACAGCGGGCGGCGCAGTACGCGGACGCACTCGGCGGACAGGCGGGGCAGCGCCCGGGTGATGGCGCCGTAGGTGGTGCGGGCGCGGCGCTCGTGATCGGCGCGCAGACACAGCAGCGTCACGAAGTCCGGCTTGTACGGGTGGAAGCCGTCTTCGGTGTGCAGTTCGAGCAGCACACTGCCGCTGTTCTCCTGGCACGCTTCGGCGCCTTCGACCGGGACGATGTCCTGGACCAGCCGGCCGGCCTTCTCGTCGGCGTAGGCGATGACGTCGCCGAGCCAGGAGACCGCGGCGAGCTGGGCGACGGTCGCGGTTCCCAGCCGTGACCGGAGAGGTGCGGCGCCGTCGGCGGGGGTCGGCGGCAGGTCGTCGTCGAGCGGTACGTTGCGTACGAGCAGGACGCCGTGCGCGTTGCCCTGCCTGCGGAAGTGGCTGAGCGCACGGGCCAGGCGCGGCGGGAGCCAGCGCGCCGCCACCTCGATCTCCGCGAGCAGCCTGGGGTCGTCGAGCTGCTCGGGCCCGGCCGCCCTGCCCTGCGGCAGCATGCCGGTGACCTCGTCGGCGACCTTGCGGAACTGCTCGGCTTCCTGCGGCGTCAGCTCCACCGTCACGGCCCCGGTGCCGCCGGCGGGGGGTTCCTGGTACGTCAGCACAGCGGTGTCTCCTCGCGGTCCGCGGCGGTCAACGGGCGGACGGCGACCCGGCTTCGTCCATGGTGCGGACGAGGCTCTTCGGGCGCATGTCGGTCCAGTGCTCCTCGACGTGGGCGAGGCAGGCGTCCCGCGTGTCCTCCCCGTACGCGACCGTCCAGCCGGCCGGGACCTCGGCGAACGTCGGCCACAGCGAGTGCTGGCCCTCGTCGTTGACCAGCACCAGGTAGGTGCTGTCGGCGTTCTCGAAAGGATTGGTCATGGGCGTGATCCTTCTTCTCGGGAGAGGGGCTTCAGGGAGGGATGAGGGGCGTGATGTGCTCTGCCGGCCTACCGGGCGGGGCCGTCGTCCGTGCCGTCCAGGCACTGGGCGACCACCCGGCCGATGTCGGCCAGCGGTTCGGGGCGGCACATGTCGTGGTGGGTGCAGTCCACGGCGTACCGGTGCACGCGCCCGGTGGCGAAGGGCTCCCAGACGGCCGCCGTGGGTGCTTCGTCCGGGCGGCCGGCGGTCGCGGTGAAGTGCAGGAGGTCGCCGTCGAAGCGGCCGGGCGCGTGCGCGGACGCGAGCTCAGCGCTGTTGACGAAGACGTCGGCCAGGGCCGCGACGCGGCGTTCCTCGATGTCGGCCAAAGGGCCGCCGCCGCGGCGCAGGATCTCCATGACGTCCTCGACGCGCAGCCGTTCGGCATCGGTGACGTCCTCGCCGTGGCCCGCGAAGTCGAGCAGCGTCGTCAGCACGTCCCGCTCCTCCACGGGCGGGGCCGCGGCCTCGGGGTCGCGGGGGTAGGAGTCGAGCAGGGCGAGGAAGGCGACGTCCTCGCCCTCGGCCTGGAGGCGGACGGCGATCGCGTGGGCCGCGAGGCCGCCGAAGGACCAGCCGAGCAGGTGGTAGGGGCCGGTGGGCCGGACCGAGCGGATCTGCCGGACGTAGTCGGTGACCAGCTCGTCCATGGCGGTCGGGTACGCCTCGGACCGGGCGAGGCCGCGGGCCTGCACCCCGTACACGGGCCGGTCGGGGCCCAGGTGGCGCAGCAGTCCGGCGTAGGCCCAGCTGAGGCCGCCGGCGGGGTGGACGCAGAACAGCGGCGGCAGTGCGCCGGAGCCGCGCAGCGGGAGCAGGACGTCGAAGGCGTCGCCCCGGACGCCGAGGCGCAGCCGGTCCATCAGACGGCTGACCGTGGGCGCCGCGAACAGGTCGCTGACCGACAGCTCGACGCCCGCCGCCTCCCGGATGCGGCGGACCAGCCGGATGGCCGCCAGCGAGTCCCCGCCGAGGTCGAAGAAGTCGTCGTCGATACCGGTCCCGGTCAGGCCGAGGACCTCGGCGAACAGGCCGCAGAACACCTCCTCCTCGGGGGTGCGGGCGGGCCGCCTGGCCGTCACGGACAGCGGGCCCGGCTCCGGCAGGGCGCGCCGGTCGAGCTTGCCGCTGGTGGTCAGGGGCAGGGCGGCCAGGACCAGCACGGTGGCCGGCACCATGAACTCCGGCAGGTGCTGCGCGGCATGGCGCCGCAGGTCGACGGGGTGCGGTTCGGCTCCCGGCGCGGGGACCACGTACGCCACCAGCCGCTGCTCTCCGGGCCGGTCCGTACGGATGACGGCGGCGGCCGCGGCGACGGTGTCGTGCCGGGCCAGGACAGCCTCGACCTCGCCGGGCTCGACGCGGAATCCGCGCAGCTTGACCTGGTCGTCGGCCCGTCCGGCGAACTCCAGTACCCCCTCCGCGGTCCATCGCGCGAGGTCACCGGTCCGGTACATCCGCTCCCCCGGCTCTCCGAACGGGCAGGCCACGAACCGCTCCGCCGTCAGACCGGGCCGCCCCAGGTACCCACGGGCCAGCTGCACACCCGCCAGGTACAACTCTCCCGTCGCGCCCGGCGGCACCGGGCCCAGAGCCGCGTCCAGCACGTACGCCCGGGTGTTGCGGACCGGCCGGCCGATGGGCACCGGGCGGGCGGAGGCGGTGTCCGAGGCCGTGACCGGGGGCCGCCCACAGGACCAAGTCGTGGCGTGGATGGTGGTTTCCGTCGGCCCGTACAGGTGGTTCAGGGTCGCGCCGAGGAGAGTCGCGGCACGGTCGCGCAGCTCGGCGGGCAGCGGTTCGCCGCCGGTCTGGACACGCCGCAGGCTCGTGCAGCGGGCGGTGTCGGGCTCGTCGAGGAAGGCCCGCAGCATCGACGGCACGAAGTGCACGGTCGTCACGGCATGTTCGCGGATCAGCGCGGCCAGGTAGGCCGGGTCCCGGTGTCCGTCGGGAGCGGCCACGACGATGCGTGCGCCAGTGGTGAGCGGCCAGAACAGCTCCCACACGGACGCGTCGAAGGCGGCGGGCGCCTTGAACAGGCAGATGTCGGAGGGTTCGAGGCCGAACTCCTCCTGGATGCCGAGCAGCCGGTTGACGACGCCCGCGTGCGACACGACGACGCCCTTGGGTGCGCCGGTGGAGCCCGAGGTGTAGAGCACATAGGCGGGGTGCGACGGGGAGAGCCGCACAGGCACCGTACGCGCGGTGCCCGCCGTCGCAAGCCGGGGGTTCCGCACGTCGTCCGAATCGTCCAGGACGCACACGGGGCACGCCTCGTCCAACAGGAGGCGGATGCGTTCGGCCGGCAGGGCGGGGTCCACGGGCAGGTAGGCCGCGCCGCTCTTGAGCACCGCCAGCAGCGCCACCACCAGCTCCACGGAACGCGGCAGCACCGCGGCCACCACCCGCTCCGGCCCAGCGCCCCGCCCCGCCAAAGACCGCGCCAACCGGTCGGCCCACGCATCCAGCTCCGCGTACGACAGGGTGGCACCCTCGCCGACCACCGCCACCGCGTCCGGCGTACGCGCCACCTGCGCCGCGAACAGCTCCGGCAGCGTGACCGCGGGCAACGGCCGCGCGGTGGCGTTCCACCCCGTCAGCACCAGCTCCCGCTCGGCCGGGGGCAGGACGTCGAGCCGCCGGATCCGCCGGCCGGGGTCCGCGGCGACGGCGTCGAGCAGCCGCTCGAAGCGGGTGACCAGGCCCTCCACCGTGCCCCGGTCGAACAGGTCGGTGCTGTACTCGACGCCGCCTTCGAGACCGTCGGGCGCGCCGTCGGGCGTGTTCCGCTCGGCCAGCCGGAACAGCAGGTCGAACTTGGCCGAGCGGGACTGTGTCCCCTCGGCCCGGACGCGCAGTCCGGGCAGCTCCACCGGCAGGTCCGCGGCGTGCTGGAGGGACAGCAGCACCTGGAACAGCGGGTGCCGGGCCGCCGAGCGGGGCGGGTTGAGCACCTCCACCAGGTGCTCGAAGGGCACGTCCTGGTGGCTGTACGCGGCCAGGCCGGTCCGGCGGACCCGGTCGAGGAGGTCCGTGAAGGGCGGGTCGCCCCCGGTGTCGGTGCGCAGCACCAACGTGTTGACGAAGCAGCCGACGAGATCGTCCAGGCCCTCGTCGGTGCGCCCCGCGACCGGCGTGCCGATCGGGATGTCGGTGCCGGCGCCCTCGCGGGTCAGGAGTGCCGCGAGGGCCGCCTGGACGACCATGAACAGGCTCGCGCCGTTCGCCCGTGCCAGCCCGGCGAGCCGGGCGTGGGTGGCGGGAGCGACGTGCAGCGGCACCGTCGCGCCACGGTGGCCGGACACCTCCGGCCGGGGCCGGTCGTGCCGCAGCTCCAACTCGGCCGGCAGTCCGTCGAGCGCCGTCCGCCAGTACGCCACCTGGCGGGAGAGCGCGCTGTCCGGGTCGCTCTCTTCGCCGAGGAGGTCGCGCTGCCACAGGGTGTAGTCGGCGTACTGGACCGGCAGCGGCGTCCAGGCCGGGTCCTCGCCCGTACGGCGGGCCGCGTAGGCGGTGGACAGGTCGCGGGCGAGCGGGAGGTTGGACCAGCCGTCGCCCGCGATGTGGTGCAGTACGAGCAGCAGGACGTGCTCGTCGGGGCCGAGCGCGAACAGTTCGGCGTGCAGCGGGGGTTCGCGGGTGAGGTCGAAGGGGCGCGCGTACGCGTCCGCCAGGGCCGCCGCGAGGGCGTCCTCGGCGACCGTCCGCACGGGCAGCGCGGGGGGTGCTTCGGCGGGCTCCAGTACGTGCTGGCGCGGGGTCCCCCCGGTGTCCGGGTACACGGTGCGCAGGACCTCGTGCCGGGCCACCACGTCGTTCAGGGCGGAGCGCAGGGCCGGGACGTCGAGCACGCCGGTCAGGCGCAGCGCGAACGGCATGTGGTACGTCGGCGCGGGGCCTTCCATCTGGTGCAGGAACCACAGGCGCCGCTGGGCGAAGGACAGCGGCAGTTCGGCCGGGCGCTCGTCGGCGGGCCGCAGCGGCGGCCGTCGCCGGGCGTCCTCGCTCGGTGTGCCGAGCCGGACCGCGAGCCCGGCTGCGGTCGGGGCCTCGAAGACGTCCCGTACGGCGAGTTCGGCGCCGAGGGCCGCGCGGACGCGCGAGACCAGCCGGGTCGCGAGCAGGGAGTGGCCGCCGAGGGTGAAGAAGCCGTCGTCGACGCCGACCCGGGGCACGCCGAGGACTTCGGCGAACAGGCCGCACAGGATGTCCTCGACCGGGTCGCGCGGCTCGCGGCCGCCGGTGGTGCGCGTGCCGGGGGCGGGCAGGGCGCGGCGGTCCAGTTTGCCACTGGGGGTCATCGGCAGGGCGTCGAGCACGACGATCTGGCCGGGCACCATGAAATCGGGCAGCGTCCCGGCGCAGAACTCGCGCAGCTCCCCCGCGTGCGCCCGGGCGCCGGGCGCGGGCACCACGTAGGCGGTCAGACGCTGGTCGCCGGGCCGGTCCTCGCGTACGGCGGCGGCCGCGTGCGCGACGGTGGCGTGCCGGGCCAGCACCGTTTCGATCTCGCCGAGTTCGATCCGGTAACCGCGCAGTTTGACCTGGTCGTCCGCCCGTCCGGCGAAGGCGAGCTGCCCGTCGGCCGTCCAGCGGGCGAGGTCTCCGGTGCGGTACATCCGGGTTCCCGGCGCGCCGAACGGGTCGGCGACGAAGCGTGCGGCGGTCAGGCCGGGCCGGTTCAGGTAGCCGCGGGCGAGCTGGATGCCGGCCAGGTAGAGCTCGCCCACCACGCCGGGCGGGGCCGGGCGCAGCCGCGCGTCGAGCACGTAGGCCCGGGTGTTGGCGACCGGCCGGCCGATCACGGGCCGCGCGCTGTCGCGTACCCGGGCGCCGACGACGTCCACCGTGCACTCGCTCGGCCCGTAGTAGTTGTGCACCTCGGTCCCCGGGCGGGCCCGCAGCGTCTCCCACAGCGCCGCGTCGACGGCCTCCGCGCCGAGGAGGATCACCGCCGGGCGGTGTCCGGGGCCGTCCAGCAGCCCGAGCGCGGTCAGTTCCCGCATCAGCGAGGGGGCGACGCCCAGGTAGTCGATGCTCCGCTCGCGTACGTAGGACAGCAGCGCGGTGGCGTCGCGGCGGGTGTCCTCGTCCACGAGGTGCAGTTCGTGGCCGGCGACGAGTCCGGCCAGCTGTCCCATGGAGGCGTCGAACGACACCGACGCCGTGTGGGCCACGCGCAGCCGCCGTCCGGACGAGGCGGCCACGGCGCCGGCCGCCGGGTCGAACACCCGGTCGCGGTGGTCGGCGTACAGGTTCGCCAGGCCCAGGTGCGTGACGACGACGCCCTTGGGCACGCCCGTTGAGCCGGAGGTGTAGACGATGTACGCGGCATGGTCGCCGCGCAGGGGCGGGGTACGGAGGGCACCGGCGGCTTCGGACGGATCGTCATCGTCCAGCAGCACCAGGGACGCCGCCCGGTCCTCCCCGAGCCGCCCGGCCGACTCCCGTTCGGTCAGTACCAGCGGTACGGCCGTGTCGGCCAGCATGAACGCCAGCCGCTCCGCCGGGAAGCCGGGGTCCAGCGGTACGCACACTCCGCCGGCCTTCCAGATGGCCAGCAGGGCGGCGAGCATGTCCGCCGACCGGCGCACGCACAGTCCGACCAGGACGTCGGGCCCGGCGCCCCGGGCGGCCAGGCGCCGCGCGAGGCGGTCCGCGCGCGCGTCCAGTTCGGCGAACGTCCAGGACTCCTCGCCGCAGACGAGGGCCACCGCGTCCGGGGCCGTCGCCACCCGGGCCGCGAACGTCTGCGGCATCAGCTCGGCCGGCGGCTCGCCGGCCGTACCGCTCCACTCCCCCAGCACCCGCGCCCGCTCGGCCGGAGCCAGGAGCTCCAGCGCGCCGATCCGCCGGCCGGGGTCCGCGGCCAGGTTCTCCAGGACCCGGACCACCCGCGCCATGATCGCCTCGGCGGTGTCCCGGTCGAACAGGTCGGTCTGGTAGTCCAGGCGCAGCCGCAGCGGCCGGCCGGGCATCACCATGAAGTTGAGCGGGTAGTGGGTGACGCCCTGACTCCGGCTCGCCGTCGCCCGCAGCGCGCTGCCGTGCGCGGTGGCGGCGAGTCCGCTCTCCCCGGCGGGCAGGTTCTCGAACACGGTCACGGTGTCGAACAGTTCGCCCGAGCCGAGCGTGCGCTGGATGCCGGAGAGTCCCACGTGCTGGCAGGCCAGCACGTGGGTCTGTTCCTCCTGGAGCCTGGCCAGCATCCCGGTCAGCGGCTGTTCCGGGTCGAGGCGTACCCGTACCGGCAGCGTGTTGGCGAACAGGCCGATCATCCGCTCGACGCCGGGCACCTGGGGCGGGCGGCCGGAGACGGTGGTGCCGAAGACCACGTCGTCCTTGCCGGTCAGCCGGCCCAGGACGACGGCCCAGGCGCCCAGGAAGACGGTGCTCAGGGTCAGCCGCTCGCGGCGGGCGAGGGCGTCCAGCGCGGTGCTGAGGCCGTCCGGCAGGTCGCGCAGGACCTGGCCGGGCAGGGCCGGTTCCCGGGACGGATCGGCGGGCGCCACTCGGGTGGGCTCCTCGACGCCCTTGAGCACCCGGCGCCAGACGTCCTCGGCGGCGGCCCGGTCCTGCCCGGCCAGCCAGGCGAGGTAGTCGCGGTAGCGGGCCGCCGGCGGCATCCCGTCCTCCCGGCCGCCCCGCACGTACAGCTGGAACAGCTCGTCCAGCAGCAGTTGTACGGACCAGCCGTCGAGCACCAGGTGGTGCGCGGTGACGACGAACCGGTGCCGTGCCGGGCCGAGCCGCAGGAGTGCGAAGCGCAGCAGGGGCGGGCGGGCCGGGTCGAAGCGGCGGAGCCGGTCCTCGGCCGCGATCCGCTCCGCCTCGGCCTCCCGCTCCTCGGGGGCGGTCGCGGTGAGGTCGGCCTGACGCCACGCCAGGGTGACGTCGCGCGGGACGATCTGCACCGGTTCGTCCAGGCCCTCGTGCCAGAAGCCGGCGCGCAGGGCGGCGTGGCGCCGCAGCAGCGTGCGCGCGGCCTCGCGCAGGGCCGTCGCGTCGAGGTCGCCGTCCAGGTCGTACGCGCTCTGCAAGGTGTAGAGGTCGAGCGCTGCCGTGTCGTACAGCGCGTGGAACAGCAGCCCCTCCTGGAGTGGTGCCAGGGGGAGGATGTCCTCCAGTTCCGGCTGCGTCATTGTGATCGCCTCCATGCGGCTTCGAGCTGTTCGAGCTTGTCCTGGCTGAGCCGGACCAGCGGTACGTCGGACGGGGTGCGGCCACCGGCGTCGGGGCGGGCGGCCTGGGCGGCCAGCGTTTCGAGCGCGCGGGTCCAGGCCGCGGCCAGGTCGTTCATGTCACGGCCTGTCAGGGGCGCGTGGGCCCGGCGCCAGGTCGCGGCCAGCCGGGGCCCGCCGGGGCCGTCCACGGCGGTGATGTCCACCTCGGCCCAGTAGCGCGCCGGTTCGTCGGCCGCGTCCGGGCCGGACGGGACCTGCGGCAGCTGTCCGAGGTAGTGGAAGGCGAACCGGGGAGTGGGCAGGGCCGCCAGCCCGGGGGCGGTCTCGGGGTTGAGATGGCGCAGCAGGCCGTGCCCCAGACCGCCGTCCGGCAGGGACCGCAGCTCCTCCTTGACACGTTTGAGCGCCGTCGCGGCAGCGTGCCCGCCGCCCTCCCGCAGCGCGTCCCCGCCCGGGTCGCCCAGGTCCAGGCGGACCGGGTGGGTGGCCGTGCAGCGGCCCACGGTGCGGGACAGGTCGATGCCCTCGCCGAGGGGTACGCGGCCCGGGCGCCGTACGTCGGCGAGCACGGTGCCGTCGCCGCCGGTACCGCGGCGGCGCTGCCAGTCGGCGACCGCCAGCGCGAACGCGGTCAGCAGCACGTCCTCGGCGTCGGCGTGGAAGGCCGCCGGTACGTCGGTGAGGACCCGCCCGGTGTGTTCGGCGGACAGGAGGGTCGTCAGCGTGCCGTCTCCGGCCGCCTGTGCCGAGAGGCCGTCCGGGCGGTCGGCCGCCCGCGCGTCCGGGGCGTCGTCCGGGCTGCCGGGCCCCGTGAGAATGCCGGCCCACCGGGACAGTTCCCCGGCCCGCCGGGGGTCCCGTGCCTGGGTGCGCAGGTGCTGGGCCCAGCGCCGGAAGGACGTGCCGACGGGAGCCGGCCGGGGGTGCCGTCCCTCGGCGGCAGCCTCGCAGGCGTCCGTGAGGTCTTGCAGCAGGGTGCGCCAGGTCTGCGGGTCGGTGACGAGGCGGTGCAGGACGAGCAGCAGCAGACCGGGGCTGCCGGGCCGGGCGTCGAAGCGGACCGCTTGGAGCAGCACCCCGGACTCCGGCGCCAGCCGGGCCGCGGCGGCCCGTTCCTCCTCGGCGACGGCGGCCTCGTGCGGTGCGGTGCCGGTGCGGCGCACCTGGTCAGCGGCCCGGACGGTGCCGGGCGGCAGCACTTCGAGCAGCCACCCCGGTCCGTCCGCCTCGGCGGGCCCGCCGGAGGTCAGGCGCGCCCGCAGCGCGTCGTGGTGGTCGAGAACCGCCTGGAGGGCGGTCTCCAGCGCGTCGTCGCCGAGCCCGGCCGGGAGCGGTACGGTCATCGCCTCGTACCCGGTGCCGGGGTCGGCGTCGCGTTCCCGCAACGCGTGCAGTTCCGGTGTCAGCGGCACCACACCGATGCCCGCCTGCGGTGCCTCCGTGGCGACGGGCGCCGCGTCCGGTGTCCCGGCGGCGACGGCCAGGGCCGCCACGGTCTTGTGCCGGAACACGTCCTGCGGTCCGATCGCCAGCCCGGCGGCCCGGGCCCGGCTGACCACCTGGATGGAGACGATGCTGTCACCGCCGAGGTCGAAGAAGTCGTCGTCGGCGCCGACGGACGGGCGGCCGAGCACCTCCGCGAAGATGTCGCACAGCAGCCGTTCCCCGGCGGTCGCCGGGGGGCGGCCCGCCGTGGCCCCGGCCGTCGTCTCCGGCGCGGGCAGCGCCGTACGGTCGGCCTTGCCGTTCGGGGTCAGCGGCAGGGCGTCGAGCGGGACGATCACCGAGGGCACCAGGTACTCCGGCAGCCGTCGGCGCAGCCAGGCGCGCACCGAGGAGCCCAGGGCGGCCGACGGCGCGGCGGCCGCCGCCGGGTCGTTGGTGAAGGACGGCGGTGCGGTGCGGTCGGCCGCCGGCACGTACACGTCGGTGACCGGGACGCTGTCGTACGGAGCGGTGTTGTCCGGCGTGGGACCGTCCGGCGTGGCGGCGTCCTGAGCGGCGAACAAGGCGTCGAAGCAGTCGTCACCCGCCGTACCCGACCAGGTGACAGCCGTCCAGAAGCCCAGCCGCTCCCCCGTCGCGCACACCGTCTCGGGATCCACGGTCACGGCGTGCCCGGCCGCGGCCTCGCCCGCCAGCCGCGCGTTGGGGATGCCGGTGAGGCGCAGCCGGTCCGGGCGGCGTTCCGCCAGCAGCGCGGCGATCTCCGCCGCGCCGCCCAGGCCCGGGTGCCAGGGCAGGGCGGGCGCGTCGGCGAACGGCCGGGCCGGTGCGGTCAGCGGCGCGCGGCGCAGGACGACGTCGTAGCGGTACCGGGACAGCTCGTTGTGGTACGTCCCGCGCTTGAGGCGCACGTCGACGGCGCCGATTTCGGGGACGGTGGCGGGCAGGGCCGGGAAGAAGTCCGGGTCGACCAGCAGTTCCCGCTCGGGTGCGGTGGCTCCGGCGGCCGCCCGCAGGCTCGGCAGCAGCCGCAGGTTGCGGAGGTCGCCGAGGAACAGGGCGCCGCCCGGCGTCAGCAGCCGCAGCGCGGCGCCGATCACGTCGGTCAGATAGGCGGCGTCCGGGAAGTACTGGGCCACCGAATTGAGGACGACGGTGTCGAAGAAACCTTCCGGCAGTCCGGTGAGGTCGTCCGCGGGCTGGGCCCGGAGCACCACCCGGCCGGCGAGCGCGGGCCGTTCGGCGACCTGTGCCGTCAGCGACCCGATCACGGCCGCCGACAGGTCGGTGCCCCAGTACGCCTCGCACTCCCCGGCGAGCCGCGACAGGATCAGGCCGCGGCCGACGCCGATCTCCAGCACCCGCCGGGGCCGCAGGTCCCGGATGCGCGCGACGGTGGCCTCCCGCCACTGCCGCATCTCGTCGACGGGCAGGGGCTCCCCGTCGTAGGTGCTGTTCCAGCCGGTGAAGTCCTCGCCGAACGGGGCGGTCTGCGTCGTCCCGTACAGGGTGTCGTAGAGCTGCCGCCACTCGCCGAGGACCCGTTCGGGCGCGCCGTCGGCGGGCTTCGCGGGCCCGGGGTCGCCGGTGGACTCCGTGGGCCGCGGGCCGTCCGCCGCCGGGACCACGTACCCGAGCAGGCGGGTCCCGCCGGGGCCGTCGTCGCGGACCGCCGCGACGGCCTGCGCCACCTCGGGGTGGGCGGCCATCGCGGCCTCGACCTCGCCGAGTTCGACCCGGTGGCCGCGGATCTTGACCTGGTCGTCGGTCCGCCCGGCGAACTCCAGCTCGCCGTCGGCGTTCCACCGCACGAGGTCCCCGGTGCGGTACATCCGGGTGCCCGGCGCGCCGAACGGGTCGGCGGTGAACCGCTCGGCGGTCACCCCCGGCCGCCGCAGGTAGCCCTGGGCCAGTCCGGCGCCCGCCAGGTACAGCTCGCCCGCCACGCCGGTCGGCACCGGGCGCAGCGCCGCGTCCAGCACGTAGGCGCGGGTGTCGGTGATCGGCGTACCGATGGGAGCGACGGTGCCCTCGCCGGTCAGCGGCCGGCTCATCGTGCCGCAGACCGTCGCCTCCGTCGGCCCGTAGGCGTTGATCATCCGCCGGCCGGGGGCGAAGGCCGCCGCCGTCTGCGGCGGGCAGCTCTCTCCCGCCACCACCAGGCAGGTCACCGGTGCCAGCTGATCGGGCGTCATGACGCCCAGCGCCACCGGCGGGACGGTCAGGTGGGTCACGTCGTGCTCGGCCAGCACGGCCGCGAGGTCGGGCCCCGGCAGGAGGCGTTCGGCCCGGACCACCACCAGGGCCGCACCGGTCAGCAGCGCCATGCACAGCTCCCAGAACGCCGCGTCGAAGCTCGGCGAGGCGAACTGGAGGACCCGACTGCCCGGCCCGGCGCCGAAAGCGTCCGCCTGCGTCGCCGCCAGGGCGGCCGCGCCCGCGTGGGTGACGGCCACGCCCTTGGGTACGCCGGTCGAGCCGGAGGTGTAGATCACGTAGGCCGGGTGCGCGGGGTCGGGGCATCCGGGCTGCTCGGTGCCGGGGTCGGTGTCCGGCTGCCCGGCCAGGTGCCCGTCGCCCTCGTCCAGGTCGAGCCGGGGCAGGTGGCCGGAGCCGGGTACCTCCTGGCCCGCGATGCCCGTCAGCAGCAGCGACGGGCGGGCGTCGTCGAGCATGAACGCCAGGCGTTCGGCTGGGTACCCGGTGTCGAGGGGGAGGTAGGCCGCGCCCGCCTTGAGCGTCGCGAGGACCGCCACCACCAGGTCGGCGCCGCGAGGAAACGCCAGGGCGACGACGTGCCCGTGGCCGATGCCGCGGGACAGCAGAAGACGGGCCAGGCGGTTGGCCCGGGCGTTCAGCTCCTGGTACGTCAGCGTGCCGGACGCGGACAGCACCGCCGGGGCTCCGGGGTGCCGGGCCACCTGGCGCGCGAACAGCTCGGGCACGGTGGTGGGCGGCACCTGCGGGCCGTCAGCCCCCGAAGCGCGGGCGTGTTCGGCGGGGGTGAGGACGTCGGCCTCGCCGATGGGGCGCGCCGGGTCGGCGGTGACTGCCTCCAGCAGCCGTGTCCACCGCTCCACCAGCGCCTCGACCGTCCGCCGGTCGAACAGATCGGTGCTGTACTCCAGCGTCCCGCGTACGCCCCCTGAAGAGCCGCGTTCGGTGACGCTGAAGAACAGGTCGAACCGTGAGGTCCCGGAGGCGGCCGGTTCGGGCGTCACCTCGACGCCGGGCAGCGCGAGTCCGGCCTCCGGGGTGTTCTGGA
This sequence comes from Streptomyces monomycini, assembly GCF_022271435.1. GTDB lineage: Bacteria > Actinomycetota > Actinomycetes > Streptomycetales > Streptomycetaceae > Streptomyces > Streptomyces monomycini. Next base: position 47,205 of record NZ_JAFIQY010000007.1, on the reverse strand, counting down.
GCACCATCGCCACCTGGAACAGGGGGTGACGGTTCGGGGAGCGGACCGGGTTGAGCGCCTCCACCAGGTGCTCGAAGGGCACGTCCTGGTGGGAGTAGGCGTTCAGGGCCGTCTCCCGTACGCGCCGGAGCAGTGCGCCGAACGACGGGTCGCCGGAGGTGTCGGTGCGCATCACGAGCGTGTTGACGAAGAGGCCGACCGCGTCGTCGAGCGCCTCGTCGTGGCGCCCGGCGACACCGCTGCCGATCGGCAGGTCGGTCCCCGCGCCGAGCCGGGTCAGCAGGGCGGCGAGGCCGGCGTGCAGCACCATGTGCAGGCTGGTCCCGGTGTCCCGGGCGAGGTCCGCCAGACGGCGGTGGAGTGCGGGGGCCAGGTCAAAGCCGAGCGTCTCGCCGCGGTAGGTGGAGACGGCGGGCCGGGGGCGGTCCGTGGGGAGGGCGAGTTCCTGGGGCAGGCCGGCCAGGGTCTCGCTCCAGTAGGCGACCTGTCGGGCGAACGGGCTGTCGGGGTCGGTCTCGTCGCCGAGCAGCGCGCGCTGCCAGAACGTGTAGTCGGCGTACTGGACGGGCAGTGGCGTCCATGACGGCGCCCGGCCCCGGGTCCGCGCTGCGTAGGCGGTGGCCAGGTCCCTCGCCAGCGGGGCCATCGACCAGCCGTCACCGGCGATGTGGTGCACCACCAGCACCAGCAGGTGCTCCCGCGCGCCCAGGTCGAACAGTTCGGCCCGTAGTGGCAGGTCGGCCGCGAGGTCGAAGGGGTAGCGCGCCGCCGCCTGGACGGCCTCGCGCAGCCCGGTCTCGTCGGTGTGCCGTACGAGCAGTTCGGGGCGCGCGCCGTCCGCGTCGAGGACGAGCTGGCGGGGCACTCCGTCCGTCACCGGGAAGACGGTGCGCAGGCTCTCGTGCCGGGCCGCCACGTCGGCCAGCGCGGCGCGCAGTGCCGTACGGTCCACGGCGCCGCGCATGCGCAGGGCGATCGGCATGTTGTACGTGGCGTTCGGGCCCTCCAGCCGGTGCAGGAACCACAGCCGCTGCTGGGCGAACGACAGCGGAAGGGTCTCCGGACGGGGCATCGGCCGCAGTGCGGGCCGTGTGGTGTCCCGGGTCTCCTCGTCGTCCAGCCGCGCGGCCAGTCCGGCGACCGTGGGGGTCTCGAACAGGGCGCGGACGGGCAGTTCGGCCCCCAGGGCGGTACGGATGCGGCTGATGAGCCGGGTCGCCAGCAGCGAGTGCCCGCCGAGGTGGAAGAAGTTGTCGTCGACGCCGGCCGCCGCCAGGCCCAGCACCTGCGCGAACAGGTCGCACAGCACCCGTTCGCGCGGGGTGGACGGCGCGCGCGAACCCGCGACGGACCCGAGGTAGGGGGCGGGCAGCGCCGCCCGGTCGAGCTTTCCGTTGCCGGTCAGCGGGAGTTCGGTGAGGACCAGTACGGCGGCGGGCACCATGTACGCGGGCAGTTCCGCGCGCAGTGACGCGGTGAGCGAGGCGACCAGTTCGCCGCGCTGCCGGGAGGCCGCCGGGTCGTTGGCAAGCGTGGGCGACGGCTCGGTCACGGCGTTCGCCGCCGGGCGGTGGACGCCGTCGAGGGCGGTCGCCGCCGGGTCGGTGAAGAGCACGTCGAGGAGTTCGGCGGCGTCGCCGGAGCGGGTGACCACGACCCGGTAGCCGGCGCGTTCGCCCAGCTCGTGGAAGGTGTCCGGGCCGAGGTCCGGCGCGGTCGGCTGCTCGGCGGGGCCGAGGAGGGCGAGGACGTCGGCCAGCGGCCGTCCCTCGTCCAGTTCGCGCGCGGCACCGGCTTCATCCGCCAGCCGTTCGTCGGGCACCCCGGTCACGCGCAGTGCGGGCACGCGCTGCGTGGTGAGGCGCCGGGCGAGGTCGTCGGGTCCGGACACGTCGTGGCCCCAGCGCGCTTCCGGTACTGCCGTCAGATCCGTCGGTACGGCCGTCAGGCCCGTCGCTGCGTCCGTCAGGTCCGTCAGTGCTGCGGCGGACCGTTTGTGCAGGACGACGTCGTACCGGTAGCGGTTCAGCTCGTTGACGTACGCGCCGCGCTTGACCCGCAGGTCGACGCCCGCGATGTCCGGGTGCCGCGCCGCGAGCGCGGTGAAGAACGCGGGGGCGAGGAGGAGTTCCTTCTCCAGCAGGACGGCCTGCTCCACGGCGCGGCGGACGGCGGCGGGGTCGGCGGACGGCGTGGCGCGGCGCAGCTGCACCGCCGTGTGCAGGCACCGCAGCAGCCGCAGGTCCCGCACGTCGCCGAGGAAGACGGCCCCGCCGGGGGCGAGCAGCCCCAGCGCCGTGCCGAGCACGTCGGTGAGGTAGCCGGCGTCCGGGAAGTACTGGGCGACCGAGTTGATCACGACGGTGTCGAAGGAGCCGGCCGGCAGGCCGTCCGCGTCGGCGGCGGCCTGCACCCGCAGCTCCACCCGCCCGGCCAGGTCCGGCCGTCCGGTCACCTGGGACCGCAGCCGGTCGACGGCGTCGGCGGAGATGTCGGTGCCCCAGTAGGTCTCGCACTCGGGGGCGACCTGGGAGAGCAGCAGTCCGCTGCCCACGCCGATCTCCAGCACCCGGCGCGGGCGCAGTTCGCGGATGCGGGCGACCGTGGCGTCCCGCCACCGGCGCATCTGCCCGACCGGCAGGAGCCGCCCGTCGTAGCTGCTGGTCCAGCCCCTGAAGTCGGCGCCGAACGGCGCGGGCTCCGCCTCCTGGTGGCCGACGCCCCCGTACAGGGAGTCGTAGACCTGCTGCCATGCGTCGAGCTGGGCCCGTGCGGCCGTGTCCCCGTTCCGCTCGCCGTCCGCCGGGACGACGTAGGCCACCAGCTGTGTGCCGGACGTCCGGTCCTCCCGGGCGACGACGGCGGCCCGGGCGACGGCCGGGTGGCGCAGCAGCGCGGTCTCGACCTCGCCCGGCTCGATGCGGTGGCCCCGCACCTTGACCTGTTCGTCGGCGCGGCCGGCGAAGTGCAGTTCGCCCGCGGCGGACCACCGGGCCAGGTCGCCGGTGCGGTACATCCTCCCGCCCGGCGCGCCGAACGGGTCGGCCGTGAAGCGTTCGGCGGTCAGGCCGGGCCGGTTCAGGTAGCCGCGCGCGAGCTGCGCGCCCGCCAGGTACAGCTCGCCCGGCACGCCGGGCGGTACCGGCCGCAGCCGCTCGTCCAGCACGTACGCCCGGGTTCCGGGCACCGGCCGCCCGATCGGCAGCGGACCGTCGCCGGCCGTGGCGCCCGGCGGCATCCGCAGGACGACACAGCCCACGGTGGCCTCGGTCGGCCCGTACTCGTTGACCACGGCGGCCTGCGGCTGTGCCCGCCGCCAGGGCGCGAGCTGTTCGCCGGTGAGCTGTTCGCCGCCCGCGACGAGGTCGGCGACCGCCGTCTCCGGGCCGGGCGGGGTGGTGCCGAGCAGCGCGAGGTGGCTGGGCGTCACCTTGAGGAAGGTGTACGGGCCCGGGGCCGGCGCGCCGGCGGAAAGGTCGCCGATCAGCACCCGGCCGCCCGCGGTGAGCGGCGCGTACAGCGCGGTGACGGTGAGGTCGAAGGAGACGGGCGAGTGCAGCAGGGCGGTGCCCGCGGTGCCGGGGTACGCCTCACGGGCGAACGCCAGGTAGGCGGCGAGGGCGCGGTGTTCGACGAGTACGCCCTTGGGCGTGCCGGTGGAGCCGGAGGTGTGGATGACGTACGCGGGGTGCTCCGGGCGCAGCGGCGCGGTGCGCTCGGCGTCCGTCACGTCGTGCTCCGGCAGTTCCCCGGCCTCCCGCCGGGCCTCGTCGCTGTCGGTCGTGAGCCAGCGGGTGTCCGTCGCGGGCAGGCCTGCGGCGAGGCCGGAGCTGGTGATCCCGTAGGCGGCACGGGCGTCGCCGAGCAGGAAGCGCAGCCGTTCGGCCGGGTGCGCCGGGTCGAGGGGCAGGTAGGCGGCGCCGGTCTTGAGGACGGCCAGCAGCGCCACCACCAGCTCGGCCGAGCGCGGCAGGGCGACAGCGACGAGCTGCTCCGGGCCGATGCCGCGCCGGACGAGCAGCCGTGCCAGCCGGTTGGCCTCCGCGTTGAGTGCGGTGTAGGTGAGGTGCGTGGTGCCGTCGGTGACGGCCACCGCGTCCGGCGTGCGCCGCGTCTGCGCCTCGTACGCCTCGGGCAGCGTCACCGGCGGCGTGGTGAGGCCGGTGCCGTTCCAGGTCTCCAGCAGCCGCTCACGCTCGGCGGCGTCGGTGAGGTCGACGGTGCCGATCGGCCGGTCCGGTGCTGTCGTCACGGCGTGCAGCAGCCGGACGAAGCGTGCCGTGAGGGCTTCGGCGGTGCCGTGGTCGAACAGGTCGGCGCTGTACTCCAGCACGCCGTCGACCCGGTCGGGGGCGCCGTCCTCGGTGTAGTGGTCGGTGAGGCTGAACAGCAGGTCGAACTTGGCCGCGGCCAGCTCGGCGACGTCGGGCGTCACCCGCAGGCCGGCCATGGCGAACTCGGGCGTGGCGTTGTTCTGGAGCGTCAGCATCACCTGGAAGAGGGGGTGCCGGGCTGCCGAGCGGGCCGGGTTGAGCAGTTCCACGAGGTGGTCGAAGGGCACGTCCTGGTGGGCGTAGGCGGCCAGGTCGGTCTCGCGGGCCCGGTCCAGCAGGGTGCTGAAGGCAGGGTCGCCGGAGGTGTCCAGGCGCAGCACGAGGGTGTTGACGAAGAAGCCGACGAGGTCGTCCAGGGCCGCGTCCGTACGGCCGGCGACGGCGGAGCCGAGGGGGATGTCGGTGCCCGCGCCGAGCCGGGTCAGCAGGGCGGCGAGACCGGCCTGCACCACCATGAACAGGGTCGCGCCGTGCTCGCGGGCCAGCCCGGCGAGCCGGGTGTGCAGCTCAGCGTCCAGGGTGAAGACCACCCGTCCGCCCCGGTGGGCGGCGACCGCCGGACGGGGGCGGTCGAGGGGGAGCGCCAGCTCCTCGGGCAGTCCCGCCAGCGCCTCGGTCCAGTGGGCGACCTGGGCGGATATCAAGCTGTCGGGGTCGTTCTCGCTGCCGAGCAGGTCGTGCTGCCACAGCGCGTAGTCGGCGTACTGGACCGGCAGGGGCTCCCATGACGGAGCCCGGCCCGCGCACCGGGCCGTGTAGGCGGTCGACAGGTCCCGGGCGAACGGGACGTTCGACCAGCCGTCGCCGGCGATGTGGTGGAGGACCAGGAGCAGTACGTGATCGTCGGGGCCGACCGCGAACAGGTCGGCTTGCAGCGGCGGTTCGGCGGTCAGGTCGAAGCGGTACCCGGCCGCCTCGGCCAGCGCCCCGGTGAGTCCGGCCTCGTCGGTGCGGTGGGTGCGCAGTTCCACGGCGGCCTGGTCCGGGCCGAGTACGACCTGTCCGGGAGCGCCCTGGATCTCGGGGAAGACGGTGCGCAGGGTCTCGTGCCGGGCCACCACATCGGCCAGGGCAGCGCGCAGGGCAGCGGTGTCCAGCGTGCCGGACAGCCGCAGCGCGAAGGGCATGTTGTAGGTCGGGCTGGGGCCCTCCAGCCGGTGCAGGAACCACAGCCGGCGCTGCGCGAAGGACAGCGGTACGGCGTCAGGACGGTGCGCGGCGGGTCGGAGGGCAGGTCGTCGACTGCCCCCGGTGCCGATGCGGGTGGCCAGACCGGCCACTGTGGGCGCCTCGAACACGTCGCGTACGGACAGGTCCGCGCCGAGGGCGGCCCGGACGCGGGAGACGAGCCGGGTGGCGAGCAGCGAGTGTCCGCCCAGGTCGAAGAACCCGTCGTCGATGCCGGGCAGAGGGCGGTCCAGCACGTCGGCGAAGATTCCGCACAGGATCTCTTCGTGGAGGGTGCGCGGAGCACGCCCGGGAGCCTGGACTGTGGCATCCGGAGCAGGCAGGGCGCGGCGGTCCAGCTTCCCGTTCGGCGTCAGCGGCAGCGCGTCGAGGACGACGACCTCGGCCGGCACCATGTAGGCGGGCAGCGTGCGGGCGACGGACTCGCGCAGCGCTTCCGGCTCCGGACCGGCTCCCGGTACGAGCCCCACGTACGCCACCAGCCGCTGGTCACCGGGCCGGTCCTCGCGGAGGACGACGGCCGCCTGAGCGACGGCCTCGTGCCGGGACAGGGCGGTCTCGATCTCGCCGAGTTCGATACGGAAGCCGCGCAGCTTGACCTGGTCGTCGGCGCGCCCGGCGAACTCCAGCACCCCGTCCGCGGTCCACCGCGCGAGGTCGCCGGTCCGGTACATCCTCCCCCAGCCTTCGGCCGGGGGGACCCCCATGCCCGGCGTGCCGTACGGGCAGGCGACGAATCGTTCCGCCGTCAGGCCCGGCCGGGCCAGATAGCCACGGGCCAGCTGGACACCGGCCAGATACAGCTCCCCGGTCACGCCCGGCGGGACGGGCCGCAGGGCGGCGTCCAGCACGTACACCCGGGTGTTGTGGACCGGGCGGCCGATCGGCACCGGGCCCGGCCGGTCCGCGCAGGTCCAGGAGGTGACGTCGACGGACGCCTCGGTCGGCCCGTAGAGGTTGTGCAGCTTCGGTCCGAGGACGTCCCTGCCGTGTGCGGCCAGTTGGGCGGGCAGCGCTTCGCCGCTGCACAGCACCCGCCGCAGGCTCGTGCACCGGGCGGCGGCGGGCTCGTCCAGGAAGGCCCTCAGCATCGACGGCACGAAGTGCACGGTGGTCACCGCGTGCTCGCGGATCAACGCGGCCAGGTACGCCGGGTCGCGGTGCCCGTCCGGCCGGGCGACGACGAGCCGGGCACCGGCGATCAGCGGCCAGAAGAACTCCCAGACGGACACGTCGAATCCGTACGGGGTCTTCTGCAGTACGGCGTCCGAGGCGTCCAGCCCGTACTCGGCCTGCGCCCACAGCAGCCGGTTGACGACGCCCGCGTGCGGGACGACGACGCCCTTGGGGGTACCGGTGGAACCCGAGGTGTAGAGCACGTAGGCCGGGTGCGACGGGGAGAGCGGTACCGTACGCGCGGTGCTCGCCGTCTCAAGCCGGGGGTTCCGCACGCCGTCCAAATCGTCCAGGACACACACAGGACGTGCCTCGTCCAGCATCGCCCGGGTCCGCTCGGCAGGGTGACCGGGGTCGACGGGCAGGTAGGCCGCGCCGCTCTTGAGCACCGCCAGCAGCGCCACCACCAGCTCCACGGAACGCGGCAGGGCTACGGCCACCACCTGCTCCGGTCCAGCGCCCCGCTGAACGAGAGTGTGCGCCAGCCGGTCAGCCCAAGCGTCCAGCTCCGCGTACGACAGGGTGCCGCCTTCGCCGACCACGGCCACCGCGCCCGGCGTACGGGCCACCTGCGCCTCGAACAGCTCCGGCAACGTGACGGAAGGCAACGGCCGCGCGGTGTCGTTCCACCCCGCCAGGACCAGTTCCCGCTCGGCCTCGTCCAGTACCGGCAGGTCGTCGAGCGTCCGTGCCGGGTCGGCCGCCACCGCCTCCAGCACCCGCACGAAGCGGGCGGCGATCCGGTGCGCCGTCTCCGCGTCGAACAGGTCGCTGGCGTAGTCGAGTTCGCCGTCGAGTCCGGCGGCCTCGCCCCGCGGGCCGGTCCGCTCGCTCACCGTGAACGCCAGGTCGAACTTCACGGCCGTGGTGTCCACCGGCACCGCGCTCACCGCCAGCCCCGGCAGGCCCAGCGGCGCCGCACCGGTGTTCCGCAGCGCCAGCATCACCTGGAAGAGCGGGTGGCGGGCCAGCGACCTGGCCGGCTCCAGGTGCTCCACCAGGTGCTCGAAGGGCACGTCCTGGTGATCGTAGGCGGCCAGGGCGGTCTCGCGGGCCCGCGCCACCAGCTCGGTGAAGGCGGGGTCGCCGCCGGTCGCGGTGCGCAGCACGAGGGTGTTGACGAAGCACCCGACCGCGTCGTCCAGCGCGTCGTCGGTGCGTCCCGCCACCGGTGTGCCGATGGGGATGTCGTCGCCCGCCCCGAGCCTGCTGAGCAGGGCGGCGAGTGCGGCCTGCACGACCATGAACAGGCTCGCGTCGCCGGCGCGGGCCAGGTCGGCGAGCCCGGCGTGCGCGGCGGCGTCCAGGGTGAACGGCACCCGGCCGCCCCGGTGGCGGGCCACCGCGGGACGGGGCCGGTCGGCGGGGAGCGGCAGTTCCTCGGGGAGGCCGGCCAGCGTCTTCGTCCAGTACGCCGTCTGCCGGGCGATCAGGCTGTCCGGGTCGGCGGGGTCGCCGAAGAGGCGGTGCTGCCAGAGGGTGTAGTCGGCGTACTGGACCGGCAGCGGCGTCCAGGACGGGGCCTTGCCCGCGTGGCGGGCGGCGTAGGCGGCGGTGACGTCCCGGGTGAGCGGCAGGTTGGACCAGCCGTCGCCCGCGATGTGGTGCAGCACGAGCACCAGGACGTGGTCGTCGGGGGCGAGGGCGAGGAGTTCCGCGTACAGCGGGGGCTCGGTGGCCAGGTCGAACGGGTGCCCGGCCGCGGCGGCGACCGCTGCCGCGAGGCCGGTCCCGTCCACGGCGCGGCACGGCAGCCCGGGCGCGGCCCGGTCCGGGGCGAGGACGACCTGCTCGGGGGTGCCGGCGGTCTCGGGGTAGACCGTGCGCAGGACTTCGTGCCGGGTGACGACATCGGCGAGGGCGGCGGCCAGCGCTGTACGGTCGAGATCGCCGCGCAGGCGCAGCGCGAGCGGCATGGTGTACGCGGCGCCGGCGCCGTCCAGCCGGTTGAGGAACCACAGCCGTCGTTGCGCGAACGACAGCGGGAGCGTACCGGGTCGTTCGGCCGGGCGCAGGGCGGGCCGCGCCGTGCCTCCGGCGTCGAGCCGCGCGGCCAGGGCGGCCACCGTGGGCGCCTCGAACACGTCACGTACCGTCAGCTCCACGTCTAGTACGGCGCGGACGCGGGACAGCAGCCGGGTCGCCAGCAGGGAGTGCCCGCCGAGGTCGAAGAACCCCTCGTCGACGCCGGGCCGTGCGCAGCCCAGCACCTCGGCGAACAGCCCGCACAGGATCTCTTCGCGGGCCGTGCGCGGTGCCCGACCGCCCTGGGGTGCGGCGGAACCGGGGGCGGGCAGGGCGCGGCGGGCCACCTTGCCGCTCGGGGTGAGCGGCAGGGCGTCCAGCGGTACCACGGCGGAGGGGACCATGAACTCGGGCAGCGTCCGGGCGGCATGGGCGCGCAGCCCGGCCGGGTCCGGCACGGCCCCGCGCGGCGCGACCGTGTAGGCGACCAGCCTGCGGTCGCCGGGCCGGTCCTCGCGGACGACGGCCACGGCGTGCAGCACGTCCGGGTGCCGCGCCAGCACCGCCTCCACCTCGCCGAGTTCGATACGGAAGCCGCGCAGCTTGACCTGGTCGTCGGCCCGGCCGGCGTACTCCAGCGCGCCGTCGGCGGTCCACCGGGCGAGGTCCCCGGTCCGGTACATCCGGGCGCCCGGCACACCGCTGAAGGGGTTCGCGACGAACCGTTCGGCGGTCAGGCCCGGCCGGTTCACGTAGCCCCGGGCGAGCTGCGCGCCCGCCAGGTACAGCTCGCCCCGGACGCCCGGCGGCACCGGGTTCAGCCCGGCGTCGAGGACGTACGCCGCCATGGCCGCGACGGGCCGTCCGATGCGGGGCCGTTCGCTGCCGGAGACGGTGGCGCCGACCGCGTCGACCGTGCACTCGCTGGGCGCGTAGTAGTTGTGCACCTCGGTGGCGGGCAGATCCCGCAGCCGCTGCCACAGTCCCGGGCCGGTGGCCTCGGCGCCGTGCAGGATCGCGGCGGGCTGGTGCCCGTCCGCGCCGATCAGGCCGAGGCCGAGCAGTTCCTGGGTGAGGGTCGGGGTGATGGACAGGTAGCCGATCCCGTGCGCCTGGATGTACGCGCCCAGCGCGGCGGCGTCGCGGCGGGTGTCCTCGTCCACGACGTGCAGTTCGTGGCCCGCGAGGAGCGTGAGCAGCTGTCCGACGCACACGTCGAAGGAGAGCGACGCGGTGTGCGCGGCCCGCAGCCGGCCGCCCGCCGCCCGCGCCGCCGGGGCGAAGACGCGCTCGCTGTGGTTGGCGAACAGGTTCGCGATGCCGCCGTGCCGTACGGCCACTCCCTTGGGCACGCCGGTCGACCCGGAGGTGTAGACGATGAAGGCGGCGTGGTCGGCGTGCACGGCGGGCATCGGGAACGGCTCGCCGTCCGCGTCCGGCCGTTCCGCCGCCCCCAGCAGGACGGTTTCCGCAGTGTGGTCCGCCAGCACACCGGCCAGGGCGGGCTCGGTGACGAGCACCCGCACCCCGGAGTCGGCGGCCATGAACGCCAGGCGCTCGGCCGGGTAGTCCGGGTCCAGGGGGACGCACGCCCCGCCGGCCTTCCAGATCCCCAGCATCGCCGGAACCATCCACGCGGACCGGGACACGCACAGCCCGACCAGCGTGTCGGGGCCCACGCCGTGCTCCACCAGCCGCCGGGCCACCCCGTCGGCCCGCGCCCGCAGCTGGGCGAACGTCAGCGTCGTGCCGCCCGCGACGACGGCGGACGCGTCGGGGGTCAGCGCCGCCTGCCGTTCGAACAGCTCGGGGACGGTGAGCGCGGGCGCGTCCTGCGGGGTGCCGGCCCAGGCGCCCAGAATCCGTTGCCGCTCCGGCGGAGAGAGGATGTCCAGTTCCCCGATGCGCCGTCCGGGCCCGTCGGCCGCGGCGCCGAGCAGCCGGACGAAGCGGGCCACCAGCTCCTCGGCGGTGGCGTGGTCGAAGAGGTCGGTGCTGTACTCCAGGATGCCGCCGAGGCCCGCGGGCTCGCCGGCCGGGCCGCGCTCCTCGACCAGCCCGAAGGACAGGTCGAACTTGGCGGTGCCGACCTCGGCCATGTCCGGGCTCACCCGCAGTCCGGGCAGGTCGAGCTGGGGCCGGGCGTTGTTGTGCAGCGTCAGCATGGTCTGGAACAGCGGGTGCCGGGCGGCCGAGCGGGCCGGGTTCAGCACCTCCACCAGGTGCTCGAAGGGTATGTCCTGGTGGGCGTAGGCGGCCAGCGCGGTCTCCCGCACCCGGCCCAGCAGTTCCTCGAAGGCCGGGTCGCCGGAGGTGTCCAGGCGCAGCACGAGGGTGTTGAGGAAGAACCCGACGAGGTCGTCGAGCGCGTCGTCGGTACGCCCGGCGATGGCGCTGCCGAGCGGGATGTCGGTGCCCGCGCCGAGGCGGGTGAACAGGGCGGCGAGACCGGCCTGCAACACCATGAACAGGCTCGCGCCCGAGGTGCGGGCCAGCTCCTCCAGCCGGGCGTGCAGCCCGGCGTCGACGGAGACGGTCACGATCCCGCCGGTGTAGCCGGGCACTGCCGGGCGGGTCCGGTCGGCGGGCAGGTCCAGCTCTTCGGGCAGGCCGTCGAGCGTACGGGACCAGTAGGCGAGCTGCCGGGCGGCCAGGCTGTCCGGGTCGTCCTCGTGGCCCAGCAGCTCCTGCTGCCACAGGGTGTAGTCGGCGTACTGGACCGGCAGCGGCTCCCAGCGCGGCGCCTGCCCGGCCCGGCGGGCCGCGTACGCCTCGGACAGGTCGCGGGCCAGCGGGCCGTTCGACCAGCCGTCGCCGGCGATGTGGTGCACGACCACGACCAGGACGTGCAGGTCCGGGCCGAGCGCGCACAGCTCGGCGCGCAGCGGCAGTTCACGGGTCAGCTCGAAACGGTGGGTCGCCGCCGCGGCGACGGTCGCGGCGAGTTCGTCCCCCGTCCGCGACGTGCCGTACCGGCAGCTCGACGGAGGCGGCGGCCGGACCGGCGTCCAGGACGGCCTGCCGCGGTGTGCCGCCGCTGTCCGGGAAGACGGTGCGCAGGCTCTCGTGCCGGGCCACCACGTCGCCGAGCGCGGCGGTGAGCGCTGCGCGGTCGAGCGGGCCCTCCAGCCGTACGACGAAGGGCAGGTTGTAGTTGGGGTTCGCCCCTTCGAGCTGGTGCAGGAACCACAGCCGGCGCTGCGCGAACGACAGCGGCACCGTCTCCGGGCGCCGGGCGAAGGGCCGGAGCGGGGGGCGCCTGCGGCCGGACCGGTCCTTCAGCCGGGCCGCGAGCCCGGCCACCGTGGGCGTCTCGAACACGGCCCGGACGGGCAGTTCGGCGCCGAGCACGGTCCGCACCCGGCTGACGAGGCGGGTGGCGAGCAGGGAGTGGCCGCCGAGGGCGAAGAACCCGTCGTCGGCACCGGCCCTGGGGACGCCCAGCACCTCGGCGAACAGGCCGCAGAGGATCTCCTCCTCCGGGCTGCGCGGCGGGCGGCCGGTGCTCGCCGGGGCCAGGGCGGGGGCGGGCAGAGCCCGCCGGTCCACCTTGCCGTTGCGGGTCAGCGGCAGCGCGCCGAGGGTGGTGAACAGCGCCGGGACCATGGGCTCGGGCAGCCGCCGCGCCAGGTACGCGCGCAGCTCCGCCGGGTCCACCGGTTCCGCACCGGCCCCGTCGGCCGGTACGACGTACGCCGCGAGCCGCTGGTCGCCGGGCCGGTCCTCCCGTACCGTCACCGCCGCCCGCGCCACCGAGGGGTGACCGGCCAGCGCGGCCTCGACCTCGCCGGGCTCGACCCGGTGGCCGCGGATCTTGACCTGCTCGTCGGCGCGGCCGGCGAAGAGCAGCACGCCGTCGGCGGTCCACCGGGCGAGGTCCCCGGTCCGGTACATCTGCTCCCCCGGCGCGCCGAACGGGCAGGCCACGAAGCGCTCCGCCGTCAGGCCGGGGCGGCCGAGGTAGCCGCGCGCGAGCTGCGGCCCGGCGACGTACAGCTCCCCGGGCACGCCCGGCGGCACCGGACGCAGCCCGGCGTCGAGGACGTACGCCCGCATACCGGCCATCGGCCGGCCGACGGGGACGGTGGCGCCGCCCGTCGTCCCGCCGGGGGCCAGGGGGAGGTCCAGGCATCCGACGGTGGCTTCCGTCGGCCCGTAGTGGTTGACGACGGCCACCTCGGGGTGGCGTGCGCGCCACTCCTGAAGGGGGCCGGCGGGCAGCGCCTCACCGCCGAGCACGAGCTGCCGCACCGGGGAGAACCCGGCAGGCAGCGCGGCCAGCAGGCCCAGGTGGCTCGGGGTCGCCTTCATGAACGTCGCCGGGGTACGGGCCAGCAGCGCCGTCAGCCAGGGGTCGTCGTCCAGCCCGGCCACGACCGCGCACCCGCCGGAGGTCAGCGCTCCGTACAGTCCGGTGACGGCCAGGTCGTAGGCCAGGGACGTGGGGACGAGGACCGTCCCGTCCAGGCCGGTGTAGACGCGCCGGGCGCGGGCCACGTAGTGCGCGAGGCCGCGGTGGGTGACCACCACGCCTTTGGGGCGGCCCGTGGAGCCGGAGGTGTAGATCACGTACGCGGGGTGGTCCGGCAGCCGCGGGGCGCTCCGCTCGGTGTCGGTCGGGCGGGTCGCGGACTGCCGCTCCAGCGCCCGTACGGTGTCGGGGTGGTCGAGCAGCAGGCGGGCGGGGGCGGTGCCTTCGGGAAGCCCGGCCGCCGACGGGCCGTCCGTCAACAGCAGGGCGGGGGCGGCGTCGTCGAGCAGTCCGGCGATACGGGCACCGGGCTGCGCCAGGTCGAGCGGCAGGTAGGCGGCGCCGGTCTTGAGCACCGCGAGCAGCGCGACGACGAGTCCGGCGGAGCCGGGCAGCGCGACGGCGACCACCCGCTCCGGGCCGATGCCCCGGGAGATCAGCAGGCGGGCCAGGCGGTTGGCCCGGGCGTCGGCCTGCGCGTAGGACAGTTCGGCGTCGGGTGCGGCGACCGCGCGGGCCTCCGGGGTGGCGGCGGCCTGTCGCTCGAACAGCTCCGGCACCGACACGGCGGGCAGGGCGCCCTCGGCAGCGGCTCCGGAGCCGTTCCACTCGGTCAGCAGGCGGTGGCGTTCGGGCTCGCCGAGGATCTCCAGGGCGCCCAGCGGCAGCTCAGGATCGGCCGCCGCGGCCACCAGCAGCCGTACGAAACGGTCCGCCAGCGCCTCGACGGTGCCCCGCTCGAACAGGTCGGCGCTGTAGCCGACGTACCCCTCGACACCACCGGGGCCGCCTTCGGCGTCCGCGGCCTCGGTCAGGTTGAACGTCAGGTCGAACTTGGCGGTGCCCGAATCCACCCGCTCGGCCTCGGCGCGCAGTCCGGGCAGCGCTTCCGGCGCCGCCGTCCGGCCGGTGAGCGTCAGCAGCACCTGGAACAGCGGGTGCCGGCTCAGCGACCTGGCGGGGTTGAGCACTTCCACGAGGTGCTCGAAGGGCACGTCCTGGTGGGCGTAGGCGGCCAGGTCCGTCTCCCGTACGCGGGCGAGCAGTTCGCCGAAGCCCGGGTCGCCGGAGGTGTCGGTGCGCAGGACCACGGTGTTGACGAAGCAGCCGATCAGGTCGTCCAGGGCGTCGTCGGTGCGTCCCGCGACGGGTGAGCCGAGGGGGATGTCGGTGCCCGCGCCGTGCCGGGTCAGCAGCGCTGCCAGCCCGGCCTGGAGGACCATGAACAGCGTCACCCCGTGGGCCTCGGCCAGCGCCGCGAGCCGCGCGTGCAGGGCTGCGTCCAGGCGCAGCGGCACGGTGCCGCCACGGTGGCTCGCCACGCCGGGGCGGGGGCGGTCGGCGGGCAGAGCGAGTTCGTCGGGGAGCCCGGCCAGTGTGCGGGCCCAGTACGCCACCTGCCGCGCGATGAGGCTGTCCTCGTCGCGCTCCTCCCCCAGCAGCTCCAGCTGCCACAGCGTGTAGTCCGCGTAGGTCACCGGCAGCGGGGCCCAGGACGGCTCCTCGCCGCGCAGGCGGGCCGCGTAGGCGGTGGACAGGTCGCGGCCCAGGGGCACCATGGACCAGGCGTCGCCCGCGATGTGGTGCACCACCAGCGACAGCACGTGCCGGTCCGGGCCGAGCGCGAACAGCGCGGCGCGCAGCGGCAGTTCGGTGGTCAGGTCGAAGCCGGTGGCGGCGCCCTCCGCCAGGGCCTCCGCCAGCTCGGCCGCGCCGATGTCGCGCACCGGCAGGGTGACGGCGGCGGCACCGGGGTCGCGCACCACCTGCCGCGGCACGCCGTCGGCCTCGGGGAAGACCGTACGCAGACTCTCGTGCCGGGTGACGACGTCGGTGAGCGCCGCCTCCAGGGCGGCCCGGTCGAGGGCGCCCTCCAGCCGCAGGACGAACGGCATGTTGTAGTCGGCTCCGGCCTCGCGGCCCTCCAGCCGGTTGAGGAACCACAGCCGCCGCTGGGCGAACGACAGCGGCAGTGCCTCGGGCCGCTCCGCGCGCCGCACGACCGGCCGGGCTTCCGCGCCCGATTCCCGTACCGCCGTGGCCAGTCCCGCCACGGTCGGCGTGTCGAACAGGACGCGGATCGGCAGTTCGGCGCCGAGGACGGTCCGTATCCGGCTCAGCAGCCGGGTCGCCAGCAGGGAGTCCCCGCCGAGGTCGAAGAAACTGTCGTCGACACCCGCTTGATCCACGCCGAGGACCTCGGCGAACAGGTCGCACAGCACCCGCTCGGCCGCGTCGCGCGCCGGGCGCCGCACAGCGGCCGGGGTGTACTCCGGAGCAGGCAGGGCGGCCCGGTCCAGCTTGCCGTTGGCCGTCAGGGGCAGCCGGTCCAGGACGACGACGGCCGCCGGGACCAGGTGTCCCGGCAAGTGCCGCCCGGCGAACTCACGCAGTGCGGCGGGCTCAGGGCGGGGGCCGTCAGCGGGCACCGCGTAGGCCACCAGCCGCCGGTCGCCGGGCCGGTCCTCGCGCAGCAGCACCACGGCCCGCGCCACCGTCTCGTGCCGGGCCAGTACGGCCTCGACCTCTCCCGGCTCGATACGGAACCCGCGCAGCTTGACCTGGTCGTCCGCCCGTCCCGCGTGGTCCAGCCGGCCGTCCGCGTGCCTGCGCACCCGGTCCCCGGTGCGGTACATCCTCCCCCAGCCTTCGGCCGGGGGGACCCCCATGCCCGGCGCGCCGAACGGGCAGGCCACGAACCGCTCCGCCGTCAGGCCGGGACGGCCGAGGTAGCCGCGGGCGAGGCCGGGGCCCGCCACGTACAGCTCACCGGTGACGCCCGGGGGAACCGGCCGTAAGGCGTTGTCGAGCACGTAGGCACGCAGGTCGGGTATCGGCTCGCCGATCACGCTGCGGGGCGGGTCGGCGGCGGCGTCCCGCTCGTCCAGCGGGGCGTGGGTGACGTGCACGGTGGTCTCGGTGATGCCGTACATGTTCACCAGGCGCGGTGTGTCGGCCGGGTGGCGCCGGTACCATTCGCGCAGCCTGCCGGGGTCCAGCGCCTCACCGCCGAAGACGACCGTGCGCAGGGCCAGCCGCGCGGACAGCTCCGGGTGATCCTGATCGGCCTGGATCAGCGGGTAGAAGGCGGACGGCGTCTGGTTGAGCACCGTCACCCGGTGGCGTACGAGCAGGTCGAGGAAACGCTCGGGCGAACGGCTCACGTCCTGCGGGACGACGACCAGGCGGCCGCCGTGCAGGAGCGCTCCCCACAGTTCCCACACGGAGAAGTCGAAGGCGTAGGAGTGGAACAGCGTCCACACGTCGTCGGGGCCGAAGCCGAACCACGCCTCGGTCTGCCGGAACAGCCGCACCACGTTGCGGTGCGGGACCGACACGCCCTTGGGGGTGCCGGTCGACCCGGAGGTGTAGATGACGTAGGCCGGATGGGCGGGATCGAGCCGCCCGGCCCGCTCGGCGTCGGTCAGGTCGCCTCCGGGCCCGTCGGCCAGGGCCCGGACGGTGGCGTCGCCGTCCAGCCGCACGACCCGCACGCCGTCCGCTCCGTACGGAGTCCCGCCGGCCGGTTCGCCCGTCGTGACCAGGCACACGGGGTCGGCGTCACGGAGCATGAGTGCGATGCGCTCCGCCGGGTGACCAGGATCGACCGGCAGGTACCCGGCGCCCGTCTTCACCGCCGCGAGCAGCGCCACCACCAGGTCGGCGGAGCGCGGCAGCGCCACGGCCACCAGCCGCTCCGGGCCCGCTCCCCGCTTCAACAGCAGTCGGGCCAGCCGGTTGGCGCGCTCGTTCAGTTCGGCGTAGGTCAGCTCGCCGTTCTCGGTGACGACGGCGACGGCGCCGGGGGTGCGCGCCGCCTGCTCCTCGAACAGCAGCGGCAGGGTGAGGCCGGGAGCGCCGGGCTCAGTGCCGTCCGCCGCCTTGGAACCCTGTTTGAAGCCGTTCGCCGCAGGCTGCGCGGGCAGCACCGCTGCATGCTCGCCGCGCAGCAGAAAGTCGATACGACCGACGGGCCGTTCCGGGTCGGCCGTGGCGAAGCTCTCCAGCAGGCGCAGGAAGCGCTGCTGGTGCGCGGCGGTCTCCGCCGCGTCGTACAGGGCCGGGTTGGCGTCGATGTCGAGGTGCAGCGCGCCGCCGCCCAGGCGGTCGTCGACGCGGACGGAGAGGTCGGCGACGGGCCCGATGGACAGGTTGTGGGCGGTCGCCTTGGCCTCGCCGAAGGTCAGTTCGGAGGCGAAGGACATGATGTTGACGGTCGGGCCGAAGAGGCGGCGCTCGCCGCCGACCGACCGGAGATCGCGGATGATGTCCTCGTACCGGTACCGCTGATGCCTGAGCAACTGCCGGGCCTCGTCGGATACTTGGCGAACCAGATCCCGGCCGCTCATGCCGGGCCGGACCTCGACCCACAGCGGCAGTTCGTTGGACATCGGTCCGCGGATGTGCCGGCCGCCACCGTTGCGCGCGGTCACCGGAATACCGAGAGCCACCTCGTCGGCGCCGGTCATCCGGCCCAGGTAGAGCGCCGTGGCGGCGATCAGAGGCACCGGCAGGCCGACGCCCAGCCGTCGTGCCAACGCCCGCAGGCCGTCGGCGGTCGCGTCCGGTACGCGAGTGCCGTACCGCAGGAAACTCCGCGAGACCCGGGCCGTCCGGCCCGCGAGGTTCACCGGCTCGGGACGGCCCTCCAGCCGGTCCAGCCAGTGGTCCCGGTCACGCGCGAAGCGCTCCGACTCCCGGTACGCGGCGTCGTCGGCCAGCAGCAGGTCCAGCGAGCCGCTGCCGTCCTCGCGCTGTGGCGCCCCGGTGACCAGAGCCGTGTATATCTCTGCCACCCGGTGCGTGAACAGCGCGCACATGTAGCCGTCGGTGACGAGGTGATGGGCGCGCAGATAGAAGAAGGTGCGGCCGGCCCCGGCCAGCAGCAGCGCCAAGGTGACCGTCCGGCCCGCCTCCAGGCCACCCGGCCGGGCCGTCTCCGCCCGCATCCAGGCTTCGGCAGCCGCACGCGGGTCCGGCTCCGCACCGACGTCGAGTATGCGGAACGGCCAGTCGCCCACGGGTTCGACCGTCTGGTGCGGCCCCTGACCGTCGTCGGTGAAGCGGACGTTGAGCGAGTCGGTCTCCGCCACCGCCCGCCGCACCGCGGTTTCGAACGCGGGCAGATCGAGGGGGCCCTCGATCTCCACGTACTCGGCGGTGTGATAGCTGGGGCTGTCCGGGTCGAGCTGCTGCGCGAACCAGATGCCACGCTGCGCCGACGACAGGGGCCGGCTGTGGTGCGGAGTACCGGGCACTACCCTTCCCATCTTCTTGCGATGCCCGCCGGGCGGCGGAGCAGGTGGAAACCGCGCCGCTGCCCTGGCGCGGACGGCCCGTGGGCGTGCGGGGTACCGCATGCCGTGGCGGGTCGCGCGGGTTCGGGGTGCCGGTACGGGCCGCCGACGAGACGGTGCGGCCTGCGGGCCGCCCCGGGAGAGCGGCAGTGTGATGTTCGAATGAGCGGATTTCGGGTCGGAGGGGCATAACCTGCCCGACGCGAAGGACGATACAGAGGTTCAACATTCGAACACCACGTGCCTCACGTCACGTTTAACCCCCACCGACACCGCGCCGCGAGACGCCTTCGCTGGTCAGAGTGGCAGACATGAAACCGGTTACATGGTTACCCACGGCGCGAACCGAACGATCATGACGAAAACCGACCGCCCGTCCCATGCGATTTGAGTCATTGCGCCGACGCACCCGGCACACGTCATTCCGGTCGCCACGGAACCCCGGGAGGCACCACGGAAGCAACGTGACCCGGCGGCGCCGACAGGCCGGGGCGGGGAGGGCAATCCGGCGTACGGGAAGGGCCATTCAGGCGCACGCGAAGGGCATCTCCATCGCACGGAAAGGGCAGTCGGACCCACGGGAAGGGCACTTCCGGTGCACGCGGAGGTGCCCCACCGCCCCCACTGCCGGACCGACCCCCGGCACATCAGCCCACGCGGCACCCCACGGCACCCCACAACGCCTCACTCAAACCCCAACACCGCCCGAAAGCGGGAAAGTTAACGTCGAAGAAACAACTTTCGGCCGCACCACACAGTCCCCCTCACCCCTCCCCGCCCTCCCCCTCACTCCGCGGCCACAGGGCGATGGCGACCAGCACCGCGGCCCAGGTCCCCAACGGCGTCACAGGCCAGTAGAAGGCCAGCTCCTCCTTGCGCAGGCACCGCACACCCCAGACCGCCGACATGATCACCCCGCCGCCGAGATGGCGGGCGAGCGCATCGAGGCACGGACGGCCGCCGTCGATCCCGGACTGCCGGCGCGCGCGGCCCTTCGAGCCCTGGTGCTGACCGCCCTGCCCGTGGACGCCGAACGCCGGGCCGAGGCAGCGGCCCAGCTGTCTTCGCCGTCCGTGCCGCACACCACGCACCACTCGCCCAAGTACGCCGCCGGGTCGACCGGGAGGTCCGGGAGACCCCTCGCACACTGGCTCGCCTCCGCCGGATACGGTCAGGGCCCCGACCCCGCCGCGGACTGTCTGGCGATCGCCGACGCGGTGATCGCCCTCTCCGACGGGCTGGCCCTGCGCATGCTGTACACACCCCACACCCACGACGTCCTGGTACGCGCCCTGGACCGCGGGCTGGAGGCACTGATCCCGGCACGGACCTCCGAGAAGCCGGGCGCGCGGTAGGGCGCGTTTCCCGTGCGCTGGTTCACAGCCGGTCATGGCCGGCGGCGACGGGAACGGTCGCCTCGTGGCGGACGGAACCGCGACGGATCAGAGCGGCCCGGACCGAGGAGCATCGCGGGTGGGCTGTGCCGCCCGGGATTCCGTGGCTGCCCAGATGGCGAGGAGTTTGAGCCGGTCCTCGGACGGGGTGCCGGGTTCGGCGGTGTAGATGATCAGGTCGTGCACGGCTCGGCCCGGCAGGGGCAGGCCGAGGGACTGGAAGGTCAGTTCCAGGTGGCCGACGTCGGGGTGCCGCAGCCGTTTGACGCCGTCGTGGCGCATCAGGACGTCGTGCGCGGCCCACTGGCTGCGAAACTCCGGGCTGAGGGTGGACAGCTCGCCGACGAGTTCGCGCAGTGCCCGGTCACGGGGCTCGCGCCCGGCCTCGGCGCGCAGCAGGGCGGCGGTGGCGACGCCGGCGGCGCCCCAGTCGGCGAAGAAGTCCTGCGCGCCCGGGTCGAGGAAGACATAGCGGGCGATGTTGGGGCGGCCGCGCTTGTCGATGGTGGCGCTGTCGAACATCGGCGCGAGCAGGACCCGGGCCAGGGGGTTGCCGGCGACGATGTCCGTACGGCCGTTGCGTACGAACGCCGAGGACATCGTCATGGAGTCGAGCAGCCACTGGACCCGGGTCGGCACCTCGACGTCCCCGCGACGCGACGGCGTGCGGCTCGTGTGCCGCGACGACCGGGCCAGGTCGAACAGGTGGGTGCGTTCGTCGTCGTCCAGCCGCAGGGCACGAGCGACCGCGTCGAGGACGTCTTCGGACACGCCGCCGATGTGGCCCTTCTCCAACCGCGTGTACCACTCCGTGCTCACGCCGGCGAGGACGGCGACCTCCTCGCGCCGCAGCCCGGCGACCCGGCGGCGGGTACTGGTCGGCAGTCCGGCCTGCGCCGGGGTGATCCTGGCGCGTCGGCTGACCAGGAAGTCCCGGATCTCGCCGCGGTTTCCGGGCTGCTGGTCCATGTCCTCCATGGTAGCCACCGGCCACGGCGCGAGGGGGGTTGAGGTTGTACCCCCCATAGACGCGACCTTCTCCGGTGGCGGCGGTCGCGGTCTGCTGGGGTGCGAACGTTCCGACACGTTCCCGGAACAGACAACGGAGAAACGGAGACCGGACATGACGAGCAAGGCGCTGACGGTGCCGCCGGTGGCGTTGGGCACCTGGGCCTGGGGAGACAGCGGCCAGGCGGGCGACGGCTACTTCGGCAGTCAGCTGAGCGAGTCCGGCCTGCGAGAGGTCGTGGAGAAGGCGCAGTCGAACGGGCTCACCTTGTGGGACACCGCGGTGGCGTACGGCATGGGCCGCTCGGAGACCGTCCTCGCCAAGGCACTGTCGGACTATGACCGCAGCGCATACCAACTGTCGACGAAGTTCACCCCGCAGCTCGCGGGCGACGGCGACGATCCGGTCGCGGACATGCTGGGGCAGAGCCTCGACCGCATGAGTACGGACTACGTGGATCTCTTCTGGATCCACAACCCTGCCGACGTGGCGCGATGGACGCCGTCTCTGATCCCGCTGCTCAAGAGCGGCACCATCAAGCATGTCGGCGTCTCGAACCACAACAAGGAGGAGATCGCTCAAGCCGATCGGATCCTCGGCGAGGCCGGCTTCCGCGTGGAGGCGGTCCAGAATCACTACAGCCTCCTGTACCGGAACTCCGAGCGCGCGGGCATCCTGGACCACTGCCGCGAGCACGACGTGCGGTTCTTCTCCTACATGGTCCTCGAACAAGGAGCGCTGAGCGGCAGGTACAGCCCGGCGAATCCGTTGCCGGAGGGGAGCAGCCGGGCGGCCGTGTACAACGGCATCCTGCCCCAGCTGCGGGCGCTGACGGACCGGATGGGGGTGATCGGCAAGGAGCGGGGCGCCTCCGCCGCCGATGTCGCCACCGCCTGGGCCATCGCCAAGGGAACCACCCCGGTCATCGGGGTCACGAAGGCGGGTTACCTCGACGGGTTGGTCCGCGCCCGCGGCATCGAGCTCGCCGACGAGGAGGTCGCGGAACTGGAGGCGCTGGCGGATGCGGCGGGCGTCGACACGCGCGGCTGGTGGGAGCAGGAGATGTAGCAGCGGCCGGAACCGGAGGAGGGACCGCGTCCGTTCCGGGCCCGGCCCGCGTCAAGCCCGCGGTTCGGGCATCTTGGCCACCTCGGCCACCTCCGGAGCCGACGGCTGCCGCGCGGGCGCGGCGGCCCCGGCGGCGGGCGCGGTACGGCGTGTGGTGGCCAACGTGAGGACGACCATGGCCAGGCCACAGCCGGTGACGATCCAATATCCCGGGAGCACCGCCCGGGTGAACGGCGTACCGGATCGGTGCAGGTTGGCGGTGAGCACCGCGCCGAGCACCGCGACCCCCAGTGCCTGCCCGAACTGGCGGCTGGTGGCAACGATCGCCGCGGCCACACCGGCCTGTTCCCGCGGCAGGCCGGACATGGCCGCGTCGGTGACCGGCGTGTTGGCCAGTCCGACACCGACGCCGATCAGGACGTACGCCGTGAAGAGCAGCGTGTCCGTCGTGAGAGCGCCGCCGGTGGCGAGCAGGGCACCGCCCGCGGTGGTGGCGGCCCCGGCCAGGAGGAGCGGCAGCCGGGGCCCGCGGGTGGCTGTCAGCCGTCCGGAGAGCGGCGAGGTGACGATGTTCATGACCGCCATGGGCAGCAGGTACAGGCCCGCGGTCATGGCCGACAGGCCGCGTACGTTCTGCAAGTAGAGCGTGTTGAGAAAGAGGAAGCCACCGAGTACGAAGAAGGAGCAGACCGCTGTGACACTGGCGCCGCTGAACCCGGCGCTGCGGAAGACCCGCAGGTCCACCAGTGGTTCGGTGCGCCGCCGTTCGTAGCGGACGAGCGCGAGGAGCGCGGCCGGTGCGGCCAGGGCGCAGGCGAGAGTGCGCGGGGCGGTCCAGCCGGTGCCGGGGCCCTCGATGATCGCGTACGTCAGGCAGCCGAGCAGCACCGTGACCATGGCCTGTCCGACCGGGTCCATCCGGCGCGGCCGGGGCGCACGGGATTCCGGTACGAAGCGCGCGGCGCAGACGAACGCGGCCAGTCCGATCGGCAGGTTGAGCCAGAAGATCGACCGCCAGCCCAGGCCCTGGACGAGCACCCCGCCCACCATCGGGCCCACCGCCATTGACACCCCCATCACCGCGCCCCAGACACCGATCGCCCGGGCGCGTTCCCGTGGTCCGGTGAAGGTGTTGGTGAGGATGGACATGGCCACCGGGTTGAGCATCGAGGCCCCGGCCGCCTGGACCGTGCGGAAGGCGATGAGCCAGCCCAGGCCCGGGGCGAGGCCGCACAGGAGCGAGCCGAGGGTGAACAGGGCCAGGCCGGTCCGGAAGACGCGGCGGCGACCGAGCCGGTCCCCGGCGGAACCGGCGAGCATCAGCAGCGCGGCCAGCACGATCAGGTAGGCGTCGATGGTCCATTGCAGTCCCGAGAGCGGGCTGCCCAGATCACGCTGCATCGCCGGCAGCGCCACGTTGAGCACCGTGTTGTTGAGGTTGCTGAGGAAGACGCTCGTGCAACAGACCGCCAGGACGAGATGGCGTCCCCGGCGGGTGAGTTCGGCTTGAGTGGACACAGCCGGGCCCACCGTCCTTTCTTCGTGGGCCTCCGCGTCGCCCCTGTCAGGTTCCCTGCCCGCCGCGCGCAGATCGCCGCGGTGGGTTCAGCGTGCCCCGGAAGCCCGGCCGCAGGGAGGCCCTGCCGAGGGGTGCCCTGGCAGGGCCCCCCTCGCCCGGCCCGGTGAATGCATACTGCCGCTGTGAGCAACGTGCCGATGGGGAACAGAACGGAGCTGGGTGACTTCCTGCGCAGCCGGCGGGGCCGCGTCGCGCCGCAGGAGGCAGGTCTGCCGCCGTCGGCGGGGCGTCGGCGTACGGCCGGGCTGCGGCGTGAGGAGGTCGCGATCCTGGCCGGCGTCAGCATCGAGTACTACCGACGCCTGGAGCAGGGCAAGCAGCAGCGGCCGAGTCCGGCGGTGCTGGAGGCGATCGGGCAGGTGCTCAAGCTGACCGACGACGAGCGCCGCCATCTCGCGGAGCTGAGCCGCGGCCGGCCGCCGGCCCCGTTCACCGACGCGCGGACGGGCAGTGCCGCGCGCACGGTCCGGGAAGAGGTACGCCGGATGCTCGACATCACGCACCCGTACCCGGCCTGTGTGCTGAGCCGGTCCAGCGACCTGCTGGCCGCCAACCAGGGGGCGCTGCGCCTCTTCCCCGGCATCGATGACTGGCCCGAGCGGGAACGCAACACCGCGCGCTACGCCTTTCTCCACCCTTCCGCCCGGGAGCTGTACGCCGACTGGGAGGACGTGGCCCACGGCGTGGTGGCCCACCTGCGCGCCGCCGTGGTGCTGCACCCCGGCGCACCGGACCTCCGCGAACTCGTCGACGAGCTCTCCGGCCGCAGCGCCGCCTTCGCTTCCCTGTGGCAGCGTCACGACGTCCGGGCGCGCACCAACGGGCGCAAGGTGTACCGCCACCCGGTGGCGGGCCGGCTGTCGCTGACCTACGAGGCGTACGACGTGGCCCGCAGCGAAGGCCAGCGGCTGATCGTCTACCAGGCGCCGCCGGGGACACCGGATCACGAGGCGCTGCTGCGTCTGTCGGCCTGAACGGCGGGCCATCAGCCGTACGGGGGTTCTCCCCCGTACAGCCCGGGTGTCAGCAGGATGGGCGACTGATGGGGCAGCACGGCACGCTGGGGCACGAACGATGCGGGCGACAGATGCGGGAGCAGTGGTGAAGGCACGGGCAAGGGCCGCGACACGGTGGGCGGGAGTGTGCGCGGTGGCAGTGGCGGTCGGGGTGGCAGGGACCGTCCCGGCGGTGGCCGGTCCCGTACCTCTGGCGAAGACGGGATCGGCTGCCGCCGGGTCCACGGCGCCGGCCTCACCGTCCGCCCGTCTCCAGGAGGCCATGGAGCAGATGGTCGCGGACGGCTTCCCGGGTGCGGTGGCGTACGTCAGGCGCGGAGAGCGGCAGTCGCGGCCGGCGGCCGGACTCGCGGACACGGCGCGCGGCGAGCGGGCGCGGCCGGACCATCGGTTCCGGATCGCCAGCAACACCAAGGCGTTCGTATCGACGGTGCTGTTGCAGTTGGAGGGCGAGGGGCGGCTCTCGCTCGGCGACAGTGTGGAGAGGTGGCTGCCTGGCGTCGTCCAGGGCAACGGCAACGACGGCGCGGCCATCACCATCCGCCAGTTGCTCAACCACACGTCGGGGATCTACGACCCCACCAACGAGCCGGAGTTCTTCGCCCCCTACCTGAAGGACCACGACTGGGGCCACGTCTACACCCCGCGCGAGGTGATCGCCCGGTCCGTCCGGCACGCACCGTACTTCGCGCCCGGCACCGGCTGGAAGTACTCCAACACCAACTACCTGCTCGCCGGGCTGGTGATCGAGGCGGTCACCCACCACGGCGCGCCCGCCGAGATCCAACGGCGGATCCTCGCGCCGCTCGGCCTGCGGCACACCTCCTTCCCGCTGACCGACCCGGACATCCACGGCCCGCACCTGCACGGTTACGACCTCAAGGGCCGGGAGCTGACCCGTTTCAGCCCGTCCTACGACTGGACGGCCGGAGCCATGATCTCCACTGCCGACGACCTGGCCCGCTTCCACCGGGCGCTGTTCACCGGCGCCTTGCTGCGCCCGGCCCAGCAGCGCGAGCTCCAGACCACGGTGCGGTTTCCCGATGCTCCCGCGTACGGGCTCGGGGTGCAGCGCATGGACGTGTCGTGCGGCACGGAGCCGGACGCCAACTCGGTCACGGCCTGGGAGACCGACGGCGGCGGTCCCGGGTTCTTCAGCATCGCCCTGACCACCGCCGACGGCGCACGGCAGCTGGTCCTCGCCGCCAACGTCTACGACCTCGGCGCCGAGCTGGAGGGAAAGCCCCCCTTCCCGCTGAGCAAGGGGCTGCAGAAAGCCCCCGCAGCCGCCCTGTGCGACTGACCGTCTCCCAGGTCTCAGCTCTCGCGGCCCTTGTTCCGCTCCGTCACCCCACGACCGGCCAGCGGGTGATGCGGGAGGGCAGCCACCACGGAGGGGAGCCGATCTGGTGAAGAGGCCTGCCTTCGTGAACGCCGCGATGTCTCCTCGCCGAAAATCAGAGGCAGAGGCACCGTCCAACAGTGCCGTCGGCTTCCCTTTGTTCACTTTGCGCATGCTGACGCGCCGCTGTGTTCCCTGGCGCAGGTCGGTGACTTCGAGGAATCCCATGCCTCACCCAGCGCAGGAGGTCCTGGTTGACGGCGTGCGGTACGACGTGCACGGTCTGGCCACCGTCTTCGAAGAGCAGGGTTGCCTCCGTCAGCGGCGGAAAGAGCAGCAGAAGGTCCATGCCATCCGTCCTGAAACGTTCTCAGCGATGTGGTTGTAGGCCGTGGACGAACCGCTGACCTGCAGCTCGTCCATCTCACGTACCTCAAGTTCACCGAGGTCGCCGTCGACCTCGATGCTCATCCGGACGTCCATGCAACCTCCATACGGGGGTGGAGCATGAGACTGGAGTAGGCTTCTGAGCCTTCTGTCCTCGAACAGACTCGCTGTCACGTTTCAGCAGGGTCAAGGGTGCTGTCCAGCCACGATGGTCCTTGCCGCCGACCGGCGCGACGGCGCGGCACAACATGGCAAGCGGAAGACCGGGGAGCAAGGTGAACGGCATGTCAGAGGTATCGCGCGTACTGGTCACCGGCGCCGGCAAGGGCATCGGGCTCGCGCTGTCCCGGCGGCTCGCGAAGGCGGGGTACGAGGTGATCGGCGTGGCCCGGACCGCGCCCGAAGGCGAGTTTCCCGGTACGTTCCTGTGCTGCGACCTCTCCGACACCGACGCCACCGCGCGGCTGCTGGACGAGGTCACCCGGGAACGCGCGGTGTGCCGGGTCGTCAACAACGCCGGAATCGCCGAGCCCCAGCCCCTCCAGGACCTCGATCTGGCGACCCTGCATCAGGTGGTGGACCTGAACCTGCGGGCATCGGTCCAGATCGTCCAGGCCCTGCTGCCGGGCATGCGCGCGGAGCGCTTCGGCCGCATCGTCAACATCACCTCGCGGGCGACGTACGGTGCCAGGAACCGGACTTCCTACGCGGCGGCCAAGAGCGCGCTCGTGGGGTGCACCCGTGCCTGGGCCCTGGAGCTCGCGCCGGACGGCATCACCTCCAACGCGGTCTCGCCCGGCCCCACCGCGACCGAACTGTTCCGCCGTACGCGTCCCGTCGGCAGCGAAGCGGAACGCGCAGCCATCGCCTCGGTCCCGCTGGGACGCCTGGGCACTCCCGACGACGTCGCCGCGGCCGTGGCCTTTCTGCTGTCCGACGACGCGGGGTTCATCACCGGCCACGTCCTCGACGTCGACGGCGGAAGCAGTCTCGGCGGCCGTTAGAGCGCTGTTCACAAGGTGGTGAGCGAAGTTGCCGTCTCACGCGGGAACGGCAACTTCGTGTATCGGGAACCGACACGCTGGACTGATCGTCCAGTACAGCATGCCTTCCGTTCTCATTCTGGGTTTCGACCCTCACGCAGTGCCTGGTATGGACGGGGACGCCATGCGCGCTGTCCTGGACAAGGAACTGGCCCGTTTCGGCGACCATGCCATCGACGCGTCCATGACGCTGATCGCGCCGGACGCATCAGCCGAGACCACGGTGGTCGCGGCACTCTCCCGACAAGAGTGGGACGTCGTCGTCATCGGGGGCGGGATACGCAAGCCCGAACCCCTTGTGACGTTCTTCGAGCAGGTCGTGAACCTGGTCCGGCGGCATGCGCCAGGGGCCTCCCTCGCGTTCAACACCAGCGGCGGCGACAGCGTCGAGGCAGCCAAGCGGTGGCTGTGAAGCCCGGCCCTGACTGAACCGGCCCGGTTGCGCCAGGGCGGAATAAGCCCCTCCACGGCTCTTGTGGCCAGTTCCGGCCTCACGTCACCACCCCTGTGGCCGCTACATTCACCCACGACCGGACATGTACACGACCAGGGGGAAATGGGCAACGATGCGCCCCACCAGACCCGTCAGACACGTCGGAAGATCGCCCATGGCGGTGACCGCCACGGCGGCCGCCGTGGCGGTCACCGCCATGGGCCTCGCCGCCTCACCGGCTGCCGCGGCACCCACCACCACGACGGCGCAGACGCCCGCGCCCGGCGACACCTGTACGGCGGCCGACCTCGGCAGACGCCACCCGTACATCAAGTCCACCGAAGTGTCCCCGACGATCACCCACTTCAAGGGCTGGTACGTCACCGAAGGCACAACCGGCACCCAGACCGTCACCACCACCACCGAGACGACCATCACGGTCTCCGTCGGCCTCAGCGGCAAGGTCGAGGGCGGTTTCGGCACCGAGGCCCTCGGCAAGGTCGGCGCGACCCTGGGCCTGGACGTCAAGGTCGACTACACCTCCACCAGCACCGAGTCGAACGCGGTCACGTGGAACTTCAACCAGCCCGGCTACTACGGCGCCTACAAGGGCACCAAGAAGGTCACCGGCACCTACGCGAGCCTCAACTGCAACCGCGTGCAACAGAGCGGCGGCAGCTGGGCGTTGAAGTGGACCGAGGGTCCCGACGGCGGCAACTTCACCACCTACACCACCCTTGAGGAAGGCGCGGTGCGCTGCCAGGACCAGGTGCCCCCGGGCAGCATCATGGCCAAGGCACAGGCCCTCCTCGACTGCGGCTCGGCCGCCGCGAAGGCCGAGCACCCGGCGGGTGCGGTGGCGCCGACGGCGAAGCAGGTGCGGGACCGCCCCGTACAGCACCCGGCGCTCACCGGCAGCACGTCTGCCGAACAGTCCAAGGCCACCGGGCGTGGCGCGCGGGCCGCTCTCGACTGCCAGGCCCAGGTCTACAAGATCGCCGTACCCGGCAAGCCCCTGTCCTGGGGCGCCCCGCTCCTGGCGGCCGACGGTGTCCGCCTGCGGCCCTCGTCGATCTTCAGCGCCCACCTGGACAACTGGCGCCTGTGCAACGTGACGGAGCGCGACGGGGTTCTTGAGGCGTCCCTGTGGAACTGGGGCAACGGCGGGTGCGCGACCATCGCCTCGCAGAACGCGTCCACCGAACGGGCGGTCCTGCAGACGGCCCCCTGCGCGGAGGACGACCTCCAGCGGTTCTACATCTACCGCGACGTACCCGGCAGCTCGAAGATCGGTGTGCAGAACAAGTACACCGGCTCCATGATGGGCCATGACCGGTACGCGGACGGGGAGTTCATACGCCAGTACTCCAGCGGCCGGCCGGACGGTACGGGTACGTACACCCTGATCGGAGTCTGACGACCCACACTCCGTGAGCGGCCCCGCACGTGAACCCGGACCTCCCGGTTCCGTGCGGGGCCCTTCGCATCCCTGCTCCGAGCCCGGCCTCGACACCACCGGTGCCGGCCGCAAGCGCGACGCCCTCGACAACCGGTCAACCCGTCCTTGTACCCGAGGCGTCCCCGGAGAGGGTCACCGGCAGTGCGACCGGCCCGCGGACGACTGCTTCGGGCCGCCGCCAGCGGAGGGAGGGCAGCGGGACCCGCGGGGTGAGGCCGGGAGCCGCCGCGGCCAGTTCCTCCAGGGCCACGCGCAGCTGGGTGCGGGCCAGTTGGGCGCCCAGGCAGGTGTGGGCGCCGTGTCCGAAGGTCAGGTGGCGGGCGTGAGGGCGGGTGACATCCAGCCGGGAGGCGTCCGGATGCGTACGCGGGTCGAAACCGGCGTGCAGCAGGGACACCACGACGGCTTCTCCGGCACGTATCCGGACCGTGCCGAGGACCAGGTCCTGCCGCGCGACGCGGGAGAAACTCATCGGTACGACGGGGGCGTAGCGCAGCATTTCCTCCACAGCCGCGGACGACGCGCGCTCCGGGTGCGCCGCCGTGGCCAGGAGGCGCCACTGCTCGGGGTGGTCGAGCAGGGCGACGACGGCCAGGCCCAGTTGGCCGACGGAGGTCTCGTAGCCCGCGTTGAGAAGCAGCTCGACCAGGGCCGTCAGCTCCTGGTGGCTCAGCGCTCCGCTCTCGTCGTGCGCGGTGGCCAGCGAGCCCAGCATGTGGCCGCCGGGGCGGCGCCGGGCTTCGGTGATCAGATCCCTGATGTAGTCGCGCAGCGCGTCACGGGCCAGGCTCTGCTCCTCGAAGATCCCGGTGGTGATGCCCAGGGCGCGGTCCGCCAAGCCGGCGAAACGCGCGTGGTCGGCTTCCGGGACGCCGAGTACGCGGCAGATCGTCATGGCCGACAGGGGCATGGCGTACTGGGCGACGAGGTCGATGCGGGTGCGGCCGGCGAGCAGCCGGCGGGCCGTGTGCCGGATGCCGTCCTCCAGGCGGGCGACGGCCTGCGGGGTGAAGGATCGGTTCACCAGTCTGCGCAGCCGGGTGTGCTGCGGCGGATCGAGGCTGGTGAGGGCGGCCGGGTCGGGCCGGAACGGGTGGATGGCCGGTGCGGTGGGGGCGACCGCCGCGGCGCGGCTGAACCGGTCGTCGGTGAGGACCTTGCGGCCCAGGCCGAAGCCGGTGACGAGCCAGATGTGGTCACCCGTGGGAGCGACGACGGGGACGACGTCCGCGACGCTGTCCCCGGTGGGCAGGAAATCGGGAAGCGGCCCGCGCTGGGTGGTTCTCGCGAGGTCGAGGTGGTCGGCGGGCGTGGGGGGAACGGGGACACAGGGACTGTCAGGTGCGGCCTCGCCGGGCCGGGCCGGGTGGTTCATCGGTGCTCGCTCTCTCCCCGTGGAGGGGTGGGTGGGGCAGCCCGGAGGAGGCGGTCGGACGGGGACGGCCGGACGAACGACCGTACGGCGGCAGCCGGACGCCGGGCTGTCCGCCTGCCCGCCCCCACGTCACCCGCCCCCACGTCACCCGTCTGCCGCTCCCGTCACGCCCGCTCCTTCGATGCCGGCTACTTGGTACCGACGACGAGGTACTCCGGACCGTCGAGGTGGCGGACGGACGCGTTCCGGAAACCGGCCTCGTCCATCCACGCCCGGCAGTCGGCGCCGGTGTATCCCAGTCCCCCGGCGGAGACCAGCGAGACGTTGAGGCTGATCAGCAGGCCGGTGGTACGGGCTTTGCGGTCGTCGTCGATCAGGGACTCGTAGATGAGCAGCGCACCGCCCTGGGGCAGCGCGTCGTACGCCTTGCGGATGAGCATCTTCTTCGTGTCCAGGTCCCAGTCGTGCAGGACGTGGCCCATGATGAGGACGTCGGCCGTCGGCAGCGGCCCGGTGAAGAAGTCCCCGCCCTCGAACCGCGCCCGGTCGGCGATGCCCAGCTGCTTGGTGTGGGCCGTGAACCCCGCTTCGACCGCGGGCAGGTCGAAGCCGATGCCTTCCACGTGCTCGTGGCGGGTGAGGATCTGGGCCAGCAGAGCGCCCTCGGCACAGCCCACGTCCGCCACGGAGCCGACCGTGCGCCAGTCGTACGTCTCGGCCAGCGCGTGGTTGGCGCCCATGCTGTATCCGGTCATCGCCCGCAGGAAGCCGGTCACCTGGTCCGGGGCGGCGAACGCGGCACCGAAGGTGTCGTTGCCGGCGTCGGAGGCGAGCGGTTCGGGGTCGGCCGGTGCCGCCTCGCCGGAACCGCCGGATACGGCGAGCGCGCGGGAGAAGTCGAGCCGTCCGCCGGTGCGCAGGGCTTCGGTGAGACCGGCCCAGCAGGGGAAGCCCGCGTTGAGGAACTCCAGGTACCCCGAGATGTCGGTGCCCGGTTTGCCGGGGTCGAGATGACGGTCGGCCATCGGGGAGTTGCGGTAGACGCCGTCCTGCCGCTCCAGCAGGCCCATCGACACCAGGGCGTCGAGGAAGTCGGCGCCGCCGCGGCCGGTGATGCCGAGGCGGGCGCACAGCTCCGCACCGGTCGCCGGCTGCCGGGCCAGGGTCGCGAAGACGTTGAGCTCCACGGCGCTCAGCAGGACCTTCGACTTCCAGAGGGCGACCGCGAGATCGATGATGGCGTGCGGCGAGTCGGACACCGGGGGCTTGGTCATGCGGGACTCCGTTCGTGGTCGTGAGTAAGGAGGGCCGTCGGCCGGAAGGCCGAGGGAGGAGGAAGGAGAGAAAACGGTCGGGTCACGCCAGGCCCAGGTCTTCGTAGAGGGCGTCGCCGATCGCGATCATGCGTTGCTGATGCTCCTCCTGCCACGTCTTGCCATTGAGGTGCAGCGCCACGACGAGTCCGGCGTCAGGATCCGCGAAGGCCGCCGAAGTCCACAGTCCGTAGTGGCCGAACGTGCGCAGCGAGGCGTGGCGGCTGAAGGCCGTGCAGATGTCGCCCAGATGGTGCGACTCGTTGCGAAAGCCCAGTCCCCAGTCGGCGTTGCCGAAGGGGTCGACCAGGCCCACCCGGTGGCGGGCGGTGAGCGCCATGACGGTCTGGGGCCGCAGTACGCGGTCCACCCGGCCCTGGCCGCCGTTCATCAGCGCCTCGAAGAACAGCGCGAGGTCCGACATCGGGCCGCGCAGGTTGAGTCCGGGGATGGGCCGGGTGCAGGACGCTTCGGTGGCGTACCAGTGGGTGGGCTGGATGGGGGCGCCGCCCCCGGCGACATGGATCAGCGGCAGCCGGTCCGCCGTACGCCGGTACTCCCGCGGTGTGAGGACGACCCGGGTGTCGCGCATGCCGCAGGGCGCCAGGACCTCCTCGGCGAGGAACTGCTCGTAGGCACGTCCGTCGACCGCCCGGACCACATCGGCGAGCAGGAACCACGCCCACCACGGTCCGTACGTGATCTTTGTGCCCGGCCGGACGTCGCGGGGCACCGTCATCGCGCGCAGCTGCTCGCGGCGGAGCGCCACGGGTGCGGCCATGGTGCCGTGCAGGGGGTCGAGCCCCATCGGCACGGCCGAGGTGTGGGTGAGCAGTTGGTACAGGGTGACGGTCTCCCTGCCGTCGCCCGTGAACCACGGCAGGTACGCGGCGACCGGCCGCATCGGGTCGAGCAGGCCCCGCTCCCACAGCCGGCCGACAGCCACGGCGCCGACCGGCTTGGAGCAGCAGTACCAGATCGGCAGGGCGTCGCGGGTGAACGGTACGCCGGGCCGGCAGTCGCCGAGGGCCACGGACAGCCTGGTGCCCGAGTCGTGGTGCGCGATGGCGAACTGCGCGCCGGGCGTACTGCGGCCGATCTCGTCGCGCAGTACGGACATGGTGCGCGGCAGCAGCCGTTCAGCCTGCCTTCTCGCCTCCGTGTCCGGGTCCTCGTCGCCGGTTTCGGACTCCGGCGGGTACGACGGGCGGCGACCGGTTCCCGCGGATGTCCCCTGCGCGGCGGCCGGGCCGTGGCCCGCGGCAGGAGCCAGGCCCTCGGTCACGGTCCGC
Organism: Streptomyces monomycini; assembly: GCF_022271435.1. Classification (GTDB taxonomy): domain Bacteria; phylum Actinomycetota; class Actinomycetes; order Streptomycetales; family Streptomycetaceae; genus Streptomyces; species Streptomyces monomycini. The sequence goes on along the minus strand of NZ_JAFIQY010000007.1, from coordinate 14,064 downwards.
AGCCGGGCCAGGACGCCGGACCGGTCCTGTTGGAGCATGCGGTCCAAGAAGAAGACGAACAGGAAGACGCCTTCCAGACGCAGCCCACCATGTTCGAACAACTGCACCCGCTGTCTGCCGTCCCCGAACAACAGGACGGCGGCGTCCGCGACGCTCAGGGTGAGTACCAGGGTGGGCCGTTCGTCCCAGCCCTCGCCGGTGAAGCGCAGATGGCCGGCGGACAGGTCGGCCCGGACGAGGATGCGATCGGCGGTGCCGGCCGGGGCGTCGGTGAGGCACAGGCCCAGGGCCGGCGCCGATGACGTGTCCAGGGGGCCGGCGCCCGTCAGTTCGGCGGCGCACCGGAGCCAGCGCGGGGAGAAGAGGGGGCAGGGGGCAGGGGCGGTGGCCGCCCGGGCATCGGCCTGTGCCACCGTATGAATCCCTGTCCGGGCATCGGCCGGTACCACCTCACGGCTCCCCGCCCCGGCATCGGCCCGTGCCGCCTCACAGCTTGCCCGGGTATCGGCCCGTACCGTCTCGCCGACCCCCGTCACGGCATCGTCTCCGTGGCCGTCGACGGCTGCGTACGCGCGATCGTGAAGCGCACCGCCGAGGTGTTGGTCAGGCTGCCGTCGGGGGCCCGCAGCCGGTCGAGCTCGGCGTCGACCGCCGCCTTGGCGCGCTCCATCGACGAGGCCGGTACGCCTTCCCAGAACATCCGCCCGGCGGTGGACCACACCCAGTCCCACCACTGGTGCGCTCCTCGGAAACGGGTCACGTACTGCTGCTCGTCCGTCTCCACGGAGGCATAACCGGCCTCCTTCAGCATGGTGTGCAGCGCGTCGACGGAGCGGAAGGGGCTGTCCTCGGGCAAGGCGTGCGAGGAGCCTCCCCGTCCGTAGGGCGCGCTGGCGGCGAAGACCGGGTCCCAGCGGGGGTCCGGCCGTCCCCACCACGAGATGGCGAGCCGGCCCCCGGGGGACAGCAGTTCCCGGTAGCGGGCCACGGCCTGGTGCGGGTGCGGGAAGAAGAACAGGGAGATGCCGGCGAACACGGCGTCGAGCGACCCGTTCGCGGGCGGCGGCACCGCGTGCTCCCCGGCGTCCCAGTCGATCGTCTCGGCGTCGGCGACCACCGCGTGGGCGTGTGTCAGGCCCGCCTCACGCAGCGCCTCGCGAGAGCGCGCGACCATGCCGGAGGACAGGTCGACGCCGGTCGCACTGCCGGTGGAGCCGGTCGCTTCGGCGGCCGGGACGAGTACGGCGCCGGTGCCGCACCCGACGTCCAGCAGCCGGTCGCCGGGGAGGACTGCGGCGTGTCCGACGAGGCGCCGCCCCAGCTCGGCGAAGTGGTCGACGCCGACCCGCTCGTAGGTCGGCGCGCTGCGGTCGAAGAGCCCGGCGAGCGCGGCCTTGCGGTCCTGCGCGGTGGGTCGCGGCGCGGCGTCGGTGACGAGTTGCGCGGGCGCGGTCTCGGTCACGGTGCTGTCCTTTCGGGGGCGTCCGGCCTGTCGGCGGAGCCGGCAGGATCCGTGGGAGCGTCATGGCGGGTACGGACCGCGGTGCCGGCGCGGGCCGAGGCGTAGACGGCGGTCACCGCTTCCAGCGCCCGGCGGGCGCCGGGTCCGTCGGCCAGGGGTGGACGGCCTTCGCGCACGGCGGCGCAGAAGTCGGCGATCTGGTCGCGGTGCGGCTGGTACAACAGCCCGCTCCGGTCGCGCACCAGCTCGGTCCGCTGCCGTGGAAGGATGTCCGCGACCTGGTTGCCCGCGTCGAACGCCCCGTAGACCGCGGCGTGTTCGCCGTCCCGGGCCGCGTGGAAGTAGACCAGCTCGTCGTTGTCGATCACCGCGCTGCCGCGGTCGCCGTGCACCGCCAGGCGAGCGGTGCGTCCCGGGTACGCGGCCGTGGTGGCCAGCAGCACGCCCTGCGCGCCGCAGGCGAACCGCAGGCTCGCGGTCGCCACGTCCTCGACCTCGATGTCGTGGTGTGCCAGCAGCCCGGTGTGGGCGGTGGCCTCGGTGACCGGCCCGGCCAGCCACTGGGCCAGGTCGACCAGGTGCACGGCCTGGTTGATCAGGGCGCCGCCGCCGTCCAGTTCCCGGGTGCCGCGCCAGGAGCCGACGGCGTAGTACGCCTGCTCGCGCCACCACGGCAGTTCGACGACGAGCGAGGTCAGACGCCCGAAGCGGCCGTTGTCCACGGCGGACTTGACGATGCGGACGGCGGGGTCGAAGCGGTGCTGGGAGACGACGCCGAGGGTCAGGCCGGTCTCTCGTGCGGCACGCAGCAGCCGGTCGGCGGCCTCGGGGGTGACGTCGATGGGCTTTTCGACCAGTACGTGCTTGCCCGCGCGCAGCGCCCGGACGCCCAGCTCGGCGTGGGTGCCGCTCGGGGTGCACACGACCACGGCATCGATGTCCGGACGGGCGAGCAGGTCGGTGACGGTCAGCGGGTCGCAGCCCAGGGCGTCGGCCGTGTCCTTGGTGCGCTGTGGGTCGCGGCCGGCCACCGCCGTCAGCCGGGCCGCGTCCGGCAGCCCCTCCCGCTCATGGGTCAGCAGCCGTCCGAGGAAGGAGCCGAGCACACCGCATCCGATGATGCCGAAGCGCAGCACGGCGCTCACCCCGCCGCCGGGACGATGGCGTTGCCCAGGTAGTTCGGCAGCTCGGTCAGCCTCTGCTGCTGGGCGTCCAGGTCGGCCGGGTAGGTGGCGCGGTAGTGCCGGGTGACTTCCTGCACCTCCCGCCAGGTCGTCGGTGTCCGGCCGCCGTTGTGCGCGGGTGCGAGCTGGTCGTAGAGCGTGGTGCCCGGCCGCAGGTAGAGCTGGTTGATGCCGAACCAGGCCGGCAGTCCGGCGGCCCAGTCGACCAGCCGGCCCGAGACGCACGCCTCGTCGTCCGGCAGGCCCATGAGGACGAACGCGAAGGGCACGATGCCGGCGTCGCGCAGCTTGATCACCGCCTGGCTGATCTGCTCCTCGCTGACCCGCTTGCGCACGCCGGTACCGGCGATGGCGGGGGACTCGGCGCCCAGCCACATGCCCTGGCAGCCCGCCCGCGCCCACTGGGACACGTCGCTCTTGAGCACGATCTCCGCCCGGGTCTGTCCCACCCAGCCCAGGCCGCGGCCGCGCAGTCGCTCGCACAGCTCGCCGTAGAAGGTGCGGTTGATGCCGAAGACATAGTCGAGGAAGAAGACGAACTCCAGCCCCGCGGCCTGCTGGGCGCCGATCTCCGCCAGCACCCGGTCCAGCGGCTGGTTGCGCATGCGGGTGCCGAACGGCAGGTGGCAGAAGGTGCAGCCGTACGTGCAGCCGCGGGCGGCCAGGACCATGCCGCACGGGCCGGGGAGCGGCAGCCCGCCGGAGATGACCTCGGCGGTGTAGTCGGCGGTGGGCACCAGGTCGAAGGCGGGGAAGGCGAAGGCGTCGAGGGGGATGTTGGGGTAGGGCCGCGGGCGGGAGTCCGGGGAGTCCAGCAGGTTGTGGGGGCGCCGCGGTCGCACAGCACCGGCTCTTCGACGCCCGCCAGTACGTCGGCGACCGCGCCGACGGTCGCCGAGTCGGTCTCGCCGACGGCTATGTGATCGACGGCGAGGTCGGCGCGGGTCGATCCGGGCAGGTGGGTGCCGTGCGGGCCGACCGCGACGGTGCGGGCCGCGGGGAAGCGGGCGACGGCCCGTTCCACGGCCGCCCGTACCGGGTCCAGGTCGAGGGGGTAGCACTGGGCCCGGTCCGCGATGGCCGTGAAGACGACCAGTACGTCATACGCGGCGTCGGCCGGCGCGTCCTGGAGGCGCTGGTCCCAGATGGTGACGGAGTGGCCCGCGGCCCGCAACTGGCCGGCCGCGGTCACCGCGTCCAGGGGCAGTTGGATGAAGTACTGGTCGAAGGGGTTGCTGGGGATGACGAGGCAGACACTGCTCATGGCTTCACTTCCACAGTCGGGTCCGGGACACGGCGGCTGAGCGCGCCGACGGGCAGCCGCTCACGGCTGCGGGCCAGGGCGGCGAGCCGGCTGATACGGCCGATGCCGCGCAGGTCCGCCTCCGGGCGCACTCCCGGGGCGAACAGCGCGGACAGGGCCCAGCGCAGGGCGTTCTCCATGGGGGAGTCGTGGATGAGCCACTCGCGCTCGCCTGCGGGCCGCCACATGGTGAGCCGGTGCATGTTGCGGGGCAGTGGAGTGCCGCCGGGCAGGCTGACCGGGGCCAGTTCGAGGGTGAAGCGCACCGGGCCGGCACCGACCTGTACCAGCCGCTGCCGGCTCTCGCGGCCCGGCAGCGGACGGGGGCACCACGCGGGCACCGTCCAGCCGGGTGCCGCCCGGGGCCCGGTGATCGTCGAGTACAGCTCCACGGTGGGGCCACCGTCCGGGCGGGACAGGTCGTGGGCCGCGACGCTGGTCAGTTCCGGGTCATGGGCGACCCGCAGGTCCCCCGGGCGGGGGTCGGCGGTCAGGTAGCGGTGCTGGACGTGGCGCGGCAGGATCCCGCCCAACAGGGCGAGCATGTGCAGCCACTCGTAGCCGAACACGCCGTAGTCCCGGTCGACGAAGCGGCCCGCCGCTATGTCCGCCCGCCGGTCCTTGGCGAAGGCGATCCGGACGGTGTCGACGGGGTGGCCCGGCGCCCACTCCTTCATGGCGGCTTTGAGTACGCCCAGTGCCGTGGTGTGCGCGTACTGGTTCATCACCACCAGACGGCTCTCGTCGTACGTGGCGAGCAGGGCGGACAGCTCGGGAGCCTCCCAGGAACGGCAGACCGGCTTCTCCACCAGCAGCCGGGCGCGTGGGTCCCGCTCTAGTACGGCGGCGACCGTCTCCAGGTGCGCGGCGGTCGGCGTGCACACCGACCAGACGTCGACCGGCGGATCGTGCGGTACGTCCTCGATCCGGGTGACGGCGGGGGTGGCGGACGGCAGCGTGGCGGCGAACGGGTCGACGACGGTGACGCGTACGCCCAGCCCGGTGAGCAGTTGGTGGTGCAGCCGGCCCGCGACACCGTGGCCGATGACGCACACGTGTGTCCTAGTGGGCATGTGCGTCCCCCGCGGGCGCGGCGGCGGTGCCGTACGGGCGGGTGCCGCCGGGCTGCCCGTCGCGCAGGTAGCAGTCGTAGTACGCGGCGAAGAGTCCAGCCTCGTCGATGAGTTCGTCGACGACGTCGAGGTGGACCCCCGGGGGGAAGGAATCCGCGTCGCGGCAGAGTCTCTTCGCCGCGAGCAGGGTTCCGGCCCGGTACGCGTCGTACCCCCGGTTGGCGATGCCCTCGTACTCGAAGAGGTTGAGTGAGCGGCCGTCGCCGAGCAGGGTGACCGTCGCGCCGTGCGGCAGGTGGTGGCGCACCCCGACGTGCGGGACGGGTGTCGCCGTGGCACCGCAGCGGCCCTCGCTGAGCACGCTGAAGTCCTTGGTGGCGAAGCCTGCCAGGAACGTGCCGTCGGGCAGCAGCGGTACGTCCTGCTCGGTGATGGCGGTGCCGCCACTGCTGCCCACGACGAGGAAAGGGCGGTGCAGGGTGAGCGCCTGGGCGATGGTGCGGTGCGTCTCGAAGCCGTCTTCCGCGGCGGTGATGAGCGCCAGGATGTCGGTGTCGACGATGTGGACGCGGCAGCCGAGCCCGCGCAGCGCCTGCGCCGCGCGCTTGCCGAGCGTGCCGTAACCGAGGAGCAGGACGTGCCGTCCGATGAACTTCTCGCCGGGGACGATGGCCCGCAGCCGGCGGATGCAGGAGTCGGCGATCTCGTTGTAGCCCAGGTGCGACTTCAGGCGCGAGCGGGCCATGTTCAGTACCGGGACGGCGAGCCGGCCCGGGGCGTTCCTGATGCGCTTGAGACCGCTGACGGTGAGTTCGATGGCCGCGTCCACCCGCTCGACGAGGCCGTTGTCGCTCCCGCGGCCCTGGGCGAGCAGGCCGCCGTCGTCGATGACGAGGACCCTGCGGCCGACGGCGTGCGCCCGGCGGATGAAGTCCTCCACACGGGCGTCGACCGCCAGCGCCTCGGCACGGGCGGACTCGTCCGCCGTACCGTTGATCACCGAGTTGTCCAGCACGTCGCTGGCGTAGCCGCGATGCACGAACCACGCGTGCACCCGGTCGCGGTGCAGGGTGCGGTCGCCCTTGGACAGGGCGTAGACCCACGCGGGGTCGAGCCCGGCCCTTTCCATGGCGAGCAGAAAGCCGACGCTGTTCTCCACGTAGTGGTCGCGGAAGACCAGGGCCCAGTCGGCGAGGGCCGGTTCGGGGGCGTCGAAGCGGCTGAGCAGCGGCATCGCGTCGACGATGGAAGCGATCTCGGCGTCGGTGTAGCAGCGGGCCCGCCGGCCGAGCTCTTCCACGAGCGCGGCGAACACCGTCTGCGCACGGGGAGGCAGCGGTCCGGACGCCGTCACCAGCACGCGGCGGTCGCCGGGTCCCGACGGAACGGGGTCGAGCGTGCCGGGTGGCCGGTGCGGCAGGGGGGCGCTGCGGATCGTCAAGGCGGTGTCCTCGACGCGCACGGTGCACCGGCCGGGCCCTTCGTCCTCCAGCCGAGCCGGCCCCCGGGGCCAGGTCTGGCCGGCGATCACCGTACGCACCGCCGCCAGGATCTCGGCGGGCTCCAGCCGGCCGTCCACCACCTCGAACGGGCCCGGTGGGCCGGAGTGCGGCGCTTCCGCCGCATGCTGAGCGTGACTCGAATCCACTTCAGATACCGACATATATCCACCCACGCCAGGCGTGCATTCCTCGTGAGAACGGTCCTGTGCGGCCGAGTCGGTGCTCTGTGCAAAGCATCCGGTGATCGGCCTCGGCAGCTACCTTCCGCCGGGGACCGACGGCCGGGCATCTGTCGGGTTACGAGTCTTTCTGTGCGCTTTCTGTACGGCACGGCGGGCGAGGATCACGTAACGGGACGGCATGAACCGCCGCGCATCAGTCAATGCATCAGTCGACGGGGGGCGGTCACCGAGAGAGGCACACCGAATGCTCGTCGGGCGTGAGCAGGAAGAACGTGAACTGACGCAGATCGCTGCCGCATTGCGGGAGGGCCGGAGCGGCTCTCTTGTCCTGAGAGGCGCGGCCGGTATCGGCAAGAGCGCACTGCTGCAGCAGCTGAGGCACGAGGCGCAGCCGGACGTGACGGTGCTCGGCGCGGTCGGCGTCGAGAGCGAGGCCGAACTCCCCTTCGCTGCTTTGCATCAGTTACTCCTGCCCTTACTCGGCTCCGTGGACCGGCTTCCGCCGCCCCAGAGCGTCGCCCTGCGCTCGGCCTTCGGCCTGCAGAGCGCCCCCGCCGACCGGTTCCTGGTGGCGCTCGCCGCGCTCACCCTCCTGTCGGAGGCGTCCCGTACCACCCCGCTGCTGCTCCTGGTCGACGACGCCCAATGGCTCGACGCCCCGTCGGCGGACGCCCTCTTGTTCGTCGCCCGGCGTCTGGGCGCGGAAGCCGTCGGCATCGTCTTCGCCGTACGCGACGGCTCGCGCCCCTTTCCCGCACCGGGCCTGGCCGAGCTGCCCGTCGGCCCGCTGGCCCCCGCCGCCGCCACGACCCTCTTGGCCCGGCACCTGCCGCACACCGCCCCCGCCACCCGCGACAGGCTGCTGCGCGCGGCCGGCGGCAATCCGCTGGCCCTGACGGAACTCCCCCTCGCCCTCAGCCGCGCCCAGCTCGACGGCGCGGCGGCGCTGCCCGAGGAACTGCCGCTCACCGAACGGCTGCAACGGCTCTACCGGCACCGGATCAGCGACCTGCTCGCCCGGCCGGGCAACGCCTGCCTGCTGGCCGCGGCCGAGGGCGAAGGTGAACTGGCCGTGATCCTGCGCGCCGCCGGCGACACCGACCGGGCCATGGACGAACTGGCCGCCGCGGAGAGCGCGGGCCTGCTCACCCTCGACCAGCAGCACCTGCGCTTCCGGCATCCCCTGGTCCGCTCCGCCTTCTACCAGGGCGCGCCCCTGAGCCTGCGCCGCGCCGCGCACATCGCCCTGGCCGAGACCCTCGACGCGGGCGACGACCGGCACGTATGGCATCGAGCCGCCGCAGCCGTGGGCCCGGACCAGCAGGTCTGCCACCTGCTGGCGGAGATGGCCGCCCGGACCCGGTCCACCGGGGGCGTCGCCACCGCCGCCAAGGCCCTGCGCCGCGCCGCCGCCCTCGCGCCGTCGCCCCCTTTACGGGCCCAGCTGCTCATCGACGCCGCCGACTGCGCCTGGACCGCGGCCCAGGCCGCCGAGGCCGAGGCCCTCCTCAAGGAGGCGGAGCCGCTGGTGGACCGGCCGGCTCTGCGGGCCCGGCTGGTGCGGGTGCGCGGCACCATCACCCATGCCTCCGGCGACCCGTCCATAGCGTGCGTGACACTCCTCGAAGGCGCCGAGCTGACCGGGCGTTCCGATCCGTACCACGCCCGGGAGACCCTGGCCATGGCCGCCCGCTCCGCGTGGGTCGCCGACGATCCCGGCCGGCTGGCACACGTGGCCGGTCTGCTGGAACGTTTGGCCACGCCGGACGGCGACCGTACCGGCGTTCAGCGGGGCGAGTCCCCCGATCCGCTCGCCCGGCACCTGCGGTACCTGAGCGGCCTGGCCGCCGACCGCACCACCGCTCCCCCGGGCTCCGCCGACGCCGACGTACGCGGCGCGCGCATCCCCGACACCTGGATCCGCCCCGAGGACCCCCGCCCGTGGGTCTGGCCGCCGACGTTCCTGCCGCACCTGCTGAACGCCACCCTGCCCCTGCGCGACACCCTCCAACGGGCCGTGGACACCCTGCGCCGCAACGGCGCGATCGGCGCGCTGCCCATGTCTCTGGCGCCGCTGGTAGCCCTCCAAATGGTCACCGGCCCGTGGTCCGAGGCCACCGCCCACGGCAACGAAGCCCTCTCCCTGGCCCTGGAGACCGGACAGCTCGGCGCCGCGAGCCACCTCCGCGCGATGCTCGCCTGGATGGCCGCTGCCCAGGGTGACAGTGCCCGCTGTCTGCTCCTGGCGCGGGAGTCCCTGGACATCGCCGTACCGCGCCGCATCGCCAGCGCGGTGACGCTCGGCCACTGGGCACTGGGCCTGAACAGCCTGGCCGAGCGCCGGCCGGCGCACGCAGCGCAGTTGTTGGGCGAGGTCTGCGCGGAAGGCGGTACGGCCGGCCACTTCATGCTGCGCCGCCTCGTCCTCCCCGACTACGTCGAGGCCGGCGTCCGGGCCGGCGAACCCCGGCGCGCCGAGGAGGCACTACGGCGCATCGGCGGCCTCCACCCGCACGACGGCCCGCATCTGCTCGCGGCCCGGCTGCGCTGTCAAGCCCTGCTCGCCCACGGCGACCGCGCCGAAGAACTCTTCACCGCCGCCCTGGACAAGGCCGACGTCTCCCCTTTCGAAACGGGCCGCACCCTGCTGCTGTACGGCGAGTGGCTGCGCCGCGAGCGCCGCATCAAGTTCGCCCGCAAGCAATTGCGGCTGGCCGAAAACCATCTGCACAGGATCGGCGCCCTGCCGTGGGCCCGGCTGGCCCGTATGGAACTGGCAGCGGCGGGCGACCGCTCCGCCCGGGCCGCCGCGCCTGCCAAGGCCGCCGACGAGACCTCCCTCACCGTGCGGGAACATCAGGTCGTACATCTCGCGGCACAAGGGCTGAGCAACGGCGAAATCGGCGCGCGCCTTTTTCTGAGTCCCCGTACCGTGGGCTACCACCTCTACAAGGCGTTCCCCAAACTGGGTGTGGGGTCCCGCGCCGAACTGCGCGGAATGGCATTCGACGAGGTACGGTGACCGGCGCCCGACCGCGACCGCGACCGACCTGCCTACCGGCAGGAACGCTCCGGTCAGCTCCCCCCATCGTCCATGGGTTCGCCACGCACCGTCCCAGACATCTACCAGCCCATGTCCTTGGCCACCTCTTCCTGGGCTGCGGCGATCTCTTCCGCAGTGGATTCCGTGATGTCTGCATCGCATGCCCACGCGAACCGGGACAGCAGATCTGCGAGCGCCTGCTTCTGAGCCGGGTGCGTGATCGTCACGGCGTTCAGGTCGGTGCTCTTCAGCCAGTCGAACAGCACGAGGGCATCGGCGCGCCACAGCCGCACGTTGACGGTCGGCACGGATTCCCGTGATTCATTGGCACTCATGAGGTCATCGTGCCAGGTGGCTTCCACGCCGGGAGTTCGGCCCGGCCGCGCTGGCGACGGTACGGAATGACCAGGCCGGGCCTGGCGGTGAGCTGACGTGGACGCGGCGCTGGAACACTTTCCGGCCCGCACCGCAATCGCGGCGCGTCTCATCCGCCACCGTCGAGCGTGACCAGCCGTAACGAGCGAGCACCGCGCGGGGCGCCTGCCTGGCCAGGGGGCAGAACGGAGAGGGGCACCCGGCCGTCCTGGCCGGGTGCCCCTCTCGTCATGCGCTGGTGCGGGGGTCAGGACGTGCTGGGCCACATGGCAGTGCGCGAGCCGAGGGAGCCCTTGCCGTTGCCCGGGTAGAGGTACAGGCCGCCGGAGCTGTTGATGGCGGCGATGTCGGCCTTGCCGTCGCCGTTGAAGTCACCGCCCATGACGGCCCGGAAGCCGCCCCAGCTCTCGTCGGGCCACATCGCCTTGTCGTAGTCGAACGCGCCCTTGGCGTTGCCCGTGTACAGGCCCAGGCCGCCGGTCTGGGAGACCGCCGCGATGTCGTCGCGGTGGTCGCCGTTGAAGTCGGCGGTGGTCAGGTGCTTCTTGGACCAGGTCTTGTCGTGCCAGACCTGACGCTTGAAGCCGGACAGGCGGCCGTCGGCGGCGGTGGTGTAGGCGTACAGCGAGCCGTCGTTCCACATGCCCACCAGGCCGTCGCGGCCGGAGTCGTCGGCCTTGTAGCGGGCGAACTTGGAGACGGTCTTCCAGGAGCCTTCCTTGGCCATCGAGCGGGGCGAGCCCAGCTTGCCGCTCTTGGTGCCCGGGTACAGGTCGAGGTAGCCGTCGACGTTGAGGGCGGCGATGTCGGTCAGGCCGTCGCCGTCGAAGTCGCCGGCGGTCATCGCGCGCTTGCGGCCCCAGGAACCGTCGTGGTTCCACAGCTCGCGGCCGTATTCGAGCGTGCCGTCCGGGCCGGTGTAGAAGACGTGCAGGTTCTTGTCGTCGAGGACGGCTGCGACGTCGGGACGGCCGTCGCCGTTGAAGTCCGCGCTGGTGACGACATCGGTGACACCGCTGTGCAGGGCCGTCAGCCGGATCTGCTGGACCCAGCGGTGCACGTCGTCGACGCGGGTCTCGACGGCGCCCGTACGGGTCTCCTCGGAGCCGAAGCAGCCGCCCTGCCACGAAGCGCTGTTGACCGCGACCAGCTCGTACCCGCCGGTCTGCGTCTCGCGCAGGGCCGGGCCGCCGGTGTCGCCCTTGCAGACGCTCGCACCGTCCTTGCCGGTGACGGCGAGCGTGGTCTTGTCCACCGCGTCGACGGAGAAGCCGCCGCTGTGCAGGCGGCCGGGGACCCACTCGTCCTTGGTGCGGCCGTAGCCGGCCACGCGCAGGGTGTCGTCCTTGGCGGGAGCGGCGGAGGCGACGGTGACCGGGGCGATGTCGTCGACCGGTGCGGACAGCTTCGCCATCACCAGGTCCCGGTCCGTACGCGGCACGAGTTCGGTGACGGTGCGCACCTGTCCGCCCTTGCCGCTCAGGTCGGTGCGGCCGATGGTGGCCGAGGCGGCCAGCTTCGGCTTGCCGGCGGCGACCTGGTCCTGGCCGGGCTTGTCGGCGAAGCAGCTGGCGGCCGTGAGCAGCCACTGCGCATCGACCAGGGCGCCGGTGCAGGCGCGCTGGCCGCTGCCGATGTCGAGCTTCGCCGTGAACGGGTACGTCCCGTCCTTGGCGGCGTCACCCACGACAGCGTTGGCCGGGGTGCCGGTCAGGACGCCGGCTGCGACAGTGGTCGCGGCCAGTCCGGTGAGCCACGCGGCGCGCGGACGTCTGCCAAACACTTTTGCTTCCTCAATTCTTGGGAGGGAGATTGCTGGGAGGGGGCGGGAAAGGCGCGCGGCGCACACGAGGGCCGGCACGGCAGCGCCTGACAGGGGCCCGGGCCCGCCTGGCGGGGAGCCCGGACCCGGACGGGACTACTTGCTCGCGATGATTTCGAGCAGCGTGTGTTCCCGGCCCGCGGGGTCGGCGTTCTCGCCGATTCCCTTCCAGGAGTTCTTCGGGACGTCGAAGGACTTCTTCTCGGTGCCGACGGTCATGTTGACCTTGGCCTTGTAGTCGTGGCTCTGCACGCCGCCGACCGCGGGGACCTCCAGCGCGAGGTAGCCGCTGTCCCCGGAGACCTTGAAGCAGAAGTCCGCGCGGTCGCGGGCGATGAACCGAAGCAGGTTCGGGCTGCTGTCGCATTCGGCGAGGACGATGTGGCCGTCACCGTGCTTCAGCTTGAGGTTCTTCTCCTTGAGGATGCGGTCCGCACCGGGGTAGGAGAAGTCCTCGATGGCGAGCGGGGGCTGCTCGGACGAGCCGGCGGCGACCGAGATCCGGTCCGCGCGGGGGCCCGAGGTCTGGTCGGCGGCACTGGCCGCTCCGGTCAGCAGGACGGCGCCGGCGACGAGGGCGCTTCCGGTCAGGCCGACGGCCAGCGGTCGCAGGGGTATCCGCATCGATGACTCACGTTTCGGTTGGTGAAGGCTGAAGGGAGCAAACCGCCCCCCAGCGGAAGGATTATCACTCGGCGTCACACATCATCAAACCCTGGAGCTTTGTTATCAAAGCGTCACCCGTCCACTTATCGGCTCACGTATCCATCGATACCCGGGTACCGCTCCACCCCCAACTCCCTTTACCCGGGCGGTGGTTGACGCTCCGCGCCCGTCGCTCCGCTTCCGCTCACGGGCTCACCACTCGCAAGAAGCCCCCATTGTCAAGGTTTTGCGTGTGTGATCATCTTTCCGAACGCGTGGCCGCGCTTCTCGACTTCAACAAGAGATCCCGGATGGGGAAGCACCTGACATGAAACCGTCAAGCATGTCGCGCCAAGTTCGGCAGCTGCGCGGCAGACTCACCGCCGTGGCCGCAGCGGCCACGGCAGCGGTGATATTCGGTACGACCGTGGCGCACGCGCTCCCGGCACAACCCGGCGAAGGGGCGCCCGCCGGGGACGCCCGCGCGCAGGCCGTGGAGGCCTGGAAGGCCGGCGGCGCGGCGACCAAGCGGGAGGCCGCCAAGGCGCTGACCGGCTCGGCCGCCGACATGAACGCGTTCCTCGGCGGTGCGCTGCACCGGGCCGAGGTGGAAGACGCCCGGTTCGCCATCCTCAAGACGATGGCGAGCGCCGGCAAGGGCGTGTCCGCCGCGTCGGACAAGGCTCTGACCGGCTCCGACGAAGAGGTCCTCGCCTTCGTCAAGGACGGATACGAGAAGCCGCTCCAGGACGACCGGCGCTTCGCGGTCCTGCGCGCCATGAACGCGGGCGGCAAGGCCGTCAACCGCGAGGGCCAGCGGGCCCTGGACGACGGCGCCCCCGCGGTGCTGGAGAAGTTCCTCCAGGAGGGCCTGGAGAAGGCCACCAACGAGGACAACCGCTTCGAAGTCCTGCAAGTGATGAACTCCGGCGGACCGGCCGTCAAGCAGGCCGCCGAGCGTGCGCTGAACGGGGACGCGGAGGAGATCGCCGAGTTCCTGGAGCGCGGCCAGGAACTGGCCCGGGCGCGTGACCAGGAATCGATGACGGTCGGGCAGCTGGCCCGAGTCGCCACCGAGGCCGGCAAGAAGGCCAAGGTCCAGACCGACGAGGCACTGGAAGCTGCCGAGGTCGCGGACAAGGCCGCGGCGAAGGCCAAGGCGGCCGCCGAGGAGGCGGCGCGGCAGACCGCGGCGGCCAAGTCCGACGCGGACAAGGCCGGCCGCTTCGCCACCAAGGCCGCACAGGCCGCCGAGGGCGCCGCCGATGCGGCCCGTACCGCCATCCGCGCCTCCAACAACGCGGTGGCCGCGGCCCGTACGGCAGCGCGCGCCGCCTCCAACGCCGCCTCCGCCGCTGCCGCGGCGAGCCAGGCCGCGTCCCGCGCCTACCGCGCGGCGAACGCCGCGGTGTCGGACGCCGGACAGGCCAAGGCGGCCCGCCAGGCCGCCGAGCAGGCACGCGACGCGGCGGC
>NZ_JAFIQY010000069.1 GCF_022271435.1 Streptomyces monomycini | reverse complement strand
CGCCCCCGGCCGGAGCGCCCGCGCGGGATCCGGCCGGGAGCGGGCGGCAGGGGAGAGGCCGACCCGCGGCCCGGGGCGGACCCGCGGCCCGGGGCCGGCCAGCGGTTCGATCCGGCCGCCGAGCGCCCTGCACAGCGCTGAGACTCCCGCGAGCCCGGCCGGCCCCGCCTGCTGGACGCCGGTGGCCGCCGGGCCCGCCCGTGCCGGGTGGCCTCAGCTTGTTCTTTAACCTCCATCCGCGGCATACGGTGCCGCGGGGGTGTTCCAAACGGCGTCGTATTTCCTGACGATGGCCCGGAGCTCCCGGGCACTTCGTGGTGACATGGCCTGCATCACGGTGTCGAGCAGGGCACGGGCTTCCAGAGGGTTGCCGCAGCAGTACCAGTGCGTGTTGCCCCACTCGTAGTCATGCCACAGCTGGCGCTCAGGGGTGCGGACGTAGTACTTCCACAAACGTACGGCCGTGGAGACGTCCCCCGGCTCCAGATAGTTCCGCGTGCGCTCAAGGCGGATGATCTCGGACAGCGCACGCCGGGACAGGCCGTCGATGACCGGCCTTGCATCGTATGTCCGGTGCCGCAAGGGAAGGGCGGCACGGATGTGTCCTGGCCGTCTACGCGGCATGGGCCTTTCGGATCGTCGTCATGCCCGACATGATGCCACGACGTCGAACAACGCCCCGAACGGCGTCACCCACCTGGGCATTCGCCAGACAGGCGGACGGCCCTCACATGATCCTGCGTTCCGCCACGGAAACAGATTCATACGAAGGCCGCGGAGGTGAGTGTGCTGGACCACGACGCCCGGCGTGACGCGTTCGACTTCACGTCACACTTCCGGGAAGACCTGTATGCGTGCCTGACCCGGCGCGGTGACACCCTGTTCGAGCTCACGGACGCACTGCTGTGTGAGAACGGGGCCGGTGACCTCGCCGGTCGACCTGACGCTAGTGGCCGAGCACCGTCGCGGCCACGGCGCGTTGTATGACGCGCTGAACTGCGGCCGCATCAACGTCGCCGGGCTGCGGCAGGCGCTGGCAATGCTGCCGCAGCCCAAGGCCGCCGGCAATCGCCTGGTCCTCCCGGTCGACGTGACCAACTGGCTGCGGCCGGACGCCCCGTACAGCCCGGACCGGCTGTTCTGCCACGTCTACGGACGTTCGGGACGCTCCAGTGACCAGTTCATCCCCGGCTGGCCGTACTCGTTCGTGTCCGCGCTGGAAACCGGCCGCACCTCCTGGTGCCAGCTGCTGGACGCGGCCCGGTTCGGCCCCGGCGACGACATCGCCGAGACCACCGCGGCCCAGGTCCGCCGCGTGATCAGCGACCTGATCGAGCAGGGCCAGTGGGAGGCCGGCGAGCCGGACGTCCTGATCGTCTTCGACACCGGATACGACGCCCCGCGCATGGCCTACCTCCTGGACAGCCTGCCCGTCGAAGCCCTCGGGAGGATGCGCACGGACCGCGTCATGCGACGACCGGCGCCCACGCTCAAGGAGTACGCCGCGGCCTACCCACAGGGCGGCAGACCGCCGAAGCACGGCAAGGAGTTCCGCTTCGCCAAGCCCGACACCTGGGGCGATCCCGACACAGAGACGGTGCGGGTCACCGACCGTTACGGCACCGCGAAGGCCATGGCCTGGAACCGTATCCACCCCCGGCTCACCACCCGCTCAGCCTGGATCGACCACACCGGCGAACTCCCCGTCATCAACGGCATGTTGATCCGCCTTCAGGTCGACCACCTGCCCGGCGGGCAATACCCGCTGCCCGTCTGGCTGTGGTCCTCCAAGACCGGCATGACCAGCGGCGACATCGATCTACGCTGGCAGGCGTTCTTGTGCCGCTTCGATCTGGAACGTACCTTCCGCATGATCAAGCAGGCCCTCGGCTGGACCCGCCCCAAACTGCGGTCCTCCGCGACCCCTGGGAGAAGCCGGCCGGACCCGCCCGCCTCACCCTCGCCCGGGTCCGGCGAGGGTTTCGGAACCTCCGCCCGGAACTTCACTGCCCGACCCGTGCACCGAAACCCTCAACTCTCGTACCGGGCAGGCTAGTTGGCTCCAAAATCCGACACCTAGCCACCCGTCACGACGTGGGCAAAACGACCAGGCGGCCCGAATCCATCGCTGAACGCAATCACCTCAAAGCTCACAAACGTTAAATAACAAGCTCAGCTTGTTCCTTAACCACGGATCCGGTCGTTCGCTGACTCTCCGCGGTGACTGCCGGGTAGGTGGTCCGTCCTCCTCGTCGCCCTGAAGCCTGTCCCCCGGTACGGACGTCCGTGATGGATGCCGTGGGGATGAGTGTGCTGGTGCGGGCCGGCGGACGAGAGGCGCTCGCGGAACTGTCGCGTTTCCGGACGGCTTTCCACGGGTGTCTGTCCGCGCGGGCTGATGCGTTCTTCGAGCTGACCGACGCGCTGCTGTGCGCGGACGGCCCGACGCGGACACCGGCCGAACTGTCGCTGCTGGCTGAGCATCAGCGTGGCTACGGCTCGCTGTACGGCGCTTTGAGCCCCGGCCGCCTGGAAACCGAGACTCTGCGTGACCTGCCGGCTTCCCTGCCGATGCCGCGCTTCGAGGGACGGATCGTGCTCGCCGTCGACGCGTCCCCGTGGCTGCGCTCGGACGCGGCCTGCTCGCCGGACCGGCTGTTCTGCCTGGTCCACGGCCGCATCGGCCGCTCATCGGACCACGTGGTGCCGGGCCGGCCGTACTCGTTCGTCGTCGCGCTCACCCCGGACCGCACCTCATGGACGCAGGTCCCGGACGCGGTTCGGCCGGGGCCCGCCGACGACGCGACGGCCGTCACCGCCGACCAGCTGCCGGCCGTGGTCGAGCGGCTGATCACGTCCGGTCAGTAGCAGCGCGGCGACCGGGACGTCCTGGTCGTGATGAACGCGGGCTATGACGTGATGCGGCTGGCCTGGCTCCTGCGCAACCTGCCCGTCGAGCTGGTCGGGCGCCTGCGCAACCTGCCCGTCAAGCTGGTCGGGCGCCTGCGCTCGGACCGCGTGCTGCGGCTGCCGAAGCCGCCACGCATCTACGCTCCCGAGGCCGGCAGGCCCGGCACCGCACGGAGTTCAGCCTGGCCCGCCCCGCCTCGTGGCCGGAGCCGTCGGTGGTCACGGTGAACGACACGACCCACTACGGCAAGGCTGAGGCCCGTGCCCGGGACCGGCTCCACCCCCGCCTACAGCAGCGGCCCGCGTGAATCGACCACGCCAGCGAACTGCCCGTCATCGAGGGCACACTGATCCGGCCCAACGTCGACCACCTGCCCGGCGACCGCGACGCACCACCAGTCTGGCTGTGGTCCTCCGTCACCGGCGCCACCCCGGACGACGTCGACTTCGCCTGGTTCTGCTACCTGCGCCGATTCGACCCGGAACACACCTTTCGCCTGTTCAAGCAGTCCCTCGGCTGGACGAGGCCGCGGTTACGCGCCCCGCAGGCAGCTGACCGCTGGACATGGCTGGTGATCTCCGCCCACACCCAGCTCCGCCTCGCCGCACCAATAACAGCTGACCAGCGCAAGCCCTGGGAGAAGAGCACCAAGCCGGTGCGACCCTCACGCCGACCCGCGTCCGCCGCGGGTTCCGGCACATCCGCCCCCCCGCCTCGCCCACCGGCGCAGGGGCCGAAACCCATCGGAGCGCGGGCCGCCGGACAGGTCGGACGGGAAACCGGGCCACGGGCGGACGGGGCGACCGACAGCGATTTGCCCCCGATCGCCCCCGCCGAGAAAGCGTGCCCTCGTGTTCCCTGGCTCGTTCTACCGGGTGTGATCAAGAAACTTGCTCTTGCGTTGGGCCTGGCTCTGACTGCCGCCCTCGCGCCAGCCGCGGCCTCCTCTGCTGCCGACTCGCCCGTTCGCGAGATCAGAGGCCACGGCCTCGAAGCCTGCCCGGACCGCTCGCTCTGCTTGTACCAGGACAGCGACTACAACGGCGGCCACGACGCCCGCATCTGGATCGTCACCGACAGCGTCGACAGGTTGAGCCCCTTCGATGCCAACGACCGGGCCTCGTCCGTCTACAACCACGGTTTCCTCAAGGCCGAGCTGTGTGCCGACGCCGAGGGGATGGGTGACTACGTCCGCCTCCGGAACGGCAAGAAGCTCCCCGGCCTCAAGCACGTGTCGGGGTACTCCGACCACCAGTCCACGTACGTGAACTTGAACGACGCCATCAGTTCCGTCCGGCTCTGGCTCGGCTGACCACCAGTCCGGACTCGCGGCACCGTGGCTTTTGCGGCCGTGACTACGGCGACCCCTTTCCCTGAAGGCAATGGGGCCCAACACCTCACCTGATGACGGCACCCGGCTGCGTTTCGCGCGGTCCGGTTCAGAACAGAGCGGCGGGGGCGAGGCGGACGGTGTGCTGCTGGCGCAGGCGTATGGGCTTGGGCTTGGGCTTGTTGATCGTCTTCACCGGTTCGACGGGG
Organism: Streptomyces monomycini; assembly: GCF_022271435.1. Taxonomy (GTDB): domain Bacteria; phylum Actinomycetota; class Actinomycetes; order Streptomycetales; family Streptomycetaceae; genus Streptomyces; species Streptomyces monomycini. The sequence goes on along the minus strand of NZ_JAFIQY010000069.1, from coordinate 24,174 downwards.
TGGGGCGACGTTCGGGGCAGCCTCGGTGGCCGGGTGAGGCGGCGGCGGTGTGCAGGGTCAAGGACGGCCGGGCGAGCTGGTCGAGTGCCACCTTTCGGACGCGGACGTCGGCGTGCTCGGCCCGCCCGAAGGTCAGCACCGCGCGGTCGGTGAGCGAGCACATCGCGGTCACCCGCGGATCGTCGGCGCCCAGGACCGCGGTCCCGCCGGGCGCCAGGCCCTGCACCAGCTCGCCTTTGGCCCGGGCGATGGCCGCGCGCGACGTGAGATGGCTCGGGTGGGCCTGGCCGACGTTGAGCACGACGGCGATGTTGGGCGCGGCCAAGCCGGTGAGCTCGGCGATGTCGCCGATGACGACGTGGGCGGCGAGCGCCTGCAACGCGGCGCCGGCGTCCTTGACGACGACGGTCGGCAGCGCCGTGGGCCGGGTGCCGAGCACGGCCGGCGCGCCCTCCCGGCCGGCCCGGACGGCGTAGTCGTGGCCGTCGGCGTACTCGCCGGCGAAAGCCACGAACAGGCCGCCCGGCTCGGCCCGCCGGCCGTCGAGCACGGCCGGCGCGCTCACCGTCACCGCGCGCTGGCCCTCGATTCTGCCGCCGACCACCGCGGCGATCTCGCCGAGGCTGGGCGGGATCACGCCTGGACCGCGCAGGAAGCGATGCGGCGCAGCCACGGCCTGCCCGTCACGGTACGGGCGGGCGCGGGCCGACCGGCAAGGCAGAGGACGGCACGGGCCGGTTCGCGAAAACTCATGCCCGTCAGTCAAAAGAGCGAGGTGTTGCCGGCGCGTATGCACTTTTCGCTACACCGACGATATGTTGCCCGCCCCGCCCCGCCCCGCCCCGCCCCGCCCCGCCCCGCCCTCGCCCCGCCCTCGCCCCGACCCCGCCCTTGCCCCGCGCGAGCACGGCGGGCCGGCCCGCCCCGCCCCGCCGACTGCGCCCGGGACAGACGGCCGGAGCACCCGGCAGACTGAGCCCGCGGCCCGGCCGCGGCGCCGTCCTCACGGCCCCGGGCGCCCAGAGCCGCCAAGGCGCACGCGGCATATCGCAGGTGTAGCAAAAAACGCATACGCGTCGGCAACACCGCGCTGCCTTGACTGACGTACATGACTTCCAGCGGATTCACACCAGCGGCGGCGTGCCGCACCCGAGCACCGGCGCCGCCCTCACGGGCTGTTTCGACCACGGGCATCACGGTCTACGGGTGCGAGCCGGACGAGGCCCGTCTCTTTCGGGAACTGGCGCCTGGCCTGGGCGTGGTGGCGACCCTGACCCAGGCGGCGGTCTGCGAAGCCAACAGCGCCCTGGCCGCCGGCAACCGGTGCATCAGCATCGGCCACAAGACGCCCGTCACCCGGGCCACGCTCACGGCACTGAGCCGCGCCGGGGTGCACTACCTCTCCACCCGAAGCGTCGGCTGCGACCACATCGACGTGGCCTGCGCCGCAAGCCTCGGAATCCGCGTCGCAAACGTGGCGTACTCGCCCGACAGCGTCGCCGACTACACGCTGATGCTGATGCTGATGGCCGTACGCCACGCCAAAGCCACCCTGCGCCGCACCGATGCCCATGACTACCGGCTCGGTGACAGACGCGGCAAAGAACTGCGCGATCTGACGGTCGGAGTGGTCGGCACCGGGCGTATCGGCACAGCGGTCATCGACCGGCTGCACGGCTTCGGCTGCCGCGTGCTGGCTCACGACAACCACCCCGGGCCCGGCGCCGCCCACGTGTCGCTGGACGACCTGCTGCGGCACAGCGACCTCGTCACGCTCCACACCCCGCTCACCGCACACACCCGCCACCTGCTCGATCGCCGGCGGATCGCGCAGATGAAACACGGCGCGCTCGTCGTCAACACCGCACGCGGGCCGCTGATCGACACCGAAGCCCTCGTTCCGGCGCTGGAGAGCGGCCGGCTGGGCGGCGCGGCGCTGGACGTCCTCGACGGCGAGGAAGGCCTCTTCTACACCGACTGCCGCAACAAGCCGATCGATCACCGCGCGCTGCTGCGCCTGCAAGAACTGCCGAATGTGCTGATCAGCCCGCACACGGCCTACTACACCGACCACGCGCTGCGCGACACCGTCACCAACAGCCTCATCAACTGCCTCGACTTCGAAAGCGGGACACCATGCAGGACAACAGGTGGGGCAACCTGCGGGACAACACGGACCGGTTGAAGATCGGCATCATCTTCGGGGGCTCTTCCGAAGAACACCACATCTCCGTCAAGTCCGCCCAGGAGGTCGCCAAGCACCTCAACACCGATGCCTACGAACCGTACTGGATCGGCATCACGCGCTCTGGCGTCTGGCAACTGTGCGAGGTCCCCGGCGCCGGCTGGCAGAACGCCGGCGCCCGCCCGGTCGCACTGTCACCCGACCGCAGCGTCCACGGCCTGCTCGTCCTGGAACCGGGCCGCTTCGAAGTAATCCGCCTGGATCTCGTGCTGCCCGTGGTGCACGGCACACTCGGCGAAGACGGCGCGCTCCAGGGCCTGCTGGAGCTCTCCGGAATCCCCTACGCCGGCTGCGACGTCCAAAGCTCCGCCCTGTGCATGGACAAGTCCCTGACCTACACCGTCGCCCGCAGCGCGGGCATCGCCACGCCCTCCTTCCGGGTGGTCACGAAGGACGAGGAGGTCGACGCCGACCGGCTTTCCTACCCGGTCTTCGTCAAGCCGGCCCGCTCGGGCTCGTCCTTCGGCGTCAGCAAAGTCACCGGCAAGCAGGACCTGCCCGGCGCGCTGGAGGCGGCCCGCCGCTACGACTCGAAGGTTTTGATCGAAGAGGCCGTGGCCGGCAGCGAGGTCGGCTGCGCCCTCCTGGGCGATCCGGCCGGCTTGATGGCGGGCGAGGTGGACCGTGTGGCCCTCTCGCACGGATTCTTCCGGATCCACCAGGAGGACACGCCCGAGACCGGCTCGGAGAACGCGACGTTCATCGTGCCCGCCGACATCCCCGACGCTGCCCGCCGGCAGGTGAAGGAGAGCGCCAAGGCCGTTTACCGCGCACTGGGCTGCCGGGGGCTGGCCCGCGTGGACCTCTTCCTCCAAAAGGACGGTCAGGTGGTGCTCAACGAGGTCAACACCCTGCCCGGCCTGACCTCCTACAGCCGCTATCCCCGGATGATGGCCGCCGCGGGACTGCCGCTCTCCGAGGTGATCGACCGGCTCGTGTCGGTGACACTGCGCCGAGGCAAGCGATGAAGGCCGGCTTCGGCTACCTCGACGAACTGGTGCCCGGCATCCGTTGGGACGCCAAGTACGCCACCGGGGACAACTTCACCGGAGCGCCGGTCGACGGATACCTGACCAACCGGATCGTGGGCACCACGGCGTTGTGCACGGCCCTGGGGCGGGCGCACGAACAAGCCGCCTCCCGCGGCTACGGCCTGCTGGTCTGGGACGGATACCGTCCGCAACGCGCCGTCGACTGCTTCAAACGCTGGTCCGAGCAACCGGAGGACGGCCGGACCAAGCAGCGTCACTACCCCCGGATCGACAGATCCGAGCTGTTCGCCAGGGGCTACGTGGCCGCCCGGTCCAACCACAGCCGCGGCAGCACCGTCGACCTGACGCTCTACGCCCTGGCCACCGGCGAGCCGGTGCGCATGGGCGGCGGCCACGACCTGATGGACCCGCGCTCCCACCATGGAGCACGAGGAACAACGCCCGCCGAAGCGGCAAACCGCGAGCGCCTGTGCTCCCTCATGGAGAGCTGCGGATTCGCTCGCTACGCCTGCGAGTGGTGGCACTACACGCTGAAGAGCGAGCCGTACACCGATGTCTACTTCGACTTTCCCATCACATGACGAACGCCTCACCAGCCTTCCGTACGTCTCCCAGTGGGGCAGCCTGGAGCGCAACGACGAAGTCGTCATGCGGCGCGCCGCCCCCTCGGGCCTCGACGTCTTCCTGCGGCGCACCGACCCCTCGCACCTGCACGACTGGGCCCGCGACGGCTACCGCTCGCGCGAGGAGTACCTGTTCTGGTCCCGCAAGGTCTGCGGCCTGGCCTGCCTGCAGTCCCTGCTGCACGGCTGGACGGAGATCCGCCTGTCGATGCGCGAACTGCTCGCGCTGGCCCTGGAGCAGGGCTGCTACGTGCGAGAGCCCGAGGGCAAGGTCCACGGGCTGGTCTACCGGCCCTTCATGGCCTGGATCAGCGCCCAGTTCGGATTTACCTGCCAACTGATCGAGAACACCCCGATCCACGCCTCCGCCCCGGCGGTGCGCCCCGGCCAGGCCCTGATCGCCTCCGTCTCCCCGGAGATCCGCGACCCGGCGACGCACGCACCGCGCCGGGGCGGGCACCTGGTGCTGATCCACGCGGCCCACGGCGAAACGGTGTGCTTTCACAACCCGTCGGGCTACTCCCACAACGCGGCCTCCGCGACGCTGCCCCTGGGCGTCTTCGAGCGCTTCCACGCAGGACGGGGGATCCTGGTGAGCGCCAGAGCGTGAGCCGGCGCGCGGGCGCCCGCGCGCCGTGGCCGCTGGCGGCCGCCAGCCCGGGCCCCGGCCAGCCCTGCAGGCGACGGCGCAGCGCCGTCGCCTGCAGCTGCACGAGACGCGCCACGGCGAGACCCGGCCCGGCCCTCGCCCCGGGCGCGCATGCCGACCGCTGCGGTGGCCCATTGATCACCGAAACAGGACCGCCCAGCCGGACACGACCTCCGCCGACATCAGCGACCCGCACCCGCAGCCCACGCAGGGTCCCGGCAGGGCGCCACGCCGGCCCCGCAGACACGCCGCCGCACGGGGACCTGCGTGCACTTCAGACCCGGCCGCCGCACAGCGACGCCGTTCGAAACGCCGACATCTGCAAGGCAACCGGCCGCACCGGGAACAGCCGGACCGGCCGACGTCGTTGCATCTGCCGAGGCACCGGCGCCGCACGGGCGGATGACACGGAGACCACCAGTTGTCCGCCTACCGGAACCCGGGCCTCGGGATCGCGGTACGCCCGCCGCGCACTCGGACGAGAACATATTTCTGCAGGAGGACTGTTACATGACCGACCGGCCCTTGACCCTCATGGCCGTGCACGCCCACCCCGACGACGAGGCCACCTCGACCGGAGGGGTCCTTGCACGGTACGCGGCCGAAGGCATCCGCACGGTCCTCGTGACGTGTACCGACGGCGGGTGCGGTGACGGACCGGGGGGCGCCAAGCCGGGCGACCCCGGGCACGATCCGGCGGCCGTCGCCGTGATGCGCCGTCAAGAACTCCAGGCGAGCTGCGACGCCCTGAAGATCAGCGATCTGGAGATGCTGGACTACGCCGACTCCGGGATGATGGGCTGGCCGAGTAACGACGCCCCCAAGTCCTTCTGGCAGACCCCGGTGGAGGAAGGCGCCGCCCGGCTCGCGCAACTCATGCGGCACTACCGGCCCGATGTGGTCGTCACCTACGACGAGAACGGCTTTTACGGCCACCCCGATCACATCCAGGCCCACCGCATCACGATGGCGGCGCTCGAGATGACCGCGCTGACACCGAAGGTGTACTGGACCACGATGCCTCGCTCGGGGATGCAGCGCTTCGGCGAGATCATGCGCGAGTTCCATGCGGACATGCCGGAGCCGGACCCCGCCGAGGCCGCCGCGATGGCCGAGATCGGCCTCCCCGACGACGAGATCACCACCTGGGTGGACACCACCGCGTTCAGCGGCCAGAAGTTCGACGCACTGGCCGCGCACGCCAGTCAGGGCGAGAACATCTTCTTCCTCAAGATGGGCAAGGAGCGGTTCAGCGAGTTGATGGGCATGGAGACCTTCGTACGCGTCCAGGACGCCACCGGCGCCCCCGTACCCGAGAACGATCTCTTCGCCGGCCTGCGCTGATCTGCCCACCCGGCCGGGGCTGGCAAGGCTCCCGGCAGGGCGGGCCCGCAGCAGGCGCGAGTACCGCCTGCTCAGCCCAGAGGAGGCCCAGCCGGTACTCGGCCGGGGCGCGGGCCGCGTCGCAGCTGAGCGTGCCGGCCCGCCGCAGCCGTCCCAAGAGGTGCCTTGCCTGGCTCCCCGCCTCCTGGACTGCGCCGCCGGGCCCGAAGGCGGCAGCCTCGCCCCCGGTGCGGACGCCCTGCGCTACAAGCCGCAGGACGTCCGCGCCGGTGGCCGCCCCGTGCGCGATCCGCCGCCCTGAGACAGTGCGGCGGACGACCCTGTCACTGCCTCCGGACGACGTTCCCCAACGCACAAGGGCCCGTCGCGCGGCGGTGTCGGGACTGACGTCCAGGACGCGGCCGACGGCCGTCCGGCTGTTCCCGGCTGCCCGGTCGGTGTGTCATATTCGTTGATCCGTTACCGCCTGCGGCAGGCGGCAGGTTCGTTCATCAACGGGGTGAGGCAGGTGAGTTGCTCAGCCACCCGGGCAGGGCCCGTTGCTCTGCGCCCCGGCCGCCACTTCCCCGGCTTCCCGCTCGCTCTGCCCCTTCGCATCATCGGGAGAACCCATGCGTTTACGCACCCCCAGGCGCGGCGGCATGCTCGCCGTGCTCATGGCGACGCTCGCCGTCCTCACGGCCGGACCGGCACCGGGCACGGCCTGGGGGGCCGCTGCACCCCGAGCCGCCCGCGTACCCGCCGTGGACCGTGAGATCCACTTCACCGCGGACGGCGTCACCGCGTACGGCACACTGCACATACCCGCCCACCGCGCGGGCCACCGGCTCGCCGCGGCGCTGCTGCTTCCCGGCAGCGGCCCGACCGACCGCAACGGTGACGAGCCGCCCGGCCTCACCCCACACACCCTGGCCCGCATGGCCGATGTCCTCGGCGGCGACGGTGTGATGAGCCTGCGGTTCGACAAATACGGCACCGGACGCACGGGCCTGGGCGGACGCGACAGCGCTCCCGACATGGCCGCCTACACCCGACAGGCCGTGGCGGCGTACCACACCCTGCGCGCCCGCCCTGAAGCCGACCCGCAGGCGCTGCTCGTGGTCGGGCACAGTGAGGGCGGCCTGCAAGCACTGCTCGTCGACCGTGCCGTACAGCAGAAGCCGGCCGGCCTCGCGCTCATCGCCCCGCAGAGCATGCGGCTGCTGGACCTGATCCGCCTCCAGCTGGCGGACGCCCTGAACCGGGCGGTTGCCGCAGGGAACCTCACCCCGCAGCAGGCGAGGTGGAACAACCGGGGCGTGGCCAGGGCCATCGCGGACTTCCGCGCTCGGCGCCCGGTGGACACCTCGCCCCTGCTGCCGTCCCTCGCCACCCTCCTCCAGAGCATGTTCGGGCCGGTGAACGCGGATTTCGTCCGCAGCGACGACGCTCTCTTCCCGCCGGCCGTCGCCCGAGGCGCCGCGCCCGGCACACGGACGCTCGTCACCTGCGGTACCGAGGACACCAATGTGCCCTGCCGGACGATGCCCGCTCTGCTGTCAGGCCTCGCCGCCGCCCGCACCACCGGCCCGGGACTGCGGATCCTTCCCGGGCTCGACCACCTCCTCCACCCCGCCGGCACTCCCGTCAACGATCCGGTGATCGCCCCGGCCGCACAGCAGGCCCTCCACGACTTCGTGCGGCCCTGGCGGCACACCGCACAGGGCTGAGCAACCTCCACCATCGCGCCTGGCCCCGCTGGACCTGCGAGCGCGAAGGGTGCGGGGGGCCGGTACGACGCGTGGCGACCAGCTCGACGACCTCGCCGCCACGCGCGCCGCCCGCCACCAGCAAGAAACCCACCACGAAGCCCTTGCCAACGACGCGGCCGTCTCTCCCGTCGGCGCCCGGGAGGTGCTGCGCCTGCTGCCGGCGGGACGGGGGAGGCGGGACCCCCTCAAAGCAGGGATGGCTACGAGCACATGGGTAGACCAGGGGCGGGGTCCTGATGCGTGCTCACGTCCGCCGCCGGGACATTGCCCCAGTAGTCCTCGCCCTCGAAGTGTGTCCAGTACCAGATGTCGTTGCCTCCGGAGTGGGAAGATCCATGCCCCCAGCACGAGTACCGGCTGGAGGTGCCGGTGAGTGTGTGGACGATTTCGGAGCGGTAGTCGCGTTGGCGGTACAACGTGATTACTGCCGTGTTGCCTGGGCAGTACAGGACCTTGGAGCGGACCTTGCACTCGGCGGCCTGGGCGGGCGGGCTGGTGTCCGGTGTGTCTGGCCGGCCGCCAGGCGTGCTGCGCCCTGAAGGTGATGCGGCAGGAGCCGCTTTCTGCGGCGTTCCATCGCTGACCGCGCCGCCCCCGCTGCCGCCCAGCGCGGATGTGGCGGCGCTGATCACGCCGAACGCTCCTCCGCCGACGGTCGTGATCACAGCTGCGACAAGGGCGACTTTGCCGGCCTCGGTCAGGCCGCCGAACCACTCCCGTGCCCGGCGCAGGCGTGATCGCGGCCGGGGTGAAGGCGCTGGTCCGCCTCCCGGGCTCGGGGTCGGGTTCGGGTCGCTACCGGAAGGTGGTGGTGCCGAGGACAACGAAACCACCTGGCCTTTGCATAGGGGCTGGTCGGGCTCAAGACAGTAGGGGACTCGGCGAAGGCGGGCCACCGGTACGTTCCGATGTGGTCATTCGGGGAATCTGGACGGGTCACCTGCACCTGACGTCGTCGCGAGGGCACTCGACTGGCTATGTGGTTCTCCGTGGATGCCGTTTCGACACGAGTCCGGGAGTCACTTGCGCCGACGATGAGTGATCAATGTCGATGTGCAGCGATGTCGCTGGCCGTGTCATCACCCTCAGGTGGGAGCCGCCCCGGACGATTACGAATGATCGAAGGGGGCGGGGGCGTGGCCTTCCCAAATCTGGCGGGATGTCTGTTCGGGGTAGGGCAGAGTCTTCGATTCGGCGTCCAGGACGCGGGTGAGGTGCCCTCCGGGTCGGTGGGCGGACCAGCCCGCGTCGCCGGTGGTGACGAAGCGGACCCATGCCTCCTGGAGTTCGCGGGAGAGCGCGACGGCCTCGGGAGTAGGCTCCTCGCCGATGAGCTGGGTGGCGACGGGGCTGTCCAGCGTGCCGAACGCCAGGGGCACGTCGAGGCTGTGGCAGGCGCCCAGGATGCCGCCGAGGGCCGGGGCGGCCCAGCACAGTTCGAACAGGTACGAGGTGCCGCCGGCTGCGGCGTTCGCCTCGGCCAGCTTCTGTGACGGCATGCGGAAGAGGGCGTCGGAGTACACCGTCTCCAGCAACTCCTCCGGGCCTGCCTGCGGGAACGCGGCGCGGTAGGCCCGCGCGCCGTCCGGTTGAGGGGCGTGCAGTTCCAGGGCTGCGTGGGCGTCCTCCTCGGTGAAGGTGCCGTACCGTCCGCCCATGACGCTGAAGTACCGGAATTCGTCCCGGGTGTGGCCGACGAGCAGTTCGGTCCCGCTCGCGCGCGCGCCGGTCAGCGCGGGCCAGGGCGTTTCCGGGAGGACCTCGCCGTCGACGACGGGGCACAGCGCGGTGCCGGTCTCCGTCAGGCGCCCCCAGCTCTCCCGGTGCGCGTGGAGGCCGGCGTTGAAGGAGGTGAGCTCGGCGGCCAGGTGCCATGGGTCGATGTCGCGCAGCGCCTCAGCGGTGGGGGCCGCCGCGCCGAGCCGGTCCGCGAACGCGGCGGTGACCTGCCGTGCCAACGCGGGGGTGCTGTGCAGCCCCGGCACCGAATGGGCAATGGCCCGCCGGAACAGGCCGCGCGCGGACGTCATCGTCAGCAGGGCGGCGACCGAGCCCGCCCCGGCGGATACCCCGCCCACGGTGACCCGGCCGGGGTCGCCTCCGAAGGCGGCGATGTTGCGCTGCACCCACTCCAGCGCCGCGATCTGGTCGAGGAATCCGCGGTTGGGCGGCACGTCGTCGAGGAACGCGAATCCCTCCGCACCCACGCGGCAGTTGATGGTCACCACGACGATGCCCGCCGCGGCCAGCGCTGCCGGGTCGTACATCGGGTCGCTCGACGCCGCCGAGAGGTAGCCGCCCACGGGGATCCACACCAGCACCGGCAGTCCCGCCGCGCCGGGATCCGGAGTGCCGACGTTGAGCGTCAGCCAGTCGGTGCCCTGCGGGGGCACGTCGATCGGCAGGGACAGCGGCACCACGGGGCCGAACTCGACCGCCTGCCTCATCCCCTCCCAGCGGTGCGGCGGCGCAGGCGCGGCGAAGCGGAGCGCTCCGACCGGGGGTTGGGCGTAGGGGATGCCGCGGAACACCGCGTGCCCCTGCCGCCGGCGCCCCTGCACCACGCCTTCCGTGGTTCGTACCTTCGGCTGTTCGCACATGACGATGCCTCCGTCGGGTGGACCCCAGGATTATCGGACAAGTGTATTATGTCAAGTGTATTGGAACAATGCCCGGGTGCGAGGGAGGGGCCGGCAATACCCAAAGAGGTGGATCACCGCGGACGCCGCGAAGCGATCGCCCGCGCCCTGTGGCGGGTGGTGGAGCAGCGCGGCGTCATACAGCTGACGATGCGCGTGGTGGCGCAGGAGGCGGGCATGTCACTCGGACAGCTGCAGCACTACTTCGCCTCCCGGACCGCCATGCTCTCCTTCGCCATGATTTTCGCGTCCGAGCAGACCTCGGTGCGCGTACACCAGGGGCTCGAAAAACTGACATCACAAACTCGGTCAGGAGGCGACTCCCACCAACATGTCGAAACGACTCCCCGACTCCGTTGCATAGCCATACGGTCGCCCCTTGGGCCGCATCACCATTGACTGCAGCGTGCACACCGCCGCCCGCCGGCTCGCTGCCGGGCGTCCGAAGACGGCGGTGAGCTTCACCCCGGCCCCGTAGCCGGAGTCACCTGCCGGGAGCGTGCCCCTGGCCCGCGGGCTCGGGGCCGTGCGTACCAGGGCGGGCGGTGCCGCCCGGGGCCGTTCGTGAGCCGGAAGCCTGTGCGGCAGCCGGACAGGGCGGTGCGCCGCAGCGCCCTCGATTGCGGCGCACCTGGAGTCCGGGCCGCTGAGGCGGCCCCGCGTGCTCAGTGGCGGCCCCAGCGCTGGGTGTCGACGACGCGGTGGTGGTCGTTGCGCAGGGTGGCGGTGTCGCGCCGGTTGTCCCAGACGTAGGTGCGGCGGTCCTGGTAGACGTCGCGCCAGGTGTCGCTCCCGTGACCGGTGTGTACGCGGACGCTCTGGTTGCCGGCCAGGCGCAGGTTGTTGAAGCGGTACGTCTTGAGGGTGCGCTCGCTGGTCAGGGGTCAGTTCTTGAAGTTGACCGCGCGGTGGCTGGTGTTCTTGACGGTGACCCACTCGGCGTTGAGGCTCCGGTTGGAGCCGTCGTCGCGGCCGGGGCTGTCGGCCTGCACCGCGCCGATGACGACGGGGGAGCGGTGCGGGGCGGGCAGGGTGTGTGCGCCGGTGGCGGCGGCGGGCAGGGCCGCGGTGACGGCCAGGGCGGCCGAGCCGAGCGCAGCGGCCGCGAGACGGGCAGAACGAGACATGACAAGCCTCCTGCGGACAGCCCCCCGAGGCGGAGCCGATCGGATGAGATGCCCGGAGTGCGGGGCGGATCTCACTGTGGTCCCGCCCGGCAGGCAGTGGTTGAAGATGCGACGGCCCATTACGGAACTCCGGCCATTTGCACACCCGCACCGCGCCCGTCGTGCACGCCTCCGCGTACACCGGACGATCGCACGCCCCCGGCGCGCCGCAGCAGAAACGCCCCCTGAGCTGTGGAGTCGGAAAGCCCAATACTTGGGGAGCGAGGGCTCGTACAGACGTGCCCGGACCCCAGCCAGCGGTGGCGCGCTGGTGCCTCCTTCCGCCCCGGGCCGCTGTTCGGTGCGCAACGAGGCGCCTCAACCACCGGGCACGCGCGGGCTGGCACCCGTCACAACTCGCGTGCTAGAGCAGTGCCACGGGCCGTACCACCGCCTCGAAATAACCGCCGGGCACTGTCCTGAGCCACCGCACAGCCGACCGCAGCCACCAGCGCCGGCGCGTTCGACGCTGCGCTGGTGCCAGCACCTCGGACCGGCGGACCGTGCCCTGCTGCATCAGTCAGCCGGCGCGGCGGCCGCCAGTCGCCTTCTTCTGCACCGCGCTCTTCTTCGCCTGCGCCTGGAGGTGGACTTCTTGCCGCCGGCCTCCTTCGGCGCGCGGACGCTCTCGCGGGTGTGGGGTGGGGTGGAACGCCGCCCACCCCACCCCACGCCACCGGCACCCGGTCCGCCCTGCTCCCGGGCCCCAAGCGGTGGAGCGGCACGCTGCCGCCAAGTTCGGGTGCGGGCGCGATGCCGACTGCACACCACGTCCGAGGGTGGACCGGCGGCGGCCCTGGGGTGAGGAGCCGGGGCTCCGATCGCCTACGAACAGCATCTGGTCACCAGCACCCTCGCCGCATAACGACACAAACAGGTGTCCACTTCACGGGGGGAAGTTCAGGCGGCATGTCTTCGTGGGCCGTGACAACCTCCTGGTGCGAGCACCTTGACGCCGTCGCCGCCGAACTCGATGGCCGCCCACGCAAAACGCTCGGCTGGGAAACCCCAACCGAGCGCCTGCATGAACTGCTCGCGGCCTGATCGACACGACCGTGTGTTGCAGCTCCCCGCTGAACCCCCCGTGGTAGCGGGCCTTACGCCCCTGGCGGGATGGCAGACGAGCTCAGAGCTGGGTTTCGCCGCCGTCCACGGCCAGCTCGATGCCGGTGGTGTACGTGGCGTCGAAGGCGAGGAATGCGGCCGCCTTGGCGAACTCTTCGACGGTGCCGTAGCGCTTCATGGGGTTGCTCGCGGTCCGCTCGGCCCTGAACTGGTCGGCGGCCTCTTTGGACAGGTTCATGGTTTCCAGAATCCCCGAGTCGATGGGCCCCGGGCTGATCGCATTGACGCGGATTCCCCGCGGAAGCAGCTCGCGGGAGAAGGTGCGGGCCATCGAGCGCAGCGCTGCCTTGCCGGCCGCGTAGACGCTGGTGTCCACCATGCCGATGACGTTCGCGATCGAGGTGGTGAGGACGACGCCGGCGTTCGCGCTCAGCAGCGGGTCGAGCTTCTGCACAGTGAAGAAGGCGCCCTTGACGTTGATCGCGAACAGCTCGTCGTACACGTCCTCGGTCGTCGACTCGAGGGGCGTGAGGGGGGAGATGCCGGCATTGACGAACAAAGCATCGATCGAACCGAGCTCGCTCTTCACCCGGCCGGCGAGCATATCCAGCTCGGACAGTGAGGCCACATCCGCCCGGACGGCCACGGCATTCTCACCGAGCCGCTCGCGTGCCGCGTCGAGCTTGGCCCGAGAACGGCCGGTGATCACCACGCGGGCTCCGCCTTGCACCAGCAGCTCCGCCAGCGCGAGCCCCATGCCGCTGCTGCCACCCGTGATCACCACATTCTTGTCGCTGTACTTACCCATGACCGCGGTTGCTCCGTTCCATCATCAAAAACTCATCGATATATCTGGAATGTCGCCGTTCATGAAGCGGATCAGCCGAGGGTCTCGATCTTCATGTCGCCTGTGGTGACCGTGCGGATGTGATCGCTGGCGAGCAGGTCGTGCGGATCGCCGAGGTCGATGGCGCTGACCTCGTCGAGACGGGCCAGCTGGGAGGGAGTGAGGTCGACCTGCAGGGCACCCAGGTTGTCCTCCAGCTGCGCGACTGTGCGGGCGCCGATGATGGGTGTCGTCACGCCCGGAGCGTTCAGGGTCCAGGCCAGTGCGACCTGGGCGGGTGTGCGGCCCAGCTCCGAGGCCACCTCCTTCACCGCATCGGCAATGGCGAGGTTGCGGTCGGTGACCCATCCCAGGGCGACGTTGAGGCTCTTGCGGTTGCCGGCGGTTTCGCCGACAACGGAGCCCGTCGGGTTCCGGTCCTCCCGGCTGTACTTGCCGGTGAGCACCCCGCCGCCCAACGGGGAGAAGGGGACCACGCCGAGTCCCATCTCGCGTGCCATCGGGATCAGGTCACGCTCCGCAGTGCGCGCGACCAGGCTGTACTCGGTCTCCAGCGCGACCAGTGGCGACCAGCCGCGCAGGCCGGCGATCGCCTGCATGCGCGACACCTGCCAGGCCGGGGCGCTGGAGATCGCCACGTACAGCACCTTGCCCTGCCTCACCAGATCGTCCAGGCCCCGCAGGATCTCCTCCACCGGCGTCCTGAAGTCCCATACGTTCACGTACAGCAGATCGATGTAGTCGGTACTCAGCTGCCGCAGACTGGCTTCCACCGACGCCAGCATGCTCTTGCGGTGGGTCCCCCCGGAATTCGGGTCACCGGGCTGGCGCAGCGTCGAGTACTTCGTCGCCAGCACCATCTTGTCGCGGTTGGTGCGGGCGAATTCGCCGAGCAGCCGCTCGGAGCTGCCATTGGTGTAGGTGCTGGCGGTGTCGAAGAAGTTGCCGCCGAGCTCGGTGTAGCGGTCGAAGAGCTTGCGCGCCTCGTCGCGCTCGGCGCCCCAGCCCCACTCGGTGCCGAAGGTCGCCGTGCCCAGCGCCAGCGGTGAGACCCGGAGTCCGGAACGGCCCAGCAGTCGGTAAGTGTCGAGAGTGAGTGCCATCGTGTTCTCCTGTGAGGTGCGGTTCGTGGCGTTCGAGAGGTGCGGATTGGTGGTCGGCTCGCCCGGGTTTCAGGCGCCGAGCCCGTAGCCGTCGGCCACGGTGATGTCCTGGCCGGTGATGTAGCCGGCGGTGGCCGAGGCGAGGAAGGCGACTGCTTCCGCGACCTCCTGGCTGGATCCCAGGCGCTCGAAGGGGATCTTCGAGCGCATGGCGTCCCGGCCGCTCTCGGGCCCCCAGCTTGTCGAGCAGCGGGGTGTCGGTGGCCCAGGGCTCACGGCGTTGACGCGAATCCTGCGCGGGGCCAGTTGGAGCGCGAGCGAGGGCAGCATGGCCAGCAGCGCGCCGCGTGTCGCCGCCCCACCGTGGCGCCAGGGGAGCCCGCGACGGGTTCCGATGCCGACGGTCAGCACGATCGAGCCGCCGTCATTCATGAGGGGAAGGGCCTTTTGGAGGGTGAAGCACTGGCCCTTCAAGTTGAGATCGGGTGCTCGTCGAACGATTCGTCCGTCACCTCGGCAACCAGTGCCGGACGGATGATCCTGGCGTTGAGGCAGAGCAGGTCGTTCCCCCGGTGATGAGAGCTGTAGGCATGGCGAACCTCTCGTCGCTGAAGTGTTGGGTGAAGCCGCCTGTAATCGGGGAACTCCCCGGTTGTCTCACCGTACACTGAACCGGGGACGTCCCCGAATCGTTCCCGAGCCTCATCCGACACTCACGATCGCGAAGTTCATGACCCCTCCACGCAGCACCCTGCGCGCCGACGCGCGGCGCAACCGCGAGCAGCTGATCGCCACGGCTGCCGAAGCCTTCGCGTCCGGACGCGCGATCTCGCTGGACGCGATCGCCAAACGTGCGGGAGTGGGGAACGCCACCCTGTATCGGCACTTCCCCACCCGAGAGGATCTGGTCGAAGAGGTCTACCGGGACCAGATCCGGCCCTTGCGCGAAGATGCGCGCACCCTGCTGGCTGCCAAGCCGCCCGCGCAGGCCCTCCACGCGTGGATGCTCCGATTCGCCGACTGGGCCGACGAACGGCGCGGCGTCTGCGAGGCCCTGGTCGCCATGAGCGCTTCCGGCCGCTTCGGCACCGGACCGGTCTGTGACGAGGTCCAGCAGATTCTGGCGATGGTGCTCGAGGCGGGCGCCGCAGCAGGAGAACTGCGCAGCGACATCGATCCGGTCGAGGTAGGAGGCATCCTCGCCGGTTTGCTCTCCGTGGCCGGCGCATCCGAGCAGCGTCCCCAGCTGAACCGAATGCTGGACGTCGTCGTCGACGGGCTCAGGCCCCGCTAAGCGGTACGCCAGCGGTTCGGCCAGGCGTCGGCCCATGCTGGCCAGCAGCATCGGGGGAGGGGGAGGGGGAGGTGCCGCCCTCGGCGTCGTGTGTCAGGGCGCTGTGCCGGAGGTGGTGGAGTGTCCAGCCGTTCAGGTCCTCGATGTCCTCGGGTGAGGCGAGCGGGTTGGCCAGCAGCCGGGTGCTCTCGTCGAAGATCTCCTCAGGGGTGCGGCCAGGATGTGGCAGGGTGCGGGCACCTGTCCCTTGGGAATGAGCGGCCGCCGCCTGCAGAGGGGGCGGCCCGGGTGTGAGGGCGGCTTCCCCGGCCTGTCCTCGTGCCCGCCACGCCATCACGAGCTCGGCCGGGGTTGTGCGGCGCCCGATCGGCGGGGCATAGCGACGACGATGCGCTGCGCGCCGGCCTTCCTGCGCGCAGATGCTGTGTCGCAGGACGGCGGAGGAGCGGACCCGCTTGCTCGTGGTGCCGCCCCGCCGTGGGCAGCTCCCCGCGTTCGGGCCGGGAGCCGGCAGCCGCCGGCCGGAAGGCTCAACGGTGCCACGGCGGCCGCCGTTTACGCTCCGGCGTTGCGGTGATCCGCGCAGTCCGGGGCCCGCCGCGCGGGCGGGGGCCGGGGTGTGTGCCCGCGGCGGGAGCGGGCGAGCTGATCAGGACCGGCGGGGCCGGGCAGCTCGGACGTGCGGGTCTGCAGCGGGCTGCCCGCGGCCGGGTACCGTACCAGGATGGAAACGGATTCCGGGGACGGCGCCGTCGACAGGGACGACGCGGCGGAGCGCCAGGAGGCGCGGGAGCAGGCACTGGACGCGCGGGAGCGACTGTCCGACGAGCGGGAAGCCGCCGCTGATGTCCGGGAACAGGCCGCCGATGGCCGGGAGGCGACCGCAGATGCGCGGGAGGAGTCCGCGGACACACGAGAACGGGGCCTGGCTGCCTGGGAAGGCCACGTCGACGAACGGGCCCGTGCCCTGGACCAGCCCGCTCCCGGCCTGCGCGAACGCACCCGCGAGCAGATCAGCCGTTCGCGGGACCTGGTGACTTCCAGCCGCAAGGCCTTGGACCGCGCCGAGGCGGCGCTGCACCGGGGCGATGCGCGAGACCGGCGGGAGCAGGGAGCCGTCGACCGGGAAACGGCCGCCGCCACCGCCCGGCAAGCCGCCGAAGAGCCCTCGCGTCGTGCGTATCTGGAAGCCCGGGCCTGCCGGCTGCAGCACAAGGCCGAGGACACGGTGTCGGCACTGGCCGACACCCACGACGCCCTGGCCCGGGACCACGAGCAGCACGGCCGAGCGCAGCAGGCCGCTGGGCACCGCCGCCGCGCCGAGCGGATCCGCCGCACAGCCGACGCCCTGCGCGCGGACGCCGAAACGGGCAGTGACGAGGACGGCACCTGACGCGCGAAGGCGTGCGCAGACCAGAGGCCTGGCGGTTCACCGCAGTCGTGGCCACCCGGCGAAGCCCCGGCCGCTGGCAGCGAGTGACTGTGCCGGGGCTCTCGGGTCTCCGGCAGAGCCGGAGCGGCGCAGCCACCGGCTTCGTTCACGTCGACCAGCAGCGTTTGTCCGTCAGTTTGGGCTCTGGCGCAACTTCTGTGCGCGCCCACGCTGAGCGACGCCTGAGCTGCCGATCGGATAGGGAGCGCAGGCCCTTCCGCCGGGAAGCCGGGTGCCTCCCCTCCGGTCGGCTCCTCGCGAGAGGCGGAGAGTCACCGCACGGGCTGCCCAATCCGTCGCCTTCGGACGCGAGACTGCGCCTGTCGAGGGAGCCCGACGGCGGGCCGGAAGGGCTGCCGCCGGCTTCCCCGTGAAGCGATCGGCGCTACCAGGGCTGTCCGCGGTCACGCTCCAACACGACGACGGGAATCTGCCTGCCCGAAGCCGCCTCGAACTCGGCGAACTTCGGGACGAGCGCCACTTCTTTCGCCCAGAGGCGCTCCCGCTCCGCCCCTTCCGCGAGTCGGGCCACGGCCGGCACTCGTTCCGTACCCACCTCGACGATGGCGCGCGGGTTCGCCATGAGGTTGCGGTACCAGACCGGATGGCGCGGGCTGCCGCCGTGGGTTCCGAAGACGGCCCAGCCATCGCCGGCCGGTTGATAGAACAACGGGCTGATCCGCTCGCGCCCCGTCCTGGCTCCGGTGTGGTGCACCAGGATGAGCGGCATGCCTTGCTCGCTGAAGCCGGGCATCCGGGGCGGGACGGGGCGGCCTGCAGCGAATTCCTCGTCGCTGCTCCAGGGGACGCACCCGGCGTTCGCTCGGAACTCGGCAATGATCCGGTCGTTCCAACTGCCAACAGCAGAGGCATTGTTGTCGTCTGCGGGAGTTACGGATGGTACGGACACGGTATCCCCTTCACTATCCGGAGCACTCGCTCCGTAAAGTACCACGGCGAACCGGAGCATCCGCTCCGCATCGGCGAATATGCTCGGACGCATGACAGTGACTGGACCACAGAGCACCCCCCGGCGCCGCGCTCCGCGCGCGGACGCGGTCCTCAACCGGGAATCGATCATCGAGGCCGCCTCCCAGGTGCTCGCCGAGCAGGGCACCGCGGTGGACGTGCGCGAGATCGCCCGCCGCAGCGGAGTGGGCATGGGCACCCTCTACCGGCACTTCCCGAAGAAGGAAGATCTCGTCCGGACGGTCCTGCACAACGACTTCTCCAAGTGGGCGGAGTCCGCACGCCGGGCGGCGAGTGACGCCGAGGACCCCTGGGCAGCACTGGCCGACTTCTACCAGCAGGCCCTGACCGGCTACGCACGTCACTGCGCGATCATGGAGAACTTCGCGCTGACCTGGTCGGAACCCGACCTGGAGGGCATCCGCCAACTTCGCCTCGTCATCGAGGAACTGCGCGCCCACGCCTCGGCCCTGCTGCGCCCCGGCGTGACTACTGACGACCTACTGCTCCTGCTGGTCTCACTGGGCCACGCCGTCCAGTTCACCGACGCATGCCGCCCGCAGATGTGGCAGAGGCTGCTGCGGATCTCGCTCGACGGCTTGCGCACCGATCACCGCGAACCGCTGCCCGCCGCCACTTCACCGGACGCCGGCATCCAGCCGTCCGACAGCCACACCCTCGCCGCCCGCTCTCGGCCATCGCAGTCCGGGTGAGTAGGCGCCGTGTACTCATGCCGCTCACGACGAGCGTCAGGGCTGCCGGTCGTCGTCGCCGGTTCGGTGGCCGAGGCGGATCAGTGCCGCTCGTACGCTGTCCGGATCCCGCACATTGTCTTGCCGGCTGTCCGGGTGGTCGGGGTCGGGGATGACGGTCACTGTGAACCGGAGGGTGCTGCGGGCGATGTCCGGCGCCGCCGTGGTGGGGGAGCCGCGAACCGGTACATGTCCGATCCGGCCGACTCGATCCCCCAGCCCTGGAGAACACCCGGTTCACCAGGCAGAGCACAGAAGTGGAACACCACCACGATGACGAACACGACCGAACCCCCGAAGCTGCTGCTCCTCACCGCCCCGGCCTGCGCGAGCAACTTCAGGCGCTGCCCGGCTCCGCCGCACTCATCGGCATCAGTACCGACGGACGGGCCACCGCCGTCGGCATCGACGCCGCCCCGCACATCCTGGTCTGCAGCGGTACCGGCGGCGGGCAGACCGCTGGACCTGGCTTTCGCCCGCACCCAGCTGCGGCTCGCCCGGTCTCTGGCCGTCGACCTGTGCCGCCCATGGGGCGGAGCAGGGTGACGGTGGCGGCCGCGGTCGCCACCGCGGCGGTGGGCGCCGAGGCAGCTCGTGCGAGCTGCCTCGGCTGATTTCGCTATGACCGTCATGACGGTGGCGGCTTCGGCGGCCTGTATCACCGCCGGTTCGCCGTCGAGGTCAGCCGGCGACGGTGTACCGGCTGGTGATCGCGAGGCGGTTGAAGGCATTCATCAGGATCACCAGCCAGATGACTGCCGAGACCTGGTCCGCGGTGAGGACGGCCGCGGCGGCGTTGTAGTCCTCGTCGCTGGCGTGTCCGTCCGACACGCGGGTGACGGCCTCGGTCAGGCGGAGGGCGGCGCGTTCGGTCTCGGAGAAGTAGCCGGTCCCCCCCATCCGGGCAGTACGGCGATCCGGTCGGGGCTTTCGCCCATCTGGAGGGCGTCGCGGGTGTGCATACGCAGGCAGAACACAGCCGTTGATCTGAGAGGCGCGGATCTTCAGCAGTTGGACCAGACGCGGGTCCAGGCCCATGCGGCAGCGGTCTCCTGCACCTCTGTCGAGAAGGCGGTGAGGGCCTTGTAGGAGGCCGGGTGCTGCTTGGCGATGTTGACGCGCTGGGTGTCGTTCATTGTTCCTTCTTTGGGTCTGTGGTTCGCATCGCGCCCTTCAGGCACGGCGAGGAGGTCGAAGTGTGTTGTGGTAAGGACCGAGACGGAGGTGGGCTGCGCACAGAGCTGCCGCCCGCTGCTTGTAGCTCGGCTACTTCGGGTCGTCGGTCTTGAGTGCGTCGCCGGGGTTGGCGATGAAGACGACGAGAAGCTTGGCCGGCTTGGTCGTGCTGGTGTTCTCGGCTTGAACGTGGTGGGCGCCCGGCGGCTCGACCCAGTCCTCGCCCTGGTGGTAGGTGGCGGTGGGCTGCCCTTCGAGCGTGCTGCGCACGCTGCCTTCGAGGACGTACGCGTAGGCGAACGCCTGGCCGTGCCGGTGTGGCACTGTACGAGCGTTGGGCGGGAAGTTGTCGGCGTACAAGTGGACGTGCACCACCTCGCACGGATGAGAGTGCACCAAAGTTGGTGCGGTGAGGGGTGGGGTTCGGGAGTCTGCTGTCGTCTTGTTCGGGGACGGCGGAGGGCGGAGGGCGGCGAGGGTGATCTTGGATCCGCGTCGCTGGCTGGAGTTGCGGCGGTTTCGTGGCCTGTACGAGTCCGGCGCGTTGAGCCTGAGGGAGATCGCGAAAGCGACCGGGCTGAACCGACGTACGGTCGCCAAGTACCTCTCGGGCGAGACGCCGGTCGCCCCTCCGAAACGGGCAGCGAACGGCCAGCCGCGCCCGCGGGCGGTGGAGGAGGTCGCACCGCTGATCGACGCGATGCTGCGGGCCGAGATCCTCCTGAAGGGAGCGGTGGTCCACGAGCGTCTGGTGGCGGAGTACGGCTTCGCTATCAACTATCAGCGCGTGAAGATGTACTTGCAGGAGGCCCGGCCGCGGATCGCGGAGGAGCTGGGTATCAGCCCGGGGCAACTGGCCGGGCTGCACCGCTGGTTCGAGGTGGTTCGCGGCGCCCAGGCTCAGGTGGACTGGTGACGAGGGCAAGATCCTTGCCCATGTGGGGATTCCGAAGGCCTACTCCTTCCACATGACCTTGTCTTACTCGCGGGATCCGTTCTGCTGCTTCACCACCAGCCAGGACTTGTCGACGTTCTTCGACTGTCACCGGCAGGCGTTCGCGCACTTCGGCGGAGTCCCGGTGTCGATCGTCTACGACCGCACCAAGACCGTGGTCCGCCGTCATGTCGCCCCTGGTGAGGCCGTTCCTCTGCATCCGGAGGCGGTCGCGTTCGCCGGGCATTACGACTTCGACCCCGACGTTCTGGCCGCCCACCGGCCCACCGGGAAGAGCCGGGTCGAGCGGCAAGTACTTATCGTCCGTGATCACGTCCTGGCCGGGCGGGCCTTCTCCTCGACTGAGGAACGGAACTCCGCGTTCACAGCCTGGGTCCCGCTGCGGCGGGCGAAGGTCCACGGGACCCGCGGCCAGGTCATCGGCCTGCGGACGGTCCGCGACCACATGGCCCTGCGTCCGCTGCCGCAGATTCCCTATGTCGTGGCCCAGCGGCATCTGCGCTACATCGGCAAGGACTGTCTCGTCGCGTTTGAGGCGAACCTCTACTCGGTGCCGGCCTTGCGGGTCCGTCCCCGCCAGCTGGTCGAGGTCCGAGCGACGAAGTCCCAGGTCAGCCTGTATTCCACCGCCGCTGACCACCGGGTCGAGACCCTGCTGGCCACGCATCCTCGGGCGGTGGGCCGTGGCGCCCGCGTCGTGGACGAGATGCACTGGAACGGCCTTCCCACCGGAGCTGGACGCCGCGCCACAGCAGGCGGGGAACTGCCCGCGGCCCGCCGCAAGGAAGGCCAGGAGCCAGGGCAGGGGGCGCTGATGGCCTTGCTGAACCGGTCCGCGGCCACTCAGGTCGAGGTCGGCCGCCGACCGCTGTCGGTCTATGACGAGTTGACCGGCACCCGGCCTTTCACCACCCACCCGAGCACGGAGGAAACGTCTTGAGCGAGCTGGTCTTCACCCGCATCCGCAGCACGGCCGGCAAGCTGGGCCTTCCCCGCCTGGCCGAAACCCTGGCCCAGTACGCTCAGCGGGCTGATGAGGCCAAACCCGGCTACCTCGACTTCATCGACCTGGTGTTGTCCGAAGAACTCGCCGTCCGTGAGGACCGCCGTTTCTGCACCGGCCTGCGGACCTCGAAGCTGCCGCACCACAAGGCCCTTGAGGACTACGACTTCTCCTTCCAGCCCGACCGCCTTCCGCACAAAGGCCGACGCGTGTTTGTCCGCCTGCGTTCACCGGAGGGCAGTGCTCTGCTGTCGATGGCCCGTGCAGAAGCCGCCGCCTTCATCGAGGCGACCGCTTCGCTGGTTACCGGTCCTGAGGCAGCAGAGTTCACCGACCGGATCCGTCCATGGCACAACGACTTGGCTGAACTCACCTGTCCGGGGCCCGTCGAGTAGGCGGCGACCGCACCATGCGCGCACCGGGAGCCTTCCGGCACGGTAGGGCACCGGGCGGCGGTTCGGCCGGGGTCTGGGCGGACGGGCGAAACGCGACATCGTCGGCGTAGCGCTGCTCTGGTCGGCCACTGCGCACAGCAAAAGAGGGCCGTGCGTCGGCGTGGTCCTCACCGGCAGCCCTGACCAGGCAGGCGGAGGGGCGCGGGGGCGGAACCGCTGGTGACCAGGCCGGCGGGGGAGGCTGACGAGCCGGCGGACCGTGCACGTACAGCAGAAGGGCAGTGGCAGCAGCGGAAGGATGCGCGGATGAGTGACATACCAGGGGGCGGGCTCTGCTGAATGCGATCGAGCGCAGGCTCCTCACCTGTGGCACATCGACACAGACCGTGAATATGACAACCGCGGAGGTCAGGTGGCGTCCGGTCTTTGAGTGCCGCATCGTGCGGACCGTCGAGTCCCGCACCGAGCAGGAACGGGTGCACCACGGGAAGAAGGACCTGTCCGGCCGGCCGACTGACCGGAAGCTGGACGCCTACACGGTGACGGCCCCGGCGAAAGCGGGCGACGAGCGGCAGTGGAAACTGGTGCTGCGCGACTCCGTCCGTGAGGAGCACTGCTCCTGCGGCAACGGTGAGGTCGCCTGCGACCGCTGCCAGGGCCGCGGCGCGCCCACCTGTCCGGCCTCGCGCGTCTGCCCGGCCTGTGGCGGCAGCGAGTCCTGCGGCCGGTGCGATGGCAGTGGCGTCCGCCGACACGGCCGTACCGCGGCAGCGGCCGGGCTCGGCGAGCGCGTCACCTGCCTCAAGTGCGGGGCGCTGGAGGCGGCCTGCCGCGGCTGCCGCGGCAGCCGCGGCCGCGGTCGTGTCGAGTGCCCTGACTGCGCCGGTGCGGAGTCCGTGCCCTGCCCCCAGTGCGGCAGCCAGGGAACGATCGCCACACGGCATGCCGGGGAGCCGGGCGTACCGTCACCTGGACCGAGGGCCTCATCCGGCACACCCGGTCGGAAGAACGCGTACCGCAGCCACCCCCGTACCCGCCCTTATTCGTGCGACACCTGGCCAAGGAGACCGGGAGCTGGCGCACCGCCACCCTTACGCCCGGCGACCCGTTACCGCACGACTTGCTCGTCGCCCACCGCAATGCCCTCGCGTCCCGGCTCGCCGAGGCCCCGGGGGAGGTCGCCCGCTGCGCTCACCTGCGCTATCTGCCGGTCGTTAGGGGCACGGTGCCGGACGATCCCCACCGCGTGTTCTACGCCTTTCCCGAGCAGGACGGCCCGAAGGTCGTCGCCGTACCGTCGCCCCGTCGCGTCGCGCAGGCAGCCATAGTGATTCTTGGTGCCGCGGTCCTGCTCAGGGTGCTCTTCGCTGTGCTGTGAGGCCGACGCTGCCGCGAAGGACCGGTGTTGGTGCCTTGGTGCTTTCCTGAGTGTGCCCGGTAGCGGTTGTACCGCCGTCGCGCACGCGCGCGTCCGGGAAGATCCGCCGCTCGTCGTTATGTTGGTGGCGGCATGTCGCGCGGCGTCCTCAGCGAGATCGCTTCGAGCCGCGCCGCCGGTGATCGCGCGTGGCCGCGTTTCCTTCCAATTCGTCGCCCCCGACAGGCATGTGGTCCGGCGGGACCGAGCGATGCCGGGTGCCGTGCGGGCGGGGGTGCCTCTATGTTCTTCGTCAAGCGAGTCGAGGGTTCCTCGGCTCGTAGAAGGTGCCGTCGCGGAGCATGGCGAACAGGACGCTGATGCGGTGGCGGGCCAGGCGGAGGAGGGCCTGGGTGT
>NZ_JAFIQY010000068.1 GCF_022271435.1 Streptomyces monomycini | reverse complement strand
GGGGCGGCGGGCGCGGGTGGCGCCGGGGGCGCGAGGGGCGCGGGTGGCGCGAGAGGGGCGGCGGCCGGGAGCGGCCTCGCCGCGCCGCTGAGCCCCGGCCGGGTGGCCGCGTACGTCCTGCTGTTCGTCCTCGGCGCGGTCGTGGCGACCGCGGGCGGGCTCGTCCAGGCGGCGTGGTTCCCCGGCGGGCTGCTCCTCGCGCTGGCGGCGGCCGGCGGCCTCTTCCACGGGGGCCAGGTGGCGCTCGGCCGGACGGGTGGCGTGCTGGCGCCGGGCGCGGGCTGGCTGGTGACCGTGATCCTGCTCAGCGACGCCCGCCCCGAGGGAGACTTCCTCTTCGGGGCCGGACCGGGCACGTACGTCTTCCTGGTCGGCGGCATCGTACTGGCTGTGATCTGTGCCACCGGTTCGCAGATGCGGGCCAACGGTGCGCAAGCGGCCCGACTTGGCAAGTAAGCACCGGCCCCAGTGATCATTTTCAGGACCGCACGGCGGTCCGGGAGCGGGGCGTCGTCCTGCTCCCGGGATGACCGCCGACAGCGGCCAGTATGGTGGTGCGCGCCGCCGAGCCGCCCAAGCACCGTACTGACGAGCGGCGGAGCCAACCGGGAGAACCTGCTTTGAGTCGTGAATCTGACAGTTCGTCCTCCGGTGCCCAGGGGCGCGGCGGTGCCGCGTACCCGTCGGGGACACCGCCGTACGGAACGCCTCGGTCCGAGGCGGACGACGCGGTGGCGGCCGACGCCGCGGCGAAGCCGGAGGAGCCGAAGACCGAGACCACGCTGACCACGCGGATCAAGATCAATATTCCGGGGTCCCGCCCCATCCCGCCGGTCGTCGTGCGCAAGCCCGTCGGTGAGGAGTCCGGGGCCGGCGGATCCGCCGGCGCCGGACCGTCCCCGTCCCCGCTGTCCAGCACATCCGGTACGTCCGGAACGCTCGGCCAGGGGCGGCCGCTCGGTCAGGGCGCGCCCGACGCAGGGGCCGCCGGCTCCGAGCGCACGGGCAGCACCCGCAAGCCGG
This sequence comes from Streptomyces monomycini, assembly GCF_022271435.1. Classification (GTDB taxonomy): domain Bacteria; phylum Actinomycetota; class Actinomycetes; order Streptomycetales; family Streptomycetaceae; genus Streptomyces; species Streptomyces monomycini. The sequence continues at coordinate 28,634 of NZ_JAFIQY010000068.1, read as the reverse complement.
ACGCGCCGGGTGCCGACGGCGCCAAGAGCGCTCCGGCCGAGAAGACCAGCGACTGGTTCTCGCCCCGCAAGCCGACGGCGGCCTCCGCCGGCACCCCGGCGCCCGCCCCGGCGCCGGCGCCGGACCCGCAGGCTTCCGCCGCGCCGCAGGACCGCACGGGCGGCTCGCACCGCCCGGACCTGCCGTACTTCTCCGATGCGCCCGCGGCGGGCGGCGGCTCGCCGTTCGACACGGCCCCGTCGCCGTTCGACACGCCTGCGAGCCCGTTCGACGGGGCCGCGGGGCAGGGCGGGGCGAGCCCGTTCGACTCGCCGGGCGGTACGGGCGGCGTCGGCGGCGGCGTCGGCCAGGGGGCTGACCACAGCGGCCTGGGCGGTCCGGACGGCCCGAACGGTCTGGGCGGCCCGAACGGTCTGGGCGGCCCGAGTGAGCCGAGCGGGCTGACCGGTGCGGGCAGCCCGAACGGCCTGACCGGCCTGAGTGGTCCGAACGGTCCGAACGGTCCGACGACCGGCCCGGCCACCGGTGACTCCGCCTTCGACCTGCCCACCGGCTTCCACACCCCGGGCACTCCGGGCACTCCGGGCGTTCCGGGAACTCCGGGCGCTGACGGCGGTCCCGGCATGACCGACGACACCGCGGTGCTCACCCCGCAGCCCCCCGCCCCCGCTGCCGGACCCGGCAGTGGCCTCGGCGTCACGGGCGGCGTCACGGGCGGAGCCCCGGGTGGCATCGCGGGCGGCGTACCGGCCGGTGGCCAGGGGGCCGGCGGCCGTGGCGGAGCGTCCGGCGGCAAGGGCAGCCGGGGCGGCAAGGGCGGCAAGGGCAGCAAGGGCGGCAACGCCGGTGGCTTCCCCGGCGGCGCGCCCGCCGGCTCCGGCCGTGCCGGCGGGGGCGACCAGCTCTCCAGCGACACCCTGGTCGGCGGCATCCCGACGGTCCCCGCCGACGCCGCTCCGGCGCCCGCGGCGCCCTTCCCGCCCGGACCGGGCGCGGGTCAGGACACCCCGGCCCCGCCGCGCGCCAAGATCCCCGAGCCGATAAACCCGAAGAAGAAGGGCCGCAACAAGGTCGTTCTGCTGGGCGTCGCGGTCGTGGTGCTGGCCGGCGTCGCGTACGGCGCGGGGCTGCTGCTCGACCACGCGGACGTGCCCAACGGCACCACCGCGCTGGGGGTGGACATCGGCGGCGCCACGAAGGAAGAGGCCGTCAAGAAGCTGGACGCGGCCGTCGGCAAGACCCGCAACGAGCCGCTGAAGCTGACCGTGGACGGCAAGGAGCAGACGCTCGTGCCGGCCAAGGCCGGGCTGAACATCGACACCCAGGCCACGGTCCGGGACGCCTCCGGGCGCGACTACAACCCGGTCTCCGTCATCAGCTCGCTGTTCGGCGGCACGCGGACCGCCAAGCCCGCGATGATCACCGACGACGAGAAGCTGGACGTCGCGCTCAAGGCGGTGGCCGGTCCGGCGGGCGCCGCCAAGGACGGCAGCATCACCTTCGAGAACGGCAAGGCCGTCCCGCACTACGGCACGCCCTACAAGGCCGTCGACGTGCAGGCGTCCAAGAGCAAGATCGAAAAGGCGTACCTGGACCGGGCCGCCACCGGCAAGAACACCCCGGTGGTGCTGGCCGCCGTCGAGCAGCAGCCGAAGGCGGGCAAGGCGGAGGTCGACCGGGCCCTGCGGGAGATGGCCGAACCGGCCGTCTCCGGGTGGGTCTACCTGTCGGCGGGCGGCGTCGAGGTGCCGTTCAGCCAGCGCTCCATCGGCGAACTGCTGACCTTCACCGCCGCTCCCGACGGCAAGCTCCAGCCGGTCATAGACCTGGCCAAGCTGGAGGAGAAGTACGGTCACGCCTTCGACAACGTGTCGATCGACGGCGGCGCCGGCAAGGTCAAGATGACCCCGCAGCACGCCGCCGCGGCGATGACGCAGGCCCTCAGGAAGCCCGCCCCGCCCGCACCGCAGAAACGCGTCGCCAAGGTCGAGGGCGCCACGACGGGCTGACGCGCCATCAAACCGGGCCCGGCTGCGTCGAGCCGGGTCCGGTACGTCGGGTCGGGTGCCGGGCGGGGTACGTCGGGTCGGGTCCGGTGCGTCGTCCCGGTGGCGGTGCGTCGATCCGCCCTCGGTACGTCGTTCCGGTACTGGCGCGTCGTACCGGTCCCGTTACGTCGATACGGTCCCGGTGCGTCGATACGGCTCCGGTACGTCGGGGCGGGCCAGTTGCGTCGCTCCGTCCTCGGTACGTCGAGACGTTGCCGGTACGTCGTGCCCGGGCCGTTACGTCGCTACGGTCCCGGCACGACGAGTCGGAGCCGTTACGTCGCTACGGCCCTGGCGCGACGAGTCGGAGCTGTTGCGTCGCTTCACCCCCGGTGCGTCGAGTCGGACCAGTTGCGTCGTTCCGCTCCCGTCACGACGCTCCGTACTCGTCGCGACGTTCCGCCCCCCGTCGCGACGCTCCGGCCCGCGACGCTCTGTCTCCGTCACGTCGCTCCGCCCCCGTACCGTCGTACGGAGCCGTCTCGACGTCGCCTCAGCGCCGGGCCGGGCCCGGCTTTCCAGCTTCTCCGGGCGTCATGCGCCGCGGCGCTGCCGTGACGTGCCACGGCGGTTGGAAACCGCCCGTGGGAACCCTCATAGGTAAGAACGCGGACCTTACTTTCGTCGGTACTGTGCGGCCGCGCCGCGCCATAGCGTCCCGGGCATGATCTCCGTAACCGACAGCCGGGCCCGCACCGCCGGACCCGCCACCTCGCGCAGCACCGCCTCCCGCAGCACGGCCTCCCGCGACACGGCCTCCCGCAGCACGGCCTCCCGCGACACCGACTCCCGCAGCACCTCCCACCGCTCCCGCCGTCCGGCACGCCCGGCCGCCACCCGCGCCACGGCCCTGGCCCTGGCCGTCACGGCCGTCCTCGCCACCGGGCCGGCCGCCGAGGCCGCAACTCCCCAGCATCAGGCCGGTCGTCACCAGGCGACCCAACAGGCGCTGCGGGACGTCGTGGAGAAGGGCGGTCTCCCCGGGGTCGTCGCCGAAGCCCGGGACGGGCGGGGCCGGTGGTCCGGGGCGGCCGGGTACGCGGACACCTCCACGCACCGCGAACGGACCCGCGCCGACCACTTCCGTGCCGCCAGCATCACCAAGGTCTTCCTCGCCACCGTCCTCCTCCAACTGGCGGAAGAGGGTGCCCTCGACCTGGACGACAGCGTCGAGAAGTGGCTGCCCGGACTCGTGCGCGGCAACGGCAACGACGGTCGCGCCATCCGGCTGCGCCAGCTGCTGAACCACACCAGCGGCCTCGCCAACTACTCCGAGGACGCCGAGTTCGCCCGTCGCTCCTCCGGCCCCGCGTTCCCCGGACACCGCTACGACACCTACCGCCCCACCGACCTGGTGGCCCTCGCGATGAAACAGCCCCCGCACAGCGCCCCGGGCGAGGCGGCCCGGTACAGCAACACCAACTACGTCCTCGTCGGCATGATCATCGAGAAGGCGACGGGCCGCTCCTACGCCCACGAGACGGAGCGGCGCATCCTGGCCCCGCTGCGCCTGCGGGAGACCTCTTTCCCCGGCCTGAGCCCCCGGATGCCGCTGCCGCACCCCACCGCCTACTCACGGCTGCGCCAGAAGGAGCCCGACGCGCCGGTCGTGGACGCCACCGAACAGAACATGTCGTGGCTGGGCGCGGCGGGCGACATGATCTCCACCACCGGCGACCTGAACACCTTCTTCCGCGCCCTGACCAAGGGGCAGTTGCTCGGCCCCGCGGCGACCCGCGCGATGTTCACCACCGTGCCGGCGGAGGTCGCGGGCTACCGCTACGGACTCGGCATCGAGTCCGTCACCCTCTCCTGCGGGGTGACCGTGGTGGGCAAGACGGGCCGCGCCAACGGGTCCGTCTCCGGGGTCGTCGGCACCCGGGACGGCAGCCACCAGCTGACGTTCAACATCAACGGCGACTGGATGGGCGACGCCGCCACGTACGTGGGGGTCGTCGAGGCCGAGTTCTGCGGCACACGGAAGCGTTGAACCCGCCGCGCCGACGCCCGCGATGGTCGCTCAGGCGTACATACCGCCGTCGACCCGCAGGACCGTTCCCGTGACGTAGGAGGAGCGGTCACTGAGCAGCCAGGCAGCGGCCTGAGCGATCTCTTCCGGGGCGGCGGCGCGGCCCAGCGGGGTACGGGCGTTGAGCTGTTCGATGGTGCCGGGGGACTCTTCGTCCCACGTGTGCAGCATCTCGGTGAGCGTGGTGCCGGGTGCGACGGCGTTGACGCGGATGCCTTCGGGGCCGTACGTGACGGCCGCCGACGCGGTGAGGCTGTTGACCGCCCGCTTCGCCGCGCCGTAGACGGGCAGTTGCGGGTTGCCCGCCAGGCTGCCGACGCTGGAGGTGTTGACGATCGCCCCGCGCCCCGCGGTGGCGCGGATGGCGGCGATCTCGGCCGACATCGCCAGCCACGGGCCCTTGAAGTTCACGGCGCTGACGAGGTCGAACCCGGCTTCCGGCAGCTCGTCCAGCGGGCCGGGCGGCTGCCCCGTGGCGCCATTGTTGAAGGCCACGTCGAGCCGTCCGTACAACTGCACGGCCCGGTCGACGGCGGCGCGGACGCTCGCCGCGTCGGCCAGGTCGCACACCACGTGATCCGCGGTCCCGCCGGACGCCCGTATCTCCTCGGCCACCGCCTTGAGCTGCGCTTCCGTGCGCGCCGCGAGAAGTACCTCGGCTCCCTCCCGGGCGAACAGCCGTGCCGCGGCGGCGCCGATGCCGCGGCCGGCTCCGGTGATGAAGGCGACCTTGCCGGTGAGCAGGCCCGCGGTCGTGGTGGACGGGGTCGGTGTGTTGTTCATGCCGACGAGCCTGTGCCCGGCCGCCCCGCCCATCCAGGCACCGGCTGTACCTGGATGGGCCGTCCGGCGTCCGCGCACACTGGGGGCGTGGACCGACACGTACGACGAGAACTGGGCGACTTCCTGCGCAGCAGGCGCGAGCGCATCACCCCCGCCGACGTGGGGCTGCCCGCCGGAGCGCGCCGCCGCACCCCGGGGCTGCGCCGCGAGGAGGTGGCGCAGCTGGCGTTCATCTCGACCGAGTACTACACGCGGCTGGAGCAGGCGCGCGGCCCGCAGCCCTCCCGCGAGGTGCTGGCCCAGCTGGCCCGCGCGCTGCGCCTGTCGGACGCCGAGCGCGACCACCTGCACCACCTCGCCGGTGCCCCGCCCGGCCCCCCTCCGGGGCCGTCCCGTGAGGTACGGCAGAGCATCGTCGACCTGCTGCGGCGGCTGCCGGAGGCCGCGGCGATCGTCATCTCGGCGACGTACGAGGTCATCGCCTGGAACGAGCTGGCCGCCGCGCTGATGGAGGACTTCTCCGCCCTCTCGCGCCGGGACCGCAACCTCCTCCGGCGCGCGTTCCTCGGCCCGCACCCGTACGGCCGGCGGCTGTACGGCGTCTCGGACGCGGACGGCTTCGCCCGGACCGCGGCCCAGCAACTGCGCGCCACCGCGGCCCGCTACCCCGGTGACCCGGAGGTGACCGGCCTGGTCGAGGAGCTGCTGGCCGGCAGCGAGGAGTTCGCCCGGCTCTGGGCCGCCCACGACGTGGCCGCCCGGCCCACCCTCTGCAAGACCTTCGAGCACCCCCTCGTCGGCCCCGTCAGCGTCAGCTGCGACGTCCTGGACATCGCCGACCGGGACCAGCGCGTCGTCATCTACACCGCCGCACCCGGCTCGCCGTCGGCGGAGGCCCTGCGGCTGCTGTCGGTCGTCGGCACGCAGCGCATGGGCGTGCCCGGCTGACCCCGCCACGGCTGTTTCCGGGGCCCCGGAAACGGCCCCTGGGGGACACCACCCATGACATCTGTCATCCCGTACTTGCGACAGGCGACACTGCCGCAGGCCACCGCCTCACTGTGAGGCTGGAACCATGACGAGCACAGCCACCATCACAGACCGGGCCACCGGGCGCCGGGCGGGTCCGGAGCCCGTGGTCAGCTTCCGTAAAGTGAGCAAGAACTACGGCGCCGTACGGGCGGTGGCCGACCTGGACCTGGAGCTGTACCCGGGCGAGACCGTCGCCCTCCTCGGCCCCAACGGCGCCGGCAAGTCCTCCACCCTCGACCTGCTTCTGGGCCTGCGCAACGCCGACACCGGCTCCGTGTCGCTGTTCGGCACGAGCCCGCAGCGCGCCATCGAGCAGGGCAAGGTCGGCGCCATGCTGCAGAGCGGCGGCCTGATGACGGGCGTGAAGGTCCGGGAGCTGGTCAAGCTCGCCAGTGACCTGCACCCGGGCGGTTACCCGGTCGAGCAGATCATGGACGCCGCCGGGATCACCGAGATCGCCGACCGGATGGTCGACAAGCTCTCCGGCGGCCAGGAGCAGCGGGTGCGCTTCGCGCTCGCCACGGCCGGCGCCAACGACCTGATCGTGCTGGACGAGCCGACCACCGGTATGGACGTCTCCTCCCGGCAGACGTTCTGGGGCACCATGCGGGCGCAGGCCCGGCAGGGCCGTACGGTGCTGTTCGCCACCCACTACCTCGAAGAGGCGGACGAGGTCGCGGACCGCGTGATCGTGCTGCACCGCGGGCGGGTGCTGGCCGACGGAACCGCCGCCGAGATCAAGGCGCGGGCCGGTGCCCGCCGGGTCGTCTTCGACCTGGACGGGCCGGTCGACCGCGGGGTACTGCGCGGCCTGCCGCACCTGACCTCCCTGGAGGTCTCCGGGCGTACCGTGCGCATCCAGTCCGGCGACGCCGACGCGACGATGCACGCCGTGTACGGCCTCGGTCTGTACCCGCGCAATCTGGAAGTGGCCGGACTCGGCCTGGAGCAGGCGTTCATCGCCATCACCGACGCAGCGACCGCCGAGGAGGCGGCACGATGACCACCCTGATCAAGCTGGAGATCGTCCGCGCCCTGCGGAACAAGAAGTTCATGTTCTTCTCGGTGATCTACCCGCCGGCGCTCTACCTGATCATCGCGGGTGGCGCCGACAGCAAGCCGATACCGGGCATGAAGCTGAACATGTCCCTGTACTTCATGGTCGCCATGGCGGCGTTCGGCGCGATGACCGCCGTACTGATCGGCAACAGCGAGGCGATCGCCAAGGAGCGCGAGAAGGGCTGGGTGCGGCAGCTGCGGCTGACCGCGCTGCCCGGACGTGGCTACGTCGCCGCGAAAATGGGCTCCGCCGCCACGGTCAGCCTGCCGTCCATCGTGCTGGTCATGCTGGTCGCCGCGACGGTCAAGGGCGTCCGGCTGGAGGCCTGGCAGTGGATCGCCATCCTCGTCGCGACGTGGCTCGGCAGCTTCGTCTTCGCCGCGCTCGGCGTGGCCATCGGCTACCTTGCCACCGGCGACGCGGTCCGGCCCATCGCGATGATGATCTACTTCGTGCTGGCGTTCCTCGGCGGGCTGTGGATGCCGCTGACGATCCTGCCGCAGTGGGTGCAGAACATCGCCGAGTGGCTGCCCACCCACGCGTACGCCGCGCTCGGCACGGCCATCGAGGGCGGCCACGCCCCGGACGTCAAGGACCTGGCGATCCTCGCCGGCTACCTGCTCGTCTTCGCGGGTGGCGCGGGCTGGCTCTACCGGAAGGACACGCGTACGGCATGAAGACGGCGGAGACCGGTCCCTACCCCGAGTGCAGCCCGGTGATGATCGGGTCGGCACCCCGTACCCGCCGGCAGGCGCTGGTGAAGAGCGCGTGGGTCGTCGTCTGGTTCCTGTACCTGGCGGGGCCCATCGGCGACCTGGCCGACGGCGGGATGTCCCCGGCGCACGAGCTGCTGGGCTGCGCCGGTCTCCTGACGTTCGTCGCCGTCTACTTCGTCGTGCTCTTCCGCCACATGGCCCACCGGCCCGTGAGGAACGCGGTGGTTCGGGCCGCCGTGGGCTTCATCGCGGCGCTCGCCGTCCTGCTGTCCTCGGTCCTCGGGCCGAACTGGCTGGTGCTCTTCACGTTCGTGGGCGTCGCGGTGGCCGTCTCCCAGCCCTTCGGCGTCTCGCGGTGGGCCATTCCCGCGCTGACCGCCGCCCTCGTGGTGATCGGGACGCGCTACGAGGACGTACGGGCCTACCTCTTCGCGTACGCCCTGCCCTGCCTGCTCAGCGGCTTCGCGATGGTCGGCGTGCAGTATCTGATCCGTACGACGAAGGAACTGCGCGAGGCGCGGGAGGAGGTCGCGCGGCTGGCCGCCAACGAGGAGCGGCTGCGGCTCGCCCGGGACCTGCACGACCTCCTCGGCCACTCGCTCTCCCTGATCACGCTCAAGAGCGAACTGGCCGGGCGGATGCTGCCCGGCGAGCCGGCCGGCGCGGCCCAGCAGGTCGCCGACATCGAACGGGTCAGCCGCCAGGCGCTGGTGGACGTCCGCGAGGCCGTCACCGGCTACCGGCGCCCCCGCCTGGTCGTGGAACTGGCCGGGGCCCGCGCCGCGCTGCGCACCGCGGCGATCGCGGCGGACATCGACCCGGCTGTGGAACAGGAGCACCGGGGCCTCGGGGAGGACGGGGAGGGCGCGCTGGCCTGGGCGCTGCGGGAAGCCGTCACCAACGTCGTACGGCACAGTGGCGCGGGCCGCTGCGAGGTGCTGCTCACCGAGGAGTGGGAGGCCGACGAGCGGCGGTATCTGTGCTTGTCCGTCGTCGACGACGGCACCGGACCGCCGCGCGGCGGGAGTCAGGACGGAAACGGCCTGAGCGGGCTGCGGGAACGGCTGGCGCTGGCCGACGGCCGCCTGGAGACGGGCGTGGCGCCGCGCGGCCGCGGTTTCGCCCTGCGCGCATACGTGCCGCTCGGCGGCCCGCCGGTGTCCGGTGCCGTGGCCCGGCCCGCGGAGCAGAGCCCGTCGGGGGCGTGAGCCGTGTCGGGGCGTGAGGTCGTGTCGGGGGTCCGAGACGTGTCGGGGGCGTGAGGCGTAGGGCCATGCGCTCCGGTGGCTCCGGCGCGCGGGCGCGCGCTCCCGCTCCGCCCGTTGGAGTGGCCCGGCGCGGGAACCGGCGCACCGACACCCCGGGTTGTGCAGGCTGGCGCCATGCCACCCATCGACCCGCGGGCCGTCGTCGGTCCCCTCGCCCCGCCCGGCTGCCCGGCCTGCCGCGACCGGCGCCGCCTGTGGAAGGACACCAGCGACTCGGGCCGGGCGCCGGAGACCTGGCACTGGTGGTGCTCCGGCTGCCGCCAGACCTTCGAACCGACGCAGCAGCACAAGCGCTTCTACATGTGAGGCCCGGCCCCCGCTCGCCCGGCCGCCCGCGCGCACCGGCCCCCCGCTGACCGCCCGCCCGCTCCCACCGCCCGTCCGCACCAGCCACCAGCACTGCCGCCGCCCACGCCGCCTTCGTCCGCGCCGCCGTCGCCCGCCGACCTGCGCCTCCCCCCGCCTGGCTAGGGTGGCCGCATGACTGACCCGCACGGCGAGCAGCCCGTGAAGAAAGTGCGTCTCCTCCTCGCCGAGGACCAGTCCATGGTCCGGGAAGCGCTGGCCGCGCTGCTGGGGCTGGAACCCGACATGGAGGTCGTGGTCCAGGCCGCGCGGGGCGACGAGGTGGCCGGCGCGGTGCGGGAGCAGCCCGTGGACGTGGCGCTGCTCGACATCGAGATGCCCGGCCTCAGCGGCCTGGACGCCGCCGCGCTGCTGCGCGCCGAGTTCCCGGCGCTGAAGGTCGTCATCCTCACCACCTTCGGACGGCCCGGCTACCTGCGCCGCGCCATGGAGTCCGGCGCCGACGCGTTCCTGGTCAAAGACGCCCCGGCCGCGCAGCTCGCGGACGCCGTACGGCGGGTGCTCCGCGGTGAGCAGGTCATCGACCCCGCGCTCGCCGCCGCCGCGCTGTCCGAGGGGGCGAATCCCCTCACCGACCGGGAGTGCGACGTGCTGCGCGCGGCGGCTGACGGCTCCACCAACGCGGAGATCGCCGCCGCCCTGCACCTCTCGCACGGCACGGTGCGCAACTACCTGTCCACCGCCATCCAGAAGACGGGCGCCCGCAACCGCGCCGAAGCCGTCCGTACGGCAGGTGCCAAGGGCTGGCTGTAACCCGGACGACGACGGGCCCACGCTGTAAGGAGTCTCACCCCTCACAACCGCCTCACCAGGACTTTCGACCCTGGGCGAGGCGGAACGGCGCCCGCACGCTGGAACGTGTGACGACTTTCCAGCGATCCCCGGCGCGTGACCGCGGTGTGGCGGTGCTGCTGGTCGGCGCGACCCTGGCCATCACGCTGGCGGACGCGGGGACCGGCCCGCAGCTGCACTTCGCCCTGTTCATGGGCATCGCGCCGCTGATCGCCGCGCTGCGCTGCGGCTACCGCCGGACGGCCGTGGTGGCCGCGGTGTACGTGCTGTGCCAGGTGTTCATCCAGGTGCGGTCGGTGCCGGACTGGTCGGTGGCCAGCAAGGTCGTCGGGGTCTTCGGTGCGCTGCTGGTCGCCGTGTTCGCGCTGGTGCTGTGCCGGACCCGGCTGGAGCGGGAAGCGCTGTACGCCCGTACGCGCATGGTCGCCGACGCCGTGCAGCGGGAGATGCTGCGCGAGCTGCCGCTGACCGCCGGGCCGCTGGAGGCGTACGGGTTCTATGTCTCCGCCCAGGAGGGCGCCCGGGTCGGCGGGGACATCTACGAAGCCGTGGAGACGCCGCACGGGCTGCGGCTGATGATCGGCGACGTGCAGGGCAAGGGCATGCCCGCGATCGGTGCCGGACACGAGGTGCTGGCCTCCTTCCGGGAGGCGGCCCACTACAAGGACAGCCTCGAAGCCGTCGCCGAGCGGATGGAGCAGGCTCTGGCCCGCTACAACGCCCGTTCCGCCGAGCGCGGCGGACAGGAACGATTCGTCACCGCGCTGCTGCTGGAGGTGCGCGGCGAGAACGGTGCGAAGGTGCTGTCCTGCGGCCACATCCCGTACTACCTCGTACGGGACGGCCAGGTCACCGAGCGCAGCGACGGCGAAGGCGGCCTGCCCCTGGGGCTCGACTGGCTCACCGGCGAGGCGCGGCAGAGCGTGGCCGTCGAGCCGGTGGCGGACGACTGGATCGTGCTGTGCACCGACGGCGTGACCGAGGCCCGCGGCGCGGACGGCGCGTTCTACCCGCTGGCCGACCGGCTGGCCCGCTGGACGCACCTGGAGCCGGACGAGCTGGCGCACACGCTCCGCGCCGACCTGGAGCGGTTCACCGGCGGTGAGCTGAAGGACGACGCGACCGTACTGATCGTGCGCCGCGGCCCGCACACCGCCGAGCAGCCGGAGCGGGCAGGGCAGGCCGAGCGGGCAGAGCTGAGCGGGCAGGCAGGGCGGACGGACCAGGCCGAGCAGGATCAGTTGAGCATGGCGCGGGCCGCGGCCGCCTGACGCCGTACCGCGGCGGCAGCGGCCGGGTCGATCTCCTCCACCACCTTCGCGTACTCCTCCAGCCCGGCCGCGCCGCCCAGGAAATCACCCCGCTGCACGAGCAGTTGCGCGTGGTCGTGGCGCAGCCGCGCCGGGTGGCTGGGCAGCAGCAGGGACAGCTCGACCGCCCACAGCTGCACGTCGCTGCGCTCCGGCCGGGCCACCGCCCACGCCCGGATGTTGTTCAGGATGCGCAGCACGATCTCCAGCGGGTCGGCCGGCGCCAGCATCTGCTCGGTCAGCGGCGCGCCGGTCGCGCCCGCGACCAGCACCCCCGCGTCCTCGTCGGTCAGCAGCCGCCCGCCGTCGAACGGGTCGACGAGGACGTGCGCGCCGTACGGGTCGCCGAAGCCGACGACGAAGTGCCCCGGCAGCGCCACCCCGTACACCGGCGCGCCCGCCCGGCGCGCGACCTCCATCCACACCACCGACAGCAGGATCGGCAGCCCCCGCCGCCGCCGCAGCACCTCGTGCAGCAGCGACGACTCCAGCCGCCGGTAGTCGGCGGGCGTGCCGCGGAACCCGAGGCGCGCGCCGAGCAGTTCGGCGACGTTGCGGGCCCAGGGGCGCGGGCCGCCCGTGGGGGCGTACGGCAGGCGCCCGGCCAGCGCGTCCAGTTCGATCTGCGCCGCGTCCAAGGCCGCCTCGTCCAGCGCGGGATCGGCCTCCGCCGCGATCAGCAGACACAGCCGGGCGAGGTCCGGCCGTTCGTCGCGCGCGGCCTCGGCGAACTGCCGGCGCCGCTCGGCGGACGTGTCGTCCCCGTCCGGGTCCCGGTCCGGATGCATACGAGGTTCGTACCCGTTCAGCTCGGGCCTCCCTGGGAGGCGCGCCAGTGGTGGTAGTGGTGGTGGGTGACGAAGCCCAGCCCGTCGTACAGCGCGCGGGCGCTCTCGTTGTCCGTCTCCACCTGGAGGTACGCGGCCGAGGCGCCCTCGTCCAGGGCCTTGCGGGCGAGCGCGGCCATCACGGCCGAGGCCAGCCCGCGCCGCCGGTGCTCCATACTGACCTCGACCGCCGCGAACCCGGCCCAGCGCCCGTCCACCACGCACCGCCCGACCGCGGCCACGTCGCCGTCGTCGTCCGGCACGCTCGCGAACCACACGGACGGACCGCCCCGCAGCACCTTGAGCACCTCGGGCCCCGGCTCGGCGGACCGCCGGTAGCGGCGCAGCCAGTCCGGGCCGATCTCCCGGGTGAGCGTCACCCGGGACACGTCCGCGTCCAGGTCGCCGACGGGTGCCAGCGCGGCGGTCCGCAGCTCCGCCGTCACCTCGCGCGTCCAGCCGCGTCGGTCCAGTTCGGCCGCCAGGTCCTCCTGGGCGCCCTGGGCGCCCGTACTGAGCTGTACGTACGCGGGCAGCGAGCGCTCCGCGTACCAGGCGCGGACCCGGTCCAGCGCGGCGTCCAGCGGCAGCCCCGGGTCGCCTGCGGCCGCCACCGAATTGGCCCGCCGGGTGAATCCGGCGCTGGCCCGCAGCTGCCACTCGCCCAGCCACTCGCTCTCCACCGGCGGCCAGCCGCGGGCGGCCACCCGGTCCAGTTCCGGCGTGCTCGTCGCGGGGGAACGGCGGCGGGCCGGAGCCGCCGGGACCCTCTTCCCGGCGACCAGAGTGGCCTCGGGGATCCGGACGGTCTCTCCGGTCCGGCGTGTGATGCTCAGCACACCACCGTCCCAGGATGTGAGAACACCGACCGTGTCGGTGAACCCGGCAGCCCCCTCCCCGGCGTCGAGCAGACGCCGGACAGATACCCTTTTGCCCACGTCAGCACGGGTGATGTGGACCTCCAGCCGTCCGCCGGTAGTGAATTCCACGGCTCTACCCGCCCCTCTTGTTCGTCTCGTGCCCGGGAACGGAGATACTAGGTGCGGGCATCGACGACGCCGCGCTCCCGCGCGCCCCGCGGCGGAACTGCCAATCGGTCCGCCAGCCCTACCGAGGAGGAACGACAGCGTGACCTACGTCATCGCGCAGCCTTGTGTCGACGTCAAGGACAAGGCATGCATCGAGGAGTGCCCCGTCGACTGCATTTACGAGGGCAAGCGGTCCTTGTACATCCACCCGGACGAATGCGTTGACTGCGGAGCTTGCGAGCCGGTCTGCCCGGTCGAGGCGATCTTTTACGAGGACGACACTCCGGAAGAGTGGAAGGACTACTACAAGGCGAACGTCGAGTTCTTCGACGAGCTCGGTTCGCCCGGTGGTGCCAGCAAGCTCGGCCTGATCGAGCGCGACCACTCCTTCATCGCAGCGCTGCCGCCGCAGAACCAGTAAGCGGCCGCATGGCGCCGCCCCGGTCCCGTACGGCCGGCCTCCCCGTCACCTGAGACCGGGATGCCGACGCCGCACGGGGCCGAGGCGTTTCCCGACCTGTGCGGCCAGAGGAACGTGAGGAAAGAGAGCACCGTGGGCCCCGTATCGTCCCGTCTTCCGGTCTTCCCCTGGGACCGGCTGGAGCCGTACAAGACCACGGCGGCCGCGTATGCCGACGGCATCGTGGACCTGTCCGTCGGCACTCCGGTCGACCCCGTGCCCGAACTCGTGCGCAAAGCCCTCACGGACGCCGCCGACAGCCCCGGCTACCCGACGGTGTGGGGCACCGCCGCCCTGCGCGACGCGATCACCGGCTGGGCAGCGGAGCGCCTGGGCGCCACCGGCCTGGACCACACCAACGTACTGCCGGTCGTCGGCTCCAAGGAACTGGTCGCCTGGCTGCCGACCCAGCTCGGCCTGGGCGCCGGCGACCGCGTCGCCTACCCGCGCCTGGCCTACCCCACCTACGAGGTCGGCGCGCGCCTGGCGGGCGCCGAGCCGGTCGTCTACGACGACCCCTGGGAGCTGGACCCCACCGGCCTCAAGCTGCTCTGGCTGAACTCCCCGTCCAACCCGACCGGCCGTGTGCTCGGCGCCGACGAGCTGCGCCGTACGGTCGCCTGGGCGCGCGAGCACGGCGTCCTGCTCTTCAGCGACGAGTGCTACATCGAACTGGGCTGGGAGTCCGACCCGGTCTCCGTCCTGCACCCGGACGTGTGCGGCGGCTCGTACGACGGCATCGTGGCCGTCCACTCGCTGTCCAAGCGCTCCAACCTGGCCGGCTACCGCGCCGCCTTTCTCGTGGGCGACGCCGCCGTCCTCGGCGAGCTGCTCCTGATCCGCAAGCACGGCGGCATGATGATCCCCGCGCCGGTGCAGGCCGCGACGGTCGCGGCGCTCGGCGACACCGAGCACGTCGGCGAGCAGCGCGAGCGCTACGCCCGCCGCCGTACGGCCCTGCGCGAGGCCCTGGAGGCCGCCGGCTTCCGGGTCGAGCACAGCGAGGCGTCGCTCTACCTGTGGGCGACGCGCGACGAGTCGTGCTGGGACACCGTCGGTGACCTCGCCAAGCGCGGCATCCTGGTCGCGCCGGGCGACTTCTACGGGAGCGCGGGGGAGCGGTTCGTACGGGTCGCCTTCACCGCCACCGACGAGCGGGTGGACGAGGCGGTACGCCGCCTGGCGCAGTAACCCGTAGCAGCCCGCCCCTGCGGGGCCGCAGCCGCACACGCGACGAGCCCGGAGCGGACGCCGTACCTCAGGCGTCCGCTCCGGGCTTCGCTGTGCGGGCTTCGCCGTGCGCGCTCCGTCAGCTGATGGGCAGCCCGTTCGTCGGCAGCAGGTCCGAGGCCAGACCGCTGTCGCCGACCGCCTGGGCCAGTCCGTCGGTGGACAGCGAGTCGGTCACCCCGTCGGTGGACAGCCCGTCGCCCGGCAGCGCGTCGGTCAGACCGTCGGTCGGCAGGCCGTCCTCGGTGGCGGTGTGGAGGGTGTCGGTGAGGATGTCCCCCGCGCTGTCCGCGGTGTCGCTGGCGGCGTTGCCCGCGGCCTGCTTCGCGGCCGGCGCGGTCTCCCCGAGCGTCTTGCCCGCGGTCTTGCCCGCGGTCTTGCTCAGGGCCGGTACGGCCTTGCGGACGACCTTGCTGCCGGCCTCGGTGGCGTTCGCGCCGGTCTCGCCGGCGAGGTCGCCGGCACCCTGGACCGCGCCGTCGGCGGTGTCGGCGAGGCTCGCGGTGTCCACTGCGCTGACTCCGCCCAGGTCGGAGGAGTTCGGCAGTTCCACGGCGCTCGCGGAGCCCGCACCGACCACGGGGGCTGCGCCGGCTGCGACCAGCAGCGCGGCTCGGGCGATCCGACGCGAGAGGGGGAGGGACATGGTGCTCCTTTTACGGAGAGGGACTGGTTCTTCTGACAGACGTGCCGTGTCCGCCGGCGGGGCGCGGTGGCTGCCGGACGCACGACGTGACTACCGCGCCAGGCCCGGGAAGGTTGCGGCACGGCCGGTAAAGAATCAGTGGGGGGTCACATAATCTGCTCCGGAGGAAACCGGGCAAACTGCGCCGTGCGCAGTACGGTGCTGAAACGTCACGCCTCAGGGCTTGGGCGGGTTCCACGCCGTTCGAGTGACCCCGGCGACGGTGATGCGGCGCCGCTGCCCGGGGTTGACGACGTTAACTCGGCCGAGGGACCGGCCGGACGGCTGCGCGGTGCGCGCGAGGCTGACGGCGTGACGGCCGTACGGGTGACGGAGCGGCGCCGCGCGGAGGCTCCGGAGGCGCTCGCGCGAGCGCGTCACCGGCGCCGGCGATCCGGCGGCCGCCTGCGGCCTCGTCCCGTTCCGGCAGTCGCCTGCGGCTCGTCCCGTTCCAGCAGCCGGCTGCGGCTCACCCCGCTCCGGCAGCGGCCCGCGGCCTCACTTCGCGGTGACGATCCGTACGTCCGCACCGGAAGCCCGCGCCGCCGCGCCGGTCGCCTTCTGCCAGCCCTTCCCGGAATCGGCCGCCGACCACATCTTCCCGGCGTAGGAAATCTGCTCGATGCCCAAGGCTCCGGAGTGGGCCATCGCCCACGTGGCCAGCTCCCAGCCGCGCCGCTCCGTCCCGGAGCCGGCCCCGGCCACCGAGGCGCCGCCGGCCTGCCCTTGGCCCGCCGAGACCCCGGCCACCCCGGAATCCGCGGCGTCGTCGGCGTCACCGTGGGAGGCCGGCCGTACGGGCACCGTCAGCACCCGGCCGCCGTCCTTGCCGCCGTCCTTGCCGCCCGGTGCCGCCCCGTCCGTGCGCGGCAGGACGTCCGGCCCGAACTCGCGCACGAGCTTCTTGCGCACCTCGTCCGTACCGCCCGGCCGCTTCCGGTCCGCCGGACGGTTCACCGAACACGTCATCGCCGCCCCGTCGCGCCCGGTCAGGGCGCCGGTCAGCAGCGCGGCGTCCGGCTCGTGCTTGGCGTACGCCTGCGGGAAGCCGCTGCGCTGCACCTTCTGCGCGGCCACCGTCAGCGGCAGCCGCGAGTAGCCCGGCACCTTGACCAGGTGCGTGTAGAACTCCCCGGCCGAGTAGACCGGGTCCATGATCTGCTCGACCGTGCCCCAGTCCTGGGACGGACGCTGCTGGAAGAGGCCGACCGAGTCGCGGTCGCCGAAGCCGATGTTGCGCAGCCCGGACTCCTGCATGGCGGTCGCCAGCGCGATCGTCACGGCCCGCTGCGGCAGCCCGCGCGCGGAGCCGACGGCCGAGATGGTCGCGGCGTTCGCGGCCTGCTCCGGCGAGATCTCGTACGGCTTCCCGCCGTCCGCGGCCCGCACCGAGCAGCGCGGTGCTCCCGGACCGCCGGTCACGTACTGCACGACGAGATACACGCCCAGCCCGACGAGCACGGCGAAGGCCGCGCCGGCCCGCAGGAGGCGCTTGCCGCGGGTGCCGCGGGAGGGGGCGGAGGACTGGGGAGACACGCAGCCAACGGTACTGGAGGGGCGCCGGTAGGGTCGGACGCATGGAGACCGCTACGCAGACCCCCGCACTGGACCTCTCCCTCGACGCGGCCGAGCTCACCGCTCAGCTCGTCGACATCCCCTCCGTCAGCCGGGACGAGAAGGCCATCGCGGACGCCGTCGAGAACGCGCTGCGTGCGCTCCCGCACCTGACGGTGGAGCGGGACGGCAACTGCATCGTCGCGCGCACCTTCCAGGGCCACGCCGAGCGGGTCGTGCTGGCCGGCCACCTGGACACCGTGCCGATCGCGGACAACGTGCCGTCCCGGCTCGACGAGGACGGCGTCCTGTGGGGCTGCGGCACCACCGACATGAAGTCCGGCGTCGCCGTGCAGCTGCGTATCGCCGCCACCGTCCCCGCGCCCAACCGGGACCTGACCTTCATCTTCTACGACATGGAGGAGATCGCCGCCGAGTTCAACGGCCTCGGGCGGCTGGCCGAGGAGCACCCGGACTGGCTGGAGGGCGACTTCGCCGTCCTGCTGGAGTCCTCGAACACCGAGGTCGAGGGCGGCTGCCAGGGCACCCTGCGGGTACTGCTGCGCACCGAGGGCGAGCGGGCCCACTCGGCGCGCAGCTGGATGGGCAGCAACGCGATCCACGCGGCGGCGCCGATCCTCGCCCGCCTGGCCTCCTACGAGCCGCGCCGGGCCGTCATCGACGGTCTCGAATACCGCGAGGGCCTGAACGCCGTACGGATCGAGGGCGGCGTGGCGGGCAACGTCATCCCCGACGCCTGCACCGTCGCCGTGAACTTCCGCTACGCGCCCGACCGCGGCGAGCAGGAGGCGCTCGACCACGTCCGGGAGGTCTTCGCGGACTGCGGCGTCGCCGAGATGATCGTCGACGACCACTCGCCGGGCGCGCTGCCGGGCCTGTCGCACCCCGCGGCCGCCGCCTTCATGAAGGCCGTCGGCGGCGTCGCGAAGCCCAAGTTCGGCTGGACGGACGTCTCGCGCTTCAGCGCCCTGGGCGTGCCCGCGGTGAACTACGGGCCCGGCGACCCCGTACTGGCGCACAAGAAGGACGAACGGGTCGCCGTCGAGCGGATCCTGCACTGCGAGGAGCGCCTGCGGTCCTGGCTCACCGCGTGACCCACGGGCCCCACCTGCCCCACCGGTGTCCCGGCATCCGGAATTGCCCTGCCCGTCACCTGCGCCGATCTACCCTTGCCGGACACCGACCGGCAGCGGAGGGAGCACGATATGGCCAGCCCCGAGGAAGAGCGGGCGTGGGAGGAACAGCGCCTGGGACCCGTGGTGCGCCGACGTGAGCAGGTGCAGAGGGGCACCACGGACCAGCGGTTGCTGGACACCGCCGAGGGCGACACGGACTGGGTGCACACCGACCCCTGGCGGGTCATGCGCATCCAGTCGGAATTCGTGGAGGGCTTTGGCGCACTGGCCGAACTGCCGAGCGCGATCAGCGTCTTCGGCTCGGCCCGGACACCCGTCGGCTCACCCGAGTACGAGACGGGCGTCGAACTCGGCCGGGCGCTGGTGGAGGCCGGCTTCGCGGTGATCACCGGCGGCGGCCCCGGCGTGATGGAGGCCGCCAACCGGGGCGCCAGGGAGGCCAAGGGCGTCTCCGTCGGACTGGGCATCGAGCTGCCCTTCGAGCAGGGGATGAACCCGCACGTCGACATCGGCGTCAACTTCCGGTACTTCTTCGTCCGGAAAACGATGTTCGTGAAATATGCCCAGGGGTTCGTCGTGCTGCCCGGCGGCATGGGCACCCTCGACGAGCTGTTCGAGGCGCTGACCCTCGTCCAGACGCGCAAGGTCACCCGCTTCCCGATCGTGCTCTTCGGTACGGAGTACTGGAACGGCCTGGTCGACTGGCTGCGGGACACGGTGGTCGCGCAGGGCAAGGCGTCGGAGCACGACCTGCTGCTCTTCCACGTCACGGACGACGTGGACGAGGCGGTCGCGCTGGTGTCCAAGGAGACCGGGAAGTAGGGAACGGCCGAAGGCCCAGGTATCGGCGTCGGAGGCGGCTGCCCGTCGCAGGATGCGCGACATCCTCGGGGAGCTGCGCCGACCGCCGGTTCCCCGTCGCGTCCGGCCCGTGCCGGATCGGAGGGGAACGGTCTGATCCGTCCCGGCAAGCCACCTCTGGGCTCCGGACCAATCGTTCCGGGGGCAGCAGACTGCGAAGGCGGCCTCCCGCCCGGACCGGCTGCCTGTCGATGCAGTGATCCCGTAGCCGAAGCGGTACGGACGGCGCTGAAGCAAGCCGCACGGGAACGTGGACCGTGCTCGGTGTCTCCGTTGGGGCGGTGCCCGCGGGTTCCTTCTGCGCGCGCACCGGAGCGCGCTCGGCGAGGACCGGCAGTGGCGGGAGCGGCGACCTGGGCGCCGACGTCATCGGCTGCATCGTGGCCTTGCACCGCGCCCTGCCGGGCTCCCGGGTCAAGGGCGCCCGCCCGAAGACGCTGGTCCCGCTGAACGGAAGCGGCGGCACACGGCGCCCGCCCACTCAGTGACCGTGCCCGGTGTTCGGGCTCGGGGCGCGAGGGTCCGTCGGGTATTCGAGGGCCCGTCAGCAAACTGGCGGGCCCTCGTCACAAGTTCGCGGTCAGGCGATCAGGAGTCAGCGCCACTCGGGAGGAATGTTTTCGAGCTGCGTCAGCAGATCCCAGTTCTCCGGCTTGTCGCTCGGCCTGAACCACTCAGAACTGCGGCACACCCAGTACCCGCGAGTTTCACGGACGCCTTCCAGCATGGTGTCCTCGATTCCGGACTCCGAACCACAGCAACCGCAGATGCTGTTGAGGGCGCAACCGTCCTCCCGGAAGGGGCCGTCGACGAAGCCGCAAATTCGGCACACGCATTCTTCGTCAAGGTTTTCCATCTCTTCCCTTTCTCCGCATCGCATACTTGTCGATGTCGCCGAGAACGGGGAGGACACCGGCGCAGGAGGCACTGGCGTCCCAGCCCATTCCGCGGAGGCCGTAGACGAGGCAGTTGAAGCCGTCGAAGGGCTCGCCCAGGACCGGGACGTAGCCGGCCCAGTCGGAACCGGTCTGGAAGTCGTCGAGGTACTTCTCCCAGATGCTGGTGTCGTCTTCGTTGGCCAGGAGGAACCGCATCTGTTCCTCAAGCGCCAGGAGTTCGTTCATCTCCTTCTGCGCCTGCGCATCGTGCCGCTTGGCCTCGGTTTCCTTGCGCTCCCTTTCCTTGTACTGCTCGCGGGCTTCGTCATGGGCCTTGCGCGCCGCGTCCCGGTCCTTGCCCGCGTTCTCGGCGGAGACCCGGGCGTCATTGGCATAGGTCCACGCTTCACTCGCGGACATCTGGGCCGACTGGGCCGACAGTTCGGCGCGGGCGGCGGCGTTGACCGCCCTGGTCGCGGCCTGGTCCGCCTCCTTGGCGGCCTGAGTGGCCTTCCTCGCCGACTCGGCGGCCCGGTCCGAGCAGGCCCTGGATCCGGGCTTCGTGGGTGGCCGCCAGCTGGTCCTTGCGCTGGGCCTTGTGCTGCCCGACGGTGATGAACGCACGGAGCAGGTCGGGCGACCCCTCAAGGGCGACCTGCGCCGCACTCTTGAGCTCGGGGCCACCGGTGCTCATCAGCCGCATGGCCTGGACCCGCTCATCGGAGAGACGAGCCTTGTCCTGCCCGGTCGCGATGAATTCGACGAGCTTTTCCGGGGAGTTGTCGTCCAGCGCGGCCTGTGCGGCCTTCTTCACCTGGGCCCCGCCCGTGCTGGCCAGCTTCATCACGCTGATGCGGTACTGGGTCGCTGCGGCCTCGTGCTGACCGGTGCTCAAGGATGCGTCGATCTGTTCGGCGTCGCCTGGGGCAACCGCAGCCTGCACCTCTACCGCGGTGACGGCAAGGGCACCCTCGCTGCCGGGCCCGCCATGTGGCCGACGGTCGCATAGTCGGCCCCGTACCGCCTGCGAAGTTCCCGGTCGGCACGTTTGATGGTGCTCACCGGGAACTTCGGCTTCCCGGTGTCCGGCCCCCGGCGGTCCGGTATGGCACTAGGCAAGTCCCCGGCGGGCGACCGCCGGGGGCCGGTGGCCCGCGATGGACGCCACCATGTCCAGGACCTGCCGCGTCTCGGCGACCTCGTGGACGCGGTAGACCTGCGCGCCCAGCCACGCCGAGACCGCGGTCGTGGCCAGCGTCCCGATGAGCCGTTCCTTGACCGGGCGGTCCAGTGTCTCGCCGACGAAGTCCTTGTTGGACAGCGAGACCAGCACCGGCCAGCCCGTATCGGTCATCTCGCCCAGCCGGCGCGTCGCCTCCAGGCTGTGCCGGGTGTTCTTCCCGAAGTCGTGCCCCGGGTCGATCATGATCGCGTCGCGTCGGACGCCCAGCTCCACCGCCCGCTCGGCCAGCCCCAGCGTCACCCGCAGGATGTCCGCCAGCACGTCCTCGTACGCCACCCGGTGCGGGCGGGTACGCGGCTCCACACCACCCGCGTGGGTGCACACCAGACCGGCGCCGTAGCGCGCCGCGACCTCGGCCAGCTTCGGGTCCACCCCGCCCCACGCGTCGTTCAGCAGGTCCGCGCCGGCCTCGCAGACCGCCTCGCCGACGTCGTGCCGCCAGGTGTCCACGCTGATCACCACGTCGGGGAACCGCTTGCGCACCTCGGCGACGAAGCCGACCGTGCGCCGGGCCTCCTCCTCGGCGCTGACCTCCTCGCCGGGGCCCGCCTTCACCCCGCCGATGTCGATGATCGCGGCGCCCTCGGCCACCGCCTGCTCCACCCGGGCGAGCGCGGGCTCGTCCGTGAAGGTGGCCCCCTGGTCGTAGAAGGAGTCCGGGGTCCTGTTCACGATGGCCATGATCACCGGCTCGTGAACGGTGAACTCTCGATTCCCCAGCCGCAGCATTGCTTCTCCCTCTTCCTGGTCCGGCAGCGACCCTAACCGTCACACCCGCATGGCACGATCAGTGCCAACACATAGCTCGGGGAGATGGTCGTGTTCTGGTTCTTGCTGATCGCGATGGTCGTGGTGGTCGCCGCGGTCACGCTCGCCGTGGTCGGCGGCGGCGACGCGGGCGGGCTCGGCGAGGCCGCTCCGGACCGGCTGTACGAGCCGCTGCCCGCCGACCGGCCCGTCTCCCGCGCCGACGTGGAGGCGGTACGCCTGCCGGTGGGCGTACGCGGCTACCGGATGAACGACGTCGACGACGTGCTGGACCGGCTCGGCGCCGAGCTGGCCGAACGGGACGCGCGGATCGCCGAGCTGGAGGCGGCCCTCGCGGGCGCGCACGCCGCGGCGATGGGTCCGCCGGACCTCGTCAAGGACGGCCCGGAGGACAGCCCGGGGGCCAGCCTGGGGGCCGCCGCCGGGGACCGGGACGGGAAGCGGCCCGGGGAACGCCCAGCCGCACCAGCCGCACAGGAACCCCCGGCCACCGGGGACGAGGAAGAGGGGAAGACCGCCTCATGACGGGAGTGAGCACGGCGCCGGACGGGGTGCCCCGCTGCCCCTGGGGCATGGAGTCGGAGAAAATGGCCGACTATCGCACCTATCACGACACCGAATGGGGCCTGCCGGTCCACGGCGACGACGCACTCTTCGAGCGGATGTGCCTGGAGGCGTTCCAGTCCGGGCTGTCCTGGATCACGATCCTGCGCCGCCGGGAGGGCTTCCGGGCCGCGTTCGCGGACTTCCGGATCGAGGCGGTCGCCCGGTTCACCGACGCGGACGCCGAGCGGCTGCTCACCGACGCCCGCATCGTCCGCAACCGCGCGAAGATCAACGCGGTGATCGGCAACGCGCGGGTCGCGGCCGAGCTGGCCCCGGGCGAGCTGGACCGGCTGATCTGGTCGTACGCGCCCGAGCGCGGCGACCGCCGGGCCCCGCGCACGCTGTCCGACGTGGCGCCCGTCACCCCGGAGTCCACGGCGCTGGCCAAGGACCTCAAGAAGCGCGGCTTCCGCTTCGTCGGCCCCACCACCGCGTACGCGACGATGCAGGCGTGCGGCCTGGTCAACGACCATCTGGCGGACTGCCATGTGCGGGACGCGGTGGAGGCGGCGGCAGGGACGTGAGGGACGGGCGGCCGGGCCGGGCTCCGGGGCTCCGGCCGGGCCTAGCGCCCCAGGAACTTCGGCTTCTCCTTCTTCACGAACGCCTCCACCGCGATGTGGTGGTCCTCCGAGGCGCCCGCCCGCGTCTGCAGCTCGTCCTCCTTGGCCAGCGTCTCGGCGAGCGAGTGTCCGGCCCCGAACGCGAGGGATTCCTTGATCGCGGCGTAGGCGGCGGTCGGCCCCTCGGCCAGCGTGCGCGCCACCGCCGCCGCCTCGGCCGCCAGCTCCGCCGCCGGGACGACCTTGTTCGCGATGCCCAGGTCGTACGCCTCCTGGGCGGAGATGCTGCGCGGGAAGAGCAGCAGGTCGGCGGCGCGGCCGTGGCCGATCAGGCGGGGCAGCGTCCAGGAGATGCCGGAGTCGGCGGTGAGCGCCACGCCTGCGAAGGAGGTGTTGAAGGAGGCGGTGTCGGCGACGACCCGGTAGTCCGCGGCCAGCGCGAAGCCGGCGCCGGCGCCCGCCGCGACCCCGTTGACCCCGGCCACCACCGGCTTGGGCATCCCGGCGAGCGCCGTGACGACGGGGTTGTAGTGCTCGCGCACCGTGCTCATGGTCTGCCCGGAGCCGGTCGCGCGGTCCTCGGCCAGCAGCCCGATGTGCTCCTTGAGGTCCTGCCCCACGCAGAAGGCGCGTCCGGTGGCGGTCAGCAGGACGGCCCGTACGGCCGGGTCGGCGGCGGCCTCGCGCAGGATGTCCCGCAGGGCGGCCTTGGCCTCCGTGTTCATCGCGTTCATGGCGTCGGGACGGTTGATCGTGATCGTCCCGACGCCGTCGGTCACGTCGTAGAGCACGGTGTCGGCCATGGTGAGGGGTCCCTCCGTCGCGGCTCGCGGCCGCCGGGCAGTGGCGGCCAGCGCTCAGGATGCCGGAGATCATCGGCGCCCGTCATGTGACGTACGTCAAACAACCGGCGAGGACCGGACGCCGGAGGAGGGCGAAGTATCGCAGCCCACTCCCCGAATTGGGTGGTTTTGCGAGAGCGCGTTGCCGAAGGGATGCTCCCCGATGTTGGTCATCGGGTCGTGCGATGCGGGATAATGGCCTGGAAGCAATGTGTTCGATGCCGGTGACACCTGGGTTGTCGGCTGCGTGAGCTGGTTTCAGGAAGGGGAACGAGCATGGCGGCCATGAAGCCGCGGACGGGCGACGGCCCGCTCGAGGTGACCAAGGAGGGGCGGGGCATCGTCATGCGCGTTCCGCTCGAAGGCGGCGGTCGACTCGTCGTCGAGCTGACTCCCGACGAGGCCAAGGCTTTGGGCGAGGCCCTGGAGAAGGTCACCGTCTGACAGGGCAGCAGCCGCCCTGATGCTGCGGTTTCCCGGGGCTGACCCCTGGACCCCCAGCCGAATACCCGGGCCCCGGTGGGCGCCGCGCACGCGCGCGGCACCCACCGGGGCCGCGTTCGTTCCCGGGCGGCCGGACCGTGTGCGCGGCGGGCCTCCCGTCCGTACGGTGGTCCCGCCGTACGTCCCGTCGTGCGCCGCTCCGGCCCGTCCGTGCAGTCGTCCCGCCGTACGCCGCTCCGGCGGCCGCACCCGCGCGTGCCACGGTCCGCGCTCAGCCGCGTTTGACGGCGCACAGCAGGCCGTCGCCCACCGGCAGCAGGGACGAGACCAGCGCGTCCGTCTCGCGGAGCGTGCGCAGCAGCTCCCGCAGGCGCAGCACCTCGGCGGGCTGGGCCGCCGAGTCGACCGTACGGCCGTCGGCGAAGACGCCCTCGAAGCAGACCAGGCCGCCGGGGCGCAGCAGCCGCAACGATTCAGCGAGATAGTCCAGGCACTCCATGCGGTCGCCGTCGCAGAAGACGAGGTCGTAGCCGCCGTCGGCGAGCCGGGGCAGGACGTCCAGGGCGCGGCCGGGGATGAAGCGCGCGCGGTTGCCGGCGAAGCCCGCCTCCCGGAACGCCTGCTTCGCGAACTGCTGCCGCTCCGGTTCCAGGTCGACCGTCGTCAGGACGCCGTCAGGGCGCATGCCGTGCAGGAGGTAGATGCCCGACACTCCCGTGCCGGTGCCGATCTCGGCGACCGCCTTGGCGTCGGCCGTCGCGGCGAGCAGGCGCAACGCGGTGCCGGTGCCGGTGGACACCGCACGGATGCCCGCCTCCCGCGCCCGCTCCCGGGACCAGTGCAGGGCGGCGTCGGCCTCGTCGTCGATGGTCCCGGCGCCGTACGCCTCGGCGAATGCCAAGCTCGTCTGCCGGTTGCCGGTAATGGCCCTCTCCTGTCCCCGTAGTTGACGCAACCGTGACTGTATCCGCTGCGTGCGGGAACCCGCAGATGGGACCGGGCGTTGAAGCACAGCAGGGGGGATGCATCGGTGAAGACCCAACGAGATGTGCGGCATGACGCGAAGCCAGGCCAAAAGCAGGTCAAATCTGCTTATCCGGAGCTAACGGGCGAGGTGGATATGGTAGGGGCTCTACTGGACACCACCAGAGCCACCAGGGGAGGTGCGGCTGCGACGGGTGACCGATGGGCGCGCAGGCGTCTCAGGCGGTCGGCCGCCGAGCCGAAATCCGTGACAGACACCGCTGACCGTTCCCGCTCCCACGGCCTCAAGGGTAGGGGAGGGGCCTTTGACACCGCTACGACAGCGACGTTCGCCGCCGAAGCGGATGCGCAGGCCTGGACCCCGCCCAGCTGGGAGGAGATCGTCAGCACCCACAGCGCGCGGGTCTACCGTCTCGCCTACCGCCTCACGGGCAACCAGCACGACGCCGAGGACCTGACGCAGGAGGTGTTCGTCCGCGTCTTCCGCTCGCTGTCGACCTACACCCCCGGCACCTTCGAGGGCTGGCTGCACCGCATCACGACCAACCTCTTCCTGGACATGGTCCGCCGCCGCCAGCGCATCCGCTTCGATGCGCTCGGTGACGACGCGGCCGAGCGGCTGCCCAGCCGCGAGCCCTCCCCGCAGCAGCATTTCAACGACACCCACTTCGACGCCGACGTCCAGCAGGCGCTGGACACCCTCGCGCCCGAGTTCCGCGCCGCCGTGGTGCTCTGCGACATCGAGGGCCTGTCGTACGAGGAGATCGCCGCCACCCTCGGTGTGAAGCTGGGCACGGTCCGCAGCCGGATCCACCGCGGTCGCTCCCACCTGCGCAAGGCGCTCAAGCACCGCTCCCCGGCGGCGCGCGCCGAGGAGCGCGAGCGCGACCGGCGGCCGCTCACCTCGGTCACTACAGGGGAGGTCGGAATCGCGTGAGCGGTACAGGCGGTCCGTCCCCCGCCGAGCATCATCTCGGCGACCGCCTCGCGGCTCTGGTCGACGGGGAGTTGGGGCATGACGCGCGCGAGCGGGTGCTCGCGCATCTCGCTACGTGCGGAAAGTGCAAGGCGGAGGCCGACGACCAGCGGCAGCTGAAGAACGTCTTCGCCGAGACGGCGCCCCCCGGTCCCTCCGAGGGGCTGCTGGCGCGTCTCCAGGGGCTGCCCGGAGGTGATGCCGACGGCTCCGGAAGTCGGCTGGGCCCCGGGCGCTTCGGCAGCCGTGCCTTCGGCGGTGACGTCACCGAGGGCGGCGAGTTCGAGGCGCGCGGCGGCTCGTTCCGGTACCTGCCGTCCGGCGGCCACACCGTCGGCGCGGTGCCCCGTCAGCCGCGCTCCCGCGGCTTCCGTATCCACGAACCGGACCGGCCCGCGCCGCAGCGCCGCCGGTTCGCCTTCGCGGCGGCCGGCGCGGTCTCCCTGGCGGCGTTCGCGCTCGGCGGCACCCTGCCGCTGGAGGCGGCGGTCGACACCCCGAGCAGCCGCGGCGACGGTACGGGCAGCCAGATGACGCCGCTCGGCGCCACCCCGGGGCCGGTCGGCCCGCCCGGCACGACTCGCGGCGAGGCCCTGCTGTTCGCGACGAGCCACCCCTGGGCGCGCTCGCTCCCCGACGCGGGCCCGACCCCGGAGCCGGCCCCGAGTTCGCTCGGCCTGACCGGCCCGTCGGCGCCGTCGGCCGCACGCCCCGCCCCGACGCTGCCGCTGTCCGAGATCGCGTTCCCGGCCGACGGCCGGTCCGTCCTGCCCGCCCTGACGCTCCAGACCGGTCAGCTGCTGCCGTACCATCCCGCGCGGGGCAGTGCGTCCGCCCCGCTGTCCGGCGCCCGCGTCGTCGGCCCGTACCAGCCTCCGGCGGACGCCGGACAGTCCCTGGCGGGGCCCGCCGTACCGTCCGCCCCGGCCTCCCGGGAGGCGATGACCGCCCACCACCCGGCCCCGCGCTGACCGGGCTCTGCGCGGGGCCGCGCGAACCTGGTTGAATCGCTCTCCGGGCGGCGTTCCCCTGTGGGGGCGCGCCTCCGGCGAGGTGGTGGTGCCCGCCTGACACAGCGGGCGGATCGGTGGGGAGCGCGGAGAGCATGGACGAGGGGACGGCCGCCGGGCCGAAGCGGAACTGGTGGAGCCGGTCGGGGCAGCTGCCCGCAGAGCCGTCGGAACAGGCGCCCGCCGCGCCCGGTCCCACGGCACCCGACGCCGAAGCGGCCGCCGCCACCCGGGAGTTCCCGGCCCTGCCGGGGGAGGCCGGAGCCGCACCGGGTACGTCACCGGACACCGGGCAGGGGGCGGGCACCGGCGCGCCGCACGCCCCCGGGCGGCATGCGTCCGAGCAGCCGGTACCGCAGGGCGTCGAGCAGCAGGTTTCCGTACCGCAGGGCGTCGAGCAGCAGGTTTCCGTACCGCAGGGCGCCGAGTCGCAGGTCTCTGCTCCGCACGGTTCCGAGCAGCAAGCCCCTGCCCCGCACGGTTCCGAGCAGCAGGTTCCCGCTCCGCCGAGCGCCCCGCCGACCGCTCCGCCGCGGCAGCCCCTGCACCCCCAGGACCCGTACGGCACGCCTCCGTACGGCGATCCGGGGCCCTGGGCGCCCGCGCCGCCGGTCCAGCGCCCGACGGCCACCCCGGCGCAGGGCACGGGAGTTCCGCCGCAGGGCGCGGGCCCCGCACCGCAGGCCGCAGCTCCCGCCCCTCAGGGCGCGGCGCCGATGCCTGCCGGGCAGCAGGCCGGGTACGGCACTGGCGCGCCCGTAGCGCCGCCCCAGCAGCCGTTCACAGCCCAGCAGCGGCCTCCGGCGGGCCCGCAGTCGTACGAGGGCTCCGCCGCCCGTACGCCGATGCCGCAGGCCGAGCCGTCGCCGACGGCCGCTCAGCCGCCGCACGGGCAGCCCTCGCCCGCCCAGTCGCCGCACGCTGAGCCCTCGTCCGCCCAGTCCCCGCAGGCTCCGTCCGCGCCGCACCCGGCCGGGGCCACCCCGCCGCCCGGCACCGGCACGGACACCACCCAGCTCACCGCCGGGGACGGCGCCCGGCTTCCCGCCGGGGCGCGCGACACCTCCGGCGGCGCCCCGCTCCCGCCCGAGGCGCACGGCGCGCCGCAGCCCCC
>NZ_JAFIQY010000067.1 GCF_022271435.1 Streptomyces monomycini | reverse complement strand
CCTGCCGAGGCCGCGGGCCTGCCGCTCAGCCTCACCCGCGCCCCGCAGCCCGGCGCCGGCAAGGCCGCCGGCACCGCCGCGGCGGCCCGCACCGCGGCCCCCGCCGCCGTCACCGCCCAGGTCCTGGACCACCAGCGCGCCCAGCGCGCGGGCCTGGACGGCCTGCTGTTCACCCTCACCCCCCAGCCCGCCGCGAAGACCGCGGCAGCCGCCCCCGGCACGGCCGCAGTCGGCGTCACCGTCAACTACGCCGACTTCGCCGGAGCCTTCGGCGGCGGCTACGCCTCCCGCCTGGGACTGTTGCAGCTGCCCGCCTGCGCCCTGACCACCCCCGACAAACCAGCGTGCCGCACCGCCACCCCACTGCCCACGGCCAACGACACCGAACGGCACACCCTCACTGCCTCCGCCGTCGGGCTGCGCCAAGGGGCGCCGACCGTCCTGGCGGCTGCCGCCGCGGACAAGGGCGACAAGAGCGACTACAAGGCCACCTCGCTGTCGCCGTCGGCCAGCTGGAAGACCAACCTCAACACCGGCGACTTCGCCTGGTCCTACCCCATGCCGGTGCCCGATGTGCCCGGCGGCCTCAAGCCCACCGTCGGCCTGTCCTACACCTCCGGTGCCCTCGACGGCCGCACCGGCAGCACCAACAATCAGGCATCCTGGGCCGGCGACGGCTTCGAGATGTGGCCCGGCTTCGTCGAGCGCCGCTACAAGCCCTGCGCTGATGACGACGTCAAGAACGCCGACGGAAAGAAGCCCGCCGACCTGTGCTGGGGCTACGACAACGCCTTCCTGACGTTCAACGGCAAGGCCGGCGAACTCGTGCCCGCCGGCGACAACACCTGGAAGCTCAAGGGCGACGACGGCACCCGCATCAAAAAGCTCACCTCCACCGACCGCGCCAACGGCGACAACGACAACGAGTACTGGGAACTGACCGACCCCAAGGGCACCCGCTACTACTTCGGCTACCACCGCCTGCCCGGCTGGAGCGCGGGCAAGGAAACCACCGACTCCACCTGGACCGTCCCGGTCTTCGGTGACGACAGCGGCGAGCCCTGCCACGCCGCGGCCTTCAAGGACGCCTGGTGCCAACAGGCCTGGCGCTGGAACCTCGACTACATCGTCGACACCCACGGCAATGCCGTCTCCTACTTCTACGGCAAGGAGACCAACTCCTACGGCCGCAACCTCAAGGAAGACGACGACACCCCCTACACCCGCGGCGGCTACCTCAAGCGCACCGACTACGGCCAGCAGGCCGCCGACCTCTACGCCAACAAGCCCCTGGCCCGGGTGAACTACACCAGCGCCGAGCGCTGCCTGCCCCAGGCCGGCGTCACCTGCGAGCCCGACACCATCGACGCCAAGGCCTTCTACTGGTACGACACCCCCTGGGACCTGGACTGCAAGGCCGCCACCAAGTGCGACAACGGCCGCTCCAGCCCCACCTTCTGGACCCGCAAACGCCTGACCGCCGTCACCACCGAGGTCCTCAAGGACAACGCCTACGCCAAGATCGACTCCTGGGCGCTCAGCCACCGCTGGGGCAGCGCCGACGTCGACTACCAGCTCCTGCTCGACGCCATCGAGCACACCGGCCACAGTGCCGCCCCCGCCGTCACCCTGCCGAAGACCACCCTGGCCTACACCCAGCTCGCCAACCGCCTGGACAAGACCGGCGACGGCTATGCCCCCTTCATCAAGTCCCGCCTGACCACCGTCGCCGACGAATCCGGCGGCCAGCTCGACGTCAACTACTCCGCCCCCGCCTGCAGCTTCGACAAACTGCCCACTCCGCAGACCAACACCACCCGCTGCTATCCCCAGTACATCGGCGGCACCGCCAGCGACGACCCGGACCGGCAGTGGTTCAACAAGTACCTCGTCACCTCCGTGACCGCCACCGACCGCACCGGCGGCGCCCCCGACCAGGTCACCCGCTACGAGTACCTGGGCGATGCCGCCTGGCACTTCGACGATGACGACGGCCTGACCAAGGAGAAGTTCAAGACCTGGTCGCAGTGGCGCGGCTACGGCCACGTCCGCGTCAAGACCGGCGGCCAGGGCGCCGACGGCATGAAGACCCAGGCCGACACCTACTTCCTGCGCGGCATGGACGGCGACCGCAAGGACACCGCAGGCGGCACCAAAACCGTCACCCTCGCCCTCGCCGACGGCGAAGGCGACCCCCTCACCGACCACCCCGCCGCAGCCGGCTACGCCTACAAGACCGCCACTTACTCCGGCCCTGGCCCCGGCGGCAAGGTCCTGACCAAGACCGTCAACCGCCCCTGGCACCACGAGACCGCCAAGAAGGTCCGCGCCTGGGGCACCATCACCGCCAACCTCACCGGCACCGCCCACACCCGCACCTTCACCTCCCTCGACGACGGCGCCGGCACCAAGTGGCGCACCACCGACCAGGCCACCACCTTCGAGACGGTGGCCGGCCGCGCCACTCAGCACGAGGACCTCGCCGACGAGACCTCCGCCGCCGACGACCAGTGCACCCGCACCACCTACGCCACCAACACTGACAAGAACATCCTCACCACGCCCTCCCGCGTCGAGACCGTCGCCGTCAAGTGCGCCGCCACCCCCGACCGCGCCACGGACGTCCTGAGCGACCAGCGCACCGCCTACGACAACGCCCCCTACGGCACCGCCCCCGTCAAGGGCGACGCCACCGCCACCGCCACCCTCAAGAAACACGACGGCACCGCCGCCGCCTACCTCGAATCCGGCGCCACCTTCGACACCTACGGCCGGCCCCTGACCACCACCGACCTCAGCGCCGACCTCACCGCCCGCGGCGACGCCACCCCCGCGCGCACCCCGCGCACCGACGGCCGCACCACCACAACCACCTACACCCCCGCCACCGGCTTCCCGGCCACCACCACACAGACCGGCCCGCCCGCCACCGACGGCGACGCCACCACCGCCCAGACCACCACCACCGAAACCGACCCGCTGCGCGGCCAGCCGACCGCCACCACCGACACCAACGGCAAACGCACCACCTTCGCCTACGACGCCCTCGGCCGCGCCCTGAAGGTCTGGCTGCCCGACCGCCGCACCGACCTCCTGCCGAGCTACCAGTTCGGCTACCGCATCGAAGAAGGCCAACCCGTCGCGGTCACCACCCGCACCCTCGACGAGGACGGCGGCAAACATCTGACCGCCTACACCCTCTTCGACGGCTTCCAGCACCCGCGCCAGACCCAGGCCCCCGGCCCCGACGGCGGCCGGCTGCTGAGCGACACCTTCTACGACGAACGCGGCCTGACCGCCAAGACCTTCGCCCCCTACTACACCACCGGCGCCCCCACGCCCGCCCTCTTCGCCCCTGACAACGCCCTGAGCGTTGAAAGCCAGACCCGCCACATCTACGACGGCCTCGGCCGCGAGACCGAAGCCCGCCAGATCGCCGGAAACGGCGACGGCGGCACCGTCCTGGCCGTCACCCAAACCCGCTACGGCGGCGACCGCACCACCGTCATCCCGCCCGAAGGCGCCACCGTCACCACCACCCTCACCGACGCCCGCGGCCAGGCCACCGAACTGCGCCAGCACCACACCCGCACCGCCGACGCCCCCTACGACACCACCCGCTACACCCGCACCCCCGCCGGACAGCTCGCCACCGTCACCGACCCGGCCGGCAACACCTGGACCTACGCCTACGACCAGCTCGGCCGCCAGATCCGCACCACCGACCCCGACAAGGGCACCACCACCGCCACCTTCGACGACCGCGGCCAGCAGACCACCACCACCGACGACCGCGGCACCACCCTGGCCACCGTCTACGACAACCTCGGCCGCAAGATTGCCCTGCGCGAGAAGAGCGCCGACGGCCCCCTGCGCGCCAGATGGGTCTACGACACCCTGCCCGGCGCCAAGGGCCAGCTCGCCGAGGCCACCCGCTACGTCAACGGCCAGCCCTACACCCGCAAGGTCACCCAGTACGACCGCCTCTACCGCATCCAGCGCGCCGCCACCGTCATCCCGCCCGCCGAAGGCGCCCTGGCCGGCACCTACAGCGACACCACCGCCTACCGCGCCGGCGGCCTGGTCGGCAGCCGCGGCTACTCCGCGGCCGGCTCCCTGCCCGGCGGCGGCTGGAGCTACACCTACCAGGACCAGACCCTGCGCCCCCTCGCCGTCTACGACGGCCGCGGCGTACGCGCCGACGTCACCTACTCCCTGACCGGCAAGGCCCTGCAGTACCAGATCGGCGGCACCAATGACACCTACGGCATCAAGAAGACCTGGGCCACCAACACCTACGAATGGGGCACCCAGCGCCTTTCCACCGCCCGCGTCGACCGCCAGGACCAGCCCGGCGTCGACCGGCATGCCACCTACGGCTACGACCCGGCCGGCAACGTCACCGCCGTCTCGGATGTCTCGCGCACCGGCACCGACACCCAGTGCTTCACCTACGACCACCTGCGCCGCCTGAGCCAGGCCTGGGCCCAGGGCGACAAGACCTGCGCCCAGGCCCCGGCTGCCAAGCTCCTGGGCGGCCCGGCCCCGTACTGGCAGAGCTACACCTACGACAAGGTGGGCAACCGCCTCACCGAAACCCAGCACGACCCCGCGGGGGACGCGGCCAAGGACACCATCAGGACGTACGCCTACCCCGGCCCCGGCAAGCCCCAGTCGCACACCCTGTCGTCCGTCACCACCACCGGCCCCACCGGCATCGCCAAGGACACCTACGGCTACGACCCCTCCGGCAACACCACCAGCCGCATCCTCGGCGGCGACGAACAGAGCCTGACCTGGGACGCCGAAGGCCACCTGGAACAAGTCACCCAGCCCGCCAAGGACGGCGGCGCCAAGCAGACCACCACCTACCTCTACGACGCCGACGGCGCCCGCCTGATCGCCCGCACCCCCGCCAAAACCACCCTCTACCTCGGCACCACCGAACTGGCCCTGCGCAAGGACGCCGCCAAGGCCGAAGCCACCCGCTACCTCCCGCTCGGCGGCGGCCACCAGGCCGTCCTGGCCGACGACGGCACCTACACCGTCACCCTCGCCGACCACCAGGACACCGGCCAACTCGCCGTCACCACCGCCGACCTGGCCCTGCAGCAGCGCCGCACCACCCCCTTCGGCAGCCCCCGCGGCACCGCCCCGAAGACCTGGCCCGGCACCAAGGGCTTCGTCGGCGGCACCGACGACACCGGTGACACCGGCCTGGTCCACCTCGGCGCCCGCGAATACGACCCCGCCATCGGCCGGTTCCTCTCCGTCGACCCGGTCATGGACCTGGCCGACCCCCAGCAGATCAACGGCTACACCTACGGCAACAACAACCCCGCCACCTTCCCCGACCCCACCGGCCTGATGCCCGGCGGCTGCGAGAACCCCGGAGCCTGCGCCGGGTACGCGCCCGGCGGCCACGGCTGCCCGCACGGCTGCGGAACCACCGACAACGTCGAGTGGGGAAGGCAGCAGTACGAACGAAGTCAGAGCAGGTATACCGGCAGCGGTTCCTCAAAGTCGCAGTCCTACCCCATCGGCAATACGGGAATGAGCTACCCCATCTCCAAGGGTGAAGAAGTTCCCCACCGATTCTTCGAGGCACTCGATGCTCCTCTGAAAAAGATGGAAGCGCAGTATGAAAGGAACTTGGAGCCGCTGCCTGCCTACGTTGCTGCCGGACTGGCTCTGGCAGCGTGCAGCGACGTGGAAGACTGCAGCAAGAAGGCCAGGGATTACTTCTACGAGATCTTCATCTCTGGCGTGATGAAGCTTGTTGGTACTGATCGTGCGGGAGCCGGCCCCGTGTCCGCGATGAGAGGGCTGAAGGGTGCGGCGAGATCCGGCGGCAGGTCCGGTCCCTGCCACAGCTTCCTGGGTGACACCGATGTGCTGCTTGCCAACGGGAAAACCAAGCACATCAAGGACGTCGAGCTGGGCGATGAGGTCAGAGTGACCGACCCTGTCACCGGCGAAACGAAAACCCGCCCGGTTGTCGCGGTGATCCGCACAGAAGACGACAAGGAATTTGCTGAGATCGAGGTGAAAGGGGATGGCGGCAAGGGGGTCGTGACCGCTACGGGTAACCATCCCTTCTGGGTTTCCGAGAAGGAAAGATGGGTGGAGGCCGGGGATCTTCACTCTGGTGCGCGGCTGCTGTCTCCCACGGAAGGTGCGGCTGAGGTCTCTGCAGTTCGCCAATACGAGAGGCAGCAGCGAACGTACGACCTGACGGTCGAGGGCGTGCACACGTACTATGTACTCGCTGGTCAGACGCCAGTTCTCGTTCACAACAGCAACTGCGATCTTCCTGAGGGGTACACGTCTTCCCCGGCACTCAAGGGTGATCCCTATCATCCGGACTCGGTAGCCGCGCGAAGTGCGCAGAACCGGGAGTTGTACGCCGGAACCGTAGGGGACAGGGCGGGGGCCCTTGGGTACAGGACGAGAATCCCTGCGCAGAAGGCCCCGTTCAATTCGCACGGACAGGTGGTTTTCTCGAACGGGAAGAACTACATCACGCCAGATGTTGACGGGCATAATGTGTCGGACGGCTGGAAGATGTTCAACCGCAAGGGCCAACGGATCGGTACTTATGACCCAGACCTCAACTATCTCAAGGAATAACCGATTCGCGATCGAAGTGATCGGCGATCCCGCCTTGGAGGGTGGTGTCTCGTCGC
The DNA here is from genome assembly GCF_022271435.1 of Streptomyces monomycini. Taxonomy (GTDB): domain Bacteria; phylum Actinomycetota; class Actinomycetes; order Streptomycetales; family Streptomycetaceae; genus Streptomyces; species Streptomyces monomycini. Next base: position 23,657 of record NZ_JAFIQY010000067.1, on the reverse strand, counting down.
CTTCCGGGGCAGCCGGCAGGGTCACGGTCGGGGATTTCTCAGAATCATTCCCGATGGACCTGAGCTTCTGGACGGTGGCTGACTACTCTCGAAGTTGGGAGAGAGCCCTGAGGGAGCTTGAGGCGAGCGAGAATTCGACCTCGTGCCTCATCTCTTCGATCACGAACCCGGAGACCGCTAACTTCATCTTCTGCTGGCCCATTTACAGGGAAGGGGAAGCTGTCCACGTGCAGAACTCGATCATCTTCCTGGATGGCCTCGAAGAAGAGTTCAATCCGCAAGAGCCTTGGCGGTATGTGGAGGCTCGAAGTTTGGTTGACGAGGAGGGGAACCAAATTTCTGAATGGTCGACGACCATCTTCGAGGTGCGGAGATTCCGCCAGTCCATCGGGGGCCAGTAGTTCGCGTGCGCGCACATATGAAGCCCCGTCAGGCGGCTTGGGTTCCAGTGGTCGTCGCGACACCCCAGCTCAAGGGGTGCGATGGACTTCGAGGTCCGTAAGGTCCGATCGGCTCAGGGGCGTAGGAAGCTCCATGCTGAGCGGGCGGAATACTTCCGGCTCGTGAAGGCGGGTTACACCAGCAAGGAAGCGTCCGCGGCGGTCGGTGTGAACGAGCGCACCGGACGTGAATGGCGCAATGGCCGGTGAGGTTCTCAGCGGCTCAGACCGCCAGCGGCCCAGGCGACGCGCCGCCCCGATCAGGAGCGCGTCCACACCAGGCGGGCACCCGTTCTCCAGGACCGGGTGCCCGCAGCCGCAGCCGCAGCCGCAGCCGTGGCCGTGGAAGTGCGCTCGCGTTATCTGTCGGAGCGTGAGCGCCTCCACATCGCTGACCGGCTCCGGGAGAAGGTCTCCATCCGGTCGATCGCCGCCGAACTGGGCCGCGGTCCTTCCACCGTCAGCCGGGAGGTCCGGCGCGACCGCACCGACGGCACCCGCAAGCAGTGGCACTGCCGGCCGTTCGCCGCCCAGGCCCGCGCCGATGGCCGCAGGCCACGGCCGAAACCGCGGAAGATCAGTCAGAACCCCGAGCTGCGGGACGCCGTCCAGGCGGGCCTGGATGAGCGGTGGAGCCCGGAACAGATCTGTCAGGCTCTGCGCAGACAGTTCCCTCACCGGCCGGAGATGCACGTGGTCCATGAAATGGTCTACCAGGCGCTCTACGTGCAAGGACGCGGCCGGCTACGGCGGGAGGTGGCGGGCGCCCTGCGCAGTGGACGCGCTCGCCGCAGGCCGCACCGCCAGGCCAACTGCCGCCAGCCCCGCTTCACCGATCCCATGGTCATGATCAGTGAACGGCCCGTCGAAGCGGACGACCGGGCCGTGCCCGGCCACGGGGAAGGCGACCTGATCATCGGCAAGGACAGCGGCTCGGCGATCGGCACCCTCGTCGAACGCGGCACCCGCTACGTGATGCTCCTGCACCTGCCCACCGACCACATCGCAGCCAGCGTCCGCGACGTCCTGACAAAGACCGCACAGAGGCTCCCGCAACACCTGAAACAGTCCCTGACTTGGGACCAGGGCGCAGAGATGGCCGCCCACCGCAGCTTCACCCTCGCCACGGACATCCTCGTCTATTGCTGCGACCCGGCCAGCCCCTGGCAGCGCGGCTCGAACAAAAACACCAACGGCCTGCTCCGGCAATACTTTCCCAAGGGAACCGACCTGCCCGTCCACACCCGCGAGCACCTCGACGCCGTCGCCGCCCAGCTCAACGGCCGCCCACGCAAAACGCTCGACTGGGAAACCCCAGCCGAGCGCCTGCATAAACTACTCGCGGCCTGATCAACACAACCACGTGTTGCGACGATCCCTAGAAACCGCCCGGTGCCTGGCGGGGCTTCAGCGTGCCGTGACGGCAGTAGTTGACGGCAACGTCAGCGGACGGGGGCTGCGCAGAGCGGCGGTTCGTTGCCGTCATCGGGCCGGTTTCTGGTGTTGACGGGAGCGCGGAGGGCGAGTCCGAGGAGGCCGATGGCGTCGCGTTGAAGGCGGAGCCGGACGTGGGCGTAGACGGTGACGGTGACGGCGATGCGGGCGTGTCCCAGCAGCTCCTTGATCACGACGAGTTGCACCCCTTGCTTCAGCAGGAGGGTCGTGGTCGAGTGGCGGAGGCCGTGGAACCGGATGCGGCGGAGTCCGGCTTGGCGGAGCAGGGTGTTGAAGTGCCGGGTGAGGGTGGACCCTTCGACCGGGCCACCGTCGGGGTGGCTGAAGACGTAGCCGCTGTCCTCCCAGCCCGTCCCCGCCGGGTCACGGGTTTCAGGGACTTCCGCGGCGAGAAGGGCGCGCGGTGTAACCGACGTACCAGGAAAGCGATTTTTGCTGTAGGCGGTCGAGCGAAGACCCGCTACCCGTGGAAATGCGGCACGGGTCGTTAACTCTTCGGCGGCGAGACATCAGGTAGCGCCCGGTCTTCGAGCGCCGCATCCTGCGGACCGCTGAGACCCGCTCGGAGCGGACCGGGTGCACCACGGGTAAATGGGTCTGTCCGGGCGGCCGGCCTATCGGAAGCTGGGCGCCTACACCGTGGCGGCCTTGACGAAGCCGGGCGACGAGCGGTAGTAGCGACCGGTGCGGCGGCACCGAGGCCCGCCGCCATGACCGCCGCACGGCATCGGCTGAGGCCGATGAACGCGCAACCTACGCCAAGTGCGGTGTCCGGGAAGTGGCCTGCCGCACCGTCGCCCGGGCCGAGGGTTCAATTCTGGAATCGCCAAATCAGGAAGGGTGGTGGAGTGGTGACGTACGCAGAAGACGGAAAGCCACAGGCGGACCTGGTGGAGTCGCTCGTGAACGGCTTCCTTACGGAACAGGACGCCAGAGCTGTCGCAGACCGGTATCCCGAGACGTATGGCTCCGTCGTCTCCTGGATTCGCGAAGCCGCTGAGGCGGGAGACTGGACCAGGGTTGGGAAGTTCACCAATCTTGCTGCTCCTCTGCGCGTGGCTGGCCTTGATGGAGTTGTCCAAGGGATCCTCGATTCGGGCGCCCCGGGATGCAATGCAGAAGACCTTGTGGAGATCCTGGGGGAGGTCGGGGGAGCCAGTGCAGTGGCCTGCCTGTTTCGTGTTGCGGAGCGTTCGGCGAGTGAGGACGCGCCGGCGTACTGGCTGTGCCAGAAGGCGATTGCCTCGCTGGGCGAAATCGGTGCACCGCAGGCGTTCGAGGGCCTCCGCCGGATGACAGCCTCGTCATGGCCTGACGTCGTCCGGTGGCATGCCGCCGCCGAGCTGGACATCGAAGAGGAGCTCGGGTTCGACGAGGACCGGATGCTGGCATAGCGCGTTGCCTCGTGGCGCTTGACAAGTTTCGCGTGAAGACCGTTGAAGAGCTTCCCGTCGGGGCAGCCGGAAGTGCCGGAGTGCGCGAAGACCGGTCGGGCGATGTAGCCGTCAACTCGTCTCGCTGTGGAGGTGCCTACCGGTGATGTGGGAGGGGCGCCCGGCTCTTCGCCCTCGCCGCAGCCGACCCGGTGGTGTCGGGGACGTTCAGACGCTGTGCGAGGTCGGCGGCCGACCGCGAACCCTCCTCGCGGCACGGTGGGACGCGGAATTTGAGGTACACCTTGGGCGATGACAGTGAAGCTCGGTTGGGTTCGAGGCACCGCCGGGCATGGAGGTTCAGGTGGCGCGAGGGGGCAGACGCCACCGCAGACCTTCGCTACAGACGTCGTGGTGCCAAGAGTCAAGGACGCGTGTGAGGACCAGGCGGTCGAGGAGGTCTTCCACCTGCGTGAGGGGAAGCCCGGTGAGCCGGGTGAGTTGTCCGGTCTCGGCGCTGCCGGTGCGCAGGGCGGTGTGGGCAGCGAGGGCCAGCGCGGCCAGATGGACGGCCGGCGGAACCCCGCGGGCAATGGCCAAAGGTACGGGGTGCAGGGCCCAGCGAGCGGCGCGTGCTCGGTCGCTGCGAGTGGGGGCCTGGGTGAAGACGGCGGAATCCAGTAGCTGCGCCGTCACGCCGGTGTGGTTGGTCTTCGTGCTCGCCGTGGGGCGCAGCCGGCCGGCGTGGGTCAATTCGTGCCAGGGCACGGCGTTGCCGCCCAGCCGCATCCCGCGCAGAAGCCCGCTGGGCAGACGGGCACGCCCGTGGTGATCGGCGCGTAGAGCACCTTGCTGGGGGAGCAGCCGGGCGGTGGGGGAGCCGAAGCGGGGGAGCGCGGCGGCCAGGTAGGTGAGCATTTCCCTGACGCGCTCCCGCTCACCCGGCCCTGGACGGCCTGTGGCCGGGCGGCCGGGCGCGGCGGGGGCGACCGGGTGGGCGAGCAGGGTGTCGGGTACCGCGGCGGCCTGGGGGGTTGCCGCCGCGCAGGCGGCGCAGGTATCGGCCAGTCGCCATCGGCGTCCGCCGCAGTCTCGTGCCAGGACAAGCAGGACGGGGCCGGTGCAGCCGCGGTGCGGCGGGTGCCAGCGGCAGCCGCGCGTCTGGCACTGGCAGGTGCGCAGGTGCAGTGGCAGGGCGTCTTCGCGGGCGTGCTGGGCCAGATGGTGCAGGGCTGCCGAACGTGCCGTTTCGGCCAGCAGCGGGCGGGTGCGAGGCATGCAGGAGGGGCAGTCGAGTACCGGGCCGCTCGGCTGGGGGCGTAGCTCCACGGTCCAGGTGCGCCGCACCGCAGTGTGCGTGGGGGAGCGCCTCACGGGTCCGCTTCCTTCCTGGTCCATACCGCTCATGGCTTTCGTCCCGGCCGGTCGCGGACGGGGGTCGGCCGCACCGTAGTGCAGACCTCTGCCCTCCCGCTGAGTCGCTTTCGGTGCCTCACCTGCACAAATAGGGCAGAGGTCTGCACTGACAGGGCAGGGGTCTGCCCCTTCGGATGGTGGGGTGACGATCTTCCCGCCCGACCCGAACCTCACCGCGCTGCGCCTGGAACTGGCGCGGCTGAGGGCCGAGCGGCGCTGGACGTACGACGAACTCGCCGCCCGCAGCGGCCTGGCCCGCCGCACCCTCATCGAAATCGAGCAGGGCCGCACCATCGGCACCCTCAAGACCTGGCATGCCCTCGCCCACGCCCTGGGCACCCCGTTCGACCGGCTCTTCGCCGCCCTCTGAGCCACCCACGAGCCTCCCGCCGACACTCCTGGCTGACCGGCCGGCGGTGCCGCGCGCCTCCGCTGGCAGCATCATTCGAACCGGCGGCCGGTGGGGAACGCCAGACCGACGCCTCGCACACCCGTCCGGCCTGCTGCGGCCGTCCGGGGGACCTGCCTGGCCATGATGAGCCGCCCGGGGCGTGTCGCCTGCGACCTTCGCCGCCATGCGCTCTTCACCGCCCGGCGGCCGCCACTGGGACGGCAGCCCCCGCCGCACCGCCCGTCCCCGGCGCTGGCTGCGCGTGGCCGCCGACAGCCCCAGCTTGCTGCTGCGCAGCGCCCAGTGCGACCGGTGCCGTCACTGCGGCAATCCCCTCGAGTGGTGCTGCCGCGCCAACGGCCGCCCGGTCCCGCTGCACCCTGCTGAGAACTGTCCTGCGCCCGTCGTCCCCGCTGACGAGCGCTGGCACCTGAGCTGCGGCATCGCCCATCCCGCCGGCGACGGCAGCGCCTGGTGCCGCATCACCCACCAGAGCCTGTGCCCCGCCCACACCGCCCCGCCCGACCCCACACCCCAACTACGCGACCTCCGGCGCCGCCTGGCCCTGCGCACCCGACGCCTCAAGGACGCCGGAGCCCTTCCGCCGCCGTCCGCCGAGCCGGCCCCGCCCACCACCGCCTGCCGCCCGGCCCGCCCCGTCGTCCGCCTCCTGTACGTGCGCTACCTCGCCCCGTGCCCTGTCGAGGACCTGCGGTGCGTGGCCCAGGCCCGCAACCGCCACCGCTGCACCCACCCCCTCCTGGCCCCGGACACCCCGCCAGGCACCTGGGCCCTGCTGCCCGCCGCCCCGGCCACCGGCCAGCTGCCCCTGCCCGACACTGTCATGGCCGTCTACGACCTGACCCGCCTGCCCTACAGCGAGCAGCTGCGCTGGCGCGCGCAGCGCTGCCCCGATCACGCCGCCGCCCCGGCCGCCGCCGACACCGCCTGCACACAGTGGGAGCCCTTCGACCCGCTCCTGCACCACCAGTACATCCACCCGCGCCTGCCCACCACCGCCCGCCACCACCGCGCCCGGCCGTAACACCGAGCGCATCACTTCAGCGCCCGTCTCCTCCGCGTCCGAAAGCGTCCTCGCTCGCGCCGACTCCGCCATCTGCGGACCGCCACGTTCTCCAGCGGCCTGCGACGCGTTACCGGACCGCCAGGCGCCCCTCACCACCGGAGCCCCGACCATGAAGCCCACCGACGAACAGGCCGCCGCGGCGGACCGCTTCCAGGCCGGCGACCACCTGGCCCTGCAGGCCGGCGCCGGCACCGGCAAGACCACCACCCTCGCCCTCCTTGCCCACGGCACCCGGCGCCGCGGACGCTACCTCGCCTACAACCGCGCCATTGCCCACGGCGCCGCCACCGTCACCTGCAAAACCGCCCACGCCCTGGCCTTCGCCGCCACCGGCCACCGCTACGCCGGCCGCCTGAACGCCCCCGCCGCCCCGCCTGGCACACCGCCCAGGACCTCGGCCTGACCAAGGTGCTGCAGATCGGCGAACGCCTGCTGACGCCCAAGACCCTCTCCTACACCGTCCTGCGCACCGTGACCCGCTTCTGCCACTTCGCCGACCCCGCCCTCACCCACCACCACGTCCCCCCGCTGCGCGGCCTCGAAGATCCGGCGCTGCACGCCGAACTCGCCCACTACCTCACCCCGTTCGCCCACAAGGCATGGACCGACCTGCAGCGCCCCGACAACGGCATCGTCCGCTTCGACCACGACCACTACCTGAAGATCTGGGCCCTGACCCGCCCCCGCCTGGACGCCGACTTCCTCCTGCTGGACGAGGCCCAGGACACCAACCCCGTCGTCGAACAGGTCTTCACCGCCCAGCGGGACCACGCCCAGCTGGTCATGGTCGGCGACTCCGCCCAGGCCATCTACCACTGGCGCGGCGCCCAAGAAGTCATGACCGGCTTCGACGGCACCGCCCTGGCGCTGTCCCGCTCCTTTCGCTTCGGCCCCCACCTGGCTCGGGAAGCCATCCGCTGGCTCAGCCTCGCTGACTCACCTCTGCGCCTGACGGGCAGCGACACGGTGCCCACCACCATCGGCACCGGCAACGGCGCGGATGCCGTACTGTGCCGCACCAACGTCGGCGCCCTGGGTGAAGTCCTGCAGCAGCTCACGCTCGGCTACCGGGTGGCCCTGGCCGGGGGAGGGGAGAGCCTGCGGACCCTGGCCCTGGCCGCCCGCGACCTCAAAGAGGGCCGCCGCACCCACCACCCGGAACTGGTGCTGTTCACCTGCTGGGGCGAACTGCAGGACTACGCCGCCCACGACCCGGCCGGCCGCGACCTGCAACCGCTGGTCGACCTGGTCGATGCCCACGGCACCGACGCCATCCTCACCGCCGTCCACCAGCTCGTGCCCGAAGACCAGGCCGAGGTGACCGTCTCGACCGCCCACAAGGCCAAGGGCCGCGAATGGCCCGCCGTCCGCATCGCCGAGGACGTCCAGCCACCGCGCGACACCGGCGACACAGACGAGCACGGCCGCCCCGTACCCCCGCCGATCGACGCAGCCGACGCCCGCCTCGCCTACGTCGCCGTCACCCGCGCCCGCCGCCACCTCGACCTCGGCGGCCTGACCTGATCCACCACCCCCAAGGTCAAGCCCACACCGCCCCCTGATCGGGCAGGGTCCTCGCTGCCCCGGAGCCGCCGCACTTCGCCAGCAGGATTTTGCGCGCCTCGGCAGCCAGCGTCCAGCACGCCGCCTGTCGGCGGCGACAGCGCGCACAGTCGTCTTCGCTGCCTTGCTCGCCTCCTCCGGGGCGCAGTGCCGTCTGAGGTACACCGCAGCGGTGCCCGGGGCGAGGACGGACGACACAGTGCGGCGAGTTGACCGGGCCCGCAGGCAGGCCTGTAAGCAGCAGTGACGCGGGTCTGGTTGCGCTGCGCCTCTAGGGAGCGTCTTCAAAGATCATCTTGCGTAATGAATCATGGTTGTCGTGGTGCGCCGTCATGAACTCTCCGATGCTGAATGGGCCGTGCTGACGCGGCTGTTACCCGAGTCCGGGACAGCCGGCCGGCCCCGGGTGGATGACCGGGTGGTGCTGAACGGCATCGTGTGGAAGCTGCGTACGGGCTGTGCCTGGCGGGATGTGCCCGAGCGGTACGGGTCCTGGCAGACCCTGTACACCCGGTTTCGCCGCTGGGCTCTGGACGGCACCTTCTCTCGCATGCTGCGGGCCGTCCAGGCCGAGCGGGACGCTGCCGGGGACATCGAGTGGCTTGTGTCGGTGGATTCCACGATCGTGCGCGCTCACCAGCACGCCGCCGGCGGTAAAAGGGGGCCGTCGACCGGGACGAAGCGGCAGATCACGCCCTGGGCCGGTCCCGGGGCGGACTGAGCACCAAAATTCATCTGGCCTGCGACGGCCGGGGCCGGCCCCTCGGCTTCGTCCTGTCCGGCGGGAACACCAACGACTCCACCCGCTTCGAGGCCGTGATGGCCGACGTCCAGGTCCCACGGCTGGGGCCGGGACGGCCGCGTACCCGCCCCGACCATCTGATCGCCGACAAGGGATACAGCTCCCGCAAGATCCGCTGCTACCTGCGGCAACGAGGCATCGCACACACCATCCCCGAACGGATCGATCAGGCGACCGGCCGTCTGCGACGAGGTTCCAGGGGCGGCCGGCCACCCGGCTTCAACGGCCGGATCTACCGCAAACGCAACGTGGTCGAGCGCTGCTTCCAGAAACTCAAGCAATGGCGAGGCCTGGCCACCCGCTACGACAAGACCCGCGAGTCCTACCAAGCCACCGTCACCATCGCCTCACTCCTGCTCTGGATCCGACCCTTTGAAGACGATCTCTAGGGCTGGCCGTGAGGGTCCTGGCCCTGTATCCATGGAAGAGCTTCCTTCCACCCGGGGACGCCGAAGGCCCAGGAGGTGAGGACACGAGCCGCGATGTCGTGTCCGGCCATCTCGAACGGGCCCGGTACGTGGGCCTGGAAGCGCTGTTCGGGTCCGCCGTCCCGGTATTCCAGATGGCAGCTCCAGTCGTCATTGAGGCGGACCTGCATGTAGTGCTGGCCGGACGGCTCGGTGGTAAGGCGTTCCACGGTCAGGCAGCGGTGGCGCAGATTCATCTCGCTCAGCAGGTCGAACAGGGTCTCCTCGGTGGGGTGGTCGAAGGTCTGACCGCTCCATGTGCGGGCTCGCAGCGCCGGTGTCACCATCTCGCCGACTCTAATGAGCTCAGGGCGGGGCTGTGCCCTTCCGACTGGTACGGCAGCCGGCCTCCAGCCGGTTCGCCGCCTCGGCAGCCCCGCCCGGCGTTGCCTGCCCACTCGGCCGCGAGTGACTTCGTCTGGTTTTGCCCCGGCCGGGCGCGGCTAACCGGCTGGAGGCCGACTGCCGTTACTCGGTGGGCAGCGTCGGGGCGCTGCCCGGCGTCGGGGTTTCCTGCGGGTGCGAGTCGTGATCTCTCCGGGACAGTGCACGGCCGGAGTGCTATGCCGGTGATGGGCTACCGGTCACGGTTTTCTCGGCAAAGGCGAGGAGGCCATCGGAGTCGGCCGGTCGGTCGGGCACCGACGGGCCCTGGAGGCGAAGGCCGTCGTCCCAGCGGGCCTGCCAGATGTCGCCGTGGCGGTTCTCCCATTCCACAAAGCTTCCCGGGGCCTGCTGCAGGAGCGCCAGTTCTTGCAGCAGGACGGGGAGTGTGGCGAGCCCGCGCTCCGGTCCGGTGCTTCGGCTTTTGGTCCGCGTGTTGTCGTAGCGCATTTTGAGGAACGGGACCGGTTCGCGGCCGAGCGTCGTCGGTCGCAGCATCTTGCGGAGCCGCACCCGGGCTTCGTCTTCGCTCTCGGACCCCGAGAATTCCGAGCGGTATCCGGGGAAAACGGCGTAGGCGACAGCATGGAGATCCGGATGTTCCCTGGCCAGGTACCCGTGCACGCCTGGAGGGACGGATGTCAGGGTGTCGAATCCGTAGCCGGGGTGGCTGAAGCCTGTGATGGGCACCAGGAAACGGCCGGGGGCGGTCGCCTCGCGGGAGTGCTCGCGGGCGAATCGCAGCAGTGCGCGCACCAGGGCCTGGTCGCAGGCGTCCATCACATTGACCTGGAACAGATGCTTGCCGTCCTCGGTCAGTGCCGCAAAGAAGTTGAAACGGGGATTCGGTGACCAGTGCCAGGCATCCGAAACTCCGTCCAAAGGAGCAGCTCCGGGGAGGCCGGAAATTTTTGCCGTCAGGTCCATCTGGGTGTCTCCAGTTCCTCGCTCTACGCTAACTGCAGGAATAGTTGGGGCCGGTATCCTGCCGGTAAGTCACACCCATGCGGGCCCCGCCGCTGGAATTCTCACTGCGCGTCATGGGCTCCATATGGTCGGAGTTATTGTAGAAGTCATTTCTCGTGGTCCGGTCCGAATTGTATCCAGTGCTGTTCCAGTGCTCCACGACGGGGTTGAGGTGCTCGTAGGTGAGCTCGTGCGACGGGATGACGTCACCGTCTGAGTTACGCCACGTCAGTTCGTTTCTCGGGATCCTCATTCCCGCGTTCGGCCCGCTCTGGTAGACCGGCACACCGCCTTGGGCGAGCCCCTCGTCCGTCCAGCGCGCGGCCATCTGGTCATGCGTCGACTGACGGTAGCTGCCGGGGTATTCCGTATCACGGTTGTGTGAAATCTGGGGGGGAATTGGGGTCGCGCTCCCAGCGGCCGCCGGCTCCCCGGATCCGGGCGAGGCCGAGCGGGTCGCAGAAGATCAGCGGATCGCAGACATAGGCGTAGTCGTTGGGATCGGGAGCCAGCCCGAGCGGGTCCGGGCTGACGTACCGCGCGGTCTGCGGGTCGTAGTGCCGGAAATAGTTGTAGTGCCAGCCGGTCTCCGCATCGGCGTACTGCCCGGCGAAGCGCAGGGGGCAGTCGGTGCTGCCGCTGCCCTGTCCGGCGAAGGGGACGCCCCATACCGTGGTGCGCAGATGCCAGGCCAGGGTGCCCTCGGAGCAGACGAGCTCGGTCGGGGTGCCCGCGAGGTCGGTGACGATGGCGTGGAAGCGGGCGTCGACCTCGGCGTCGCTGAGCGAGCGCTCGAGCTGGGCGAGCGGACGGTGGCTGCCCGGAGCGTAGTCCCACGTGGTTGCCTGCCCGGCGCTGGTGACCTGCTCGGCAAGGCGGGTGCCGTCCCAGGTGAAGCAGATCTCCTCGAGCGCGGTGCCGTCGTGGGCCAGGCGCTGCTTGGCGCTGCGGCGGCCCGCGGGGCCGTACTGGTAGCGCCACCGCACGCCGTCGGGGGTGACGGTGCCGGCCAGCCGCCCCTCGGCGTCCCAACTGTAGGTCTGGGCTCGCTTCTGCCCGTTGAGGAGGTGCTTGACGGTGCGCACCAGCCGGCCCTGGGCGTCATAGGCGTAGGTGGTGCGGCCCGCACGGCGCAGCCGGGTGCCGCTGAACTCCAAGGTGGTCGCCGCTTCGGTGCCGGAGGCAGCCGAGGTGCCGGCCTGGGCCAGGTTGCCGGCCGCGTCGTAGGCGTAGGTCTCCTCCCAGCCGGCCGCGTGGACCGCGGTGACGCGCCCCACAGGGTCGTGGTCGAACCGCCGCGTCCCGGTCGTCAGCTCGTGGACGGCGTCGAGGTGCCCGTCGGCGCGGTAGGCGTACTCGCGGTGCTGGAGCAGCAGGCGCGCCTCGCCCGTGCCGCGGGTGATGGACTGGGAGGCCACCCGGCCCGCGTTGTCCCACGTCTGCACCAGGGTGCTGCCGCCCCCGAGCGTGCGGGATGTCTCCCGCCCCGAGGCGTCGAAGGAGAAGTGCAGTTCGTTCCCGGCGCTCTCCAGCCTGCTGGGCCGGCCTGCGGGGTCGTAGGCCCAGCGCGAGACGGCCCCCGAGGGGGTGCGCCGGCTGAGCCGCCGGCCGAGCAGGTCATAGCTGTAGGAGGTGGTGCGTCCGTTGACGGTCTCGCTCAGGGCCCGGCCCACGGCGTCGTACGCCCGGGTGACGACGGTATCGGCGTTGGCGGCATGCACCAGGCCGCCGGACAGGTCGTAGTGGAAGGTGGTGACTTCTTCGCCGGTGCGCTGTTCGACGGGGCGCCCCAGGATGTCGCGGACAAAGGTCGTCCTCGCCCCCTGGCCGTTGCTGCGTGCGGTCAGCTCGCCTGCGGCATCGTGCGCGTACGTGAGGGTGCGCAGGTTGAAGTCGGTCTCGCCGACGAGCCGGTTGACCGGGTCGTACTCGTACTGCCAGGTGTGGCCCTGGGGGTTGCGCACACCCACGAGGTTCACCTCGGTGTCGTAGGTGAAGGTGTGCGTCCGGCCGTCGGCCGAGGCACGGGAGGCAACCTGGTGGAAGTGCGTGAAAGTGTACGAGGTGGTGTTGCCCAGACGGTCGGTGTGGGCCGTCAGATTTCCCTCACCGTCCCAGCTCCAGGTGTCGCGGCTGCCGTCCGCGTGCTCACGCCAGACCGGCCGGCCTTCAGTGGTCCAGGCGAAACGCTCGGTACGTCCCAGCGGATCGGTGAAGGAGACCACCCGCCCGAAGCTGTCCCGCTCGGCGACCGAGACCTGCCCGAGGGCGTCGGTGACCCGTACCGGCAGGCCGGCGGCATCGCACACCAGACGGCGGGAATGCCCGAGGGCGTCGGTGACCTGCACGGGCCGGCCGAAGCCGTCGTAGGCGTAGCGCGTGACGGCACCGGCCGGGTCGGTGGCGGACAGGCGGTTGCCCTGCTCGTCGTAGGTGTGGTGCCAGGTGGCGCCGTCCGGTTCGGTCATCTGCAGTGGCAGCCCCAGGTCGTTGTAGAGCGCGGTGGAGGAGTGGCCGTCAGGGCGGGTGATGGCGGTGAGGTTGCCAGCGGCGTCATAGCCATAGCGCGTGGTGCGCCCCACCGCGTCGGTCTGGGATATCAGCCGGTCGTGGCGGTCCCAGGTGCTGTGCGAGACGTTGCCCAAGGCGTCGGTGACGGCGGTGCGCTGGAACAGTTCGTTGTAGTGGTGCGTGGTGGTATGGCCCAGGGAATTGGTGTACGTGGTGGTGCGTTCCCGGGTGTCGTAGGCGATGGTGCAGTTCAAGAACCCGCCGGAGCCTTCACCGCGGACGACGCGATGCTCGGCGTCGTAGGTGTACGCGTACCGGCTGCCGTTGCGGTCGGTCCAGGAGGTGATGCGCGACCAGACGTCATACTCGAACACCCGCGGCTGGCCCTGCGCGTTGGAGACCCCCGTCAGGTGTCCGTCGGTGTAGTCGTAGCGCACGAGCGGAGCGTCCGTGTCACCGCCGGGGGAGGAGGGGGTGTCGCCGGCCAGTTCGAGGCCGTGCTTTTGATCGACATGTGGACCGCTCCCACCGTCCAGGTCCGCACCTGCACCTGGCCCGCTCCACCGTGGTCACTCGCACGTGAGTCGTGTCCGTGAGGGGGTGCCCGGGGACTGTTCCCTATGGTGCGCTAGCCGTTTCCGTACCGGGGTCCTTTGTTCTATGTTTACCTCTTTAGGGTATGTCGGCCTGTGGATGTCATATCGGCGTTAAAGTTGGAAATGATGACTGCGGCAGGGAATTCCCTTCGAGAGAGTCATGGAATCGGTCGCGTCCCGCGTCCATTCGAGTCCTGCTGTTTTCCGGGGTGACGGTCGTCGTTTTGCGTGGTTTCCAGGTATTGCGTCAGTAGGGCGCGCTGCGCGGAGGCGATCAGGTGAGGTCTGCTCCGCGCGGTGTTCCAGCATGCGGACAGCACTCGGGCCTCGGCGCAGGGGGCCGTCCGACAGCCGACGCGGGCGTTGAGTTCCACGGCGGACGGCCTGATCCGGAGCACGCGAAGGGAGATGACCAACGGTTCGGCTTGCCAGTGCAGGGGCAGGAGGTAGTCGATGCGCTGGCGCACGGTGAGGTAGACCAGGGGCGGTGCGGATTCCGGCCGCTCCGCGCCGAGGCCGGCGAGTTTCCTGATCAGCGCGCCTCGTGCCTCTTCGACATAGGCGGCGATGGCCGCGTCGCTGACGATTCCGTAGGCGTTCACGTCGGACCAGCGAATGGTCACATGGTGCAGGAACGCTTTCATGGCCGTTTCTCTTTTCTTCTTTCTGGCTCGGTGCCGGCGGCCCGAAACTACCCACGGTTTGAGGAATTCATCCCTGCGAATGCGTTCTGGAGATTTCATGGCGATATACGATGGCGAGCCGATCCGCCGGGCGGTCGCGGAACTGACGCGGTTTCTCGGCGCGAGTGTGGACGACCCCGGTTTCCTGGCCGACCCCCACCGGTGCCTGACGCCCCGGATCCGCAGCAGGCCGGTGCACCGGCTGCCCGGCGGAGCCCTGGCCGTCCTGGGCCATGCGGCCTGCGCCGAGGTGCTGCGCGACGCACGGTTCGGCCACGGCGCCGGCAACTTGTACGAGACGACTCTGCTGGGGCTGCCGGCCCGGTCCTTCCTTCAGATGGACACCCCGGGGCACACCCGGTTGCGGGGACAGGTCGCCCGGCACTTCAGTGTGCGCAGGATCCAGGGCCTGGCCCAGAATCTCGCGCACGACAGCGCCGCCTTGTCCCGCCGCTGCGCAGGTCGGCCGGGGGACTTCGTGACGGACTTCGCCGAGCCGCTGGCGATGACGGTCATCAGCGACGTCCTGGGAGTACCGCCCGAGGACCGTACCGCCTTCCACCGCGATGCCCGGCTGGTCATCCAGGGACTGGACCAGCCGGCCCGCACCACCGATGAACGGGCCATCGCCCAGGCCCGCTTCCGGTTCGTGCGCTACTTCCGCCGCCAGATCCAGGCCCGGCGCCAGGCGCCCCGGGAGGATCTGGTGAGCACTCTGCTGCACCGGCCGGACGGCAGCATGGCCGACGACCGGGAGGTGGTGACCACCTGCAGTCTGCTGCTGAGCGCCGGCTACGACACCACGGTCAGCCTGCTGTCGCAGGCGGTGGCGGAACTGGACGGGGCCCCCTCGGGCCAGGGCTGGGCGATGGCCAGCAACCCGTGGACGGCCGATGCGGTCGTGGAGGAGGTGCTGCGCCTGCAGTCTCCCGTGCAGGTCGCTCCGCGTGCCGCGGTGCGCGATACGGCCCTGGACGGCCTGCCGGTGGCCCGCGGCACCATCGTGCTGCCCCTGCTGGCGGCGGCCAACCGCGATCCGGATGTCTTCGACACCCCGCACGCCTTCCGCCCGGGCCGCTACCTCGACCCGGCCGGTACCGGGCCGGCCGCGGCGCGGCACCTGGCCTTCGGCGCGGGCGCGCACTTCTGCCTGGGAGCGGCCCTGGCCCGGGCCACCGCCCGCGGCGCGTTGTCCGTTCTGGCGGCCTGCCCGCCCCGGTTGAACGGCGCCTCCCGGACCTACCACGAAGGAGTCGTCGTACGCGGCCTGCGCAGCCTGCCGGTCACCTGGCCCGGCCGGCCGTCGGGCACGCCCCCGTCCCGCCCGGCCGGCGGAGCGGGCGCTCACGCCGCGCCGTCATGTCCCGTCGCTCACCCGCAAAGGAGCAGCACATGACCAGCAGCCTCTTCCCCCACCTGGTCAGCGAGCTGGAACAGGCCTTCGGCATCGACCGGGAAGCCGCCTCCCCCGACACGACGATCGAAGCACTGGGCCTGGACTCCCTGGCCCTCTTGGAACTGGTGGCCCGCTACGAGGACGAGCACGGCGCCGAACTGCCCGACGAAGCGGAGAGCCAGCTCGGCACCACCTCCACGCTCACCGACATCTGCGCCGTCCTCGAACGGTCCCTGCCCCAGGCACGCGAGTCCGCGCGGACCGCCGACGGGACGCCGTCATGAGCGAGCCCGTGGCCGTGACGGGCCTGGGGCTGCTCACCCCGGCAGGAAGCGGGACCGAGGCGATGTGGACGTGCCTGTGCCAGGGCAGGCCCACCGCGGCGGCCGACCCCGCCCTCAAGCACATGCCGGTCGACTTCTCCTGCCGGGTACCCGACTTCGACCCGGCCGGCGTGAAGAAGATCGCCTGGCGGACCAACCGCTTCATCCAGATGGCGCTGGTCGCCGCCCGCATGGCGGTCGCCGACGCCGCCCTGCCCACCGACCGGTGGGACCACCGGCGCATCGGCGTCGTCATAGGAGTCGGCGCCGCCAGCATGGAACACTGGCCCGGCGAGACCGAAAAGCTGCTCCAGGGCCGGCTGCGCGCCGTCTCCCCGCTGGCACTGCCGCGCTCCATCCCCAACATGGCAGCCGGCGAGATAGCCCTCGACCTGGGCGTCACCGGCCCGAACCTGGTCGTCTCCACCGCCTGCGCTTCCGGCGCCACCGCCCTGGGAGTGGCCAAGGACCTGCTGGCCGCCGACCGTTGCGACGTGGTCCTGGCCGGCGGAGCCGAGTCCCCGCGGGCCTCCCAGATGGTCTCCCTGTGCTTCTCCCGGATGTCGGTGCTCTCCCGACGCCGCCAGGACCCCGGGCGGGCCTCCCGCCCCTTCGACGCGGACCGGGACGGATTCGTTCTGGGAGAAGGCGCGGCAGTCATGGTGCTGGAGAAGGCCGCTCATGCCCGGGCCCGCCGGGGCGGCGTGCGGGCCTGGCTGTCCGGATACGGCGCTTCCGCCGACGCCCACCACCCGACCACACCCGACCCCCAGGGCAAGGGCGCGGCCGCCGCCATCGGCGCCGCCCTGGCGGAGGCCGGGCTGCGCCACGACGACATCGGCCACATCAACGCGCACGGCTCCTCGACCGAGTTCAACGACCTGTACGAGGCCCGCACCCTGAACCAGATCTTCGACCGCCCCCCGCCGGTGACCGCCAACAAGGGCTCGCTCGGGCACAGCATCGGCGCCGCCGGAGCCATCGAGGCCGCCTGCAGTGTGCTGACCCTGCAGCACCAGCTCATCCCTCCCGTGGCGAACTTCGAGCGCCCTGATCCCCGCATCACTCTCGACATCGTGGCCGGCACACCCCGCAGCCACGGCATGGAGGCGGTCTTGAGCAACTCCTTCGGCTTCGGCGGGCAAAACGCCGCGCTCGTCTTCACGCGGGCCTGACCGGCGCCGCGCGGGCCTGCGGCCAGGGCCGTGCCCGGGGCCCGGACTTGTGGGCCGAAGACGGGGCCCGAACCCGGGGCCGGGCTCCTTGCGCAGTGGTCCGCCGCCGCGCCCGCCCCACCCCGCCCGACATCCAGCCCAGGAGGCACCGTGTGCGGAATCACCGGATGGATCGCCTACGACCGTGACCTGACCGGCGGGGCGGAGCGCGCCGCGCTGGCCGCCATGACCGGCACCATGGCCTGCCGCGGCCCGGACGCCGAAGACCGGTGGGCCGGCCCGCACGCGGCGCTGGGCCACCGGCGGCTGGCAGTCATCGACCTTCCCGGCAGCAGCCAGCCGATGAGTGCCGTCGAGGACGGCCGCACCCTGGCCGTCCTCACCTTCAGCGGCGAGATCTACAACTACCGGGAACTGCGTCAAGAACTCCGCGGCCGCGGCCACCGGTTCCGCACCGCCGGCGACACCGAGGTGATCCTGCACGCCTACCTGGAGTGGGGAGCGGCCTTCCCCACCCGTCTGAACGGCATGTTCGCCCTGGCCCTGTGGGACCCGCGTGTCCAGGAACTGCTGCTCGTACGCGACCGCCTCGGCATCAAGCCCCTCTACTACTGCCGCACGGAGGGCGGGCTTGGCACAGAGCCCGCGGCCGGGCCCGCCCTCCTGTTCGCCTCCGAGCCCAAGGCCCTGCTCGCCCACCCCGCCGTCCACGCGTCCGTGACCATCGACGGACTGCGGGAACTGCTCTCCCTCGCCAAAACACCCGGCCACGCCGTGTACAGCGGGATGCGGGAGGTCCGCCCCGGCCACCTGCTCACAGTCAGCCGCCGGGGCGTCAGCGAAGAGCGGTACTGGGCTCTGGAGGCCCGCGAGCACCCCGACAGCCTGGCCGTGACCGTCGCGACGGTGCGCTCCATGCTGGAGCACATCATCACCCGGCAGACCGTGGCCGACGTCCCGCTGTGCACGCTGCTGTCGGGAGGCCTGGACTCCAGCGCCGTCACCGCCCTGGCCGCCCACCAGCCGGGCCACGAGCGCGTCCGCTCCTTCTCCGTCGCCTTCGACCAGCACGAACGGGACTTCGTCCCCGACCTCATGCACGTCGACTCCGACCAGCCCTTCGTCCGCGCGCTGGCCGAGCACGTGGGCACCGACCACACCGACGTGACCCTGGCCACCACAGGGCTGATGAACCACACGCACCGCCGCGCCGCGCTGCACGCCCGAGACCTGCCCTCAGGCCTGGGCGACTTCGACATCTCCGCGCTCCTGCTGTTCGAGGCCGTGCGCGAGCACTCCACCGTCGCCCTGTCGGGCGAAGGCGCCGACGAACTCTTCGGCGGCTACTTCTGGTTCCACGACCCGCAGACCGTCCGGGCCGACACCTTCCCCTGGCGCGCGGCCATCGAGGTCTACACCCAGGCGGGCCTCGGCGACGCCCCCCTCAACCCCCGCCTCCTGGACCCCGCCCTGGTCAGCGCACTGGACCTGCCCGGCTACCGGCGCCAGTGCTACCGCGACGCCCTGGCCGGCGTACCGCACACGGACTGCTCCGACCCGCTCGAACGCCGGATGCGCGAGATCGGACATCTGCATCTGACCCGCTTCCTGCAACTGCTGCTCGACCGCAAGGACCGCATGAGCATGGCCACCGGCCTGGAAATCCGTGTCCCCTTCTGCGACCACGAGCTCGTCGAGTACGTCTTCAACGCCCCCTGGAGCATGAAGACCCACGACGGGCGGGAGAAGAGCCTGCTGCGGGCCGCCGTCGCCGACCTGCTGCCCGCCCCCGTCCTCAAACGGCCCAAGAACCCCTACCCCACGGTCCAGGACCCGCAGTACACCGACACCCTGCGCACCGCCCTCACCGAGGTCGCCCACGATCGCTCGGCGCCCGTCAACGACCTGCTGGACACGGCCGCCGTCACCCGGGCCCTCGCCCCCGGCGCCGGTTTCAAGGACCTGCGCTACGCCACCGAACTCGTCCTGGACCTGAACACCTGGCTCCGTGACTACCGTGTCGGCCTGGACCTGTCATGACGACCGCCGCCGGAGGCCGGGACACCCCGCCCGGCCCCCTCACACCGGCCGCCGGGCCGCATGTGCGGGCCGGAGCCCGGTGGGCCCGCCTCACCGCCCGCCGCAGCCGCTGGATCGCCCTGGCCGCGGTGCTGTTCGCGGCCGCCTGCCTGGCGTTCGGCGGCCGCGTCACCGACCACCTCTCGCACGGCGGCTGGACCCCCACCGGCGCGCCCTCCGTCCAGGCCGAACAGCGCCTGGCCGCCACGTTCGGAGCGGGCAGCGCGCACCTGATCCTGCTCGTACGACCCGACGCCCGCGCCCACCCCGATGACCGCACCGTCGCCGCGCACGGCGCCGCGCTCGTCCGCGAGCTGCGGCACGACCCCCGGATCGCCCACGTCGCCTCCCCCTGGGACCCGGGCGGACATCCGCTGCGAGCCACCGACAGATCCGCCTACGCGGTGCCGCTCCGTTTCCACGGTGACGACAGCCGCGTCCACGCCGGCGCAGCGGACGTCGTACGCCGTACCGTCGCCCGGCCCGGCCCGCTGACCGTGACCGCGGCGGGCGAGAGCGCTGTCGTCGCCGAGACCGAGCGGATCAGCGGCCGCGACCTGCGGACCGCCGAACTGATCGCGGCCCCGGTGACCTTCGCCGTCCTGCTCCTGGTCTTCCGCAGTCTGCCCGCCGCCCTGCTGCCGGTGGCCGTCGGCGCGCTGTCGGTGGCCGGCACCATGGCCGGACTGCGCGCGCTGACCGCCCTCATGCCGGTCTCCCTGCTCGCCCTGAACGTCACCACCGCCCTCGGCTTCGGCCTGGCCGTCGACTACAGCCTGCTCGTCGTCGCCCGCTACCGCGAACATCGCGCCGCCGGCCACGGCCCCGACCGGGCCCTGGCGGTCACCCTGAGCACCGCCGGGCGCACCGTCACCGTCTCCGCCCTCACCGTCTGCCTGTCCCTGGCCGCCCTGTTGCTCTTCCCCGTGCCCCTGCTGCGGTCCCTGGCCTGCGCGAGCATCATGGTCACCGTGCTGGCGGCCGCCGCCACCCTGGCCCTCGTTCCCGCCGCCGTGGCCGCGCTCGGCGACCACCTCGACCGCTGGGACCCGCTGCGCGCCGTACGCCGCACCGGTTCCGCCACCGCGCCCCTGTGGCGGCACGTGGCCCGCACCGTCATCCGGCGCCCCCTGACCACGGCCGTGCCGGTGCTGCTCGTCCTTGTCGCGCTGGCCGCTCCCCTCCTCGGCACCCGCTTCGGCATCTACGACGACCGGATGCTGCCGCCTTCCTCCGCCACCGCCCACGCTTCGGCCCTGCTGCGTGACCACTTCGACGTCGCCGAACTGCACCCGAGCACCATCCTGCTGACCGGCCACGACGCCCGCGCCCACCCGGCACCCGTGGCCGACTACGCCCGGCGCGTGTCCGCCCTGCCCGGTGTACGGCGCGTCGACGCCGCCACCGGCTCGTACCGGGACGGCCACCGCGTCCCGCCGCCTCCGCCCGCCCGCCCCGCCGCCTTCGTCACCGCGCACGCCACCCGGCTGTCCGTCGTCACCACCAGCGACCCGCTCGCCCCGGACGGCGCCCGCCTGGCGGAGCGTCTGCGCGACCTGCCCGCTCCCGCGTCCGTCCAGATCGCCGGCCTCAACGCCCGGATGGCCGACACCACCCACGCCATCACCGACCACCTGCCCACGGTCCTGGCCACCATCGCCGTGACCGTCTTCCTCGCCCTGCTCGCCCTGACCCGCAGCCTGCTGCTGCCGCTCAAGGCCCTGCTCCTGAACGCCCTCACACTGGCCGCCACGCTCGGCACCGTCGTCCACCTCTTTCAGGAAGGCCGCCTGACCTGGCTCACCGGCGACTTCACCGTCACCCACATCACCGACACCACCGTCCTGTGCCTGATGTTCGGCATCGCCTTCGGCCTGTCCATGGACTACGAGATCTTCCTGCTCTCCCGCATCGTCGAGGAACACCACCGCGCCCACGACACCCCCACAGCCACGGCCCTCGGCGTCGAACACACCGCCCGCGTCTTCACCGCGGCCGCCCTCATCGCCGCCGTCGTCATGGGCGCACTGGCCACCTCCGGCCTCCTCGCCCTCAAGGTGATCGGCACCGGCCTGGCCGTGGCCGTCCTCCTCGACGCCACTCTGGTACGCGTCATCCTCGTCCCCGCCTTCATCCGGCTCGCCGGACGGGCCAACTGGTGGCTGCCGTCGTGGCGACGCCGTACCAAGGGCCCTGGATAACGCGTCAGGGGCTTCCAGCGGGCAGGTCGGAAAGGAGGCTCATGTACAGCGTGTCTCTTAGAGCTCCTAACGCAACGTAAGTAGCCGTGTCCTTCGGATGGCTGCGTCAGTTGCTGGGGTGTGAGTAAGCGAAGTGCCCGGCCATGGCTGGTGGACGATGAGTTGTGGTCCAGAATCGAGCCGCTGCTGCCGTCGCCGCCAGCGGGGCGCCGGCGGCCCGGCCGCAAGCCGGTGCTGGAGGACCGCAAGGTGCTGTGCGGCATCCTGTTCGTCCTCTACACCGGCATGCAGTGGGAGTGGCTGCCCCAGGAACTCGGGTTCGGATCGGGCATGACCTGCTGGCGGCGGCTGCGGGACTGGAACGAGGCCGGGGTGTGGCAGCGGCTGCACGAGGTGCTGCTGGACGAACTGCGGGCCGCCGGCCGTCTGGACCTGTCGCGGGCGGTGATCGACAGTTCCCACGTCCGGGCGCTCAAGGGCGGCCCAAAACCGGGCGGAGCCCGGCCGACCGGGGCCGGCCGGGCTCCAAGCACCACGTGATCTGCGATGCCACCGGCATCCCGCTGGCGGTCACCCTGACCGGCGGCAACCGCAACGACGTCACCCAGCTGAGGCCGCTGCTGGCGGCGGTGCCGCGCATCCGCGGCAAACGCGGCCGGCCCCGCCAGCGGCCGCAGGAGGTCTACGCCGACCGCGGCTACGACCACGACTGCTACCGCCGCCAGGTCTGGGCCAAGGGCATCAAGCCGCTCATCGCCCGCCGGGGCACCGCCCACGGCTCCGGGCTGGGAACCAAGCGGTGGGTCGTCGAGCAGACCATCGCCCTGCTGCACTGGTTCAGCCGCCTGCGCATCCGCTGGGAAACCCGCGACGACATCCACGAAGCATTCCTGAAACTCGCCTGCTCACTCATCTGCTGGCGACGCCTGCGTCCCACATTGCGTTAGGAGCTCTAAGCCAACGCTCTTGTCCCAAGATCCAACAAGGAGTTGTCGTGGACTTCCCCCGCTTCCAGCAAGCCGCCATCGAGACGCTGCAGTCCGCGGCGGCTGGCACCGACCCCGTACTCGTCCCCCTCCTCGGCCTGGCCGGAGAAGCCGGCTCCCTGGCCACCGCCTACAAAAAACGCCTGCGTGATGGTGCCTCCCACGAACAGAGCACCCACCAGTTACGTGAAGAACTCGGTGACGTCCTGTGGTACGTGGCCGCCCTCTCCCACCGCTTCGGCCTCGACCTCGACGACGTCGCCGCTGCCGGCTTGGAGAAAGCCAAAGACCGCTGGCGCACCACCCCCGAGGCCGAACACGTCGTCTTCGACAACCGCTTCCCCGGGCACGAACAGCTCCCGCGCCGGAGCGCCTTGACCTTCACTCCCACCCAGCAAGACGGACGCACCGTCATTGTGCTCACCCGGGAAGACGGCACCCCCGCAGGCGACCCCCTCACCAGCGCATCCCGTGTCGAGGACGACTACCGATTCCACGACGCCTTCCACCTCGCCCACGCCGCCGTCCTCGGATGGTCGCCCGTCACCCGCTTCCTGCTCGGCCGCAAGCGCAGGAGCGATCCCGCAGTGGACGAGGCCGAGGACGGCGGACGCGCCATCGCCATCGAAGAGGGCATCTCGGCCCTGGTCTTCTCCTACGCCGCCCGGCACCGCTACTTAACCGACATCACCCACATCGACAACGAACTGCTCACCACCATCGGCCACATGACGTGACGGCCCACCTGGAAGTCGGCACCTGTCGCGCGGCCGACTGGGAGCACGCCATCCTCACCGGCTACACCACCTGGCGCCGGCTGCGCGCACACAACGGCGGCACCGTCCATCTTGACCTGGACCGCCGCACGCTCGCCGTCACTCCGGCCTGAACCGCTCCTTGGCGGCCCGCCGCGCAAGACCTCGGCGCGGCGTGCTGCAGCCAGGCCCGTCGCCGAAGCTTATGCAGTCGGCAGGCATGTCGCCCGGCGGCTGGACGTGGCGGGCGGCCGGGTGGAACACAGAGTCCGGGCTCTGGGCGGGATCGTCACGGCCTGCCCCGGGGTTCCGCTGCCCTCCGGCCTGAGCCGGCTTGAGAACTGCCGGGCATCGCTGCCGCGGTGCTCGCAGGGAACATGGTCGCAGGCTGTGCGCCCGCCGTGCGGGCCGAGGCAGGCCTGACCCTGGCCTGGAAGGCGCATGGGCCATACGGCCGCAGGCGCGCTTCACCGTATCTGACTGTCGTCGCCCAGTTTTTCTGTGTGGTTGGTGTTGCTGTGAGCTGGGGTTTCTCATCATTTCTGGGTTGGTTCGGTGTGCTCGGGGTGTGGGGGCTGAGTGGGCTGTGGCTGTCTGACATGTGCGTT
>NZ_JAFIQY010000066.1 GCF_022271435.1 Streptomyces monomycini | reverse complement strand
GCCGCCCCAGCCGCCGCGCCGTGTGCCGCAACGCCGGCACCGGCGTGCGGGCATCGGCCGCCGCATCCAGCTCCAGCGGATCGCACCCGGCCGCCGCCGCAGCCGCCAACGCGGCCGCGACCAGCCCGGCGGTGTGCAACCGCCCCCGGCAGAACGCCTCCAAACCCGCCGCATCCCGCAGGCGCCCCGCCTCCACAGCCGCCTCCGCCCCACCGGAATGCGCATGCCCGCCGGCCGGAAACCGCCCGTCCGCCAGAACCAGCAACGCCGCCCTGCTCATCGCCGTACCTCCTGCTCCGGCCACTCACCGCTCACCCGTGCCCGGCCCGCTCAGAAGAGGAAGTAACGCTGAGCCATGGGCAGTTCCGCGGCCGGAGCGGGCTCGACCACGTCGCCGTCGATGGTGACCGTGAAGGTGTCGGGATCGACGTGGACGCGGGGCAGCGCGTCGTTGTTGCGCATGTCCGCCTTGGTCACGCCGCGGGTGCTGCGGATGGCCCGGAAGGACTTGGCCAGCCCGAGCCGTTCCGGCAGTCCGTCCGCGACGGCCTGCTCGGAGACGAAGTTGACGGAGTTGCTGCCCGGCGCCCTGCCGATGGCCCCGAACATCGGGCGGGGCAGTACCGGCTGCGGGGTGGGGATGGAGGCGTTGGCGTCGCCCACCTGCGCGTACGCGATCTGGCCGCCCTTGAGGACGAGCTGCGGCTTGACGCCGAAGAACGCCGGGTCCCACAGCACCAGGTCGGCCAGCTTGCCCTCCTCGACCGAGCCGACCTCGTGGTCGATGCCCTGGGCGACGGCCGGGTTGATGGTGTACTTCGCGACGTAACGGCGGGCGCGGATGTTGTCCGCGTGGAGGTCGCCGGGCAGGGTGCCGCGCCGCTTCTTCATCACGTGCGCGGTCTGCCAGGTCCGCAGGACGACCTCGCCGATACGGCCCATCGCCTGGGCGTCGGACGACATGATCGAAATGGCGCCGAGGTCGTGCAGGATGTCCTCGGCCGCGATGGTGGAGGGCCGGATACGGGACTCGGCGAACGCCAGGTCCTCCGGCACGGCCGGGTTGAGGTGGTGGCAGACCATCAGCATGTCGAGGTGTTCCTCGACGGTGTTGACGGTGTGCGGCCGCGTCGGGTTGGTGGAGGCGGGCAGCACGTTCGGCTCGGAGACCATGGCGATCATGTCGGGCGCGTGGCCGCCGCCGGCCCCCTCCACGTGGTACGCGTGGATGCCGCGGCCCCCGATGGCGGCCAGGGTGTCCTGGAGAAAGCCCGCCTCGTTCAGGGTGTCGGTGTGGATGGCCAGTTGCGCGCCGCTCTCCTCGCAGACGCGCAGACAGGCGTCGAGCACGGCGGGGGTGGCGCCCCAGTCCTCGTGGATCTTGAAGCCGAGGACGCCCGCGCGCAGCTGGTCGTGCATCGAGGCGACGGACATGGTGTTGCCCTTGCCCAACAGGCCCACGTTGACGGGCAGCCCGTCCATCGACTCGAACATCCGGGCCACGTGCCAGGCGCCCGGCGTGATGGTGGTGGCCTTGCTGCCCTCGGCCGGGCCGGTGCCGCCGCCGACCAGGGTGGTCACACCGGAGGCGAGGGCCTCGTCCACCTGCTGGGGGCAGATGAAGTGCACATGGGTGTCGATGGCACCGGCGGTGAGGATCTTGCCGTTGCCCGCGATGACCTCGGTCTCCGGGCCGATCGCCAGATCCGGGTGGACGCCGTCCATGGTGTCGGGGTTGCCGGCCTTGCCCAGCGCCGTGATCCGGCCGCCCCGTACACCGACGTCCGCCTTGATCACACCCCAGTGGTCCAGGACGAGCGCGCCGGTGATCACGGTGTCGGGCGCGCCCTCGGCGCGGGTGGCGCGGGACTGGCCCATGGACTCGCGGATCACCTTGCCGCCGCCGAAGACCGCCTCGTCACCGGCCCGGCCGGGGCCGCCCGCCCGGTCCTCGGTGATCTCGACGAGGAGGTCGGTGTCGGCCAGCCGTATCCGGTCGCCCACGGTAGGGCCGTACAGATCGGTGTAGGCGGGGCGGGTCAGGTCAGCCATCGAGCGAGCCTCCGGTCTCGCCGCGCAGGCCCGCGACGATCCGCTTGCCCCCGACGGGGACGAGTTCGACCTCGGTGGGGATGCCGGGCTCGAAGCGCACGGCGGAGCCGGCGGGGACGTTCAGCCGCTTGCCGAGCGCGGCCGCACGGTCGAAGTCGAGGCCCGGATTGGCCTCGGCGAAGTGGTAGTGGGAGCCGACCTGGACGGGGCGGTCGGCGGCGTTCAGGACGGTCAGCCGGATGACGGGGAGCCCGGGGTTCAGGCGTACCGGGTCGTCGGCGTGCAGGATCTGGCCGGGAATCATGGTCGCTGCTCCCGCGCTCAGTTGATGGGCTCGTGGACGGTGACCAGCTTGGTGCCGTCGGGGAAGGTCGCCTCGACCTGTACGTCGTGGATCATCTCCGGGACGCCCTCCATGACCTCTTCACGGGTGAGCACCTTGCGCCCGGTCGACATCAGCTCGGCGACCGTACGGCCGTCCCGCGCGCCTTCGAGGATGTGGACGGTCAGCAGCGCGACGGCCTCCGGGTGGTTGAGCCGTACCCCGCGGGAGCGCCGCTTCTCGGCCACGTCGGCGGCCACATGGATCATCAGGCGTTCCTGCTCGTGCGGGGTCAGTTGCATACCTTCACCTCACCGTCTTCGAGCTGGGCGCATCCGCCCAGGTCACGGGTGGCGATACACCCGCAAAAGCAGATGTATCACACAGTAATTAAAGACGGAGCAAACTGCTCTCCAGCTCCGCTCCATCAATGACCCGAAGGCCGCAGGTTAGTTCGGCGCCGTTTCACCGGCGTTAACGCGGCGGGTCGGCCGCGGAACGTCACCGGCCGGACCCCGCGGGCGCCGTGCGGCGGGCCCGCACACCCCTCACACACCTCATGTCCATGTCAACTCCTGGAGCGAAGCCACCACCCCCGGTCGCCTGCCTTGGCGGCCGCCCCGCGCAGAGCTGTCAGCGCCGCGCGGTCAGCGCTCCGCGGCACCCGGTCCGCTGTGCTCACCCGCCGTACCGTGCCCGCCGGCCGCCCCGTGCTCAGCCGCCGCACCGCGGTGTTCCGCCGCGATGCCGAAGCGGCCCCACTCACCGGGCGGGGCCGGGAACGGCCGCACCGAGGAGACCGTACTGATCACCGGCTCCTCCGCCGCGGCCTCCTCCGCCTCCCGGCACGCGTCGAGGCGCTCCAGGTCGGCGGCGGACACCAGCCCCACCAGCGGCTTGCCGTGGCGCGTGACGACCACCCGCTCGCCGCCGTAGACGACGCGGTTGATCAGGTCCGCCAACTCCGCCCGGGCCTGCGTCACCGGAATCTCATAAGCCATGGTCCTAGCTTAGGTCGCGTCCACGACATCCCGGCCAGGGCCGCGACCGGCCGGCCGCGACGGGCGGCTCCGGCGTGCGGGACCGGCGTACGGGCGGCTCCGGCGTACGGGACCGGCGTACGGGCGGGACCGGCGTACGGCACCGACGCCCCGACGCGCCCGGACACCTCACGCACACCGCCCCCTGGCGCCCATGCCGATGGCCCGGCACCTCCGCCGGGCCATCGGTACGCGCCGGAACGCTCAGGTGCTGGTGCGGTCGGTGGGTTCGCGGCTGCCGCACTTGGCCAGGCCGCGACTGATCATGTAGCCGACGGTCAGCAGCGTGACATAGAGCCATGCCTGGTCGGCGGGGAAGCGGTCCACGCCGGCAGGCCCTTCGCCGACGACCGCGGAGGCGACCAGAACCGCCACGACGGCGGCGAGGTAGACGAAGAACTCGGTGCTCTTGAACGCGGGCTTGGTCTCCGCGCTCGTGTGCCGCTCGGCACGGGCGGCCTGGGAGCGGCCGGATTCCGGATATCCGGCGGATGAAGCGGTAGCCATCGCGTCCTCCTGGACTCGATTCGGCCCGAGGAGCTCGGGTCCGCCCGGCGGGTACCCGGGCGGTCCGGGGCGGAACGGCGGTTTCCGCACGAACGGATTCCACAAGGGGCCCTTTGGCCAGGGACCCACGCGCCGGGTGTCGCCTCGTGCTGCCCGACGGGACTGCCGCAGCGGACGCGTGGGGCGGTGGAGGAGGTCCGGCACGCCGCACGCCGGGCCGGTGCCGGAACGAGCGGGGGACTTCGGCCGGAACGCTGCACCGGCAGCACGCCCCCTCGGCCGTTCTCCGGAACCCGGGCCTTACGGCCCGTCATGTTGCCCGCCCACAGGCTCACCTGACTTCCCATGGGGTTTTCGCTCTCAGCGAGCGGCCCCCTCCGCACCCGCCGAAGGCATTGCTTTCGCCCGACAGAACGTGCTCCCATCTAGCCCTACGTACGTCCTGTACATTTTTTACAGACGCTCAGGAAAGAGGAGCTCCCCATGAACGGCCCCCAGGCCCGGCACGTCCTTCCGGAGTTCACCGAACGCACCTCCTACGGGGCCCGGACCATGGACCCGTACTCCAAGCTGCTCGGCGAGCGGATCGTCTTCCTGGGCACCCCGGTGGACGACGCCGCGGCCAACGACGTGATCGCCCAGCTCATGCACCTGGACTACGACGCACCCGACCGGGACATCTCGCTCTACATCAACTCCCCCGGCGGCTCGTTCACCGCGATGTCCGCGATCTACGACACGATGCAGTTCGTCGGCTGCGACATCGAGACGGTCTGCCTGGGCCAGGCCGCCTCCGTCGCCGCGGTACTGCTGGCGGCCGGCGCGCCCGGCAAGCGGCTCGCCCTGCCGGGCGCCCGTGTCCTCGTCCACCAGCCCGCGTTCGACGAGCCGGTGCAGGGGCAGGCCGACGACCTCCGGATCCAGGCGGACGAACTGCTGCGCATCCGGGCGCTGCTGGAGGAACTGCTCGTCCGGCACACCGGCCAGCCCCCCGAGCGGATCACCGAAGACCTCGAACGCGAGAAGGTCTTCAGCGCCGAGGCCGCCGTGGAGTACGGCCTCGTCGACGGGCTCACCCGCAGCCGCAAGCAGCGCCCCGCGACGCCCGGCGCGAGGTGAGCCCGGAATGTGGCCGCCCGAACTGCCGCCGCTGCCCGCGCTGACGCGCGCCGAGGGCGAGGTCATCGACAGCTACCTGGCGGTCCTGGACCTGCTGGGCCGCATCAACCCCGCCCGCGGCACGGACACGTACGGCGGCCTCCGCGCCGCACAGGCCCTGGTCGGCAAGACCACCGCGCTCCGGGACGCGCTGGCGCTGATGCACGCCCGGGGCGAGAGCGAGCTGCACGCGGGAACGCTGGCGCAGGCCCTGCGCGTGCTGGACGGTGAGCGCCGCGCCCGGCTGATCTCCGTACCGCCGCCGCGAGCTTGACGCGCCGCGCCCCCGCCCGGCCGGGGGCGCGAGTGCCCGTCCTTCGCACCTCTGGCTCACCTGAGCCTCACCCGACCCACGCGGCACACGCCGGACAGGGAAGGCAGGTCGCCCCGAAGGCGCCGGCGCACCGCAAGGACCCACCCGTTTGGCGACACGAAGCCCGATCGGGCTCGCCCGAACGGCGTAGCCGCGGGGCCGCATACCGCGTCACACCGCTTGCGCGACGTACGTACGTGTTGCCCGGAACGTGACGTTCCGGGGCTGGTACGCGGCTCCTCACCCGTCGCGTGACTCCCACGGAACGCCGCCCGTCCACCCGAACGGCGCAGACGTGACCAACCTCACATACAGCCGTTTCTGCTCGGAATCCGGGCGCGAGGTGCGCAACGATCGCTTCGACGACAAGCCCCCGCCACAGCGGTGGGGCGGTCCGGGCGGACGCCCAATCCTGCCGCCGTACCGGATGTCTGGTCGATGCGACTGGACCGGCAGGAGCGGAGGACCCGAGCACGACGGGACCACCGGCCACCACGGCCGGACGGCCCCTTGGGGTGAAGTCGCCACCGCGACCGGGCATCTTCGCCTGCCCGAACCCGACAGGCACTCCTTCGCAGGCGGCTGACGAAGGGTTGCGCATGACTGCGCGTACCACCACTTCCCCTCTGCTGGCGCGGGCCGGAGTGATCTCCTTCATCGCCCTCGCCACGGTCGGCGGGACACTGGTCGTACCAGGGGCCACCGAGGACGCGGCAGCCGCGTCCACCTCGGCCTCGGCACTGCGGGTCGCCGCTTCCAAAAAGGGAGCGCCCTACAAGTACGGAGCCAGCGGGCCACACCGTTTCGACTGCTCGGGACTGACGCTGTACTCGTTCAAGCGGGCCGGGAAGCGGCTGCCGCGCACCGCGGCGGCCCAGTACAACCGCACCCGGCACCTGTCGGCGTCCTCGCGACGCGCCGGCGACCTGGTCTTCTTCCACTCCCGCCGCGGTATCTACCACGTGGGCATCTACGCGGGGAAGGGCAAGATCTGGCACGCCCCCAAGCCCGGCACCGTGGTGCGGCTGGAGCGCATCTGGTCGCGCAGCGTCTCGTACGGGCGGGTGCGCTGACCGCGCGGGCCCGGCCCGCCAGGCGCGCGCGTGCGGGGCTCCGCGCGGCGACGAGCCCCGCACCGTCCGGGCGCGGGCGCGCACGCGGGTGCGAACTCCCGCACACCCGTGCGCGTCAGGAGTGATCAACGCGTCGGTGGATACCCGCACGCAATGGCCCCCCTCACCGACGACCACCGGAACGAAGTACCCGGACGCTCCGAACCGCCGGAAGTGAGCACATCGTCCGAGCCGCACCGGCCGCCCGGTTCCGCCCGGTTCACCGTGTGCCCGGACCGCAACGAGACGCCCCTGGAACGCTACGACCGCAACTTCGGTGAACTGCTCCAGGAGCTGCGTGTCCTGCAGACCGGTGTGCAGATCCTGTTCGCCTTCCTGCTCACCCTGGCGTTCACCCCGCGTTTCGTGTCCCTGGACGCCACGCAACGCGGGTTCTACGTAGGCACGTTGCTGCTGGCCGTACTGGCGACGCTGCTGCTCACCGCGCCTGCCGCGGTGCACCGGGTGCTGTTCCGGCGGCGCGCGAAAGGCCTGATCGTGGAGGTCTCCGCGCGGCTGACGGCGGCCGGGATGGCGGTCCTCGCGCTGGCGCTCGCCGGTGCCGTACTCCTCGTCGTAGACGTCGTGCTGGGGCGCGGGGCGGGGGTGGTGGCGGGTTCGGTGACGCTGGTGACGTGCGGCGGCCTGTGGGCGCTGCTGCCCCGCGTACTGGGCCGTCGGAACGGGCACATCAAACCGTCGGCCCGCGACTCGTCCTCCTGAACACCCGGGGCCCGGGGGCCGCGCCGTCGAAATCTTTTGTGACCTGGTCGTCCTTGCTTTGACGGCGGAGAACCGATGGAGTCTCCTCAGCACGTGAGGAGACCCATGCACAGGCACCTGCCCCAGTACCCGCATCCCAGGACCGTTTCGTGAATCTGCGCGGACTTCTGCGCCGCCGCTCCCCCGCCACTCCCTGCCCGGCCTGTGGCAGCACGGACGTGCTGTGGGAGGACGAGGGTGTCTACGGCGCCGGTGAACTGCTGTGGTGGTGCGCCTCCTGCCTGCATCAGTGGCACCCGGGCGACCTCGGCACCGGGCCGGGCGGGAGTCCGGCGGCTCCCGTGGACCCGGCGGCTCCCTTGGGGCCGGCCACCCCCACGCCCGCAGTATCGGTACCTCTCACGAACCCCGCCGTTCCCGCGCCCCCCGTGGCACCGGCCCCGCCCACGAACCCCGCTGCCTCCGTACCCCCGGCCGCCCCGCCGCCCCCGCACCGGCCCCCGCTCCAGCCCTCACCCAACGCCCCGCTCCAGCCTCCGTCGCCGCCGAATGCCCCCGGCCCGGCGACCGTCGCCGAACGGGTGATGCACGCCGCCGGGCTGATCCCGCTGGGCCCCTGTCCCGGTGCCTACGAGCCGTGGCCGTGCCACTGTTCCCGTTGCGGCCGGGCGACCAGCCCCACCTACCGGCAGGTGCGGGACGAGGGCGTGGGCTGCGCCTGCAGTACGGGCCGCCGTCGCAGACCGCGCTTTCTCACCAGACCCTGAGGAACCCGCCCGGAACCGCCCGGAACCGCCCGGCACCCGCCGCTACGGCAGGAACAGCCGCCACGGCAGAGTGATCCAGACGGTCTTGCCCCCGGCCGCGGTGGGCTCGACCGTCACCTGCCCGCCGGACTCGGCGGCGAGGAAGCGGACGATCACCATGCCCCGGCCGTTGTCCTGCTGCACGGCGGCCGGCAGCCGCTTCGGCCAGCGCGGATGATCGTCGGTGACGCCGATCCACAGCCGCTCGTCGCGGTCCAGCCGGACGTCGACGGTGAACGCCGGTGACTGCCCGAACGTGTGCTGCACGGCATTGGTGGACAGTTCGGAGACGATCAGCCGTACGGTGTCGGCCGTCTCCGTCCCGTCCGGCAACCCCCATTCGGCCAGGACGTCCATGACGTACCTGCGGGCCTCCGCCACCGATACCGGTGCGCTGGGCAGAGTGAGTGAGGATTCCTGGTGGTCTGCCATCGCGACGCCGTCCCTTTCCCACCGAGGCTCGACTCCGGCCCGCCGCCGAAGGAAGCCGCCATCGCGTGCGGCCTCCCGGGCCTTTGCCGGTCCCTTCGGCTCCGGCCTCGGACTGCTGCTGTGTGCCAGCCTGCCACTCATGCCGCGGTGGTGGCGCGTCATCCGCCAAGAAGTGCATATATCTGTCGCCCGAAGCGGTGAACTCTGCTACGCGAGACCGTATTTGCGCGGCACACTGTCGGATCGGAACCGGCCATCAGGGGGCGGGCGCGCCCGCGGCGCACCCGTGGAGAAGTACGGAGGGAGCGGTATGCAGTACGGGCCCGCGGTGCGCCGCCGCAAGCTGGGCGCCGAATTGCGGCGGCAGCGGACACTGGCCGGATTCACCAGCGGTGAGGCGGCCCGCCTGGTCGGCTGGCACCAGTCCAAGGTCAGCCGTATCGAGACCGGGCGCAGCGGCGTCCGGCCGGCCGATGTCGAACTGCTGCTGGACGCCTACGGCGTACGGGACAAGGAACTGCGCGCGCTGCTGGCGGCGCTGTGCGGGGGCGGGGTGCGGGACGACGGCGGTGGCGGCGAGCGGCACGGCTGGTGGCACACCTACCGTGACCTGCTGCCGCCGGAGTACCGGGACTTCATCAGTCTGGAGTACGGGGCGTCCCGGGCGCGCACGCTGGAGACGACGGTGGTGCCGGGCCTGCTGCAGACGCCGGACTATGCGCGGGCGGTGACCCGCGCCACGCTGTCGGACCTGCCGGTGAAGCAGGTCGAGGAGCTGGTGGAGGTGCGTGTCGCCCGTCAGGAGGTGCTGCGGGGCGAGCGGCCGCTGGAGCTGTGCGCGGTGCTGGACGAGGCGGTGCTGCGCCGGGAGGTCGGTCCGCCCGGGGTGATGGCCGCGCAGCTGCGGCACCTTCTGGACGTGGGGCAATTGCCGCATGTGCGACTCCAGGTACTGCCTTTCGCATCCGGTGTGCACATCGGCATCACCGGCCCTTTCGTTATCTTCTCATTTCCGCTCACTTCTGACTTGGATGTGGTTGTTCTCGACCATTTGACGAGTAGCCTCTACTTGGAACAGAAAACAGACCTCAGGGCGTACAGCGATGCGTTCGACAAGCTGCGGGGGCGCGCCCTCTCGTGCGACAAGTCAACGCGATTCATCGCCCGGATCGCCGATGCCTCATGGGCCGGCTCCGGCGTCTGAGGAGGCACCATGTCACGTGCGCCCAGGCACGACCCGGTCCGCACCGTGCCGCACGGCGTGCGGTGGCGGCGCAGCAGCCGCAGCACCGCGATGAACAACTGCGTCGAGACGGCCCGTATCGGCTCCGGCCTGCTCGCGGTGCGCGACTCCAAGAACACCGCGGGGCCGGCGCTGCTGTTCACCACGGCGGCCTGGAGCTCCTTCGTCGACGGACTGGCCGACAGCCGCTTCGCGAAGATCGGGTGAGCCGGCCCTCGGGTGACCGGTTCTAACCGGTGACCGGCGCCGTCCGTACGACGGTCCGGACCGCTTCCCTCGCCTGCCGGGGCGACAGGTCGGCGCGGGCGGTCAGGCGCAGCCGGGAGATGCCGTCGGGCACGGACGGCGGCCGGAAGCAGCCGACCACGAGGCCCGCCTCCCGGCAGTCCGCTGCCCACCGGACGGCCTGTTCCGGCGAGGGCGCCCGTACGGACACCACCGCGGCGTCCGGGCGGACGACCGCCAGCCCCGCGGCGCCGAGCCGCTGGTGCAGTTCCGCCGCCACCGCGCGGACCTGGGTGGCGCGTTCCGGCTCGCGCCGCAGCAGACGCAGCGCCGTACGGGCGCCGCCGGCCGCCGCGGGGGCGAGGCCGGTGTCGAAGATGAACGTCCGTGCGGTGTTGACCAGGTGCTCGATCACCCGGGCCGGGCCGAGGACCACGCCTCCCTGGCTGCCGAGCGACTTCGACAAGGTGGCGGTGGCGACCACGTCCGGGTCCCCGGCCAGCCCGGCCGCGTGCACCGCGCCCCGCCCTCCGTCGCCGAGGACGCCCAGGCCGTGCGCGTCGTCGACGAGCAGGGCCGCGCCGTGCGCGCGGCAGGCGTCGGCGAGGGACCGCAGCGGCGCGGCGTCACCGTCCACGGAGAAGACGGAGTCGGTGACGGCGAGCGCCGGACCGGCGTGGCCGTCCAGGGACTTGCGTACCGCGTCCGGTTCGGCGTGCGGGACCACGACGGTCCTGGCCCGGGCGAGCCGGCAGCCGTCGATGAGCGACGCGTGGTTGCCCGCGTCGGAGACGATCAGGGCGCCCGGGCCGCCGAGCGCGGTGACGGCGGCGAGGTTGGCCGCGTAGCCGGAGGACAGCACCAGGGCGGCCTCGAAGCCGCAGAAATCGGCGAGTTCGGCCTCCAGGCAGGCGTGCAGCTCGGTGCTGCCGGACACCAGCCGGGAGCCGGTGGCGCCGGCGCCCCAGCGGTGCGCGGCCTGCGCGGCGCCGCGGGTGACCTCGGGGTGCCGGGCCAGGCCGAGGTAGTCGTTGCTCGCCAGGTCCAGCAGCGGCGACTCGACGGGCCGGGGCCGCAGCGTACGGACGAGCCCCGCCCGGCGGCGCTGTTCGCGGGCCGCATCGATCCAGCCGAAAGCGGCGGTGCGCGCGTCGGCACCGGGCCCGGTGCCGCGGCCCGGTGCGGGCGTCCCGGCGGGCCCGTCGTGAGGCGGCGCCGGCACGTCGCGGAACAGGGGCGGCACGGGGTCGTCCTGATGCATCAGCTTCCTTCGCGTTTGTGGGCTGTCTATAGACGTTAGCGGTCGTTACACCGTCCTACGGTGTGGCCATGCACACACCCCGAATCGACGCCCTTGTTGGGTTCCTCCATGGTCGCGGGCCGTGGGCGTACGCCAGGATCGTCGCCATGGATCTGCTCACAACGCTGGTGGACAAGGGACTGCGGCGCGAACTGCCGACCCGCGAAGAGGCGCTCGCCGTACTGGCGACGCCCGACGACGACCTGCTCGACGTGGTGGCCGCGGCCGGAAAGGTACGCCGCCGGTGGTTCGGGCGGCGGGTGAAGCTGAACTATCTGGTCAACCTGAAGTCGGGGCTGTGCCCCGAGGACTGCTCGT
The DNA here is from genome assembly GCF_022271435.1 of Streptomyces monomycini. Lineage (GTDB taxonomy): Bacteria > Actinomycetota > Actinomycetes > Streptomycetales > Streptomycetaceae > Streptomyces > Streptomyces monomycini. The sequence continues at coordinate 19,819 of NZ_JAFIQY010000066.1, read as the reverse complement.
ACTGTTCCCAGCGGCTCGGCTCCAAGGCCGAGATCCTCAAGTACACCTGGCTCAAGCCTGAACAGGCGTCCGAGGCGGCCGCGGCCGGGGTGGCCGGCGGCGCCAAGCGGGTCTGCATCGTGGCCAGCGGCCGCGGCCCGACGGACCGGGACGTGGACCGGGTGTCGCAGACCATCGCCGCCATCAAGGAGCAGAACGAGGGCGTCGAGGTGTGCGCGTGCCTGGGCCTGCTCTCGGACGGCCAGGCGGATCGGCTGCGGGCGGCGGGCGCGGATGCCTACAACCACAACCTCAACACCTCCGAGGCCACCTACGGGGACATCACCACCACCCACACCTACGCCGACCGGGTCGCAACGGTCCACCAGGCGCAGGCGGCGGGCCTGTCCGCCTGCTCGGGCCTGATCGCGGGCATGGGCGAGAGCGACGCTGACCTGGTCGACGTGGTCTTCGCGCTGCGCGCGCTGGACCCCGACTCGGTGCCGGTGAACTTCCTGATCCCCTTCGAGGGCACCCCGCTGGCCAAGGAGTGGAACCTCACGCCCCAGCGCGCGCTGCGCATCCTGGCGATGGTCCGCTTCGTCTGCCCGGACGTGGAGGTACGGCTGGCCGGCGGACGTGAGGTGCATCTGCGGTCGATGCAGCCGCTGGCGCTGCACCTGGCCAACTCCATCTTCCTCGGCGACTACCTGACCAGCGAGGGCCAGGCGGGCAAGGACGACCTGGCGATGATCGCCGACGCGGGCTTCGAGGTGGAGGGCACGGACACCTCCACCCTGCCGGAGCACCGCGCGGACGCGCTCGCGGGCGGCGGCTGCGGTGGTCATGGAGGGGGCGGCTGCGGGCCGTGCGGGGACGGGGACGCCGCGGCGGAACCGGCCGTGCGGGCCGGGGCGGGCGCCGGGACGGTCCCGGCGCCGGCCGATGAGGCACGGGCCGAAGAGGCGCCGGTCACCGCTCCCGCCACCCCGGCCGGAGAGGCCCGTACGGACCTGGTCTCCGTACGCCGTCGCGGCGCCGGTACGGAGCTGCCGCCGAATGCCTGAGGCCGCGCAGCTCTCCGTCCCCGAACTGCTGGCCCTCGACCGGCAGCACGTCTGGCACCCGTACGGCCCGATGCCCGGCCGGGACGCTCCGCTGGTCGTCGCGTCGGCATCCGGCGTACGACTGCGGATGACCGAACCCGTCGAAGGCCGGACCGAATTGGTCGACGGAATGTCGTCCTGGTGGTCGGCGGTGCATGGGTACAACCACCCGGTGCTCAACGAGGCCGTCCGCGGCCAGGTGGACCGGATGAGCCATGTGATGTTCGGCGGGCTCACCCACGAGCCGGCCGTCCGGCTCGCCGCCCGGCTGGCGGAGATCACTCCGGACGGGCTGGAACACGTCTTCCTCGCCGACTCCGGCTCGGTGTCGGTCGAGGTCGCCGTGAAGATGTGCCTCCAGTACTGGCGCTCGGTCGGAAAGCCGCGCAAACAGCGGCTGATGACCTGGCGCGGCGGCTACCACGGCGACACCTGGCAGCCGATGTCGGTGTGCGACCCGGACGGCGGGATGCACGACCTCTGGCAGGGCGCGCTGCCCCGGCAGCTGTTCGCGGACGCGCCGCCTCCGGGGTTCGACGCCCCGCCGGACCCCGCGTACGCGGCGCACCTGCGCGAGCTGGTCGCACGGCACGCCGGCGAACTGGCGGCGGTCGTCGTGGAGCCGGTGGTCCAGGGGGCGGGCGGCATGGTCTTCCACTCCCCCGCCTACCTGCGGGTGCTCCGCGAGGCGTGCGACGAGCACGACGTCCTGCTGGTCTTCGACGAGATCGCCACCGGCTTCGGCCGTACGGGATCGCTGTTCGCCGCCGGGCACGCGGGCGTCACACCGGACGTGATGTGCGTCGGCAAGGCCCTGACCGGCGGCTACCTGACCATGGCGGCGACCTTGTGCACGTCCGCCGTGGCGGACGGGATCTCCCGGGGCGAGGTACCGGTGCTCGCGCACGGGCCGACCTTCATGGGCAACCCGCTGGCCGCCGCGGTCGCCAACGCCTCGCTCGACCTGCTGCTGTCCCAGGACTGGGCACGGGAGGTCAAGCGGATCGAGACCGGCCTGCGGGACGGCCTCGCCGACGCCGCCGCCGACAAGGGTGTACGGGACGTACGGGTCCTGGGCGCCATCGGTGTCCTCCAGCTCGATCACCAGGTGGACATGGCGGCCGCCACGCGCGCGGCCGCACGGGAAGGCGTGTGGCTGCGCCCGTTCCGCGACCTCGTGTACGCGATGCCGCCGTACATCACCGGGGACGAGGACGTGGCGCGCGTCTGCGCCGCGATGCGCGCGGTGGCGCGCGAGGGCTGAGAAGGCCCGGCTCGGCCCCGTACCCATCAGGCCGTGGGGGCTTCGCACGCGGAGCCCCCACGGTGCCGACCCTGCTCGACGACAGGAGAACCCGACGTGTCGGTGCTGTTCGTGACCGGAACCTGCACAGAGATCGGCAAGACCGTGACCACGGCCGCCCTCGCCGCGACGGCGCTCGCCCAGGGCCGGTCCGTCGCGGTGCTCAAACCGGCGCAGACCGGAGTCACCGCCGACGAACCGGGTGACGCGGCGGAGGTCGTCCGGCTCGCGGGCCCCCGGGTCACCACCGCCGAACTGGCCCGCTATCCCGAGCCGCTGGCGCCCGAGACCGCCGCACGCCGCGCCGGCCTGCCGCCCGTACGGCCCGAGGAGATCGCGGAGAAGGCGGCCAAACTGGCGGCCTCGCACGACCTCGTCCTGGTCGAGGGCGCGGGCGGCCTGCTCGTACGGTTCGACGAGCAGGGCGCGACCCTCGCCGACGCGGCACGCCTGGCCGGAGCGCCCGTACTGGTGGTGGCCCAGGCGGGCCTGGGGGCGCTCAACGCGGTGGCGCTCACCGCACTGGCCCTGCGCACCTACGGGATCGACTCCCCCGGAGTGGTGGTGGGCAGTTGGCCCGCGGCCCCCGGTCTCGCCGCCCGCTGCAACCTCGGCGACTTTCCCCAGGCGGCCGGCGCTCCGCTGCTGGGGCGCGTGCCGAAGGGCGCCGGGAGTCTGCCGCCGGAGGAATTCCGCGCACAGGCTCCGGGCTGGCTGGCCCCCGCCCTGGGCGGTACCGCCGCGCTTTGACAGTGGTGTCCCGGCGCGGCACGGCGGACACTCGAACCGGCGGACGTCGTACGGCGAAGGGATCCGGCCATGTCGCAGCGCACGAGGGTCGAACGAGGAGTCGTGCACCATCCGGTCTTCGCCCGGTGGTACGCGCGGATCGCAGACCACCGCACCGGGCTCACGGCTCTGCGGCACGACCTGCTGGCCGGACTCTCGGGCCGGGTGATCGAGATCGGTGCCGGTACGGGCGCGAACTTCGCCCACTACCCCCGTACCGTCGCGGAGGTGGTGGCCGTCGAACCCGAACGCACCCTGCGGCAACGGGCCCTGACCGAGGCGGCCCGGGCCGGCATTCCGGTGGACGTCGTCCCGGCCACCGCGGAAGCCCTGCCGGTCAAGAGCGAAGCTTTCGACGCGGCGGTGGTGTCGCTGGTGCTCTGCTCGGTACGGGACGTCCAGCGCTCCCTGTCGGAACTGCGGCGGGTGCTGCGGCCGGGCGGCGAACTGCGCTTCTTCGAACACGGACGCTCCCTGCGCCACGGCCCCGCCACCGTGCAGCGCGCGCTGGACCGTACGGTGTGGCCCCTGCTGATGGGCAACTGCCACCTGGCCCGCGACCCGCTGGCCGAACTGCGCACCGCCGGCTTCACCATCAGCACCTGCCGCCGTAGCCGCATCCTGGGCCCTGGCCCCGCCCTGCCGTGGACGGTGCTGGGCGTGGCACGACGGGCCGAGGAGGTCCGGCAGGATGACGACGGCGGCTGACGACCAGACTTGAGGCTGACGCGCCGCAGGTGTGCCCCGCCCTAACGTCTGGCTCATGATCAGACTTTTCCGGGCGGTCGGAGTCGCCGCCCTGTCCCTGTCACTCGGTCTTCCCCTGCTCCCCCAGCCGCTCGCCGCGGCAGCGGACACGTCCCGGGCCGCGTCCTCGTCCGTCACGGACCGCCGGGACACCACGGACCGCCGGGACACCATGGACCGCCGGGACACCATGGACCGCCGGGACGCCACGGACCCGAAGGCCGCCGCGCGGCTGCGCCTGCCCGCCCCCACCGGGCCGTACGCGGTCGGCCGGTCCACCCTGCCGCTCGCCGACCACAGCCGCCGCGACCCCTGGGTCCCCACGGCGACGTCCCGCGAACTGATGGTCGGCCTCTACTACCCGGCGCGCCGTGGCACGGGCACGTCCGTGCGGTACGCCACCGTCGAGGAGAGCCGGCACCTGATCAAGGCCCAGGGCTGGGAAAACTTGGTGACTCCCGAAGCCTTGAGCGCCATGGCCGTACACAGCCGCACGGACGCCCGCCCCGCGCCCGGCACGTACCCGCTGCTCGTCGTCTCGCCCGGCTTCTCCGCGCCCCGCTACTCCCTCACCAGCCTCGCGGAGGACCTGGCCTCCCGGGGCTACGTCGTCGCAACGGTCGACCACGCCTACGAGAGCACCGGCACGGCCTTCCCCGGCGGCCGGATCCTGACCTGCGCCGCCTGTGAGCAGGTGTACGGCACCGAGGACGGCTTCCGGCGCGCGACCGTCGGCCGGGGTCAGGACGTCTCGTTCGTGCTGGACCAGCTCACCGGACACCAGCCCGCCTGGCGCTACTCCCACCTGATCGACGAGAAGCGCATCGGCATGGCCGGGCACTCGCTCGGCGGCGCGAGCGCCGTCTCCGCCATGGCGCGCGACAGCCGCATACGGGCCGGCGTCAACATGGACGGGGCGTTCCAGGACCCCGTGCCCGCCGGCGGTCTCGGCTCGCGCCCCTTCCTGATGCTCGGTACCGACAACGAGGTGCACCGGCCGGGCGGCCGGGACCGGACCTGGGACCTCGCCTGGAGCCGTCTGGACGGCTGGAAGCGCTGGCTGACCGTGGCCGGTGCCGACCATCTCACCTTCAGCGACGCCCCCGTCATCGTCGACGCCCTCACCACGCCCACCACAGACACCACAAACACCACAGCAGCATCCCCGGCCCCGCAGCCCCCGCTGTCCGGACAGCGCTCGGTCGCCCTCACCCGTGGCTACGTGGCGGCGTTCTTCGACCAGCACCTGCGGCACCTGCCGCAACGCCTCCTCCAGGGCCCCACGAAGGACAACCCGGAGGTGAAGTTCCACAGTCCGGCACCGGCCGCCCCGTCCCTCCGCTGACCACCGGGCCGTCCGCCGCCCACCGGGGCCGTCCGCCGGCCCCGGGCCGGGCAACGGCGCCCGGAAGCGGGCCCTCAGGGGGATGCCAGGACGACGGAAGCTGTCCTACTGTCGTGGGCCACGCGGGAGTTGCCGCCCCGTAAGGCACGGGGCCGACGTCGGGAGGCTGAGGTGTCCACACCGGTCCCGGGTACGGCGGAAAGCGCCGCGGCAGGCGGCGAGGCGGCCGCGCGGGCGGTGGCGCTGGTCAAGACGTACGGGACGGGCGAGGCCCAGGTCGTGGCGCTGGACGGCGTCGACGTGTCGATCGGGCGGGGGCGGTTCACGGCGGTGATGGGGCCCTCCGGTTCGGGGAAGTCCACCCTGATGCACTGCCTGGCGGGGCTGGACACGGTGTCCGCGGGCCGGGTGTGGCTGGGCGGCCGGGAGATCACCGGCCTGGACGACCGGCAGTTGACCCGGCTGCGCAGGGACCAGGTCGGCTTCGTCTTCCAGTCGTTCAACCTGCTGCCCACCCTGACGGCCGAGGAGAACATCACCCTGCCCATGGACATCGCGGGCCGCAAGCCGGACCGGGAGTGGCTGCGCGAGGTGATCAGCACGCTTCGGCTCGGTGACCGCCTGCGGCACCGGCCCTCCCAGCTCTCCGGCGGGCAGCAGCAGCGGGTGGCGTGCGCCCGGGCGCTGGCCGCCCGCCCCGCGCTGATCTTCGCGGACGAGCCGACCGGCAACCTGGACTCCCGTTCGGGCCTGGAGGTGCTCCAGACCCTGCGGGAGGCGGTGGACGGCCTCGGGCAGACGGTCGTGATGGTCACCCACGACCCGAACGCGGCGGCCCACGCCGACCTGGCGCTCTACCTGGCGGACGGCCGGATCGTGGACGAGATGACGCGGCCCACCGCGGAGTCCGTACTGGCCCGGATGCAGGTCTTCGCGGCGGGCCCGAATCCGTCCCCGCCCCCGCCTCCGTCCGCACCCCCCGGCCCCGGCCCCACCCCGGAACCACCCCCCGGCTCCGCCCCGGGCCCGGACCCCGGCCCGCTCCCGAACGGCTGACCCGCCGTGTTACGGGCCACGCTCCGCAGCTTCTTCGCACACAAGGGCCGGCTGCTGCTCTCCGCCCTCGCCGTGGTGCTCTCGGTGGCGTTCGTGGTGGGCAGCCTGATCTTCTCGGACACCACGGGCGCCACCTTCGACCGCCTCTTCGCCTCGACCGCCTCGGACGTCCGGATCGCGCCGCGGCAGGACTTCGACGCACCGGGCGGCATCGGCGCGGCCGCGACCCCGACCGTGCCGGCCGCCCTGCGGAACCGGGTCGCCGGGGTGCAGGGGGTGGCGGACGCGCAGCTCGACGTACAGGTGGAGCGGGTCACCGTCACCGACGCCCGCAACAGGCCGGTGGGGCCGGCCCGGAACGCGCCGTCCATCGCCGCCAACTGGGCCCCGGGCGAGCGCAGCCCGGTACGGGTGACCGAGGGCCGCCCGCCGCGCGGTCCGGGCGAAGCGATGGTCGACCGGGACACCGCGGACCGGGCAGGCCTGCGGATCGGTGACACACTGCACGTCATCGCCCCGCCGGGCACTTTCCCCGTACGGATCGTCGGCATCGCCGCCTTCACCACCACCAACCCGGGCTCCTCCCTGGTCCTCCTGGAGACCAGGGCTGCCCAGCGCGGCCTGCTGGGCAGCACCGACCAGGCGACCGGGGTGTCCGTGGACGCCGCGCCCGGCGTGCCGGACAGCGTGGTCGAACGCCGGATCCGCGCCGCGCTGGGGGCCGACGCCGCCGCGTACGACATCCGGACGCGGGCCGAGCAGCGGAAGACGCAGGCCGATCAGCTGGGTGATGCCCTGAGCGTGCTGAAGTACATGATGGTGGGCTTCGCGGGGGTCGCCGTGCTGGTCGGCGTCTTCCTGATCGTCAACACCTTCTCGATGCTGATCGCGCAGCGCACCCGGGAGCTGGGCCTGCTGCGGGCGCTCGGCGCCGACCGCCGCCAGGTGCGCCGTTCGGTGCTGCTGGAGGCGTTGCTGCTGGGCGTCTTCGGTGCCACGGCCGGGCTGGCGGCGGGCGTCGGCCTCGCGGTGCTGCTGGTCATCGCGATGGGCTGGTTCGGGCTGCGGCTGGACGCCGCCGACCTGGTGCTGAACTGGCCGACGGTGGTCGCCGCGTACGCCGTCGGGGTGGGCGTGACCTTCGTCGCCGCGCTGCTCCCGGCGCTGCGGGCGGGCCGGATCTCCCCGATGGCCGCCCTCGCCGACCTGGAACTGCCCGGTGCCGGGCGGCCGTTGCGCCTGCGCGCCACCGCCGGATCGCTGGTGGGCGCGGCGGGCACGGCCGCGCTGGCGGGGTGCGCGCTGAGTGACCGTACGGCGGTCGCCGGGTCGCTGCTGGCGCTCGGGGTCCTGCTGACACTGGTGGCCGGGGTGATCGCGGGGCCGCTGCTGGTGCGCCCGGTGATCCGCCTGTTCGGGCGGGGCCTGGAGCCGGTGTTCGGCACGGTGGGACGGATGAGCCGCCGCAACGCGCTGCGCAATCCCCGCCGTACGGGGGCGACGGCGGCGGCCCTGATGGTGGGGCTGGCGCTGGTGACCGGGCTGTCGGTCGCCGGGGCGTCGGCGGCCGCTTCGATCGCCCGGCAGATCGACCGGACGCTGGGCGCCGATTTCGTCGTGCAGAACCCGTCGTTCGCGCCGTTCTCCGACGAGATCACCGACCGGGTGCGCGCTGCCCCGGGGGCCGGCACGGTCGTACGCCAGCGGATCGTCCCGCTGAAGCTGCTGCTGCCGGGCGGCCGGACGGTCACGACGGTGGCCGGAGCCTTCGACCGGGACTTCGACGCCGTGGCGAAGGTGACGTACGCGGCGGGGAACACCGCGGCGGCGCTGGCGCCCGGGCGGGTCGGCATCCAGGCGGAGTTCGCGCGGGAACACGGCCTGCGGGTGGGCAGCCGGCTGGACGCGGTGCTGCCGTCGGGGAAGCCCGCCCGTTTCACGGTCGGCGCGCTGACCGAGAACGCCGGTTCCGGGCCCGGCACCCGGGGCGGTGTCTTCATGGGCATGGCCACCCTGGAGAAGTACGCGCCGGGCGGGCAGAATTCCGTGCTGTACGTGAACGCCGCGGACGGCACCGACCCGGCGCGGCTGCGGGCCGCCCTGGAGTCGGCGCTCAAGCCGTTCCCGCAGGTCCAGGTGCACGACCGGGCCGACTACAAGGAGCTGGTCAGTGGTCAGATCCAGGGACTGCTCAACCTGCTGTACGGGCTGCTGGGGCTGGCCGTCGTCATCGCGGTGCTGGGCGTCGTCAACACGCTGGCGCTGGCGGTCGTGGAGCGCACCCGTGAGATCGGGCTGCTGCGCGCCGTCGGCCTGTCGCGCAAGCAGCTGCGCCGGATGATCCGGCTGGAGTCGGTGGTGATCGCCCTGTTCGGCGCGGTCCTCGGGCTCGGCCTCGGGCTGGTCTGGGGAGTCGCCACGCAGCGGGTGCTGGCGCTGGAGGGCCTGCCGTCGTTGGCGGTGCCGTGGGCCACGGTGGCCGCGGTGGTGGTCGGATCGGTCCTGGTCGGGCTGCTGGCGGCCCTGCTGCCCGCGCTGCGCGCGTCCCGGCTCGACGTACTGGCCGCCATAGCCCATGAGTGACCGGCGCGCCCGCCGCCGACCGGCACCGACCCACATTCCGCTTCCCGCATCCCGCATCCCGCATCCCGCATCCCGCATCCCGAGGGGGACCCATGCCACGCCCGTTCCGCTTCGGCGTCAACATGCTCACCATCGAAACCGGGCCCGCCTGGCGGCAGAAGTGCCGCCGGGCCGAGGCCCTGGGGTACGACGTGCTGCTTGTACCGGACCACCTGAGCTGGCCCGCGCCGTTTCCCGCGCTGGTCGCCGCCGCCGAGGCCACCGAGCGCCCGCGGCTGGGCACCTTCGTCCTCAACGCGGGCTTCTGGAACCCGGCCCTGCTCGCCCGCGAGGTGGCCACCACCGATCTGCTCACCGACGGCAGGCTCGAACTGGGCCTGGGCACCGGCTACGTACGCGCCGAGCACGACAAGGCGGGCCTGCCCTGGGGCACCCCCGGCGAACGGGTGGACCATCTCGCCCGTACGGTCGAGGAGTTGGACCGGCTCCTGGGCGACCCGGAGCACGAGCCGAAGACGGCCCAGCAGCCCCGGCCGCCCCTGCTGATCGGTGGCAACGGCCCGCGCATGCTGCGCCTCGCCGCCCGGCACGCCGACATCGTGGCCTTCACCGGCGGCCGGGCCGCGCCCGGCGAACCGGAGGGCACCCTCGCACTCCTGACGCCGGACGAACTCGACGCCACGCTCACCGTCTACCGCCGGGCCGCCGCGGACCGCCCGGCACCGGCCGAACTGAACATCCTGGTCCAGCGGGTCACGGTCACCGACGACCGGCGCACCCCCGCACGCGAGATCGCCGCGCACGGCCTCGGTGTGGACGAGGAACAGGCCCTGGACATCCCGACCTTCCTGTTCGGCACGGTCGCGCAGATGGCCGAACAGCTCCGTGAGCACCGTGAGCGCTACGGCTTCTCCTACATCACCGTGCTGAGCCCCTCCATGGAGGCGTTCGCGCCGGTGATCGAAATGCTCAAGGGAAGTTAGCGCGGCCGGCCGGGCTGCGGCCCGCCGTTCGGGCCCGGACGCGCGGCCTCCGGTCCGTACGGGCACGCCGTCTCGGAGTCCGGAAGCCGATGGCGGCGCCCCGCCGTTCCGTGCTTGGCTCACGCACATGATCGATCTTCAGATACGGACGGCCGTACCGGACGACGCGCAGGCCGTGCTCGCCTTCTGGCGCGCGGCCGCGGAGGGCACCTCCATCACGGACGACGTGGACGGGGTGACCCGGCTGATCGGCCGGGACCCGCAGGCCCTGATCCTCGCGGAGTCCGACGGGGCCCTGGTGGGCTCCGTCATCGCCGGGTACGACGGCTGGCGGTGTTCGCTGTACCGGCTCGCGGTGCTGCCCTCGCACCGCCGCCAGGGGGTGGCGACGGCGCTGCTCGAAGCGGCCGAGCGGCGCTTCCTGGCCGTGCGGGGCCGGCGTGGGGACGCCATGGTCCTGGAATCGAACGAGCGGGCCCAGCGAGCGTGGTCGGCCGCCGGCTACCGGCGCGAGGACCACTGGCGCCGCTGGGTGAAACCGCTGGTACGGGCCTGACCCGGCCCGGCCCGCCGCTCCCCCGCACCCGCCGCCCGACGGCTCACCACCTGTTTTGCTCATCCTTTACCATGGATGCTTCCCCCGTCTTCCAATGAAAGGAGTGAGCGTCCAGCCATGGGCGAGCCTCCCAGTTGTCGTTCCGTCCGCGCCCGAGGCGCGAACCTCCCGGTCCTGTTCGATCATGGGACGGAGGTGACCCGATGACCGAGCTGCTCCTCCTGGCCGTGGCCCTGCTCCTGACCCTGGCCTGCGGCGTCTTCGTCGCGGCCGAGTTCTCGTTGACGACCGTCGAGCGCAGCGACCTCGAACGTGCCGCGGAGCGCGGCGAACGGGGCGCGGACAGCGCGCTCACGGCCGTCCGCGGCCTGACCTTCCAGCTGTCCGGCGCCCAGCTCGGCATCACCGTGACCGGCCTGGTCATCGGCATGCTCGCCAAACCGTCGATCGCCGCCCTGCTGGCCGGCCCGCTCGACGCCCTCGGCCTGCCGCCCGCCGCCGGTGACTCCGTGGCCCTGGTCCTCGGTACGGCCGTCTCCACGGTCCTCCTGATGGTCATCGGCGAGCTGGTCCCCAAGAACTGGGCCATCTCCAGTCCGCTGCCCGTCGCCCGCCGGGTCGCCACCGCGCAGCGCGGCTTCAGTGCCGCTTTCAAGCCGCTCATCGGGCATCTGAACAACACCGCGAACCGGATGATCCGCCGGATGGGCATGGAGCCCGCCGAGGAGCTGGCCTCCGCCCGCGGCCCGCAGGAGCTGGTCGCGCTGGCCAGGCACTCCGCCAAGGAGGGCGCCCTGGAGCCGGACACCGCCGAGCTGTTCGTCCGCACCCTCGCCCTGGCCGACCTGACCGCCGAGAACGTGATGACGCCGCGCGTGCAGGTCACCGCCCTGGACGTGCAGTCCACGGCGGAGGACGTGGCCGTCGCGACGCGCGCCACCGGCCTGTCCCGCTTCCCCGTCTACCGCGGCAGCCTGGACACCGTGGTGGGCGTCGCGCACATCAAGGACGTCCTGGCCGTCCCCGCCGAGCGGCGCCTGCGCCACCCGGTCGCCGAGCTGCTGCGCGAGCCGCTGCTCGTACCGGAGACGCTGACCGTCGACCGGCTCCTGGACCGGCTGTCCGGCCGGCAGACGATGGCCGTGGTCATCGACGAGTACGGCGGTACGGCGGGCGTCGTCACGCTGGAGGACATCGTCGAGGAGGTCGTCGGCGAGGTACGCGACGAGCACGACCCGATGGAGACGCCGGACCTGGCCCCGGCGGGCGAGGACGCGGACGGCCGCGCCCGCTACGAGGCGGACGGCGCGGTCCGCACCGACCAGCTCGAACAGATCGGCCTGAAGCTGCCGGAGGGCCCGTACGAGACCCTGGCCGGCCTGATCGCCACCGAACTGGGCCGGATCCCGGCCGCCGGGGACAGCCTGGAGGCCGCGGGCTGGCGGATGGACGTCCTGGACGCCTCCGGCCACCGCGCGGCGCTGGTACTGCTGCACGCGCCGCTGCCGGACAGCGACGACGAGACCGGGGAGGAGACCCGATGACCGCGCTCCAGTTGTTCATCGGCCTGCTCACGCTGGTCGTCAACGCGTTCTTCGTGGGCGCCGAATTCGCCATGATCTCGGTGCGCCGCAGCCAGATCGAGCCGTACGCCGAGGACGGCGACCGCCGTGCGGACCGGGTCCTGTGGGGGCTCCAGCACGTCTCCGGCGTGATGGCGGCCGCGCAGCTGGGCATCACCCTGTGCACCCTGGTGCTCGGCGCTGTCGCCGAGCCCGCCATCGCCCACCTCCTGGAGCCGGTCTTCGACGTGGTCGGCATGCCGGACGCCCTGGTCCACCCGGTCTCCTTCGTCCTTGCGCTGGCCGTGGCGACGTATCTGCACATGCTCTTCGGCGAGATGGTGCCGAAGAATGTCGCGCTGGCCGAGCCGGTGCGTACCGCGCTGCTGCTGGGGCCGCCGCTGGTCGCGCTGACCCGCGCGCTGCGGCCGGTGATCTTCGCGATCAACACGTTCGCCAACGCGCTGCTGCGGCTGCTGCGGGTGGAGGCGAAGGACGAGGTGGCCGCGACGTTCTCGGACGACCAGCTCGCGAAGATGGTCGAGGACTCGCAGGCCGCGGGGCTGCTGGACGACCGGGCGAAGGAGCGCCTGCGGGACGCCCTGGAGCTGGGCCGCCGCCCGGTCGCCGACGTGGTCGTACCCGTGGAGAAGGTCGTCACGGCCCGGCTGGGCATCACGCCGGAAGGGGTGGAGGAGCTGACCGCGACGTCCGGTTTCTCGCGCTTCCCGGTCGTCGACAGCACCCGGCGCATCCTGGGATATCTGCACGTCAAGGACGCGCTGGACGCCTCGCCGCGGGATCTTCCGTTCCCGCTCTCCGCGCTGCGGCCGATCGCCCGGGTACGGGCCGGCACACCGCTCGACGACGTCCTGTCGGCGATGCGTGCCTCCCGTACGCATCTGGCGGCGGTCATCGGCACCGACGGACGGCTGGCGGGCCTGGTCACGATGGAGGACGTGCTGCGCGAGCTGGTGCTCCAGCAGCAGCCCGAGAAGGCCGCTCCGGCCGGGGGCGCGTCCCGGAGGTAGGATTCCTCCGCCATGGAGATCAATGCCACCTACACCAGTTTCGTCGCGGTGGGCGACAGCTTCACCGAGGGCATGTCCGACGCCCTGCCGGACGGCTCGTACCGGGGCTGGGCGGATCTACTGGCCGCCCGGCTCGCGGCCCGCACCCCCGGCTTCCGCTACGCCAACCTCGCGGTGCGCGGCAAGCTGATCGGGCAGATCCTCGACGAGCAGACCGGTCCGGCGGCCGCGACCGGCGCGGACCTGGTCACGCTGGTGGGCGGACTGAACGACGTACTGCGGCCCAAGTGCGACGTGGACCGGGTCTGCGCCCTCCTGGAGGAGGCCGCGGGACGGCTGGCCAAGGACTGCGGACAGCTCGTCCTGATGCGCAGCCCCGGCCGGCAGGGGCCGGTCCTGGAGCGGTTCCGGCCCCGTATGGAACAGCTCTTCGCGCACATCGACGCGCTGGCCGCGCAGCACCACGCGATCGTGGTGGACCTCTTCTCCTCCCGCGCCCTGGCCGACCCCCGGATGTGGGCCGAGGACCGGCTCCACCTGAACAGGGCGGGGCACGAGCGGGTGGCCGAGGCCGTCTGGCAGGCGCTCGGTCTGCCCGCCGAGTCCGACTGGGACGCGCCGCTGCCCGCCTTCGTCCCACCGGGATGGGCGGCCCGGCGCACCGCGGACGTGCGCTTCGCGCGGCAGCACCTCGTGCCGTGGATCGGCCGGCGCCTGACCGGCCGGTCCAGCGGGGACGGCCGTGCGCCGAAGCGTCCTGACCTGCTGCCGTACGAGGGTGGGCGGCAGCGGGAGGACTGAGGCGGCCGTCGGGAGTCCGGCCTTCGCCGCGCGCCCTCACTCCCCCGCACCGGCCGTCGTCCGTGCGTCGTGCTTGTCGCCGGTCGTCGTTGCCGCGCCCCCGCCACACGCCCGCCCGCACCCCGCTCCCCGGTGCCGAGCCCACTCTGCGCGCTCACTCGGAGCGGCAGGGAACCCCGGTCTGCCACGACTCGGTGGAGGCGGCGATGATCGCGTCGAGCCGGTCCCGGGTGCCCACCAGGTCTCCGATCCGCCGGTCGAGCTTCTCCCGCTCGGCCGAGAACCAGGCGAGCAGCTCCGGGGTGACCTGACCGTTGTCGACGCACGGCAGCATCGTCCGGATCGACTTGCTGGACAGCCCTGCGGCGTAGAGCTCCTGGATCGTCCCTACGCGGAAGACCGCACCCTCCGGATAGAGCCGCTGACCGCTGGCGCTGCGCTCCGAGGTGAGCAGTCCCTGCTCCTCGTAATAGCGCAGAGCCCGCACGCTCACGCCCGCCCTGGTGGCGAGTTCACCGATCCGCATCATCGTGCCCCCTGAGTGTTCCGGCTCACACAGCTTGCCTCTGACGTCGACGTCAGCTTTTAGCGTAGCGAACGCACGCCCCACCCCACTCACTGCGAAAGCAAAGGACACCCCTGTGACCAGCTTCTTCGACAGTTTCCCGCTCGGCGGCCTCCGACTGCCCAACCGTCTGGTGATGGCCCCGATGACACGGGCCCGAGCCGCCGCCGACGGCATACCGAACCGTACGGCGGCGGCCTACTACGCGCAGCGGGCGACCGCCGGACTGATCGTCAGCGAAGGTGTGCAGCCGAGCGCGCAGGGCCAGTCCAACCCGTACACGCCCGGTCTGCACAACGACGCGCAGGTCGCCGCCTGGCAACCGGTGACCCGAGCGGTGCACGCCAGCGGCGGCCGGATCTTCGCCCAGCTCATGCACGGCGGCCGGGTCGGACATCCGGATGTCGTCGGGTACCACCCTGTGGCGCCGTCCGCGGTCGCCCTGAAGTCCGAGCTGTTCACCGGCCCCAAGGGGCGGCGTCCTGCTCCCGTGCCCCGCGCCTTGTCGACGGCCGAAGTCCGGGGCGAGGTCCGCGTCTTCGCGGACGCCGCGCGGCGGGCGGTCGACGCCGGCTTCGACGGCGTCGAGCTGCACGGGGCCAACGGCTACCTCATCCAGCAGTTCCTCTCCTCGAACGCGAACCTGCGCACCGACGCCTACGGCGGTTCCGTCGCCGGCCGCATCCGTTTCGCCGTCGAGGCCGCGGAGGCCGCCGCCGACGCCATCGGCGCCGACCGCGTCGGCATCCGGCTCTCCCCCGGCGGGACCGTCTGGGACATGGCCGAGGAGGACGTTCCGGGACTGTACGGGGCCCTGTTCGACGCCCTGGCTCCGCTCGGCCTCGCTTACGTGCACCTACTGGCCACGGCGGAGGAAGAGCTGCTCGTCGCGTTGCGCAAGGCGTGGCCGAGCGCGTTCATCCTCAACCCGGGCGGGCAGATCGGTCCGCGGCCGGGCGACCAGGAGAGCGGTGAACACTGGCTCGGCCTCGGTGCGGACCTGATCAGTTACGGCCGTCCCTACATCGCCAACCCCGACCTGGTGGAACGCTTCCGTGCCGGGCTGCCGCTGCGCGAGGCCGACCCGGAGACGTGGTACACGGGCGGCGACACCGGATACCTCGACTTCCCGAGCCACCAGTACTGACCCACGGCCGCGACAACCGCCGTACGCGGCCCCGGACTTCAGCACCGGGGCCGCTGACCGCCGCGACACCCGCCAGCCGCTCCCAGCCCTCCGGAGGGGGCGCACACCAGCGCCACGCGCCCCTTTGTCCCACCATCAGATGTTTATGCCTCGCAGACGCAAGGACGCCCCCTTTCACGCCGTACCGGCGGCACACTTCCACCTGTTTCGCTTATGGCCGCACACGGCCCTCTTGTTCACCAACGGCCGTTCCCCTCACCCCTGTTCACCTCCGGAGGAAATGTGCCCGTACCGGACCGCGTCCCCGACCGTGTCCCCGGTTCCGCAGCCGAAGAGAGCGCTCCCGACCCGTCCGCGGACAGCGCGCTCACCAGCCTCGGCACCCAGGCCGCACGCCAACTGGCGACCACCACCAAGACCCGGCCCCAGATGCAGGCCATCACCTCCCGATGGCTGCTGAAAATGCTGCCGTGGGTGGACGTCAAGGGTGGCACCTACCGGGTCAACCGGCGCCTGCAGCTCCGTACCGGCCGTGGCCGCGTCCAGTTCGAGCACAACGGCGCGGACGACATCAAGGTGATCCCGCAGACCCTCACCGAGCTGCCCGTCCTGCGCGGTTACTCCGACACCGAGGTGCTCAAGGAGATCGCCGGACGCTTCCGGGTCCGCGAGGTCCGGGCCGGTCAGGTCCTCTGCGAGGCGGGGCAGCCCGTCTCCGAGGCGTACCTCGTCGTCCACGGGCGGTTCGCCCGCTACGCACCCGGCAAGTACGGCGAGGAGGAGGTCGTCGGTGTCGTCACGGACGGCGACCAGATCGGGGACGAGGCGATCGGCCGCCCCGACCCGCGGTGGCCGACGTCGGTCCGGGCGGACACCGCCGGCGTCCTGCTGGCGCTGCCCTGGGACGCGCTCCGGGAGTTCACCGACCGCGCGCCCTCCCTGGCCGCGCATCTGACCGCGTACGCGGAACGGCAGCGGCGGCCGATGAACCGCCGGGGCGAGGCGGACGTACCGGTGCGGGCGGGACACGTCGGCGAACCGTCACTGCTCGGCGGATACGTCGATTACGACCTCACCCCGCGGGAGTACGAGCTCTCACTGACCCAGAGCGTGCTGCGCGTGCACTCCCGCGTCGCCGATCTCTACAACGAACCGATGGACCAGACGCAGCAGCAACTTCGGCTGACGGTGGAGGAGATCCGCGAGCGCCAGGAGTGGGAGCTGGTGAACAACCGGGAGTTCGGACTGCTGCACACCATCGACTACGGGCAGCGCATCAGTACCCACACCGGCCCGCCCACCCCCGACGACATGGACGAGCTGCTGTCCATGCGCCGTAAGACCCGGTTGTTCCTGGCCCACCCGAAGGCGATCGCCGCCTTCTTCCGGCAGTGCAACAAGCGCGGCCTGGTTCCGGGCTCGGCGGACGTCGACGGGCACCAGGTCCCGGCCTGGCGCGGCGTCCCGATCTTTCCGTGCGGCAAGATCCCCGTCGGCGCGTCACACACCAGCAGCATCATCGCGCTGCGGACCGGCGAGGCCGACCAGGGCGTCGTCGGTCTCCACCAGACGGGTCTCCCCGAGGAGCACCAGCCCGGCCTGAACGTCCGCTTCATGGGCATCGACCAGGCCGCGGTCATCAACTACCTCGTCACCGCCTACTACTCGCTGGCCGTCCTCGTGCCGGACGCGGCCGGTGTCCTGGAGAACGTCCAGCTCGGCCGGACCGCCGACTGACCAGTGGAGTACGGACCATGAGCACATCCAGTACGACCGCCACCGCCGCGTTCAGGATGCCCGGCCCGCCGAGCCTCGCCCGCACCCGGCCGACCCGGCGCGGCGGCGCCGTCCCCGGGCTGAGGTACCGGCCGGCCGCCCCGGCCGACCCGGAGAAGGCCGCGGAGATCGACCGCAGGCTGGAGGACTGGGCCCGCGGGCTGGACCTGTTCCCCGCGCAGTGGACCGGCGACTTCACCGGCTTCCAGTTCGGCCGGGCCGTCGTCCTGCAACATCCCCGCGCGGCCGACCTCGAACGCCTCACCGCCGCGGGCAAACTGCTGCTGGCCGAGAACATCGTCGACACCTGCTACTGCGAGGAGGACGAGGGCAAGGGCGGCGCGCGCCGCGGCCTGGGCGGCCGGCTGATCATCGCCCAGTCGGCCCTGGACCCGTTCCACGGCACCCCGGAGACGGAGGCGGAGTGGCGCGAGGGAGTGCAGGCCGACGGGCCCCTGCGCTCGTACTACTGGGCCCTGAAGGACTACGCGGCCCTGGCGACCCCCAGCCAGACCGACCGGTTCGTCCACGACATGGGCCGCCTGCACCTCGGCTATCTCGCCGAGGCGTCCTGGGCGGAGGCACGGCACATGCCGCGTGTCTGGGAGTACCTGGTCATGCGGCAGTTCAACAACTTCCGCCCTTGCCTGTCGATCGTCGACGCCGTGGACGGCTACGAGCTGCCCGAGGCCGTGTACGCCCGTCCGGAGATCCAGCGGATCACCGCCCTGGCCTGCAACGCCACCACCGTCGTCAACGACCTGTACTCCTTCACCAAGGAGCTGGCGAGCGACCCGGACCACCTGAACCTGCCCCAGGTGGTGGCCGCCAACGACCGGCGCGGCCTGAAGGCCGCCTACCTCAAGAGCGTCGACATCCACAACCAGATCATGGAGGCGTACGAGACGGAGGCGGCCGAGCTGGCCGCGGCCTCCCCCCTCGTGGAGCGCTACACCCGGAGCCTGTCCGACTGGGTGGCCGGCAACCACGAATGGCACGCCACCAACAGCGACCGCTACCACCTGCCCAACTACTGGTAGACCGATCCAGCGCACCACGGCAAGGAGTCACCGTTGACCACTGCGCACGCCCCCGCCGCACGCCCGCTCATGCCGACCCAGTCCACGTACCAGGCCCGCGTCGCGGACTACTGGAACGCCGAGGAGAACCCGGTCAACCTGGAGCTCGGCAAGATCGACGACCTGTACCACCACCACTACGGCATCGGGGAGGCCGACCGGTCCGTACTGGACGAACCGGACCCCGTCCGGCGCCGCGAACGCCTCACCGGCGAACTGCACCGCCTCGAACACGCCCAGGCGGAACTCCTGGCCTCCCACCTCGGCGCCCTGACACCCGGCGACCGTGTCTTCGACGCCGGCTGCGGACGCGGCGGCGGAAGCGTGGTCGCGCACCTGCGACACGGCTGCCACAGCGACGGGGCCACCATCTCCGCCAAGCAGGCCGACTTCGCCAACGAGCAGGCCCGCAAGCGCGGTATCGACGACAAGGTCCGCTACCACCACCGCAACATGCTCGACACGGGCTTTCCCACCGGCGCGTACGCCGCGTCCTGGAACAACGAGTCGACCATGTACGTCGAGCTGGACCTGCTGTTCGCCGAGCACGCCCGGCTGCTGCGGCGCGGCGGCCGCTACGTGGTGATCACCGGCTGCTACAACGACGCCTACGGGCGCGCCTCCCGCGAGGTGTCCCTCATCAACGCCCACTACATCTGCGACATCCACCCGCGATCGGCGTACTTCCGCGCGATGTCCCGCCACCGGCTGGTCCCCGTGCACGTCGAGGACCTCACCGAGGCCACCCTCCCGTACTGGGAACTGCGCGCCCAGGCCGACCACCTGGTCACCGGCATTGAGGAAACCTTTCTGACCGCGTACCGCAACGGCAGCTTCCAGTACCTGCTGATCGCCGCCGACCGGATCTGAGAAAGGCCGCCGGGCCCCGCCGGGCCGGCCAGCAGGCGCCCGGCGGGGCCGCCGCGTTTCCGCCCCGACTCCGTCGTCTCCGGGCTGATGAGCATCGCAGTACAGCGGAGCCATGATGGGTGCAGGTCCCCTCAAGGGTTGGCCGAGCTGGGAGCACGCTGATTGGTGTGTGCCCGGCGCCCTCGGATTCACGAGGGTGCCGGACCATGTGATGCGGTCGAGGAAGTCGAGCACCCGATGAGTGACCTGCGTCGCGGCGTGCTCGTCGTGCGAGGGAAGGCTGCTGTTGGTGGCCAGGTGCCTGTCACCGGAGTAGCGGGCGCCGTCGACGGGCACGATCCAGTCACGCAGCTCGATTTGCAGGATGTCGCCGCTCGTGTCGGACGCTGAAGTCTCAACCCCGTGTCGGATCCCCTAAGAGCTCCTAACGCAACGTAAGTAGCCGTGTCCTTCGGATGGCTGCGTCAGTTGCTGGGGTGTGAGTAAGCGAAGTGCTCGACCGTGGCTGGTGGACGATGAGTTGTGGTCCAGAATCGAGCCG